>NZ_CAXIQN010000008.1:0-296760 GCF_964031615.1 Duganella fentianensis
CGCTCACTCAAAATACTGACAGTTCGCTTCTTTTACGAAGCGTCCTATTTCATTTATTTCTTGTGAACATTTGATATTTTTTAAGTATCACGAAGACTAGCTTCGCGTGCACTTTCATCAAACGTCCACACTTATCGACTGTGAATTTTTAAAGAACTCTTTGGCACTACTTGCTGCGTTTCGACAAATCGTTTTGTTTGTCAGCAGCAGAGAAGCGAGATTATGCAGGGATTTCCGGAACTCGTCAACCCTCACTATGCAATTACTTGAATTACATAGTGAGAGGCTATCGGCATCCCGCTAATTACATGCCGTCGAAATTCGGCGCACGTTTTTCGAGGAAAGCATGCATGCCTTCTTTTTGAGCAGGCGTACCGAAAGCAGCCTGGAACAGGCGGCGCTCGTAATTCACGCCTTCCGTCAAAGTGGTTTCGAAGGCGCGGTTCACTGCATCCTTGATCATCATGGCTACCGAGGTTGGCATCGCGGCGATCTGCTTAGCAGCCGTCAGCACTTCTTCGATCAGTTTGTCCGCGGGTACTACGCGCGATACCAGACCGATGCGCTCGGCTTCAGCGGCGTCGATGGTACGTGCCGTTAGCAGCAGATCCATGGCCTTGGCTTTACCGATGGCGCGTGGCAGGCGCTGGGTGCCGCCCGCACCGGGAGTCACACCAACCTTGATTTCCGGCTGACCGAATTTGGCCGAATCGGCCGCAATCAGGAAATCGCACATCATGGCCAGTTCGCAACCACCACCTAGTGCATAACCGGCCACAGCGCCTACCACCGGCTTACGGATACGCAGGATGTGCTCCCAGTTGCGGGTAATGTAGTTGTCACGATAGGTATCTACATAGGTATAGTCCGCCATGGCAGCAATGTCGGCACCTGCAGCAAAGGCCTTCTCGCTACCCGTCAGCACGATACAGCCGATAGCAGGGTCGGCATCGAACTTCTGCAGAGCATCGCCCAACTCGTTCATCATGCGGTCATTCAAGGCATTCAGCGCCTTGGGACGATTCAAACGGATCAGTGCTACTTTTTCGTGCACCTCAACGATCAGGTCTTCATACTGCATAGCTGTCTCCTAGATGGTGGGAATTTACTCTGCGATTGTAGCGCCTAACCGTTGCACTGGTATCATAGTTTGATAGGCCTAGACTACCGGACGCTACCATTCTTCCCTCGCTAAATCGCAAAGTTCAAGATTATCTGGAGCGTGACGCCTTGCTACGCAATGGCAATTTCGTCCGCTACTGGATCAGCGCCATCCTCAACGACTTTGGTAGTTATATCAGTGCACTCGCCCTGCCCCTCTGTTCGGCCATCCTGCTGCATGCTACACCGTCCCAGATGGGCATACTGGGCGCCGCCGCTGCCATACCTTTCGCGTTGCTGGCCTTACCGGCCGGCGTATTCCTTGACCGACAACGCAAATTACCGGTACTGCTAGCCAGCAAAATGGTACAGGCGGCTGCGCTCGGCAGTATTCCGCTGGCCTACTGGCTGGGACGACTAAGCATAGAGTGGATGTATGTGGTCGCTCTACTCAATGGCTGCTGCTCACTGATAGGAGGCGGAGCGGAACAGATTTTTCTCACCAATCTGATAGGCCGCGAAAAGCTGATCGAAGCCCAGTCCAAATTTGCTGCAGTCGATTCCATCGCCCGCATCGTCGCGCCCGGCATTGCCGGTGTACTGGTTCAATGGCTGACGGCACCTTTTGCCGTGATCTTCAACGCACTGGGCTTTATTTTCTCTATTCTCATATTGCGCCGGCTGGATGCCAACGATCCCAAACCGGAACCTTCGCAGCAGCACATGCTGCACGATATACATGATGGCCTGCTATTCATCTGGCGCAACCCGCTGCTGCGCATGCTGGCATGGAGCGCGGGAGCATGGCACATGCTGTTCTATGGTTTTACCGCGCTGGGCGTATTGTTTGGCACGCGCGAGCTAGGTATGACGCCCGGCCTGCTCGGCATGGCCCAGATGATAGGCGGCGTGGGCGTGATGCTCAGCTCATTGCTACTGCGCCCATTGAACGCACGTTACGGCCTCGGCACCACGGTCTTGATAGGCATAGGTCTGACTGCCTGCGCATTCACGGCCATGCCCATGATCCCAGCCAACTTATTCGGCAGCCCTATCGCCAGCGCTGTTGCCAGCGCACTGGTTACCATGATGCTCGACTGCGGTGTGATGCTGTTCTTTATGCCCTATATGACATTGAGGCAAAAAGTTACACCGGATGCCTATCTGGGGCGCATGGTCTCCACCATGCGTTTCCTTACCGTGGCCAGCGCACCGGCCGGTGCACTGATAGGTGGCTATCTGGGCGAACACTATGGCATACGCACCGGCATGGCCTGCATGGCGGCGGGCGGCATCCTGCTTACCGTCGCCATGGCACTCAACCCCAACCTGAGAAAACCACCAGAGGCGCTGGCGACGGTGACACCCTGAACGGTCGACTTATTGCACCTGCTTGGGTAACAGCACCCAGACATTGCCGCGCTGCTTCATGCGGCCAGCGTTTTCCGCTGCCTCGGTGCCGAAGCCGAAGAAGTAGTCGACGCGGATAGCACCACGGATAGCACCGCCCGTATCCTGCGCCATTACCAGCCGCTGCAGCGGAATATCGCTGTTCGGCATGGTGGTCGAGAGGAATACGGGCGCGCCCAGCGGCAGTTGCGACGCGTCGATGGCAACCGAACGCGATGGCGTCAGCGGCACACCGAGCGCCCCTTTCGGGCCGATTTTCGGGTCCGGCAGGCGCTCCTCTTTGAAGAACACATAGCTGGGGTTCACATTGAACAGTTCCTGCATGCGGGTAGGATGACCAGCGATCCACGCCTTGATGCCCTGCGCCGAAGCCTGCTCCAGCGTCAGCTCGCCCTTCTCTACCAGATATTTGCCGATGGATTTGTACGGATGACCGTTCTGATCGGCATAGGCCACGCGCACGGTTTCCTTGCTATCAGTCAGCTGCACCCGCCCCGAACCCTGCACCTGCAGGAAGAACGATTCGACCGGATCATCCACCCACAGCAGTTCCTTGCCGGCGAAGTCGGCTTTTTCGATATCGGCGCGGGTGGCATACGGCACCAGCTTCTTGCCCACCAGCTTGCCGCGCAGGCGCATCCCTTTCAGTTCCGGATACACGCTGGCCAGATCGACCGTGATCATATCTTCCGGCACTTTATACAACGGAGTCTGATACGGGCCGCCCTTTTTGCGGGCACCGCGCAGCAGCGGTTCGTAGTAGCCGGTGACCAGCCCCTCATTAGAACCATCCGGCGCGATGACCTGATTGGGCTGCATGAACGCTTCAAAGAACGTGCGGATCGCCTTGTCATCGTTGCTATTCACGCTGCGGGCGATACTGCACGACTCCTTCCAGTTGGGCTGCTTCGCCAGCACGGCACAGGACGACATAAAAGCCGGCCAAGCGGCGCGCAGATCATCCTTTTCCCAGCCCGGCAGCGCGCTGAACGACGCTGGCACCAGCTGCATGACGGCCGGCTTGGCTGGCGCAGGCGCTGGAACCGGCGCTGGCGCAGGCTCCGGTACAGGGGCAGGCACAGGCGTGACCGGGGCGCGGCTGGTATCGGGCGGCAGCGGGGTCGAAGTACAGGCGGCCAAAGCCAGCGCGACGAGAGTGAGCGGAACAGGTAGACTACGACGTGTGGAGAACATAAGGACTGTTATGTGGATATTGATGATAGAAGCATGCGTGGCGTTTTTCCTGCTGGTGTTCATCGTCTGGTGGACCATGTATGCACCCAAGCCCAAGCCGCGCGACGATGAACCGCCAGCGCAGAACCAGCGCAATGATCAAAACTGATCAGCCCTGATCAGTATTAATGCAGGGTGCGCGGCAGCGACAGGACAAATTCAGGGATCGGCACTTCGAAGCGGTGACCGTCTTCGGCCACGCAGAAGTACTCGCCATACATGGAGCCCTGCGGCGTACGCAGGCCGGTACCGCTGGTGTACTCGAACTGCTCGCCCGGCTGCAGCAGCGGCTGATGGCCGACCACACCGAGGCCGCGCACTTCTTCCGTATGGTTGTTGGCATCCGTGATCACCCAGTGGCGCGAAATCAGCTGGGCTGCCACCTTACCCGTATTCTTGATCGTGATCGAGTAGGTGAACACGAAATTGGTACGCTCCGGATCAGACTGCTCGGGCAGATACTGGGTACGGACCGTCACCGTCATTGCATAAGTGGCCATTCAGATTCCTTAAATCGGGGCGAGTGCACTGGCACTCTCAGCAAGGTTGGCGATTGTATATCGCCAGACTGCCATTGCACCCCAAATCGCCCCCGTATGCAAGGACGGCGCGCCTGAAAACAGGCGCACAAGCGCCGTGCAGCGTAAAATAGCGCATCTTTTTTTAATGCAGGCCCATCCCATGTCCAATTTCCGCATCGCTCCCAGCATTCTGTCCGCCGACTTCGCCCGTCTGGGCGAGGAAGTGCGTAACGTCGTCAGCGCTGGCGCCGACATTATCCACTTCGACGTCATGGATAACCATTACGTACCTAACCTGACCATCGGCCCTATGGTGTGTCAGGCGATCCGTCCGCATGTGGACGTGCCGATCGACGTGCACCTGATGGTGAAACCGGTAGACCGCATCATCCCCGACTTTGCCAAAGCCGGTGCCAACATCATCACCTTCCATCCGGAAGCGTCCGAACACATCGACCGCAGCCTGCAACTGATCCGCGACCATGGCTGCAAAGCCGGTCTGGTATTCAATCCGGGTACGCCGCTGCACTATCTGGATCACGTGATGGACAAGATCGACATGATCCTGATTATGTCCGTCAATCCGGGCTTCGGCGGTCAGTCCTTCATCCCCGAAGCGCTGAAAAAGATCGCGCTGGCACGCCGCAAGATCGACGAGTCGGGCCGCGACATCATGCTGGAAGTCGATGGCGGCATCAAGATCGACAACATCGCCGCCGCTGCGGCAGCGGGTGCCGACACCTTCGTGGCCGGCTCGGCCATCTTCGGCCAGCCGGACTACAAGGCCGTGATCGACGCCATGCGCGCCAATCTGGCCAAGGTGTAAGCATGAGTGTGCTGGCAGGCGTACGCGCCGCAATCATCGACCTCGACGGCACCATGCTGGACACGATTCCCGACTTCCACGTCGCGATCAACAGCATGCGTGAAGAGCTGGGCCTCGCCCCGATCAGTCAGGAACAGATCACCCTGATGGTGGGCAAAGGCTCGGAAAACCTGATCCGCGCCGTACTGGCGCTGGATCTGGCAGCCGATCAGGTCGAGGCCAAGTTTGCCCAGGCGATGGACGCCTACCAGCGCCACTACTTACGCATCAATGGTCAATTCAGCAGCCTGTATCCCGAAGTGCTGGAAGGCCTGAGTGCGCTAAAACAACAAGGCCTGCGACTGGCCTGCGTGACCAATAAACCGATCAGTTTCACTACCCCGCTGCTGGCCGCCAAAGGCCTGAACAGCTATTTTGAGGTGGTGTATGGCGGCGATTCGCTGGCGCGTAAAAAACCCGATCCCCTGCCGTTGCAGACGGTCTGCGCCGATTTCGGCCTGCCGGCCGCGCAGGTAGTGGCCATCGGCGACTCGTCGAATGACGCGCAAGCCGCACGGGCAGCGGGTTGCCCCGTGCTGACCGTCCCTTACGGCTACAATCACGGAGAGGCTATACACACCATCGATTCCGATGGTATAGTAGACACGCTGCTATCCGCGGCAACTTTGATTCGTTCGCAAAATTAACCTTAGCTGAACCAACGCTGACCGTAATGTCTCTGTTCAAAAAACACCAAGTCAACCAAACCGGCGCGATTGAGGCCTGGCTTTGGCGACGCTGGCAATCCTGGCAAAACTAAGCCGAACTGATTGCTGTTGCGCTGCTGCGCGACAGGTTTTTTGAACCACCACCGCCTGTACCACATCCATCGCTCTACAGGCGGCATGGAGAACAGACATGACCGAACTCGAATTCAAATCGTTGGCCACCGACGGCTACAACCGCATCCCTCTGATCGCCGAAGCTTTTGCCGATCTCGAAACCCCGCTCACGCTATACCTGAAACTGGCCCAGACCCAGAACGCCGGCAAGAATACCTTCCTGCTGGAGTCGGTCGTGGGCGGCGAACGTTTCGGCCGCTACTCCTTCATCGGTCTGCCCGCCACTACGGTGCTGCGCACCTTCGGCCACCGCACCGAGATCGTCAAGAACGGTACGGTGATCGAGACGCACGAAGGCAATCCGCTCGACTTCATCGAGAGCTACCAGAAACGCTTCAAAGTGGCCCTGCGTCCCGGCATGCCGCGCTTCTGCGGCGGTCTGGCTGGCTACTTCGGCTACGACACGGTGCGCCATATCGAAAAGACGCTGGCCAACACCCAGCCGAAAGATGATCTGGGCCTGCCCGACATCCAGCTGATGGTGACGGAAGAACTGGCCGTGATCGACAACCTGTCCGGCAAACTGTATCTGATCGTGTATGCCGATCCGTCCCAGCCGGAAGCCTATTCCAAAGCCCGCCAGCGCCTGAAAGACCTGCGCATCATGCTGCGCCGTGGCGTCGATGCACCGGTTACCAGCGCTTCCGTGCGCACCGAAGCGATCCGCGAGTTCGCCAAGGAAGACTATCTGAAAGCTGTGGCCCGCGCCCACGAATACGTGATGGCCGGTGACCTGATGCAGGTGCAGATCGGACAGCGCATCCGCAAGCCGTATGTGGATTCGCCGCTCACGCTGTACCGCGCGCTGCGCTCGCTGAACCCGTCGCCGTATATGTACTTCTACAATTTCGGCGACATGCAGATTGTCGGGGCATCGCCGGAAATTCTGGTGCGTAACGAGACCCTGCCGGACGGCGAGAAGCGCGTGACGCTGCGCCCGATTGCCGGCACGCGTCCGCGCGGTTCGACGCCGGAACGCGATGCCGAACTGGCCACCGAACTGCTGGCCGATCCGAAAGAAATCGCCGAACATGTGATGCTGATCGATCTGGCGCGCAATGATCTGGGCCGCATCTCCGACATCGGCACGGTGAAAGTCACCGACCGTCTGGTGATCGAAAAGTATTCGCACGTACAGCACATCGTCTCCAACGTGGAAGGCAAGCTGAAATCCGGCCTGTCCAATCTGGACGTGCTGCGCGCCACCTTCCCGGCCGGCACGCTGACGGGCGCGCCGAAAGTACGCGCCATGGAAGTCATCGACGAACTGGAAATCTCCAAGCGCGGCATCTACGGCGGCGCTTGCGGCTACCTGTCCTTCGGCGGCGAAATGGACGTGGCGATTGCCATCCGTACCGGCGTGATCAAGGACGGCATGCTGTATGTGCAGGCCGCCGCCGGCATCGTCGCCGATTCGATACCGGAAATGGAATGGCAGGAAACTGAAAACAAGGCGCGCGCCGTACTGCGCGCTGCCGAACAAGTGCAAGATGGTCTGGATGGGGAGTTCTAAGATGCTGCTGATGATCGACAACTACGACTCCTTCACCTACAACATCGTGCAGTATTTCGGCGAACTGGGCGAAGACGTGCGGGTCTACCGCAACGACGAAATCACCATTGAGGAAATCGAAGCCCTCAATCCCGACCACATCTGCATCTCGCCGGGTCCTAAAGATCCGGCGCAGGCAGGCATCTCCATCGCAGTGCTCAAGCACTTCGCTGGCAAGAAACCGATACTGGGCGTGTGCCTCGGCCATCAGGCCATAGGCGAAGCCTTTGGCGGAAAAGTTATCCGCGCCAAGCAGGTCATGCATGGCAAAACCTCTCTCATCGCGCATACCGGCGTGGGCGTCTTCAAGAATCTGCCCTCGCCTTTCACAGTGATCCGCTATCACTCGCTGGCCATCGAACGCAGCTCGCTGCCGGCCTGCCTCGAAGTGACGGCATGGACCGACGACGGCGAAATCATGGGCGTGCGCCACAAGGAATACGACATCGAGGGCGTGCAGTTCCACCCCGAGTCCATCCTGTCGGAACACGGTCACGCACTGCTGAAAAACTTCCTGGTTCGTTAAGCCCAAGGCTGGCAGCGCGCTGCGTGCGCGCTCCTGCCTGCGCCTGCAAGGGCGCGTTTAACTGACTATCTGTGCCAAATTATTGCGAGGATTGCCATGCCTATCACCCATCAAGAAGCACTGCTGCGCTGCATTGAACACCGCGAGATTTTCCACGACGAGATGCTGCATCTGTTCCGCCAGATCATGTCCGGTGAAATGTCGCCCACCATGATCGCTGCCCTGACCATGGGCTTGCGCGTGAAAAAGGAAACCATAGGCGAGATCACCGCCGCCGCGCAGGTCATGCGCGAGTTCTCCACCAAAGTGCCGATGGCCGACACCCGCGGCCTGCTCGACATCGTCGGCACAGGCGGCGACGGTGCCCACACGTTCAACATCTCGACCGCTTCCATGTTCGTCGCCGCAGCTGCCGGCGCACGCGTGGCCAAACACGGCGGCCGCAGCGTTTCGTCCTCGTCCGGCAGTGCCGACGTGATCGAATCGCTGGGCGCCAACATCAATCTGAAACCGGAACAGATCGCCCAGTCCATCGCCCAGACGGGCATAGGCTTCATGTTCGCACCGAATCACCACGCCGCCATGAAGCACGCGGCACCGGTGCGGCGCGAACTGGGCGTGCGCACCATCTTCAATATTCTGGGCCCGCTGACCAACCCGGCCGGTGCGCCGAATATCCTGATGGGCGTATTCCACGCCGACCTCGTCGGTATTCAGGTGCGCGTACTGCAGCGCCTTGGCGCCCAGCATGCTCTGGTGGTGTATGGCCGCGACAATATGGATGAAGTGTCGCTGGGTGCCAGCACGCTGGTGGGTGAACTGGTCAACGGCGAAATCCGCGAATACGAAATTCATCCGGAAGACTTCGGCCTGCAGATGATCGCCAGCCGCAATCTGAAAGTGGCGGACGCGACCGAATCCAAAGCCAAGATGATGGAAGCGCTGCGCGGTGAACCGGGTGCGGCCTTCGATATCGTCGCGCTCAATTCTGCCACTGCGCTGTATGCCGCCGGGGTAGCCAGTTCGATCGAAGATGGTCTGGTGCGTGCGCGCGAAGCCATCACTTCCGGCGCCGCGATCAAGAAAATTGAACAGTTCGTGCAGGTCACGCAAACGCTGGGACAGTACAACTAGGCGCTACGCCCGCACCACACCAACTTACTCTGGTATCCAACATGTCCGACATACTCAATAAAATCCTCGCCGTCAAAGCACAGGAAGTGGCCGCTGCCAAACAGCAGCTCAGCTATGCCAGCCTGCGCGCCGAGGTAGAAGGTAATAACGAACTGCGCGCCGGTCTGCGCGGCTTCGAAGCCAGCCTGCGTAGCAAAATCGCCGCCGGCAAACCTGCCGTCATCAGCGAAATCAAGAAAGCCTCGCCGTCGAAAGGCGTGATCCGCGCCGATTTCCGTCCCGCCGACATCGCCGCCAGCTATGCCCAGCATGGCGCGGCCTGCCTGTCGGTGCTGACGGACGAGCAGTTCTTTCAGGGTTCGGTAGCCTATCTGCAGCAGGCCCGCGCGGCCTGCCAGTTGCCGGTACTGCGCAAGGATTTCATGATCGATCTGTACCAGATCTATGAAGCGCGCGCCATGGGTGCCGACGCCATTCTGCTGATCGTTTCGGCGCTCGATCACGGCCTGATGGCCGAGATGGAGGCCTGCGCGCATGAACTGGGTATGGGCGTGCTGGTAGAAACTCACGATGCAGCGGAACTCGATGCAGCGCTGCGCCTGAAGACGGCACTGGTAGGCATCAACAACCGCAACCTGCGCACCTTCGATGTGACGCTGGATACCACGCTGGGTCTGCTGGACCGCATCCCTGCCGAGAAAATCGTCATCACCGAATCGGGCATACTGGTGCCGGCTGATGTGGAGCGCATGCGCGCGGCCAACGTGCACAGCTTCCTCGTTGGCGAAGCGTTTATGCGCGCAGCCGATCCGGGCGCCGAACTAGCGCGCCTGTTCGACTAGGCTTTAGCTACCTGCACCTCTGGTGCAAGGACTGGCATTACCGGCGCCGCTGGCGCCGAGGTCACCACCGGCGCCGCGATCTCGATGCGATCGCGGCCACCATCCTTGGCGCGATACAGCGCCTGATCCGCCCGCAGCAACAAGCCATCCAGATTTTCCTCCGGACTGCTCTGACAGGCCACGCCTATGCTGACCGTGTACGCAGGCAGCCCATGCGCACCGGAAGCGCGCACCGCCTTGAGTATGCGTTCGGCTATCTGCAGCGCACGATCGAGTCCCGTTTCCGGCAGCAGTACGACGAATTCCTCGCCGCCGAAGCGGGCGATGTGATCGGACACGCGCAAGGCCTTGCCGATCAGCCCAGCCACTTCCACCAGCACGCGGTCACCGATGATGTGGCCATGCGTATCGTTGATCTTCTTGAAGTAATCCAGATCGATGCTCAGTACCGTCATCACCGTGAACTGGCGCCGCATCAGCCCCAGTTCCTTGGCATAGACATCGGCAAAGCCGCGCCGGTTCAGCACCTGCGTCAACGGGTCCAGCGTGGAACGGCGCTCCAGCAGCCCTTGCAGGCGGCGAGTCGACACGGTGTTGAAACTGACCGCCAGCAGCAGAATCATGAACTGCCCCAGCGCCAGATACAGGCTCTGGAACGGGCCGCTCACCATGATATTCGCCAGTTCGGAACCAAACAGCATGGCCAGTGTGCCGCGTGTGAACACCACTACCGACTGTAGACCCAGCAGCACATACAGGAAGCGGGTGGAGAAGTGCGGCTCGCCGTGGCGCCACACGATGATGGTGAGGTAGAAGTAATACACCGACACCAGATAGGAGAACACCGCTACCCGCGCACTGAAGCTGGGATCCCACACATGCCAGTAAGTCACGCCGGCCAGACAGAGCACCCACAGTAGCGAGAACAGCCACCATGAAGGCTTGAGGCCATAGAATTTCTGTGTACCGATCAGCGTCAGGCCGACACCGCAGACAAACGCCGAATTAGCCGTCAGCAGCACCACCAGATCGGGCACGCCCAACCGGTTGGAAGCAAACAGACCGGCCCCGGCCACCAGCATGAGCAGACTGCTAGCCCAGTAGTTGAGGCCTTTGATCTCGGGTGGATAGCTGTAATACGACGAAAACAGCACGATGCTCATGGCGATCGCCATCAGCACCGACATGAAGATCAGAGTAGCCGGATCGAGCAGCATAGCGGCTTATCCGTCCTGACTTGGACGTTGCGGTGTACCGGCCTTTTTGCCGGCAGCATCCAAGCTCAGACTGATGCCGGGCACACGGTCCCCCTGCAGGGTAAGGCTGAAGGTCATCAGTTCATCACGGCGGAACGCGTGCACGCTGATCTGCGAGCCGACGCCGTAACGCGACAGCAGCGCTTCCAGATTATTCGCCGTGACGCGCAGACCATCGATCGCCACCAGCACGTCGCCAGCCGACAGACCGGCACGGTGCGCCGCGCCGCCTTCATGCACGCTATTGAGTTTGCAGTCGTTGCCATCTTTGCCCGGATTCACGTCCAGACTAGGCTTGGCTGACTTGCGCTCGTCCGCGTACTTGACGCCGAACGGTGCCAGTAACTTGGCGAGCGGCAGGTCTTCCGTTCCGCGCACGTATTTGTCGAAGAACGGTTTGAAACGGCCGCCGCTGATTTCATCGAATAGAGCTTCCGCTTCGGCCGGCGTTACGCCACGGCCTGCGCCATGATAGAAGCTGGCGCCATAGCGCTGCCACAAAGTGCGCATCACGTCGTCGAGCGACTTTTTGCCGCCCGTCTTGGCGCGGATGCTGAGATCCAGCGCCAGCGCCACCAGCGAACCCTTGGTGTAGTAGCTGACGATGGCGTTCGGTGCATTCTCGTCCTGACGGTAGTACTTGCCCCATGCGTCGAAACTGGAATCGGCCACGCTCTGCTTGGTGCGGCCGCTACCGCGCAGCACACTGCCCACCGTCTTGGCTACCAGTTTGAAATAGGTCTGCTCGTTAATCAGGCCGGCGCGCACCAGCATCAGATCATCGTAGTAGCTGGTGAAGCCTTCGAATAACCACAGCAGCGGCGAGTAGTTCTCCACCTGCAGATTGTACGGTGCGAATACGGCCGGCTTGATGCGTTTGACGTTCCACGTGTGGAAGTACTCATGGCTGCACAGGCCCAGATACTGCAGATAGCCGTCGCTAATGTCCTTGCTGGCCGCTTTGGTGCTAGGCAGATCAGCACGGGCGCAGATCAGCGCCGTCGAAGCGCGGTGTTCCAGTCCGCCATAGCCATCGCCCACCGCCATGGTCATGAACACATAGCGGTTCATCGGTGCTTTACGGGTCTTCGGCTCGAAGAATGCAATCTGGGTTTCGCAGATTTTCTTCAGATCGGCGCTCAGGCGCGCCATGTCCAGATTCGGCACTTTGCCGGTAATCACGATATCGTGCGGGATACCGTGCGCCTTGAAGGTGGCCAGCGCAAAATCGCCCTGCTCGACCGGATGGTCGATCAGTTCATCATAGTCGCCTGCCACGTAGGTGCCATAGCCATAGCGTTTGGCCTTGAGTTCCGGCAGCGAGGTAGCCACGCGCCAGTTGCGCGCAGCCGGATCGGCCGGACGCTGGATATCCACCACATGCGGCAGGTTTTCCTGCCCCAGCACGCGCAGGAATACGCTAGTGCCGTTATAGAACGCATGGTTCTGGTCCAGATGGGCCGCGCGTACCGACAGATCCCATGCATAGACTTCGTAATGCACCGTCAGGCTGGCGCCACGGTCTTTCAGCGGCGCGGCCTGCCAGCTATGCTTATCGAGCTTGGTCAGCGCCACCGGCTGGCCGTTGGACTCGGCATGGATGCGCACGATATTGCGCGAAAATTCGCGGATCATATAGCTGCCCGGTATCCATGCCGGCAGCGCAAAAATCTGCCCGCCTTCGTCTGGCTGGGCCACCGTCAGCGTGACGCGGAACAGGTGCGCGGCCAGATCGTGGCCGATGATGCTGTAGGCGATCGCTGCTTTATTCTTGTTAGGTTTTTTCATGTGATTCCTTGATTACAAATCTGCGCGGGTGTCGATGTCGCGGATCACGCCCTCATCATCCACCACCAGTTCACTGACTGCGTGATTCTTTAAAATGGCGCGCGCGCCCTGATCGCCCTGTAGCGCCAGCAGCAATGGTAAATGATAGTCGCTGAATGCCACCGGATTGCCGCGCTGGCCCTGATACACGGGCGCCGCGATGCGGGCGCCACGGGCTACAGTGGCCAGCAGTTCGCGCATGGTCTGCGGCTGCACATACGGCATATCGCCCAGTGCAATCAGCCAGCCGTGCGCCTTGCTGGCGGCACGCAGCGCCAGCGTCAGACTCGCGGCCATGCCATCCTCAGCATTATCACAGACCAGCACCTCGCAACCAAGCTGCGCGAGCAGCTCCGCTACTGCCGTATCGCCACGGCGCACTACGGCCAGCACACGGGGTGCAGCCGCCAGCAGATTGCGCGCACTGGCTGCCACCACGGGTTCGCCAGTGGGCAGGGGCTGCAACAGCTTGTTCTGAACTCCGGACGGGTCAAACCGCTGCCCCCGTCCGGCGGCCAGCAAAACGCCGACCAGTGCCATGGAATCAGGCACTGGCGAGATCAAACGGCAGTTTGCGCAGACGCTTACCGGTTAGTTTGAACAGCGCATTGGCAAAGGCCGGCGCCAGCGGCGGCAGGCCCGGTTCACCCATGCCGGTAGGCGGGTCGTTCGAGGGCACGATGTGCACATCGATTACCGGCATATCCGTCATGCGTGCCAGCGTGTAGTCGCTGAAGTTCTGCTGCTCCACCACGCCATCTTTCAGCGTAATGGCGGCACCGGGCAAGGTCATGCCCAGCCCCATCAGCGCGGCGCCCTGAATCTGCGCTTCGATGGTGAGCGGATTCACCGCCTGATTGCAGTGCACGCCCGCAGTCACCTTGTGCAGCTTGGGCACACCGTTCTTCACCGACGCCACCACCACATAGGCAATCGCCGTGTTGAACGATTCATGCACGGCCACGCCCCATGCCTGCCCCTTCGGCAAAGCCTTCTTGCCATAACCGGATTTGGCCACGGCCAGATCGAGCGCAGCCAGATGGCGCTTGCCTTTCTCGCCGATCAGCTTCTTACGATAGGCCACCGGATCCATGCCGGCAGCGTGTGCCGCTTCATCGATCAGGGTTTCCATCACAAACGCCGTGTGGGTCGAGCCCACCGAGCGCCACCACAGCACCGGCACATTGGCCTTGACGGTATGCGCGCTCAGGTTGAGCGGTACCTCATATGGTTCACCCATGCCTTCCACCATGGTGGCATCGATGCCGTCCTTGACCATCATAGCCTCGAACGGCGTACCGCTGATAATCGACTGGCCAACGATCACATGGTCCCACGCGACGATGTTGCCCTTGTCATCCAGCCCCAGATCGGCGCGATGCACATGGGATGGACGGTAGTAGCCGCCCTTGATATCGTCCTCGCGGCTCCAGATCACTTTCACTGGTTCCGTCTTGCCGGCCGCACGCCAGACTTTGGCCACGTTGACGGCTTCCACCAGATAATCCGAGCTAGGCACGGCACGGCGGCCGAAGCCGCCACCGGCCATCATGGTATTCAGCACCACCTGCTCCGGCTTCAGACCGGCGGTCGCCGCAATCGCGCCCTGATCGATGGTCTGGAACTGCGAACCGGCCCACACCGTGCAGCCATCGGCACGCAGATCGACCACGCAGTTGAGCGGTTCCATCGGCGTATGCGCCAGATAAGGGAACTCGTAGACGGCCGAGATTTTTTTCGCTGCGCCGGCCAGCTTGGAGGTATCGGCCTTGCGTGCCGGTTTGCCGGCCTGCTGCGCCAGCGCCTTGTAGCTGGCCATCTGCGCGCTGCTGCTGACTTTTTCGACAGCGCTGGTATCCCATTCGATCACCAGCGCGTCGCGCCCCATCTTGGCCGGCCAGTAGCCATCGGCGATGACGACTACACCGTTACCGCCACGGTCGGTGCTAACCGGCAGCACTTCAATCACACCCTTGATCGCCTTGGCCTTGCTGGCATCGAATTTGGCCACCTTGGCGCCGAACACGGGCGGACGAGCCACCACCGCCACCTTGCTATTGGGCGCCTTGAAGTCCATGCCGAACTGCTGCTTGCCGTTAGATTTGACAGCCGCATCGAGCCGCTTCATAGGCTTGCCGATGAACTGGAAATCCTTGGGATCTTTCAGCTTGACGCTGGCCGGTACTGGCTGGCGCATGGCGGCATCGGCCATGCTGCCATAGCTGGCCTTCTGTCCCGCTGGCCCCAGCAGCATGCTGCGCGAAGTGCGTACCTGCTCGGCCGGCACCTTCCACTGCTCGGCTGCCGCGGCAATCAGCATGGCGCGCGCACGCGCGCCGATTTCGCGGTACTGGATATACGAGTGGGCGATACTGCCCGAACCACCGGTAATCTGGATACCGAACGCAGGGTCTTTGTACTGGTTGCCGGCCGGTGCCAGTGCGCCGTTCACTTTCGACCAGTCGGCATCGAGTTCTTCGGCGATCAGCATGGGCAGCGAAGTCTGCACACCCTGACCGAATTCCAGCCGGTTCACCTGCACGGTAACGCGGTTATCGGTACTGATATGCAGGAAAGCGTTAGGCTGATACACCTTGGCCTGCGCCTGCTGCGCCTGCGCGAAGCGGCCGCCGGTGGGCAGGAAGAAGCCCAGCACCAGACCACCGCCCGCCACGGCACCCGCCTTCATGAAGCCGCGGCGCGAAACCCCGCCCGCTGCCTCGACATTTTTCGGAGTGTCCACCTGCGTTTCCTGCTGCATCCATTCGATACGCATGACGATCTCCTTTAGGCGATGGATTTAGCGGCATCCTTGATGGCCGCACGAATACGCTGATAGGTGCCACAGCGGCAGATGTTGCCACTCATAGCGTTGTCGATGTCGGCATCGGACGGCGCTTTATTGGTGCGCAGAAGCGCCGTGGCGCTCATGATCTGGCCACTCTGGCAGTAGCCGCACTGCGGCACATCGAGCTTGACCCATGCAGCCTGCACGGCCTTGCCCACCTTATCATTTTCCATCGCTTCGATGGTGGTGATCTTCTGGCCCACGGCGGCCGAAATCGGCGTTACGCAGGAGCGGATAGGCTGTCCACCCAGATGCACGGTGCAGGCGCCGCACAGCGCCGCGCCGCAACCGAACTTGGTGCCGGTCAGATTCAGATTATCACGCAGCGCCCACAAAATCGGCGTCGATGGATCTGCGTCCACCTGCATGTCTTTGCCATTGATGTTCAAGGTAATCATACGAGTCTCCTGTCGGTGCTGCGGTTGCACGTCACTAGAACTAAACTTGGGTTGAACAACGAGGACAACGTAGTCCGGGCCACAGAACTGCGGCCCGGGATATGACGCTTTACTGCTTAATCTTGGCCAGCTTCTCTTCCAGCATTTTGCTATCGATCGCGCCCGGCACACGGCTACCGTCAGCGAAGAAGATCGCTGGCGTACCGTTCACGCCCAGCTTGCGGCCCAGTTCCAGCACTTCGTCGTTAGGCGCAACGCAGTTGGCCGATGCAGGGGCGGCAGGCTTGTTACGGATCATCCAGTCATCCCATGCCTGGCTACGGTCCAGCGAGCACCAGATGTTCTTCGACTTGACGAAGGAATCCTCGGCCAGAATGTTGTACATGAAGGTGTAGATCGTAACGTTGTCGGTATCCTTCAGCGTGGTCTGACGGAAGCGCTTGCAGTAGCCGCAGTTCGGATCTTCGAACACGGCGATCACGCGTTTACCATCACCCTTGACGGTCTTGATGGCCTTGTCCAGCGGCAGATCGGAGAATTTGATACGGTTGATTTCATCCAGCCGTTCCTTGGTCAGATCGGTGCTGGTGACCAGATTGAACACGTGACCGGAGAACAGATAGGTCGCCGTCTTGTCGGTGTACAGAATGTCGGTGCCGACCCGTACTTCGTACAGGCCGGCGTAAGGGGTTTCCTTAACCGAATCGACCTTCACATTGGTGCCCAGACGGGGCTCCACCAGTTTGCGGATGGCTTCGGTCGACGGCGTTTCAGCGCTCACACAACCGGCCATCAGCGCCGACATCAACAGCAAACCCAGCTTACTCATACTCATAACTTCTCCGGTAACAACAGACAGACCCGCAGCGAGACCGCTAAACGACTATTTTCCCAGCGCGTGGGAAATCAGCAGACGCTTCACCGCGGGCAATTTATCCAGCAAGTTTAATCCGAAATTGCGCGCCACGCGCAGCGGCTCGATATTTGCCCCGAATAGCCGCGCCAGACCGTCCGTGGTCAGCTGCATCAGCAACACATCTTCCTTGCGCGCGCGGGCATAGCGGGCCAGTACGCGCTCGTCGCCGAGGCTGCGCTGCGGCTCGCGCTCGCTCAGGGTTTTGACCAACTGCGCCACATCGGCAAAGCCCAGATTCATGCCGTGGCCGGCCATCGGGTGCACCACGTGGGCGGCATCGCCCACCAGCGCCACCCGCTGCGCCACCATGGAATGGGGGCGGATCAGGCGCAGGGGGAAGTCACGTACCAGCTCCGGCTGCAGCGGTGTCAGCGCACCGAGCTTTTCCTGCGCATACACGGCCAACCGCGCGGCAATCTGCGCGGCCGACTCGCTACGCAGGGTATCGGCCAGCGCATCGGGCGCCGACCAAACCAGCGACACCTGATTGCCGGGCAGCGGCAACAGCGCCACGATGCCGTCCACACCCGTGAACCACTGGTAGGCAGCGCCATGGTGCGGCAGCTCGCAGGCAAAGTTGGAAACCACGGCGCGCTGGTTGTAGCTGCGGTAGTCAAAGCCGATATCGCACTGACCACGCACCCACGACTGGGCACCGTCGGCGCCCACCACTAGCTGCGACTTGATGCAACTGCCGCTCTGAAGTTGCACTGTGGCACTATCCTGCGTCTGCAACAGGGCGGTGGCACAGCCTTCCACCTGCTGCACATTCTGCGCAAAGCGCAGCGCGGCATCGAGTGCCTGCGCAATATTGCGGTCTTCCATGATCCATGCCAGCGTATCGGTACGCGCACCGTAGGCGTCGAACCCGAGGCCACCCGCCTGTGCGCCATCGCCCTGTACGATCATGGCATCCACCGGTGCGACCCGGCTGGCATCGAGCGCTCCCCACACTTTAAGCGAAGTTAGCAGACGATAGGCGGTGTGATTGAGCGCGTAAACGCGGGCATCCCAGCCCGGATCGGAACCCGCCGGCGCCGGTGGCGGCGAAGGCGGACCCAGCAGAGTCACGCTGAAACCGGCCTGGGCGAGGCCCAGCGCAGTCGTCTTGGCAATTGCGCCATTGCCAACGATACAGATATCACTCTCGATCACGCGCAGCGCAGCGGTGGAAGCTGGAATATTCATGCAATCATTATAGCGGTTAGCATCGCCAGAAAAGGGAGACTTGCGCTTCTCTGCAAGTCTGCTATAATGCTGCCTCTTGGCCTGGTAGCTCAGTTGGTAGAGCAGAGGATTGAAAATCCTTGTGTCGGTGGTTCGATTCCGCCCCGGGCCACCAAGAACATACCTCACGAAACGCCAACCCATGCAGGTTGGCGTTGTCGCTTCTGGACTTCGCAGTCCTTGGCTCCGGTCTATTTCAGGTCCGCAGCACCATCAGCATTCATCAATTATTTTAATCTCAAATTTAAGTGGATTCCTCTTAGCTCGCCTAAATGAAACATTACGGCCAGCCAGAATGCTTCGAATTGCCAACTCGTCATGCTCAGGTAACAGCTCGCCAAATACTATTTCCCGCAAGGCATCAGCATGGTGCTGATATAGCCCGTGACCGGACCAAGCGTAAGGAAGGACAGTATCCGCGCTTGGAGGTACAACTATACGACACTCATCCTCATGCTCAAACGCTATCGACTTAGTCGCAAACATCCTCCTCCACTCTTTACTTTTCGAATCTAAATCACCGTCTATCAACACTGGCACGTTGACTGGTGCCGCACGCGCTCCCAAATAATGCACATCATAAACAAAGCGCCAACGCGGTGTGCATTCATCATTATTGGGACTAACAGGCTCCATCGTCTCCAATAAACGCTTTAGGTCATAGCCGACTGTGAATCCTCTCAAGCCGCTACCGTAATAAGACCACATCGCGAGATTTTTTGGCGATCGGCATAAGCACAAAATCCCGGCCTCACGCAACTCGCGCATCAATACTGTCTGACTAAAATCAGTGTCATCCAACCCTATTACCAACTCGAACGGATCGTTAAAATTAACTGGTTTGGAGAAATAAACTTGATTCAGAATCAGCGAACACAAAGAGTAATGATTCACTTCACGATACTTGTACATTACCGCATTAGCGGTGAAATTTTCTTGTGGGATGAAAACCGTGTAGTTAATATCCATATCTCCACTCGATTATTCGAGAAGACTTAGCACTTTGTATGTCACACTGGTATTTCCAGCCTCCAAAATTTCAAAACGCGCCCCTTTGTAGCCAACAATGCGCCCTTGTGTCAGGTCATATTTTAGTTCTTGAGAGAACGCAGGCCTCGCAAGGGCATCCTTAAATTCGCGATAGACAAATGTTACGGTGTTCTGAGAAATACCACTGTAAACGAGTTCACGGCGGAAACTCTCTGGAGTGAAATGGATGATTTCCTTCGGAGCATACGTGATCGGCGTGACCCCGTACTTATAGCCATTGGCAAAGTGATAAATGACCGCCGGGCGATTCTTATCATGAGGTACGAAAACGCCTGCGCGCTCACCTACCGGAACCGATTGGCCCAACATCGAATAATCGGCATTTCCTTGAAAATACTCCCCCTCCGGACTACTCGAATGTAGCTCAAACTCTCCAGCCATGATCCTCGTCGTACCTGGCGGGTTGACCGATTCGGTCACAGCACTTGCTACCGAGATTCCCCGAATGCGGGAAATATATTCTTTTGAGATTATCGACTCACCGATCTCGACCGTTCCCACCCGATTAAGCTCTGGCGAATGGCGCACGGCAATAGTCGCATGAGCCTGTCGCGCAGGAGGCGCAACTGCAGCGCAGCCGCTCAAAGTAGCTACGAGCATCAGGGATGCGAATACATTACTTTTCTGCTGAAAGCGAACAAACATGGACTGAGTTCCTGTGATCAAGGTTGACAAGATAACTATAGTAGTGCAAATGTAGTGCAAATGCTAATCCTCGACAATGATTCAATGAAGTTGACGGAATATCATCTTGCGAAAACCGACATCGACACCTACTTCTCGCATATATTATTTTGAAGGTTGATACCAGCCAAAGCCCAAGCCCGAACAAGGTCTTGGGCTTTTTTCATTCCTAGATAGAAAGAGCAATCCATACATGACAAACACCACAGCAAAACCAACTCTGCCGTTACCGGCTAAAAATGCTCCGGCCAGCGCACTCACCGCGCGTAGCAGCACAACAAACACGAATGTCCTCAAGCAAGCACTAATGCCCCGCAGCTTAGACGTGGACTTCTCTCTGAAGTACCGCCGCTAATTACAAGCAATCGATCAAGCCAGAAAATCAATCCCCATGACTTTGCGTCATGGGGATTTTTTCTATCCAAATCAGCTACATAGATCAATGGAGAAACACATGACCAAGCCCCCGACCAAGGACACTTCCGCCACAACCAGTGAAGTCCAGCCCGCCTCCGAAGCAGCACTACAGGAGGGAATCAATGAACAATCGTACTGGCTCATAAAAGAAGGCATGGCAGCGAAGCTCGGTGCGCGTGCCGAAGGCAGCATCCACTATCAGGTTCTCGCAGATGCTGATCGCCAGCAGCTCTACATCGCTATCACCGCCAACGAAAGCGGCGGCTACTTCAGCCGGGAGCGGGTTCCAGTAGACCAAATCGAAAAGTGCCTCACAGCGACGCCTAGCAAGCCCTTCCCATCAAAGACATTCAAAGATGCGTTTGTCGGCAAGAGCAGCAATAACGCCGGGTTCATGACCGCCATCTTACGCAGCGAAGGTCTGCTTGGCGCAGCACCCGAAGCAGAAACTCAGCACGTGATCGTCGGCGACCTCGACGCTTGGAAATCCAAGCTGCTGACCGAACAGGGAACTCCAATTACCCTACCAGAAAAAGGCAATAGCAAAACAGTACCCGACGCCGGACCGGCACCAGACACCGCAAAAACGCTGACTCTGCCGCGCAAAAAATCGGCATAGCGCTCACTCCCACTAGCTCCCGAAGGAACTCCAATGAAACAACCACGCCAGAACTTCACGATCATCGTGAACTGGAAAAAGAAGGGCTTCGGGTGCGCCAAGGCCTGCTCATACTGTAACTGGCGCGATTCGCCACTACTTCCCCACGGCGGACAATCAGAAGAAGAGATAACCACCTTCATCAATAAATGTGATAAATCGTTTATCACGATTAGCGGCGGAGCCGATCCACTATACAGATTCGAGGAATACAGTCCCCAGTTACTAGCGATGATTCAAACCATCAAGAAACATGGCTACAAGGTCAGGATCATCACCCGCGAAATCCAGCACATCGCCAATCTCAAAGGCATCGTCGATTACGTCTCGATCTCGCTGGACGCCGACGTGCTGGAAGCGCTCGGGCGCTACCAGCACGAATGGCATGGGATAGACATCGAATACTCGTTGGTCCTGCCGCCACTACCCAGTCCCGACATCCTCGCGCTAAAGCCCCAGTATTTCGCACTATATTGCCAGCTGGGTCAGCGGCTGGTACTACGCGAAAACCTCAACAGCATCTATCCGCTCGACCTCGGCAAGCTGGTGTTCGGCCACAGCGGTATCGTGTTCGTATCCAAGGCGCTCTGCCTGTCTAGCCGATACCTCTCCACCGTGGACTGTGTTGGTCATGACATCGTGCAGGATACTGAGCGGCTAGCACATTACCTCATGAACGAACCACACCTGTACCTGTTCGGCGGATTCACGAAGCACCTGCTCTCGCCTCGGGTACATCCCGAATTTACTGACATCGACCTGATCGCCCTGAGCCCTGACGTATTGCGGATTCTAGAAGATCAATTCGCCTACACCTTCAAGGATGTATCGCAATCGGCTAGCAGCTACCCGCGCTACTTCCTCGGTAAATCAGAAAGAGCGGGGAAAACCATCCAGCTGATCCTGATGCACACCCCAGCCGACGCAATGAAGTTTATCGCTGGCGCGCAGTACGACGCAGATCGCGTCAGCTACAGCGCAGGCCGATTCCACTTCGACAGCACCGTCGGCGAGCAGGTAGTACGAAACGCCATCCAGACTAAGCAGGCTAGCCGGATCAATGACGATAGGGATCTCAGCCTATTCAGCCTCAATCGCCCTCTCGTGGAGCAGCGGCACAAACTCAAGCTGCTACGCAAAGGCTATACCATCAATGAATAAAGGATAAGCACCATGCAGGCCACCATCTACGTCAGCGCCGAAGCCATGGCGACCGTTAACGCCATCTCTAATCTGGACTACTATGATCGCGTCAGTCTGGGTGACGATCCCGCCACCGATCTGAATACATCGCCGGGATACTATCTCAACACCAACGCCCTCCACCTTGCAGAACTACCCGTTGATGCTGATGTCGCTATCCACATCACGCCAGCAGACCCTGCGCTATTCGGTCGGCACGTCAGCATTCCCGCCAATCTGCGTGGCCCGATCTTCTCGGGCGCTCCGAACCTGCCACTCGGTTATGCCGAGAAAATCGCCCATTGGTCGCCGCTTACGCCAACGGCCCATCATCGCGGAGCGGTCTACTACCAGAACGTCCTCAACGCCTACTGCGTCAACCTGACCGACAGCGACGAAGAGGGCGGCGCTACTGCCGGGAACGGCATCAGCGACGCCTGCGATATCCTGCTCAGTGACGGCATCGTCGTAGTCATCACTGGACTGGCTGAGACCATAGCGAACATGGCCTCCAATCAGTATATTGCGCTCACTATTCCTATCAATACCAATATGCTGGGCATTGAACTGGATGGCTTCCGGACAGCACAAGAGTACCTTGCTGATCCCGTCCAGCAAACGGAAACGCTCTACCTACGCGTATCTGACGTACAGGTATCGCCTGACGCTGACATGATTATCATTTCAGCAATAAGAAGCGAACTAGCCGACTACGGGTACACGTATTAAATGTGACAACCGCCGTAGCGCAAGACACATTCCTACCTCGTCCAGTCAGCACGTTCGCCGGAAGGACTTCCTAAAAGCAACGCTCAAGTTCTCAGGAAACGATATGCGGTATCACCCGGCAATATCGGGAAGGAGGAAGAAACAACGTCGGGGACTGGCGGCGACATGGCGTCATGGCGACAAACCTGTCCCCGACTTCGCCGCCCCAACTAAGTTCAAAATTTCCAGCCCAAAATAATGGGGAATCAGCTGGATTTGCCACCTCGCTCCAACCCACTCCATTTCAGAGTTGCCCCATTCAGCCACACAGTAGCAAGGCCAATATAACAAGAAACACTGTGACAATCTGCGTAGTTCTAAGAAATCTTTAGTGATACTCTATTAGGCGCAATTGACCTTAACGTAAATTTGCAAGAAAAAAAATCCCTTGGAAACTGTCTGTCTAGGGGAGGGCTGTCTTACAGGACTACTTTTTATTAAAGGAGCATCAATGTCTAGTACCGGAGAAAAGCCAGGAATCGGCGTTTACATTTGCATCAAGTGCGGTCAAAAAGTGTTCTTAAATAACAACTCTGACAATCTGCCACCGTGTCCAAAATGTTACGGCACGGACTTCACCCCTTAACGAGTTCCGCATGTCGACCGCTAGTATCTCCCACAGGGAATCTGGCGGCCTACAATCCCAACTAATAACGTCGATACTCTATGTCGCATCAACCGGCAATATCAGGAAGAAGGGGGAAACAACGTCGGGGACTGGCGGCGACATGGCGTCATGGCGACAAACCTGTCCCCGACACTGATAGGCCTCGACCACCGTCAGGTCGCCGGGTCGCCATGTCGCCATGGCATCCCGCCCGTCCAGTTACGGCGCGCAGTCACCGGGAAATTCCTCAAATCGCTCATACTGCCGGGGTATGAAGCGTACCTCGTGCAATGTCATCCGCTCCAAGGCGTAATCATGCTTCATGATACGCGCTTGGAAAGCGGACTGCGGCAGCTCCCACTTGGACGACCCACTTGGTGCCTTAACAGCAGCCACATGGGACTTTTCCAAAAGTTTATCCAACGCCTTCCGGGCATCCTCTAAGCGCGGCAAAGCCACCGCCTTATTGTGCCGCTTGACCAAGTCAGATAGGCCAGCGGTCAACTGAGTAGCATTCGTCGCACCACACCAAGCGCTGAACGGATGCTCGCCGTCTAGCGTCTGGCATGGTTTCGGACTGCCGAAGCTGCATAGCACTTCGTTATCACCAGCTTCCTCAACTGACTTCCTCACCACCATCTTCCCCTCTGTCAGCGATAGGAAATATTTCTTGCCCTTCACAGGCTTAAAGTCCATCAGCTGCTGGGTCAGCAAAACACGCTCCAACGGCAGTCCGACCATGCGGCCACATTCGTTCACGAAGGCTGCGACCGTGGCGACAGGAATTCTCTCGCATTCGTGAACCCCGTACCCATCGCCAGCGTCGTAGGCCGGACCGCGATAGACCCGGAAATGAATTAGGCGTGACCCCACCTCATATCCCAGCAATACGATCAACTGCCGCTGTTGCCCGGCCCGTATATCTCGTCTGAACTGCGTTACCAGCGACACCACACGCACACGTAGCTGGCAATTCAAAGGGCGACTTCCCATCCGACATGACTCGGAGGATGCGCGCTCACTCTCCATCTCCCATCCATCACTTGCCAGATGCGAATAGAAGGTCTGCCGTGCACGTGGCATGGGCAGTCCCAAATCCGTCCCCCATTGATATAGGCGCGATGGGTTCCCGCCCATCAACTCGGCAAGCTCTCTTGCGAACACAATAGCCAAGCTAGGAGCCTTTTTTACTTCTGAATTAGACAAATTCGTAATCACCAAAAACGTTCTCTGAACGACTTACCTGACGCGACCCACTGAAATCCCAAGCCACCCAATACGCCCTTTAATACAAGGGAATTCTCCGTAAGATGGGAAGCGAGATAAACGCTAAAGTCCGGTTTACCAAAACGTTTTTTGGCTTAACAGGAGAGAAAAAATGCAGGAGAAACCTAGTATAAGGGAGTTGATGGAGAAGATCAAAATGCGCCAAGCGGCGCAGGCCTCTAGCGATTCCGTGGCGCAGGATAGTGCTCCTGACCAAGATGCAGCGAACGATTCCAGCGTCAGCGAGAATACCGGCGTGAAGCATATGCCCGTAGTTAATAAAGAGAAAAAGAAAAAAACCATGAAGGAGCTGGTGGCTGAGCATAGCGCGAATAAAGCGCGTCGAGCTTTGGTGCTGGCGAAGATCAAGCAACAGGAACAGCAAGAGGATGAGCCGATTGACGGCGAAGAAGACGATAGCGAACCGCTCGATACGGATGACGAGGACGACAATCAACCCCTGACGCAGCACGCTGATGCCGAATCAGTGGAGGTTGCCCAGCCCCCTGCCTTGGCTACCAGCGTTGTCCTGAACAAGAAAAAGTCCTACCCTGTCCACGCTTTTGGCAGTCTTACCGCCATCATCATGCTGATCGCCAAAGCCGTGCAGGTTGATCTGGAAATGGTCGGCTCGGCGCTGCTCGGTGTGGTCTCGGCTCTCGCGCAGTCCCTCATCAACGTATCGTCCCGTCAGACCGATTCGGGCTGCCCGGTGACGATCAATATGTTTGTGATCGCAGCATCGGGCGAACGTAAGTCTTCTACTATCGACATGATCATCAAGCCCGTCTACGCGGCCATCAGCCGCGCTGACGATGCGCGCAGCAGCATGATCATCCAAGACGTTACTGTCGATGGCATGGTAGTAGGCCTGATCGAGCGCTGCCCTGCCCAGTTCCTGCTCGCGCTGGAAGGCGCTTCGCTGCTGGGCGGTCATGCCATGTCCCGCGATAACCTAAGCCGCTTCTTGGGTAACGTGGCCTCGCTGTTCTCCGGCGAACCGCTCACCCGCACCCGCGTAGAAGAACATCACTACGCTCAGGGCCGTCGACTGAGCGTGCTGCTGTTCTGCCAGCCTATCGTGGCGATGGACTTCCTTAGCTCAGGAATGGTCATGCAGCAGGGCATGGGGAATCGCTTCCTGTACAGCCAGCCGCCATCGCTGCTTGGAACCCGTAAGCACGTCGATGTCGAACTCGATACTGAACCACTGTATCAAGAATTCTGCGCCAAAATCACGGCGCTGGCGACACACGCTTGGAAAATCAATCCAGAAACGGGCGGCATGGATACCCGTACTGTACGCATGAGTCCCGGTGCGAAAGCGGCATGGGTCGAGTTCTACAATAAGCTGGAGATGGAAGCTGGTCCCGGTGGTGATCTGGCGACGCACGCAGGTTACGTTACCCGCTTCGCAGAACAAGTCATGCGTATTGCGGCGCTGCTCGCCATCCTAGAAGATAAGAATGTCCAGGACATTAGTGAGGACATCATGCTGCGCGCAATAGACCTTGGAGACTACTACTTGAATACGGCCATGCACGTCTTCAATGTGACCCCGGCCAACAAGGATGAAGCCGACGCCAAGACCCTGCTGGAGTGGATGCAGAACAAGAGCGAAGAACTCGATCTCGCCGCCATCCCAGTTCGCATGATGTACAAGGATGGCCCACGCTGCGCTCGCCCAAGTAAGCGTACCAAGGAGCTGCTGACACTGCTGGAGGCCCGTGGCGAGGTAAGCCAATACACCGAAGTGGTCATCTACGGCGATCAAAAGCGCTCCTGCGACAACTACGCCGTCACCGCCCTGTAGGCCGCCGCGTGATAGTGGATGGTGGTGTCCGGCAGCGATAGCCGGACACCGACCATCCGCATTCCAATCCCACCAAGTAATCAGCACGGTCGATCAACGTCAGACCATCTTCCAATTGTCGCCACGTCGCCATGTAGCCCAATACAGCATCGGCCTTCTGCACGTCACTCTCCGACCGCTCGCCGGAATAGTCTCGGCGACCTTGGCGACATGGCGACACGGCGACACGGCGACGTAGCGCCCCGAATTTGTCGCCCCCGATTTTTCGCAATTTCTATGAACCAGCCCCGGCCCTGCGCCATCCCTCAGTAATTCCCCTCTCAACAACCCCGGCAACATGACGTGCGTAAGCACCGGTCATGTCTGCCTAATGTGAAAGCAATCCATGAATAATCCTAGCTACCACCAACCCGCAATGCTGTTTTCTCTCGGCCAGCTCGTCGCCACTCCCGGCGCGCTCAAAGTACTCGAAGCAAACAGTATGATCCCGATGCGCCTGATCGCACGCCATAGTATCGGCGACTGGGGCGATGTCGGCCCCGATGATGCCGAAGCCAACGATAACGCCGTCAGTTCCGGTACCCGCATCCTATCCAGCTACCGCCTCACCGACGGTACGAAAATCTGGGTTATTACGGAGGCTGACCGCTCCGCCACCACCGTCCTACTGCCCTCGGAATATTAAGCCATCTGCCGCCGAAAATGTGCTCAGCACTTTTCGGACGGCGTGCATTGATTACTCCGTGTCGCCATGTAGCCGTGTCGCCACGTCATTACCCGCTTGGGTTCGGCATCAACCGCAGAACTGGGGCGCACCGCGATAACGGTGTCGCCCGGTCGCCATGTCGCCTCGGACCCTCCCGCCATCAATGGCTGTCCAGCACCAATTCCCGAGTAGCGAACGCGTCCACTCTCAATATGCCCCACGAGGGCAACCTCAAAGGCCGGGAATAGACCGGAAAGCAGGAACAACCGCCACGTCACAAAACACCAGAATCCGCATGGATCGAGGCCAACGCTAACGCCATGCGGATTCCCCGCCTCCGATATCCAGCTCAGTTCCAAGGACTTGGAAGACTAAGTTCACAGCTACGTCAACCCGCAAGACTATTGCTTGGAATTTTTTCTTCCAGTTTATTAGACAAATTCGAAATGCAGAAGGAGATTCTGTGAACGACTTCCCTGATGCAAATTTCTCTCTATCAAGACCATCAAGAAACCCTTATTCCATAAGGATTCCCTCCGACTGCGACACTCAGTTGTAGTCAGTACAGTCCTGTCTATCAACGCATTTGTTGGTATCAACAGGAGAAGAAAAATGAATCAAATAGAGAACAAGAACGAATCCGATCCCGTGGACTGGCTTTCGCCAATTACTGAGGTACTGGCCATGTACATGCCAGATGGCGAGTTTGCCGATTCGGAATTGCCAACTGATGCAGCAGGTCGCAAAGCGATCTGCATTTTCCATAAGGGTGAATTCCTCACGATCCGCATTGGCATGCATCCCAGCGATCTGGCGCTCGACGCGCAACACACGATCACTACGAACCCAATCAACACCGTCAAGAAAGGCATCTAACATGGCAGCATCTATCAAGTGGACCAAAGCAGCGCTGGAAAAGCTGCCTGCGCACGCTCAGGGCGCAAAATCGAGCAACTATGAAATCACGGACCCGCAGACCGCAGGGCTGAAGCTGCAGGTCGGCACCACGGGCCGCAAGTTCTTCTGGTTCCGCTATACCTACCGTGGCGAGAAACTCGCTGTTCGCATCGGCGAGTTCGGCCCTATCAGCATCGAGCAAGCGCGTGCTGCGGCGCTCCAGCACCGCGCCACGCTCGACCTCGGCGGCAACCCACAAGAAGCACGCCAGCAGCAGAAGGACATGCCGCTGGTGCGAGAGTTCGCCGATGAGTATATTGCGCAGGCCAAACTGACTAAAATCACCTACAAAAATGATATCGCAAAATTCCGCGATCACGTTCTGCCTGTCATAGGGAATCTGCGCCTGTCTGATGTCTCTCCGCGCGATATCCAGTTGCTGCTGGGCAGTCTGAAGGCGACGCTGTCCCCAGCGACCGTCAACCGCGTCCACGCGTTGCTGAGTGTATTCTTCAATCTTGCCGTGTCGTGGAAGCGTATCGCACAGTCGCCCTGCGCCAATCTGAAGAAACTCAAGGAAGCCAACCGCAAAGATCACTTCATGTCGCCGGACGATATTCGTCGCATTCTGGCGGCAGCCCCGCTCGACATGAATCCGGTGGCGGCCCGTGCGATTTGCGCCTTGATTTTAACCGGCCTGCGCCGGGAAGAAATCTTGCAAAGCCGTCATGAGCACCTCGACTTGGAAAAGGGCTCGCTTTTCCTGCCCAAGACCAAAAACGGTCGCTCCCGTCACGTTGTCCTGAACGACGCAGCCATTGATGTATTTAAGAGCGCGCCGCGTCTGGACGACTCGCCGTGGATCTTCCCCGGCAAAGACCCGATGAAGCCGCTCAATAACCCGACCAAGGCATGGCATCGCATCCTCGCCGCAGCCAAGGTGGAGCGGTGCCGACTTCATGACTGCCGACATGCGTTCGCTAGCATGCTGGTCAACGAGGGGGCGTCTTTGTATCAGGTACAGCTGCTACTAGGCCATGCATCGAGCGTCACCACCCAGCGCTATGCTCACTTGGCGTCTAGCACGCTGCGAAATACGTCGCAGCTGGTATCGAATCTGGTAAATAAAGCGTAGGCGGAGAGCAAACCGAAAATGGCCACGACATGCGAATGTCGTGGCCATTTTTTTTCGCGGTGAGAAATGGGGAGAATCCAACCGTCAAGGTCAAGTATAGTTGGCTTTTACGATAAAAAATATTAGCCGGCCAGAAACAGGCCGTGGCAATTATGCTGAATAGGGTTGTTTATCCATGATCGACATTAACAATTTTTGGCAACCATTCGAGGTTCAAATTAACTCATTTAGCGATTTGGTTGAGAATATCGAACTCGTTATGGAAAAGGCCGTACGCCGCGATATTCAATTTGCTTGGCGAGGCCAAATCGACGCTGGTTGGGCCTTACACAGCTCACTATATCGGAGGGTTGCGCTTACTCGTACACAAGTAGTTGACGAAGCCAATCAACAAATGGAAGAAGCAAAAATTCTGGCAGAGCTACATCGATGGGGATTACATGCCCCATCCGGCTCTGGGCGTTTATCAATACTTCGACAGTTGGCGATGCTTCAACACTATGGCGCACCAACTAGGTTAATCGACATCACTTTCAATGCGTGGATTGCGGCTTGGTTTGCAGTTGAACCGAGATGGGCAAATGCTCAGGAAATTCACGGTGGCTGCGACGCGAGGCTATTTGCTATTGATATCACCAACCGGCTGATAAACGAGCACCCCGATAGACGTGCATGGGAAGACGATCTCAGTCGCCCTTGGAAGTCCGAGCGACCCGACGCAGTTCCATCTAAAGAGTGGACAACATCAGTATTTGCTTGGAAGCCTTCGAATCTTGATGCGCGTATTTCTGCGCAGAATGGAGGTTTTCTCTTTGGTGGAGCTCCAGCCACACAACTTCCAACAGGTGGAAAATTCCAATTTCCTAAAAGTAGAATTGCCGCCGACGGTCATTGGAAGATTAAAGAAGGACGAGAGGCATGCTGCCTTGCACTCCGTCCGCATGTCTTCGATCCTGTACATGGTGGAGTAACAGACGGAGCTCTTTACACATTCCGTATCGCCGCAGGAGCCAAGGCAGAGATTCGAAGTCGTCTTGAGAAAATGTTTGGCTATTTGCACAGGACTATCTATCCCGATTACACTGGCTTCGCCAGTTTTGGTACCCCATGGTTAAAAAGTGTGTAGCAAGTGCTACCACTATTTTTTTCCAACTGTGAGCTACAGCGCGATGGCTCGCAACCGTCGAAACATCACAGTTTCGACGGTATAGAAGGGGCAATTTATGCTGGTAGTAGCTGCAGCTTGAAAGGCGCACTGTCTGACACCTGTCTTTCCTCCTGCTAGGTAATGATAGATGCCCCAGTTCCACTCGGTTCCCTGAACGATATCCGCGACGCGTCGGAATTGCCTTGGCTAACTTCGCCTGTCTATGCCCGGTTCCTTAACTTGAAAAATACGCGCCGATTAGCACTGTCCATGAAGTGCCAAGCCACCGCGTCGCGGACCTATTAGGCGGTAGTCAGAAACTCCATACGTCAAGGACTTCCTTGACGTAATCCCGGATCGGAGTTGGGCTAGTTTCTTAGCGGACGCAGCAAGGGCCACGCTGACGCATTCAGTAGAGCCTCGTTTTGAAAATCCTTGTGTCGGTGGTTCGATTCCGCCCCGGGCCACCAAGAATTCAGCAAAAACGCCACCTTCGGGTGGCGTTTTTGTTTCTGCAATCCTCCGGCTAAATCCCGAAAGCCTTTAAGCAGGCGTCAAGTAGCACCTCCAGCGGATTATGCTTCTGCCCATCCGGTCGCACATTGCGCGGCACTTCCTCATACAGGTAATAGGCATCCTGTCCGCCAAATTTATCTTGCAGCAGTGACTGCCGGCCCCTCAGATAGGGCACAAAAGGCTCTGCGCGCACGGTGGAATACTGGGCATTAGCGCTAAATCCCAGAGTTGCATCCTGACTAATGGTACGGTCACTAGCCGCCTTCTCTAGGCGCACGCCACGGCAGCCTTTGACGACCAGTGTTACCGGGCCTTCAAAGGCAAGGTAACGCAACTGCAGCGTCAGCCATGCATGCAGAGTTCCCAGTCGCCAATGGCTACGGATTTTCGGACGATGTCCGATCGGGTACATCATCCCGATCAGCCCGCGTGGCTGCAGCACAAAAGCCTCGCCAGAGCCAATTTCCAGCAGTGCGACTTCATCAAGTGCGTCACTGGTCGACGACACCACGATATCCGCAGATTGTGCGGTACGCAGACGCTTTAGCAGCCACAGATGCGCGGCAATACTTGTCAGCCAGCGCCCCCAGTCGAATAGCAATTTGGTGCTGGCCTGCACGCCCACAGGCTGGCTTTGACAGTAGTCCGGCCGGATGAGCATTTCACATTCTGGCGCCAAGGAGATCGTCCGCGATACCGCCGAAATTAGTGAACTATCGTGCCCGGAGCGCTGCTTAGCATAGGCGGCCGCTCCGGTACTCGTACTACGGCGGATGACAATGGCAGGTCTGCTCGCGGCAAACGGAGCCAGCACATAATAAAAGAGCGCGCGTATAGCGACCGGAACCAGCCACCAACTGACCAGTACGAATAGGGCCAGTGGCAACACTGGGCGCACGGTCTGATACGAGTGCCACAGCAGGTTCTTCTCCGCCCATTGCTCAGCCTCCATCAGCCGTTTTTGAAGCGGCGCGCTAGCTTGCGCGAGGCGCTGCTCATTAATGCGGAACTCATTCAGCGCAGCGGGCAGTGGTAAGCGGGCTAGCAACTGTTTTTGTGCCCGATAGTCCTGGTGAGCACGGTGATTGGCCACTTTAAGTTCTTTCAGTTCGGCCGTCAGTTGCCCCACTTGCTGATGCTTGCGCGTAAATGGGATTTTTCCCAACACGCCTGCATCCACTTCAATTTTACTCAGTTGCTGCTCTGCGCTCTGGATGGCCGTATAAATTCGTACATGTTCGAGGCGGAGCCGTTCGAGTTTTTCAAGTTCTACCTGCCGGTCGCCTAACAAAACAAGATGGGTACGCAAAGCCACCAGATATGCTCTAGTCTGACTGCGTATCTCGATTTCAACGCCAAGTGCAGCCTTCCGCTGCAGTTCTTCCACTACCCCACTGGGGCGCTTAAATATACCAGTGCCTACCGATATACCCTCCTGCTTACGGTGCAAACGCTCGATGTCTGCCTCCAGAATGCGGATTTCCCCATCAAGTTGCTGAACGCCGGCCTTGGACATGCGCTTTACCCGCCCTGTCATTTCTTCCGCTAGGGCCATCTGATGCGCACCGACACTTGCTGCCGCAATCTGCAGCTCCGGAAGTTCGCTCGCAACTCTCTGGGCGTGGTCCCATTCGCTCCCTATCATCTTCCCCGCGACGAGAACAAGCACAATAAGTAAGAATGCGATCAGATTGCGTCGAACGGTTCCGAACACTGCTGCAAGAAATTGACCCATTGGGCATCACCAAACATGAGAAGACTGCAAAATTGGTAGAACGCAAACTAGCGAAAAGAAGGATATGCGGTAACCATTAAGAGTAAAAGAAATGTTGCGCCTATAGCAAATTTAAATTTCCTGCAGATATCTCCCTCTGGGATGCGCCCCGACGCCTGAGATATGGCATCGACCGTGCTATTCTTGCACGGCTAAAATTTCTCGAGGACACCATGCGCCCTAATCTCCCGCTGCTGCTGTGCACTCTGCTGTGCGCCGCCATCCCTGCCATCGCTCAGGTCAAAACTCCGGCCACGCCGGAAAAGATGAACCAGCTCTATGCCCAGTACTGGGAAGACTATCTGCGCGAGAACCCGATTGCCGCCACCTACAACGGCGACCAGCGCTACAACCATCTGTTCGGCCCGCTGACAGCGGCCGAAGCCCACGCCCAGAGCCGCGCACTGGCGGAAAAATATCTGGCGCTGAGCGCGGCCTACGATCCCGCCACCCTGCCGGCCGAAGACCGCATCAGCTACGATCTGCTGCGCTATCGCCTGCAGCAGGTGCTCGATGGCCTGCGCTTCCCGACTGACCTGATGCCTGTCGACCAGTTCTCCGGCCTGCACCTGAGCATGGCGCAACTGGGTTCGGGCAGTTCGGCCCAGCCCTTCCAGACGGTGCAGGACTATGACAACTGGCTGCAGCGTGCATCCGGCTACGCTCCCGCCGTCGAGCATCTGATGGTCGATATGCGCAAAGGCATCGCACAGGGCGTGGTCATGCCTAAAGCACTGATCCAGCGCGTGCTGCCGCAATTAGAAAACGTCGGCAGCGACAATCTGGACACCAGCACCTATATGGGGCCGGTGAAGAAATTCCCGTCCTCGTTCAGTGCCGCCGACAAGGAACGCCTGACGACCGCCTACGGCAAGCTGGTACGCGAACAGCTGGCACCGGCCAACCGCAAGCTGCTCAGCTTCATGCGCGACACCTATCTGCCGGCGGGACGCGACACGGCCGGCATCGGTGCCCTGCCCGGCGGGCAGGAATGGTATGCATTCCTCGCGCGCCGCTCCACCACCACCGAACTGACGCCCGCCCAGATCCACGACATCGGTCTGAGCGAAGTGGCGCGCATCCGTGCCCAGTTCGAAATCGCCAAGGAAAAGGTTGGCTTCAAGGGCACACTCAAGGAATTCTTCCAGCATCTGAACACGGCACCGGAACTGCGCTTCAAAACCCGCGAGGAAATTCAGGCTGCCTATGAAGCGATCCGCCCGAAAGTCGAGGCCAAACAGAACCTGCTGTTTGCCCACCTGCCCAAAGCGCCATTCGAAATCCGCCCGGTCGAAGGCTATCGCGAAGTCAGTGCTGCACCGGCTTCCTACCAGCGCGGCTCGGTCGATGGCAAACGTCCCGGCGTGTTCTACTTCAACGCCTACAAACCGGAGACGCGCACCCGCTTCACCACCAATGCCTTCTTCCTGCACGAAGCCATCCCCGGCCACCATTTCGAGCGCAGTCTGGCGCAGGAAACGGCCGGTCTGCCGGACTTCCGCCGCTTCGGCGCCAGCACGGCCTTCTCCGAAGGCTGGGGCCTGTACAGCGAAATGCTGGGGCAGGAGATCGGCATGTATGACGATCCGTGGCAATGGGTGGGTCGCCTGACGGCGGAAATCTGGCGCGGCGTGCGGCTGGTGGTGGATACCGGCATCCACTCCAAAGGCTGGACGCGCGAGCAGGCCATCGCCTACTTCAAGGACAACGTGCCGCAGGATGAAGTGACGGCCGTGCAGGAAGTGGAGCGCTACATCGCCGTACCGGGTCAGGCGCTCAGCTACAAGATCGGCGAACTGAAACTGCGCGAACTGCGTAGCCGTGCCGAGACCAAACTGGGCAAGAAGTTCGACCTGCGCGCCTTCCACAACGAAGTGCTATCGCACGGCTCGGTGCCGCTGGACGTACTCGAGGGTGCGGTGAATCGCTGGATCGCCGCCCAGCTGAACTAGGGCTGGCTGGCGCTTGCGCTAAAGAAGCGCCAGATCTCGCGGGTGGCATCGATCGGCGCGGCAGGGCCGGGCCAGCTATGGCCGCCCGTGTCGGTGCTGCATAACTGCACACGGACACCGGCGGCACAGTCGCCATACGCCACACAGCTGGCACCCACCACCTGCAGCACCGGCTGCGCCGCACTGTGGCACTGGTCGCGCAGCACCCAGCGCGCCACCGTCTGCGGCACGGAGACGAACTCCATCACGCTGCGCCGGTCACGGAACGCGTTGGGCCCGGCACCGCCCGCGTACAGCACATGGTCATCGTCTCGCGCATGGATGTGCAGCACAGAGACGGGACGGGACGGCTGACAGTGCGCGCTGGCATCCGTACCGGCCACCGAAGCAACGGCGCGAAACAGATCGGCCGCATCGCAGGCCAGTCGGTGCGCCATCATGCCGCCATTGCTCATGCCAGTGGCAAAAACCCGCGCGCTATCGATGCGGTAGCGCCCTGCCAGTTCCGCCACCACGGCACGCAGAAAAGCCACATCATCCACTGTCTGATCGCGCGCATAGCCGCAGCATCCCCCCGCATTCCAGGTTGCCAGCCGCCCTCCGGGCAAGCGGCTGGCGCCATTCGGGAACGCCACGATAAAACCACCCTGATCAGCTTCACGCTGCCAACCGTAGCGACTATCATCGGCCATCAGTCCGGCATGGCCGCCGCCGCCATGCAGGGCTAACACCAGCGGTAAAGGACGCGCCGAACCATCACCGGCAGGCAGATGAACTAGCACTTTGCGCCCCTGCACCCGCAGCTCCTGCAGGCTAGTCTCACCCGCCGAACCGAGAATTGCAGCTTCGGCCCTCAGCCCTTTGGCTGGCTGCTCTACTTGTGCTAGCACAGGCAACGGCAACTGAGTCAACAGCATTAACGGCAAAACCAGCATTCGACGCTGCAGCAATGCAGGCTTACGCTTTCCATCAGATTTCATTATCCACGTCATAAAACACCAGCCCAGTCTTTGCGCAAACACAAAAGTAGTTGATACCACCCTTGTAAAATCTACCATATTCACAGCCTTATGCCAGCAGCTCTATCTTTTGAGAATTCATCATGCGTCTGCCATTGCCCCTGCTGATTTTGCCCTGCATGCTATGGTTACAGCCGGCGAAGGCTGGAACCCAGGTGCTCGGGGTCGAGATTGGCGTCACCACCAGCGAGGAGCTGTCCAACAGTCTGTCCCGTAGCACCGACCTCAGCGAGCGCGGCATCAATAAATATAGTGGCGGAAAGATGCTGGCAAGCGATGGCTCTGCATACCAGATCGAGGGACTCACGGAAGTCTTGTATATCTTCGATAGTACGGGCAAGCTGGCCGGGGTCATTATGGAGATGGACAAGGAGCGCTTTGCCTCTGTCTATCAATACTTGCAGTCGAAGTACAAAGTCAGGGCTACTCGACTGCCTTATGTAGGCGATCAGTTCGCGCGCTTCGAGCCGGCCGACGCGATCATCGAACTAGACGCGCCCCACCTGAGCTTCACTATGCAGCTCCGTTATATACGCAATGACCTTTCACAGAAATACAAAACCGATAACGCCGCCGAGCGAGCTGCCAAGAAAAAGGCTGAGTCAGCGCAGTTCTAGCCCAGTCGCGCACCCTACTCCGGCACATACCAGTAGGCCTTATTGTCTAGCGGCGTCAGTGGCGAAAGTTCGGGATTGTCCAGCCTGAAGATGCGCCGCTTGCGCAGACCGGACTGTTCTATCAGTCCGTCATAGAACTGGTGGAATAACTGGTCATAGCGACCGTCGGCAACGAGCCGCTGCAGGCCGTATTCGAGCCGCTGCGCCAGCCGCTGCTGCTGCCCGCCGATAAAGAAATAGCGCGGCGCTGGAATATATAGAGCAAAGCTGCGCTCGACCGTCAGCGTGGGAAATTCCTGCACATAGGCGGCCTGCTCGTAGATGGCTTCGTCGATGGCACGGGGGAAATGCTGGAAGCGCCCTGCTGCCAGCATGTGATGCAGCCCCAGCGTGCTATTGGTTTCCACCAGCGGCAGGCCGGCCTGGCGGTAGATGCCAGTGGAACTCCACTGGCGCCCCGCCCCTAAGCTGTACTGTTTGAGATCGTCCAGCGTACGCACCGCGCTGAACAGATTTTGCTTGCGGCCGTCGATCAGAGAAATCCGATAACAGGACAACCCTTTATCGAGTGGAATGCGGATCGGTATCAGCTTGGTTTCCCACTCGGCCGATGTGACCTGCCCGCTCAGATTCACATTGCTGCCCTTGAGCATTTCCTGCAGCAAGCGTTCGCGCTCCATGTGCAGAGCTGACACTTTCAGCTCGTAGTCACCGTAACGGCTGCGCGACGCTTCCAGCGCCGCATTCAGCAGGCGCATCACGTGACTATTGTTAAAGTGGGATTTGCTGGAGTTCATGTCGATGATGTACACATCGGCCGCGCACGCCTGCCCCTGCAGGCCCGCCAGCGCCAGCACCACCCAAGCCCACGTCAGCCACCACCGGTCTTGCTGCAAGTCATCCCCCTCAGCCATGGCACCGGACGCTGCGGGTTAGCGTCCATGCCCGAGGGTGATTATAGAGTTATTTACTTCCGGTATAGCCAGAACTATGCCTTAGTTACCTTCGTAGATGCCGACACACACCATGGTGTTGGCAGCACCCTGCGCGCAATAGGATTTTTTCAGGTCATAGCTATTGGTCGCTGCATTATTGAACTTGTAGGGTCCATACCAGCCTTTGCCTTTGCTCTTGACCATATCGATCATGTCCTTGATGAACGGTTTGCCGTCCACATCCTTCATGATGTACAGGTTCTTGCCCACCATTTTGGGATTGGCACCCTGCGCCAGACAGTTGCCTTCGTAGTCATATACGAACACATACATGTCCTTGTCCTTGAACGCACCATTCGGATGCTCGGTAAAGCTCTTGTAGGCCTTGTCCGGCCCCGCCGATTTCACCAGCGCCACCGCCTGCTGCACCATGGCTTCCGCTTCGGCCGTAGTGCCATGCGCTTCAGCGGCCTGCACATTGGCCAGCCAACCGCACTGCAACATCAGAACCCCTGCCAGCACGCTCTTATTCATCACTATCTCCTTTAAAGTCTCCCCGCACTAACGACCTTACGCCGACCGTCAGAACTAATCAATGACATAAGGCAAGACAACGTCGCGCCATTCAGACACCATTTCCCACGATGCGAAACGGCACTCTCACATTGCAGAATTGAGGTCGCAAAAAAACCACAGAATTCATCCCATCCGATAAAAAGTCATTCCACATCATAAAAATTAAATGATAAGTCATTGAAATTGAACAGATAAAATTAAGTTATATGTCTTATATAAGACATGCCACTCAGCGAAAAAAGGACTATGATTATTCCATCGAACTTCGCTTTTTATAGAAAGTTTTCAACGCATTATTTACTTACCGCCGGCCCCAGTGAACCGCACTACCTACACTCCCGGCACCCGTTTTTGAATCTTTATTATTCTGTTTAACTGCCAAGGAAATCATCATGTCCCAATACCAAGACGACATCCAAGCCGTTGCTGCACTGAAGCAAAAAGAAGGTAGTGCATGGAACGCCATCAATCCTGAATCGGCTGCCCGTATGCGCGCTCAGAACCGTTTCAAAACCGGTCTGGACATCGCCAAGTACACGGCCAAAATCATGCGCGCCGACATGGCTGCCTACGATGCCGATCCAGCCAAGTACACCCAGTCGCTGGGTTGCTGGCACGGTTTCATCGGTCAGCAGAAGATGATTTCGATCAAGAAGCACTTCAACAGCACCGAACGCCGCTACCTCTACCTGTCGGGCTGGATGGTTGCCGCGCTGCGCTCGGAATTCGGTCCGCTGCCAGACCAGTCGATGCACGAAAAAACCGCCGTATCGGCCCTGATCAAAGAGCTGTACACCTTCCTGCGTCAGGCTGACGCACGTGAACTGGGCGGCCTGTTCCGTCAACTGGACGCTGCCGAAGGCGCTGCCAAAGCGGCGATTCAGGAAAAAATCGACAACCACGTGACCCACGTTGTACCTATCATCGCCGACATCGACGCCGGTTTCGGTAACGCTGAAGCAACCTACCTGCTGGCCAAGCAGTTCATCGAAGCAGGTGCCTGCTGCATCCAGATCGAAAACCAGGTGTCGGACGAGAAGCAATGCGGTCACCAGGACGGTAAAGTCACCGTGCCACACGAAGACTTCCTGGCCAAGATCCGCGCGATCCGTTACGCCTTCCTGGAACTGGGCGTGGACGACGGCATCATCGTCGCCCGTACCGACTCGCTGGGTGCCGGCCTGACCAAACAGATCGCTGTGACCAAGCAGCCAGGCGACCTGGGCGACCAGTACAACTCCTTCCTCGATTGCGAAGAAGTGTCGGCTGACGCTCTGGGCAACGGCGACGTGATCATCAAACGCGAAGGCAAACTGCTGCGTCCTAAGCGTCTGCCATCGAACCTGTTCCAGTTCCGTTCCGGCACCGGCGAAGCGCGCTGCGTACTGGACTGCATCACCTCGCTGCAGAACGGTGCCGACCTGCTGTGGATCGAAACGGAAAAACCACATATCGCCCAGATCGGCGGCATGGTCAGCGAAATCCGTAAAGTGATCCCTAACGCCAAGCTGGTGTACAACAACAGCCCATCGTTCAACTGGACCCTGAACTTCCGTCAGCAAGCTTACGACCGCATGAAAGCGGAAGGCAAAGACGTCTCGTCCTACGAGCGCAGCCAGCTGATGAGCGTGGAATACGACAACACCGAACTGGCCAAAGAAGCTGACGAGAAAATCCGCACCTTCCAGGCGGATGCAGCCCGCGAAGCCGGCATCTTCCACCACCTGATCACGCTGCCGACCTACCACACGGCTGCGCTGTCGACCGACAATCTGGCCAAAGAATACTTCGGCGACCAGGGTATGCTCGGTTATGTGGCTGGCGTACAACGTAAGGAAATCCGTCAGGGTATCGCTTGCGTAAAACACCAGAACATGTCCGGTTCCGACATCGGCGACGACCACAAAGACTACTTCAGCGGCGAAGCAGCCCTGAAAGCAGCAGGTAAAGACAACACGATGAACCAGTTCTAAGGTCATCATGCTGGACTAGAAAACCGGGCTCTGTTTCTTGCAGAGCCCGGTTTTTTTTCGCCTGTACACAGCGACGTTATATCGCTCATGTATCTTTGATATAGATCAACGAAATACTTGATCTTGCTCATTACACTGAATTGACTTCGTTAGGTTTCACCCACCGACCACGTGCGTCATGTAGCGCGTGCCTGTAACGCTTACCCACGTTTGACGATGCTGCCAGTTTATATTTCCCACCCCGATTGCCTGAAACACTCGATGGGCGATCAACACCCCGAATGCCCCGAACGCATCGGCGCGGTCAACGACATGCTGCTGATCAAGGGCCTGCTCGATTTCATGCAACCAATGGACGCCCCGCTGGCGACCGAAAAACAGCTGGCGCAAGCACACGCCAGCCTGTACATCCACGAGCTGGCGGCCCAGTCGCCCAAGGAAGGCTCGGTGCAGGTCGACCCTGACACCAGCATGAATCAATACAGCTATCAGGCCGCCCTGCGCGCAGCCGGTGCCGCCGTGATGGCCACCGACATGGTGCTGACCAAGGGCGCCGGTACAGCTTTCTGCAATGTGCGCCCGCCCGGCCACCATGCCGAGTACAGCGCGGCGGGCGGTTTCTGCTTTTTTAACAACGTTGCCGTCGGCATCCGTCATGCGCTCAATGTGCATGGGCTGGAACGGGTGGCGCTGGTGGATTTCGACGTCCACCACGGTAACGGCAGCGAAGACATCCTGCACGACGACGAGCGTGTGCTGATGTGCTCCATCTTCGAAGACAAGCTGTATCCGTTCTGCGGCAACGTGCCGCGCGGGCCGAATATGGTCAACGTGGCACTGCCGGCCCGCTCGGGCAGCGATGCGCTGCGTCAGGCCGTACTGGAGAAATGGATACCCGCGCTGGATCAATTCCGGCCCCAGCTGATTTTCATTTCGGCCGGCTTCGATGGCCACCGCGATGACGACATGGGCAACCTCGGTCTGGTGGAAGCGGACTACGCGTGGATCACCAAACAGATCGTTGCCGTAGCGCAGCGCCACTGTCAGGGCCGTATCGTGTCCTGTCTGGAAGGTGGATATGTGATGTCCTCGCTGGCGCGCAGCGCCGCCGCCCACGTGAAAGTTTTGCTCGGAATGGACGACTGAACCCGATCAATGCTATTGTCGGCAGCGCTTACCCGGCGCTAGCCGATCTCCCACACTGCCGATCACGCTCATGGAAACCCACTACCTCACCCCCCTGTTCTCGCCCCAGTCCATCGTTGTTTTTGCCGGCAAGCCGGACCAGCCGGACACCCAGACCAGTTATGGCCGCTCAATTAGCGCCCAGCTGGAACAGGGCGGCTTCAAGGGTCCCGTGACGTATCTGGATGTGGGCATGACGGGCACGCTGGCCGATCTGGCCCATTCGCGCGCCGATCTGGCCGTGATCGCCCTGCCCACGGAAGAACTGTGCTTTGCACTGGAAGTGGCGGGACGCATCCAGTGCCGTGCCGCGCTGATCCTGTCGGCCGGCGTCGATAGCACGCTGGCGCGCGAACTGCACAATATCGCCCGCAAACACGGCATCCACCTGCTGGGACCGAACTGTCTGGGCTACCAGCGTCCGCGCCTGAACATCAATGCCAGCGTGGCCGGCCAGCTGGCCCAGCCGGGCAGTCTGGCGCTGATTTCCCAATCGGGTGCGCTGACCTCGGCGATTCTGGACTGGGGTAACAAGAATGCCGTGGGCTTCTCCACCGTCGTCTCGCTGGGCGCCAATACGGCAGTCGATCTGGCGCAGACGCTGGACTTCCTTGCCACCGATCCGGCCACCCAGAGTATCGTCATCTACATGGAAGGCGTGACCAATGCACGGCGCTTCCTGTCGGCCCTGCGCGGCGCGGCCAATACCAAGCCGGTGGTGGTACTCAAAGCGGGCAATGCCTCGGCCGCCTCGGCCGCCGCCCTGACTCACTCGGGCTCCATCGTCGCCTCCGACGACATTTTCGATTCCGCCCTGCGCCGCACCGGTGCTGTACGCGTAAAGTCCTTCGTGCAGCTGTTTGCGGCGGCCAAATGTCTGGCCTCGCGCTACCGTCCGGTGGGCCCGCGTCTGGCCATCGTCACCAATGGCGGCGGCCCTGGCGTGCTGGCAGCCGACTGGATCGACGAACTGGATCTGAAACTGGCCCGCCTGTCGGACGAAGCGGCGCGCACGCTGATGCCCATCCTGCCGGCCAATGCCACTCTGTCGAATCTGCTCGACCTGTCGGAAGATGCCGACGCCGATGCCTTCTGCGCTGCGATACAGGCTTGCGCACGCGATAGCGCAGTCGATGGCGTGCTGGTGATCTATTCGCCCAAACTGGGCGGCGATCCGGCCGGCGTGGCACGCGCCGTCAGCGCCATGAATGCAGGGCTGGGCAAGCCCCTCTTGACCTGCTGGATGGGCGACGAACAGGTATCCGAAGCACGCCAGATCATCAACACGGCCGGTGTGGCCACCTTCCGCACGCCGGAAGCGGCGGTGGATGGCTTCAGCAATATCGCCTCGTTCTACCAGAACCAGCAGCTGCTGCACCAGACCCCGCCACCGCTGTCGCAACTGGCCAAGCCCGATCTGGATGGCGCCCGCCTGCTGATCGAAGGCGTGCTGGCCGAACGCCGCAAAGTGCTGACGGAGATGGAATCGAAAGCCCTGCTAGCGGCCTTCCATATCCCGATCACCCAGACCATCCTCGCGCGCACGGCCAGCGAAGCCATGCTGATTTCCAGCCAGCTTGGTTATCCGGTAGCGCTGAAAATCGATTCGCCCGATATCCCGCACAAGTCCGATGTGCAGGGTGTGGTGCTGAATGTCCAGAATGCCGCCGCCGTGCGCGACGCCTTCAGTGACATGATGGCCACCGTACGCCGGCTGCAGCCGGATGCCCGCATCAACAGCGTCACCATCCAGAAGATGGCCGGCAAGCGCCATGGCCGCGAACTGTATATCGGCGTGGTGACGGACCACCTGTTCGGCCCCGCCATCAGCTTCGGCGCAGGCGGCACCATGATAGAACTGATCAACGACCGCGCAGTAGAACTGCCGCCACTCAATCTGTTCCTCGCCCAGCGCCTGATCGACCGCGTACGCACCGCCGAAACACTGGGCGAATGGCGCGGTGCGCCACCGGCCCAGCGCGAAGCTATCGAACAGATGCTGCTACGGGTGTCGGAAATGGTGTGCGAACTGCCACAGCTGCGCGAGATGGACATCAACCCGCTGATCGTCGATGAAAACGGTGCGCTGGCGGTGGATGCCCGCATCGTGGTTGATGCCGCGCCGCCTTCGGCCAGCGACTACGACCATCTGGCCATCCTGCCTTACCCGTCCAACTACACGCAGGAATGGCCGATGCGCGGCGGTGGCCAGTACACCCTGCGCCCTGTGCAGCCGGACGATGCCTCCATGCTGCAGGATCTGGTACGGGGACTGTCGGAAAAGTCGCGCTACTACCGCTTCGCGTCCTCGCTGCGCGAACTGTCCGTGCCGATGCTGGCCAAGTACACGCTGATCGACTACGACCGCGAAATGGCGCTGGTGGCCGTGCAGACCACCCGCACGCCGGGCGAAGATGGCGAATTCACCGAGACTTCGCACATCATCGGTGTATCGCGCTACATCGCCAACCCCGACCACAGCACCTGCGAATTCTCGCTGCTGGTGGATGACCGCTACAGCGGCCAGGGTCTAGGCACGCGCCTGATGCTGGCCATCATGGACGTGGCGCGCGACAAAGGGCTGACGGAAATCGACGGTCTGGTGCTGGTCAAGAACACCGGTATGCTGAAGCTGATGGCGAGTCTTGGCTTCCAGATCCAGCCGTATCCGGAAGATCCGGACTTCCGCCTGTGCAGTAAAGCGCTGTAAGCGCGCCCCTGCGGTGCCCGCCCTTGCGGGCACCGTCAGCAGCCTTCGTCAAATCCGTGGATAATCCCCGCTCAACAGTTTTCTACGGACCCGACATGACAACTCTTGCTGACTTCCCCATCGCCAAAAAATGGCCTGCACAATTCCCCGAGCGCATCCAGCTGTACTCGCTGCCCACGCCGAATGGCGTCAAAGTGTCCATCGCACTGGAAGAACTGGGCCTGCCATACGAAGCCCATCTGGTGAGCTTCGATAGCAATGACCAGCTATCGCCAGAATTCATCTCGCTCAACCCCAACAACAAGATTCCTGCCATCATTGACCCGAATGGTCCGGACGGCCAGCCGCTCGGCCTGTGGGAATCGGGCGCCATCCTGCTCTATCTGGCTGCCAAGGCCGGCAAACTGCTGCCGGAGGATCTGGCTCAGCGCTACGAAACCCTGCAGTGGCTGATGTTCCAGATGGGCGGCGTAGGCCCCATGTTCGGTCAGGTCGGTTTCTTCCACAAATTTGCCGGCAAAGACTACGAAGACAAACGTCCGCGTGACCGTTACGTCGCCGAAGCAGCCCGCCTGCTGGGCGTGCTGGAGCACCGCCTGCAGGGCCGCCAGTGGATCATGGGCGAGCAATACACGATTGCCGACATCGCCATCTTCCCGTGGATCCGCAACCTGATCAGCCATTACGGCGCGGGCGAACTGGTGCAGATCGAGCGCTTCCCCGAAGTGCAGCGCGTCCTCGCCGCCTTCGTCGCCCGTCCCGCCGTCGCCAAAGGTCTCAACATCCCTGCCCGCAGCTAAACCCGCGGGGTCAGGTCGGGCAAAGTGTCAGTGTCAGGTCGGGCAAAGGGGCCTCAACGGTAAGCTACTGGCTGAGGCTGCACCGATGCCCGACCTGACACCTGCACTTTGCCCGACCTGACCCCAAGGTGAGGTTTTTTGATCCAGATCAAGGACTAGCTTGACGCTAGGCACTAAGATTCGCCACTTTGCGCGCTTCTTTTTATCATGCTTAGCTCTCCTGAACTCCTCCTGCCCGCCGGTTCGCTGGCCAAAATGCACGCTGCCTTCGATTACGGCGCCGATGCCGTGTACGCCGGTCAGCCTCGCTACAGCTTGCGCGTGCGCAATAATGACTTTTCGACACTGGACGCCCTGCAGGAAGGCATCGATGGTGCCCACGCGCGCGGCAAGCAATTCTTTGTCGCCAGCAACATCTTCGCCCACAACGCCAAGCTGAAAACCTATCTGCGCGATATGGAGCCGGTGATCAACATGAAGCCGGATGCGCTGATCATGGCCGATCCCGGCCTGATCATGATGGTGCGCGACAAGTGGCCGGAAGTGCCTGTGCACCTGTCGGTGCAGGCCAATGCCGTCAACTGGGCCGACGTTAAATTCTGGCACCGCATGGGTCTGACCCGCGTGATTCTGTCGCGTGAGCTGTCGCTCGATGAGATCGAGGAAATCCGCCAGCAATGTCCGGAGATGGAGCTGGAAGTGTTCGTCCACGGCGCGCTGTGCATCGCCTATTCGGGCCGCTGCCTGCTGTCCGGCTACTTCAACCACCGCGATCCGAATCAGGGCACTTGCACCAATTCCTGCCGCTGGGACTATCAGGTAAAAAACGCGGCCGAAGACGCTACGGGTGATCTGGGCAAGATGGAAGTGATACCGCTGAACTTCCAGCGCGCCATCGAAGAAGCGGACGCCCGTCCGTTCTCGACCCTGCATCAGGAAGCGCGCCACCCGCTGGCCGACCGTCCTTACCTGATCGAGGAAGCCCAGCGTCCCGGTCAGCTGATGCCCATCATCGAAGACGAGCACGGCACCTACATCATGAACTCCAAGGACTTGCGCGCTGTCGAGCACATCGAGCGCCTGGTCAAGATCGGTGTCAATTCGCTCAAAGTGGAAGGCCGCACCAAGTCGCTGTTCTATGCGGCCCGCACGGCGCAGGTGTACCGCCGCGCGATTGACGATGCGGTCGCTGGCCGTCCGTTCGATATCAGCCTGCTGGGCCAGCTGCAAGGTCTGGCCAACCGCGGCTATACGGATGGCTTCTACCAGCGCCACCACACGCAGGCGCACCAGAACTATATGCGCGGCGCTTCCGAAGCCGACCGCAGCCAGTACGTGGGCGATGTGCTCAGCGTCGAAGACGGCTGGGCGCGGGTGGACGTGAAAAACCGCTTCAGTGTGGGCGACAAGATCGAAGTCATGCACCCTAGCGGCAACCACGACATCACCCTGAACCGCATGCTGTCGGACGACGGCAACGAGATCAGCGTGGCAGCCGGTAGCGGCCACATCGTACGCATCGAACTCGGTGCCGGCTACGACCGCGCCCTGCTGTCGCGCTACCTGTAAAGCCTAGCAAGGCCACACCGCCCGCGCCGCCTGCACTGCAACTCAGCCTTGCGTGCGGCGCCGCGGGTTTTTCTTTTCCCGCGGTAGATTGCCGCAGTGCGCATTTGCCGGTAAAGTTGCATTTTAATTAGTTATCTAAAAATTATTATGCGCTTGCTTGTTGCTAGTCTCTTCAGTTGCGTCCTCGTTGCCGGCCCTAGTCAGGCGCAAGCACCTTCCGACACCGCCAGCAAGATACCGGTCGAGCAGTTTTTTCAGCGCCCCAACACCAGTGGCGCAGCCATCTCCCCCAGCGGGCGCCAGATTGCTTTGCGCCGGCTGTCGCCACAGGGACGCTTTATGCTGACGGTGGTAGACACGGAAAGCAAACAGGCGCGTGCGGTGGCCAACTTCAACAATGCCGATGTCGATCTGATTTTCTGGATCAGCGACGAAAGGCTGGTTTTCACCACTAACAACGTCGATCACAACGGCACTATCGGCAAGACCGGTGTGTATGCGATGGATCGCGACGGCAAGAACCGCATCCTGCTGCGCGAAACCGTCGGCCACCCGCGCGGCTTTGCCGATGGCGATCAGGTCCGGACGGATAGCCAGTCTGGTCTCAGCTACAACGGTTTTCCCGCCACGCCCGACGAAGAGCTGTATGTCATCTCCACCCTGCCCGACAGTGCGGAAATGGCGCGCATGGACACCCGCACGGGGCGCGTGCATAATTTCCGCGTCCCCAACAACACCTTCCAGCTCCTGATTGATGCAGATGGCAAGCCGCGCATCGCTACGGCCTGGCGCCAGGATCTGCATCAGAGCTTCCTGCGCGACGGCGATAGCTGGCGCGAGATTACCCGCATGGGCACGCCACTGACTGACGGGTTCAAGCCGCTGCTGTTTGCCGAAGACCAGCTCTACGTGCGGGCCCGCAATGGCCGTGACGAGGCCGGCATCTATCGCTACGACATCGCCCGCCAGACACTGCTGCCGCAGCCCCTGATTACCGCACCGGGCTTTGACACCGATGGCAGCTTCATCGTCGGGCCGCGCAATATGCTGGGCTTCCGCTTCAATACGGATGCTGCCACCACCGTCTGGTTCGATCCCGCCATGAAGGCCTTGCAAGAACAGGTGGACCAGCAGTTTCCCGGTCTGGTCAACCAGATCTCGCGCGGCCGTTTCAGCAGCACGCCCTATGTGCTGATCAGCACCCACTCCGACATCCAGAGCCATGCCTTCCTGCTCTACCACCGCGACAGCAAGGCCGTGAGCCTGCTCGGCAGCGCCATGCCGCAGCTCGCACCACAGCAGATGTCGAATATGAGCTTGGAACGCTTTGCTGCGCGCGACGGCCAGCAGATTCCGGTACTGCTCACCTTGCCCAAGCATACGGGCAAAGCGCCCTTCCCCACGGTAGTGCTGAATGGCGCCAGCATGGCGCAGCGCAACGGCTTGTGGGAATGGAACCCCGAAGTGCAGTTTCTCGCTTCGCGTGGCTATGCCGTGCTGCAGGTAAGCCCCCGTGGCAGCAACGGCTTCGGCCTGCGCCATCTGAACCTGACGCCCGCCGGCTCAGGTACCGATGCGCTCACCGATCTAGCCGATGCCGTGCAATGGGCGGCCAAGCAGGGTTACAGCGATCCAGCGCGCGTGTGCATCGCCGGCGGCCACGGTGGCGGCGCGGCGGCGCTGCGCAGCCTGCTGACGCAGGCGCAAACCTACCAGTGCGCCATCAGCTGGTCGGCCGAACTCAAACCCAAAGACGATGCGCTCAACGCCCGTCTCGGCGAACTGCGCAAGCCCGTCTTGCTGGCCTACGACAAGGATAGCGAACGCCTCGACTATCAGCAGGGCCGCCAGCTGTACGCCACGCTACAGGCGCAGCAGGCCCCCGTGCAATGGCTGGAATACCCCCCTCAGGTCGAGCACTGGAAAACCCAGCAGCCACGGATAGACCTGTGGCGCCAGATCGAAAGCTTCCTCGCCACCCATATCGGCCCGCGCCCTTAAAGCGCGCTATGCCGGCAGCAAAAAAAAAGACCGCCAACACTGGCGGTCTTGCGAGCTGCGGCTAGCAGGCTCTAGCGGCGCTTATTGGCGCTGGCATCGCGGATGATGCGGAACTCGGCATCCTGCGCCCAGTTCGGCCAGTCCTTCGATTCGGCCAGATCACGCCCCAGACCATACAGCAGGCCCAGATCGCGTGCCATGCCAGTGAACGGCCACTCGGCTTTCCATTCATCCGAAGGCTGGTGGTAATTGTTCACCACATAGTCTTCTTCCATTTTGTGGCCGGCGGCTACACCACCGTCGATCCAGTCATCACCGGAGCCGAAGGATATTGCCGGCACGCCCCGCTTGGCCAGCGGGAAGTGGTCGGAGCGGAAGAAGTGACCCGCTTCCGGCTTCGGATCAGGCGCATACACCATGTCGTACTGCTTGGCCTTGGCGATCAGCTGATCGAGCAGATCCAGTTTGGCGCTACCGGAGATGGTGAAGTTACGTGCCGGGCCGTATGGGCTCAGTGCATCCATATTGATGGCGCCCACGGTTTCCGCCAGTGGATACAGCGGATAGGCCGCATAGTACTCAGAACCCAGCAAGCCCTTCTCTTCCGCCGTCACGGCAAGGAACAGCACACTACGCTGCGGTGCCGGTGCTTTGCCATAGGCGCGCGCCAGTTCCAGCAGTGCGGCAATGCCGGTAGCATTGTCCACGGCACCGTTATAGATCTTGTCGCCCTTCGCATCTGGCAGGCCGACACCCAGATGATCCCAGTGCGCGCTATACATCACGGTCTGTTCCGGATGGGCGCTGCCCACCACACGGCCCGCCACGTTCTTCGACACGATGGTCTGGGCATCCACCGCATAGCTGGCCGTCAGCGTTACGCCCTGCAGTTGCACAGGTTTGAAGTTACGCGTCTGTGCCAGCTTTTTCAGCGCTTCAAAATCCTGCCCGCCGCGCTTGAACAGATCCACCGCCAGATCGCGCTGCATCCAAGCTTCCATCGAGGCGTGGGCCAGCGCTGGCTGTTTGCGCACGATGTCGTACATCACGTTGGTGTTGGAGTTCTTCACCGTTGGCCAGCCATACGACGCCGGTGCCGTCTCGTGCACGATGATGGTGCCCAGCGCACCGCGGCGTGCCATCTCTTCATATTTATAGGTCCAGCGGCCATAGTAAGTCATGGCCTTGCCACCGAACTCGCCAGCGCCCGTTTCAAAGTCGGGATCGTTGATCAGCACCACGGCCAGCTTGCCGCGCAGATCAAAGCCTTTGAAGTCATCCCATTTACGCTCGGGCGCATTGACGCCATAGCCGACGAACACCAGCGGCGCATTGCGGAAGTCCACCTTCTTGCTGCCATTCATGGCGGCACGCACCGCCATGTCTTCGCCCTGCTTGAGCTCCTGATTGCCTTTGGCATCATGCAGCTGCAGTTTGACGGGGCCTTTGATTTCGAAACGGCCCAGCGGTACATCCTGAGTCCAGCTGCGCACATTCTTCTGACCTTTGAGCAGATCGCCAGCAGGCTGCAGACCGGCCGCCTTGAACTGTTCGATCAGAAAAGCCACAGTCTTGTTTTCGCCGGCCGTGTTCGGCCCGCGTCCTTCAAATTCATCCGATGCCAGCACTTTCACGTCCTGCGACAAGTGCTTGGCATCGAACTCCGGCCCCGTTGCTGCTTGGGCCGTGGCAGCGGCAAGCAGGGAGCAGATGAGCATGGTGTTTTTCAAGTCGATCTCCGTATTTTTTAGTTTTATGCAGCGTTTAACTGCGCGGCAATACTGACACGAAATCAATAGCGCGGCAACCGCCTACTAGCGCTTGCGCTGCGGCGCTGCAGCATTGACGCTGCCTGAAGGGACTGCGATACTGGATCATCGCTGTCCCCCATCGCTGCTATGCAAACCCTGAATGCCACTCTCAAAAGCAAGGGCAAGTTCTCGCTCAACTGGAGCTATCTGAACGCCATTGCCAACGGAGTCTCGGCGATCGATCTGGGCGCGCTAGCGTTGCGCAATCTCCACGATGCGCGCCAGTTCGTGCGCGAATACGGCTTCGATCTGGACCAGCCGGCCGCACCCCGTCTGATCCGTCAGGCCCATGCGGAAGCAGTGGAATTCATCTGCCAGACGTTTCTCACGCCCGAACAGGCGGCGCTGATACCGGCCGAAGTGCGTGCACCGGACGATCCGCTACAGCTGCTGGTGTATGCCTCGCTGCGTGGCCAGCAGGTGGATCTGCGGCGCATGTGGGCCTGCGCCGTGCTGAAAGTCATGCACGGCATTTTCTACATCGATAACAACCTCAAGCTACGCCATTTCCACGCTATCCGCAGCCAGGTCTTCGGTTCGCTCGATGAAGTAATCCGCAGTGACGGCGAGCGCTACTTCCTCACCGATGGCGAGATCTGTCTGCCGCTGCTGCACTACGACCGCAAGAACAACAAGGGCCGCAACAGCATCCTGCTCAAGCTGCTGCAAAAGGCTGCCTATCTGGCCGCCGACATCTTCGATCATCTGGGCGTGCGACTGGTGTTCGCCACCCGTTTCGAATGTCTGCTGGCGCTGCGCGCACTGCAGCGCGCCCATCTGCTATCGGTCACCAATGTCGATGCGGGACGCACCCGCAATACCCTGCTCGATCTGGAAGCGGCCAAACAGATCTTCAACAAATACCGCAGCCGTATCGCCGCCAGCGATGACTATCCGGTGGAGCTGCTGCGCCAGATGGATGCGGAACTGGCCGAACAAGCCCAGCCCCTGACCCGCTGCGACAATCCGCACTCGGGCAGCGGCTACAACAGCGTACAGGTCACGGTGCGCAAGATGATCCACGTGCAGCAGCCCGATGCAGCGCCCGAGCAGGACTACGACGTGGGCTTTTTCTTCGAATACGAAATCCAGCTGATGGATGCGGATAGCTACCAGCGCAGCCTGACGGGGCCGGCCAGTCACGATGCCTACAAAAAGCGACAAGTCGATACCGCCCGTACCCGCGTGTTCGGGCGCGAACTGCTGCGCGTGCTGGACCAGCACAGCCCTGCCAGCTGAAACACGCAGCACGCTTGCCAAGCGTGGCCGATGGTCGCATCATAGGCCGATGAATACTCCCTATTTTCCGCGCCGCCAGCCGGCAAGATGGCGCATGACTAAGCGGATGACGCTAATGACGCTGCTGGCACTGAGCAGCGCCTGCCATAGCCAGCCCGTCACTGCGCCCGCCAGCACAGCCGAACTGTGGCAGCAATTGCAGGCAGAAGCCCGGCGCACCGGCTGCCAGCAGGACAGCCAGTGCCATAGCATAGGCGTAGGCAGCAAAGCCTGTGGCGGCCCCGAGCGCTATCTGCCATGGTCGGACTACCAGCGCCACGATCAGCGCCTGCAACAACTGGCGGCCGCCTATGCCGCTGCGCGCAGCGCCGACGACCAGCGCCAGCAACTGATGTCTAACTGCATGCTGGTGCCGGATCCGGGCGCCCAGTGCCAGGCGGGCCGCTGCGTATTGCGGCCACCGGCGACGCTGCCGGGCAGCACGCCCGCCACCGCGCGCTAATAAAAAAAGCCCGCGCACCTTGCAGTGCGCGGGCTTCATACCACTCGTCGTGCTTAGTCAGCCAGTACTGGCTTGGCGCGCGAGTTGTTGAACATAGGCAGCGGATTGGTGGTATCCACACTGATTACCGTGGTGCCCTGTTTCACGTTGTCGAGCAGGTAGTTGACCACGCCCATGTGACGTTTGCCAGCTGCCAGACCCGACCAGCTCATACCCACCGATGCGGTACCGCCGATCGTCGCCACACTAGGCAGCATGACCTTGAGATTGCCACCTTTCGAATCCGGCGTTACCACCCAGTTCGACATGGTGTAAGTCTCGCTGCCACCCGCTGGGGCATAACCAATCACGCAGACGTTGTAGTCGCCAGCGGCAGGCGCCACCAGCTGTACAGCTTCGTTGGAGGTGTCGCCACCGCTGCTGGCAATGGCCACGCCGTCGCGTACCACCAGCAGGTCGAGGTCGGAAGCGCCACGGCCTACCGTTTCCGTATCGAACAGTGCAAAGCGGGCCAGCATGGTACCTGCTGGAATCGTCACTTTGTGCACGTTGACGCCGCTGTTACCGCTGGCAGCACAGGCTGCAGTCAGGCTGGCCGAAGTGGTGCTAGGCGCTTTACCGATCGAGCGGGTTTCAGGCGTAGCAGCGATCAGGCCGCCTTGCACACTGCTCATACGGCCCGCAAAGCCGGTGCCGACGGTCAGGATCTTGCTGCCCGAGGTGGCCTCGCTATACACCGAGGCCGGTGCCGCCAGTGCACTACCACGCACCGTCAGCGGGCTGCGTACGCTATGCACGCCATCGCTCCACACCAGCTTGCCGTATGCCCAGGTATCGATAGGCGCGGTGCTACGGGTGAACTTGACGGTGAAGCTAGCCTTCTCGCCCGGTGCCAGCACCAGCGTCGATGGTTTCACTTCCACGCTGTAGCCCGCCACATTGGCGCTCGCCGTGTAGGTGGCACGGGTGCTGCCCACATTGGTTACGGTACGGGTCAGGGTCATCGAGCCGAGGATGTTGCCTGCGGTCAGCGAAGGCAGATTCAGATTCTGCGCTGCGATCGCACCACCGGCATTGGCGCACTGGGCTGCCGTGTACACCAGATTCTGGCCGCACAGGAAACGCACGTAGTCGATCGGTGCGATGTCATACACCAGACCCGGATCGGCCGCCGTGTTCGGGCTGACGTGGCCTGCACCCTGGCCCCATGGCAGGTTGCCGGTGTTTTTCGCCGTTGCATCCCACTTCATACCGCTGGTCAGACCATCGGTATAGGTATCGAAAGCCGTGGTCATCAGGGCCGACTTGATGGCCGCTGGCGACCAGTCAGGGTGCAGCTGCTTGAGCAGTGCAGCGATACCGGCCACGTGTGGCGAGGCCATCGAGGTACCCGTGTAGAACGCCCATTCAGCCTTCGGTGCGGCATCGCCCAAAGCCACGGCATCGCGCTGGCTCTTGCTCAGGTCAGCCGTGACGGCTGCCAGAATATCGGTGCCCGGCGCCGTGACGTCCGGCTTCAGGATGTTAGCGTTGGCAACGTTAGGACCGCGCGAGGACGAACCGTTCATGATAGGCGCTTTGACGCTGGTATCACGAGTGGCGCGCAGATTACCCAGACTGGCCGTGGCACTGTCCGGAGCAGCCGCCACATAGGCTTTCAGCGTGGCGGCATTGGCCGCCGTAATGTGCACGGTGGAGATGGTGTGCGGCTGGCTCAGGATGGTGGCATTGCCGGTCGGTACATTACCGATCACCACGCCCACGGCACCCGCCGTCTTGGCATTGGCCGACTTATTAACCAGCACGTTGTTACCACGGTCGCAGACCAGAATCTTGCCCGCTACTTTGGCCGGATCAAGTAGTGCAGCAACGCTATCGGCAGCACCGAAGCACTGGGCCAGCGCAACCGGGTCAACGCCGGGCAGACCGGCATCTTTGGACAGAATCAGTGGCGCCGACGGCGTATTCGCATTGCCCGAAGCCCCCGACAGCGCAGTGCCGTTACCCAGCACGGCATCACCAAGGTAGAGACGGTCATGGGTCGAGTTACCCACCGTGGTCAGCCAAGGGCTGATGTGGGCGACGGGCGCAGGTGCCGCCGCGGTCGGGCCCGAGTTACCGGCCGAGGCAGCGACAAACACACCGGCTGCTGCTGCACCGAGGAAGGCCTGTTCGGTCGCTTCGTTAAAGGTGCCACCACCGGCGCTAGGGCCGATCGAGAAGTTAATCACGTTCACGCCGTCTTTGACGGCCTGATTGATCGCGGCCACGCTGCTGGCAGTCGGGCAACCGTTCTTGGCAGTGGTCGCATCGGTCCAGCAGACTTTGTAGGCAGCGATACGGGCACGTGGCGCCATACCGGTGATCTTGCCCAGATTCACGCCGCTGCTGGTGACCGTCACACCGGCATTACCGCCGGCCGTGCTGGCCGTGTGATCGCCGTGACCGCCCGAACCTTCGGCACCGCCGACGGAATCCCGTACCGAGTTAAATTCGGTCCAGTGCAACGCCTGGGTAGCAGGTTTGAAATGGCGTGCGCCGATCAGCTTGTTGTTGCAATTGTTGGCGCCAAAGCCTTCGCCCGTCACGCACTGGCCTTTCCAGCTGGCTGGCGGCGCATCGTAGACGCGGGTCGAGCCCTGATGGCTAGGATTGCCGTTCTCATCCACGCGATCGGCGAAGCTGTTGTGCTCAGGCCAGATACCGCCGTCCACGATACCGATCACGATGTTCTCGCCAGAGGCGCCCTGACCGCCCAGTTGCTGCCACAGGCCACCGGCTTTATCCAGACCGAGGAAGCTGGCCGTGTAGCTGGTGTCAAGTTGCATGATCGAGTCTGCCGTAATTGCGGCGACGGCGGGATTGGCCTTCAGCGCGCGCACTTCGTCATCGGTCAGCAGGGCAGCAAAGCCGTTGAACACCACATCGTACTTGTGGGTGATTTCAGCCGCGCTGATGGTGTTGATCACCGCTTCCTGCTTGCTGTCGAGGTAGTTGATGTAGGACTGCACGGCAGCCGCATCGACATCCAGCCGCTGGCCAGCGGCGGGCATGGTGGCAGGCAGACCGGCTACCTGACCGGTATAGGTCGCCACCGGCTTATCGGTCAGCTGCACAATGTAGGAGCGACGCGTGTCATCGGCCATGACGCTGGTGCTCAGACCCGCCAGCACCAGCATGACAGCGGAAGTAATCGGACGTAATTTCATAGTTTCGTCTTCCTCGACTTAAACGTTATGGGATGCGCGACGGCGGCGCGACAGCAGACCGATAGCAGCCAGACCCAGGCCCATCATGGCGTAGGTTTGCGGCTCAGGTACGGCGGCAACTTCGATGTTGTCGATGGCGAATTGCGACTGGTTGCCGTAAGCACTGCAGCCACCCAGGCCGTCATACAGGCAGGAGCTGAACTGCACGCTGCTGAAGGTGTTCGCAGCAAACTGGCTAGCCAGCGTAGCGTGCAGGAAAGGCGAGCTGCCGCTACCGTTCAGGGCGGCAAATTCCACTTCCGTGCTCACCGTGCCGCCGCCAACTTTCTCGCCCAGAATGGTCAGCTTGCCCGGCAGGATGCCGGCTGGCAGGCCACCGACCGGCACCATGAAGCCGTAGTCGAGCGCGCTCAGGCGGAAGCCCTGGCCATTGGCCATGGACAGCGACATCTGCACGCTGCCGTCATTGACGCTCATGAAATAAATGCTGGAATTGCCGGAGGGGCAAACGGCTACGCCGCAGCTGTAAGGGTCCAGACCATTGACCAGCGCACCGGCAAAGCCGGAACCACCGCCAGCTGCCAGCGTGTCCTGCACCAGCAGGGTAAAACCACGCTCTTCAAAGGTCATGCCGCCCAAGAAAATATCGGGTAATTGCGACTCGAAGTCGATCACATCAGCCATCGCTGGTGCGGCGCTCATCAGCGCCAGCGCGCCCAGCGCGGCGGCGCTGATTTTCTTCAGGCCACGGACGGCCGAAGCATGCTGCATGGGGGTGGAATAGTTCATTTCTCTGCCTCGAGGGATAGGTTGGCTCCACGGCCTGTACGGTAGCGATACCGTCCTAAGCCTGTGGCTACTTTGTCAAAACTGTTGACCAATATATCAAAGCGAGAACATTTCAATAATGAAACAATACAGAATAAGAGACTGTAATTTCCACAAATTCAGAATTAAATTCTGGCACCACTATGATTTTCACTGCTTAGATCGGTTCCTCTAGAGGGGAAAACTGGCTGAATTTCCGTTGCAATTACACAAAAATAGATATTTGAACAAATTCATGAAAATGTCTCATTTGAGACATTTTTCCGCTACGTCGCTTTGTAGCGACTAAGTACTATCCAGCAAGCAGCTATTGCAGCGAAGTGACAGACGAAAAAAAAGCCAGCACTGCGGCTGGCTTTTTTTGCGCAAAAACGCGGGCGATTAAAATTTGGCGAGCTTTTTCTTCATGGCAACGCAACGCTGGTCTTCCTGATGTGCCACGAGCAAGGAACGCAAGGTGCCGGCCGATAGTGTTTTCGTTTGATCGAGCACGTTCTGCAAACGCGCCACGCTCGCTGGCGTGCAAGCCGTCGGCAGCAGCGCGTTGGCATAGCTGCGCATGAACACCGGACCGGCACTCTGGTCCACCTGCGCCAGCTGGGTCAGACGCTGGGCTGCCGTCTGCTCGGCCAGCACACGCTGCTCGGACGGGTATAGATTTTCCATCGCCTTGCGTACCTTGGAGAATGGCAGCTTGGTTTGCAGATCATGGATCTTGCCCAGCCATTCAGCTTTCACCGCGGCATCCGGCTGCCCTGCCATGGCCGCCACAGCTGCCAGCTGCCCCGCATCGGACGGATCGCGCGCCTGCTCGGCGGCCAGCAAGGCTGCCGCACCGGGGTAGGCATAGCGGTTCAGGCGGATCACGATATCCCAGCGCAGATCCTGTCCCACATTCAGGCCGGGCACGACCCGCTTACCGCTGAGGATATCGGCCAGCTGCTCCAATGCGGCCGGCGTGCTGGCCAGACCGAGGTAGGTACCGAACCAGCGCCGCTGGAAGTTGTTATCGCCCTGCGCTGCCACACTGGCCTTGTAAGCCATCTGCTCCAGCTCAGGCAGCACCTTGTTGCGGTAGCTGGCCACTTCCGGCCCCATCTCGTCCAGATAGGCTTTGGCCATGCGCAGCTTGCCCGTCACATCGCCCAGCAGGGTGTAATCCTTCTCCGCTGGAGCATTCGCCAGCACCGTCTTGAGGAAGGCATCCAGCGGCAACTGGGCGGCACGTACGCTATCCCACAGGCTCTGCCACAGCATCGAACGCAGCATCGGGTCGGCCACCTTGCTCAGACTGGCCTGTGCGGTAGCGAACGAGCGAGCGTCCAGCTGCACCTGCGCATAGCCCCAGTCCTGATAGTTGGGGTAGACCAGATCCGGACAGGCAGCGCCCTGCAGTTCCGGCACGGGCGTCGCAGCGCCCTGATAGGTCACGGCCACGTTCTTGTTCAGCCCCAGCCCTTGCGGGGCCAGCTTGAACAGAGCGATCTGCACGCGCTGTTCGCGCAGCGTCGGCATGGCGGCGCTCGGCGCAGTCTGACGCAAGGTGAACTGTTTGATCTTGCCACCGGCGCAGCTGAAATCGGCCGCGATGGTATTCACGCCCGGCTCGTACAGCCACTGCTTGGTCCAGCCACTCAGGTCACGCTTGGCGGCATCGCCCAGACTGCCGATAAAGTCATCCAGCTTGGCGTTCTGGTAGGAGTATTTGACCAGATAGTTGTGCACGCCCTGACGGAAGGTTTCCTCGCCCAGCAGGTGGCGCAGCTGCTTGAGCGTGGAAGCGCCTTTGGAATAGGTGATCGCATCGATGTTATCGAAAGCATTGGCGGTGGATGGCACCGGGGTTTCGATGGCGTGGGTAGTCACGCGCTGATCCTGCACGTAAGCTGCCTGCTTGCCGCCCGAGTAGAAGCCCTGCCATGCGTTGGTGAACTCGGTCGCTTCCGCCGTGGCCAGTGTGCCCATGAAGGACGCGAAGCTCTCGTTCAGCCACAAGCCGTTCCACCACTTCATGGTGACCAGATCGCCAAACCACTGGTGCGCCATCTCGTGCATGATCACGCCGGCCAGACTCTGGCGCTGGGCAGCCGTCATTTCGCTCTGGTGCAGGAAGCCGCCTTCGGCGAAGGTCACGGCACCGGCGTTTTCCATCGCGCCGTAGAGGAAGTCCGGCACTAGCAGCTGGTCATATTTCTCGAACTGGTAAGGCAGACCGAAATACTCGTCGAAGAAAGCCAGACCCTGACGGGTGTACTTGAACCAGTCCTGCGGCGCTACCTGCTTGGCGACCGACTGACGGGCGAACAACCGCATCGGATATTTGGCGCTGCCGTCTTCCCACACTTTGTAAGGGCCGGCGTGCATGGAGAAGTTATAGCTGCTCAGGCGCTTGGTGCGGGGGAAGGTCCAGCGCCGCGTGGCGCCCAGATCTTCGATACCGCTTTCGCGCTTGGTGGACGATACCACCCAGTCGGCCGGCACGGTGACGGTAATCGCGTAAGTGCCTTTCAGGTCAGGCTGGTCGAACGACGGGAACATCTGGTGTGCCGCCGCCGGCTCGAAGTGGGTGTAGGTGTAGACGCGCTGGTCGACCGGATCGACCATGCGGTGCAGCCCTTCGCCATTGGTGCTGTGCAGACGCTCGTAGCTGATGGTGACAGTGTTACGGCCCGCCACCAGATCGGCAGCAGCGATGGTGACGAACCACTGGTTGTACTGGGTCGGCACCACTTTGCCGTTGACGCTGACGCTATGCACGGTGGCTTTGTCCAGATCGATGGTCAGCGGCGCGCTGGCATCGTTCAGATCGAACTGCAGCGTGGTGCTACCGCTGAAGCGCTCGGCGCCCGTCAGCGTGAAGTCCAGCGTGTAATCGACATTGGCCACGCGGGCCGAACGGGCAGCGGCATCCTGCTGCGACAGATAGGCATTTTCCGCGCGGGCGGCAACAGCTGCAGGGGCGGACGCATCGGCCGCCACGGCGGCACCGGGCAACTGGCCCAGCATCAGCGCGACACTGGCAGCAATCAAAGTCTTTTTCATGTTTTTCCTCGCAAGGTACAACGCCCGCAAGGGCGGGCGTTGGGTAGGGATCATCGAGTAGGCTTATTTATTAGGCGTACTTTTAACGTTTATTTTTTCAAATACGTATCGAGCCAGTCGATCACCGTGTGATGCCACAGCACCGAGTTAGCTGGCTTGAGTACCCAGTGATTCTCGTCGGGGAACATCAGCAGCTTGCTGGGAATACCACGGCGCTGCAGCGCGGTGAAGGTACCCAGCGCCTGTGCGGTCGGAATGCGGAAATCCAGATCGCCCTGCACGACCAGCATCGGCGTCTTCCAGTTTTTCACCTTGTGTACCGGATTGAATTTCTCGTGCAGTTCCGGCACATCGTAGTAAGGGCCGCCGTTTTCCCACTCGGTGAACCAGATTTCTTCCGTCGAGTAAGCCATGCCTCGGGTATCGAACACGCCGTCGTGGTTGACGATGCACTTGAAGCCGTCGGACCAGTTACCGGCGATCCAGTTCATCATGTAGCCGCCGTAGGAAGCACCCAGTGCGCAGCTACGCTCGCGATCCAGCCACGGGAATTTTTCTACTGCCGCGGCCAGACCTTTCTGCAGATCTTCCAGCGGCTTGCCGCCCCAGTCACCACTGATGGAGTCCGTGAACTTCTGGCCATAGCCGGTGGAACCGTGGAAGTCGATGAACACCGTGGCATAGCCGGCGCCGGCATACACCTGCGGATTCCAGCGGTAGCTCCACGAGTTACCGAAGCTGCCCTGCGGGCCGCCATGCACGAGGAAGGCTACCGGATACTTCACACCCGGCTGGGCATTCCATGGCTTCATCACGTGACCATACACGGTATCGCCATTGGCGCCCTTGAAGGAGAACTGCTCGTACTCGCCAAACTTCACATCGGCCAGCGCCTGCGCATTCAGCTGGGTCAGTTGCTGGCCCTTGTCGGCCGTGCCACCCAGTTTGAACTTGTAGAGCTGTGCGCCGGAAGTCAGGCTGGCCTGCGCCATCACGATGGTGTCGCGCGCCACGTCGAAGCCGCTCACATAACCATTGCCCGTCAGCGCAGTGACTTTGCCGCTAGCGGCATCGATGGCGAACAGACGGTGCTGGCCAATATCGTCGGCCGTGGCCAGCACGGTCTTGCTGTCCGGCGTCCAGCGGTAGTCGGCGATAGAACGGTCCCAGCTATCGGCCACCGTGCGCTTCTTGCCCGTGGCTACATCGATCAGCACCAGATGGAAGCGGTCCGCTTCGAAAGTCGGCTTGTCCATGGCCAGATAGGCCAGCGTGCGGCCGTCCGGCGAATAAATCGCCTTGCTGTCCCATGCCTGATTGTCAGCCGTCAGATTGACCGGTGCGCCACCGGTAACCGGCACCGTGTAGATATCGAAATTGGTCGACCAGGCTTCCGTCTTGCCCGCGATACGGGCCGAGAACACCACTGTCTTGCCATCCGGGCTGAAGTGGTAGTCGTCATGGTCACCGAAAGGCTTGGAAGGCACATCGCCATCGAGCGTGCCGGACAGACTGACCGGCTGCGCCGTGACCTTGCCGCTAGCATCGAGAGGCGCCGAATACAGCACATTGTTGCGGCCATCGGCCCAGGTATCCCAGTGACGGGCGAACAGGCGGTCATACACTTTGCCGCTCGCCTTGTTCTTACCCTGCGCATCAAGGCGCGACTTGGTGCAAGCCAGATCGGCGCAATCGCGGAACACGGCCAGGCTCAAGGCCAGACGGTCACCCTGCGGCGACAGGCGGAAATTCTCCACATCCAGTGGCAGATCGGTCACCCGCACGGCTTCACCACCGGCCAGCGGCAAACGCCACACCTGCTGCGAGCCGGAACGGGCCGACAGGAAGTAGACTGCATCGCCCGACGGCGACCATTCCGGATCCGTGCTGCTGGCTTCAGCCTGCGTCAGGCGCACCGGTGCTGCCTTGGGCGCGCGCAAGTCAAGCAGCCACAACTGGGTGTTACCGCGATTCTTGTCCATATTGGTGGCGCGCACGGTGTACAGCACGCGGCTGGCATCTGGCGACAGCACCGGGCTGCCTACGCGCTCCATGCGCACCAGATCTTCCACAGTGAAGCCGCGCGGCGCGGCGGTAGCACTGGAGGCCGCCAAAACGGTGCCCAGTAGCAACAAAGGTAGTTTCATTCGGTGATCTCCGACATTGTAAGAAAAGGCCGGCTCGTGGCCGGCTGTAGCGCATGATACCAAGAGTGCGGTGCAGCAATCAAAGCGCGGCCGGATTTGTTACTTAGCGATACTTAGACTAGTAGGCACCGAACAAGCGATCCAGCGCAGACTGAATGGCAAACTGATAGGCCTGCGCCGTGGCAACCAGGATTTTTAGCTGCTTGAGCGGGATGGCTGCCAGCTGGGGACAATCGAAAACGTGTTGCTCACCATGCACGGCAATCAGCGGAAACAAATCAGAAGGCGGGCTTGCCGCAAAGTAGACCACTAGTGGCCGCAAGGGCACGACGATGCGGGTCGCCAGTCCGCTTATCAGATTATTTTGCACATCGACAAGGAAAGGGATATCCCGGCGATTACGTCCAGAATTGGCATAAATATCGAACCTGCTCATCAAAAGGCTCGCCATTCCTCCAGTGCCAGACCATCCTGCTCCAGCTGCTGGTTATATGCCTTCAGAAACTCCGCATGCCGTCCATTCCAGTCTGACTCTGCACGTGCATGTATTTCTTCCCGTAGACGCTGCTCGCAAAGCTGCGAGATGTTCAGTCCCAGATTTCTAGCTGCACGATACACCTCAGGCGACAAACAGATTCTAGTCACCTTCATTTCGCTGAGCTGAGGTGGAGCGGAGCGGGACTTCATGATGAGCAATAACGCCAAAGGTGACTGAGCCAAGAAGCACATTATAGTGCGCCATTGTCAGTGCGGGCGCACGGCATAGGCGGCGATTTCGGGCGGGTAGTAATGCTGGAACCACTTCCACAGCATGCCGCGGGCGGCCTGCCGCAACAGCTGGCGCAAGGTGTCACGGTCGGCTGCCGTCAGCGATTTCTGCGACAGATAGATACCACTGTCAGCGGGTGGCAAGCCGTCCAGCGGCGTGACCTGTACCTCGCGGGCAAAACTAGCCAGACTGGCATCTTCGGAAAGCGAACTAAAGAAGATGGTTGGCGCCACCACCGTAAAGTCCACCCGCCCTACTTTCATCATGCGCGCCACCATCAGCGGCGCTGCCACGTAGGAGATTCTGTGCTGTGCATCAAGTTTATCAATCAGACTGTTGTATTCGTTACCAAACACATAGCTGCGCACCACGGCGCCGCGCCACTCCGGATGGGCCAGCAGGTCGGCCACGCTGGTGCTGCGCACCGGGCCTTGCTTATTGCTGATCAGCGCCATGCGCAGCTTCATCATGGGAATAAATTCGGCCTGCCGGTCACGCTCCTCGCTGCGCGAGGCGGGCAGCAACAGATCTGATTCACCCGAGTTGAGGAACATATACGTGCTGCGCGCGCGCGGCATGACAGGAAACACGAACTCGCAGCCATACTGCTTGCCTAGTTCGCGCAACGCATCGGGGAAAGCACCGCTCACCTGATTGTCCTTGACGATCACGCTATAGCCGGTGGGCGCTACCGGCGCCACGATGGGCCGGCTGCAAGCGGCGTGCGCCATCCCGGCCACCAGCAGCACGGCTGGTAGCCCGCCCCGCAGATAGCGAACAGGATGGGTCAGGCAGGACAAACAGGCTCCGGAATTAACTTGCAGGGAGCTATTTTATCGTGATTTCCTGCAAGCATGACCGGCAAAAATAAATTGTATCAATGCTGGCAAATCCGCCACGGCTGCGGCTCACGGGTGCATAATTATCGACTCGGAGCAAACTTCTGCGCCTGCTTCTCGCCGGCAAGAACAGCGCAGTACGCATCCCCCCGCCGGTTATTAACGTAACGCTAGCGTATTGCTAGGTAAATATTGCTTCACGACTACTTGTGAGCAATTGTAAATCGACGTTGTACCAGTCCGGACCACCGCTAAGGTAACGGGCTACACCTCGGGCGCGACACCTACCGCGCTGCCGAAGTCTGACGAAATACGGGATTGCCATGCTTACTGCTACCTATGTCTTACTGACACTATCGATCGAACAGAAGAAAGAGCGCCACTTCATTGCGCGCCTGCTGCACTATGTGCAGAACATTGCCCGCCGCCCACAGGAAATCGATCCTGTGCACATGCAGAACCAGTTGCAGGAACTCATCACCTTCGCCGAGACGCGCCACCAGCGCAAGGTGGAAGCCTGTTTGCTACCGGCTGTTAAAGCTGCCGATGCCAGCAGCGCAGCACTGGTGAAGGATCTGGAAACCCTGAGCCGCATTGGCCGCGCCATGCTCAATGCCGTCAACAAATGCCTACGCCGTGCCATGCGGCGTAGCGCTATCCACGGCAAGTTCCTGTGCCGCACTATCGATCTGTACTGCCAGAATCTGCTGACGCGACTAGACAAGGAAGAACAGGAATTACTCCCGCTGGCGCAGAAAGTCATCTCTAGCGAAGAATGGTTTGAAATCGGCAGCCAGTTTCTGGCGCAGGAAGGCCATGCCGCCGGCCAGCACGATACGCCGGAAGCACAGCCACCCGTGGCCGCCTATACGGGCTTCTACTCGCCGGCCTGAAAAAATCGGACAATATCAATATAAACGATTTATACCGTATCTATCTGCCGTAGCTAACGGCGGATGTCCCGGCTTTTCGTAGTCGTAAAGACAATATAGCTTCGCTAACGCGCTTGGGCTAGAATCCAGACCGTGCCGTGATCCGGCACGTCCCTTGGACCAACCTCACAGCAAAGCTAACGATGCGTTTTGTTCTAACTTTCCTGGCCGCCACAATTAGCGCCACCTTCGCCCCGACCGCGGGCGCCGCCCCTACCCCGATCACGCTGGAACAGGCCATGGCCAATCCGGACTGGATCGGCAACCCCGTCGAAGCTGCATGGTGGGGCTGGGACAGCCGCCAGATCTACTTCAAGCAGAAACGCAGCGGCTCGCCCGTGCGCGATACGCTGACGCTGGATGCCAACGGCAATGCCAAAGCCATCGCCGCGCCCCAGCTGGCCAGTCTGGATAGCGCTAATCCTGTCTACAACCGCGAGCACACGCGTGCCATCGTGCAGCGCAATGGCGACCTGTTCGAGCGCGACCTGAAGACGGGCGCTCTCACGCAGATCGTGCGCGGCAACGCGCCCGCTGCTGCGGCGCAGTATTCAGCTGATGGCAACCATGTGCAATTCCGCGTGGGTCAGGACTGGTTCAGCTGGAGCCGCAGCGAGCGCCTGATTGCGCCGCTGGCACTGCTGCGCACCGCCAAAGATCCCGATGCTGCACCGGAGGCGGATTTCCGCCGCGACCTGCAGCTGCGCCTGAGCTCCACCCTGAGCCGTCTGAAAGACGAACGCGATGCGCTGCGCGAACAGCGCAATGCCGAACGCAACGCCGATGCCACGCGTGCCCCGCTGCCCTTGTATCTGGGCGAGAAAGTGGTGGTCGACGCTAGCGCGCTGTCGCCGGACGGGCGCTACCTGCTGGTGGTCACCAGCGCCAAAGATGGCGACAAGCGCCGCGTCGGCAAGATGCCGAAATACGTGACCGAATCGGGCTACGAGGAAACCGACGACGAGCGCAAGCGCGTCAGCGAAGCGGGCCCGCTGGAACAACAACTGAAACTGGTCGAACTGGCCACGCGCAAAGTTACCGAGCTGTCGCTGGCCGACCTGCCCGGCATCGCCATCGATCCGCTGGCCGAACTGCGCAGCGCCCAGCATCTGGACGCCCTCAAAGGCAACCGCAAAGTGCGCTTCGAAGCAGGCGAACATGCCATCCAGTGGAGTGCCAACGGTGCCCGCGTGGCCGTGATGGCGCAAGCCATCGACAACAAGGACCGCTGGATTGCCAGCGTCGATCTGGCCAACGCCAAACTGGAACCGCTGCACCGCCTGAGCGATAAGGCCTGGGTTAACAACCGCTACAACGATTTCGGCTGGCTGCCCGACCACAGCACCCTGTGGTACCAGTCGGAAGAAAGCGGCTACGCCCACATCTACCTGCGCAGCGCCGATGGCAAAACCCGCGCACTCACCAGCGGCAAATGGGAAGCCAGCAATATCGAATGGAATGCAGACGGCAGCACTGCCTACTTCCTGTGCAACCCTAAACTGCCCGGTACTTACGAAGTCTGCGCCAGCGGCGTGCGCGATGGCGCCCTGCGTGAACTGACCGCGCTGGGCGGCGTCGAAGGTTTCACCCTGTCGCCCGATGGCCGCAAGCTGCTGCTGCGTCATTCCAGCGCCTACATTCCGACCCGCCTCGCTACCGTATCCAGCAATGGCGGCAGCGTCACCACCCTGAACGACGTGCGCACGCCGGACTACAAGGCGCGCGAGTGGGTCATGCCGCAGATCGTGGCCGTGCCGTCCACCCATGGCGCCGATCCCGTCTGGGCCAAGCTGTATCGCCCTGCCACGCTGGAAGCCGGTAAAAAATATCCTATCGTGATGTTCGTGCACGGCGCCGGCTATCTGCAGAACACCAGCCAGCGTTATCCCGTCTACTTCCGCGAGCAGATGTTCCATAACCTGCTGGTGGAAAAAGGCTACATCGTGCTGGACATGGACTACCGCGCTTCGCTCGGCTATGGTCGCAACTGGCGCACCGCCATCTACCGCCAGATGGGTCATCCGGAACTGGAAGACTACATTGACGGTCTGAACTGGCTGGTAGCCAACCATCAGGGTGACGCCGGCAAAGTCGGCATCTACGGCGGCAGCTATGGCGGCTTCATGACCTTCATGGCGCTGCTGCGCGCACCGGAACAGTTCAAGGCTGGCGCAGCGCTACGTCCCGTGACCGACTGGACCACCTACAACCACGAATACACGGCCAATATCCTGAACACGCCGGAACTCGATCCGCAGGCCTACAAGGTTTCCTCGCCTATCGAGTACGCCGACAAACTGCAGGGCCATCTGCTGATCGCCCACGGCATGATCGACGATAACGTGTTCTATCAGGACTCGGTGCGCATGGCGCAACGCTTCATCGAACTGAAAAAAGATAACTGGGAGCTGGCGTCGTATCCGCTGGAACGGCACGGCTTCGTTCACCCCGAAAGCTGGTACGATGAATACCGCCGCATCTACCAGCTGTTCGAACGCACGCTGAAAAACTAAGGAGACCCATGAAAAAGCTTGCTACCCTGCTGCCGCTGGCGGCCCTGCTACTTGGCCCCGTGCCGGCCATCAGTCATGCCGAAACCAGCACCGTCAAGCATCCGGCCTGGACCCGCAGCGCCAACATCTATCAGGTCAACGTGCGCCAGTTCAGCAAGGAAGGTACGCTGAATGCCGTGACGGCCCAGCTGCCGCGCCTGAAAGCCATGGGCGTGGACACCGTCTGGCTGATGCCGATACACCCACTGGGCGAAAAGAACCGCAAAGGCAGTCTGGGTAGCCACTACGCCGTGAAGGATTACCTGAGCGTGAACCCCGACTACGGCACGCTGGACGATCTGCGCAAGCTGGTCAAACAGGCGCACGCGCTGGGCATGCGCGTGATGCTGGACTGGGTGGCCAACCACACGGCATGGGATAACAAGTGGGCGACCGAACATCCGGACTGGTTCAAGAAGAACGACAAAGGTGAAATCTACTCCGTCACCTTCAAGAACGAAGCGGGCGAAATCGAAGAATGGACCGACGTGATCGGCCTCGATTTCAGCAACAAGGCACTTTGGAAGGGCATGACCGATGCCATGGCCTACTGGGTACGCGCGACTGACATCGACGGCTATCGCTGCGATGCGGCTGGTCTGATTCCTACCCCGTTCTGGAATCAGGTGCGCACGGAGCTGAACAAAATCAAGCCGATGTTCCTGCTGGCAGAGTGGGATCAGCCTGACCTGCACGAACATGCTTTCGATGCCACCTACGACTGGCCGCTCAGTAACATGATGATCAAGATCGGCAAAGGCGAAGCCAATGCTGCCGATCTGCGCAACATCCTTGCCAAGCCGCCCAAGACCTATGGCCGCGACGCCTACCGTCTGGAGTTCACCGCCAACCACGACGTCAACTCGTGGCAGGGTACCGACAAGGATCTGTATGGCCCCGCCTATGGCGCCATGGCCGTGCTGAGCTACACCCTGCCCGGCATCCCGATGATCTACAACGGTCAGGAATCGCGCCTTGAAAAGCGACTGGAATTCTTCGAGAAAGATCCGATCGAATGGAAGACCTATGAACTGGAAGGCTTCTATGCTGGCCTGAACCAGCTGCGCAAAGCCAATCCGGCGCTGTGGAGCGGTGCCGCTGGCGGCGCACTGCAAATGCTCGACGTGGGCAACGAACAGCTGTTTGCCTTCAAACGCGAACAGGGCAAAAACAGCGTGCGCGTAATCGTCAACCTGACCGGCACGCCGCAGAAGTACAAGCTGGCCGGTGATGAAGGTCCGGCCCAGCTCAAACCATGGCGCTGGCGTATTCTGGTCTCCGAATAAAAGGCAGGTACCATAAAAAACGGCTCGGTTTTCATCCCGAGCCGTTTTTTTATTCCGTCGCCAGTCGCTTGCCGAGGCGGTACAGGAACTCCTGCCCGTCGTACAGCGATTTCACACGGATATGTTCATTCAGACCGTGTGCGCCACTGCCTTCAGGGCCGGCAAACATGCCGCTCACGCCATAGGTCCAGATTCCGCCCGCATTCAGGAAGCGGCCATCCGTGCCGCCAGTGGACATGGTAGGAATCACCGGCACGCCGGGCCACATCTGGTTACTGGTTTCCTCGATCGCTTTCATCAGTTCCGGCGTCAGCGGCGGGATCGGTGCTCCCTGACCATCGCCGATGCGGGTAATGCGGATCTGCTCGTCGGCCACCACGCGCTTCAGCGTGGCTTCCACTTCGGCCACGGTTTCCTGCGGCAGGATGCGGCAATTCACATTGGCACGGGCGCGTTGCGGCTGGGCGTTATCGGCATGGCCGGCGTCCACCTTGGTGGCCACACAGGTAGTGCGCACCGTGGCGTTATGCGCGGGGCTCACCGCATACAGACGTTCGAGTGCAGCCATGTCAGGCGGGTCCTGCAGGATCGCCTTCATATCAGCCGCCACTTGCCCCTGCTCGATGGTGGACATGCGCTCATAGAAGGCGCGCGTTACTTCGGAAAGGCGGAACGGGAAATCGAACTTACCCAGACGGCTCAGGCCCTCCGACAGGCGGTAGATGGCATTATCGCGCCGTGGCACCGAACTGTGGCCACCGGGATTGGTCACCTCGAACTGGAACGACTGGTAAATTTTTTCACCGGCCTGTATGCCGTGACGCACCGGCTTCTCGTTCTTGTCGAGCAGGCCGCTGCCGCCTTCGTTGAGCGCGATTTCCGCATCAATCAGCTTGCGGTGATGCTTGAACAGATATTCCGCGCCATCGAATTCGGTCGGCACCATCTCTTCGTCGCAGGTCAGCGCCATGATGATGTCGCGCTTGGGCGCCAGCTTTTCTTTCTTGTAGCGCAGCATATTCGCCACGAAGGACGCCGCCATGGCCTTGTCGTCGGACGCGCCACGGGCATAGAACACGCCGTCTTCCTCGATCAGCTTGAACGGGTCACGTACCCAGTCCGCGCGGTTGGCTTCCACCACGTCGATGTGGGCCAGCAGCAGCAAGGGCTTGCGGCTACCGTCGCCTTTCAGGCGTGCGACCAGATTGCCCTTGGTCGGGCCGCCGGGTGGCACGATGATCTGCATTTCGCTATCTTTGAAACCGCCCTGCTTGAGCCGTTTGGCCATTTTCTGCGCCGCCACGGTGCACGAACCACTAGAGTTGGTGGTATTGGTCTCCACCAGTTCCTGATAGATCTCGCGCATCTGCGCCTGTACCGGCGACAGCGCCGCCCCGTGAGCCCAGCCTGCCGCTACGCACGCGACCAGCGCGCAGAGTGTCTTTTTCATTGCAACCCCATCAAGAAATAGCGAAAAGATCAAATTTAAACCCCGTAAATATTGCTGTCAATAAAATAGGCATAGGGGGCTTGCCAAACCCCGGGGGAGGTCTGCTATAATCTTGCTCCTTGGCCTGGTAGCTCAGTTGGTAGAGCAGAGGATTGAAAATCCTTGTGTCGGTGGTTCGATTCCGCCCCGGGCCACCAAGAATTAAACAAAAACGCCACCTTCGGGTGGCGTTTTTGTTTTCAACGCCCAAAGCTCTCATTCCCACTCCCCTTTTCGGCCAGCCCTAGCGCCCGACTCGCAACGATTTCGCCGCTATCCGCGTATCAACTGCGTTTGCACAAATCACGGTCTTACGGAATCCCCTATTTTCGAAGCTCCATTTTCCCCGTGGATAAAACCACTAATGAAGCGATACACCATTACGCTAGGAGCAACCACTACCGCAGGCGGGAAGGTGGTTTTCGCATCGAGCAATGGCAGCATTAACCGCGCCCCGATAGCTCTCGAAGGCGACCTAATTATCTGTCCCGCCTGCAAGTCCCAAGGAAAGATAAAGTGTGTTGGGCCTCGCATTCCGGAGCTATGGAATGGAAAGACGGTAGCTCTGGAAAACGACCTTTGCCTCTGCGGATGTCCATCGCCCCCACGGCTCGTGTCGAATCAAACACTCAGATACCAGAATCTCAGCGACTTCAGCGAAGATGAGGCCGCAGTATTTCCAGCCACATTGGCAAAGCCCGGCCCATATTCGACATTTGACGACAAATTTGTCCTATTCGATGAAGAAACCGATCAGCCCATACCGAACACTGAGTATGCGATTAGGCGGGAGAACGGAAACCTTGAGTACGGCGTAACGGACCAAAGAGGACAGACCCACCTGTTAGCTGCCACTGTCGCGACCGAGTCTGTTGACATTTACGCGTGAAGATCAAATGACTACAGCAATTACCTCCCCCTCTGGCCGTATCCTCCATCTTCGCGCGACCCGACAGACTACTCCTCGTGAAGATGACGACGCAAAACAGGTACGTATCAAGCGGCAAAAGGAACAGCGCTTGGCGGAAAACAGGGCACACCTAAAGAACACAAATATTCAAGCTTTTCTCAAAGCAATCGCCGACGCGGAAGGCGGCGGCTATGATTTCAAATATGGCGCAGTCAAGGGAAAGAAAAATGATCCTTGGCGTTTCACAGACTATTCAACACATCCAGGCCCAGAAAGAGATGGCGTCACAACAGCTTCTGGTATGTACCAAATCAACAAGACCACATGGCAGGATCATGGAGAACGTCGTATGGGTCTAAAGGACTTCACGCCGGAAACTCAAGACCTCATTGCGGTTTCGATGCTTAGCGGCCTCGGCATCACTGACAAAATAAAGGACGGCGACATTGCGGCCGGCGTTTCTCAGGCATCAAAACTTTGGGCAGCGCTCCCGGAAGGACCAGGAAAAGCCGGTCGCCATAACCAGCCCTACGTGGAGTTCACGCGCTTCGCAGCGACGTACAAAAATGCTGGCGGAACGACCAAATGAAGACTATTCCAATCGTAATCGCGATGCTAGTCGGCTTCCCCTCCATCGCTCTTGCCAATTCCACGGTGTTACAAGTCAGAGAATCGTTCGTTAAGGCTAGGGTTCGGCTCATCGCTGCGGGCTGGCACGCGGATCCCAACGCCCATTTAGCATCCGGCGAGTATATGGGCTTGGATCGCATACTGGTCCAGAATGGTTATCCGGAGATCGATTACTGCAGTGTTGACAAGTCTCTTTGTGTTTTGCAATACATCAAAGGTGACCAGTGCATACGAATCCACACCCAGGGCGAGGAAATCCGATCGATGAAAATCGAAATGTGGTCGAATGACTGTCGTGATCGCGGCGCAGATGAACAGGGCCAGAAACCGCCAGCGGATGTACGCTATCTCGCCCAATGGAAAAACGACTGCGAGAACTACGGGCAATGTCGAGGCATCAATGCCTACTTTCTTAAACTGAAGAAAAAGTATCGACGAGATCACGAAATAATGACGATTCTCAATGCCGAGAAGTTACCCGATCAGGCCGAATCAAAGATGAAATGACACCGGCGCAGGCAACAATGTCTCATCCTATTCACCATTGGCGAATACAGCTATAACAGCAAACACTTAGTCCATCCGCACTGCACAGGCAGCGGCACCATCCCGCAGGCCTAGGCGCGCGATAGCGCTATCCGCCAGTTGTAGACTCTCGTCGAGAAGCTCGCCGCGCGCCAGTGTGGCGCGGAAGCCGGCACGTTCCAGATTCGCCACCATACAGGCTTCACCCGTCGCACCGGCGGCACTGTGCAGCGCCACGTCCTGCGCCGACACCACGCTGCGCAACATGGCGACGCGCGCCTCTGCAATCGGTCCGCCATCGAAGATGTCGACGTAGGAATCCACATCGAAGCCCTCGGCCACCAGTATGCCGAACGGCAGCTCGCCATCGGGATGCAGCTGGCCCATGGCCCACTGGGCATCCTTGGTCAGCAGCGAGACGTACACAGGATTACGCGGCATTAGTTCGGCGATATAGCTCTTGGAACGGCCGCCCGTACGCTGCTCTGCTTCGGGGAAAGGCATCTTGAAGAAGCGGTGACCGAGTGCGTCCCACACCGGGCTGTTTCCCTCGTCGTCGCACAGACCGGGATTCTCCGCGCCGATGCGCTCGGCGAACAGATGTGGATAGTTACGGATGAACAGCAAACGCCCACGCGACAGCAGTTGCGGCGCCAGCGTATCGCTGTATTCCGGTTCGATGTAGAAGGAACTCAGCAGCGTGTGACCCGACAGATCTTCGCACAGCCGCAGCGTGTGCTCGCGGTTGGTGATGCCGAGTTCCTCGCTGCCATGCACGAGGAACTCGTTGCGATAGCAATAGAAGCGGCCATTCGACGCAGCGCTGGCGACGATGCCGCTAGTGCCGACCACCCGCCCCGCACGCAGATCTTCCAGCACGAAGTGATAGATCTCGTCGCCGTTCAGCGGTTCGCTGCCGGCAAAAGCCTTAAGCGAACGTTCCACCCGCGCTGCCAGCCGCGCACGGTCAGGCTTGAGCGTGCGGATACTGAAGGTCGCCGCACGGGAAAATTCTTCGATGACATCCAAATCATCCAGAGTGGCCGGACGCAGCAGGTAATCCATGTGGTTCATTCGATGTCCTCTCCCGCATTATCAGTCTCGACCAGCGGCATAGTATGACGCGCCCGTTCTTCCCGCGGAGTGTAACCAAAATAATTGCGGTAGGTGGTAGAAAAATGCGATCCCGAAGTAAAGCCGCACACCAGCCCCACCTGCAGGATGGACAGCGTGGTCTGCTTCAGCTGGCGGCGCGCATGTTTGAGCCGCAGTTCGAGGTAGTAGCGCGATGGCAGCGTATCGAGATGCTGTCGGAACAGCCGTTCCAGCTGGCGGCGCGATACGCCCACCAGCTGGGCGATATCTTCTGCCGGTAGCGGTTCGGCCAGATTGGCGGCCATCAGTTCCAGCGCATCCTTGAGCCGCGCCGACCCTACTGCCGGTTGCGACGATGCTGGCACGGGCTGACGCTCGTCGCCACCGCGCATGCGTTCCAGTCCAAGCGCCACCGCCACTTCGGCCGCAAACATGCTGCCATGGCGCTTGCCCAGCCAGTGCAGCAGCATATCCGTCACGGCAGCACCGGCGCCAGCACTGATGCGGTTACGGTCGATCTCGAACAGCCCCGTCGAGAACTGCGTATCCGGATGATGTCTGGCCGCTTCGGCCTGTATCTGCCAGTCGACGGCAGCGCGATAGCCATCCAGCAGGCCGTGCTGAGCCAGCAGTTGCGCACCGGTGCCGCTGGCACCCACGGTCCACGCGATCTCCTGCCCGCAGCGCTGCAGCAGTTGCGCCAGCCGCTGGCTGGCCGCCGTACTCAGACGTTCATCGGGACGTTCGTCCGCCAGCAGCAATAGCAGCCCGCCCGCTTCGCCATGGAGTTGTTCGAGTGGTTCGGCTGCCAGCGTCAGACCACATTGGGTGCTGACCGTGTCGCCTTCCACGCTGAACTGGCGCAGGCGGTACAGCGCTTCGCCCTCCACCTCGTTGGCCAGCGCGAACACGGAGCGCACTGCGCCCAGCGTGAACAGCGAGCAGCCGGGTAGCAGTATCAGTGCAATCGAACAGGGTGTTCCCATACTGTTTATCCTAATACGCCCTGCCCTGTTAAGCCGACAGCAGCGGCCCGCTACGCAGCGCCACCTTGCCTGCTACTTTGCTCAGACGCGTGCCCGGTCCGACGTAACGGCGGTTTTCGCGGGCAAAGTAATAGCCGTCCACGGGCGCCAGCAACTGCTGCACGCTGCCGCTGACAGGATCGATCAGATCGATAATCGGTTCACCGGCACGCACGGTGCTACCCAGTTCGCGCAGATACACCACCAGCCCCGCTGCCGGCGCGGCCACCGGCATGCAGCCGGCCAGCGGCGTCGGTTCGCAGGCTGGTGGTACGGGCTGCGACAGCTCGCCCGCCAGCATGCCCTGTAGGCGCAAGTAGTCAAGGATAGCAGCGGCATCTTTGGCTGCCGTGGCATGGTCCACGTCGATGAAGCCGCGCAGTTCGATGGTGACGGCCACACAGGCTAGCGGTATCGGGAACTGTTCGCCCGCCAGCGCGGCGATATCCCACCAGATGCGCGAGCAGGCTTCGTCGAACGGATCATCGCCCGACTCGGTTTCCAGCAAGGCCACGTGGGCACCCAGCAGGCCGGCCAGCGGCGCTACCCGATCCCACAAAGGTGTGCCGGCGTACATGTGCAGCAGCGACTCGCAATCGCAATGCAGATCCAGCACCACGTCGGCATCGGCGGCCAGCCGCATCAGTGCCAAGCGCTGGGCAGCAAGTTCGTCGGCTGCCGCCAGATCGCGCTGGCTATCCGCCAGACTGGCACGGATGGCAGCGCGGATCAGCTGCTGGTTGGTCTGGGCATCCTGTCCCAGTTGTCCCTGCACGCGCTGCCACACATCCTGCGACAGATTGTGGAACATGCGGTTGAAGTTCTGTCCCGTGCGCAGATCGAAGCGCCCCTGACTGGTACCCAGCAGCGTCTGCGCCAGCCCGACGGGATTGGCGGCCGGCACCAGCACCACCTCGCCCAGCAGTTGTCCTTGCTGCTCCAACTGGGTCAGCGCCGTGCGCAGGTGGTGCGCTACCAGCATGCCGGGCAATTCGTCAGCATGCAGCGACGCCTGTATATAAGCCTTGGGGCCTTGTCCCTGCTGGCCAAAACGCAGATAGCTCAGGCTGCGGGTAGTGCCGGCAGCAGGGGATGGCAGCGCAATAGTGATCTGTTCCATGGGATTCTCAGTGTGCAGTCGGTTGTACAGTCAGATAGTCGGCAGCCAGACTGGCGAGCGCACGCACGCCCGTCAGCAAAGCCGCTTCGTCAGGATTGAAACGGGGCGAATGGTTGGCAGCCCACAGTGCAGGATCGCTGCCAGCCGGATTCACGCCGAGGAAGAACAGCATGGCCGGAACCTGCTGGCCATAATACGAAAAATCTTCCGAGGTGGTGCTGGGCGCGACATCGCTGAGCAGCTTGGCACCGGCCACGCGCTGCAAGCTAGGCAGCATCTGCGCCGTCAGTGCCGGATCATTCCATGTCACGGGATAGCCGGCATCGAAGCTCACCTGCGCCGTAGCACCGGCCGATGTAGCCAGATGCTCGGCCGTGCGCTTGATCTGCACCAGCAGTTGCTCGCGCACTGCCGGATCGAAGCTGCGGATGGTGCCGCTCATTTTCACTTCACCCGGTACGATGTTGGCGCGCTGGCCGCCGTGCAGCGTTCCCACCGTGATCACGGCCGGTGCCACCGTGAGATTGGTCTGGCGGCTGACGATGGTCTGCAGGCCCAGCACAATCTGCGCGGCCACCACCACCGGATCGACGCCATTCCACGGCAGGGCGCCATGGGTCTGGCGGCCCTGCACGGTGATTTCAAAGGTATCGCTGCTGGCCATCAGGCCGCGCGCACGGGTCGAGATGGTGCCGGTAGGCTGCGGCGTAATCCCCACATGCAGACCGAACATGGCCGACACCTTGGGGTTATCCAGCACACCCGCCCTGACCAGCCGCTCGGCCCCATTCGGCTCGTTCGCCACGCCTTCCTCGGCCGGCTGGAACACCAGTTTGATAGAACCCGACAGCTGACCGCGCATATCGGCCAGTACACGGGCAGCGCCCAGTAGCATGGCGACATGCATATCGTGGCCACAAGCGTGCATCAGGCCCACTTCCTTGCCACCGGTCTGCGCCTTGTCGCGCGAGGCGAATGGCAGGCCGGTTTCTTCCGTCACCGGCAGGCCGTCCATATCGGCGCGCAGCGCCACGACGGGACCGGGCCGTCCTGTTTCCAGCAGACCGATCACGCCCGTTTCAGCCAGCCCGCGCGTGACCTTATAGCCCATGCGCTGCAACTCGCCGGCCACCAGATCCGCCGTGCGGCGCTCATGAAAAGCCAGTTCTGGGTGGGCATGCAGATCGCGCCGCCAGCTCACCACTTGCGGCAGCACCTTGGCCGCACCGGCATCAAGTGCTGCATGCAGCGTCAGCGACTGGGCGGCAGTTGCAGGCAGCGCGGGTGCGGGTGCCTGCGCCAGCGCCTGAGCGCACAGCAGCAGCGCCGCTAGACTGAAGACTGATTTCATTTCCACGCCTGATAGAAGGGTACTTTGATGCGGATCGGCCGCACATCGAGCCGCGCATCGAAGATAGAGTACTCGTTATTGTCCAGCCCTGCACTATCCCAGCCATGGGTGTGTTCATCGCGCCGCAGGATAAACTCGAAGCCCAGCTCCGGCGCAGGATCAGCCACGGGCGCATCGGGCAGCTGTTCCAGATCGAAGGCGATGCCGCGGATATGGTCACGCGGGCCATCCACCAGCTGGGTCAGTGCGCGCAGTATGGTATTTTCGCCCAGCATATCGGTATAGGCCGGACGGATATTTTCCAGTTCCGATACGAAGCCCGGCTGGCGGAACTTGATCTCGCCGTGCGCCTGCTTGGCCGCCAGCACTTTGCCCTGCAGCTTGGCCAGATCGTAACGGTCGCCATTATCCAGATAGGAAATCCGCACATTCTTCACATGCACCGGCCCCGGTTCGCGCTTGGCCTGACGCAGATCCACCAGCAGCGCGCCGCTAGAACCGACGATCTCGATTTCGCTACCGTGGATGATGGCAGCCGTATCTTCATCCACCCCCAGCCCGACCTTGTAACCCTTGGCCAGCATCAGCGCCAGCATGCGCCCTACCCGCCCGCGTTTGAGGAAGTGCTGGTCGATGAACAGCTGGTCACCGACAAAGCCCAGCCCCCGTTCGATCTCTTTACCATCGCGCATCACCCCCTTCATCACCTGCACAGGATTGAGCGCATCGCGGAACATCACGCTACTCATGATGGCCGCACCGGCACTGCTACCGGCGATCACGCCGCCGCGCGCCTGCAGCTCGCGCACGGCCTGCAGCACGGGCGAAGCCACGCCGCCCGGATTGAGCACATCGGCCGTGCGTTCCTGCGCCCCCCCCGTGAAGAACACCGCCGTGGCATTGCGGATCTTCTCGATATTGGCCGGATCGGCTGCAGCACGACGGGCCGATTCCAGCGTCTCGCCTTTCCACATGGGCGAAATCTTCAGCAGCTCCGCCTGCGCACCACGACGACGCAATTGCTCCACGGCATTATTCCCTGAACGTTCAGGCAGCGAGGAAGAGGTAGGAATCACCACGAAACGCGCCGCTGTCCCACCGGCCAGTTGTACCAGCCGCTGGCGCACGGCTTCATTATCGTCACGCACGGCGCCGCCCATGGGGATTACGGTGCCTACCACGGGCTGGAAAGCCAGCGCCTCGGGCGTCTCGGCAGCCTGCGCAGAACCGGCCAGCAATTGCGCCGTCAGTTGGGCTGCACATAGCAGCAGTAGCGACACAGATTTCACAGCGACAGCCTTTCACAACAATGGAATTGGCGCCTATGTTGCCACCGATCCTGTAGCGATAGACCGCATCAAGCCGCCAATTGCGCACATTGGCAATTGCATGTCGCACTGTCGGAAGTCCGCAACAGATGATTGCTGACCACATTGCAACAATGCGACACGGCTTTTACACAGAGCGACTCGTGCAAGGTCCGATGCGCGCAAGCCGATCGGCTCTGCATACACTGAAACCGTTCCATAAGCACACCAACCAGGGCGGCGCAGGCATCTCGCTTGCGTATAAAAACCCACTTCAGAGGACTGATCGCATGAAAACACCTAGCAAGCACGAGGCGTCTGCATTCCGCCGCTCCCGCTGTACCCATGCCGTACTGATCGCGCTGGGCATCATGAGCCTGAACGCGCAGGCGCAAACCATGCAACGCGTGGAAATCACCGGCTCCAGCATCAAGCGCATCGAAGGCGAAGCCGCGCTGCCGGTAGAAATCATCAAGCGCGAAGACATCGACAAGTCCGGCGTCACCACTGCGGCCGAACTGCTGCAGAAGATCTCCTCCAACGTAGGTGGCCTGACCGACGGCGCCAGCGTCTCCGACGTGATGGGTGGCCAGCGTGGCTTCAACGGCGCCAACCTGCGCGGTCTGGGTGTCTCCAGCACACTGGTATTGCTGAACGGCCGCCGCATGGCCAACTTTGCCAGCCCCGGCGACAACTCCGGTGTCGACCTGAATAACATTCCGGCCGGTGCCATCCAGCGCGTGGAAGTGCTCAAAGATGGTGCATCGGCGATCTACGGTACCGACGCCATGGGCGGCGTGATCAACTTCATCACCCGCAAAGACTATCAGGGCGGCGACATCAGCGCCTATGCACTGCGCACGGGCGAAGGCGGCGGCGGCAAGCAGTCGGCCTCGCTGTCTGGCGGCTACGGCAATCTGAGCACCGACCGCTTCAACATCTTCGGCGCACTCGATCTGCAGCAGACCGACCGTCTGGCCAGCTCGCAGCGTAAATTCATGCAGGAGTACAGCCTGCCGGACCGTCTGTCGCCACAGCTGTCCAGCACCACCTTCCCGGCCAACGTCGATCTGACGGCAGCCCAGCTGGCCCTGCTGAACAAATCCAGCTACCTGAAAGGCTCCGGCCCGGGCGGCACGTGGCTGCCTTCGCCTGGCCGTCGCGTCAACTTCGGCAAATCCTCCTGCGTCGACGGCAGCCCTAACGTGGTGCGTCCACTCGGACCGGGCGGCACCGAAGGCTGCTCGTTCAACTACATGGGCGATTCGGAAGTCTATCCGGAGTCGAAGAAGCAGAGCTTCATCGGCCGCGCCACCTTCCAGCTGGCCGAAGACCATCAACTGTTTGCCGAAGCGCTGGTCAGCGAAGCCAAAACCCAGTATGCCGCTTCGCCAGCCACTTCGGGCAGCATCACCGGTGCCACCTACGGCATCTATCTGCCGGCCGCGCTGCAGGCCCAGACCGGCATCACCACCCCAGTCAACTTCCGCTTCCGTCTGACCGATGCGGGCCGCCGCACCTCAGAGGTGACCAGCAAAGCTTCCCGCTTCGTCATCGGTGCCACCGGCAAAGTGGCAGGCTGGGAATACGACACGGCTTACAACCACAGCGAGAACAAGGCCACCGATCTAGATATCGACGGCTGGGTATCGCGCAGCAAACTGCTGGCCGGTATCGCCAGCGGCAAGTACAACCCGTTCGTGCCAGCCACCGACGACTCGGGCCGCAAGTTCATGGATTCGATCAAGATCAATGGCGCTGCCCGTATCTCCAAAGGCACTAGCGACAGCGTGGACGGCAAGCTGACCCACTCGCTGATGGCACTGGGCGGCGGCGATGCCATGATCGCGATCGGCGGCGAACTGCGGCGTGAAAAAACTTCCTTCACCTCGACCGAAGCGCTGCGCACCAACGACGTGCAGGGCGACCGCTCCAGCTCGGACGAGCTGCTGGCCGATTCCTCCAACTCGCGCGATATCGCCGGTTTCTACACCGAGATCAATGCGCCGTTCAGCAAAGAGTGGGAAGGCCAGTTCGCCGTCCGTCACGACCGCTACAAAGCCGTATATGACCCGATCACCAAACTGACCGCACCGGAACTCAAGACCACCAATCCTAAAGTGGCCGTCAGCTACCGTCCGAGCAAGGAAGTACTGGGCCGCGCTTCGTATGGTACGGGCTTCCGTGCTCCATCGATCGCGGAACTGTTCCTGCCAGTGCGTTCGGGTACCACCGCCAGCTTCGTGAAAGATCCGATTTCCGGCGAAATCGCCCAGTTCGATCTGGACCGCTACGGCAATCCGAACCTGAAACCGGAAAAATCCAAGCAGTTCTCGGCCGGTCTGGTACTGGAACCGAACAAGAACTGGAACGCCAGTCTGGATTACTGGATCATCCGCAAGACCGACATCATTTCGGAAATCGGCGAACAGACCGTATTCGACAATCCGGTCTACTACAACGATCCGAAGATCGTAGTACGGGATAGCGACGGTGCCGTGTCCTACCTGCAGTTCAAGAAAGAGAACCGCGGTAAGCTCAACACCTCCGGTCTGGACATCGGCCTGAACTGGCATGGCGACGCCACCTCCATGGGCCGCTTCAGCGCCAGCCTGAATGGTACGCTGATCACCGAGTACAAATTCCAGTCCGATCCTAACTCGCCGATGACCGATGGTCTGGGCGTGTTCCGCGACGATAAGGCCGTGCAGCGCTGGCGTCACAAGCTGAATATTGACTGGACTCAGGGTCCGATCAGTATGACGCTGGGTAACACCTTCTTCTCCAGCTATCGCGATCAGAACATTCCCGGTCTGGCCGATCCGGGCTGGAATGACCGTGACGTGAAAGCCTACTCGCTGTGGGATCTGACGGGCAGCTATGCGTTCAGCAAAAACCTCAAGCTGCGCGCCGGCGTGATCAACATGTTCGATACGGCGCCGCCGTTCACCAACCAGTCGCGCTACTTCGAGGTGACCTGGGACCCGACCTACGGCGATCCACGCGGCCGCTCGTTCTTCGCTAACCTGCAGTACAAGTTCTAAGTCCCCCTCCGGCGCCCTGTCCTGTCATGCAGCTGTATGCATGGCAGGCAGGGCGCCACCTTATTCTGCCTAGATTTCTAGCTAGACTTCCACCGAGACCCTTGCCATGAGCAGCCCCGCTAGCCGCTTCAAAGTTCCCAACACCCTGATCATTCTGCTGTTCATCGCCCTGTTCGTCGCGCTGCTGGTGCCATGGGTGCCGGCCGGCTATTTCGAAAAAGGCGTGGCCATCTCGCTCGATTCGTATCGCGTGGCCGAGCACAACATCCATATCGCGTGGTTCGCCAGCGGCAAAGAGGTCGGCCTGTTCAATGCGCCATTCGAAGGCATGACTTCGGGCAGTCGCACCGGTTCGGCCATCGGCGTGATCGCCTTCATTCTGCTGGTGGGCGGCGCGTTCGGCGTGATCAATGCCAGCGGTGCGGTCGACCGCGGCCTGCTGCGCCTGATCGCCATCACGGGCGACCACCCGCGCCTGCTGCTAGGCAGCCTGTTCGCGGCCTTCGCCGCCGGCGGCGCCGTGTTCGGCATGGGCGAAGAAACCATCGCCTTTCTGGCCCTGCTGCTGCCGCTGATCCGGCGCATGGGCTACCCGCCCGAAGTGGGCGTGATGATGACCTATGTGGCCAGCCAGATCGGCTTCGGCACTTCGTGGATGAATCCTTTCGGCGTGGCGCTGGCGCAGGGCATTGCCAATGTGCCGCTGCTGTCGGGGGCACCGCTGCGCATCGTCATGTTCCTCATCTTCGTCAGCACCGGCATCACCTTTACACTGTGGTACGCAGAACGTCACCGCAAACAGCAGCCACTGCCAGATGACGCCGACGCTAACGCAGGCCAGCCAGCCGCCACGGCCAGCGCCAGCATGACCATGGCCGACCGCCTGATCCTGGCCGGCATCGTTGCCACCATCATCTGGATCGTCTGGGGGGTGGTGGCAGCGGGCTACTTCATACCGGAAATCGCCACCCAGTTCGTCACCCTGTGCTGCTACACGGCGCTGATCGCCATCGTCGCCAAACGCCTGACAGCCGACGGCGCAGCCGAAGCCTTCATCAACGGTGCCCAGCAACTGATGCCCGCCGTGCTGGTGATCTCCATGGCCAAAGGCATCGAGTATCTGCTGGGCGGCTCCAATCCGCACGCACCGTCCGTACTTAACACCTTCCTGCACAGCATGGGCACCATGCTGGAGACGTGGCCGCCGATACTGGCTGCGCAGGGCATGCTGGCGGTACAGACGGCGTTCACCTTCGTAATCCACTCCGGCAGCGCTCAGGCGGCCATCAATATGCCACTGATGGCTGGCTTGTCCGATCTAGTGGGCGTCTCGCGCCAGACCGCCGTGCTGGCCTACCAGCTAGGCAACGCCATGGCCAATATGAGCGTGCCCACCGGCGCCATCCTGATGGCCACGCTGGGTGTGGCCGGCGTGCCTTGGACGCGCTGGTTCGGCATCATCTGGCGCTTCCAGCTACTGATCCTGCTGATGTCTATGGGGATGGTGGCTTTTGCCGTACTCTATGGTTATAACTGAATCCGGACGACTATGAATCCACATTATCTGCACTGCCCTGTTCCCGTTTCTCCTGCCGCACAGGCACGCGTGCCGGCGATCGACCGGATCGACCTGATCACGGTGCGCATCCCCTATCTGCGGCCCTTCTCCACCAGCGTGCATACGTGGGCAGCCAAAGAAGCGCTACTGCTGCGGCTGGAATCGGGCGGCGTGGTGGGCTGGGGCGAATGCGTGGCCGATCCCGACCCGTTCTACGCCAGCGAAACCACCCGGACGGTGCGGCATATCTTCAAAGATTTCCTGCTGCCCCTGCTGACGCCGGGCCAGACGCTGGCTGAATTGCTGGCTAGCTGGAGCCCGGTGCGCGGCCACGGCATGGCCAAAGCCATGCTGGAAAACGCCCTGCTCGACCTGATCGCCCGTCAACAGGGTGTGCCGCTGCACCGGTTGCTGGGACTGAGCCCGCGCCTGATCCAGTCCGGCGTGGCGCTGGGCATACAGCCGTCCATCGCGGCGCTGCTGGAAGCGGTCAGCGATGCGCTACGCCGGCCTTATCACCGAGTCAAACTGAAGATCATGCAGGGCAAGGATGTGGAGTGGGTAGCTGCCGTGCGCGCCGCCTATCCCGATATCGCCCTGATGGCCGATGCCAATGGCGACTACGGACTGGAACACGCGCCCATCCTGCGCCAGCTCGATGCCTTCAACCTGACCATGATAGAACAGCCGCTGTCCTATAGCGACATCGTGCAGCACGCCGCCCTGCAGCAGGAACTGCGCACGCCGCTCTGTCTGGACGAATCCATCCATGACCTCGACGATGCCCGCTCGGCGCTGGCGCTCGATGCAGCGCGCATCATCAACATCAAACAGGGACGGGTAGGCGGCATGATCGAATCGCTGCGCATCGCTGCGCTGTGCGAACAGGCCGGTGTGGGCGTGTGGTCGGGCGGGATGGATGAAACGGGCATAGGCCGCGCCTTCAATATCCAGCTGCAGGCTGCCACGGGCTTTACGCTGGCGGGTGACACAGCGGAAACAGCCAGCTACTTCAAGGAAGACATCGTCGACCAGCCAGTGGTGCTGGCCGACGATGGCTATATCGCCATGCCGACGGGGCCGGGCATAGGCGTCAACGTGCTGGAAGAACGGGTGACGCGCTACACCCTGCACCGCGAGCGCATCCGCTAGGCGGCGCGCTGCGGTAGCGGGTGCGGCTACCGCTTAGGGCTTGCTGGCCGGTGCTGCAGCAGCCGGTGCGGCGGCAGCAGCTTTGGCGAAGTCGCCCGCCTTGACCACCGAAATGGCTTCCGGTTTCAGATGGGCACGCAGCGCTTCATTGACCTGTGCCAGCGTCAGCCCGCTTACCTTGGCTTCCAGATTCTTCTCGAAGGCCATGGTACGGTCAAAGCTCAGATAGTTCGACAGGCGGTTCGCCAGCCCGTTATCGCTGGTGCGGCTGACCTGCTGCGATTGCAGCCATGCCTTCTTGGCGTCGACCAGTTCAGCCTCGGTAAAGCCTTCCTTGAGTACCTTGTCGATTTCTTCGCGCAGCGCCGCTTCCACCTTGGCGGTGTTCTGCGGCGCGCTGATCGCAAAGGCCAGCCACAAACCGGCAGGATCGCGCGAAGGCACGGACAACTGCGAACCGATACCGTAGGACAGGCCTTCCTTCTGGCGGATACGGTCGGCCAGACGGCTGCGCAAAGCCCCGCCACCGAGCATGTAGTTACCCATCAGCAGAGCGGGATAAACGGCTGCATCATCCTTCAGCGGCACCGGCTGGATCGCCAGCAGCACCGAGTTGGCTTTGTCCGGCGTCTCCAGTGTCAGCTGCTGGCCAGCCACCGGCTTCATTTGCGCCGGAACGCGCACATAGGCCTGCTCGGCTTTCCAGCCACCGAACAACTTGGCAACCTGTGCCTTCACTGCGGCCACATCGAAGTCGCCCACCACCGACATACTGCCGGAACCAGCACCGTAGTACGCCTTGTGGAATGCCTTGACCTGCTCCAGCGTCACGGCTTTTTGATCCGCCAGTTGTTCCGGCAGCGTTCTCACATAGCGCACATGGCCCTCCGGGAAGGGGTTGGTCAGACGGCGCATCGCCACGCTGGCCAGCGGCTGCGGTTCCGTCAGTTGCTGCTCAGTCTCGGAAATGGCTTCGCGCTGGCGTTCGGAAAAATCCTTCTCGCTGAGAGCCGGATGCATCAGCGATTCCCCCAGCAGATCCAGCGCTGCCGCCAGATTCTCGCGCGTCGTGGTGACGCTGGCCGTGATGCCTTCCGCGCCGCCGGAGATATTCACATTGGCTTTGAGCTTATCGAAGCTATCCTTGACTTCCTGCCGCGACAGACGGGCGGTGCCGTCTATCAGCAGCGCTGCCGTCATTTCACCGATGGCAGCTTTACCTTGCAGGCTATCGGCAGTACCCATGCGCAGATGCACGGTGGCGCTGACAGTATTACCCTTGGTGCTCTTGGACAGCAGCGCCAGCTTCATGCCATTGGCCAGCGCGGAACGCTGCACACGCTGCTCGATATTGTCCGGACTAGGGTCGAACACTTCGCCTTGCGCGATCACGGCGCGGCCCTTGTAGTCCTTGACCAGTGCCGCGATATCCGGCATCTTCGGCACTTCCGTGCGGTCAGCGCTATCGGTCGGAATAAAACGCGCCAGCGTGCGGTTGGAGGACTTCAGATACTTGACGGCGGCGGCCTGCACGGCAGCAGCGTCGATGGCTTCCACCTGATCGCGACGCTGGTGGAACAGACGCCAGTCACCGGCTGCCTGCGCCGTCGTCAGGGCGATAGTGAAGCGTGCCGTGTCATTGACGATCTGGTCGATTTCCTTGGCGATAGCCACTTTAGCGCGCGCCACCTCGGCGTCCGTAATCGGATTTGCCTTGATGTCTTCCAGCGTCTTCAGCATGGTTTCTTCCACCGCTGCCAGCGACACTTCTTTCGGCACAACGGCGCCAAACAGGTGGTAGCCAGGTTCCATCTGGTTGAGATCCATCTGGAGCACATTCGAGGCCAGCTTGCTATCGACCAGCGCCTTGTGCAGACGACCGCTAGGAGCATCGGTCAGTATCTTGCCCAGCACCTGCAGCGCGGCCGCATCAACGTGGCTGGCCGGTGCTACGTGGTAGCCGGTTGCCAGCAACTGGGTACCGCCGCTGCGGCGAATGTTGACGGAACGTTCGCCATCCTGCGTCGGCTCGCTGGTGTAGGTAGGTGTCAGTACGCGGCTAGGCTTGGCGATCTTGCCGAATAATTGGTTAATCTGGGACAGTACCTTGCCTTCATCGAAGCGGCCCGCCACCATCAGAATCGCATTGTCAGGCTGGTAGTAGCGCTGGTAAAAAGCGCGCAGGCGATCGACGCTCACGCCTTCGATATCGGAGCGCGCACCGATGGTGGACTTGCCGTAATTGTGCCAATCGAACGCTACCGCCATGGTGCGCTCCAGCGTGACGTCGAGCGGATCGCTCTCGCCCTGCTCGAACTCATTGCGCACCACCGTCATCTCGCCCTTCTGGGACTTGTTATTCCACAGGTCGTCCTGACTGATAGGCGAATTCACCATGCGATCGGCTTCCAGTGCCAGCATCTGCTTCAGATTGTCGTCATTGGCAGGGAAAGTGGCGAAGTAGTTGGTGCGGTCATACCACGTGGTGCCGTTGAAACGCCCACCGATCTGGTTCAGCACTTCTACCGGCGTTTTAGTACCTTTCTTGATGCCGAAGTTGGCGGTCGGCTTGAACAGCAGGTGCTCCAGCAAGTGGGCCATGCCCGTCTCGCCATAGTTCTCGTGGCGCGAACCCACCATGTAGACGATGTTGGTGGTCAGGGTAGGCTTGCTGGCGTCAGGGAACAGCAGCACGCGCAGGCCATTGGCCAGACGGTATTCGGTGATGCCTTCAACAGAAGTGACTTTCACGGGTGCGGCTTTGGTCGCAGCAACGGCAGTAGCAGCGGCAGCGACCGGTGCAGCCGTGGTGGCGGCAAACGCGGGCGACAGTATGCCGGCGCTGAGCATGATGGCAGTAATTAGCTTCACTCTTGATAGCCCCTATAAGAAAGTTAAGGTTAATGATTATATAACTGCAAATCGTACCCTAATGAAAATTCTTTCATGCTGCGGGAGCGCAACAAGAGCGCTTGACTGTGACACTAGTGTGAGGCTTTACGCTGCTCGCGCAGTCAGGTCATTCCGGCCTGATAATCATCGGGAGTTCTCCATGCATCAAGCTCGTCTCAACCCACCGCAGTCTGACCTCGCATTAGCAAGCCATCGCAAGCAGACCAGCGCCAGCAAGGCCAACTGGCCTGCGCTGCTGCTGGCCAGCTGGCTTACCCTGTTATCGGATCTGGCGCACGCCGACACTAGCCGTGCCACCCAGCCAGCCTGCGGCAGCGCTCCGGCAGATCCCGCTGCCGCGCAGCCGGAAACGCTGGTCCGCACCCTGTACGACATCGTTTCCGGCCCGGCTCATCAGCCGCACGACTGGGCCCGGCTGGAACGTCTGCATGCGCCCGGCGCCCTGATCACGCCGACCCAGCACCAGCCGCAGAACTTCTCGGCAGCACCACAGACACTGACGCAATTTATCGCGCTCAATCAGCGTCTGTTTGCCGCACAGGGTTTCTATGAACAGGAAATTGCCCAGCAAGTGCAGCGTTTCGGCCATATCGCCCATGTGTGGAGTGCCTACGAGACCCGTCGTACCGCGCATGGTCCGGTGGCAGCACGCGGCATCAACAGTTTCCAGCTACTACATGACGGCCAGCGCTGGTGCGTGCTGTCGGCAACGTGGGATAGTGCGACCGCCGAGCATCCCGTCATAGAAGCCCGTCCGCTGGAATCGTTAAAATAGCGGGACCATAGCCACTAACTGATACCCAAGGAACCCCGCCTATGCTGATAGGAGAACTGGCCGAACGTAGCCAATGCAGCGTGCGCCTGATACGCCATTACGAACATAACGGCCTGCTGGTATCGCGCCGCGGCGCCAATGGCTACCGCCAGTTCGACGACAGCGCAGTCGAACACGTGGCCCGCATTCGCGTACTGCTGCGCAATGGCTTCAATCTGGAAGAAATCCGTCCCGTCGCATCGATGCTCGATGCCGGCCTGCGCGCCCGCAAGCTGATCTGCGGCGATGTGATCCGGCTCTATGAAGGCAAGCTCGCAGAACTCGACCAGCGCATCGCTGAACTGGCAGAAGTGCGCGACCGCGCTCGCCTACGATTGGACGAACTGGTCGAACAACGCCGTCAAGGCGGGCCGGAGGAACCCGCTTAATTGGACGCAGTTCAAGTAATAGAGTCGCTTGCATCAACACAAGCTCAGATTTGCCTCAACGCAAAACCTGAGCTACTACGTCAGGGAGAATCTGCTGCAATGCAAGCCCACACATACGCCTAAATTCAGTCGGCACACAATAAGGCGATACCCTATACTGACCATGATCAGAAGTTTTCGCCACCAAGGTCTGAGACGCTTTTTCTTTCAGGGTAGTCGGGCAGGCATACAGCCGTCACATGCTTCCAAGCTGCGCTTGCAACTTGCAGCGCTCGATCAGGCTCGAGGACCAGAAGACCTTTCTGCACCTGCATGGAAGTTGCATCCGCTAAAGGGAAAATATGCTGGTCACTGGGCGTTGACCGTCAGCGGTCACTGGCGGCTAGTCTTCCGTTTCCAAGGCACGGATGTTGAGCTCGTGGACTACCTCGATTATCACTGATAGAAACCAGACTTATGAAGCGCATGCACAATCCGCCCCATCCCGGTCAGGTGCTTAGGGAGTATCTGGGAAATATGTCGCTCATCGAGGCAGCTCTTAAGCTAGGCCTAGAGCAACAGACCTTACAGCGTCTAATTGATGGCCAGTCAGATGTCTCGCCAGAAATCGCTGCCCGCCTCGCTGCAGGGTTAGGCACCCACGTACAATTCTGGAGCGGCCTGCAACAGCAATACAATCGACCTGCGACCGATCCAGCGACGCATCCACACAATCAGCACAAGGCGGGCTAAGCAATACGCTACCACTCTGAATACTTGCAAGCCTTAGCGGCTAGCTTCGATACCGGCGCGGGCGATCTGTCCGTCCTGTGCGCTGGCGCCGCCGGAAACGCCGATGGCCCCCACCAGCTTGCCGTTCAGCAGTATCGGCTCACCACCTTCTATCATCAGCAGATCGGGCAGACTGAGTAGCGCATTGCGGCCGCCGGCAATGCCGTCTTCCAGCGCCTTGCTAGGGCGGCGCATCATCGCTGCCGTGCGGGCTTTCTGAAAGGCGAAGTTGGGGCTGGCCGTCATGGTGTCATCCAGCACTTCCAGATACACGGGCGTGCCATGGGTATCGACCACCGCCACCGCCACGTTGAGCTTGAGTTTGCGCGCCTCCGCGATGGCACCGGCGGCCGCTTTCTTGGCCTGCTCCAGCGCTATCGGCGCGCCATAACTGGGCTGCTGGGCGGCAACGGGCAAGCTGAACAGCAACGCAGAAATCAGGGCTAGGCAAGGGCGAAGCGAGAACATCTCACACCTCCAGAACAGGATGGGGTAGAAAGAAGAACTGCCAAATTGGCATCTTTTGCCAGCCAGACTATAGCGTGCTTTCAGATGCCATGCGAGAAAAATAGGCGCTGCGATCCACCCACGATCAAGGCAGGCGCTGCACCGGACACAGGCGATAGGGGTGGGCTTCCGTTCCCACATAGGCCGGATAGGTACGGCAGCCGGCCGGCTGCAAGGCCAGTCCGTAGTGCGCCAGATGCCCCTGCACCTCAGACTGCAATGCCGCATCTTCCGCTGCCAGATCAGTGCGGTACTGGGCTTGCAGCACCAGCGTGCAGGCCTGCCCCGTCGCGGCGGCATCCAGCGCCGTTAGCGCCTGCACCTCGACCTGAAAACGTACTTTACGCAGCCAGCCATCCAGCCGCGCGCAGTCAGCCGCACTGGCCGTCAGGCCCAGTGCACGAGCCAGCGCCAGCTTGCGCTCGGCGCCACTTTGGCGGATATTCACGGCGGCCGGCAGCATCACGTAGTGCTGGCCTGTGCGGGCAGCTGCCTGCGCCTGCAGGCGCTGCAGATAGGCGGGCGATTCAGGAAAGCCGCTGCCGATCGCCATGAAAGCTACTTCCGGCTGGAAGAAACGGGTCAGCCATGCCATCGGCGTGCGCACCATATACACCACGCTGGCCTGCGGCTGGGCCAGTTGCGGCGCTTCGGCGCGGAAGGCCTCGGCTGTCCAGCCGCTATGCCCCCACGTGACGAACGGCAGCGTGTAGAGTGCGCAGATCGCCAGCGCCCAGCCAGCCACGCGCTGCGCACGTGCTGCCGCCATCAGGACGTGGCACAGCAACCAGACCAGCAGCGGCGCCAGTAGTTCGAGCGGCACCAGATAGCGGTAGATGCTGAACAGCTTGAGCCAGATGACATACGCCAGCAGCATAAATACCAGCAGCACCCGCGCGGCAGGTGCCAGCGGCTGGCCTGCCAGTTCGGATGCCGCATGGTGCGCCGCCACCGCGCTAACACTAGCGACGCTACTGCTGTTGCTGCGATGGCGAGCGTAGCGCGACAGCAGGCACACGGCATACGCCACCAGCAGCACCATCAGCAGCGGCCAGATCAGCTGGCGCAGCGGCACTTCGGCGATACGTGCCATATCGCGCGTGAAGACAAAAGGCCACAACAGTGCTTCGCCCAGCGTACGCGGTAAATGATCCGTATCGAGCACGCCCAGCGGTGCCGCCAGCGGGCTGCGGAAGATGTCGTTAAACTGGGGGAACACGGGATTGCCATACAGCCGCCACATGGTGGCCCACCAGTAGCCCGCCGTAGCAGCCAGCCCAGCCAGCACACCGAGGCCGAACCACCACGCCTGCCCGATGCGGCGCCAGAACGCCTGCGGCCAGACCAGCAAGGCCAGACACAGTGCCACCGCATAGTTGATATTGGTGAGCTTCAGTCCCGCTGCTGCGCCCATCAGCAGACCCGCCAGCAACAGCATGCCCACACCGGCCGTGACGCCGTGGCGCAGCAGCAGCGCCAGTGCCGACAGCACCAGCAGCGCCGTCAGATTATCGCCCATGCTGTTGCCCAGCTCGGACAGGAAGCCCGCGCCCAGACAGCCGGCCAGCGCCAGCAGCAAGGCCACGCGCTGCCGCTGCGGCAGCAACTGGCGCGCGATCATCGAGAGGGGAATGAAGTTCAATCCATGCAGCCAGCCGAACACGAAACCGGCCAGCGGTGCCGGTGCATAGCGCGTCAGCAGGTAATACGGCAGATCGAGCAGCGGATTGAAATAGCTCTGGAAACCGGCTGGCGAAAAATCGATGTCCAGCCGGCCATTCAGCAACGCATACGGGTTGTACAGATGGTAGTTGCGCATATCCCAGCCATCATCCTGCCCCAGCAGCAGCGCTTGCAGGGCCAGCAGCAGCGGCACGATCAGCGCCGCATAGAAAGGTGCGCGCGGATGGTTAAGGCTAGCGCTGCGGCGCAGGAACCACGCTTCCAGCCGCGGGAACAGTGTCAGCACAGACTACTCCTGTTTATTCTGGGTGAAGACGAAATAGCGCGCGGCGATGAAATTCACCGACATGCCGGCCAGCGAGCCTACCGCTACGGCCAGCGCCGGCAGCCAGAAGTGCGGTGGCAGGCTATGCACGATCAGACTGGAGACGGCGTAGTTGACGGCACCACCGCCCAGCATTACGCTCAGATAGCGCCACCACTCCTGCCATGCACTACTACCACTGGCAGCGAAGGTATAGCGCCGGTTCAGGCGCCACGTCAGCCACACGGCAGACAGAAAGGACAGCACGCGCCCTGCATAGAAACCGCTACCGGCCAGCATGGCCAGATACAGCACCGCCACATCGACCGCGCAACCCAGCACGCCATTGAAGGCAAAGCGCAGCAGTTGCTGCAGACTGCTACGCATGGGACGGGGCCGGCGGTGCCAGCGCCACCGCCAGATAGGCAAAGCGCTTCTGCTCGATGCGCGCCTTGGTCACGGCATCGAGCACGATGCCGCACACCAGCAGCATCACGCCGAACAGCATGATGGCCGAGCACAGCACGGCAGTAGGCAGGCGCGGTACCAGCCCTGTGTGCAGATAAGTCAGCACCAGCGGCCACGCCAGTCCCAGCGACAGCAAGGCACAGGCGCTGGCTGCCAGCGTATAGAAGGCCAGCGGCTTCTCCGATTTGAACAGACGGGCAATGGTGCCGAGGATGCGCCAGCCGTCGCGGTAGGTATTGAGCTTGCTGACCGAGCCTTCCGGCCGGGCGCCATAACGGGTGGCGACTTCGGCCACCGGCATGCGCAGTTCCAGCGCGTGCACGGTCAGCTCCGTTTCGATCTCAAAGCCGGTGGAATGGGCCGCAAACGACTTCACATAGCGGCGCGAGAACACCCGGTAGCCGGACAGGATATCGGTAAAGCTGCGCCCGAACAGGGCCGTCACCACGCCTGTCAGCAGCGCATTGCCGAAGCGGTGGCCAAAGCGGTAGGCCGCCTGCTCCTCGCTGACGCGGCTGCCCACCAGCATATCCAGCCCTTCATCGAGCAGGCGCTGCACCAGTTGCGGCGCCACCTGCGCATCATAGGTATGATCGCCATCGACCATCACATAGGCATCGGCCTCGACGTCGGCAAACATGCGCCGCACCACACTGCCCTTGCCCTGCTCGGAGACGTGGCGCACCAGCGCACCGGCAGCACGGGCAATGGCCGCCGTATCATCGCGTGAATTGTTATCGAACACATATACCTGTGCCTGCGGCAGACTGGCACGGAAAGCCTGCACCGTGGCCGCAATAGTGGCCGCTTCGTTATAGCAGGGGATCAGCACCGCGATGCGGCGCACAGGCAAGGAAGTCATAGGGGAGTCGGGATGGAATCGGCCCCCATTATATTTCGATTAAGTGCGACGGCTCAACCACCGCCGCGCCGGCCGTCAGGCCGCTATCAGCATGCGGCCCGAGCGGGCTGGCGACTTAGGCTGGCTACGCGGCGCCAGCCGTTCGCTGGCAGCATCCAGACGGAAGGCCGCCACGGCAGCGGACAGGCGGTCGGCCTGTTCGTGCAGCGACTGCGAAGCGGCAGCAGCCTGCTCTACCAGCGCGGCATTCTGCTGGGTCAGTGCATCGAGGTCACCCACCGCATGGTTGATCTGGTCTATGCCGGCTTCCTGTTCGCGTCCGGCGCTACTGATTTCTTGCATATTCACGGCCACCTGCTGGATGCTGCGCACGATTTCCACCATGGTGCTACCGGCTTCACCCACCAGCGCGCTACCGGCATCCACTCGCTGCACCGATGCACTGATCAGCGCTTTGATATCCTTGGCGGCGTCGGCGCTACGGTGGGCCAGACTACGTACTTCCGTCGCCACCACAGCAAAGCCGCGCCCCTGCTCGCCCGCGCGGGCCGCTTCGACGGCCGCGTTCAGGGCCAGAATATTGGTCTGGAAGGCGATGCCATCGATCACACCGATGATATCGGCGATACGGGTCGAGGACGAGCGGATCTCGTCCATGGTGCTGACTACCTGCCCCACCAGCAGGCCGCCCCGCTCGGCCACGGCAGCGGCTTCATGCGCCAGCTGGCTGGACTGCAAAGCGTTTTCCGCATTGTGTTTGACAGTGGCCGTCAGCTCCTCCAGCGACGACGCAGTTTCTTCGATATTGGCCGCCTGATTTTCCGTGCGACGCGACAGATCCAGATTGCCGGCCGCGATTTCGCTCGATGCCACCGAAATGGCGCCGGCACCATCGCGCACTTCGCGCACCGTGCCGGCCAGCTTCTCCTGCATATCCTGCAGCCCGTGCAGCAGCTGGCTCATTTCATCCTGCCCTGCGACGTCGATGCGGGCCGACAGATCACCGGCCGCAATCTGGCGGAAGTGCTGCATCAGGCTTTGCACCGGCCCCAGAATGGAATGCAGCAGCGAGAGCGTACCCGCCACCATCATCAGCAGCACCAGCACGCCGATACCGCCCGTCAGCCATAGCTGGGTGCTGAAGTTCTTCTGGCTGGCGAGAAAATTCTGCTGACTACTACGCTCCTGGAAATCCGTCAGCGCGGTGGCACTCTCCTGCAGTTTGACAAACGCTCCAGCCATCACCTGCATCACCAGATAATCGGCCTTGTCCTTGTCGCCGGCCCGCAATGCATTCAGCAAGGGCTGCACTGCCTCGTTCAGGAAGGCCTGACGGCGCCGCGTCATTTCGGCAGCGAGTGCCTGTTCTTCCGCGTTGGCAGGCAGGGCCAGATACTCGGCCCACGCCGCATCGGACTGCTTCAGATAATCCTCGGCCCGCAGCAGCATCTTGGCAGCATCAGCCGCTTCAGGGTGCATGACGACACGATCCAGCGACAGGCGGGCACGCAACATTGTCATTTGCGACTTGTCGATGTTCAGCGCCGATGGCAATGCGTTGGTATTGACCTCGCGCAGATCACTATTGACTGAATGTAGCCCTGCTACCCCCATCCCCCCCAGCAACACGATCAGCAAGCCCAGCAACACCATGACGGCGATCAAGCGCTGGCGGATAGTAAACCGACTCAACATAACAACTCCCAATGTAGACATAGCGATAGCGCCAGTAGCCGGACAGCAAAGGTCCGGGTTGGCAGAGCACACAATAAGCGGAGCTGACAGCGGTACCGGCGAGTACGGGCACCTGATTTAACGGTCAGCCGGCAGCACGGCGGGGGTGGGGGCGGAAGCTGCTTTCAACTATCATAATTATAGTGAGAATGTGTGTAGTTTCCAAGCAGCAATTGCAACATCCAGTCACAAACAATGTGTGCTAAGATTTCCACAGGCGACCTCATCCCTGTCGCTCCAGCAAGCTGCGCACCGCCGCAAAGGTGGCCACGGCGCAGCATCAAGCCCCCGCTTTTCTGTCGCCAGACTGCCGCAGAATGCCGGTATGGCTAGCCTACAGGGAGCAGAATTTGCCTTACAGCTTAAAACTCTGGCGCGAAAATCTGACCAATCACACTCAGGGCATCGTGGTCAATGCCGCGGCCATTATCGGCCTCGGCTTTATCATCGATCGCCGCTCGGTCGCGTGGCAGACTAGCTGGGTCGGCGCCGCCTTGCTGCTATGCGTGCTGCGCTATGCACTGGAGCGCTACTGCCTGCGCGACCTGCAGCAGCATCCCCAGCGCAGCGTACCGCGCTGGCAGCGGATTCTGCTGGCCACGGGTCTGGTCAGCTCTGCGCTGATGTGGTCACTCAATGCCGTGATCGGCCTGCCCCACTACAGCGCCAACGAAAAGTTCTCCGTAATGATCATCATTTCCGCACTGGCGGGCGGCGCCACCGGTACGCTGGCCAGCATGCGCATCGTCGGCAAGCTGTATATCGCCGCCCTGCTGCTGCCGACCTGTCTGGCCATGTGGTACAGCGGCGACGACCAGCTGGCCATCCTGGCCGTGCTGGGCGTGATCTTCGCCTTCATCATGTTCAACAGCCATGCCAACAACTTCAGCCTGCTATCCAATACGCTCAGCCTGACGGATGACAAGGAAGCCCTGATCCGCCAGCTATCGGAAAAGAACCGCCATATTTCCGACGTCAACGCCCACCTCGAACAGCGCATCCAGGAACGTACCCAGGCACTGGAATTCCTCGCCAACCACGATCCCCTCACCAGCCTGCTGAACCGGCGTGGCTTCCTGTCCCACAGCTATGCCAGCGGCACGGGCGAGCGCCAGCAGACCCTGATTTTCATCGATCTGGATCACTTCAAAGATATCAACGAAGGCATGGGGCACGAGCATGGCGACCAGTTGCTGCAGGCGTTTTCCCAGCGCCTCAGCCACGAAGTGGCCAAGCTGGCCCACTACATCGGCGCCAGCGACCATCCCGTGTGCCGCTGGGGTGGCGACGAATTCGTGGTCTGCCTGCTGCGCCCGGTGGATCAGCAGGATGACGGCAAAGCCCACTACCGCCAGCTGCACGATGCACTTTCGGCCAGTTACCGCATCGGCCCCCATCAGGTGCATCTGGGTCTGAGCATAGGCATTTTCGAAAGCATCACGGCCACGCTGCCGCAGATGCAGGAAGCCCTGACCTGTGCCGACATTGCCACCAGCGAGGCCAAGAAAAACGGCCGCGGCCAGATCTCCTTCTATTCCGATGCCTCCTACACGCTGCAGCGGCGCCGTCTGAAACTGGCGCTGGCACTGGCGCAGGCCCATCAGGATGGCAGCCTGCACCTGCTCTACCAGCCCATCTACAGCGCCGACACCCGGCACATCGCCAGCTACGAAGCACTGCTACGCTGGCAGCACGCCGAATATGGCAGCATCGGACCGGATGAGTTCATTCCACTGGCAGAAACCTCGAACGCCATTCAGACCATAGGCCGCTGGGTACTGGAACAGGCTTGCCGTCAGGCGGCTAGCTGGCCCGTGCTGCCCGGCCAGCAGCAACCGCCCCGCATCGCCATCAACACCTCGATCCGCCAGCTAGTCGAAGCGGATTACTGCGAACTGGTACGTGCTTCCCTGCTAGCCAGCGGACTGGCGCCGCAGCGCCTGATCATCGAAGTCACGGAAAGCGTACTGGACGAGCGCAATATGGACCGCGCCAGCGCCACCCTGAGCGCGCTGCATGGGCTGGGGGTGGAAATCCATCTGGACGATTTCGGTACCGGCTATTCCTCGCTATCGCGCCTGCGCCAGCTGCCATTCGACGCGCTCAAGATCGACCGGAGCTTCGTCATCGATATGGATGAGAAGTCGCAGACGGTGATCGAGGCGGCGTTACTGATTGCCCGTAAATACGGCCTGCGCGTGGTGGCCGAAGGCGTCGAGACAGCCCAGCAGAGCAGCATCCTGTGCCGCATGGGGGTGGACGAACTGCAGGGCTATCATCTGGGCCGGCCGGCGCCGCTACCGGCGCCGTAAGGGCTTTACCACATCAGATCGTCGGGAATCTGGAAGGCCGCATACGGATCGTCCTCATCGACTTCCTTGCTGCTCTGCTTGACGCGCACCACCAGCCCCGCATCGCGTTCGGCGATCTTGTCGGCGATCACGCGCGGCACCAGTTCGGTCCCGCCATCGAGCACCACGATCACCAGCCGGCCCGCGATCAGGTGGCCCTGCACCTCGGCCGATACATACAGCCTTTCGATCTTGTTCTGGAAGGTATAGTTATAGGCGATATCGCCCTTGCCTAGCGGCTGGCGGTTCTGCTGCACCATCTGCACGATCTGGGCATGGATGGCTTTCTGCCGGGCCGCTGCATCGCGCTCGGCATTCAGGGCACGGGCCCGTTCGGCCTGCTGCCGCTGGGCTTCCTGCGCTGCCAGCTTGCCTTCGTCCACGCTCTGCACGCCGCTGCGGCGCTGTTCTTTCTGCTGCTTGCTCTTGTCCTGATTGGCCAGTTTGACCTTGGTCTTGTTGACCAGTCCGGCTTTCAGCAATTGATCTTGTAGGGAAACCATCGCACCACTCCATAAAAAAAACCGCCGGCTGCTACCAGCCGGCGGCTCTCATTATAGCGAACGCTTAGAAGCGGTAGTTCAGCGACGCGGCAAAGGTACGGCCCAGCTGGCTGAACTGCGAGCCATCGTAGGTCACCATCGAGTAGCGGCCATTGAAGGTCACCAGATTGCGCTGCACTTCTACCGGCGTCAGGCCATAGGCCGGATCGATGGCTTTGCTGTCGAGCAGAGCCTGACCTTGCGCATTGCGGGCATTGAAGTGCCAGCTAGGCGTGACGTTGAACATATTGTTGACGTTGAACGACAGCGTGGTGTTCTGGGTCAGCGCATAGTTCAGCGCAAAGTCGGTCACGGTCTTGGTCTTGAACGCCACTTCCAGATTGTTATCCATACCGGCATTGCGGAAGTGGGTAGGACCGAACACGGTGTTGTTCAGCGAGAAGTTGAACGCCTTGTAGTCCCAGTCCGCGCCCAGAATGGTCTTGAACTTCGGACGCGAAGTGAACATCAGCGCTTCCGTGGTAGCGTTCAATACCGACTGGCCGGCCGAAGCGATCAGTGCAGGGTTGTTGACCGCGCCTTCACGCTCGTTTTTCAGCGAGTAGTTACCGGACAGGTTCAGGGTCAGCTTACCGTCAGCCAAAGGAATGTTCTTACGCGATGCCACGTAGTCGATACCTTCGGTGCGGCTGGTCAGGGCATTCACGAAGAAGCTGGCGGAAACGATGCCGGCTTTGCCCAGTTGCACGTCGAGCGGATTGGTGGCCACACCGGTCGGCGTGATCTCCGTGCTCAGCACGATGCGGTCTTTGACCTTGATGTTGTAGTAGTCCAGCGTGATGCTGGTGTTGCTATCGGGCTTGAAGCCCAGACCCAGCGTGATGTTGTTCGATTTTTCCGCTTTCAGCTTAGGCACTTGCAGTGCCGCCGCTGCCGACGAAACGTTGTTGACCAGACCGGACACCTGAATACCGCCACCAGCCACGAACGAGTACTGGGCTTTCTGGGTGTAGATCTGCGCCAGCGACGGTGCGCGGAAGCCGGTCGATGCCGACGCACGCAGGGTCAGCTCATCGCTAACTTTATAACGGGTCGAAGTCTTCCACACGAAGGCGCTACCGAAGTCGGTGTACTTTTCGTAGCGACCGGTGGCATCGACCAGGAAGGCAGGGCTGATATCCCAGGTGGCACCGGCATATGCGCCGTAGTTGGAGCGCGACGAAGGGAAGGAATTCTGCACCGAGTTGCCGGCGTAGGAATCGGCCCCGCTGCCATAGGTCGAGCCGACATCACCGGCGAGGGTTTCATAGTTTTCATGACGCAGCTCGGTACCGGCGTAGACACTGACATCCTTGCTCATCTGCTGCGATACATCGCCATTCAGTACCCAGTGGCTGAACTGTACGCCACCGGCATCGAAGCGGGTTGGCGATGGCGTGCTGATCTTCTTCGCCAGATAGTCTTCCTGCATGCCGCGGTTGACCGAGTTGATCACTTCGTAGTTCTGCTTGTTACCGCCGTAGGTCAGGCTGACATCGGCATTCCAGTCGCCCAGCATGAACTTGGTGCCGCCAGTGGCGTTGTAGTCGTCCAGCGTACCGATGAAGGTTGGCACATAGCCGACATAGGGTGTGCCGCTCGCATGCAGCAGGCCGTAGTCGGTCGGGCGCCAGTACGGGGTACGGTAGTTAGCGAAGGAGTTGATGCGCTTATTGACGTAGGCGGCGTTACCATACAGCTTGGTGGTGTCGCTGAGGTCATAGCTGGTATTGACTTCCGCCTTCATGGCGCGTGTGGCGGGCGAGCCGTTGATGTTGCCGGCGTCCGGATGGGTGGCCAGGAAAGGCAGTACCTGAGTATTCAGATCGGCGCCGAAGTCACCCGCTTCACCTTTGGCATTGACCACACCGGGGCGATTTGACAGATTGATTTTCGAAACATCCAGCGTGTAGTTGAGGAAGCCACGATCGCCGCCGAGCGGCAAGCCCTGATTCAGGCTCAGACCGCCCATCTTGCCATCGCTCTCGTGGGTGATGCCGGTGCGGGCCGTGACGGAACCGCCCTGGGCGCTATCCTTCAGAATGATGTTGACCACGCCGGCAATCGCGTCGGAACCGTACTGGGCCGATGCACCGTCACGCAGCACTTCGATACGCTTGATGGCATCCGGTGGAATCGCCGAAATATCGGCACCGCTTTCGCCACGACCGGGCGAAGTCTGGGTGTAGATCAGCGAGCTGGAATTTTTGCGCTTGCCGTTAATCAGAATCAGCACACGGCTAGGCCCCATGTTACGGATTTCGTAAGGGTCGAGCAGCGAGGTGGCATCATTGACCGGGGTCTGCACGGTGTTAAACGAGGGCACGCGGAACTGCAGCGATTTATCCAGCGTGGCCTGGCCGGTCTTACTCAGATCACGGGCACCGATGATGTCGATCGGTACTGGCGTATCGACCATGGTGCGCTGCGCGCCACGGCTACCGGTCGAGACAATCACCACCTTCTGGATATCGTCCGGCGTGGCATCAGCCGCCGGTTGCACTGCCGCAGTTTGTGCCACAGCAGTGGCTTGGGCTAACACATAGGGACTGGCCGACAACAGCAACGCTGCGAATGGGAAATTTTTTTTCATGTCTAGACTCTTCCGGATTTGTGGTTATATGCGCCTGCGGCAATGCCAACTTTGTGAGTGGCTAGAGCTGAATGTATAGACATGGTTTCCACACGTCTATCGTTTCTCGCATACGCAGTCCGGAATCTGTTGAACATGCGGCAAATAAACAACTAGAGTAAGTATTTCCCGTACAAATTTCACACGTTTTTTAGTGATGAAATAAGTCCTAAAAGCACTGGTATGTAAGCGGTCTATACGGTACTTCAGCGTGCTGCCAGCGAGGCGCGCAAGGTCATGCTGACCGGGTAGTCGCGTGTCACGGGACGCTGCAAATCGTAGCAACTGTTAAGCAGCGCATTGAGTCCGTTCTGCGTCATTTCGCGCCATGGCATGTGCACCGTACTCAGGCGCGGCGCGGAAAACTCCGCGCTAGGCGTATCGTCGTAACCGAGCACCGAGAGTTGCTGTGGCACGCGGATACCCGCTTCCTGAAAATACGATAACGCGCCCACCGCCATTTCATCATTGGCGCAGAACAGTGCCGTGCAAACGTGGCCGGACGCCACCAGTTCACGCGCGGCCGACCAGCCGCCGGCCGGTGAAAAATCGCGTTCGGTCTGCCACAGGCTGGCCGTGTCGATGCCCGCTTCGGCCAGCGTGGCGCAGAAAGCCTGCACCCGCTGCACGCTATCGGGCAGGCGCGAGGGACCGGCCACGATGGCGATCTCGCGATGGCCGAGATCGAGCAGGGTACGGGCCGCCAGCGCCCCGCCCTGCGCATGGTCGACCGTGAAGCACTGGCTGGCGATGCTGGCGAAACTATGGTTGAGCACCACCATGCGCTTGTGCATGGTTTCCAGTGCCGCCACATCTTCCTCCTGCAGCAGATTGGTCATCAGGATCAGGCCATCGCACCCCCGTTCGACCAGAAAGCTGATGCCTTCCACTGCCTGCTGGCGCGCATCGCCCAGACCGGCACCGAAGGCCACCACCATGTGCAGCCCCGCTGCGCGCAATTCGTTATCGATGATCTGCAAGATCGGCGTATAGAACGTGCCGCTCAGCACGGGGATATACACCCCTATCATCTGGCTGGAGCCGGACAGCAGCGTACGCGCGGCATGGGAAGGCCGGAAGCCCAGTTCTTCGATGGCGGCGCGCACCCGTGCCAGCGTGGCCGGCGACACCGAGCCTTTGCCGCTGACCACGCGCGAGGCCGTGCCCAGTCCCACGCCGGCCAGCTTTGCCACATCCTTAATGGTGGCCATCTGCATCCTCCTGTGCGCGCACGTAGCGCATGATGTTGCGGAAAGTATCGGTCCAGTATTCGTCGCGGTGACTGGCCAGATAGGCCAGCAGTTCTTCGTGCGCAGCCGCCGACGTGCTCAGGTAGTCGCCGCCCACGCCATGGAAAGTCAGGTTGACCATATCGCCCTGCGCGGCAGCAGCACGCACCAGCGCGATCAGTTCGCTGCCGTTCAGGCCGACGGGTGCATGTACGGCCACGGCACGCCGCTGCAGTGCTGCGCGCGCCGTCACGCCGCTGCCGCCGCCCACTTTCATGCCGACAAAGGCGGGCGCAATGCGGGCCAGATAATCGCCGTCACGTGCCATGTGGTCACCGCACGGCACGGTATAGCTGCGCTCGCTTTCGCCATCGATGGCGTGCAGCATGGCATTCCCCAGCAGCACCTGATCGGCCATCTGCGCCGCCATCGTGCTATCCAGATCGCGCGCCGCACTCACCCACTGATGGCCGGGCAGGCTGCCGGCACACTGGTGAAACAGGCTGTGGTTGCCCAGTTCATGCCCCTGCCGCGCGGCCTGACGCCACTCCGCCAGCCGCCCCTGCAGCACGGGACTGGATAGCTGCAGATAGAAACTGGCTTTCAGGCCGTGCCGCTGCAGCGCCGGCAACGCCACATCGAGCTGGGAGTCCAGCGTATCGTCATAACCCAGACTGACGGCCACGCGGGCGCCATGGAGCCATGCCGTGGCCGCAGGTGGCAGCTGTGCCATGGCGCTGCCTGTCAGCAGGCCGCACAACAGGAAAAAGAAAAATTTACGCATCGCCGGATCGCCAAGTGTCTCATTTTGGAAACGTTCCCACATGTTGCACGCCTTAATTTAGCCTGTCAACGCCTAAGCGGGCCAGCTTTGCGGCGTTGCAAATTGACTTTGAAATTCTTTCGGTGCTATATTTGCCACATCGATTGGAAACCTTTCCAAATCACCGAAAGAATATCAGAAAGCGGAGACATGAAACGGCTAGCGACGATGACAGCTCTGGTAGCGCTATGTGCCTGCGGTGGTGGCGGTAACGCTGCCGGCGTAGCCGCCACGGTGCCCGTCGTCACGCCGCCCGCCCCTCCTGCCCCGCCATCGTCCGCCCTGCCAGCAGGTGGCAAGCCGGACGGCTGGAAACTGGTCTGGGCCGACGAATTCGACAAGGATGGTCTGCCCGATGCAACGAAATGGGCTTACGACACCGAGTTCAACCGCAACGGCTGGTTCAACCACGAACTGCAGTATTACGCCGCCGGCCGGCGGGAAAACAGCCGGGTCGAAAACGGCAAGCTGATCATCGCAGCACGCAAGGAAGCCCTGAGCACCATGGCCGACTACGGCGGCCAGCAATACAGCTCGGCGCGCCTGATTACCCGCGGTCTGGCCAGCTGGACCTACGGCTACATCGAAGTGCGCGCCAAGCTGCCGTGCGGCGTTGGCACCTGGCCCGCCATCTGGATGCTGGGCAGCAAGGGCCGCTGGCCCGACGATGGCGAGATCGACATCATGGAACACGTGGGCCAGAAACCCGGCCAGATACTGGGCAGCATCTACACGGCGGCACAGAACTGGCCAGCCGGTACGCCCAACACCACCAGCACCACCGTGGCCGACACCTGCAGCGCCTTTCACAACTACCAGCTGACGTGGAATGCCGAGCGCGTGGTGATCGGCGTGGACAACCGCAATTACATACAACTGATTAACCCCAATGACGGGGATTACCGGAAATGGCCGTTCAGCAACCCGCAATATCTGCTGCTGAATCTGGCCATCGGCGGCGACTTGGGGGGCAAGGTCGATGACACTGCCCTGCCGCAGCAGATGGAAGTGGAGTACGTGCGGGTGTACCAGCCCTAAGCGATTTTTTTACAACACAACCGGAGCAAAACCCCCGCTAGTCCGGGCTGTAAGGCCTAGTTGGCGGCACGGCGATTGACAAAAAAGTACGTCAATCATACTATTCGACGGCAGAGAATGGAAAGGTTTCCAGTGCCGTTCGGGGAAGTGGGAAGCGAGCTGTTCATAAAAACACAGGAGATAACATGCATTATCCAAAGGCACGACTGAAATTAATGACGCTGGCGGTGGCCAGCGCTTGCGCGGGCGCCGTTCCGGCTTTCGCGCAGGATGCCGTGAGAGCGGCCGACGAGCCACAGAGCGTGGTCGTTACTGGCTTGCGCCAGAGTCTGCAATCGTCGATGAACCTGAAGCGTAACTCGGACGGTATCGTCGACGGCATCGTGGCCGAAGACATCGGTAAATTCCCCGACACCAATCTGGCCGAATCGCTGCAGCGTATCTCCGGCGTCTCGATCGACCGTTCGATCGGTGAAGGTTCGAAAATCACCGTGCGCGGCGTAGGCCCCGACTTCAATCTGGTGCTGCTGAACGGCCGCCAGATGCCGACCTCGAATCTGGGTGACCTGAACGGCCGCGCCTACGACTTCGCCAATCTGGCATCGGAAGCCATCGCCCAGCTGCAAGTGTACAAAACCGGCCGTGCCGATTCGCCTACCGGCGGTATCGGCGCTACTGTCAACGTGATGACGGCACGTCCGTTCGAGCGTCCGGGCCTGCACGCCAGCATCGGCGCCAAAGGTGTGTACGACAGCACCAACGGCAATCTGCCGGGCGATATCAAAGCCAAGCGCAGCACCACCCCTGAAGTCTCGGGCATCTATTCCAACACCACGGCCGACGGCAAGTTCGGTGTGGCACTGACCGGTAGCTATCAGGAACGTAATCTGGGCTACAACACGGCCGCCGTATCGAACGGCTGGCGCGGTCCTTTCCGTGGCGACGAAAACAACTGGGGCACCATCGCCCAGCCGGGCACGCCCGGTGCGGCCAACATCACCAACCGCCCCGGTCCTACCGACCTGTACTCGGTGCCGCAGAATCTGAACTACAACTTCAACGGCGTCAAGCGTCAGCGCACCAACGCCCAGCTGACCCTGCAATACAAGCCGGTCGATACGCTGGTCACCACGCTCGACTATACCTACTCGGAAAACAAGATCCAGACCAAGCGTAACGACGTCTCGGCCTGGTTCAACTTCGGCGACTCGGCCAGCTCGTGGACCAAAGGTCCCGTCTCCAGCCCGCTGATGTACAAAGAGTTCGTGGCCAATAGCGACATCGCCATGGGTGCGGCTGACTTTGCCACCAAAACCAAAAACAAATCGCTGGGCTTCAACGCGGTTTGGAAACCGACCAACACCCTGCGTCTGGAACTCGATACCCACCACTCGACGGCAGAATCGGGCGCCGATAGCCCGTTCGGCTCCAGCAACACGCTGGGTTCGGCCAGCTTCAGCCGCGGCAACACCACGGTGGACTTCAGCCACGACTTCCCTGTGCTGAGCATCGAAGGTGCCGACTTCACCAAGTACGGCCAGCAGGTCACCGGTTCGGTCTTCACCAACCAGTACATGAAGGGCATCGTCGATCAGACTCAGGTCAAAGGCCAGTGGAAAGTGCTGGAAGCTTCGGAGCTGAAATTCGGCGCCGGCGCCACCAAAGTCTCCAACCGTTCTGCCTTCTCCAACCAGCAGCGCGACACCTGGGGCGGTGCTACCAAGCCATCCGACTATCCAAGCAGCGTATGGCATCCGGAATCGGTACGCCAGTACTTCGACAAGATCGATGGTAGCGGCAGCCCTAACCTGTTCAACCAGTTCTACACCTTCAACTTCGCTCAGGTACGTCAACTGGCTGCTACCGCTTCCGGCCTGCCAGCGCTGTACCTGCCGAAGACCACCTTCGACAACGACGCCCGTACCGAAGAGAAGTCCAACAGTGGCTATCTGCAGTTCAACACCGACTGGGATACCAAGTTCCCGATCCGTACTGCAGTGGGCGTACGCTACGAAACCACCGACGTGGTCTCGACCGCACTGGTACCGGCTGCCACCGCGATTACCTGGGTATCGCAGAACGAATTCCCGATCACCTTCGGCGATCCGACCTTCACTACCCTGACCGGCAAGTATCACCACCTGCTGCCTAGCTTCGATTCCGACATCGAACTGACCAAGGATCAGAAGGTACGCTTCAGCATGGGCGAAACCATCGGCCGTCCGCGCTGGGATCAGATCCAGGGCGGCACCACCTTAAATTCGCTGGCCCGTGCTAACGGCGGTACCGGCAATGCGGGTAACCCTGCGCTGAAACCGGTCAAGTCGAAGAATCTGGACCTGTCCTACGAGTGGTACTACGGTCAGCAGAACTTCTTCTCGATGGGCTACTTCCGCAAGAATCTGGAAAACTACGCAGGCCAGTCGATGGTCAACGCCACCCCGTTCAACCTGCACACTCCGGTGGGCGGCAAGTACTGGAATGCTGCGCTGGCTAACGGTTGCGCCACGGCCGATACCACCTGTATCCGTAACTACATCTTCCGTAACTTCGCCGGCCAGCCCGGCGTAGTACGCGGTGCGGATGATCCGATCACCAAGAACGCTACCGGCACCATCACCGGCCAGCCTAGCGATCCGGTGGCGAACTTCCAGATCACTTCCTTCTCCAACCAGAAGGCTGCTAGCCTGAACGGTCTGGAAGTGAATCTGCAGCACATGTTCGGCAACAGCGGCTTCGGCGTTTCGACCAACTACACCTATGTACACTCGGGCCTGAAGTACAACAATGCTTCGGTAGGCGAACAGTTCGCACTGGTGGGTCTGTCGAATTCGGCCAACGTGGTGGGTATCTACGAAGACAAGAAATTCAACGTGCGTCTGGCCTACAACTGGCGCGGCGAATTCCTGTCCTCGACCTTCGACGGTTCCGGTCCTAACCCGCAATACGTCGAGCCATACGGCCAGGTGGACCTGAGTGTCGGTTACGCCTTCAACGAGAAGCTCAGCCTCCAGTTTGAAGGCATCAACCTGACCAACAGCATCACCCGCACCCACAGCCGTACCCAGCAACAGCTGGAAGGCGTGACGCAACAAGGTGCACGCTACATGGTCGGCGTACGCTACAAGTTCTAAGCCTGCTTTGAACCTGTAGTTCCCGACCGGACAGGGCCGCTGAGTCACTACGTATCAGCGGCCCTTTTCGGTTAGACTTTCAGACCATCACATCCACACAAGGCGAACAACATGATCCGACGTATCGTGATTGTGGGCGGCGGTTCCGCTGGCTGGCTCACGGCCGGTCTGATCGCGGCGGCGCAGCAAGGCACGCCGGTCGAGATCACCCTAATCGAATCGCCGGACGTCCCTGCCATCGGCGTGGGCGAAGGCACCTGGCCCAGCATGCGCGACACGCTGCGCCGCATCGGTGTCAGTGAAACCGAATTTTTCCGCCAGTGCGACGCCTCCTTCAAACAGGGCTCGCGTTTCAATGGCTGGGTCAACGGCAGCGCCGATGACGTGTATTTCCATCCCTTCGTGATGCCGCAGGGCTGGGGCGAAGTGGATCTGCCGCGCGCGTGGCAGCAACAGCATCCCGATATTCCGTTTGCCGATCTGGTCAGCTACCAGCCGCACCTGTGCGTACAGGGGCGCGCTCCCAAGCAGGCCGTCACACCCGAATATGCGGCCGTGGCCAACTACGGCTACCACCTCGATGCGGGCAAATTCGGCCTGTTCCTGCGCGAGCACTGCACGCGCAAACTGGGTGTGCGCTATCTGGCCGACCATGTACTGGCCATTAACAGCGCGCCCGATGGCGATATCGCCAGCCTGCAGACAGCGCGCAACGGCACGCTGGAAGGCGATCTGTTCATCGACTGCACGGGCATGCAGTCGCTGCTACTGGGTAAGCACTATCAGGTGCCGCTAATCTCGCAGCAGCATGTGCTGTTCAACGATACGGCGCTGGCGATACAGGTGCCATATGCCAGCAGCGACGCACCGATTGCCGCACAGACCACGTCCACTGCGCAAAACGCGGGCTGGATCTGGGACATCGGCCTGCCTACGCGGCGCGGCGTGGGCCACGTGTATGCGCGCGCTTACATCAGCGACGACGAGGCAGAAGCGCAGTTACGCGCCTACATCCGCGCCACGGGCGGCCCGGCCAATGCCGGTGCCGTGCGCCAGATCAAATACGAACCGGGCTACCGCGCCCGCTTCTGGCAACGCAACTGCGTGGCCATCGGCCTGTCGGCCGGCTTCATCGAACCGCTGGAAGCGTCGGCACTGGCGCTGGTGGAAATGGGCGCCACCATGGTGGCAGACGAACTGCCGGCCAGCCGCGCCGCCATGGATATCGTGGCAGCACGCTATAACGAAACTTTCAGCTATCGCTGGGAACGCGTGATCGATTTCCTCAAGCTGCACTATGTGCTGAGCCAGCGGCGCGACACGGCCTACTGGCGCGACCAGCAAAGCACCGTGCCGCAGCGCCTGCAGGATCTGCTCACGCTGTGGCAGCACCGCGCGCCCAGCCGCAACGACTTCCCCCGCATCGAGGAAGTGTTCCCCACTGCCAGCTACCAGTACATCCTGTATGGCATGGGCTTCCGTAGCGAGTTCCGGCCAGCGCCAGCACAGGAAGCGGCCATGGCCGACGGCTATTTCCGCGAAGCGGCCAGCCTGACGCGGCGCATGTTGCCCGCCTTGCCGGACGTACGCAGTCTGCTCGATCACATCCGCCAGCACGGCTTGCAGAACATCTGAACCTGAACACATCATCAGCACAACAACCACAACGAGACAGACACCATGGCCAACCACGCACTACTCAACAACATCGATCACAAGGATCTGCACATCATCACGCAGCGCGGCGCCGAATACGGCGACAACCAGATGCTGGCCGTGACCTTTCCGGCCGAATTCCGCGACGTGCAGGCCTGCTACCCCATCGTGTTCCGCAAGACTACCGATGGTCTGGGTTTCGAGCCGGTCGCCCTGTTCGGCTTCACAGAAGGCGAGAACCTGTTCCTCGAAGGCGATCAGTGGCAGGCCATGTATCTGCCCATGATGGTGGAGCGCCAGCCTTTCCTGATCGGCGTGAATGGCGACGAGCTGATGATCAATATCGATCTGGATAGTCCGCGCATCAGCCGCAGCGTGGGCGAAGCCGTGTTCAAGCCGCACGGCGGCTCCACGCCTTTCCTTGAACAGACCAATTCCCTGCTGGCCGCCATCCATCAGGGCCTGCAGGAGACCCCAGCCTTCCTCGCCGCCCTGCTGCAGTACGAACTGCTGGAAAGCTTCGTGCTCGATATCGAACTTAATAACGGCTCGCAGAACCGGCTGGTGGGCTTCTACACCATCAACGAAGACAAGCTGGCAGCACTCGATGCCGCCGCACTGGCCACGCTGCATGCAGGCGGTCACCTGAAATCGATCTACATGGTGCTGGCGTCGCTGTCCAATCTGCGCAGCCTGATCGACCGCATGAACTACCGCCATGGCTAAAGCCATCCGCGAAATCCACGGTCTGGGCGTCAATGATCTGAATGACGCCCTGCTGACCTCGACCGAACCGCTGCTGCTGCGCGGGCTGGCAGCTAGCTGGCCGATGGTGCAGGCGGCGCGCCGTTCGGAACAGGAAGCCGATGCCTATCTACGCAGCTTCTACCGTGGTGCCACGGTGGGCGCCATGCTGGGACCACCGGAAGCGGCCGGCCGCTTCTTCTACAACGCCGATGCCAGCGGCTTTAACTTCTATCCCGTGCACGCCAAGCTGAATAACGTGCTGGACGAAATCGAAGCCAAGCGCCATCTGGATCCGGCGCCCACCGTGTATGTGGGTTCCACCACGGTGGACACCTGTTTGCCCGGCTTCCGCGAACACAACGATCTGGCGCTGGGCCAGCGCGATCCGCTGGTCAGCATCTGGATCGGCAACCGCACCCGCATCGCCGCCCACTACGATGTGCCGGACAATATCGCCGTGGTGGCGGCCGGCCGCCGCCGCTTCACGCTGTTCCCGCCCGATCAGCTGCAGAACCTGTATATCGGCCCGCTCGATTTCACGCCGGCCGGACAGGCCATTTCGTTGGTCGATTTCCACCAGCCCGATTTCGAACGCTACCCCAGATTCGCCACTGCGCTCGAACATGCGCAGGTAGCGGAAATGGAGGCGGGCGACGCCATCTTCATCCCCAGCATGTGGTGGCACCACGTGGAGGGGCTGGCCGCCTTCAACGTGCTGGTCAACTACTGGTGGCGCCAGTCGCCCGACTACATGGATACGCCCACCAATGCGCTGATGATGGCCTTCCTCACCCTGCGCGACCTGCCGCTGGAGCAGCGCAGGGCATGGCAGGAGATCTTCCGCCACTACATCTTCGAGGCCGACGAGCAGACCGCCGCCCACATACCCGAGCATGCGCGCAATGTGCTGGCACCGCTCGACGACGAAGGTGCACGCATGCTGCGTGCACAGATCCTGAAAAAAATGAACCGTTAAGGAATCCCATCGTGCAAGCATCTACTTCTGAATCTCCTCAGGCTGCGCGCCGTCCGGTGCGCCGCGTTGTCATCTGCGGCGGCGGTACTTCGGGCTGGATGGCGGCCGCTGGTCTGGCCAAAGTACTGGGCAAGCGACTCGATATCAAACTGGTCGAGTCGGACGATATCGGCACGGTGGGTGTGGGCGAAGCCACCATCCCTACCCTGATCAATTTCCACAATCTGCTGGAGATCAACGAGCAGGAATTCATGGCCGAGACGCAGGCCACCTTCAAGCTGGGCATCGGCTTCGAAAGCTGGCGCAATGTCAAAGAAGACTACATCCACTCGTTCGGCATGACAGGCACCGACCACTGGACGGCCGGCTTCCAGCACTTCTGGCACAAAGGTGTGGAGCGCGGGCTGGCCGGCGACTACGGCGACTACTGCCTCGAACTCAAGGCGTCCAAGGAAAACCGCTTTGCCCACCTGCCCAATCAGGGCATGAACTACGCCTACCACCTCGACGCTGGCCGCTATGCACGCTATCTGCGCCGCCTCTCCGAGCCGCGCGGCGTACAGCGCATCGAAGGCAAAATCGTGCGCTACACGCGCCACGACGATAACGGCGATATCCGCTCCATCGTGCTGGAATCGGGGCAGGAAATCGAAGGCGATCTGTTTATCGACTGCACGGGTTTCCGCGGCCTGCTGATCGGCGAAGCGCTACAGGAACCCATGCAGGACTGGTCGCAATGGCTGTTCTGCGACCGCGCCATTGCCGTGCAGACGGCCTCGGTAGGCCCCGCCATCCCCCTAACCCGCTCCATGGCCCATCAGGCCGGGTGGCAGTGGCGCATACCGCTGCAGCACCGCGTCGGCAATGGTCTGGTGTATTCAAGCCGCTATCTGGACGACGATGCAGCCATGCGCCAGCTACTGGGCAATGTGCAGGGCGAAGTACTGACCACGCCGCGCGTGATCCCGTTCATGCCCTGCCAGCGCCGTAATACGTGGGTGGGCAATGTGGTGGCCATCGGCCTGTCCAGCGGCTTCCTCGAGCCGATCGAGTCGACCTCGATCCACCTGATCCAGCGCGCCGTGATCCGCCTGATGCAGAACTTCCCCGCCGACGGTATCAGCCCTTACGACGTGGCCGAGTACAACGCCCAGTGCAATAGCGAGATCGAACATATCCGCGATTTCATCATCCTGCACTACCACGTCAACCAGCGTCACGACTCGCCGTTCTGGCGCGATGCGCGCGAGATGGACATTCCGGCCGGCCTGCGCCACCGCATCGAACTGTTCCGCGCCACGGGACGGGTGTTCCGCATTCCCAACGAACTGTTTGCCGAGAACTCGTGGATACAGGTCATGCTGGGGCAGGGCATCATGCCGGCCGCGCACCACCAGACGGCCGATCTGATGGGCGACGAAGAACTCTCGCACTTCCTCGGCAGCATTAAGGCCTCGGTCGACCGCACGGTGCAGCAGTTGCCGCCCCATCAGCTGTATGTGGAACGCTATTGCGGCCGGCCCGATCAGGCCGCCGCGTAGTCTGTGCATGAAAGGGGATGAAAAGGTGGTTGTTCGCAGCGCAGCAACTCCGTTATAGTAAAGCTGTGGTTGCAGCTGCGACCCGTCCACCACGATCCGACACCGAGGAAGAGATGATGAAAAAATTGTTCGTTGCCAGCCTGATCCTGTCCCTGAGCGGCGCCGTGTATGCGGCCGAGCCTACCGCCCAGCAAAACAAGATGAAAACCTGTAACGCCGATGCAGGCGACAAAAAAGGCGACGAGCGCAAAGCTTTCATGAAAGAATGCCTGAGCGCCAAGCCTGCTGCCGAAGCCCCAAAAATGACCCAGCAGGACAAGATGAAGAAATGTAACGCCGATGCCACCGGCAAAAAAGGCGACGAGCGCAAAGCCTTCATGAAGGAATGCCTGAGCAACAAATAAGCGGGATGGGTCACACCCTTGGGTTATGCCCTTGGGTTACGCCCTTCGGCGTAACCCGACCGTCGTGACGGCGCAACACCTGAATGATGTGCAACATTGTACAATTTGTAATTTCGTCAGGAGGGTGTATGCGTCGTGTGATTGCTATAGCAGCTACGCTGCTGAGTCTGAATGCCGTAGCGGCGCAGGAAAGCCGCAACCTGCCACCATTTATCGCCATCAGCACCCATGGCGGCTTTTCCATGACGGTGGAAGTGGGGGCCAGCCAGTCGCTGCAGATCAGCGGCGACGATAAATTCATCGCCGGCCTGCGTACCGAGGTCGTGGAAAAGGAATTGCGCATTACCGCGCCCGATGGCGAATTCAAGGCCAGCAAAAATAGTCCCCTGATCAAGGTTTCCCTGCCAGCACTGAGCCGCCTGAAGGTACAGGGCGCCGGTGAAACCATCCTCAACAACATCAAGGGCGACCGGCTCGACATCGGTTTCCAAGGCGCCGGCCACCTGGTGGCCAAGGGCAAAATCGACTATCTGCGCATCAACGCCAAAGGCGTGGGCGAACTCGATACCAAAGCCCTGCTAGCCAAACGTGTCGATGTGAATTTCGAAGGCATAGGCGCCGTCAACGTCTACGCCAGCGATACCCTCAACGTGATTGCCAAAGGCATGGGCGATCTGGGCTACTACGGCCATCCCAAGACCGTCAACAAATCGGTCAGCGGCATCGGTAGTGTTTCCGCCAAGGATTAATGCTTTACTGACAGCCTAGGAGTTTGCGGGTACTATCTTCTATAGGAACCGCGACAACTTCCGGAGGCTGCATAGGTGGCTGTACCGAACGATATTGCGCACTGGCGCGCACAGGTTTTTTCCAGATTGCTGCTGGTGGTACTAGTGCTGGGAGCGATTACCGCCATCCCCAGCGCGCTGCTGGCCGTCAGCGAAGGCATGTGGTCTATTGTGGTCACCGATGTCGGCGCCATCGTCTGGCTAGCCATCATCTGGCGCTGGCATAGTCTGGCCTACACCGTCCGCGTACTGAATTTTCTGGCGATCGCCTTCATCGTCGGTATCGCCCTGTTGCTCAAGGTCGGCCCCGTCAGCCAGATCTACCTGATGGCCATTCCCGTGCTAGCGGCGCTGCTGCTGGGCCTGCGTCCGGCACTAGCCACTCTGGCGCTGGCCGGCGCGGTGGTGATGGTGCTGGGCTTCGACGCCAATTCCAAGCTGCAGATCGAGGGCATCCCCAATCACGCCTTCCTCAAGGCCGCCATCATTTCCATCAACTTCATGTTCATGACAGCCGTGCTGACGCTGTCCTGCGCCGTGCTGCTGCGCCATCTGGCCAAGTCCTTCGAGCAGCTGCAGCAACGCCAGAACGAACTGTCCGTACTGAACGCCGAACTGCGCCTGACGGCGGTGGCCGTCTCGCGCCTGAACGACATGATTCTGATCGCCGAAGTGGATAAACCGGGCGATGCAACCGACGCTACCCAGCACATCATCTTCGTCAACGAAGCCTTCGAGCGGCGCAATGGCTACCGTCGCCACGAAGTGATAGGACGCAGCCTGCGTCTGCTGCGCGGTCCGGAGACGGAAGAAGCCGTGCTGACCAAGATCAGCGAAGCCATGGCGCACAACGAACCGGTGCGGGCAGAACTGCTGAACTACACGAAGTCGGGCGAAGCCTACTGGGTGGAGACGGATCTGGTGCCGTTCACCGACGAAGCGGGCGTGAATACCCACTGGGTAGCGGTGGAGCGCGATATCACCGAGCGCAAAAAATCGCAGGACGACATCCACCAGCTGGCCTACTACGATGTACTGACGGGACTGCCGAACCGCCGCATGCTGATGGACAATCTGGAAAAGCTGCTGGCCTCGTCGCGCCGTGGCGGCACTTACAGCGCCGTGATGTTCATCGATCTGGACCGCTTCAAGACCATCAACGACGCGCGCGGCCACACCATCGGCGACACGGTGCTGCGCAATGCCGCCGAGCGCCTGAGCCAGCTGATGCGCAAGGCCGATACCGTGGCCCGCATCGGCGGCGATGAATTCGTCGTGCTGCTGGGCCATCTGGCGCACGATCTGACGGTGGCCACCCATGCCGCGCTGACAGTGGCGGAAAAGGTGCGGCTGGCCCTGAGCGAAGAACTGGAAATCGAAGGTCAGGTCTACAACTCCACCGCCAGCATAGGCGTGACCATGCTGCCCCGTACGGGCAAGACGGCGCACGACCTGCTGCGCGAAGCCGATACCGCCATGTACCGCGCCAAGGCCGCGGGCCGCAATGGTGTGGCCTTCTTCGAAGCAGCCATGCAGGCCGACGTGGAGCGCCGCCTCAACATCGAACATGAACTGGGTGCGGCCTTGAATAGCGGTGCCTTGCAGATGTATGTGCAGGCGCAGGTAGATACCAATGGCCGCGCCATTGGCGGCGAGCTGCTGATGCGCTGGCCGGTTGAAAACGGCGACATGGTGCCGCCGCATATCTTCATCCCCGTGGCAGAAGAATCCGGCCTGATCGTGGCGCTGGGCACCTGGGCACTGCGACAGGCCTGCTACGCCGTGCTGCGTCTGCAGGAAGCCGGACATACGCTGCCGCTGTCCGTCAACGTCAGCCCGACCCAGTTCCGGCAAGCCAATTTCGTCGATCTGGTAGCGCGTACGCTGGCCGAGACGGGTGCACCGGCCCACCTGCTGGTACTGGAAGTGACAGAAGGTCTGCTGATCGACAAGATGGAAGAAACCATCGCCCGCATGCACCAGCTGGCGGCCATGGGCCTGCGCTTCTCCATCGACGATTTCGGCACCGGCTATTCGAGTCTGGCCTACCTGAAGAAAATGCCGCTGTACGAACTGAAGATAGACCGCAGCTTCATCATCGATACTCCGGACGATAGCAGCAGCGCCGCGCTAGTGCAGTCGATACTGGCCATGGCCAGCCATCTCGGCCTGCGCGTCGTCGCAGAAGGCGTAGAGACGCTGGCACAGGCCGAATTCCTGATCTCCAATAAATGTGCCTGCATGCAGGGCTATCTGTATGCCAAGCCGATGCCGCTGCCTGCCCTGATCCAGAAACTGCAGAATGGCGAACTGGCATAATGCTGCCACGCCGTCGTCACCGCCCGCGCCTGCGCGGCTTCCATCCCGAGGTTGATTGAATCATGCTGTATCTGCCGCTTGCCGTCCTGCTGCCCGTGATCGCCCTGCTAGTGCTACTGATCGTGCTGGCCGCCGAACGTATCGCCCCGCTGCCTGTAGCGCGTATCGCCATGGCGCTGGAACGGACGCGCTGCGGCCTGCGCCTGCATGGGGAGGACGAAGCCATGCCCTTCCTGCAAGGCGGTAGTGGCGAAGTACTGGTGCTGGTACACGGCTTCGGCGCCGACAAGGATAATTTCACCCGCATCGCCCCCTATCTGACGCCGCACTACCGCGTGCTCATGCCCGACCTGCCCGGCTTCGGCGCAGCGGGACGCGACCCGCAGGGAAAGTACAGCATCTGCGATCAGGTCGAGCACCTGCGCGCCTTCCTCGATCGTCATGCAGGACAGGGCAAGGTGCATCTGGGCGGGAATTCCATGGGCGGCTTCATCGTCGCCCAGTTTGCTGCGCGCTATCCCGAACGGGTGGCAAGCCTGTGGCTGCTGGATGCTGCCGGCACGGCAGCGGCGCAGGATTCGCAGGCGCTACGTGGCTACCGCGATAGCGGCGCCCTGCCCCTGCTGGTGCGCACGGAAGGGGATTTCAGCGAAATGCTGGCGTATTCGCGTCACCGCCGTTTCTTCCTGCCATATGCGGTGCGCACGGCGCTGGCACGGCGTGCCGCCGCCGACTTTGCGCTGCATGAAAAAATCATGCAGCAGGTGGCAGCCTCGCCGCTGCTGGAGCAGCAGTACACGGGGCTGGATACGCCAGCCCTGATCGTGTGGGGTGAGCGCGACCGCATTCTGCATCCGGCCGGTGCAGCCGCGCTGGCAGCGCTGTACGCTGACCATCAATGCATCATGATGGCCGACATCGGCCACCTGCCCATGCTGGAAGCGCCGCGCCAGTGCGCGGCCGACTACCGCGCGTTCCGCCAGCAACTGGCACAGCGCACGGCAGCAAAGGCGAACATAAAGCTTACTGCATCAGCGTGATATTGCGGCCGCTGACGTTACGCTGCACCGGATTGCCATATACGGTGACATAACCGGAGCCGTTGGAAGTAGCCACCAGCGACTGGCTGACGGCGGCCGTGATACTGCCCGAACCATAGGTCACCAGCTCGGCGTTCTGGCTCTGCAGACCGGCCAGACTGGCGCTGCCGGATCCATATACGCGCACATTCATATTGCGCACCATGCCGCTGGCATGCACGCCGCCGGAACCGCGCACATCGAGTTCCAGCCGCTCGCCATCCACCCGCCCCAGATCCAGCTTGCCCGAACCGTGCAGACTGGCCGTGGTGCTGCCGCTTTGCAGACCGGCCGCCGTGACGCTGCCGGAGCCGTTCAGACGGGCTTCCAGACGGCTGACATGGCCAGCCAGCTGCACCTGACGCGAGCCGTTCTGGCTCAGGGTCAGCGCACCGCCGTTCAGGCCCGTCACGATCAGGCGTCCGGAGCCATTGCTCTGGATCTGGCGCAGCGCCGGCGTGGTGTAGGTCACGCGCAGCGCATTGCTGCTATTGACCTTGCCATCGACCCAGACGCGCAGCAGCCCGCCGCTGGCATCAGTACGCACCATCGGCAGCAGATTGCTATCGCCTTCCACCTGCAGGCCGGTGGCATTGCCCACTTTGATCTCCACCTGCAGCGGGCCGTTGATATCGATACTGTCGGCATCCACCGCAGGACGCTGCTCCACTACCGTCTGGCCGTTGCCCTGTACGCCGGAGCTGCCGAACACGCTGGTGACGCGGGCGTTGCCACCGTCATCCGGGATCACGACGATGGCGCAGCCGGCCAGCGAAGCACAGGCGGCCAGTACGGCCAGAGAAATAGCTTTACGCATGATGAGAGTTCCCCCTTATTGAATAGTGTCGCCACTATAGAAAAGCGCACGCCGGAACGGCAGGCAAAAGCGACGAACGGTAGAAATCAGGGAGTGAATGGTGCAAAAACGTCATCGACGGCGCAGATGGTGCGGCACCGGTGCTATCATCGGGCCTCGACTTTGCGCCCCTGTTCACACCACCAGCCCACCATCATGACCAGTTCCCGCCCGCCCGAGGATAGCCTGATCGCTCTGCGCGACCTGACCCGCCAGTTTGCCGCCGAGCGCCAGTGGCAAGCCTTCCATACCCCGAAGAATCTGGCCATGGCGCTGTCGGTCGAAGCGGCCGAGCTGATGGAACACTTCCAGTGGCTGGTGACGGGAGCCGAGCATGAACTGGACGAGCAGGCCCGCACCGGCATCCGCCACGAAATGGCCGATGTGCTGCTATATCTGGTGCAGCTGGCCGACCAGACAGGGGTGGACCTGCACGCCGCCGCCGTGGAGAAAATCGCCCTGAACGGGCAAAAATATCCGGCCGCACAGGTACAGGGCGACGCCCGCAAATACGACCGCTATTAAGGCAGACCTAGCGCACGGCGGATCTGGCCGCCCACGATCAGCCAGGCGGGCGAACTGGCCGCTACTTCATCATAATGGCTGGCGCCCGGCAGCACGATCACTTCGGCCGCATCGCCGGCCGCCTGCGCGCGGCGCGCGTAATCCTGTCCCGCCCGGGTGGGGGAGATCACATCGAGTTCACCATGAATCAGCACCGTGCGCACACCGGCCGGCAGCATTTCTGCCGGCGAGGTATCGCTGAATACGTCGAGGCGGCTGGCGCTCGGGTGACCGGTCAGCTGCACCATATCGCGGTCGCAGCTGGTCTTGATCAGGCGTTCCTCATTGCGCAGATCAGCCAGCCCGCCCAGACTGATCACCACCGGCACAGCCAGCGGCTGCGCCACGTACAGCGGGCTGCTATGGGGCAGACGCGCGCGTGCAGCCGCCCACTGGGCCAGATGGCCACCGGCCGAATGCCCCACCAGCACGATGCGCTGCAAGTCCAGCGCATGCTGCGGCGCCAGCTGGCGCAACTGGTCCATGGCGCTGGCCACATCCTGATACATGCCGGGATAACCGCCCCCCGCTTCGTCAAAGCGGCGATACTCGATATTCCACACGGCGATACCCTGCTGCGTCAGCGCGGCAGCCATATTGCGCATCTGGCTAATGCCGCCAAACTCCTTGGTCCAGCAGCCGCCGTGGATGATCACCGCCAGCGGAAACGGCCCGGCGCCAGCGGGCACAAACAGTTCGCCATACTGCGAAGGCGCCGCGCCATACGCCACGTGGGCAGTAGGCGCCGGGCCATGCAGGGCCAGATAATCCTGCAAGCTCATAGGCACAGTGACGGTGGCGGCAGCTGCCGCCCCCACATTGCCCGCCACTGCAGCAGCCAGCAGGGTTTTACGCATTTTTTTCAGCATCGTGCGCCTCCACAACAGAATGCGCCATGCTACACCCAAAGAAAAACGGCCACCAGCTTGCGCTGGCGGCCGCCCCGTTTCGCATTGCCCAGATCAGCTTAGAACTTGTAGTTGGCGCGCACGTAGTAGTAACCACCGTTGATGCCGAATGGCGAGAACGAAGGCAATACCGTCACTGCCGCATTGTCGCCGGCAGCACGCTGGTCAGCCAGCAGCAGCGGATTGATCCCGTCCGGATACTTGTTGAACAGATTATTGGCACCTACCGCCAGCGACCAGTCCTTGTTGATCTTGTAGCCCACTTCCAGATCGGTAATCGCCGTGGTGGAGATTTCCGTCTTGTGATACACCGAACCGTCTTCGCTGCCATAGTTCGACGATGGGCCGTAGATGGCTTCGCGCAGGTTGACCGTCCAGTTACCGATCTTCCACAGCGCGCCCAGATTCAGGCGCATTTTCGGCGAAGCCGTTTCCAGATCGGAGATGGCGGTCTGGTCCAGCAGTGACTGCGGCAGCAGCTGCTTAGGCGCCTGATTGATCTTCACCACTTCCACCTTGTTGTAGTTGGCGGCCAGCGACCAGTCCACCTTGCCCGCCGTGCCATAGCTCTCGGCCAGCGTAGCGACGAACTCCAGCCCGCGGCTACGGGTGTTGACGGCGTTCGAGAAGATGTTAATACCGGTCTGGCTGACGGTGCTATCGAGCACGTTGCCATTGGCTTTGATCGCCGCTACCACGGCAGGCGAATTCACCGAACCACCGGAGCCGTACAGCGCACCGGAACCGACGATACGGTCACGGATGGTGATCTGGTAGGCATCGAGGGTGATGGCCAGATTGCTGGTCGGGTTCAGCACCATACCGAGGCTGAAGTTGGTCGAGTGCTCAGGCTTGAGGCCATCCACTCCCACCAGCTTGGCGCCGGCCGAATTCGGCGCCAGCTGCACGAAGGCGCTGGTCGGGCTGACGTTGGTAGCCGAATAGTATTCCTCGGCCAGCGTCGGCGCACGGAAGCCGTTACTGAAGGTACCGCGCAGCGCGAAGGCCGGGGTGAAGTCGTAGCGGGTGGTGAACTTGCCCACTTTGGCGTTGCCGAAATCGCTGAAGTGCTCGTAGCGCGCGGCCAGATCCAGCGTCAGATCCGCTACCGGATTGCCGGCGAAATCGATATACGCCGCCTGATTGGTACGGCGGTGCGAACCGGCGTCGGTCAGCGAGAAGCCCGGATACGACTGCGAACCTTCCTTGTAGCGGGATGCGGCATCGCCGGCTTCGATTTCGTACTTATCGATGCGGTGTTCCAGACCCGTGGCCACGGTCAGCGGCTTGGCCCAGCCGATGGCAAATTCATTGCTCGCTTCCAGCGTGGTGGTCAGCTGGCTGGCAATAAAGGCACCGGCACGGAAGTTGGTCGGAGTCGAGCCCGTGTCTTTGAACAGCGATACGTTGCCCGAATCTGCCACACCGATCTTGCTGGTGTCCTTGCCGTAGGTACTGCTCAGATCCATATTCCAGCCGGCCAGCGTGCCTTTGATACCGGCCGTCAGTGCAAAGTCGTCCTGCTTCAGTGTTTCCTTGGGCGAGAAACCGGTAGGGTAGACCAGCGGCAGACGGCTAGGCAGGCGGTAGTTCTCGTAGGCGCGCGCTTCCTTGTGGCCATAGGTGGCAATCGCGTACAGCTGGCTACCCGGTGCAAAATCATAGCCGAAGTTCGCTGCCAGTACATTCAGGTGGTATTGCGCATCGCCGGAAATGTGATTCACATGCGGGTAGCCCGGCTGCTGGAACATGCCCGGATAGGCCGCCATATTGGCCGGATTGATTACGCGCGGATCGATGCCGCCACGATCGCTATAACCGTGGTATTTCGATTCCCCAGTGATGCTCAGATAAGCGTCCTTGAACGGCTCCATGCCCACATTGAATGCACCATCGCCGGTACGGCCGCCGCCATCGACATAGCCGCCGCCCGTCACAGTGGCCGTGCCACCGCGGTTGTTCGACTTCAGGATAATGTTAATCACACCGGCAATCGCATCGGAGCCATATTGCGCCGCAGCGCCATCCTGCAGCACTTCGATATGGTCGATCGCTGCCACGGGAATGTAGTTCAGGTCAGCTGCTGCACCACCCTGATACGGGCCACCCAGCACGGCCAGATTGGCCGTGCCATGACGGCGCTTACCGTTAATCAGCACCAGCGTATCGTTCGGGCTGAGGCCGCGCAGACGGGCCGACAGCGTCAGGTTGGCGGTGTCGCCGCCAAACGCCTGCGCCGTGAACGATGGCAGGTTCTGCGCCAGCGCCTGAATCAGATCTGGCTGGCCGGTACGCTGCAGAGCGGTGGCATCGAGCACCTGTATCGGCGACGCGCTATTTTCTACTTTCATACCGGTGGCACGGGTACCGGTCACAATCACTGCGCTGACGGCAGCATCGCCCGCCACATCGGCGGCTGCGGCTGCGGCACCGGCTACTGCATCAACTGCTGGAGCAACGGCATAGGCAGAGCCTATGACGAGGGTGGACATCACGGCGGCGACGCCGATCTTCAATTTAGCCTTGTGCATAGTGATTCCTCGTTGATTAAAAGTCGTTAGAAACTGGGGTGAATTATTTTTTTGCAGCGAGTACTTCGATCTCGACCAGCCAGCCCGGATTACTCAGCGCCGCCACCTGCACCACAGCACGCGCGGGCAGGCTGGTCTGGCTACCGCCGAAATGCTGGGTGTAGGCTTCCATGAAGCCTTTGGTATCCGCTTTGCCACCCTTGGCCGGATCACCGACCAGATACACCGTCATCTTGATCACGTCCGGCATATCGAGCTTCATGCCCTGCAGGATTTCCTTGATCTTCTTCAGCACCGTTTCCGACTGGGTGCGGGTATCGCCAAAGGCGGCGATGGAATCGGGCGCGGCGCTGCTATCGACTACCGCCGGCACCTGACCGCTGACGAAGTGCAGCGTCGCCGTGGGCGGCACCATGACTGCGAGGGCGATGGGGAAGTCCGAGCCGGGTATTTTGTGGCGCACGATCTCGGCCGCCTTCGGTGCGGCGGCGGCGCTCTGGCAGGCCAGTGCCATTGCTGCCGGTACCATCAGGCCGGCCAGAACGCGTTTCAGGTTTTGTGGTGTTTTCATTTTTCTGTGCTCTTTCAATGTTTGTTGGACATCTGACCGTTACTGAATGGTTCTACCTGCAGCACATCGCGCAGGGCCATGACTTCGGCCTCGCTCAGCGGTGCCGCCTGATTGCCCCAGCTACTGCGGACGAAACTGAGAATGGTGGAAATATCCTGATCGCTCAGGCTTTCGCTGAAGTCCGGCATACCGCCCCGTCCTTTCAGCAGCACGGTGGCCACATCGGTGCTTTTGCCCTGCACGAATTTGTTCCCTGCCAGCGCAGGGAAAGCGCCCGGTATGCCTTTGCCGGTCGGCTGGTGGCAGGCCGCGCAGTTCTTCAGGAACAGCGCCTTGCCATCCATACCGTCGGCGCGCGCCGGTGCCGTGGCACCGGCAGCGATGGCGGCTATTACTAGCAGCGCGATTTTGAACAGCCCCTCTTTCATACACTTGCCCTCGCGTGAATTTTGGCGATCTGCTGCCAGGCCGATTCGATCGCGCCGGCCTGCCAGCCCGTGAGATAACTGAGATGCTCCCCTGCCAGCAGAACACGGCCTTCACCTTCCACCAGCGTGGGATAGGCAGCAGCTCGGGTCTTCTCGGTCCACTCCGCCCAGCCACCGAGGTTGTACTGCACTCGGTGCCACGCAACGGAGAACGCCGTCTCGAAGTTTTCGCTGTACTGCGGGAAGATCTTCTGGCCTGCTGCTACCGCAAACGCGGCGCGCTCCTGCGGCGACAGAGCACTGATTTCGATGGCGGCCGTCTGGTACTGGTAGTAACCCAGTAGCACGCCTTTTTTCCCCTGCCATCCGGTCGATGGCAGCGAGATGGTGTTGATGCCTTTCAGGTCGGTCAGGATATGACCGCCATACAGGTGCTCGTCTTCTTCCCAGAAGCGGCGTTTCATCTGCAGGCCGATTTTGCCGACCGGTGCATACGACACCGTCGCGATAGCCTTTTTGAATTTGTCCGAAAAATCGGTATCGATCTGGCGCAGCACGGAGAGCGGAATCGCACACAGGCAGTAGTCCGCGCTGATGCTGGCCAGTTTGCCGCTGCCCGTATCCTTGTAGGTCACGGTCACGCCCTTGTCGTTCTGACGGATAGTCTGCACTTCCGAGCGATAGCGGATATTCTTGCCAACGCGTTTCTCGAACGCTTTGGCGATGGCGTCCATCCCGCCGACGGGCTGGAACATGGTGTTCTGCATGGGGAAATCCTGCACCGCGCTGTACACATTGCCCAGCTTGGAGGCCAGCAGGTCCTTGAAGCCCAGCGGATCGGACGGCGTGCCGGCACCGGGCGAGACACCGGCGCCGGGATTGACAGCGTAGCCACGGCCACTGCGGCCCTTGTACTGCAAATCGGCGCCAGCCAGTTGCCCCTCGTGTGCCAGATAGTCGAGCAGCAGGCGCTTGTCGTCTTCGCTCAGTTCCTGATCGAGCTGGCGGTTCTTGACGGATTTGGCTAACAGTTCCGATACATGGCCGCGCATATCGGCCTTGATCTCTGCTACCCGCATGCGCTTGCCCGCAAACGGGCCGGCGTTTTCCGAATACACAAAGGCGTGATCGTTATCGTTCACCATCACTTCCAGCGGTACTTCGAACAGGCGGGTGTAGTGCAGCGTAGACTGGTGATGCAGGGGAATGCGCCATGGACCGTGGTTGATGTAATGGCCCTGATCGAATTCGCAGGTCTGCTTCTCGCCACCCAGCTCTGTCAGGCTAAAACCTTTGCGGGCAGTCTGGCAGCGACCGCCGGCAAAGCTGCGTGCTTCCAGTATCTGGCAGTGGTAGCCCAGTTTGCCCAGCTCGTAGGCGGCCGTCATGCCGGCCAGACCGGCGCCCAGTATCAGCACCTTCTTGCCTTTGCCGCTGCCGCTCAGGGCTGGCGGTGCCGAGGCGGTGGAGCCTATGCCCATGCCCCAAGCATTCATGGTATTCAGCAGCAACCCCGTGCCGCCCACCGCCGCCGCGCGATACAGGAAGTCCCTGCGCGTGAATGAACTAAACGATTTAAACTGTTTTACTGTCTTGCTTTCCATCTGCTTCCTCACCGATTTGCTAAAAGTCTGATGCGCAAGTGATGCCGCGATAACTACCATCTAGCAATCGGTGTGCCACATATGAATAAACAAATAAACTTGCTTCACATTGAAAGCAGCCCTTTATTCATATGGTTTACTTTCTGACTGGCGCGTAAGCGTCATGCAAGGCTGCAGAAAAAAACTTTATTTTCTTACCCCTATTTCAGTCACCGCGCAGGCAAACAGAAAATCACAAGACGCGCACCAAGGCGATGCGCATGCGGCTCAAAATCAGCAAGGGAAAAGCAGACAGCTGGCAGGAAAGCAGAAATGCACCAGCCTAGTTCACATAGCTGGCGTAATTGTGCGTAGTAGCACGTAGAGAGGGGCTGGCCGAATACAAAGAGGTGCGCGGCAATAGTGCAAATTCCACTTGCGCCAGCTGCTGGGGCGCACTGCTCTCGCGCAGATGGCAGGCGTGATACTGCATGGGTGCTGCGGCATCAAGCAGATAGATGGTTTCCATATCGGCCGGATCGTATGCCACTTTGATCTTCCATGGCCCGCGCGTACGCGCGCGCTCGAACCAGCCGTCGTCGAACGCCCGCATGCAGGTGTAGAACTGGTTGAAAAGCTGTATGCCTTCGCTACCTACCAGCGCTTCGGTCACCGGCAGCAGGCTGCAGCGCAGCAGATGCTCCGGATAGGTACGCAGAGCGTTGCCATGCTGCGCCATGCCTTGCTGCCAGTGCTGCAGCGGCGTGGCACTATGCAGCATGCTGCGGCTGTTGTAATACAGGATGGCATCCAGCAGCAACTGGTGGAATTCATCCAGATCCAGTACCCCGTCAAGCCGTCCCGGTCTGGCAGGTACTGTTGCAGGCGCGCTGGCAGGCAGCAGACGGAAGCGTCGCTCCAGCACGGGCAGCCATGCCTGTGGCGTGTCGAGCGCTACGCACACGGGCAGATTGAAGTTGTTCAGCAGCGCGGTGAACTCGCCTCCCGTACCCAGTTCCGGCGCCAGCTTCAGGCTGGCGGGCAGGTGTCGCGCTGGCCACTGCGCAGCGTCGAGAGTGCGCCCGTAAGAGGCACAGTAGCGGGCTTTATCGGCACCGCAATGGGCTAGTGCCAGTAGCGCGTGGGCGCGACTGACACCACCGAAGCCGACGTAATAGCCCGTGATGAGCTGACTGTAGGCATCCGTCACAATATACAGCCATGGCCGGCCTATACACTGCAGGCGGTCGGCGCGCGACACCAGTTGTAGCTCGGCCTGCATCACGCTCAGACAGAACGCGGCACCGGGACGCCCCGTAGCGGGCAGCCCGTCTGGTGTACCCTGTGCGACAGAAGCACTGGAACTAGCGCTGCCGCTTGCGCTTGCGCTTGCGCTTGCGGCGCGACGCTGCACCTGCAGCGGACGGTCGTCATCGTAATCCAGCCAGTAATTAAACTGGCCGAAGCTGGGCAGACTAGTATGGGGCACAGCCTGTACAGCGGTAATCCGGCCCGTGTTAACATCGATCTGACGGGTGCAGAAGAACTCTGCCAGCATATGGCGGTAAGCGCCCTGCCGGGAAAACCGCGCATGGGTGGCAGCGTAGCGTGCCACGGCGACGCGCAGCACGCGGCGCATCTCCTCATCCATATTCACGCCCGTACTGGTGGCAGCGCCATCTTTGCGCGGGCGACCGCGTTTGACGCCCGCCGAAGCCTGACGCAGCTTGCCGCGGCCACCGGAGTTAGCATAATCAGGCAGCAGCGCATTCGGCGTCTGGCCGCGCTGCCAGTAGCGCCGCAGATAGCGGTACACGGTGGGGTGCGATACACCATGCAGACGAGTCGCCTGTGCCACCAGTGCACCACGCAACTGGGCCTGATAGATAGCGGGTTCCTGCGCGACTAAAGGCGCGATGATCTGCCACGCACGGTCGCGTAGCGCCAGATGTTTAGGGGCAGGCTGAGCTTCGCCCTCGCCCCGTATCATCAGATAAGGATCGCTGGTGCCGCGCGTGGCCCGCCCTGCCGCCAGATCGGCATGGATGCGCGCCAGTGTGCAGCGCTCTACCTCGCTATCCTGTCCCGCCACATCGAACAGATAGGCGTGGCGCTGTCTGGGATCTATCCACAGAATGCGCAGAGTGCGCGCTACCGGCTGCGTGTAATGCAGCAGCTCATTGCGTAGCAACATCGGCACTCCGGCAGTTTTTTCCAGCCATATAGACGCTCCCCTTGGCGTTTCGTTGGGCTTTTTGCTTGATCTATGCAATAAGCGCGCCAGCCCCTTGCAAGGGTGTCGCAGGCGTGATGGAGGCCGGATGTGGCAAAAAAGCTAGCTATTGGTGCAACGCAGCAGGGACCCTGCACTGTGTCCGTGCAGGGCCACAAATGACAACAGGGCCTTGCGGCCCTGTCAGAGAGAAGAACAATACGATCAGTATTTTTTCTTAGGCTTGGTCGCAGCCGCCGGTTTTTTCGGCGGCGTGTGCTTGCCTGATTCCGGTGGCATGCGGTCAGCATGGCTGATTTTCAGCTGCGCGCCACCAACCCAGACTTTGCCCAGATGCTTGAATAGATCGGGCGGCATACCGTCCGGCAGTTCCAGCATGCTGTAGGTGTCGAAGATCTCGATACGGCCGATATGCTTGGCCTCCAGCCCTGCTTCGTTGGCAATCGCACCGACGATGTTGGCGGGCGTGGCCGCATGGTTGCTACCCACTTCGATGCGGAATGCGCTCATGGGAATCGCGATCTTGCCGGGCTTTTCCTTTTTCTTTTTAGGAGCAGCTTCTTCCAGCTCGTTCGCATCCACCCGTGCGGCCTTGGCCAGCGGCGAGGCAGCTGGGCTGACTGGCGCAGCGGCTTTAGCCGGCTTGCTGGCCGCCTTAGCTGGAGCGCGCGGTGCTTCGGCTGGCGCTTCGCCATCGCGGCTGATGCGCAACTGCTGGCCAGCGACCTTGATGCCGGCCAGATGAGACAGCACTTCGCTATCGAGGTTGTCCGGCATATCGAGCACCGTGTAGTCGTCGTAGATCTCGATACGGCCGATGTGCTTGGAGTCGATGCCGCCTTCGTTGGCAATCGCGCCCACGATATTGCCCGGCTTGACGCCATGCTGGTAGCCCACTTCGATGCGGAAGGTCTGCATGCCCGGATCAGGTGCGCGCATCACGCGTTCCTTTTTCGGGAAACGCTCGGCGCGATCGCCACGCTCGGTGCGCTCGCCACGATCCGCACGCTCGAAACCTACCTGACGGCCCGGACGCTCGTCCCAGCTGGCGGCAGGAATCTGCTGCTTCTTATCCAGCAGCAGCGGCACGTCGCCGCGCGCCATCTTGGCCAGCGCCGCCGCGATTTCGATAGCCGGAATATTCTGTTCGCGCTCGAAGTCCTCGATCAGCGACTGGAACTGTTCCAGCTCGCCCTGCGCCAGCGTTTCGCTAATCTGCGATTTGAACTTGGCGATACGTACATCGTTCACCGCCTGTATGGTCGGCAGTTCGAGCATGCCGATAGGCTGGCGGGTGGCACGCTCGATCGACTTGAGCAGACCTTTTTCACGCGGAGTGATGAACAGGATGGCTTCGCCGCTACGGCCGGCACGGCCAGTACGGCCGATACGGTGGGTATAGCTTTCCGGATCATGCGGTACATCGTAGTTGACCACGTGGCTGATACGTTCCACGTCCAGACCACGGGCCGCTACGTCGGTAGCGACCAGAATATCGATCTTGCCGTCCTTGAGCTGCTGGATGGTACGCTCGCGCTGGGCCTGCTGGATGTCGCCATTGATGGCGGCGGCCGAGAAACCGCGCGCCTGCAGCTTCTGCGCCAGTTCTTCCGTGCCCAGCTTGGTGCGCGAGAAGATGATCATGCCGTCGAAGTCTTCCGCTTCCAGAATGCGGGTCAGCGCATCGAGCTTGTGCATGCCGCTCACTAGCCAGTAGCGCTGGCGGATGTTTTCATTGGTGCCCGTCTTGGCTGCGACCGTGATTTCTTTCGGGCTGCGCAGATAGGTGTTGGCAATGCGGCGGATGGCCGAAGGCATGGTGGCCGAGAACAGCGCCGTCTGGCGCGACTCCGGCGTCTCCTGCAGGATGCGCTCGACATCATCGATAAAGCCCATGCGCAGCATTTCGTCGGCTTCGTCCAGCACCAGCGTTTTCAGTTTGGACAGATCAAGCGAACCTTTATCGAGGTGATCGATTACGCGGCCCGGCGTACCGACCACGACGTGCACGCCGCGGCGCAGTGCCGACAGCTGCGGGCCGTAGCTCTGTCCACCGTAGATAGGCAGCACATGGAAGCCGGGAATATGCGCGGCATAGGTCTGGAACGCTTCGGCAACCTGAATCGCCAGTTCGCGCGTTGGTGCCAGCACCAGCGCCTGCGGTGTAGTCTGACGGATGTCGATGCGCGACAGGATAGGCAGGGCAAACGCTGCCGTCTTACCGGTGCCGGTCTGGGCCTGACCCAGCACGTCAAGGTTCTGCAGCAGCAGCGGAATGGTCGCCGCCTGAATTGGCGACGGGGATTCGTAACCGACTTCCTTCAGCGCCTTGATCAAAGGGGCACTGAGGTCCAGATCGGAAAACAGGGTTACGGGGGGAATGGAAGATTGGGGGGATACAGACATGGCGTCACTCACAAGTATGTTCGAATCGCCTAATTGCGAAAGAAATTTGTGCGTAGTTTACTCTGTCTGGCAGGTTTAAGCCCGATTTTGCCGAAAAATCGCGAAAACATGGCCGAAATCACAGTATTTCCAGCGATTTCACACGGACATAAAAAAGCACAGGGCGTGCCCTGTGCTTTCCGTTGTCCTGCGCCACCCAGGCCATACGGATCCGGGGTGGCACGTCGTACTTTACTACTTCGGGTACTGCAAGCTGAAGGTCAGCTTAGTGCCGCCAGCTCGTACTGGCGGTCAGGGTATTACGCTTGCTGCTTGATCTAGCCGGCTAGCAGCTTACTTGCTGGCTGCTGGTGCCGAAGCTGCTGGGGCTGCTGCAGGAGCCGAAGCCGATGCACTGGCCGAGGCCGAAGCTGCTTTCTTGTGATGCTTGACCTTTTTCTCGGCTGGCGCGGCTGGCGCCGAAGCGGCTGGTGCCGAAGCGGCTGCAGCGGTGGCGGCAGGAGCCGATGCTTTGGCGCTAGCCGAAGCAGCAGGTGCAGGGGTCTGAGCGAAAGCAGCACCAGCGAACAGGGTAGCGATCAGGGTAGCGATAACTTTTTTCATGATAATTCCTCTTAACGGTATATACAGTTTATATGATTAAATCGATCTGGATTACTGCTTGATTACTTGCTTACGACTGCTGGTTTGACTTCGCTTTTTGCAGCAACTTTTTCAACGACTGCGGGTGCTGCGCCCTTGGATTCTTTAGCCTGAAGTTCCGCCTTGACTGGAGCTGCCTTTGCTTCGGTCTTCACCTCGGCTGCTTTGTGCTCCGCTTTAACTTCAGCGACCTTGTGCGCCGGCTTCACTTCGGCTGCCTTGCTTTCGCCTTTGACTTCAGCCGCTTTGGCTTCGGTCTTGGCTTCTACTTTGGCTTCTACCTTGGTGGCGGCTTTCGCTTCGGTTTTCGCTTCAGCTTTCACTGCGGCTGGTTGTGCCACCGGTGCGGTGGTCGTGGTGGCAGCAGGCGTCTGTGCGAATGCTGCGGTAGCGAACAGGCCGGCGATCAGGGAAGCGGTGATTTTGGTCATGATGTATTTCCTTTTCTAGGTTTCGGCATCGGGACAATCCCGTGTCGCATGAGCAAAAAACGGCCTCCCTCCCCCAGCAGTTGACGGCTATTACAAGCTCTTACCGACTCTTACACTCGCTTACAAATAGCGCTTGGCGGCGCGCGCTGCGCCAGCACTCCGTTTCAATGGGGCTGCACTTCCTTTTTCACGGCAGCCAGCGCCATGCGCTCCACCAGTCCGGGCGCGATCAGTTTCAGCCAGCGTCCCAGTTTGCCCTTGGCCGACATCACCACCTCGCGCTGGCGCGCTTCCATACCATCGATAATCAGCTGCGCGCACTGCTGCACCGACATGGCCTTGTCTTCTTTCAGGCTGCTGCTACCTAGCTCACCACCGGCGGCATTGAAACCGCGATGGCGGATCTGCGTCGCTACCACACCGGGATAGGCAATGGTCACACTGACACCGGCGCTGCGCAGTTCCGGCCGCAGCGCTTCAAAGAAGCCGCCCATGGCGAATTTGCTGGCGCCATAGGCTGTACGTCCGGGCACACCTACCAGCCCCGCCAGCGAGGACACTGCAACGATGCTGCCGCGTGACTGTTTCAGGTACGGCAGCGCGGCATGGGTGCACCACACACTGCCCCATAGATTTATTCGCATCAGTTCTTCGTACCACGCCAGATTTTCTACTTCCTCGAACAGCGCATGGGCCGAACGTCCAGCGTTGTTGATCAGCCCATCGATGTGGCCGAAGCGCGCTACGCAGGCCTCGATCAGCGCCGTGCACTGGGCCTGCACCGAAACATCGGTCGGCACCACCAGTGTCTGCGCGCCGCTGGCAGCGCAGTCGGCCGCCACCTGCTCCAGCAGATCGGCCTTGCGTGCCGCCAGTACCAGTGCCACTGCGCCGCCATGGCGGCGTGCCAGCTGGCGCGCAATTTCCGCACCGATGCCGTCCGAACTGCCCGTAATGATGATGACTTTCATAGTTCTCCCCTAATTCAAACTGAGCCAAGCCTAATTTTTTACAGCTACACGACGTGCAGTTGCTACCACAAGTAAAGTAAGATAATGCCCTCTGCACCGAATTACACTACATGGAGTAAACATGCGCATTCCGGCCCTCGCCATCGCAACCAGTCTCGCACTGGCTTCCTTCCACGCCCACGCACAGAACGCACCGACCGTCAGCGAAGCGCCGCTGCGCGCCCACCTGTCCTTCCTCGCCGACGATCTGCTGGAAGGACGCGGCACCGGCCAGCGCGGTGGCGATCTGGCCGTGCGCTATCTGGAAACCCAGGCAGCTGCCATCGGCCTGAAGCCGCTGGCCAGCGGCGGCTACCGTATGCCGGTGCAGATCGAAGGCACCAAACTGCTGGCCAACAGCTTTGTGCGCTTCCAGAATGGCGCCGGCCAGCAGATCACCCCGCAGAACGGCAGCGAAATCGTATTCGGCACAGCTGGCGGCAAAACCGATATCAGCATCGACGCGCCACTGGTGTTCGTCGGCTATGGCGCCGTCGCCCCGGAAGAAAAATGGGACGACTATAAAGGCGTCGACATGAAAGGCAAAATTCTGGTCATGATGGTCAATGACCCGCAGCCGACAGCCGAAGAACCGAACCGCTTCGCCGGCAAAGCCTACACCTATTACGGCCGCTGGCTATACAAGTTTGAAGAGGCCGTGCGTCAGGGCGCAGCCGGTGCCCTGCTGATCCACACCACCCCGTCGGCCTCCTACCCGTGGAGTGTACCTGCCAATGGCTTCAGCCACGAGCGCTTCCATCTGGCCGGCTCCGGCAACCCGATCGAAGGCTGGCTGCAGGAAGACGTGGCGCGCAAACTGTTCGCCGCGGGCGGCTTCGATCTGGATGCGCTGCGCGCGCAGGCCGAACGGCGCGACTTCCGTCCCGTTGACCTGAAACTCAGCGTGCATGCGGAAATCCGCAGTGCCATCCGTCAGATCGAACAGTTCAACGTGGCCGGCATCATTCCCGGCACCGATCCTAAGCTCAAGCAGCAGGCCGTGGTGTATTCGGCCCACTGGGACCATCTGGGCATGGATGAAGGTGTGAGCAAGGAAGATGGCCGTGACCACGTCTGGAACGGCGCCATCGACAATGCGTCCGGTGCCGCCGCCCTGCTGGCCATGGCGGCCGAAGCCGTCAAGCGTCCGGCCAAACGCACTCAGGTCTTCCTCTGGCCCGCTGCCGAAGAACAGGGCCTGCTGGGTAGCGCCGCCTATGTGCGCAATCCCGCATGGCCACTTAACCAGACCACGGCTGATCTGAATCTGGACAGCATGAACTTTGTCGGCCGCACGGTGGACATGGGTGTGGCTGGCGCCGAGCGCAGCAGCCTGTACGACGCAGCGGCCAAGGTGGCGCGCAAGATGGGCCTGAAACTGGCACCCACCATCCCCGACCTGTCCGGTGCCTACTTCCGCGCCGACCACTTCAACTTTGCCAAGGCCGGCGTACCCGCCTTTAACGTGGGCTCGGCAGTATTCTCGGGCGACGGCCATTTCGAGTTCGAGCACGATCAGGAACATTCGAGCGCCAAAATGGTCTCGTTCAAGAAGGACTACCACCAGATCACTGACGAATACCATCCGAGCTGGGATCTGTCGGGCATGGTGCAACAGGCCCAGTTCACCCTGAATCTGGGCTATGCCGTGGGTAACGCGCCGGAAATGCAGAGCTGGAAGGCCGGCGACGCCTTCGGCAAAGTCAAACGCTGAGACAGTCATCAAGGGAGCACAGCATGGAAACCAACAGCAAATGGATCACTATCGATAGCGCCAACGGCAGCTTCGGCGCCTACCTGTCGCTGCCGCGCGGCGGCAAAGGGCCCGGCATCGTGCTGCTGCAGGAGATCTTCGGCGTCAACCAGCATATCCGCAACGTGGCCGACCAGTATGCGGCCGATGGCTATGTGGTGCTGGCACCGGACATTTTCTGGCGTCAGGGCGAACGCATCGAACTCGGTTATGTGGGCGCCGACTGGGAGCGCGCAGTGGAGCTGATGAATGCTACCGACTTCGCACTGGCGCAGGCCGACGTGGCAGCCACCGCCAAGGTGCTGCGCGCGATGGAAGGCGTGACCAGCATTGCCTCGCTGGGCTACTGCTTCGGTGGCAAACTGTCCTACCATACGGCTGCCAACGGCGTGGTGGATGCGGCCGCGTGCTATTACGGTGGCGGCATCCAGCTCGGCCTCGATCGTGCTGGCGACATCAAGGTGCCCGTGCTGATGCACTTCGGCGCGCTCGATAGCCACATTCCGCTGGCCGCCGTGCAGAGCATCGCCGAGGCCTTCGACGCGAACGAGCAGGTGGAAATCCATGTGTATCCGGACGCCGAGCATGGCTTTAATTGCAATCACCGCAGCTCCTACCACCAGCGCAGTGCAGCGCAGGCTAGAGGGCATACACTACAGTTCCTGGCCGAACAGCTGTGATGCGAGGCGGGCCGTGCGCTAGAATGAAGTCTTCCTAAGTGAGACTAGTTCCGAGGTAAGCATGGCCCGTCTGCAGCTCGATTTCCCTGAAAACCAGTTCTGTTTTTCCACCCAGCTCACGGTCCGCGTGACCGACATCAACGCCGGCAATCATCTCGGCAATGACTCAATGATCTCCATGCTGTCGGAAGCGCGCGCGCGCTTTCTGTACGAATTCGGCGTGGAGGAAGTCGATGGCACGGGGCTGGGCATCATCGTCACCGATCTGTCCACCATGTACCGCGCCGAAGCCCATGCGCGCGATGTGCTGACCTTCGAAGTGGGCGTGATGGACTTCAATACCTATGGCGGCGACATCATCTTCCGCGTCACCCGTCCAGCTGACCGCACGCTGGTGGCCATGGCCAAATATGGCTTTGTCTTCTTCAACTACAAGACCAGCAAGGTCACGCCTATGCCGGAAGAATTCCGCGCCAAATTCCCCAACGTGAACCGACTGGACTAGGCAGCGTCAGCGGGCCGCGACTTTCGGCACAATGGTCTTGTCGAACCATTCGTCCAGCATCTGCTTTTCGTAGCGCAGCGTATCGGTTTCCCAGTAGCGGTTGATGCGCTGCATATAGCTCATATTCGACAGGTCCGCATCGCCGCTGCGCAGTGGCTGGCCGTTCTGCTCCAGCGTGTAATGCAGGCGCATGCGCGGCCAGTCGGCACCGTCGTTGAGCACGCGGATATCTTCGCCGCCATTGCGGCGCGGCCACATGCGCCCCGCCAGATCGATATCCAGCACTTCAAGCTTCAGCGTCTGCCCTGCCGGCAGACGGGCATTCCACGTATTAAAATACGTGCTGAAATCCTTCAGCACGCGCTCGCGGTCGATGGCGTTGCGCGGCACATCGGCGAAATCTTCCGGCTTGGTATAGCTGACGCTCACCTGCGCCGAAGCGGCGCCACTGGCCAGCAGCGCCACTGCCAGCAGGCTGGATTTAATTCCTCGCATGAGAGACTCCTAGTCTATCCATACAGCGTAAAACGCTGCAAACAATATAGCTGCAATATAGCCCGTTTTAGCACGCCCTGCCCCGCCTGAATAAGTTTGTTACCAAATCGCCCGGCCCGCGCTAATCACCGCGCTTGGCCGCGTGTCATGCTGCTGTCATAACAAATCATTAAGATTGCGCCCGCCGAGGCCGAGCCAGCCCCTCGCACCGTTGCGCGCCTGCGCGCGCCCAGACTGGCATTAACCACAACAGGATTCCCCATGACCGACTCGCTCGATCCGACCCGTCGCAATCTTCTCAAGTTCCTTTCCGGCGCACCGCTGCTGCCGCTAGCCGGTGGCAGCGCCACTGCGGCCCTGCTGTCCGCTTGCGGTGGTGGCGATACGGCCGCTGCAGCGCCAACGCTGATGTCGATGAGCTTCAGCGGCATGGCGGCACCAACCCTGGCCGATCCGGCCAAGATGGCGACCACCACTGTGGCCTCCTCGCTCACCGCGGTGTATTCGAACGGCAAAACGCTGTCCTACGCACTGAGCTATCAGACCTTCTTCATTACGGGTGCCATGGTTGCCAACGGCAACGGCGGCACCATACTGGCCGGCGGCTACTACGACATCAAGAACCAGCCGATACTGGACCGTACCGACGCTAACCAGCGCCAGTTCTTCTCCGACTGCCCGGACGGTTCCTCGCTGCTGAAGCTGCCCAGCGCCACCGTCAGCGGCGTAAAAGGCAATACCGTGTTCGCCGTAGTGCAGTTCGAATACGCCACCCGCAACGTCAAGGGTGATTCCATGTACGGCATGCTGCCTTCGCCGATCGCCGTGCTGACGCTGGACCAGAGTCCGACCACGGGCGCACTGTCGCTGGTGAAGTACCACAACGTCGACACCAGCAGCGTCAACGGCCTGTGGATTACCTGTGGCGCTTCGCGCTCGCCATGGAACACCCACCTGTCGAGCGAAGAATACGAGCCGGATGCAACTGTCATCGAGAAGAACACCCAGTTCGCCAACTTCAGCACCAATCTGTACGGGGACGCCAGCAAGGCCAACCCTTACCACTACGGCCACCTGCCGGAAGTCACCGTCCATCCGGATGGCACGGGCAGCATCAAGAAGCACTACTGCATGGGCCGTATCTCGCACGAACTGATACAGGTGATGCCGGACGAACGCACCGCGCTGATGGGCGATGACGCCACCAACGGCGGCCTGTTCATGTTCGTCGCCGACAAGGCACAGGACCTGTCCAGCGGCACCCTGTACGTGGCCAAATGGACCCAGCTGACGGCCGACAACGGCGGCTCGGCCAAGCTCTCGTGGATCAAACTGGGCAGCGCCACCAGCGCCGAAATCAAAGCGCTGGCCGACAGCCTGAAAGCGGCCGACATCGTCAGCGTGAAAACCACCGATCCGGCCGATGCCAGCTACACCAAGATTCCATTCAGCGGCAAAACCAACTGGGTGAAATTTGTCGCCGGTAAAGAAAAGGCTGCTGCCTTCCTGGAAACTCACCGCTACGCTGCTTTCAAAGGCGGCAGCATGGGCTTCACCAAGATGGAGGGCACCACCGTTAATGTCAAAGACAAGATCGCCTACTCGGCCATGGCCTATATTCAGGCCGCTATGACCAATGGCTCGGGCGGCATCGCCGTCAAAGGCCCGAATGCCGGCGCCGTGTATGCGCTGAATATGAAAGGTGGCCAGACCGACGATACGGGCGCCGCCATCAACAGCGAATGGGTACCGGTCGACATGGCTGCCATACCGGCACTGGTGGGCGAAGATCTGGCCACGCCGGATGCGCTGGGCAATCTGGCTAACGCCGACAAAGTCGCCAATCCGGACAACATCAAGTTCTCGGAAAAACTGCGTACCCTGTTCATCGGCGAAGACAGCGGCCTGCACGTGAATAACTTCCTGTGGGCCTATAACGTCGACACCAAAGCGCTGACCCGTATTCTGTCCAACCCGGCGGGCGCCGAATCGACCGGCCTGCACGCAGTGGACGATATCAACGGCTTCGCCTACGTGATGAGCAACTTCCAGCATGCCGGCGACTGGGAAGCCGCCCTGCATGGCAAAGTGCAAGCCACGCTGGATCCGCTGATCCGCGCCAACTACCGTGACCGCTACGGCGCTGCCGTCGGTTACCTGACGGGTCTGCCGACCCTGAGCTGATTTCCCCCAGCTGTCCCCCGCCCGCAACGAGCGCAAGCTCCTTGCGGGCTTTTTTCATGGCGGCACGGCCTTGTTGTGTAAATGCGATGGCAATATTGCCTAAAACGAAGTATTGTTGCTGCTGCTCTGAGCACGCCGCTGCGCTCTCTGCAACAGTCCGCCACAAGGCTGATTGTTGCCTGTTGTCAACGGCGATTAGCCCGGTCTACAATCGGATAACCCAAACCTCGTGCCCTTTTGCGGAACTCGCTCTTATGTCCTTTCTGTCTCCGTCGTCGCCTAAACTAGCGCCATGGAAAGTCCTGCTGGTCGACGATGAACCCGACATCCACGACATTACCAAGCTCACCCTGAGCCGTTTCCGTCTGGACGGACGCGCCCTCACTTTCGTGCATGCTTATAGCGGCGCAGAAGCCAAAGAAGTGCTGGCACGCGAGTCCGATATCGCGCTGGTGTTTCTCGATGTGGTGATGGAAGCAGAAGACAGCGGCCTCGAAGTGGCGCGCTGGATGCGCGAAGATCTGGACAACCAGTTCACCCGCATCGTGCTGCGCACGGGCCAGCCGGGTCAGGCGCCGGAAGAACGCGTGATCGTCAACTACGACATCAACGACTACAAGGAAAAGACCGAACTCGATCGCACCAAGCTGTTCACCACCACTTTCGCCGCCCTGCGCGCCTACCGCGACATCATGAAAGTGGAAGAAGCGCGCCAGCAGCAGGTGCATTACCGCGAAGGTCTGGAGCGGGTGATCGCTGCTTCGGCGCATATTTTCCAGCAGCGCAATCTGCAGGATTTCGCCAACGGCCTGCTGCAGCAAGTGGTGGCACTACTGCGACTGGAACAGAGCATGCTGCTGCGCCTGCGCGCAGCCACCGCCATCAGCGGCGAAAACGCCTACGAAATTCTGGCCCAGATCGGCGACATCGATGGCCCCCTGCTCAGCCCCGAGCTGCTGGCACGACTCGATCAATCCAAGGTCAACAAGATTACCCATATCGAAGGTGATACCTATATCGGCTACTTCCCCAACAGTAGCGGCAAGCATTCGCTGCTGATCCTGAAAGGGGTGGAAGAAATCTCCGAGCTCGATACCAAGCTGCTGGAAGTGTTCTGCTCGGGCGTGGCCATCGCTTTCGATAACATCCTGCTGACGCAGGAAATCACCGATACTCAGGCAGAGCTGATCTTGCGTCTCGGTGATGTGGTGGAATCGCGCTCCAACGAAGCGGGCAACCACGTACGCCGCATGGCCGAAGTATGCCACCTGCTGGCCAGCGCCAGCGGCATGAGCGAAGAAGAGACGGCGGTGCTGCAGCATGCGGCGCCGATGCACGATATCGGCAAGATCGCCACGCCCGATGCGGTGCTGCTCAAACCGGGCAAGCTCGATGCGGACGAATGGGAAATCATGAAGCAGCACCCGAGCGTGGGTCTGTCGATATTGAACGGTTCGCAGCGCCCCATCCTCAAGGCCGCTGCGGTGATCGCCCACCAGCACCACGAGAAATATGACGGCAGCGGCTATCCGCAAGGTCTGAAGGGTGAGGAGATTCACCTGTACGCCCGTATCGTGGCCGTGGCCGATGTGTTCGACGCGCTGATGCACAAGCGCTGCTACAAGGAAGCGTGGCCGCTGGAACAGGTGATTGCTCACCTGCGCTCGGTGGCGGGCCAGCACCTCGACCCGCACTATGTCGATCTGCTGGTGCAGAACATCGATAAAGCACTGGCCATCAACCAGCGCTTCCCTGACTAGGCTGCGACCTTGCGCTGGATCTTGGGGAAGCGCAGCTTGTAGTGCAGCCCCAGTCCCGGCGAACTGAGTACCTTGACGGTGCCGCCCAGCGCGCCCGTGACGAGGTTGTACAGAATATGCGCGCCCAGCCCGCTGCCGCCCGTGCCCCGTTTGGTGGTGTAGAACGGATCGAATAACTGGGCCAGCCCCGCACTATCCATGCCGATGCCGTCATCGCTGTAATTGAGTTCGACCAGATCGCCATCCACTACCACGTTGATGCGAATAACCCCGGGCTCGCCCTGCTCGAAGCCGTGCACCAGCGAGTTCACCACCATATTCGTCACCACCTGCGACAGCGCGCCGGGGAAGCTGGCCATATTGATCTGCTCGGGGCAGTCGATTTCCAGCGTGACGGGCTTGCCTTTCAGCTTGGGCTGCAGCGACAGCAGCACTTCATCCAGATAGCGGCGCAGATTGAAGCTGCGGATATCGTCGGCCGACTGGTCCACGGCCACCTGCTTGAAACTGCGCACGAGGGCCGCCGCGCGCTGGGTGTTGGTCGTCATGATGCGCAGTGACTGATCGACGATGCCGAAGAACTGCTGCAGGCCTTCTTCGTCCAGCGTGCCCTCGGCCAGTTCCGCGCGGGTCAGGCGCAGTTCTTCCACCAGATGGCTGGTCGCCGTCACGCAGATCCCCAGTGGAGTATTGATTTCGTGTGCCACGCCGGCCACCAGCCGGCCCAGCGAGGCCAGCTTTTCCTGCCGCACCAGTTCGCCCTGCGCTTCCTTGAGCGACTCCAGCGCGTCTTCCAGCGCAGCGTTCTGTTCTTCCAGCGCTTCCTTGGCGCGACGGATTTCGCGGTCGGCCCGCATGCGCGCAATCGCCACGGCCACATGGCTGGCCATGAAGGCGAGGATGTCCAGATCGGCCTGCGTGTAGAGCACCTTGTCATCGTAGCTTTGCACGATGATCACGCCGTAGGCCGTATCCCCCAGCAGCATGGGCGCGCCCATCCAGCTGGCGATCTCGATGCTGCCCAGCGGCTGTTGCAGTTCGCCGCTGGCGATCAGCGCTTCCAGACCGGCTCTATCGAGCATCTGCGCCTGCTTGCGCTGCAGGATGTAGGACGACATACCCAGCCCGAAATCGAAGCGCTTGACGGGCGCCTGCTCGTCCTTCTCGTCGACAAAATAGGGAATGCTGATTTCCTGCGTATCGGGATGGTACAGCGCCATCAGGAAGTTCTGTGCCGGTACCAGCTCGCTGATGATCTGGTGCAGCCGCATATTCAGGCGGCTGCCGCCGGTAGCCGTGGCCGACAGATTGGCCAGCTCGTACAGCGCGCGCTGGATGTTTTCGGCACGGCGCCGCTCGGCCACTTCATGCGCCAGCAGCGCGGTGCGCTCCTGCACGGCGCGTTCCAGCCGGTCCATGCTGCGCAAGCCCTGCAGCGCACTCGACACATGGTTGGCGATCTGGGCGAACAGCGCCTGATCTTCGTCGCTGTAAGTGTGTTCCTTATCGTAGCTCTGCATCACCATCGCGCCCAGCACCTGATGGTTGAGATCATGCAGCGGGCAGCCCATCCAGTGCTCGGCGATGGTGCCTATGCCGAAACTGGCATTGTGCTCGCGCCGCGCCTGATGTTCGGCCGCCGTCATCACCATGCTGCGGTCATGGATGATCACCGCCGCCGTGGGCGATTCGCCGGCCACCAGTTCGAACAGTTGTTCACGCTCCGGTGCATCATCAAGTTCATCGACGAAGTAGACAAAGCGTACCTGATTGACGGGGCCATCGGGATCGCTCAGCGCCACGAAGAAGTTCGCCGCATACATGATGCGCCCCAGCCCCGCGTGCACGGATTGCAGGAATTCGCTGATATCGGTACAGCTACTGGCCTTCTGGCCAATTTCCAGCAACATCGCTTGTACTGCTTCGAGGCGGGCGAGACGACTTTCCATCGATTTTCCTGAATCGGTCTGTGAACAGGAAAATACTAGCAGTTCCCCACGCTCGCGACCATAGCGCAGGGACGCTATGCCCTGCGCAGGCGCGCTTGCGCAGGCTGGCGTGGTTCAGGGACGACGGTATCCGCCAGCGATCCACGCGGCAGCGCTACTCACGCTCAGTTTGAAATCGGGTGCGACCCGGACCTGCGCCAACTGTTCGCCATCGGCATCGATCGCGCTCAGCATGGCATACGGGTCATCCTCGTCCGGCACGATATCGAGCAGCACCTTGATCTGGCCTGCTTCCTCGTTCACCAGCACCTGCTTGTGCAGTTGCGCATGCAGTTGCTGTTCATGCCGGCGCAGCACTTCATTGGCCGTCTTCACCAGCGTATGAAAGGCTGGCAGATCGAGCGGCTTGGGATTCTTCTTGTCGCGCCCCATGGTCCATGGCCCCACCAGTGCCGGTTCCGGCTCGCCATCCTTGATCATGGCCACGGCCCAGCCATCATCATCCTCGTTCTTGATGACGCGGGCGGTCCAGCCATTGCCCTGCCACAGTCGGGCTTCCTGTACGGGGCTATCGTCATCCTGTAATGGCTGTTCCATGGGCGGTCCTGTCTGATCGTTGGGGAGCGAAATGATACGCGCTGTGCGCCAGATCAACAATGCTGCTGCAGGCCTGACTCAGATCAGCAGTTTGTGAAATATACGACAACTATAAGGCCGTAAACGCAACAAAAGTTGCTGAAATAAAATAATATTTGGAAATTTTTGCAGCAGATAAAAAAACCTAAAAACTTCCTGAAATCATGTACTTAAGTGAAACTTAAGCTTCCAGCCAGCCTACAAACCACACTTTGCTGCCAAAAAAGCACTGGACATTGCCGTACGAATATCTTTATTATCATTACAGAATCACCAGTTTCCAGTTGTTAATATTAATAATTACTGCGAATGTTGCTAGCCCCGAATTAGCTAGCCGATAGATAAGGAACCGATCATGTCTCTGTCCAAAACCCTGCTGGCCATCGCTCTCACTGGCGCCGCTCTGAGCGCCCACGCTGGTATCAGCTACACCGCCACCAGCGGCAACACCTCGGCAGTTTCCGGCGTAACCACCATCACCTTCGACGACGGCCAGTTGCCTACCGGCTTCGCCAGCTACGATTCGATCAATGCCATCATCCCGGCCGGCGGCTATCCCGGCGAATCGGCTCCGCCACCCAACGACAGCACGGGATATTTCTCGGTAGGCGTCAGCCATGGTCAAGTGTCTTCGTCCAGCGTCAACTTTAGCGGCAACGGTGCCAGCTACTTCGGCTACTACATGGGTTCGCCAGACAACTATAACGTGGTGACCGTGTACAGCGGCAATACTGCCATCCTGCAGATCAACGGCAGCAATATGGCGCAAGCAGCCTCGCTGCTGGCCGACGGCAACCAGAGCCACGGCTTCTACATGAATTTCTTCACCGATCAGGGCACCACCATCTCGCGCGTAACCTTTGCGTCCAGCGCCAATGCCTTCGAATCGGATAACCACGCCTTTGCAGCAGCCGTACCGGAACCGGAAACCTATGCCATGCTGCTGACGGGTCTGGGTCTGGTAGGCTTTGCCAGCCGTCGTCGCCGCCCAAGCAGCGAAGAATGCTTCTATTAATCAATAGCGTATGACAGACCCGCTCCGGCCTCAGCCGGAGCAGCAAGCCTGGCCATAGAGCTGAGCAAGCATAGCGCTTAGGGGCCGGTAAGCTCTCCCGTCAGGGATAGCCTTACCGGCCCCGATTTTTTTTGCCCTACAGGGCGATGCAGGGCCGCGCTGGCGGCAGTGGTGGCGGACGCAGCGGCGTGCTGCGCGGATCGATGGCCGGTTGCGGCATCTGGTACGTATAAGGGTTGATGATGATGGGCGGGATGGCTGGGGGTGCCGAAGGGGGACTTTTCGGCCCGCCACCGGACAGGCGCAGACGCCGCCAGACCGCCCGCACACGCTCTACAGCAACCATGATACGACCCTCCTGACAGAACTCGAACTTTCAGTATAGGCCGGCCCCGGTCTATTGCAAGGCATGACCATCCGGTGCCGCCTGCATGCATTCCATCCCGTCAAAACGCCAGTTTGTCGCACATCGCTGGCTGGACAAAGACCCGGCGCGTACAGTTCAACCATGCCAGACGGCACATAAGAACTTAACCAGAATCGGGGTCCATCATGAAACGCACTGCCAAATATCTGTTCATCGCAACGCTGCTCGCTTTCCTGACCATTTCCGCGTGGCAGGTAATGTTTGGCGACGGCATCAACGTCAACATCGATGGCGATCAGATCGATGGCCCGCTGGGCGCCGTGCTGGGTGTGCTGTTTGCCAGCGGCGGCATGGCCATCGCCGCCGTAGTCTGCGTCGGTGTAGCGATCTTCCTGGGTGTGCTGTTCGCCGGTCTGGGGGTACTGATGGTAGGTGGCATGGCACTGCTGGCCTTCATCTGCATCATGGCCGTATCGCCACTGCTGCTGCCCCTGCTGGTGGTGATCGGGATCTACTACTACATCCGCAAACGTCAACAACGCCGCCAGCATGTGGCGCTGAATCAGGCCGTCTAATCACACGGCCAGACAGCACCGGCAAGGCTGCTGCACTCTCCCCAGTTTCAACCGGAAGCGGCCGGGACTAACACTCCCGGCCGATCCGCCTCCTGCACCACGCCACTCAATCCTGCGCCAGCAACACCCGGTTACGGCCAGCCCGCTTGGCTGCATACAGTGCCTGATCAGCGCGGCTCAGTGCATGGGCGCCCTGTGCCTCGGCGGCATCCAGCCGTGCCAGTCCGATACTCACCGTCACGGTTATTTCCACGCCATCCTCCAGCTGCATAGGCCGCTCCGCCACCCGCGCCCGCAGCCGCTCCGCCATCAACTCGGCGGCCGGCAGCGCCGTCGCAGGCAGCAGCATGGCAAATTCTTCGCCACCGATACGGCCCAGCATATCGATCTTGCGCCGCCCTGCATTCATGCGCTCGGCCAGTTGCTGCAGCACGCGGTCGCCCGCAGCATGGCCATATTCGTCATTGATGCGTTTGAAATGATCGACGTCGAGCAGCAGCACACTGGCTGGCGACTCGGGGGCACGCTGCAATCGGCTATGCTCCAGTTCCAGCTGGTGCATGAATTCGCGCCGGTTCGGCAAGCCCGTTAGCGCATCGGTCGTCGCCAGCTGATGCAGTTCGTCATGCATGCGACGCCGCTCGGTGGTATCGACCGTGGAGACAATCAGGAAATCCAGACTGTGGCCATGGCCGGGCATCACCAGCAAGGTCAGTTCGTTATGCCGCGCCACCCCGTCGAGGCGGCGGAAGCTGGCTTCGCAGCTGAAGATGGACTGGCCCTGCACCAGCGCCGCCAGTGCCAGGGCAAAATTCGGCATGGCGCTGCTATCGAAAATTTGCGCCAGCGTCAGCTGCGCCAGATCCTGCCGGTCGGCCCGTGCCCCCACCTGTGCCAGACCGGCCGCATTGACGTCGACGATGTGCACCTGCGCTGCCAGATACTCCAGCTGGGCAGGATGGGCTTGCAGGTAGCCGGCCAGATCGTCGATGCCGGCCAGATCAAGTTCGTGCAGCGCCTGCCGTACGCCCGACCAGTCCTGCTCCCACAGTGCCACCGGCGCATGGTCGTACAGACTGCGGAAGCGCGCTTCACCAGCCCGCAGCGCCTGCGCTGCGCGTGCCTGTTCGATGGCGATACCGGCCAGTTGCGCCGCCTGTTCGATCAGGGTGATGTGGGCCATGGAAGGCAGGCGCGCGCTGCGATGGTAGATGGCGAACGCGCCCAGCACATTGCCGCTGGCACCGAAAATAGGATCGGCCCAGCACGAACCTAGCCCCGCCTGCATGGCCTGCTGACGGTATTCGCCCAGCGCCGGCGTGTTGGCGATGTCGGCCACGATCACGCGCCGCCCCAGTTGCACCGCCTGACTGCAGGGCCCCGGCATATCGCTCAGTGCCTGCCCGTGCACGGCCGCGTTGAAGAATACGGGCAGGCTGGGCGCCGCGCCCACCAGCAGGTGGTTGCCGTCGCCTTCGCGCAGCAGCACGCTGCACAGCATGTCCTCGTTGCCCGCTTCCACGCCGCGCACCACACTTTCCAGAATAGACTGTAGCGGCGCGCCCGTGGCCAGCAGCTCCAGCACCTGGCGGCGAGTCTGCTCGCGCTGGATCGCACGGGTACGCTCGGTAATATCATGGAAGGAATGCAGCCGCGCCGCCGTGCTGCCCAGTTGCAGCTGGCGGGTGTGCTGCTCGACAACCCGCCCGTCACGCAGATACAGCACACTGAGTTCTCCTTCGGCCGGCCAGCCTGCCGTGCAATCCGGCACCGATACCAGCAAGGCTGCCTGTACGGGCGGGCGCAACTGCTGCGCCATATGGGCACGCAGCGCCGCACCATCGCTCTGCCAGTCCAGATGTTCGGGCAAATGCCACATTTCGCGCAGACGCCGGTTCACGTTCAGCACTTCCCCTTGCGGGTCCTCTACCAGTATGCCGTCCATGGTGGCATCGAGGATGCTGCGGATCGTGGCCTGACTGCGCTGCTCCTCGCTGGCCAGGTCCAGCAGCAGCGTTTCGCGCTCGCGCAGGTCGCCAGTCAGAGCTTCCGCATAGTTCTGGGCGGTGCGCGCTCTGACCCGGCTCTGGGCCAGCTGGAAAGTCAAGCCGGCCAGCAAAGCACTGAACAGCAGCCCCGCCAGGCCCAGCAAGGTAGCCTTGCGCTCGCCAGCGACATTGCTGTCGGCGCTACTAATCTGCAAGGTCCAGACCCGTCCCCCTATCGCGAACTGGCGCTGGCTGACGCGGCTGCGCTGCAGACTATCGGGCAGACTGTCATACATGCGGGTGGCGGCGCTGATGCTGCTGCCATCGTAGATCTCTACATCCAGCCTGCTGACACTCGGTCCACCCAGCCCTGCCATCAGATCATCCATGCGGAACGGCGCATACACCCAGCCCGTCAGTGCCGCCCTGCGCTGCGCCACCGTCGCCACAGGCGCGCCGTGACGGTAGAGCGGCAACGCCATCAGGAACCCGGCCTGCACGGGAGCTTCCTGTTCCAGTTCCTGTATCAGCCGGATGCGCGCCGTGAGTGCCGGCAGGCCGGTATCGCGCGCCTGCTCCAGCGCAGCACGGCGCACTGGTTCGGAGGCCGAATCGAAACCGATGGCGCGGGCATTGGCCACCGTCGCTGGTTCCAGATAGGTGATAGCGGCATACCAGTCGCGCAGGCCGGCCGGATGCACGCGGTAGCCGGCCACGCCGTTGCGGCGCACGCGCTCGACATACGCGTCGAGCTGTTCTGGCACCAGAAGGGCCATATAGCCTATACCCTGTATGCCGGGGAAATGCTGTTGCAGTTGCTGGCCAGCGAGGTAGGTATGGAATTCGTCGCGGCTAACCTGCTCCGAACTGGTGAACAGGCCCTGCACACCATATAGCACCTGCGCGTAGATACGCATGCGCTGATCCAGATTATTCAACAGCACCCGCACCTGCATCTCGAATTCGCTGCGCGCATCGCGCTCGGCATCGGCGCGTGCGCCCTGCCACAGCACGGCGGTGGCAGCAACGCAAATGGCCAGTACCAGCGAGGACAGAATGTGCGGTGACAGCACGCTCTGCAAACGCTGGCCTGGCCGCGTCTTCATCTACACCCCGCCACCGGCAAACTGCTGGTAACCACGGGCGCGCAGCTCGCAAGCCGGACAGGTGCCGCAGCCGTAGCCCCAGTCATGCAAAGCGCCGCGCTCGCCCAGATAGCAGGTATGGGTGCCACTGCGGATCAAGTCCACCAGCGCGCTGCCGCCCAGTTCCTGTGCCAGCTCCCAGGTCTGCGCCTTGTCGCGCCACATCAGCGGAGTTTCCAGCTTGAAGCGGCTATCCATACCCAGATTCAGCGCCACCTGCAGCGCCTTCATGGTGTCGTCACGGCAGTCCGGATAGCCGGAGAAGTCCGTCTCGCACATGCCGCCCACCAGCACCGACAGGCCGCGCCGGTAAGCCACCGTGGCCGCCACCGTCATGAACAGCAGATTGCGGCCGGGGACAAAGGTATTCGGCAAGCCATTGGCCTGGGTTTCGATGGCGATATCGTGGGTCATCGCCGTCTGCGCGATGTCCTTCAACAGCGACAGGTCGATCATGTGATCTTCCCCCAGCCGCGCCGCCCACTCGGGCGAAAAGGCGCGCAACTGCTCGCGCACAGCCGGCCGCACCGTCAGCTCGATGGCATGGCGCTGGCCATAGTCGAAGCCTATGGTCTCCACGCGGGCGTAGTGTTTCAGCGCCCAGGCCAGACAGGTGGTGGAATCCTGGCCCCCACTAAACAGGACCAGGGCGGAATCGGTAGGCAGCATTACAGTGTTCTTTCAAGTGCTTGCAAGGGTATGCAACGTTATTAGTACGCCATCATCTGGGGCAATCCGGTAACATGGCAATCTGCTTTACCCCTAATGGAATCTCATGCTACCGGCATTGCCCGCAAAATTATCAGCAGGATCACGAATTTTGGCACAAGTTGTGGCAAAAGTAGTGGCGAATGTCGCGCCTAGTGTAACGCCAACCGCGTCTGGCCGGCTGCTGGCTGCCACGGTGCTGGTGATTGCTGCGGCGCCGGCACAGGCCCAGCTCGATTATGCTCTGCGCATCAGCGCACCGGCACCGCTGGACGCCCTGCTGGAACAGAATCTCGATCTGCAACGTTTCCGCGATAGCCCGCGCATGGATCTGGAGCAGTTACAGCGGCTGGTGCGGGTAGCGCCCGAGCAAATCCGTACACTGGTGGCCACGGAAGGCTATTACTCGCCCGAAATCAGCGCCACGCTGGAACGCGATGGCGAGCGTCCCACCGTACAGATCCGCGTCAGCCCGGGCGAGCCGGTGCGGGTGGGCGAGGTCGAACTGGAACTGCAGGGCTTCGACAACGTCGCGGGGCTGGCACCAGCGCTGCAGTTCGATCCGGCTGCGCTCAAGGCTAGCTGGTCGCTCAAACAGGGGGCCATCTTCCGCCAGAACGACTGGGAGCAGGCCAAGCGCGGGTTGCTGCGGCAGGTGGTACAGAGCCGCTATCCACGTGCCCAGATTGCCGAAAGCAGTGCCACCGTCGATCCGGACCAGCACATTGCCTTGCTGCGCGTAGTACTCGACAGCGGGCCAGAACTGCGCTTCGGCGCCCTGCGGGTGGAAGGATTGCAGCGCTACCCGCTGTCGGTAGTGGCCAACTTGAACCAGATTCAACCCGGCGACTATTACAACGAGGCGGCCCTGCAGGCCTACCAGACCCGTTTGCAGGATAGCGGCTACTTCAGCAGCGTGGAAGTGAGCGCAGATAGCAGCGCCCTGCTGAACGAACAGCTGGCCGCAGCGGAAGCACCGGCCAGCCGCGCAGCCAGCATGGCGCCTTTGCCCCTGCTGGTACGTGTGGTGGAAAACAAGCAGCGCAACGTCAGCGCTGGTCTGGGTTTCAGTACCAATACGGGTAACCGTGCTTCGCTGACTTATGACGATCTCTCCGTATTCGGCCTGCGTATGAAAAGCGCAATGACGCTGGAAACCAAAAAACAGTCAGCCCACAGCACGCTGTATTTCCCCACGACTGCGCAAGGCTATAACGACAGCATCGGTGCCGCCTTCGAGCGCAGCGACATTTCGGGCGAAGTCACCAGTGTGGCCAGCGTGGCGGCCAAACGCAGCTGGGGCACGCCACTACTGGAGCGCAATCTGTCGGTCGAACTGCTGACGGAAACCAAAACGCTGGACGGCATCCCGTCCAGCACCAGCAAAAGCCTGCCGCTCACCTACGGCGTCACCTGGCGCAAGCTGGATAATCTGCTGTTCCCCACCAAGGGCTATGCCCTGAACGCCCAGCTGGGCGGCGCCCTGCTGCCGCTGCTGACAGACGAGGCCTTTGTGCGCGGCTATGCGCGCGGCGTGCTGTATGCACCGCTAGGCAGCAGCGACAACCTGATCCTGCGTGCGGAAGCGGGCGCGCTGGCCTCGCGTAGCAAGAACGGCGTGCCGGCGGTGTACCTGTTCCGCGCTGGTGGCGACCAATCGGTGCGCGGCTACGCGTTTCAGGAACTGGGCGTACGGGTGGGCGATGCCATCACGGGCGGGCGCTACCTGACCACCGCCAGTGCCGAATACCAGCACTGGTTCCGTCCTAGCTGGGGTGCAGCACTGTTCTACGATGCGGGCAATGCCAGCGATACCTTCAGCACGCTGCGACCGAAGTCCGGCTACGGCATCGGCGCGCGCTGGAAGAGTCCCGTCGGCCCGATCAATGTCGACATGGCGTACGGCCACGCTGTGCACAAGTACCGCCTGCACTTCTCGCTGGGCTTCACTTTCTGATGATTTTCCAATGAGCGCTACGCCTCCGACCTCGCCCGATAGCCCCCAGCCAGTACCGCGCCAGCGACGCTGGCCGCGCCGCCTGCTGATCGGCAGTTTGCTGCTGGTCGTCACGCTGGCTGGCGTCTTCTGGCTATTGGGTCGCGAATCCACCTTGCAGCAACTGGTACAGCGCATCGCTAGTGCGAGCGGCGGCCAGATCACCGTTAGCGAGGTTTCCGGTTCGCTGTACCATCGCATGCACATCGGCCATCTGGTGTACCGCAGCGAGGACAGTGTCATCACGGCCGACCAGATCGATATCAACTGGTCGCCACTGCAGTATTTTTCGGCCGGCCTGTCGGTCAGCGAACTGCGGGTGGCGGCGCTGACGGTACAGAGCCTGAAAGAGTCCGCGCCAGCAAGCCTGCCGGCGTCACTGGCTTTGCCATTCGAACTGCATCTGGCCGATGCCCGCATCGAACTCCTCACCCTCATCGGCACCAACCCCGCCAGCAAGGACGTGATCCGCAAGCTGCGCCTGCAACTCGATGCCGGCCCGCAGCAGTGGCAGCTGCATCAGGCCAGCGCCAGCACTGACTACGGCGACATCGGCGCGCAACTGAAGCTGGATGCCAGCGCCCCCTTCTCCTTGCAGGGCCGCGCCACGCTGGTCCATGCCAGCGGCGCCAGCGGAAAACTCGATGCCAGTGGCAGCTTGGCCGCCATCAAACTGCAGGCGCAAGCCAGCCTGCAAGACGCCACTGCCACGGCCAGCGCCGTCACCACGCCGTTCGACACCCTGCCCCTGCGCAGCCTGACCTTACAGGCGCGCGCCATCAATCCCGCCGCCCTGCAGGCTGGTCTACCGCCCGCCCTGCTGGATCTGGACCTACAAGCCAGTATCTCGGCGCAGCAGCAGCTGAGTGGTCGCCTGTCACTGCATAACCGCGGCAAAGTCGGCGCCATCGATCAGCAGGCGCTGCCTCTGCAAGCACTGGCAGCACGACTGAATGGCAGCCTGAAAAACCGCCGCAACACGGCCAGTCTGGACGACGTGGTCATCGACCTCGGTGGCGCAGGCCGCTTCACAGGCAGCGGCAAGCTAGCGAGCAAGAATCTCGATGGCGACATGGAGAGCGTGCAGTTTGCCCTGCACACGGACAAACTCAATCTGCGCCAGTTACACAGCAGCCTGCACGCCACCAGCCTCGCAGGCGACATCGGCCTGCTAGGGAAGGCAAAACAACAGACCTTTTCGGCCAGACTGGTACAGAAAGACTTGCAACTGGAACTGCAAGCGCTGCTTAACCCCAGCAAATTCGTACTACAGCAGGCGCGCCTGCAGGCACGCCAAGGCAGCCTCGCCATTAACGGACAGGCCAGCCTGCAAGGCCAGCGCGATTTCACCCTGACCCTGCGCAGTCAACATCTCGATCCGGCTGCCCTCGGCCCGCAACTGCCGCAAGGGGACCTGAATGGCAGCATCAGCGTGGATGGCAAGCTGGCACCAGCGTGGCAGGCCAGCGCCACGCTCGACCTACAAGCCAGTAAGCTGGCCGGCCACCCGCTCACGGCCAGCGGCAAACTGCGTGCCGACGCGCGCCACCTGAGCGATGTCGACCTGCGCATGCAACTAGCACAGAACAGCGCCAGCCTCAAAGGCAGCTTCGGCGCCGCAGGCGAACAACTGCGCTGGCTGGTAGATGCGCCACAACTGAACGCCTTCCATGCCGACATCGGCGGCGCGGCCAGCGCCAGTGGCACCGTCAGCGGCAGCATGGCAGCACCGCGCAGCAGTTTCGAACTCGATGCACGGGGCCTGATGCTGAATGCCAGCAAGCGTCCGAATCCCGATAGCCGTCTGCGTGCCAGCGGCGAACTCACGCTGGCCGGCGCGGGCAAACGTCCCGAACTGAATCTGCAAGGCACGTTGCAGAAGTTCGATCCGGCCGCTTTCGGCAGCACCCAGAGCGGCAACATACAGGCCGACTTCCGCGCCGATGCCAGACTGGCGCAGGACTGGCGTGCGGCCCTCAGCCTGACCCTGCAACCATCGACACTGGGCACCTCGCCCCTGACTGGCCGCGCGACACTGCAGGCCGACCGCCAGCGCATCAGCAATGCCGATATTGATCTGCATCTGGCCAGCATGGCGCTCAGTGCCAAGGGCAGCTTCGGCAAGACTGGCGACCGGCTCGAATGGAAGCTGGCAGCACCGCAGCTGGCCCCGCTCGGCCCGCAATTCGGCGGCGCACTGCAGGCCGCTGGCGTACTGGCCGGTACCGCCGCCAAACCGGCTTTGAGTTTTACCCTCGACGGCAGCAACCTGCACCTGCCCGGTGCGCGCCAGATCGCCAGCATCCGCGGCAGCGCCACGCTAGGTAGCACGGAGAGCACCAGCGACGTGCCGATGGTGGCCGATATCGACATTAACCGCTACGGTTCCCCTTCGCTCAACCTGAACCGGCTACGCGTACAGACCAGCGGCAGCCGCAGTGCCCACACCTTGCAGCTCAGCGCCAGCAATGGCGACTTCGACGCCAGCATCAAACTGGCCGGGAGCTGGGCCAATGATAGCTGGAGCGGCTCCCTGAGCACCCTGCAGAACCGCGGCCGCTACGCCTTCACGCTGGCCGCTCCTGCCGCGCTCAAGGTGGTGGCAGAACGCGATAGCGGCGTGGCCGGCCTGCTGCATCCGCAGCAGATCAGCGTGGGCAGCGCCAGCCTGCAACTACCGGAAGGCAGCATCCGGCTCGACCAGCTGGAAAAGAACGGCGCCAGCTGGCGCAGCAAGGGACAGGCACAAAGCATCCCCGTCAATTATCTGGCCCAGCTCTCGCCGACGTGGCATGAGTTCGTGCGCAGCACGCTGACTATCGGCGCCGAATGGGCGCTCGATCTGCAAGCGGCCAGCAACGGCGCCGCACCGGCACTGAATGGCATGCTACGGGTGTACCGCGAGTCGGGCGATCTGACCATCACGGGCGCCGATCTGCCCCAGCCGCTAGGCCTGCGCATGCTCGATGCCCGCGCCGACCTCACGGACGGCAATCTGCGCCTGCAGCTTAATCTCGATGGCAGCCGCGCCGGTCAGGCACGCTTCGACGCCAGCACGCGGCTGGTGGACGGCCACCTGAACCAGAACAGCCCCTTTACGCTGACGGGCAGTGCGAACATGGGCTCGATCGCATGGCTGGCCCCACTGGCCGGCCAGCCGGGCATGGAAGTGGACGGCGTGCTGAAACTGAATGTGGCCGGCAGCGGCAGCTTCGCAGCACCGCAGCTGAACGGCGATCTGACTGGCGAAAAGCTGCTGCTGACGCTACCCGAACAAGGCATCAAGCTGCGTAACGGCCAGCTACAAGCGCGCATCAATGGCGACCAGCTGACCCTGCAGAACCTCAGCTTCGACGGTGCGGAAGGCCGCGCCAGTGCGGACGGCTGGATGCGCTATGCCGACAATCAGGCCAGCATGAACCTCAAGCTGGTGGCCGATAAGCTGGAAGTACTGGCCCGCCCCGACCGCATACTGGTGGTCAGCGGTAGCAGCAGCCTGACGCGCGACGCCAAACAGTTCCAGCTGAACGGCAAATACCGCGCCGAACGCGCCAGCATCGAACTGGCGAATGAAAACACGCCGACGCTCAGTGACGACGTGATCATCCTTGGCCGTGGCACGGCAGCGGGCAAAGCACCGCAAGGCATGCCGCTGAATATTGATCTGGAAGCCGACCTCGGCGACGCCTTCAACCTGAAAGGCAAAGGTCTGAATGCCCAGCTGGCGGGCACGCTGCGCATCCGCGTCAGCGAGCGGCGCGCACCGCGTGTGCAAGGCAGCATCCGTGTCGTCAACGGCACGTATGCCGCCTACGGCAAACAACTAAGCATCGAACGGGGCGTGATCAACTTCAGCGGCGCTTACGATAATCCGGGTCTCAACATACTAGCCGTGCGCCATGGCCCGGAGGGCGAAGCTGTCAGCGAAACCAATGTGGAAGCCGGCGTGGAAGTGCGCGGCACCGCGCTGGCTCCCGTCGCCAAGCTGGTATCCACTCCCAGTGTGCCCGATAGCGACAAACTGGCGTGGCTGGTGCTCGGGCACGGCATCGACAGCACGGGCGGTAACGATATGGCGCTGCTCAGTACCGCTGCCGGCGCGCTGTTCGGCGGCGGACAAGGGCGACTGGCCAATGCACTAGGCGTGGACGAACTGGGCGTCAAACAAGCGGCCGGCACGGCGGCTGGTTCGGCCACAGGGCTGCAATCGACCGTGGTCACTGTGGGCAAACGGCTTTCGGCACGGGCTTATCTGAGCTTCGAACAGGGCGCGGGCACGGCGACCAGTCTGGTCAAACTCAAATACAAGCTGAACCCGCGCATTACCCTGCAGTTCCAGACCGGCACCAACAATGCGCTGGACGTGCTGTACAACTGGGCCTTCGACTAAGGCTTCCGGCTAGCTGGGATGGTGATCCGGCACAGGATCATCTTGCGGCACCGGATGCGGCACGGCTGGCGGCGCCGGATCATCGGCCGGCACAGGGTCCGGCGCGCGGTGCAGGTACAGCGCAGCCGCATGGGATACGGATGCAGGCATGGCAGCAGACGTCAGCATGAATTCTCTCCTCACATCAGGGTAGCCTTGATTGTACGCCTGCTGCGTTTCAGGGCTGCGCGTGTTTGACGTATTTTTCCAGCCAAAGATGGGTCTCGTACAGCATGTGCAGAATGGATTCGCGCGCCCGATAGGCGTGCGCCTCATTGGGCAGCATCACCAGCCGTGCCGTACCACCCAGCCCTTTGATGGCCTGAAACATGCGTTCGCTCTGCACGGGGAAGGTGCCGGAATTGGCATCTTCGGCGCCGTGGATCAGTAGCAGCGCATCCTTGATGCGATCCGCATAGTTAAACGGCGACATGGCCTGATACACCTCGGGCGCCTTCCAGTAAGGCCGCTCTTCCGACTGGAAGCCGAACGGCGTCAGCGTGCGGTTGTAGGCACCGCTGCGGGCTATGCCGGCGCGGAACAGACGGGTATGCGCCAGTAGATTGGCCGTCATGAAAGCGCCGTACGAATGGCCGCCGATGGCAATCCGGTGGCGCTCGGCCACACCTCGCCGCACCACCTCCTCCACCGCCGCTTCGGCATCGGCCACCAGTTGCGGCAGATAGCTGTCGTTGGGTTCTGCATCGCCACTACCCACGATAGGGAAGGACGGGTTATCCAGCACCGCGTAACCCATGGCCAGAAACGCCGCCGGCCCCCAGTAGCTTACGGCATTAAAGCGGTACGGCGAGCCGGTAGTCTGACTGGCCGCACCGGTAGATTTGAACTCCTGCGGATAGGCCCACATCAGCAGCGGTAGCGGGCCATCGCGCTGCACGTCATAGTAGGGCGGCAGCATCAGCGTGGCCGTCAGCTCCACGCCGTCGGCCCGCTGGTAGCGAATCTGCTCCTTCTGCACGTCGCGCAATTGCGGCGTCGGATGAGGATAATGCGTCAGCGCCAGTAACTGCTGGCCCTCCGGCTTGCGCAGATCGCGCAGATAGTAATTGGGCCGCTCGGTCGGGGTTTCGCGCGAGGTCAGGATCAGCGTACCGTCCTGATTCAGCACCGCAGCTACATTCTCGAAATACGGCGCGGCACTCTGGAATAGGCGCTGCTTGTGTAGCGTATCCAGATACAGCCGGTCGAGGAAAGGCCGGTCGCCTTCCGGCGTGGCACCCGCACCATCGAGCAGTATGCTGTTGTTCTCGCCTATCAGCAGGCGCGCAAAGCCGCGCGCATCGGCGCGCAGCACGGGCGAGCCGGGACTGTTGTAGCGGTCTTCATAGGAACCGGCATACACCTGCTGCGCAGCCACGTCCGCATGATCGGGCTGGATGCGCCACTGGCGAAAATCGCGCGTCTTGTGCCAGCGTTCGTTGATCAGCGCCACATCGCCGCGTCCCCACGCCACACCGGCATAGCGCATCTGCAAGCGCGCCAGCACCTGCGCTGGTGCAGCAAACGGCGCCGCATGGCAGTACACCACATCGCGCACCCCATCGGCCACGGCACGCGCCGGATCGCCGCCATCCTGCGCTTCCACCCAGACCAGCGTGGCCTCGGCATCGGCACGCCAGCCCACATTGCGCACACCGGCCGAAACGGCATCGTTTCCCGGCGGCAGACCTTCTTCCAGCGGCAGATCGGCCACCGTATGCAGCACGCGGCCAGCCAGATCCAGCACATCGATACGCTCGCCGAAATTTGATGCCGGCACCAGATAGGAATATGGCCGCGTTACACACTGGCTCAGGATGTGCTGGCCATCGGGCGCAATCGCCGTGCGCGCATAGGCGGCCGGTGCACCGATAGGCTGGGCTTTGCCATACAGATCCAGCCGCACCAGCTGCACGGTGATGTAGTGCTCGAACAGGCGCGCATCATGTTCGTTCTTGAGCAGATCCTGATAGGTGCGCAACTGGCGCACACCGGCCGCCGCCTCGCTATCCTGCATGACGGGGCCGCGCGGTATGCCGTCTGACACGGGCGCCTTGCCACTCCCGGCCGGACGCCAGTGCACCAGCAGACCGCTGCTATCGGGCAGCCAGCTGAAACCGCGCGTCAACACGGCCGATAGGGGCTGGGCCGACAGACGCGCCGCCTTGCCCGCTGCAATATCGAGCAGCCACAGTTCCACTGCGCCCTTATCGCCCTTGAAAGCCACATGGGAAAACGCCAGATAGCGCTGGTCGGGCGACCAGCTCATATCGGCCAGCCGCAGCTTGCGCGGCAAACCACGTACGCGGCGCGGCTTCTGCGTGGCCACTTCCAGCAGCGACAGGTCGGTGCCGAACGAGAAACGCGACTGCGCATAGATACGGGGATTGATGCGTAAGCCGGCCAGTTTGAGTTCCGGCTGCGCCACTTCGGCAATGCCGGGCAAGGCCGGCGTCTGCACCACAGCCAGCAGATCACGCTGGGGGCTCAGACTCATGGACGGCGCGCGCGGCGCATCGACAATCTGCTGTAGCGCCAGTGGCGGCAGACCATAGCCATCGGCGGCAGCTGCCGTATGCGGTGCAGGGGCCAGCAGGTCTGCCGTCAACGGCAGCTTGGATAAAGCTTGATTCATGGTTTTCCTTATCACCGCGATAACGCGGCGGGGCTGCAACGGCAGAGCTTAAAGCCCAGTTTGCTGACGGCAGAATTGATTGTCAAGGCAATAGCCGGCCGGACTGGCGTACAATCGCGCTTCTCGACTGACTCAAGACGCTGTTGCAATGAATATCGAAATGACCACCCTCACCCTGCTGCTGCTCGTGCCTCTGGCCGTGTGGCGCATCTATTCCCGTCTGAAGACGCTGCTGGGGCGCACCCGCTCGGAACTGTGGCGCCACTACAGCACGGCCGTGATCAGCGCCGGTAGTCTGGGCGTGATTGCCGCTACCCTGCTGGGCAAATGGGAAGCTCTAGGCGCACTGGCGGCCGGTGCTGCCGTCGGCGTGCTGCTGGGTCGCCACAACGTGCGCACCACGCGGCTGACAAACACCGCGGAGGGCTTCTTCTACACGCCGAACCGCCGTCTCAGCCTGCTGATCCTGATGCTGTTCATCAGCCGCCTGATCTACCGCCTGTTCGAAGCCTATCTGCACATGCATAACCAGTTGCCGCTTGATCCGGACTTCCTCGGCCAGCCCGTCACCGCCGCGCTGTTTGGCCTGCTGGGCGGGTTCTACCTGTACTTCTCGGTCCATCTGATCCGCTGGCGCCGTAACACCAAGCCGGTGCCGCGCCCGATCGACATCTTCGATATCAAGTAAGTCCGCTGGACTAGATCGCCAAAACAAAACGCCCGGATGCATTGCTGCTCCGGGCGTTTTGCTTTGCGGCGGGGCTGCTATCAGGCAGCCTGTGTGGCCTCGGCCGTCCGGCGCTGCAGCACGAAGATAGGCTGGGCCCACTCCGTATCCTTCTTCTTTTTGCTGGTGATCAGCGTCAGTTCGGAAGGATCATACACGTCGGTGTTGTGGGTCAGCGGCGTCGTCATCAGGTACTGGGCATCGGTATTCTTGAGGAACTCGCCCACCAGCTGGATGTTACGGATATCCAGGTGAGCAAACGGTTCATCGATGAACACGAAACCGCCCGAACCATCTTCCGATTTCAGCAGACCAATCAGCAGCACCAGCGATTTCATCACCTGCTGGCCGCCCGACGCTTCACCGTCGTTCATGCCGATGATGCCCTTGCCGTCGAACTTGAAGCGCACATGCAGGCCGGCCTGCGCCAGCAGCATGTCGTCGTTCTCCAGACGTACCGGATCGGCATGGACTTCGATGCCGGCCAGTTCGCCCAGTTCCTTGATGTTCTTGGCGTAGGTCTTGATGGTGTAACGCAGCCGCTCCATGTAGGCACCACGGGCGTTGCCGGTGGCTTCGATGGCGCGGTTGTTCTGATAGCGGCGCTCTTCCGTCTCGGCCTGACGGCCATGCAGCTGGTCATTGAGGCGCTGGTACTGGTCGATCACGGTAGCATCGAGTTCCCAGTCACTGCGCGCCAGACTGGTTTCCAGACTGTGAATACGCAGGTGCACCTGATGGGTGTTCTGATGCTCGTCAGCCAGCGCCAGACGGCGGGCCGCACGCTTCCAGCCTTTCGGCAGATGGCGCCAGCTCTTGCGCAGCGCCAGCAGCGCGCGCGCATGGTCACTACGCTGTTCCAGCTGGCGGCGATGGTTCAGACGCATACCGGCTTCCGCTTCGGACAGCGCAAAGCGGGCGTTCTGCCACGTGGTATCGGCACGGGTGCGCGTTACCACAGCGTTCTTGATCAGGGTCTGCAGTTCGCCCAGACGTGCACCCACTTCCGTACGCTCGGCACGCAGCGGTACGGCGTTGCGCGCCGCTTCATCGAATTCTTCCTGCCGTGCTGCCAGCTCCTTGGCCGCATCGACACCGGCCAGGCGGGTCTTGAGCGCGCTGATTTCCGAGGCCAGCTTGGAGACCACCAGCGTCAGCGCGTCTTCCTGCGCTTCCAGCGCAGGCAGGCCTTTCTGGATGGCTTCCATACGCTGGGTACGGCCAGCGGAACCGAAGCGGTAACGCGAAGCTTCCACGAACAGCGAACGGCCACCGCGACGCTCGCGGTGGTAGGCGTCCGGCGTAATCCATTCTTCATGGCTGCCCAGCTTGGCGCCTGCATCGACCGAATCAACGCGGGTAATGCGGGTCAGCTGTTCCACCAGCCATGCGGGCACCTTGGCCGAGAACTTCACCACCGACATCAGGCTGTCATCCTTGACGGTCGGTGCGTGTACCAGATCGGGCACGATGAAGTGGCGATAGCGTTCCTTCTCCGCCAGACGATAAGCCGCCGACGCATCGGAAGCTTTATCCAGCAGCACTACGGACGCATAGCCGCCCAGCACACCTTCGATAGCGCCCTGCCAGCGTGCATCCGTCACCTCGACGATGTCGGACAGCATGGCGTGGCCGATACCAGCGTCGTTCAGCGCGCGGCGCATGGCGCGCTGCACTTCCGGCTCCGGCATGGCGGTCTTGCCCTGCAGCGCCGCGATGGTGGCCTGCTCGCTGGCGATCTTGCTGGCGATGGCATCGCGCGCCAGACGCTGGCGTGCCAGTTCGATTTCCTTTTCCTGCAACTGCTGCGCCACTTCGGCCAGATCGGCACCGGCATCGGCGGCCAGCTTCTGCAAGCGGGCCTTCTGCTCCAGCAGCGAGTCGAGCGGCTTGAGTTTGCCGTTAATCAGCGACAAACGGCTTTGCAGCGCGGTCGATTCCTGTTCCAGCACGGTTTCCGTCTGCTGTGCATCGCTGAGTGCCTTGGCTTGTGCAGCCAGCGCATTGCGCTTGTCCGACAGCTGCTGGTCAGCCTGCATCAGCGGCTTGCGCGCATCGCGCAGCTGACGGCTGATGGTGCCGTGCTTCTCGCGTGCTTCGTGGTATTCCAGCGTCGGCAGCACTTCTTCCTGCAGATTGCGGCGTTCCTTGTTAAGCGACTCCCACTGGTGGTAATTGGCCACGCGCAGGCGCAACCCTTCCAGATTGGTCTTGGACGATTCCAGTTCGGCCTCGAAGCGTTTCAGCTCCGTTTCCGTGTCGCGCTGGTGACGTTTGGCTTCGTCGTAAGCGTCCAGCACTTCCTTGTCGCCGAATACCTGGAATACCAGATCGAGCAGCTGGCGCGGCGCGTATTCGCACAGCTTGTCCGTTTCGCCCTGCTCTAGCGCCAGCACTTTGGCCATGGCGGGCGACAGGCCGGCACTGGCCAGACGCTTGCGGTAGTTTTCCACCCCGAGCCAGTCGTTGCCGACTTCGCCGATGTCTTCGATCTGCACGTTCCCCGGACGCATCAGGTACTGACGCTTCCAGTCGCCACCGTTTTTCTGGATCTGGCAGAACAGCGTCACTTCATCGTCGCTGAAGAAGCCCGAGCTACGAAACGGACGGTTGGATAGCTGCTTGCCGACGGCGCGGTTATCCACCACGGCGCGCAGCCATGCGGTCTGCTGGCCGCTGTGGCGGGCATAGTGCTTATACGTGCGGCCCATCGAGCAATCGAGGCCGAACAGCGTGCGCAGCGCATCAAGCAGCGTGGTTTTGCCGGAACCGTTCTGGCCCGCGATAGTGATGATCTTCGCGTCCAGCGGAATATTCTTGATACGTTGCCAGTAATCCCAGTGGACCAGCTCTAACGATTTAATGTGAAACATGGCTTAGCTCTCGTCGGGAAGTTCGGTATCGGCAGCGCTATCGGCAGCTTCAGGTTCGTGCTCCGGTTCCGGCGCGGCGGCCTGACGCGGCACAGGAATCATCTGCGCGGGCGAACGCTTGAACACATCGGCCAGCGCGCCATTGATGATGCGCTCTTTCAGCAGGTCGGTATCCATCATCAGGTCCAGCAGCGGGCCTTCCACGATCACGTCGCCGCGCCGTTCGATGAAGCCTAGCTTGGCGAGGATACCGAGATTCATATCAAGACGGGTTTTCTTGCCCAGCTTGTCGCCGAAGTCGGCCAGCAGCGCCTTGTAGGCGATGCCGATGGAAGTATCCTCTGCCCGTGGCAGCGGTTTCTCTACCCCGAACATATCGTTCTGGTCATCGTCTGCGTGAACGTGGCTTTCCTGCCGCTCGCGCTTGGGCAGAATAATCTGCGCCCACAGCACCACCAGCAAGGCCACGCCGTCGCGTGACAGACCGAAATTATTGTTTTGCCAGATATCGCGCGCGCCGAAAATCTTCGGCTCGATAGCGCGGTGCAGCGCCAGCGTCACATGATCGGCGTACACGTTATCCAGCAGTTTCAGGCCCGTGGCCAGCAGACGCGCATCGACTTCGGCGCGGAACTGCTCGTCCGACAGCACGCGTTTAACCAGTTTGTCATCGCGGCGCAGGCTCTGGTGCGTGAGCAGGCGCGCGATCAGAATTTGGGAATCGTCATTCATCGGACTTGTCGCCTTCCGGATTCAGAATAAGTGAGAGGGAGGCCATGGACATTGCTGCCACATGCAAATCGGGCAGCTCGACCATTTCATCAGTCGGTGCAAATTTCACCGGCAAGCGTGCCAGTTCGGCGGTCGCGCCCTGCAGGCGTGCTTCATCGGCATCACCCAGCAGCGGCAGCAGCGACGCGCGGTAGGAGGCTACGGCAAAGGTGGCTGGCAGCAGAGTCTCGTGTACCGGCATGGTTTCCGGCGCGGCTTCCGATGCATCGACTCCTGTCGGCAGATTCTGCGTGGCCTGTTTGCCGAAGGCGGCGAAGTCGGACAGGCGCTCCAGCCAGTCGTCCAGTTCGCGCTGCATCTGCGGCGCGTCGCTCACGGTGGTCGGGGCGTCGGTACCAGCCGGCAGGCCGCCACTGACAGCACTGGTAGCACGGTCGGCCAGCAGTTCGGTTTCCGCCACGTCGATCATTTCGGCTGGCGTAATAAACAGCGGCACCACCGGCTGATCGATCGCATCGATCGCCAGCGAAGCCAGATCTTCGTGCAGCAGCAGCCAGCGCTTGATGTCCGTAGTGGACAGGCCGGACTGGCCCAGATGCACGCGCTGACGCTCGATCTGGTTCAGCGCACGCGAGAACATGCCCTGCATATTCAGCAGCGCCGACTGGGCGCGGCCGATGGCCTGCGCCGCACGGTGGGTGGCCGCATCGGCATTTTCATCGGAGGTAATGGCACGCAGGATTTCCGAGCCTTTTTCCACCCAGTCGCACGCCATATGCCATTTGGCCTGCGAAGCGCGCAGGCGGAATTCCGAACCGGAGGCAATCGCGTCGGAGAATTCTTCCGTCAGATCGACCAGACGACCGAGCAAATGCTGCAACTGTTCTACCGTCACGCCGCCCATCACCTGCGCACCGGCTACCTGCGACAGCAGGAAACCCATATCGGCTTCATCTTCATCGTTACCCAGCGCCAGCAGGCCATCGATGGCCGACAGCACATTGCGCGCCATAGGCGTGACGCGGTAAACGGCCTGCTGCGCATCCCACGCCAGCAACTGGTTGCTACGCAGGCGCATCAGCACCGTTTCCAGACTTTCCGGCAGCAGATAAGCCAGCCGGGTATTGATATCGGCACGCGAGAAGGTAGACGAGCTGGTATCCGAGGCCAGCTCGCGCAGCACCAGCAGACGTACCAGCACGCCATCAAACCCGCCGTGGAACAGGGCAGTAAACACCTGCAGTAGCGGCTGCGCGCGTTTCAGGTGGTAGACCTGTTCGATCTCGTCCACCGACACATTCGGTTTGAAGTGAGCTTGCAGGCCATCCTGCTGCTGATCCAGCGCCCCGTCAGGCGTGGTCTCGCTTGTTATAGGTTCTATCATTGTTTATCAATTGGTACGCAACACACACCGGAACAGTGCCTCAGGCGACAACTCCATGGCCAGACCCGTCCCGATTGCGGGGGCGTCAGTATAGCAGGAGCTTACTTGCGCACGACCTTTTCCAGCGTCTGGTCAACGAAGTCGCCATCGTCGTCATTGAAGCGTACCCGCACCGGATACCATTCCATCGAAGGTGCCAGCCACAGATCCACCTGCTGGCCCTGCGCGTCGGGTGGCGGCGCCTTCACCAGATGGACGGCATTGACCTCGCCCGTGCCGATCTGGACTGCCTCATTTTTCATCACCTTGAAGCGCCACACCTCGGCATCGCGCCGGCCAGCCACAAAAAATGCCCATTCGCTGCCCGCCTTGAACTTGTCCGGCGTGGCACGCGCTTGCGCAGCCAGCTGCCACTGAATGCTGGTGCGATCCTGTTCACCGCCCTTGATCGGGTAACTGTCGTCGCTTTCGCTGAATGTGATGGTTTTGACATCACGTTTAAAGCTGGTGTGGCTAGGGTCCTTGCGGAAGCGCTTTTCATAGAACTGCACGGGCGCCAGTCCGTAATCGTCGACACTGCCCTCGCTACGGTTTTCCAGTATTTTGCCCAGCAGGCTGACGCGGCTCTCCGTCGCCACGGAATAGCTGCCATCGGCTGCGCGCCACTGCACGGTAGCCGTGCCATTCAGGCCAATGCCGCGCTGTTTGGCCTTGATGCTGTAGCTCAGGTCTGCCGATGGCGCCAGATTGAAGGGGCGCTTGACGCTAGGATGCTCGCCTTCGGCAGCGCGGGCCAGCGATACAGCGGCCAATAGCGCACTTGCACAAAGAATGAGCAGACGACGGTGGAACGATGGATGCATATTATTCTTCCGTTACGTTAGTCCTGATACGGTTAACCGTCTGGGTAGTCAGCGCGCCACTCGCCTCGGTATTGCGCAACTGGACGGGCAGCCAGTTCAGTTCCGGCGCCAGCCAGATATCCAGAGTTGAAGTATAGCTGCCGGGACGGGGTGGACGGGTCAGATGCCAGGTTTTCAGCTTGCCCAGTCCCGTCACTAGTTCTTCCTCCCCCACTAGCCGGAAGCGGAAAATATTCGCCGTGCGATCCTCGCCCACCTGCATATCGATATCGGTGGCGAACTGGTTAGGGTCGGCACGGCCTATGCCGCCTAGCTGGAAAGGCACCGTCGTCATATCCTGCGCCCCCACCAGCAAGGGGAAGCTGCGCTCGGAAGCGGAAAAGGTGATAGTACCGTTCTCGCGATTGAAATGGGTGGCCGTTTCGGCACGGCGGGCGCGCTTCTGCGTGCTGTTTTCCGGCGCGATACCATAATCGTCGATACTGCCGCGGCTATGCATCACCAGCAGATTCAGGCGGGTTACCAGCAGGTTGATGCCGGCCCGTACCGAGGCGCGGTAATGGCTGCCATCCGTATGCCAGCGCATATCGGCGGAACCGCTCCAGCGCGTGCCGTCGGCATCCACCCTTGCCACATCCATATCAAAATTGGCCGAGGGGGGCAGATTCACTTTGTAGCGCCGCATCGACAGCTGTTCCGGCACCTGTGCATCCAGCGGGGTGGCCCCGTCGGCCCGTGCCGGGGTAGGCACGGGGGTTCCCGTCTGCGCTGCACTGGCGCCAACCTGCTCGGCCACAGCCGGCGGCGTCAACGTGGGCAGACTAGCCGCATCGGCCAGCACGCCTTCTACCGCGGCAGAGGTCTCGCTGGCCGGTGCTGGCGCGAGCGGCGCGATAGCGCTACTGGCGGCTGCGACGGACGGCGGCCGCACCGCTAGCTGGCGGGCCGGTAAAGCCTGCGGCTGCGCCGGCTCCGGCGTCTCCACGTGTTTGGGCAGACTCAGTTTTAGCTGTGCCGTCATCAGCGATGGCGGCAGTGGCGACGAGCGTGGCGTCACGCCCGCCAGATGGTTGCTGGCCCAGTCGATCGCCACGCCATGTAGCACCAGCGTGGCCACACAGAATAGCAGCAGGCGGCGACGTTGACGTAGGAAGGTGGCAAGGCTCATGGCGCTAGTTTAACTGGTTCGGCGCGCCTGCGCGCCCCTGTGGAAATGTTGTCAAAATCTTTTGAAGGCCCTGCCGTAATCTGCTACGCTAAACGCTAAACCCACTGGAGAATTCGATGACCCATCCGCAAATGCCGAACATCCCCGGCGCCAATGTCATGCACGATACGCTCGATTTCGTTAAAAACCTGTGGGGCAGCATGAGCGTGCCCGGCCTCACGGCACCCACGCTGTCCGTAGAAGAACTGGATAAGAAGATCAATGACCTGAAAGCTGTGGAAGCATGGCTAGGCGTGAACATGAATATGCTGCGCGGAAGCATACAGGCGCTGGAAGTCCAGCGCGGCACCATCGCCACGCTGAAATCCGTCGGCGCCAGTCTGGCTTCGGCAGCGCAGCAGCCGGCCAGCAGCGACAAATCCATCTTCGACGCCAACCCTTACGTTTCGGCCTTCTTCCACCATGCGCGCAATGCCGACAAGGACAAGCCGGCGCCAGCCGAGGCCCCCAAACCGGCAGCCGCCCAGCCGGCACCTGATAGCGCCAGTGCAGCCCACGCTGCCAGCGGCAAACCGGCCGCCAGCGCCGATGCGGCAGCCGCACCGATGGCCAATCCGGCTGCGTGGTGGAATATGCTGCAGGAGCAGTTCAAGCAGGCCGTAGCCAGCACCGTGCCGCCGCCGTCGGCCAAACCATCGGCGAAGGCGGCACCGGCCAAAGCCAAGACCAAAGCGGCGACTGGTAGCACCAGCAGCACCGCCCGCAAGCCGGCAGCCAAGCGCGCGCCGGCCAAGCCGAAAACGGCCAGCGGCAAAGCTTAAAGGGAGGTTCTGGCCTGAGGGGATTCAGGCCAGCCGCTGTATGCGGATCGCGTCGATCAGGCCATCGGCCTGCCGCTGCACTTTTTCGATATCGATCAGGCCTTCCTGTTCCAGCGCCTGCGCGCTGCTGTGGGCAGTCTGGAAAGTCTCCAGTGTATCGCCCTTGGCCGCGACGGGGCGTATCCACGCCACGCTGCCCACTTTCATTTTCGAATAGACTTCCTTAGCGATATCGCGCATAGCTTATGCCCTTTATTTGCCCTCAATATTGACAGCAGATCAAGCCGCAGAACGGTGTGCACCGCATTTCAGTGTAAACATTTGAACCTGCGCGGACAAGCGCAGCGGCGCGCCTGTTGCGTGCCATCGTCATTCCGGCAGGGGGCCGTTTTCCGCCTCAAACTCGCTGGCCGCCGCCGCCGCCACCACGCCCTGCATGGGGGCGAGCTGGGTCAGCTGCTCCATTAGCTGGGCAAAACGCTGCTGGCCGGGTGCCAGTGCATCGACATGCATCAGCACCGTCACCGCTTCGTCGGCCAGCGCCGCATCGTGTCCATTCTGCTGCATAAACGAGATCAGAATCTGCGCTGCGTTGAACAGTATGCGCAGATTGTTCGGCAGCGCCTTGCGCGCCACCCGCATCCATTCCACCGCCTCTTCCAGCTTGCCCGTCTTCCAGAGCAGCACGCCGGTATTCATCATATCGGTGGCTTCCTTGCGCGCCGTCTTGATATGCTCGGCGCCCTCTTCGCTCATGCGCGCCTTGTCGAAAATCGCCTGCACCTGATCGAGTAAGGGCAGGTTGTCGTGGTTATTACGGGCGACAAAACACAGCAGCGAAGTACCAGCTTCCTTCACGCCCACCGCAAATAGCAGCGTGGCCATTTCCATGCAGGTGTCCGTGCCGGGACGCTGCTTGTTCTCGTCCGCCAGCATGGCTTCCAGTTCTTCGCCAGATTTTCGGGCGCGCCGGTAGTCACCGCTTTCGTGGTACACCAGCCCTTCCGTGATCTTGGCGCGCAACACCACCTGATCACCACCGAACTGGTGGATGGCGGCGTTAAGCAGGCGTTGGGCTTCCTTGATATCGTTCTTCTGGCCGCACACGCGCGCCAGTCCGAAAAAGGCTTCCGGCGTTTTGCGCACCGAGTATTCGCCGATATCTATGCACTTGCGGAAGGCCTTTTCGGCCACGGGAATATTCCCCAGCTTGAGGGCACTGTGGCCGTATGTGACTTGCCGCAGCACCGAGTTAGGCGACATCTTGGTGGCTTTTTCCAGCACGCCGAAAGCTTCCTCGGTATTCCCCTGCAGCAGATAGGAGGTGGCCAGCTGGTCGTAGGCATCGATGTAGAAACGGTTGGCCGTGATCACCGACTGGAACATCGCCTGCGAAGCCGCTACCTCGCCGTTATTCATCATGATCTTGGCCAGTCCGCAGCGGGCCCAGTTGTAATCGCGTTCTTCCAGCACTTTCTCGTAGACGCGGCGGGCTTTCTCCGGCTCGCCGCTTTTCAGCAGCAGGGTCGCCTTCATGCGCAGCAGTTCGATTTCATGCAGCGGGTTGCTGGCGATCTGCTCGTCGCATAGTTTGGCCGCGCGCAGGAAATCCTTGTCGGCATAGGCGTGATCGATCTCCTTGAAGATCTGCTTCTTGTTCCACACCCGGTTCAGGCGGGTCAGCAGCACGCCTTCCGTAATCGGCTTGATAATGTAGGCATCGGGCTGGTGTTCGGCTGCCCCCATCACGGATTCCACACTTTTTTCAGCCGACACCATCAGCCACACGCTGCTGGGCATCAGCAGATTACGCAGACGGGCTTCTTCCAGTACCTGCTGGCCGTTCTTGCCATCGCCCAGGTTGTAATCGCACAGCACCACGTCGTAGCGGTGTTTGCCCAGCAGGACCATGGCTTCGCCGCCACTGGCCGCCTGATCGATATGTTTGGCGCCGAGGTTGCGCAGCGATTCGCGCAGCAACTGGCGGATGCCGACGAAATCATCTACCAGCAGATAGCGCTTCTCTGCCCAGTCCACGTCATTGCTGGCTACCAGCTGATGGGTGGCCGTCATGGCAGTCGCAGTACGAAGCAGCCGCCGCCCAGAGTGCCGCCATTTTCCAGCGCGATGCTGCCGTGGCGCTGCCGATGCGTGTGCATCTTGGCCACCTCACTGGAAAAATACAGACCCAGACCACTGCTATTGTTAAGGAAATTGACCGCGCTGCGCTGGCTGTTCATGGCGTTGACACCCGCTTCCAGCATCACGGCGGGGAAGCCCGTACCGTTATCTTCCACGCGGATTTCCAGATAGTCGCCATCGATGCGGATGGCCAGTCGTAGCCGGTCGCGCGTATAGCGGATGGCATTGTTGATGGCGTGTACCAGCACGCCGATGATCAGATCTTCATCCAGCGTCCACAGTGCGTTCTCGGGATAATCGAGTTCCAGCGTGATGCCGCGCGACTGCAGCAGTATGCGCGCCTGACTCGCAACCTGCTGCACCAGTTCCTCGATGCTGTTAGCCACCGGTTCGAACGGGTAGCCCGGTTTGCCCACGTCCTTGTACAGCGCCAGCAGCTGCATCAGATTATCGTTCAGGCGCTTGGTCTGGTACAGCATCTGTGCCAGCTGGGTGTAATCGGGGCCGGATTGCTCGCGCGGCACACTAGCACTATCGGCCATGGCACCGGCCAGCAGATTCTCCAGCGTGCCACTCAGCACGCTGATGGAGTTTTTCATATCGTGTGCAGTGGACGCCAGAAACATATACAGTTCCGGCGAACCCTGATACTGGGGCGCTTCGTGTTCATCCATCGTCACAGCCTCCATGGACAACGCGGTACAGGGAAAAAGGCACTGGCCGCAGCCAGCTCTCTGATTATAGCGGCAAGCATTATCCGCCACCAGCGCGACGGCGCTGCTTGAGCATAAAACGCCCCGGCACCAGCGCATCGACCAGCGTGGCCTCCAGCGGCAAGGGGCGCTGCTCCAGTTGCGATACCAGCAGTTCCGCCATCAGGGTAGACCAGATGATGCCGCGCGAAGCGTAGCCCAGCAGACTATACAGCCCCGCATGGACGGGCATATCGCGCAACCGTTCGATCCGTCCACTGCTATCGTAGTCAGGCAAAGCGCCCACCAGCGGCAGCCGGTCCGGCGCAGCGCAGCGGAAGCCCACCCGCCCTGCCAGCGGGGCAGTTTCGGCCAGCGCCGCCACCGCCTCGCCCGGAATGATTTCCGCCAGACGTGCCAGATTCTCCTGCTGGCAGCTGGCGCGCAGTTCGCGCTCATCGTCGCTGCTATAGGTGGCACCGGCGCAGATCACGCCCTGATTGGGCGGCGTTACATAGGCTTCGCGACACACCGCCAGCGACAGACGCGGCCCCAACTCCTGCGCCAGATGGGTAACCTGCCCGCGCAACCGCGCCAGCGGCAATTGCGCCGCCTGCGCAATACCCACCGCACCGGCGCCATTGGCAAGGATGACCGTCGGCGCTTCGCCCAGCAGCGCGCCGCTGCCATCGAACACCTGCCAGTTATCCCCCTGACGCTCAAGCCGCAGCGCTTCCTCGTGAAAGCACTGCCGCAAGCGTGTGCCGCAAGCCGCCAGCAGCGCTGCGCACAGCGAAGCGGGACGCGCCCAGCCGCCCTGCCCGAACAGCCAGCCGCCATGGGGCGTGGGCCCGCCCAGCAAGGCGCCGGCAGCAACGGCGTCGAGCCAGCGCACGTACTGCTGCGGGTAGTTCCACGTCGCCACCACATCCTGTTGCACCTGCGCGTGCTCGGCGTCGCGCGCCAGTTGCAGCACACCGCAGCTAGCACCTTCGAATACATGGCCGACGCCGCCCAAGCGCTGCCATTCGCGCAAGCCAAACAGGAAGGCGGCACGAGTCAGACGGGTGGGTATATTGTCATCCTTGGACAGCAGCGGCATAAAGATACCGGCCACATTGCCCGAAGCTTCCTGCGCAGGCAGCGCATGGCGCTCGATCAGCGTGACTTGCCAGCCCGCCGCGCACAGGCGGTGGCAGGCCGAGGCACCGGCGATGCCGGCCCCGATCACAATGGCCTGCCGTACGGCCGGCAATGGCGGCGCGGGCAGACGTGGCTTGCGGCTCTGGTACAGCGCCCGATAACTGACAGCATCAGGCTGTTCGACAAAGCCCTGCTTGCGCAAGGCCAGCTTCATCGCCTCGTCCGGCACATCGGCCAGTAGTTCGGCTTCCGGCTGCGCCAGCCTGGCTAGCTGGCGTGCCAGCATGGGCGGCACACCGGCGCGCAGATGGATCTGGTCTACCCGCGCTTCGATCTCCGGCAGCACCGCCTCCGGCGTGCCCACCAGCAGATCCAGCGTCACCCGTCCCTCATCAAGCACAATGCGGTGGAAGCCCGGCAAATCCAGTGGCCACAGCGCGCGCAGTTGTGCATCGCCGATCTGTTCCGCCGGCGGCACCTGTGCCGTCAGCGCCAGATAAAACAGCGATTCATCTGGCGCCAGCACACCCCATGCGGCCATGAAGCGAGCGCCGTCCTCGAAGTTGGTATCGAGGATGACCCGCGGGCGGGCAGCGCGGTCGCCCGCGATAGCATCATCACTCATGGCTGATGGCGGCAGAAACAGGCCGGGTCATGGTCGTTCACCATGCCTATACCCTGCATATACGCGTACACGATGGTAGAGCCGACAAACTTGAATCCCAGCTTGGCGAGGTCTTTGGAAATCCGGTCTGACAATGCCGTCTTGGCCGGACGCGGTCCGGCTTCCGGTGCCAGCGGCTTGCCATCGACATAGGCCCACAGCCATGCATCGAGCGTGGTGCCACTGGCACGCAGACGCAGATAGGCTTGCGCATTGGTGATGGCCGCCGCCACTTTCAGGCGGTTGCGCACTATCCCGGGATTGGCCAGCAACTGCGCCACTTTATCGGCATCATACGCGGCGATTTTTTCAGCATCCCACTGGTCAAACGCTGCGCGGTAATTGGCGCGCTTGTTCAATATCGTTTCCCAGCTCAGCCCCGCCTGTGCCCCTTCCAGATTCAGCATCTCGAACAGGCGCCGTTCATCGTGGCAGGGTACGCCCCACTCCTGGTCGTGGTAGGCCAGATACAGGGGATTGGCCGGATTAGCCCAGCGGCAGCGGATAAGATTTTCAGTCATGATGCAAAAGACAGCGTGAGTTGCGGCCGGCTCTCAGGAGCAGGCACTTCAGTTTTCCAGATCGCTCGACAGGCCGGTGCGGCGCCGTTCGCCAACCAGATTGAGCGGACCTTGCAGATTCGTCACCAGCCGCACCTCGCCCGCCGTCACCGTCTGTTCCAGTTGCTGCATCAGGCGCGGGAAGATGCCTTCGCCGCGCGTAGCAGCGGTGCTGTACAGCGCGGCCCACGCATTGCGGCCGGAACGCTTGGCGATATACAGCCCCTGATCGGCCAGCTCCACCACCTGCGACCACGACAGCAAACGGGGCTGCTCCGGCATGAAGGGGAAGCAGGCAAAGCCGATCGAGCAGGTTTTCGCCAGCGTAGCGCCATCGGGCAGAATGAATTCGCGTTCGGCCACGGCACGGCGCATCCGTTCAGCCACCACATGGGCTTCCTCGCGGTGGGTCGCGCGCGCCAGCACCAGAAATTCTTCGCCACCCCAGCGAATCACATAATCGGATTCGCGGAACACTTCGCGCAGCCGCTCGCGCATCTGCACGAGGATAGAATCGCCGGCCGCATGACCATAACGGTCGTTGACTTGCTTGAAGTGATCCAGATCGACCATGAAGAACACCAGATCCTTGGCCGCCGTGAGATCGCAGATAGTCAGCTCGCGGTGCTGGCCCGCATCGTGCGCGCGCAGACTGAGCGCCACGTCGGCATCTACATTCTGCAGGAAGAAGCGGCGGTTGCGCAGCCCCGTCAGCTGGTCGGTCAGGCTGACTTCTTCCAGCGCCTTGTAGGCCCGTTCCAGCTCCAGATTTTTTTCCAGCAGCTGTTCCTGGGTCGCGCTCAGCGCCTTCAGCGTGGCCGCCACCTGCCGGTAGGCGCTGGCGTTATCGAGCGCAATCGCGCCATAGGCACACAGGGTGCGGAAGATCAGCCGCTCGCGTTCGCCGTAGGCACTGGCCTGCAGCGATTGCACGGTCATCGCGCCCAGCACCCGTTCACCCACGCGCAGCGGCGCAAACAGCAGGCTCAGTGTAGGCAGCGTGCCCGGTATCAGATTCGGCGTCAGATCCGCCGCGCCCAGCTCCACCAGGATCTCGCGCCGCTCGCGCACGCAGCGGGCCGAGTTAGCCTGCGGATCGGACAGCGCCACCCGCACGGCAGGCACCTGATTGCCGGCTTCCGTGCCAAAGGCGCAGGTCAGCCAGTCGCCTTCGGCATCGAGCAGGAAGATGGAGAAGTGGGTAGCATCGAGCAGACCATGTACGTGCCGGTCCAGCGCACGGAACACGGCGGCCGCATCCAGATGGGCGGTGATCTCCTGCCCGATGGCGCTCAGGTGGGTCAGCGTAGCACTGGTCTGTTGCAGCACTTCGGCGCGCTGGGCTTCGGCGGCTGCCAGCTGGCGATGGTGTTCGCCTTCCGTCTGCGCCCGCTCGGTCTGGTACTGCACCTGCATGGCGATGGCGCGGTTGGTGGCCTGCTGACTGTGGATCTGGTCGCGTGCCGTGCCAGCCTGCAGCGAAATGGCATAGGCCCGCTCGTAATTGCCCACGGCCGCGTATTCACGCGCGATGGCGTCGAGCAGCGCGCCGGAGACCGTGTAACCATCGATGGTGCCGGCCACTTCCAGCGCCAGCAGCAGGTAGTGCAGCACGGGGCTGGCAGCCTGCATGGCCGGTGGTGGCGGTAGAGTATGCTGGGCATGGATCTCGGCCAGTACATTCAGCGCCGCAATCTGGGCCGAGGCATCGACATGTTCGCGCGCCAGTTGCAGCGCTGCCTGCGCGGCAGTCAGTGCCTGGTCGGCCCGTCCCAGATGGGACAGGGCGTGCGCCTGACCACGCCGTGCACTGCTGCGAAAATCCGACTGGCGCAATGCATCACCGCGTGCCGCTAGCTGGGTAAAGCTGTCCAGTGCCGCTTCATGATGACCCAGATCCAGGGCCAGATCGCCCTGATACTCGAGTGCCACGGCATACGCGCGTGAACCGGACAAGGCTTGCAAAGTATTCAGCGCTTCCCGCAGCAGGGTCTGCGCCGCTTCGCGCTGGCCCAGCTGGCGCAAGGTTTCGGCGGTCTGCATCAGGCCCATGCCTATGCTCAGTGGCCAGCCGGTCGGCCGCGCCAGATCCAGCCCGCGCTGCATCCAGTCCAATGCCGCTTCATGCGCATTCAGGCTGGTGAAGGCATTGCCGATATTGGTCGCGATGACCACCGCACGGCGAATCTGCCCCGTAGCCAGCGCCGTCTCGAAACTCAGCATCAGATGGCCGATGGCGCGTCCGTATTCGCTGCGCTGGAACGCACAGGTGCCGAAAAAATCGCTGATCCAGCCGGCCGCGATGGGCGCCACGCCCGTCAAGTCGGTGTTGAAGCGCTGACCCCAGCGTTGCTGCGCTGCCTGCCAGTCGATAAAGGTATCGAAGATGCCCGAGGCGGCATCGATCACATCGATGCGCACGGCATCGCCCGCACGACGCGCTGCGGCTGCGGCGGCGGCCAGCGCCTGATCGGCGGCACGGCTGTCGCCGCGGTCGATGGCGATGCCGGACTGCAGCCATTCCAGATCGGCGCAGGCCAGTGCCGCTTCGCGCGGCAGGCTCGCGCTAGCCAGTTCCAGTTGCTGCTGCGCCTGCAGGCACAGCAACTGGGCTGCATCGAGCCGGCCATGCAGACCTTCCGCCTCGGCATCGATCAGCAATACGCGGCAGCGTGCCAGCGCCGCCTGCGGTGCGGGCAGCAAAGGGAGTAGCGGAGTCAGTTCGGCGCACAGGCGGCGTGCCTGCTGGGGATCGCGCTGGCGCAGATGCCAGGCCAGCAGCTCCAGTAACGGCCAGCGTTGGGCGCCTTGCGCATCGGCCAGCGCGGCCTGCCACTGCGCCAGTTCCTCGTCACGCGCAAACAGATTCACTCAATGCTTTCCTTTACTGTGCACTCCCCGGTCGGGAGCCATGGCCGCTGCGCAGGTATGCGCGCCACACATTATTCCACAAATTTGCCGCCTCAGACGGCGCCACAACATTTCTAATGAGCATAAAAAAGCGGCGCTGCCCTGCCGGGTCGCGCCGCACCACTTCCCTACAAGTGTCGCTTGCTGGCTCAGGCCATTTTGCTGATTTCCATCAGGCGGCTACGCATGCCTTCAGTGGCAGCGGGGCCGGGCGCAAACATATAGTCTTCATCGTTGATGGCCAGACCGCTATTCGCATCCACCAGCACCTGATCGGCCGGCTTGCCAGTCTCGCGGCTGACCACCAGCAGGCTGGCGCCTTCGGGGGCCAGATGGTCGTTACCCCAGGCGATGAATGCCAGCAGTACGGGTTTGAAGGCACGCCCTTTTTCCGTCAGGATGTACTCGAAGCGTGGCGGCCGGGTGCTGTACTGGCGGCGTTCCATCAGCCCCCCTTCCACCAGACCGGACAGGCGGCGCGTCAGCATATTCGGGGCAATTTTGAGACTTTTCTCGAATTCGTCGAAACGGGTCAGGCCATAGAAAGCATCACGCAGAATCAGGATGCTCCACCATTCGCCCACTTTGCCCAGACTGCGGGCTATCGGGCAGGCCATGCTGCCAAAATCAGTGTGTTTCATGCTTTACTCCTTGGTCTGCTAGTTCGTTATCGCACATGCAATATGGCTAGCCCGGCATTGTTGCCTGGCGAGTTCATTATTGACGATCCGAAAAATGCCTGCTTTTGCCATAAGCGAGAGCAGTTTTGCTGGCGGAGAAAAGTGCGAAAAATAGTGCCGGCTAGGGGGTATTTACAACAATCTTGCAAGCCAGTGGTAGCATAAGGCTAATGAAAACAGAAACTATTCAACTTTTTCAGCGGTAAGCGCTACTATGCAACTTGCAGTGACAAAGCCTGTATAACTAACCCGAACCAAGCCAACCCTGCCGAGGCCATGCCAACCGCCCGCCCTGCACCATCGAGCAAGATACTGGTCGTAGACGACTCAGCATTCGAACAGCGCATGCTGGTCGATCTGCTGAGCGAACTGCCGTATTCCGTTTCGGTGGCCTTTAATGGCATGCAGGGCTACCAGCTGGCACTGGCCCAGCAACCGGACCTGATCCTGCTCGATGTGCGTATGCCGGGCATGGATGGCTATGCGGCCTGCCGTCTGCTCAAGGCCAATCCGGCCACCCAGGACATCCCCATCATTTTCCTCAGCGGTAACGACAACACGGAAGAGCGCATACTCGGCCTGTCGCTGGGCGGGGTGGATTTTGTCGGCAAGCCGTTCTCGCCGGGCGAACTGGCCGCCCGCATACAGGTGCACCTGAATCTGGCGCTGCGTGCACGCCAGCAGCAGGCGCCGCGGCCCGACAGCGCGATTGCCGACACCATCGTGGCGGTGACGGATCCCGAGGTGGTGATCGTCAACGCCACCAAGCGGCTGATCTCGAATAATCTGGCAGCGCCACCCAGCCTGACGGAGATTGCCAGCAAAGTAGGCACCTACCGCGAGAAGCTGTCGCAACTGTTCCGCGCCCACACGGGCATGACCGTGTTCGCCTACATCCGTGCCGCCCGCATCGAGTGCGGCATGAATCTGCTACGCGAAACCGAGATCGAAGTGCAGGATATTGCCCTGATGGTGGGCTTTAACAATGCCGGCAACTTCGCCACGGCCTTCCGCGAAAGCACGGGACTGACGCCCAGCGCCTATCGGGCCAGCCAGAACACCGCTGCGCCGGCCCTGCCAGCAGAAAGCGCCAGCCCGCGCTAGACAGGGGCTGGCGCCCCTGCATCGCTAGCGGAGCATCTGTGTACTCCGCCCGGTTTCAACGCAAACGGAACTTGCTGACCACCTCGGCCAGATTGGCAGCCTGCTCCTGCATGGCGCCCGCCGCTGCGGCCGCCTGTTCGACCAGCGCAGCATTCTGCTGGGTCACTTCATCCATCTGGGTGATGGCGCGATTGACTTCGCCGATGCCCGTGCTCTGCTCGCCAGTCGCGGCGCTAATTTCCGCCACCACATCACTCACGCGGCGTACGCTGGATACCACTTCCGTCATGGTGGCGCCGGCCTTCTGCACCAGCGCCGTGCCGCTTGCCACCTGCACCACCGAGTCGTCGATCAGTTCCTTGATTTCCTTGGCCGCTGCCGCGGAACGCTGGGCCAGATTACGCACCTCGGTGGCCACCACGGCAAAGCCGCGGCCCTGCTCGCCGGCACGGGCCGCTTCCACCGCCGCGTTCAGCGCCAGAATATTGGTCTGGAAGGCGATGCCGTCGATCACGCTGATGATGTCGACGATCTTGCGCGACGAGGCGCTGATGGAATCCATGGTGGCAATCACCTCATCCACCACCTTGCCGCCATCGGCCGCAATGCCCGATGCGGACTGCGCCAGTTGGTTGGCCTGACGGGCATTATCGGCATTCTGCTGCACGGTCGAGGTCAGCTCTTCCATGGCCGAGGCAGTCTCTTCCAGCGAACTGGCCTGCCCTTCCGTGCGGCGCGACAGATCCATATTGCCACTGGCAATTTCGGCCGAGGCAGTAGCGATCGCATCCGTGCCATTGCGCACTTCGCCCACCACTTTCAGCAGACTGTCATTCATGGCCCGCAGCGAGTCCATCAGCTGCCCAGTTTCATCGCGCGTGCTGGCCACAATCACATTGCTCAGATCACCCTCGGCCACGCGGCCGGCAATGCCTACCGCCTCTTCCAGCGGCGTGGCGACGATGCGCGCCACATACATGGCCAGCGCCATACTAACGACCACCAGCAGCGCCAGCACGCCGATGATGGTGTTCCGAGAACTGTCGTAAGTGGCATCGGCAGCTTTATCCGATGCAGTACTGCCTTCGTCATTGATCTTCACCAGCGCATCGAGCTGTTCGAAGGCGGAACGGAACAGTTTGTTCGACTCGCCCCGCAGCAGGGCCGCCGCTTCTGCATTCTTGTCCTCACGCGACAGCGCCACCAGCTTGCGGCTCGCGGCCAGATACTCGTCCAGCGTCTTGCGGAACTCGCCGTACACGCGCTTTTCTTCCGCTTCCGAAATCAGCGCCTCATAGGCAGCCTGTTGCTTACGCAGCGTTTCCAGCCGGGTCGCCATAGCTTTTTCCACCGTGGCAAATTCAGCCGCATCGTGCATGATGATGTGATTAGATTCGGAAATCCGGTAGCGTGCCAGCGACACCTCGATCTCGCCCAGCGTGCGGATCGACGGCAACCAGTTATCGGCGATATCGGTGGACGCCTGATTCACCACATTCAACTGGCGTATGGCAAACAAACCCAGCAAGGTGGCCAGTGCAATCACGGCGGCAAACGCCACGATCAGTTTGCGCCCTATTTTCAAGTCAGAAAACCACTGCATGACGTCTCCTTTAGTTTTTTTCTACGTAGTAACACCATGATAGAGCGAGGAAAAATCAAAGTCGATGAATCTATGCAAGTTGCTGCTGAGATTGCATCTGGCGGTGCCAGAACCACCACGAGGCCAGTGCATTGAACCAGTAAGCGGCATATAGCAAAGCCGTCAGCTGTAGCCCGCGGCTCAGGTACAAAGGCACGGAAATACTGTTGACCAGCAGCCAGAACGGCCAGCTTTCGATGCGCCGCCCCATCAGCAGCAATTGCGCCACAATGCTGAAGGCCAGCACGGCCGAATCGATGAAAGGCGCGTAGGCATTGGTGTAGGCCTGCAGCAACAGACCATAGCCGGCCGTCGCCAGCAGGGCAATCGCGCTCAGCCACAGCAGTACGCGCACCCGCACACGGCGTATCGGCAATTGCTGGCCGCTATCGCCACGACGCCAGCGCCACCAGCCCAGCAGGCAGGTAATGATAAAGAACACTTGCAGCGCCACGTCCGCATACAGATTGACGCCATAAAACAACACAGCAAACATGCTGCAGCCCACGACGCCCAGCCACCACGAATGCACATTGTTGCGTCCAGCCAGTACGATAGACAGCGTCATCACGGCATTCGCCGCCAGTTCCAGAGTAGATACCAAAGCACGTCCCCGCTAAGAGTTATGACGCTGCTACAGGCGCGCCAGCGCTATGGTAAGCCGGCAGCGCGCGGCTTGCTAGCCTGCATGCAGGAAAGGCCGAACGCTTGACATTCTCCCCACTTCTGGCAAATTGTAGTCAAAGTTCAAAGAATGGTTCCTCATGCAAGCCCGTACTGTCGGCACTACTGTGGCCCTGCTGTATGCGACCGCCCTGCCGGCGCAAGCGGCTCCCTGCCAGCTAAAAATGGCGTTAGAGCAATGGCCACCGTATGTCTACAGCAAACCCAATAGTGCCCCCACGGGGCTGGATCTGGAACTGACGCAAGCCATTTTCCGCGAAGCCGGCTGCGCGCTGCAACTGTTGCCGGAACTACCCACCGCACGGCGCCAGCGCCAGTTCGAACAGGGCGGGCTGGATGTGCTGCTGGCGGCCTCCGATACGGCCGAACGGCGCAAGATTGCCCGCTTCAGCATTCCCTACCGCACCGAGTCGGTCAGCCTGTTTGTGCGCACCGAACAATTGCCGCGCTATCAGCAGTTGCGGGGGATCGAAGGTTTGCTGGGCATGCAGGTGTCGCTGCTGGCACCCAAGATAGGCTGGTATGGTGCCGCCTATGCCAAGCTGCAACCGCAGTTGCTGGCTAGCGGACACCTGAGTACTTTTCTGAATTTTCAGCAAGGCTTGCGCATGCTGGAAGCGGGCCGCGCCGATGTGATACTCGGCGACAGCGCCGCACTGCGCTATGAAGCGCGCGAACTGGGACTAGCCATCAGCGCCCTGCCCCTGACGGTGCTGCGCGCCCCCGTGCACCTGATGCTCAATAAGAACACCACCACGCTAGAAGATCTGGAACTGATCAATGCCGCCATTACACGGCTGGAGAAACAGGGCGTGCTGGCCGAAATCCGCAACCGCTACGGCGAATTCTGACGCGCCGCCCTGCCGCCATCAGGCAAACTGGCTGAAGTCCGGCTTGCGCTTCTGGAAGAAGGCCATGAAGGCTTCGCGCGCTTCCGGTGCCACCAGCATGGCGCCAAAGTGGACGTTTTCCGCAGCAATCGCATCGGCGACCGGGCCTTTGCGGGCCGCCTTCATCAGCTGCTTGGTCACGCGCAGCGAACTGGCCGGCAGTGCCACCAGCTTGGCGGCCTGTGCTTCGGCAAAGGCGCGCAGTTCGGCCGCCGGCAGGATTTTCGAAATCAGCCCCATTTCCAGCGCTTCCTGCGCGAGGAAAGCTTCGCCCAGCATCAGCTTTTCCGCTGCGCGGGGATAACCGGCCACTTGCGTCAGCAGCAGGCTGGAGCCGTATTCAGGGCACAGCCCCAGTTGCACGAACGGCACGGAGAACTTGGCGTTGTCGGCTGCGTAGACCAGATCGCAATGCAGCAGCAGCGTGGTGCCGATGCCTACGGCTGCCCCTGCTACCGCCGCCACGACCGGCTTGCTGCAGTTGGCCAGCGCCATCATGAACTGATAGACCGAGCGCGACTCGATGCCAGCGCCATCGTCGGGACGGGCCGATTTCATGAAATCTTCCAGATCGTTACCGGCGGTGAAAATTTCCGGCTTGCCGCAGATCAGCAGCGCACGCACGCTGGTGTCCTGCTCGGCAGCGTTGATGGCGTCGGCCATGCTCTGGTACATCGCCGAAGTGATCGCATTCTTGCGTTCGGGGCGGTTGAATTCCAGCGTCAGTACGCCATTGCTAATGCTGCTCAAAATATCCATGCTGTCTCCAAAATAGTGAAAGGGCGCCGGAAAAATCCCAGCGCCCTTTGGACGGTTGCGCTCAAGCGCCTATGCGGTCTATGCAGCCGCCGTGCGCGTTAATTTATACGCGCTCGATGATACCAGCGGCACCCATACCGGCGCCTACGCACATGGTGACCATGCCGTATTTCAGGTTGTTGCGGCGCAGAGCGTGTACCACGGTAGCAGCACGGATTGCACCGGTAGCGCCCAGCGGGTGGCCCAGCGCAATCGCGCCGCCCATCGGGTTAACCTTGGCTGGGTCCAGACCCAGATCGCCGATCACGGCCAGTGCCTGTGCAGCAAACGCTTCGTTCAGTTCGATCCAGTCCAGCTGATCCTGGGTGATGCCGGCTGCTTTGCAAGCCTCTGGAATGGCGAACTTAGGACCGATACCCATGATTTCCGGTGGTACGCCTTTGACAGCGAACGAGGAGAACTTGGCCAGCGGGGTCAGGTTGTGCTCGCGCAGGAACTTCTCCGATACCACCAGCAGCGCGCCTGCACCGTCCGACATCTGCGAGCTGTTACCGGCAGTGACGGAACCTTTGGCAGCGAACACTGGCTTCAGCTTGCCCAGCGATTCGATGGTCGAATCAGCACGTGCGCCTTCGTCGGTATCCACGGTGCGGGTCTTGATCTTGATTTCACCGGTCGCCAGATCCGGCGTACGGGTGATGATTTCCACTGGCGTGGTTTCATCCTTGAAGAAGCCAGCCTGCTGGGCGGCGATAGCACGGCGGTGCGATTCGACCGAGAAGGCATCCTGCGCTTCACGCGAAACTTTCCACTGGGTCGCCACTTTTTCCGCGGTCAGGCCCATGCCGTAGGCCATGCCCACGTTTTCGTCGGTGAACATGTTCAGGTTCATCGATGGGTGGTGACCCATCATCGGTACCATCGACATGGATTCCACGCCGCCGGCGATCATGGCGTCAGCTTCGCCAACGCGGATACGGTCAGCGGCCATGGCCAGCGCGGTGATACCGGAAGCGCAGTAACGGTTGACGGTCACGCCGCCGATGGTGCGTGGCAGGCCAGCCAGCAGCACGGCTTGACGGGCGATGTTGAAGCCCTGCTCGGCTTCAGGGAAGGAGCAGCCGATGATGGCATCGGTGATCAGGGCTGGGTCCAGGCCAGGAGCCTGTGCCAGTGCCGATTGCATGACGCGCACCAGCAGATCGTCTGGACGGGTCTTGTTGAACATACCGCGTGGCGCTTTGCCGATCGGGGTACGGGTCGCGGCGACGATGTAGGCGTCTTGAATTTGTTTGCTCATTTTATTCTTTCAAAAATTTTTGATCGAAGTCGGTTGCGATGTTAGCTACGCTTCTCGGATAAATACCATTCCACTTGAACCTGTGCGGCCAGCGTGCCGGCGGCGTCGAAAATGTCGACTTCCACGGGAAACGCTACCTTGCCTTGCGCTTTCAACTCGGCCTTCAGCGCGGCCAGATCACCGGGCACCCGGCCCACCGCACGGGTGGCGCCTTTGGCGACCTTCTGATACTGGATGCGCGATTCCTTGGCCACAGGGCGCAGAGTAGGAATCAGCTCCGCAAAACCGCCCGCCATGGCTGCCCCGGAGGCCGTTTCGGCCAGCGTGAACAGCGCGCCGGCGTGCGGCGTGCCCAAGTGGTTGTGCAGCTTCTGGTCGTCCGGCATCGACACCTGCGCGGTGCCGTTGCCGATTTCGTCTATCCTGATGCCCAGCGTGCGTACCAGCGGCAGGGTATCCATCATCTGTTGCTTGATACGGTCATACACCATGCTCGGTCTCACTCGCAGTAATACTTTAAAAATCAGGCTCAGGGCAGACATGCGTTCAGAAGCTCTTGGCGTACTGCTTAGTTGCGCACTGGCTTACCGGTCTGCATCATGCCCATGATGCGTTCCTGGGTCTTCGGATGGTTCAGCAGTTCCAGGAAAGCTTTACGCTCCATATCCAGAATCCACTGTTCGCTCACGAAGGAGCCCTGATCGATATCGCCACCGGACACGATCTCGGCAATCATTTCGCCCAGTTTGAAGTCGTGTGCGGAGATGAAGCCGCCGTCGCGCATATTCACCAGCTGGGCCTTGATGGTGCCGTAGCCGTAACGGCCGGTCACTTGAATCGGTGCCTTCAGTGGTGGACGGTAGCCCTTGTCGAACATGGCGCGTGCTTCTACTTTCGCTACGTGCAGCAGTTCGTAAGGGTTGAACACGATCACGTCGTCTTCTTTCAGGTAACCCATGGCCTGTGCTTCCAGAGCCGATTTCGACACGTTGGCGGTCGCCGCGTTGGTGAAGCCGGTTTTCAGGAATTGCAGGATGTCGGTGCCCTTGGCTTCTTTGTAAGCGCGTGCAGCCGCTTCTTTCAGACCGCCGCCGGCTGGAATCAGGCCTACGCCTACTTCCACCAGACCGATGTAGGACTCGATCAGCGCCACACGCTTGGATGCGTGCAGAGCCATTTCGCAGCCGCCGCCCAGTGCCAGACCGGCTACTGCGGCCACCACTGGAACGTTGGAGTATTTCATGGCCATGAAGGTGTCTTGCAGTTCGCGGATGATAGGATCCACCGCTTTCGCACCGCCCTGCATGAACGCTGGCAGCGCCGATTGCAGGTCAGCACCAGCCGAGAAGGCGCCGCCTTCAGCAGCGTCGGCACTCCAGATCACCAGACCTTTGTAGTTCTTGGCGGCTTCCGCCAGCGCCATCTTGAAGCCTTCAATCACGCCCTGGCCGATCACGTGCATCTTGGTCTTCAGCGAGATGACCAGTACCTCGTCGCCGCTGTGCCACAGGCGTACCGAGTCGTCCTCGAACACGGTGGTGCCGGCAGTGCGGCCGTCGATCGCGCCCGAACCAAATACTGGCGCGCGGAACTGCTGACGCTGGTACACGGCCAGATCCGAACGTGGCACGAACGATTTCGATACGGCCGACCACGAACCTTCAGGGGTGTGGACGCCGCCTTTTTCAGCCACAGGGCCTTCGAATACCCAGGCTGGCAGCGGTGCATTGCACAGTGCGTGGCCTGCGTCGATGTCTTCTTTGACCCAGTTAGCCACCTGAGTCCAGCCAGCGGCTTGCCAGGTTTCGAACGGGCCCACGTTCCAGCCGAAGCCCCAGCGCATGGCGAAGTCGATTTCGCGTGCGTTGTCGGCGATGCTGTCGAGGTGGATCGCGATGTAGTGGAAAGCGTCACGGAAGATCGCCCACAGGAACTGGCCTTGTGGATTGGTCGATTCGCGCAGTGCTTTCATCTTCTTGACCGGATCCTTTTCTTTCAGGATGCGGGCGATGATGTCGGCAGCCTTGCCGCCGCCGGTCACGTATTCACCGGTAGCGAAGTCCAGACGCTGGATCTCTTTGCCTACTTTTTTGTAGAAGCCGGCGCCGGTCTTCTGACCCAGCGCGCCTTTTTCTACCAGACCTGCCAGCACGGCCGGGGTTTTGTAGACGGCAGCGAACGGATCGTTCGGCAGGTAGTCCTGCATGGTTTTGATCACGTGACCCATGGTGTCCAGACCGACCACGTCGGCGGTACGGAAGGTACCCGACTTGGCGCGGCCCAGTTTGGCGCCGGTCAGATCGTCGACTACGTCAACCGACAGACCGAATTTCTCGGCTTCGTGCACGATGGCCAGAATGCCGAACACGCCTACGCGGTTAGCGATGAAGTTAGGGGTGTCCTTGGCACGTACCACGCCTTTGCCCAGCGTGGTGGTGAGGAAGCCTTCCAGCTGGTCGCTGATTTCCGGCTTGGTGAACTCGGTCGGGATGATTTCGACCAGGTGCATATAGCGCGGTGGGTTGAAGAAGTGCACGCCGCAGTAGCGCGATTTCAGATCCGCGTCGAAGCCTTCCGACAGCTTGGTGATCGACAGGCCCGAAGTGTTCGAAGCGAAGATCGCGTTCGGTGCAATGTGCGGTGCCACTTTGGCGTACAGGTCGTGTTTCCAGTCCAGACGCTCGGCGATCGCTTCAATGATCAGATCGCACTCGGCCAGCTTGGCCAGGTCGTCTTCGTAGTTAGCGACTTCGATCAGGGCAGCGTGTTCCTTGTTACCCAGCGGTGCAGGCGAGAGCTTTTTCAGGTTCTCGATAGCGCGCAGCACGATGCCGTTTTTCGGACCTTCTTTAGCAGGCAGGTCGAACAGCACCACAGGCACTTTGGCGTTGACGCAATGAGCGGCGATCTGCGCGCCCATAACGCCGGCGCCCAGCACGGCTACTTTTTTAACGATGAAATTGGTCATGTCGTATCCTTAAGTTGCTTAGAACAGGTCTGCGTCGAGGGCCATCAGGTTGGCCGAACCCGAACGTGCCTGACGGATCAAGGTTGCAGTTTCTGGTTGCAGACGGGCGAAGTAGAAGCGTGCGGTCGCCAGTTTGGCTTTGTAGAAGTTGTCGCCGCTGTCTTCCTTGGCCAGCGCGATCTTCGCCATTTGAGCGAAGAAGTAGCTGTACACCATGTGACCGACTACGCGCAGGTAAGGCACGCAGGCAGCACCGACTTCGTCCGGGTTCTGGAAGGCTTTCATGCCGATTTCCATGGTCAGCTTGGTGACCTTGTCGCCCAGATCGCCCAGCGGGGTGATGAATTCGCTCATGGCTTCATCGGTACCGTTGTCTTCTACGAAGGCTTTGATTTTCTCGCCGAATTTACGCAGCTTGGCGCCGTTGTCGCCGAGGATCTTACGACCCAGCAGGTCGAGCGACTGGATGGTGTTGGTGCCTTCGTAAATCAGGTTGATACGGGCGTCACGTACATACTGCTCCATGCCCCATTCCGAGATGTAGCCGTGGCCGCCGTACACCTGCATGGCTTCCGAGGTAGCGATCCAGGCGTTGTCGGTGATGAAGGCTTTAACGATAGGGGTCAGCAGCGCGACTTCGTCAGCGGCTTCTTTACGCACTTCTTCGTCTGGGTGGTGCAGTTCGCGGTCGATCTGCAGTGCCACGTAGGAAGTGAAAGCACGGGCGCCTTCAGCGTAGGCTTTGCCGGTCAGCAGCATGCGGCGTACGTCCGGGTGCACGATGATAGGGTCAGCAGCCTTATCAGGTGCTTTAACGCCCGACAGGGAACGCATCTGGATACGGTCTTTGGCGTACACCAGCGCGTTCTGGTAAGCCACTTCGGTCAGACCCAGCGACTGCATGCCCACGCCCAGACGGGCTGCGTTCATGAACACGAACATGGCGTTCAGGCCTTTGTTCGGCTGGCCGATGATCCAGCCTTTGGCGCCGTCCAGATTCATCTGGCAGGTCGAGTTACCGTGGATGCCCATTTTTTCTTCGATCGCGCCGCAGGTGATCGGGTTGCGCTCGCCCACCGAACCGTCAGCTTTCGGCAGGTACTTAGGTACCAGGAACAGCGAGATACCTTTCGAGCCTTCCGGTGCGTCCGGTACGCGGGCCAGCACCAGGTGCAGGATGTTTTCCGACATGTCGTGTTCGCCGGCCGAGATGAAGATCTTGGCGCCGGTGATGTCCCACGAACCGTCAGCCTGTGGAATCGCCTTGGTGCGCAGCAGGCCCAGATCGGTACCGCAGTGTGGCTCGGTCAGGCACATGGTGCCGGTCCATTCGCCCGAAACCAGTTTAGGCAGGTAGATTTTTTTCTGTTCGTCGGTGCCGTGTTCTTTCAGGCACTCGTAGGCGCCGTGCGACAGACCAGGGTACATGGTCCATGCCTGGTTGGCCGAGTTCAGCATTTCGTAGAACGAGTTGTTCAGCACTACTGGCAGGCCCTGGCCGCCGTATTCAGGATCGCAGGCCAGTGCAGCCCAGCCGCCTTCCACGTACTGCTGGTAGGCTTCCTTGAAACCTTTAGGGGTGGTCACGGTCTTGGTGGCAGCATCGTGCTTGCAGCCTTCGCGGTCGCCCGAGTGGTTCAGCGGGAACAGCACTTCCGAGGTGAACTTGCCGCCTTCTTCCAGCACCTGATTGATGATGTCGGCATCAACTTCAGCGTAATCCGGCAGTGCTTTCAGCTCCTCTTCCACCTTCAGGAACTCGTGCAGAACGAATTGCATATCCCGGATTGGTGCGACGTATTGACCCATGATTTTCTCCTGATGACTTTTGTAGTGACTACGAAATTAAATGGTGAGCGTATTAATGCTGAGATGCGTGCTGCGTTTAGTGCTGTGCGACCACCGCTGCCGGTGATTGCGGATTGCGATACGTACTTAACAGGCGTTCAAAACCGATGCCGGCCCGTGCCAGACTGCCCGGTATGCGCAGGAAACGCGCATCATGGTGCAGGGCTAGGATCAGGCCATACATTTCATATACCAGCTGCTGCGGGTCGGTATCGGCTTTCAGATCACCGCATTCGACCGCCTGCTTCACGCAGCGCAGCAGAGCGCCCTGCCACGCGCCGACCATGGCCATCAGCTCTTCGCGGATCGGGCCCGGACGGTCGTCGTATTCGACAGCGCCACTGATATAGATACAACCGGAAGCCACTTCCACACTCACACGTTTCACCCAGCGGGCGAACATCGACTGCAGACGCTGGATACCGCGTGGCTCCTTCACACTGGGGAAGAACACTTCCTGTTCGAAGCGGTGGTGATACAGCTTCAGCACTTCCAACTGCAAATCTTCACGCGAACCGAAGTGGGCAAACACTCCGGACTTGCTCATGTTCATCTTATCCGCGAGCAACCCGATGGTCAGGCCTTCGAGGCCATCGCGGCTGGCCAGATCCAGTGCCACGTCCAGAATTGCGGCCCGTGTCAGCTCACCTTTGCGCATAAATTTAGTTGAGGTATTAATAAGATTACGTCCCAAGGTAAAAATTAATCTAGGAGAAGAAATAGCATTCTGCGCTAGTTAAATTTACTCCGTGTGAAAGAATTGCGAACGCTCGTACTATTATCTACCGAGGGGTAAATGTCAAACAGTACCGTTAGAGGTGTGGTTCTATTGATGCGGCGCAGCAAAATCAGCACGAACGTGCTATAGCTTGCCCAGCTGGCGGCGGTCGCGCTTGGTGGGACGGCCTTTGATATCGGCGCCGGGCTCGCGGTACAGGCGGCGGTGTTCGGCCAGCATGGCCCGACGGGCCACGCTTTCATCGGTTTCTTCGTACAGATTGCGGGCGATAGGTGCTGCTGCCCGCACTTCGGACAGATTCATCACATCCACTTCCCAGCGGTCGGAGCCATTATCGATGTCCAGCACATCGCCGATGCGCACGGAACGGGCCGGCTTCACTTTCTCGCCACCCAGCTTCACCTTGCCGCTATCGACGGCATCAGTGGCCAGCGAGCGGGTTTTGAAGAAACGGGCGGCCCACAGCCATTTATCCAGTCTTACACTGCCATTTTCGTTCACGCGTATTTCCCTACTGCGACTATGCGCATAATCATCTTGTATGCAAAATAGGCCAGCTCGTAGCCCAACCGGCGCCAGCGCCCCACATGCTCGAAATCGCTGCTGTGGATCACCACGCCCTCGCCCACGGCCGCCTCGATGTGCTGGCGCAGGCTGCTGGCAAAGGCCGCATCCTTGATCACCACATTGGCTTCCTGATTCAGGAACAGGCTCAGTCCATCCACATTGCTGGATCCCACCGTGGCCCAGTCATCGTCGATCACGGCCACTTTGGCATGCAGCTGGGTCTTGCGGTACTCCACCACGGTGACGCCGGCCGCGAGCAGTTTGGGATAGAAGGAATGGGCTACGGCATCCTGCAGCCAGAACTCGCCCACCCCGATCAGCAGCGTTACCTGCACGCCCCGTTCGGCGGCGGCGGCCAGCGCACGGCGGAATTTGGCGCCCGGTGCAAAATACGGATTGGCCAGCAGCACGTTGTGGCGCGCCTGTCCCAGTGCCTGCAGGTAGGCGCGCTGTATGGTGCGGCGGTTGCGCAGATTGTCGCGTACCACGAAACCCGCCTGCACCATGTTCTGCACGGCCTGCTTCTGCACTTTGCGCAGATCGCGGTACAGCTCGAAACGCTTGATCAGGCCCATTTTGCCCAGCCGCAGCCACTGGCTCTGCATTTCCATGTGGATGGTACGCACCAGTGGGCCGATTACCTGCACGGCAAAATCCCAGCGTGGCGCGGCCAGACTGAGCGTGCCGTCATGGTCGCAATGCAGGTCATCCACCACGTTGATGCCGCCCACGAAGGCCTGCGACTGATCGACCACGCACAGCTTGCGGTGGGTGCGCGTCACACCCCGCTTGAACCACGGATTGAAAATCCGGTGCTCGACACCCGCCTCGATCAGCTGGGCGTGCATCTGGGCGATACGGCTGCGCCCCGTGCCCCACCAGTCGGTAATCATGCGCACTTGCACGCCACGGCGCGAGGCAGCGGCCAGCGCCGCCAGCACGGCACGCCCCGTCACATCGTCGGCAAAGATATAGGTCTCGAAATAGATTTCGTACTGGGCCGTGTCGATCGCCCCCACCAGCGCAGGGAAGAACTCGGCGCCCGTGTGCAGCAGCCGCACATCGTTATCCGCAACGAAGTTGACGGTCGGCATAGGCTAGGTCAGCGTCAGGTTGGCGACAATGGGCGCGTGGTCGGACAGCTTGGCCCACAGGCTGCCGTGCAGCACTTGTGCCGTCTCCACATGAAAGCCGCGCACGTAAATGCGGTCGAGGCGGAAAAACGGTAATGCCGCAGGGAAGGTACGGGCCGGATGCACGCCCTGCTTGCGACGCAGCGTGCGTACCAGTTCATCGAGGGTGGAATTGCTGCCGATTTCATCGAACGCTTCGCGCACGCCCAGTGCGTTGCGCAGTTCGGCACTGAGGCTGTTACGCCAGTCATTGAAATCGCCCGCGATGATGACCGGTTCGCCATCGGGCGCCGAAGCGCGCACAGCTTCAATCAGCGCCTGCGTCTGGCGCCGCCGTCCCGCTTCGAACAGGCCGAAGTGCACCACATAGCAATGTACAGGGCCGCGTGCCGTGTCCAGCACACAGTGCAGGATGCCGCGCTGCTCGTAAGCGTGATCGGACACATCGTGGTTTATACTGTTGGCAATCGGGAAGGCACTGAGTAGCGCGTTGCCGTGATGGCCATGGTCGTACACGGCGTTCATGCCGTAGGCCGCATGGGCGTGGCGCGATTCACCGGCAAAATACTCGTGCTGCGCCGCAGCAGGCCAATGCTTGTGACCCAGATGTTCGGCGCCATATTTGGCCGCCTTGCGATCATGCTGGCCCTGCACCTCTTGCAAAAAAACGACATCGGCATCGAACAGGCCGATAGCCTGCTTGAGTGCCAGCACGCGCGGTTCACTGCGTATGGCCGACACACCCTTGTGGATATTGTAAGTAGCAACGCGGATTCTCATAGGACTATTCTAACCCTGAGTCCGGAGCTACGGCGTATGTCGCCGCACATATTGCGGGAGTGAACAATCCAAACAATTCAGCCTAAGCGGGAGCCCGCACGCCGCGCAACATCCCAGACAGACTCAGGTCTTCGTCACACAAGGGCCAGTGCAGCCCTTCCCCATCGCCGATGATTTCCCATTGATCTAGCTGCGCGCGGCTCGCGCCTGCCAGACGCGGATACCACTCTAGCGGCGTACTAATTTGCCGACCATCGGCCAGTCTAACTATCAGGTGGGTAGCACTGATCGCGACGTGCTGTATGCGTTCACCTAGCGTAAAAGTGTTCATTCCACCTCCTCAGAAATTCCAGCTTATGCCTCAAAATGATACGCTCAATTTCACGCAATTCCTGAGGGGTAAAGTGTGCGTGTCGGACCAACGTCACGCTTTCCAGCCAAAACTTGGCGGTACTTCGGTTCAGACTGACATGAACGTGAGGCGGTTCGGCAGCATCATTGCTATAGAAGAAAAACCGATAGCCCTTATACCGCAACACCTGTGGCATGACACACTCCGGCTAAGCGTCCAAAGCCCAACTGTACGGACGCTAGTGCGCCGTTCATTTGCGACGGATCAGCAAGTGAAGCCGGCCAGTATCGAGCGTTACATTGTGCGAAGTTCTGCGACATGTTCTACCGCTAGACTTGACGCCCGATTTCCGTGGAGGCCGATTTGAACAACTTATTGCGTTTGTCGCTGAGTTGTTCGTCGCGCATGGCGAAAACATTATGCTCTAGCCACACGCGGAAACTAAGCTATGCAATGTCCGAATGACAGATCTGACCCCGAAGTTGCAGGATGGCTTCGGCGTTGGAGGCGGAGAAGCAGCGGTCCGCCGCTTCCAGATACGGTAGCCAGATGTAGTTGGTGTGTTCGCGCGGCGCTAGTTTGACCTCGATCTCGCGCGGCACTTGCACGCTGAAGACGTGCTCGGTGTTTTCCGTGACGCCGGGGGCGTAGCGGTGGCGCCAGACGGGATAGATGGTGTAGACATTCGATAGCTGCCAGTCGCGCAGCACAATCTGCTGGCCATCGGCAACGATGCCCGTTTCTTCGAACAGTTCGCGGGTGGCGGCAGACAGTAAAGGCTCGTCCGCGGCGTCGAGCGAGCCGGTGACGGATTGCCAGAAGCCGGGCTTGTCGGCCCGTTCGATCAGCAGCACTTGCAGGTCGGCGGTGTGGATCACCACCAGTACAGATTCGGGTATTTTGTAAGGCATGCTCGACATCATAAAAGAAAAGGCGCCGCGGCGCCTTTTCCTGATACGACAGACTTAGCCAGCGACTTTTGGCTCGGTTGCGCGCAGACGAATGTGCAGTTCGCGCAGCTGCTTCTCGTCCACTTCCGACGGTGCCTGGGTCAGCAGACACTGGGCACGCTGGGTTTTCGGGAAGGCGATCACGTCACGGATGGAATCGGACTTGGTCATCAGCGTCACGATACGGTCCAGACCGAAGGCCAGACCACCGTGCGGAGGCGCGCCGTACTGCAGGGCGTCCAGAAGGAAGCCGAACTTCAGGCGGGCTTCGTCGGCATCAATCTTCAGTGCACGGAACACTTTCGACTGTACTTCTTCGCGGTGGATACGGATCGAACCGCCGCCCAGTTCCCAGCCGTTCAGGACCATGTCGTAGGCCTTGGCGATGCAGGCGCCCGGATTGGTTTCCAGCATGTCTTCGTGGCCGTCTTTCGGTGCCGTGAACGGGTGGTGGGTCGCGGTCCAGCGATCCGACTCTTCGTCGTATTCGAACATCGGGAAGTCGATCACCCACAGTGGCGACCAGACGTCGTCGAACAGGCCGGCTTTCTTGCCGAAGTCCGAGTGACCGATCTTCACGCGCAGCGCGCCGATGGCGTCGTTGACGATCTTGGCTTTGTCGGCACCGAAGAAGATCAGGTCGCCGTCTTCTGCACCGGTCAGTTCCAGCACTTTGGCCAGTGCGGCGTCGTGCAGGTTTTTCACGATAGGCGATTGCAGACCATCACGGCCTTTGGCTTTCTCGTTGACCTTGATGTAGGCCAGACCTTTGGCGCCGTAGATGGCGACGAACTGGGTGTAGGCGTCGATTTCCGAACGTGGCATGTCGCCACCCTTCGGTACGCGCAGACCCACCACACGGCCGTTAGGCATGTTGGCAGCACCGGAGAACACTTTGAAGTCGACGTCTTTCATCACGTCGGTCAGGTCGGTGAACTTCAGTTTTACGCGCATGTCCGGCTTGTCCGAACCGTAGCTGCCCATGGCTTCGGCGAAGTCCATCACCGGGAACGGGTTAGGCAGCTCGACGTCCATGGTGTTCTTGAACACTTTACGGATCATGTCTTCGAACAGATCACGGATTTCCTGTTCGGTCAGGAACGAAGTTTCGCAGTCGATCTGGGTGAATTCCGGCTGACGGTCAGCGCGCAGGTCTTCGTCGCGGAAGCACTTGGTGATCTGGTAGTAGCGGTCGAAGTTAGCCACCATCAGCAGCTGTTTGAACAGCTGTGGCGACTGTGGCAGCGCGAAGAAGTTACCAGCGTTCACACGCGATGGCACCAGATAGTCACGCGCGCCTTCTGGCGTCGATTTGGTCAGCATCGGGGTTTCGATATCGATGAAGCCCAGTTCGTCCAGATACTTACGCACTTCCATCGACACTTTGTAGCGCAGGCGCAGGTTGTTCTGCATCTGTGGACGACGCAGGTCCAGCACGCGGTGGGTCAGACGGGTGGTTTCCGACAAGTTGTCGTCGTCCAGCTGGAACGGTACTGGCACGGAGGCGTTCAGCACTTCCAGTTGCGAGCAGATCACTTCGATCTTGCCCGATTTCAGGTTGTTGTTGACGGTGCCGGCCAGACGGTCTTTGACCACGCCGGTCACGCGCAGGCAGAACTCGCTACGCACAGCTTCGGCTGCCTTGAATACTTCGGCCTGTTCCGGATTGCACACCACCTGCACCAGACCTTCGCGGTCGCGCAGGTCGATAAAGATCACGCCACCGTGGTCACGACGACGGTGTACCCAGCCGCACAGGCTGACAGTTTGGCCAAGCAGCGCTTCGGTAGTGAGGCCGCAGTAGTGAGTACGCATTGAGGACATGTTTATTTCTCGGTTCAGGTTAAGTTACTCAGTTAATCTAGTATTTGCTTATTTTTCTGGTACTGCTACTTTTGCTTATGCTTGCTTATTTGCTGACTGCATCGAGGGTCTTGGGCGCTTCTTCCGGCGCTACCACACCCATCGAGACGATGTACTTCAGTGCCGCATCGACCGACATGTCGAGTTCCACCACATCCTTGCGTGCCATCATCAGGAAGAAGCCCGAAGTGGGATTAGGCGTAGTAGGCACATACACGCTGATGTAATCGCCCACCAGATGGTTCTTCACGTCGCCGCCCGGCGTGCCAGTCAGGAAGCCGATGGTCCACGACTGGGCATGCGGATACGGAATCAGCACGGCCTTGCGGAAGGCATTGCCCGATGACGAGAACAGCGTATCGGAAACCTGTTTGACGCTCGAATACAGCGAGCTCACCACAGGGATGCGGGTCAGCAGCTTTTCCCACACGCGCACCACGTAGTTACCGACCAGATTATTGGTCAGCAAACCCGTGAGGAACACGATCAGTACCGTCAGCACCGTGCCCAGACCGGGAATGTCGAAGCCGATCAGGGTGCGTGGCTGCCAGCGTGCCGGTACGAACAGCAACGACTGGTCCATGGTGCTGATCACCAGATTGAGCACCCAGGCAGTAATCGCCAGAGGCACCAGAATCAGCAGGCCGGTAATGAAGTATTTACGCATCGGTTAATCTCGTCGGAGTGTGGGTCAGACTACGCGGGCGCTCAGACGCTTTCGCTGGAACTGGCGGCAGGTGCGGCGGCTGCAGGGGCAGCGGCAGCAGCAGATTCGCTCGCTTCCGGCTTGGCAGCTGGCTTCTGGCCTTCCATCGGGCCGGTGGACATACCGGTGGCCGGTGGCGTACCACCACGGAAGTCGGTCTGATACCAGCCCGTACCCTTCAACTGGAATCCGGCAGCCGTGACTTGTTTCTTAAACGTTTCCTTGCCGCAAGACAAGCACACCGTCAGCTGCGGGTCGGAAATCTTCTGCAAGACATCCTTGGCAAAACCACAAGCCTCGCAGCGGTAAGCGTAGATTGGCATCTATTACTCCGCAAAAATCATCAAAACCCTGAATTATAAAGCTTTTTAGCAGGCACTTGCCGGTTTCCTGCGCTCAGGGCCGGCGCCGCCAGATCATCCAGCGTTCTTTGCCCTCGAAAACGGCGATCGAATCGCTCACCGGCTGGTCTACCATGCAGTCGAAATGGCGAGTGAGCAGTTCTTCCAGCTCGCTACGGGCGATGCCGAATGGCGGCCCCTTGGGAACATTATCAAAGAAGAAATAGCCAACCAACAGACCACCGGCCGGCAGCAGCTCGGCCCAGCGTGCCGCCACCTGCGGCCGCATGGCCGGTGGCAAAGCGCACAGAAACGCCCGCTCGTAGATCAGCTGCAACGGCTCGCCTAGCGGCTGCCATGCAAAGAAATCCGCCTCCACCACGCGCGCCGCATGGTGGCCGGCCACAGCTTTGCCTTTCTGTACGGCGGCCGGTGCAAAGTCGATGGCCGTGGCATCCCAGCCCGCCTCGGCCAGCAGCACCAGTTCGTGGGCGGCGCCGCAACCGGGGATCAGGCAGCGTTGCGGCACGTGCGCGGCAACGAAGTCGCGCAAGGCTTGCGGTGCTGCGCCTTTATCCCACGGGGTAAAAGCACGCTCGAAACGCTCGTCCCAGAAAGCGGGCGAACGGGGATCACGTTGCTGGAAATCGGCCATGATCGCCGCGTCAGCCCAGATAACGCCAGCGCAGATACAGTTGCACAGCCACCACGCCGCCACCGAATGCCAGCGCGCCATAAATTACCAGCGACAGCAAACGGTTGGTGCGCCGCTGCTCGCCGATTAGTACTTTGAGCAGTTCGCTATTGTCGGGTGCCGGTTCAGCCTGCTGGGCCAACGCCTTGTGCAGCATGCGCGGCAGCTGCGGTATCACGTGGGCGTAATGCGGCGCTTCCGCCTTCATGCGCTGCCACATGCCTTTCAGGCCCACCTGCTCGGCCATCCAGTTTTCCAGATACGGCTTGGCGGTCTTCCACAAGTCGAGATCAGGATCAAGCTGGCGTCCCAGTCCTTCGATATTCAGCAGGGTCTTCTGCAGCAGCACCAGTTGCGGCTGCACTTCCACATTGAAGCGGCGCGAGGTCTGGAACAGGCGCAGCAGAATCTGGCCAAAGGAAATGTCTTTCAGCGGACGGTCGAAAATCGGTTCGCAGCAGGCGCGCACGGCCGATTCCAGTTCGTCCACACGGGTGTCTTTTGGCGCCCAGCCCGATTCGATGTGGGCTTCGGCCACGCGCTTGTAGTCACGGCGGAAGAAGGCGAGGAAGTTCTGCGACAGGTAATCCTTGTCGAAATCGTTCAGCGTGCCGACGATGCCGAAGTCCAGCGCGATATAGCGGCCAAAGCTGGCCGGATCGACCGACACCAGAATATTCCCCGGATGCATATCGGCGTGGAAGAAGCCGTCGCGGAATACTTGCGTGAAGAAAATTTCTACGCCGTCGCTGGACAGCTTTTTCAAATCCACACCGGCTTCGATCAGGCGGTCGATCTGGGACACGGGTATGCCGTGCATGCGCTCCATCACGATCACGCTGCTCGAACAGTAATCCCAGAACATTTCCGGCACCAGCAGCAGTTCCGAATTGGCGAAGTTGCGGCGCAGCTGGCTGGCATTGGCCGCTTCGCGCATCAGGTCCAGTTCATCGTGCAGATATTTGTCGAACTCGGCCACCACCTCTTTCGGCTTCAGACGCTTGCTGTCAGCCCACAGCCGTTCCACCATCTCGGCCGCGGTCTGCATCAGCGCCACGTCCTCGTCGATGGTTTTCTTCATGCCGGGGCGCAGCACTTTGACGGCTACCTGCTTGCCATCTTTGAGCGTAGCGAAGTGCACCTGCGCGATCGAAGCGGAAGCGACCGGCGTGCGTTCAAAGGTGGCAAACAGCTCGTCCGGATGGGCACCCAGCGATTTGCGGATCTGGGCGATGGCCAGTTCCGTATCGAACGGCGGCACGCGATCCTGCAGGCGCGACAGTTCTTCCACCAGATCGCCGGGAATCAGGTCGCGCCGGGTCGACAGCACCTGACCGAATTTAACGAAGATAGGACCCAGTTCTTCCAGCGCCATGCGCAGCCGCACGCCACGGGGCGCCGACAGGTCGCGCCAGAAAAATACCGTATCGATAAACTTGGCAACGCGCGGCTTCTTCAGGCCTGCAATTGCAATCTCGTCCAGACCATACTGAATCGCAATGCGCAGGATTTTCAGTAAGCGTAAAAATTTCAACATCAGCGCGATCCCAGTTTCTGTTCCAGTTTGGCCAGCCGTTTGGCAGCCCGTTCCACGTCATCGCGCAGGCGCACCACCTCGGCGGAAAAATCTTCCACCACATGGGGACGCACCAGCACCGGTTTTTCATCGAGCAGGAATTCGGCCACATTCTCGGCTAGCTTGCGCTGCCCCGTCTTGACGGTTTCCAGCGCCGCTTTGGCGCCCTGCACCATGCGCACGGCGGCGACGGGCCCCACGACTTTTTCCAGATCGTGCTCGGCTTCCCAGCGCAGCGAATTGCTCAGCGAGGAAATCGTGTTGGCGAACTCCGCATCGCCGGCAATCTGCACATAGGAAAACGCCCGCTCGCGGTTCTGCAACATCAGCGGCACGTCGGCCAGCTTCAGGCTGATGGTCACGCGCGCTTCCTCACCGTCGGGCGCCGGCTGCAGATAGCCATCCGGCGTCACCTGCAGGCGCAGCACCACGGCGCCGCTGTCGATGGCCGCCACTTTGCCGCCATGGCGCTGCAGAGCCGTGCGGGCCCATGGCTCCTGTGCCAGCAAGTGGTTGATGGCGGCGCTGGCAGGTGCCGCCGCAGTCAGTCGGTGCAAAAGCAATGCAAGATTCGGTGCAATCATGGGAATACCGTGGAAACAAAAACTGCCAATAAAAAACCGCCCGGATTACGGGCGGTCTTGATCTTACCAGTTTGCCGCTGAGTGCGGCGATTATGCCTGTTGCTGCAACTGCTGGATACCGGCCAGCAGCCAGCCACCGTTACCCGACACAGGTTTGACCAGATTCCATACTTCGTTGAATGGCTCGGCGAGCGCATCCGGCGCAGGTTTGATCATGCCGCTGAACTTGACGCTGGACAGGTACTCGTCGTTGCTCGTTTCGATGCCCAGCAATTCGGCTTCGATGCTGACCACGTCGGTGTAATCCTTCTGCGCGCCACGTTCGGTGATCTGCAGCTTCAGTTCGGCAAACACTTCCGGCGTGGTGAATTCGCGGATATCGGCCACATCGCCCTTGTCCCATGCTGCTTGCAGACGGATGAAATTACCTTTGGCTACGCGCAGGAAGGTCGCAGCGTCGAAGTCAGCCGGCACGCCCCATGGGGTGTGCGCTGCGACCGGCGCGGCAGCAGGTGCATCGGCCAGACGCGAACCGATTTCCGGCGTACCACCAGTCGAAGCTGGCTGGGCAGCGTAGCCGTTGTTATTCGCATAGCCACCATTGCCGCTGTAACCGGCCGGCATGCCAGCAGGTGCCAGAGCCGGTGCCGACTTGCGGCGGAACAGACGGAACAGCAGTACCACCACGCCAGCCAGCAGGGCCAGCATGATCACGGTGCCCAGAATACCGCTCATGGCACTACCAAAGCCCAGATGGGAGAACAGTGCGCCCAGACCCAGACCCAGCAGCGCGCCGCCGAGTATGCCTTTCCATGGGCTAGCCGGTTTAGGCGGCATAGCCGGTGCCGGCGCTGGTGCAGCGGCCGGAGCCGCCTGACGTGGCGCTTGCTGAGGTGCAGCGGCTGGTGGCATGCGGTTGACGTTCTGCGACTGACGGCCGATGGAGCGACCACCGCCCATAGGACGCGCCGTGGCCTCGGCCAGCAGCGACATGGCAGAAACGGCTAGAACGGCGCCGATCAGGAGTTGCTTCAGTTTCATGGACATCCTCAAAGTTTACAGTTTGATACCAGTGTGCAAAGCGGCCACACCTGCCGTCAGGTTGTAATACTGGACCCGCTCCAGCCCTGCTTCTTCCATCATGGACTTCAGGGTTTCCTGATCCGGATGCATGCGGATTGATTCCGCCAGATAGCGGTAGCTCTCCGCATCGCCGGCAATCTTCTGGCCCATCCACGGCAGCACCTTGAACGAATAAATATCGTAGGGTTTCTGCAGCGGCTCGGCCACTTTCGAGAATTCCAGCACCAGCAGCTTGCCGCCCGGCTTCAGCACTCGGCGCATTTCCTTCAGCGCCACATCCTTGTGGGTCATATTACGCAGGCCGAAGGCCACGCTGACGCGGTCGAAATAATTGTCCGGGAAAGGCAGTTTTTCTGCGTCACACAGCAATGTGGGGGTCAGCAGGCCGCGATTCAAGAGGCGATCACGCCCTACCCGCAACATCGATTCATTAATATCGGTCAGCCAGACTTCGCCGCTCGGGCCTGCCTGTTTAGCGAACACTTTGGCCAGATCGCCCGTACCGCCAGCGATATCGAGGCATTTGAAGCCGGGACGCACGCCGGCATGGGCGATCGTGAACGTCTTCCACAGACGGTGCAGGCCAGCCGACATGACGTCGTTCATGATGTCGTATTTGGCGGCGACAGAATGGAAAACCTTGGCAACTTCGCGGACTTTTTCGTCTTCCGCGACAGTTTTGTAACCGAAATGAGTGGTATTGGTCATGGTGGGCAGGCCTGTTAGTTTGGCGGCATTATACAAGACGACAACGGGCGGCAGCGCCCCTGAACGATGCCAGCGGGGCTGCCGGTGCGGATCAGTGCTTGTGGTCGCAGCCGTGCGACGCCTTGACGCCCGTGCCGGGCAGCACGGTGCCCGTTTCGCGCCCGCTATCACCGGCAAAACCGGCGGCGTGCAGGCGCGCCATGTAGTCGGCCCACAGGCTATCCTGCTCTTGACCTAGACGATACAGGTAGTCCCACGTGTACAGGCCGGTGTTATGGCCATCGCTGAAAGTAGGCTGGATCGCGTAATTGCCTACCGGCTCGATACCGGCGATGCCCACTTCGCGCTTGCCCACTTGCAGGGTTTCCTGTCCCGGTCCGTGGCCTTTGACTTCGGCCGACGGCGAATACACGCGCAGCAATTCGAACGGAATGGAAAAATTCGCTCCGTCGTCGAATTCGACTTCGAGACGGCGCGACTGGTTGTGGACCGTCAGGCCCGTTGCCTGTTTGCTCATACTATCCCCTGCAGACGTTCGATCATGGCTTCGTGCAGCGCTGGCAGCAGCGCGCGGCGAACCGCCAGCACGGCCGGATCGGCAGCACGCTGTACCGGCGCCCAGGTCGGCTGAGGGAAATGGGCATCGTCGGTATAGCGCGGGATCACGTGCCAGTGCACATGGGGCGTCATGTTACCAAAGCTGGCCAGATTGATCTTGTGCGGCGCCATCACGGTGCGCTGGGCTTCTTCCACCGCCCAGACCACTGCCATCACATGCTGCCGCTGAGCGAGCGTGAGGTCCGTCATTTCGCGCACGTGCTCGCGCCACACCACGCGGGTGTAGCCCGGATATTCCGGCTCGTCGACATTGATCACCACCAGCAACTCGTCGCTCCAGATGATCACGCCTTCGGCCGGGGCTTCCAGCAGATTACATAGATCGCAGGCCATTACACCAGCACCCGCTCGATGCCGCCCGCATTGGCGCGCTGCACGTATTCCGGCAGCCAGTTCTCGCCCAGCAGGTGCTTGGCGATTTCCACCACGATGTAGTCCGCCGTGGTGCCGGCATCTTCGCTGTAGCGCGACACGCCACCCAGACAGGCCGGGCAGCTGGTCAGGATTTTCACGTCGCCATCGAAACCGTCGGCGCGCAGCTTGTTGGCGCCGCTCACCACTTCCTGCTCCTTGCGGAAGCGTACCTGCGTGGAAATGTCGGGACGGGCAATCATCAAGGTGCCGGAATCGCCGCAGCAGCGGTCGTTCTTCTCGATCTTCACATTGTCATGCGTCTGGATCAGGGCGTTCACCGTCTTGGTGGCTTCCTGCATCTTCATCGGCGTGTGGCAAGGCTCGTGGTACATATAGCGGGTACCCGTCACGCCTTCCAGCTTGACCTGCTTCTCCATCAGATATTCGTGGATATCCATGATGCGGCAGCCGGGGAAGATCTTGTCGAACTCGTAGGTGGCCAGCTGGTCGTAGCAGGTGCCGCACGACACCAGCACGGTCTTGATGTCCAGATAGTTGAGCGTATTCGCCATGCGGTGGAACAGCACGCGGTTATCCGTCATCATCTTCTCGGCCTTGTCGTACTCGCCCGCGCCCCGTTGCGGATAGCCGCAGCACAGATAGCCCGGCGGCAGCACGGTCTGCACGCCCACTTCCCACAGCATGGCCTGGGTGGCCAGCCCCACTTGCGAGAACAGACGCTCGGAACCACAGCCCGGGAAGTAGAACACGGCTTCCGTATCCGCATTGGTTTTCTGCGGATTACGGATAATCGGGATGACCTTGTCATCTTCGATATCGAGCAGCGCACGCGCGGTCTTCTTCGGCAGGCCGCCCGGCATTTTCTTGTTGATGAAGTGAATCACCTGCTCGCGCACTTTCGGCTTGCCCACGGTTGGTGGCGGTGCCTTGGTCTGGGTGCGGGCGAACTTCTTGAGCAGATCGTTACCGAAACGCTGAGCCTTGTAACCTATGCCCACCATGGCCGCACGGGTGGCGTTGATGGTGGCCGGATCGGTGGCATTGAGGAAGAACATCGCCGCCGATTTACCGGGATTGAAACTCTTCTTGTCCATCTTGCGCAGCAGATTGCGCATGTTCATGGACACATCACCGAAGTCGATGTTCACCGGACATGGCGTAACGCACTTATGGCAGACGGTGCAGTGATCCGCCACGTCTTCGAATTCTTCCCAGTGCTTGATGGAGATACCGCGACGGGTCTGCTCTTCGTACAGGAAAGCTTCGATCAGCGACGAAGTCGCGAGGATCTTGTCGCGTGGCGAGTACAGCAGATTGGCGCGCGGCACGTGGGTCGAGCACACAGGTTTGCACTTGCCGCAGCGCAGGCAGTCCTTGACGCTGTTGGCGATGTTGCCGATATCGCTTTGCTGCATGATCAGCGATTCATGGCCCATCAGGCCGAACGATGGCGTATAGGCGTTGCGCAGGTCGGCTTCCATGCCGCTCAGATTGAGCAGCTTGCCCTTGTTGAAGCGGCCTTCCGGATCGACCTTCTGCTTGTAGTCGCGGAACGGGCCGATTTCTTCTTCCGTCAGGAATTCCAGCTTGGTGATGCCGATACCGTGTTCGCCCGAGATCACGCCATTGAGCGAACGAGCCAGCGTCATGATGCGTGCCACGGCCTGATGCGCCAGTTGCAGCATTTCATAGTGGTCCGAGTTGACCGGCAAGTTGGTGTGCACATTGCCGTCACCGGCGTGCATGTGCAGCGCCACGAACACGCGGCCACGCAGCACGCGCTTGTGGATGGCCGTCGCTTCGTCGAGGATCAGCTTGTAAGCGGCGCCGTTGAAGATCTGGCGCAGGCTCGCACGGATTTCCTGTTTCCACGAAATGCGCACGGTGCGGTCCTGCACTACGTCGAACAGGCGTGCCTGTGGCTGCGCCGCCAGACGTTCGAGCAGCGTCGGCACCAGACGCTCGAGGCCCAGTGCTTCCAGTTGCGGCAGCGCCGTTTGCAGCGGCTGATCGAGTTCGGCCAGCAGATAGGCCCAGCGTGCCTGCACCTGCGCCAGCAGCGCAGTCGCCTGCTGCACGCGGTCGCCCAGCATTTCTTCATCGCCCACGCCGTCGTCGGCGTCGTCGCTCTTGCCGATCGGCAGATTACCGGCAGCGAAGAACTGCTGCAGTTCATCGGCCAGCTGCAGCTTATTGCGGATCGACAGTTCGATGTTGATGCGTTCGATGCCGTCGGTGTACTCCCCCATGCGGTTGAGCGGAATCACCACGTCTTCGTTAATCTTGAACGCGTTGGTGTGCTTGGCAATCGCCGCCGTGCGGGCACGATCAAGCCAGAACTTCTTGCGCGCTTCCGGGCTGACAGCGACAAAGCCTTCACCCACGCGGGTATTGGCCAGACGGATTACTTCCGACGCAGCGAGTGCTACCGCGTTTTCATCGTCACCGACGATGTCGCCGAACAGCGCCATTTTCGGCAGCACGCCGCGCTTGGATTTGGTGGCATAGCCGACCGCACGCAGATAGCGCTCATCCAGGTGTTCCAGACCAGCCAGACGCAGGGTAGCGAACTGTTCGCCCTTGGCCGGCAGGCTGTCCAGATAATCCTTGATCTCCACGATCGATGGAATCGCATCGCGCGCCTGACCGAAGAATTCGAGGCAGACCGTGCGCGTATGCTTAGGCATCTTGTGCAGAATCCAGCGTGCCGACGTAATCAGACCATCGCAGCCTTCTTTCTGGATGCCGGGCAGACCGGCGAGGAATTTATCGGTAACGTCTTTGCCCAGCCCTTCCTTGCGGAATTTGCGGCCTTCGATTTCCAGCACTTCCGTCTTGAACGGTTCGCCTTTGGCTTCACCGCGTGCGCTCGGATGGGTCCACTCCAGTTTGAAGCGGGCCAGCGGGGCATCGTGTATCTTGGACAGGTTGTGGTCGAGACGCGTGACTTCCAGCCAGTCGCCGTTCGGATCAACCATGCGCCACGAAGCCAGATTGTCGAGCGCCGTGCCCCACAGCACGGCCTTCTTGCCGCCCGCATTCATGGCGATATTGCCGCCGATGCAGGAGGCGTGGGCCGAAGTGGGATCGACGGCGAACACGAAACCGGCCTTCTCGGCCGCTTCCGATACCTTGTTGGTGATCACACCGGCGCCCGTGTAGATGGTGGCGTACTCGCGGCTCAGGCCGGGCAGCACTTTCATTTCCACGGCGCCCATGTTGAGCAGCTTTTCCGTGTTGATCACGGCCGACATCGGCGTCAGCGGAATCGCGCCGCCCGTGTAACCGGTACCGCCGCCGCGCGGGATAATGGTCAGCCCCAGTTCGATACAGCCTTTGACCAGACCGGCCATTTCTTCTTCGCTGTCCGGCGTCAGTACCACGAACGGGTATTCCACGCGCCAGTCAGTCGCATCGGTCACGTGGGAAATCCGCTTCATGCCGTCGAAGCAGATGTTGTGCTTGTCCGTGTAGCGGCCCAGCACTTTGTAGGTGCGCTTGCGCAGATCATAGGTCTGCTTGAATTCTTCGCCGAAATCAGCCACGGCCTTGCCTGCTGCGCGCAGCAACTGGGCCACGTTCTCGCTGCGCTGACGCGATTCAGCATCATTGCTGGCGCCACCGTCATCGATGCTGAGGCGGCGCTTGTCCACTTCGGCCAGCCGGTGGTGCAGTGCTTCGATCAATTCCTGCCGGCGCTTGGGATTGTCCAGCAAGTCATCCTGCAGGTAGGGATTGCGGCGCACGGCCCAGATATCGCCCAGCACTTCGTACAGCATACGGGCCGAACGGCCCGTCTGACGGGCGCCGCGCAATGCATCGAGCAAGCTCCACGACTCCTCGCCCAGCAGCCGGATCACAATCTCGCGATCGGAAAACGACGTGTAGTTATAAGGAATTTCGCGCAGGCGCGTGGCCTCCGGACCGTGAGGCGTTTCCGCCAGCAAAGCTTGAATTTGTGCAGGGGCGTTCATATTGCGATTTGACTGGAGACGACTAGTGACATTAGCCGGGAGGGTCATTCTAGCGTATTGCGGCGCACCACGCCGGAACAGCCTTCCATGCTCTAGGGCTAATCAGCGCGCCATTAATCCGCAAATAATTTGAAAATCGACGGTTTCGTTAGCAATTAATGCCGAAACTTGGCATTAAACTGAATTAAATTCATTAAGTCAGCATGTTGACAATATGTTTAATTGCACCAAATTAGCCCAGCAGATGGGCGATGCTACGCCAGAACCCGTCCGGCACATACAACAATAGCGTGGTCATGGTCAGGTAACGCAGCAGTTTGCCGATGGCCATATAGGCGATGCTGGGCCAGAACGGCAGGTGCAACCAGCCGCCCAGCGTGCACAGCGGGTCGCCGATGCCGGGCAGCCACGACAGCAGCATGGTCTTGGCGCCGTAGCGTTCCAGCCAGTGGAACCAGCGGCTCTGGCGCTCGCGCGCGAAGGAACGCTTGGCCTGATAGCCCATCCAGTAATCGATCGCACCACCGAGCGTATTGCCGATGGTGGCCACGCCGATGGCGGCCCAGAACAGGGCCGGATTGGCTTTAACCACGGCAAACACGGCCGGTTCGGAACCGAGCGGCACTAGCGTAGCCGAGATCAGGCTCACCAGAAATACGGAAGTCAGCCCTACCTGCGGCGCGGCCAGCACACTGAGCAGCCATGCAATTGCGGATTCGATCATCGCTTTCTTCAGATGTAGGGAGGGTGTCCATTATAATAAATTGCATCCGCATGAATGCACCGTCCGGCTTGCGCCCACCCGCGCTCTGCCAGCGCCCTGCTCCACCCCGGTCACCCGCCGGTTAGTTAGCATAGCTTGAAGTACCGTACGCACCAGAATTATCTGGCCCGGAATCATTATGTTTGCAGACCATGACCATCGATTATCTGAAGAAAATCCTGACCGCCCGCGTCTACGACGTCGCCACTGAAACCCCGCTCGAGCACGCACCTGCCCTGTCGCAGCGCTGCGGCAACCGAATTTACTACAAGCGCGAGGACATGCAGAGCGTGTTCAGCTTCAAGATTCGTGGTGCCTACAACAAGATGGCGCATCTGAGCGATGCCCAGCGCAAGCGCGGCGTCATCTGCGCTTCGGCCGGCAACCATGCGCAAGGCGTGGCCCTGTCCGCTGCCAAACTGGGCTGCCGCGCCCTGATCGTGATGCCGACCACCACGCCTCAGGTCAAGATCGATGCCGTCAAGTCACGCGGCGGCCCTTCGGTGGAAGTGGTGCTGCATGGAGAATCCTACACGGACGCCTACAACCACGCGCTGCTGCTGGAACAGGAACAGAAGCTGACCTTTGTGCACCCGTTCGATGATCCGGATGTGATCGCCGGTCAGGGCACCATCGGTATGGAAATTCTGCGCCAGCATTCCGGCCCGATCCATGCGATTTTCGTCGCCATCGGTGGCGGTGGCCTGATCTCGGGCGTGGCCGCCTACGTCAAGGCCATCCGTCCCGACATCAAGATCATCGGCGTGCAGACGCTCGATTCCGACGCCATGGCGCGCAGCATCAAGGCCGGCGAGCGCGTCACGCTGTCCGACGTCGGCCTGTTCTCGGACGGCACGGCCGTGCGTCTGGTGGGCGAAGAAACCTTCCGCCTGACCCAACAGTATGTGGACGACATCATTCTGGTGGATACGGACGCCATCTGCGCCGCCATCAAGGATGTGTTCACCGATACCCGCAGCATTCTGGAACCGGCCGGTGCGCTGGCTGTGGCCGGCGCCAAAGCCTATATCGAACGCGCTGCGCTGACCAAGGAACCGGTCGAGAACCAGACCCTGATCACCATCGCCTGCGGCGCCAACATGAATTTCGACCGCCTGCGCTTCGTCGCCGAGCGTGCCGAACTGGGCGAATCGCGCGAAGCCGTATTTGCCGTCACCCTGCCCGAACAGCGCGGCAGCTTCAAGCGCTTCTGCGCGCTGGTGGGCCCGCGCAATGTGACCGAGTTCAACTATCGTATCAGCGACAAGGATGAAGCCCACGTGTTCGTCGGCGTGCAGATTGCCGACCGTGGCGAATCGGGCAAACTGGCGCGCAACTTCGAGGAACAGGATTTCCGCACGCTGGACCTGACCCACGATGAACTGGCCAAAGCCCACATCCGCCATCTGGTGGGCGGCAAGAGCGCGCTGGCGCAGGACGAACTGCTGTACCGCTTCGAATTCCCCGAGCGTCCGGGTGCGCTGATGCGCTTCCTCAACTCGATGGCGCCGAACTGGAATATCTCGCTGTGCCACTACCGCAGTCAGGGTGGCGACGTGGGCCGGATTCTGATCGGCCTGCAAGTGCCGCCTGAGGAAATGGATCAGTTTGCCCAGTTCCTCACCACGCTCGGTTACCGCTACTGGGATGAAAGCGCCAACCCCGTGTACAAACTCTTCCTCGGCTAAGCGCCGAGCAAGACGGCATGGTTTGCGCTACCATGCCGTCCTTCACCCAAACGAGTACCGTCATGACCAACACCGCCGATCTATCCCCGCTGGGAAAAAACTCTGCCTACCGCACCGATTACGCACCGGAATTGCTGTTCCCGATTCCACGGCAGGGCAAGCGCGATGAACTGGGCCTGACGGGCACGCTGCCGTTTTTCGGCGTGGATATCTGGAACGCCTACGAAATTTCGTGGCTCAACCAGCGCGGCAAACCGCAGGTGGCCATTGCCCGCATTACCGTGCCGGCCGATTCGCCCAACATCGTCGAATCGAAGTCCTTCAAGCTCTACCTGAACTCGTTCAACCAGACCCGCCTTGATAGCGTGGTAGCGCTGAAGACCTTGCTGCAGCAGGATCTATCCAAAGCGGTGGGGGCCAACGTACACATCTCGCTGACCCAGCCGGAAGAATTCGGCATGATCGCCATGGGCGAACTCGATGGCCTGCTGCTTGACCGACTCGACATCGAAGTCGATCACTACAGCCCTGATCCGTCGCTACTGAAAGCGGCGCTGGATGAAGAACCGGTGGAAGAAAAGCTGGTATCGCATCTGCTCAAATCCAACTGTCTAGTCACGGGCCAGCCCGACTGGGCCAGCGTGCAGATCCACTACGCGGGTCCGCAGATCGATCAGGAAAGCCTGCTGCGCTACCTGATCGGCTTCCGCGAACACAACGAATTCCACGAACAATGTGTGGAACGCATCTTCATCGATATCCTGCGCCAGTGCCACCCGCAGCAGCTGGCCGTGTACGCGCGCTATACGCGCCGTGGCGGGCTCGATATCAATCCGTGGCGCAGCAACTTCAGCAGCGCCCAGAAGCCCGACAATCTGCGCGGCGCACGCCAGTAAAACCAGCCAGTGGCATGATTGCCGCTGGCACGATACATTTCTGATCGGCACAGGTAATTCAGGCGTATCATAAGCGCATAGGCAACAGCGACCGCACTCCGCCTTCGGGTTTTCAGGTGCCGGACAGAAAAAGGCCTATAATGCGCTCGCAGGCCGCATTTGTGCGCCGCAACATTCTATTCGCAATATGAATAACCTTAGCAAAATACTCTCACTGGAAAACGTGCAGCTCGACCTGGAAGTGTCGAGCAAGAAGCGCGCTTTCGAGCAAGCCGGCCTGATCTTCGAAAACAACTGCGGCATCGCCCGCTCCACCGTGTCGGACAATCTGTTCGCGCGCGAGCGTCTGGGCTCCACGGGGCTGGGCCATGGCGTAGCCGTACCGCATGGCCGCGTGAAAGGCATGAAAAGCCTGAAGTCGCCGCTGGCGGCGTTTGTGCGACTGGCCGAGCCGATTCCGTTCGAGTCGCCTGATGGCAAACCCGTCAATCTGTTGTTTTTCCTGCTGATCCCTGACCACGTCACCCAGCAGCATCTGGAAATCCTGTCCGAGATCGCCGAGATGTTCTCCGACGACGCCTTCCGCACGGCGCTCAGCACCGATCCGGATCCGGCCTCGGTGTACCAGCGCATCATCAGCTGGGTGCCGACGCTGCAAGCCGCCGGCTAAGTTAGTTTTGGGGCGGCTGACTATGGGTTACACTACAAGCTAGTTCAACCCATCACGAAGACGCCCCATGCTGCAAACTCCGCTGACGATACAAAGACTGTACGACGATAATCGCGAAAGTTTGCAGCTAGGCTGGTTTGCCGGCTTCCCCGGCGGCGAACGGCTGATCTCCGGCGACGTGGCTTCGGCCGCCGATCAGGTGGGTCACCTGAACACCATCCACCCGGGCCGGATTCAGGTTTTCGGCCATCAGGAAATCAATTACTACCAGCGCCTCAAATCGCTCACCCGTGCCCATGTGATCGGCGAGCTGATTGCGGGCGGCCCGCCGGCGCTGATCATTGCGCAAGGGCTGGAAACCCCGCCCGACATCCTCGCCATCTGCGACGAGAAAAATATCCCGCTGTTCTCCACCCCGCTCCCTGCCGCACAGGTGATCGACTTCCTGCGCGTGTATCTGTCGAAGAAGCTGGCGCAGCGCATCATCATGCACGGCGTGTTCATGGACGTGCTGGGTGTAGGCGTACTGATTACGGGCGATTCCGGGCTGGGCAAGAGCGAGCTGGGGCTGGAACTGATTTCGCGTTCGCACGGACTGGTAGCCGATGATGCGGTCGAATTCTCGCGCATCGCCCCGAACATGATCGAAGGGCGCTGCCCGCCGCTGCTGCAGAATCTGCTCGAAGTGCGTGGGCTGGGGCTGCTGGACATCAAGGCCATCTTTGGCGAAACGGCCGTGCGGCGCAAAATGCGGCTGAAGCTGATCGTGCATCTGGTACGCCGTGGCGCGGCCGACGAAGAAGTTGAGCGGCTGCCGTTCCAGTTCCCCACCGAAGATGTGCTGGGTCTGCCTGTGCGCAAAGTAGTGATCCCCGTGGCAGCCGGCCGCAACATCGCGGTGCTGCTGGAAGCGGCGGTGCGCAACACCATCCTGCAACTGCGCGGCATCGACACCCTGCAGGAATTCATGGAACGCCAGCGGCAGGCCATGAGCGGCGATTAACGACATTCTGCTGTTGTTATTAGCGCCAAATGATGCCGATAACAACACAGCTTCGCTGCCTGCGGTATCATCCTGTCCTATGCGCATCGTACTCTTAACCGGCATCTCCGGCTCCGGCAAATCCGTCGCCCTCAACGTGCTTGAGGACACAGGCTTCTATTGCGTCGACAACCTGCCGCCAGCACTGCTGGCCAGCCTAGTCGACACCCTGGTCCAAGAAGGCATGGAAGCGCTGGCCGTGGCCGTCGATGCGCGCAGCTCTGCCTCACTGGCCAGCCTACCGGACGATGTAACACGCCTGCGCGCGCAGGGGCACGACGTCAAAGTAATGTTCCTGACTGCAAACACCCATTCGCTGGTGGCGCGCTTTTCGGAAACGCGCCGCAGCCACCCGTTATCGCACGAACTACGTCCGGGCCAGAATCCCGCTTCGCGCCGCACGCTGATCGAATGCATATTGGAAGAGCGCGAACGGCTGGCGCCAATCGAAAAGCTGGGCCACGTGGTCGACACGTCAGAACTGAGCGCCAACAAATTGCGCGCGTGGGTCAAGGATCTGGTTGCTATCGAACGCGCACCGATCATCCTGTTCTTCGAATCGTTCGCGTTCAAGCTAGGCGTGCCGCTCGATGCGGACTTCGTGTTCGACGTGCGCGCGCTGCCGAATCCCTATTACGACCTGACGCTGCGTCCGCTGAATGGACGCGACCAGCCCGTGATCGATTTCCTCAACGCCCAGCCGAGTGCACTAGAACTGTTCAAGGATATCCGCGACTTCATCGAAAAATGGCTGCCCTCCTTTAAGACGGACAACCGTAGCTATCTGACCGTGGCGGTAGGCTGCACAGGCGGCCAGCACCGCTCCGTCTACATGGCCGAACAACTGGCCGCGTATTTCCAGACCAGCGAAAAAGTCGTCCTGCGCCATCGCGAACAGTCCTAAATTCGGGGTCAGATCTGTCATTCGGACACTCGCGTCTTTCGATTGAGGCGTATCAATACAGGCACGGAACAGGTTCAACGTAAGTGCCTGCGGCGCCGACTATTCCCTGTCCTTAATTTGCCAAATTTCGGGGGCCATCTTGAGCGATCTCAATGGTGCATCGTCGATGTCCAAATGACAGATCTGACCCCGAATTACGAATTACGCTAATGTAGAAACTTCAGCAGCAGCCCCGAGATCAGGGCCGTTTGCAATATGCCCAGCGATACCACGACCGTGACCACCCATCTGATTAACTCACTTCTGAGTTCAGCCATACGAGCGTCCACCTTCGCATCCAGCTTGTCGATTTTTGCGTCTAGCCTTTCCAGCGCAATCCTGAGCAGATTGAATTCCACAGAGTATTCCTGCCTCGGCACAAAATGCTCTGCAGTATTTTCGCTCTCGGCTGAAAGCGCTTGAGTCAGCACATCAGATAAAACCGCGACATGCGCTCGGGCCTGTACAGCCGGTACTCCGGCGTCTTCTAGCCGCTCAACGATTTTCTGCGTATCAAAAGGACTCGACGCCATCTCCAACTCCAGACAGGGACATCGTCTTACGATGCCCTCGCACCAGACTTCAGGTATTGCGTCGCATCATATCGCCCGCTTACGAAAGGTGACGCAAGGGATGGGCGTAGGCGGGCCAGACGGGGGCGAACATCTGCTGTACCTGTTCCTCGCTCACTTCCGCTAACGTGGCGGGACGCCATTGCGGCGCATTGTCTTTGTCGATCACGAGGGCGCGCACGCCTTCGATCACTTCGCCATGCTCGAAATTGCGCCGCACCAGCGCACGCTCCATGCGCAGGCAGTCGGCCACATCGAGCGCCGCGCCACGCTTGATCAGTTCGTGCGTCACGCACATCATCAGCGGTGAACGCGTCGCCATGACCTGCAAGGTCTTCTGGGCAAACGCGCTGTCGTCCTGCTGCAGGGAGGCCGTGATGGCGGTCACGGAACCCGCTGCGAAATGACGGTCGATAGCCGTGCGCTGCACCGCCAGCTGGCTCTCGCCTGCGCTGCTCTGGAACGGCGCGGCAAAGCTGGCAATGGCTGCGCGCAGCTGCTTGCCGGCCGTCGCTTCCAGCAACGCCAGCAAGGCGGGCAGTTCGGCGCTCGGCACGAAGTAATCGGCCAGCCCCGCATACAGCGCGTCGGCCGCATTGATGGTGACGCCCGTCACGCCCAGATAATTGCCCAGCTGGCCCGGTGCATGCGACAGAAAATAGCTACCGCCCACATCGGGGAACAAGCCGATATTCACTTCCGGCATGGCCATCTTGGTACGCTCGGTGACGATGCGGATACGGCATTCCGGCCCGCCCTGCGCCACGCCCATGCCGCCGCCCATCACCACCCCATCCATCAGTGCAATATACGGCTTGGGGTAGAAATGGATTAAATGATTTAGTGCATATTCTTCCGTGAAGAAGTCTTCCAGCAGTGCACTACCGGCCTGCGGGGTGTCGCGCCCCACATCGTAAAAGAAGCGGATGTCACCACCGGCACACAGGGCTTTTTCGCTAGTGCTGCGGATCACCACGGCAGCCACTTCGGCGTTGTCGCGCCACGCCAGCAGTGCTGCCGTGATGTCGCGCACCATCTCTAGCGATAGGGAATTGAGAGCCTTGGGACGATCCAGCAAAATCAGGCCGGTTCCGTTGCTGATACTGGTGTGGACGTGTGCGCTCATGGAATCTTCAGGTAAGTGAAATCGCTATTCTACTGCGCCGCCATGGCAAAAAGACGCCCCGCCAGACGCAAAAAAGGGCGCTGATGGCGCCCTTGATCGGATCATGCAGTCACCGGCTTATAGCGCGGCGGCAGGTTCGTAACTATCTGGCAGATGCTTGATCGCATCGTGGCCGTGATTCTGCACTTTGTCTTTGTATTTCATCACCTGCCGATCGAGCTTGTCGATCAGGGTGTCGATGGCGGCGTACAGATCTTGCGACAGGCTTTCCACGTACACGGTCTTGCCCGACATGCGCAGGTTGATCTCGGCCTTCTGGCGTTTCTCTTTCTCTTTAAGGTTATCTACAGTCAGGATGACAGCAATATCAATCACTTGATCAAAGTGGCGGGTGACGCGCTCCAGTTTGTTCTGCACATATTCACGGATCGCTGCAGTCACTTCCAGATGATGTCCACTGATGGTGAGATTCATACACACTCCTAAAGATGATGTTACTGGCGGTTAGTGCGCTGCCCATTACTGCCGGGCGCACAGGAACCAGATAACTACAAAGACTTGCGGAGACTGACTGGCGGGATTTTCAATGCTTCCCGGTATTTGGCAACAGTGCGTCGCGCAATGACCATGCCTTGTTCGCCAAGCATGTCCGCAATCTTACTGTCAGATAAAGGATTTTTCGGGTCTTCTGCTCCTGTCAATTGCACGATGAGTGCGCGTATCGCCGTCGAACTTGCTTCCCCTCCCGCTTCGGTGGCGACATGGCTACCAAAGAAATATTTCAGCTCAAACATGCCGTGCGGGGTCAGCATATATTTTTGAGTTGTTACGCGAGAAATAGTGCTCTCGTGTAGACCTAGTGTATCAGCTATTTCGCGCAGCACAAGGGGGCGCATGGCGACCGCGCCGTGCGAGAAAAAGTTCTTTTGTCGTTCTACTATCGCTTGTGCAACGCGCAAAATTGTCTCGAAACGCTGCCGCATATTTTTGATCAGCCACTTAGCTTCCTGCAGCTGCGCGCCCATGGCCGTTTCGCCCTTGCCCTGCTTGAGCAGGTTGGCGTACATGGCGTTGACGCGCAATCGCGGCATCACGTCGTTGTTCAGGCTCACTTGCCAGCCGTTGCGCGATTTTTTCACGATCACGTCGGGCACCACGTAGTCCGAGGTATCAGCCGCAAACGCTGCACCCGGATGGGGGTTGCACTGGCGGATCACGGTTTGTGCTTCGCGCAAATCCTCCTCGTCGCACAGCAAAGCTTTCTTTAATTTGTTGAAATCACGCTGGGCAAACCAGTTCAAATGATTTTCAACAATTGCCAACGCCATGCGGCGCGTAACCAACGGAATCGCCGGTAAACGCTTGATTTGCAGCGCCAGACATTCGGACGCATTGCGCGCGCCCACGCCCATCGGATCGAAACTTTGCAGCAAAGTTAACGCCGTCTGCAATTCATCGAGTTCCACTTCCAGTTCTTCCGGGATGCGCGCATGAATTTCTTCCAGCGACTCTTCCAGATAGCCGTTCTCGTCCAGCGCATCGATGATCAGTTCCACCAGCGCACGGTCGCGCTGCTCGAGCACCAGCACGCGCATCTGCTCGAGCAGGTGGTCGCGCAGGGTGCAGTGGCTGGCTTCTAACTGTGGACGGGCATCTTCATCGTCGGGCGCCTTGCTGCGGCCCGCGTCGCTCCAGTCCATATCGGCATCGCTGCTGCTGCTTTCCGTATCGGCGGCCGGGCCGTCATAGCTATCGGCTTCGGCCGGTGCGGCCTCGCTCGGGCCGGACGGGACATCGCCACCGGCCTCGCTGGCCGGCGCCGGCTGGCTGATCGCGCCATCGGATAACAGACGCAGCGAACGGTCGAGCGGATCGTCTAGCCGTTCCAGCAATGGATTATCGGACAGTAGTTGTTCCAGTTCCTGATGCAATTCCAGCGTGGACAACTGCAGCAGCCGGATCGACTGCTGTAGCTGGGGTGTCAGCGCCAGATGTTGCGAAGTGCGCAGTTGCAAAGACTGTTTCATGAGGCTTATGGTGCTTACATTCGGAAATGTTCACCCAGATACACGCGACGAACGGACTCATTGGCAATGATGTCGTCTGGACGGCCTGAAGCCAGTACCGTGCCCTGGTTGATGATATACGCGCGGTCGCAGATGCCCAACGTTTCGCGCACATTGTGATCGGTAATGAGGACGCCGATGCCACGTTCCTTGAGGAAGCGCACAATGCGCTGAATCTCGATCACGGCTATCGGGTCGACCCCGGCGAATGGTTCGTCCAGCAGCACGAAGCGGGGGTTGGTCGCCAGTGCACGCGCGATTTCCACCCGGCGCCGTTCGCCGCCCGAGAGCGACAGGGCGGGATTTTCGCGCAGCTTTTCGATTTGCAAATCGGCCAGCAGGGTATTGAGCCGTTCATCAATGGCAGCCTTGGATAAAGACTTGCCGTCTACTTTCTGAATTTCCAGCACGGCGCGGATGTTCTCCTCCACCGTGAGTTTGCGGAATACGGAGGCTTCCTGCGGCAGATAGGACAGGCCCAGCGCCGCACGGCGGTGGATGGGCAGGCTGGAAATATCGGTGCCGCTGATATCGATGGTGCCCGCATCCGAAGGCACCAGTCCCACGATCATATAGAACGAGGTGGTCTTGCCGGCGCCGTTAGGCCCCAGCAGCCCCACCACTTCACCGCAGGCCACCTGCAGCGATACATCGTGCACTACCTGGCGCTTGCCATACGTCTTTTGCAAACCCTTGACGATCAGGGTGCTACCGCAGGAAGTCGTCATGCTTATTTTCCCGGTACAGGTGGAACGGAGGCGGCCGGTGCCGCTGTCGTAGCGGCAGCCGGACCGCGCTGCACCGGCTGGATCACCATGGTGCCGCGACCGGCACCCGGCTTGCTCTCGCCCGTCACGCTATTCTTCACGGCAAACTGTTCTTTGCGGCTATCGTAGGAAATGAACTCGCCATCGACTTCATCGCTCAGGCGACCCGCTTCCAGACGGCGGATTTTTGCCTTGGCGAACAGTTTCACCAGATCGGTCTTGTCACTGTATTCGATGCGCTCGGCTTCGCCTTCCACCCACTGGTCACCGGCACCGTCGCGCTTCTGGCGGAAGGTGGCCGGCGTACCCGGGGTGCTGGTCAGCACCACCAGATTGTAGCCTTCAGGATCGGTGGTCACCACCGCCTTGGGCGACTTCATCTGCAGCGTGCCACGGGTCAGTACCACATTGCCCAGCAGGGTCTTGATCTGTTTCACATCATCGATCTGCAGATCGTCGTAATCGATCTTGGTCGGCTTGGACGCATCGGCTTTTTCCGCCTGTGCCATACCCAGCCCGAGACAGCACAAGGCCACTGCCAGCATCAGTTTTTTCATCATCTCATTCCTTTCGTTGGCGCACGCGTTCACTGCGCTGCACGCGGTGGCAACAGCAGTTGCCCACGACCACCCAGCTGCACTTCACGCGTGGCATTGTTTGCTTTCATGCCCAGGCCGGTCGCACTGGACTGTCCCAGCTGCAATGCCACTGCAGCGGCGGTTTCCATTCTTTCCTCGTCCGGATACACGGTCAACGTCGGCGTCGTCAGGTGCAGCACGGGAGCCTGCGCGGTAGCGGGACGCAGTACGTCCACCTTACCGGACAGCTGCACCCGCGTATTGCCCTGATCGATCAAAGCGGATTGCGCATGCATCTGCATGGGCGGCTGTTCGCCGGACAGGCTGTGCACAAACGGCTTTTCGATATCCGAGGCATCATCCACGGGACGGTGGGTGAGCTTGTCACCGGAAATGATATAAGCCGGTTTGCCCGCCTGATTCATCCGCACCAGACTGAAGCGGTCGATGATGTAGTCGGGTTCGTTACGATACGGGTCGCCCTGCTCGTCCTGCCCCGCCTGATTCACCACCTGCACCAGCCAGAAGCTGCCGACAGCGACAAACACGCCGACCAACATGATCAGCGTCAGTTGCCAGCGGTGGGCGGTCCGTTTATGCATGCTGGCGCTCCATTAGACCAGAAACTGCGCCATCACGCGCTCGTAGCTGCCTTGTGCCTGCATCAGCAGTTCGCACACTTCGCGCACGGCACCACGCCCGCCATGGGCCTGCGTCACATGGTGCGCGCGGCTGATCACTTCGGCACGGCCATTCGGCACAGCCACGGCCAGCCCGACGCGACTCAGAATCGGCAGATCGACCACATCGTCACCGATGAAGCCTACCTGCTCGGCCGTCAGTCCCGTCTTGTCCAGCAGCGCATGGAAGGGCGTGAGCTTGTCATGGCCGCCCTGATGCAGATGGCTGATACCCAGATCGGCCGCGCGGCGGATCACCTGCTGCGAAGTACGCGCGCTGATGATGGCGGTCTGTACGCCCGCTTCCTGCAGCAGCTTGATGCCCAGACCATCCTGCACATTAAAGGTTTTCAGGGCTTCGCCATCGGCGCCGTAATGCAGGCTGCCATCGGTCAGCACGCCATCGACGTCAAAGATCATCAGTTTGATGCGGGCGGCCCGTTCGATTACGCTAGCCGTCATCAGATCACCTTGGCGCGGGTCAGGTCATGGATGTGCAGCGCACCGACCAGCTTGCCGTCGGCGTCCGTCACCAGCATCTGGTTGATGCGGAATTCTTCCATCACGGCCACGGCATCGACTGCCATTTTTTCCGGCGCGATCGTGCGCGGGTTGGCGTGCATCACGTCGCCGATCACCACTTTGCTGAAGTCCTGCACTTTTTCGATCATGCGGCGCAGGTCGCCGTCGGTGAATACGCCCACCGGACGGTTATCGGCATCGACGATAGCCGTCATACCCATGCCCTTCTGGGTGATTTCCAGCAGCGCGTCCGTGAGTTTCACATCGGCCAGCACTTTCGGCACGGCGTCGCCACTGCGCATCACATCGCGCACGTGGGTCAGCAGACGGCGGCCCAGCGCGCCACCGGGGTGGGAGCGGGCAAAGTCTTCTTCCTTGAAGCCGCGCAGATCCAGCAGGGCCACAGCGATTGCGTCGCCCAGCGCCAGCGTGACAGTGGTGGAGGTGGTCGGCGCCAGATTCATCGGGCAGGCTTCCTTGGCCACGGCCACGTTCAGGTGTACGTCGGCGATCTCGGCCAGACTGGAGCCCGGCTTGCCCGTCATGGCAATAATCTTGGTGCCCATACGTTTTACGACAGGCAGGATGGTCATCAGTTCCGAGCTTTCGCCGGAATAGGAAATGGCGATCAGCACATCGCCGGCAGTGACCATGCCGAGGTCGCCGTGGGCCGCTTCGGCCGGATGCACGAACAGCGCCGGCGTGCCGGTGGAAGCCAGCGTGGCAGCGATCTTGCGGCCGATGTGGCCGGATTTGCCTATGCCCGACACCACCACCCGCCCTTTGCAATTCAACAACAGGGCGATGGCCTGCACGACGCTATCGTCGGCAGCCAGACGGTCATTCAAAGCAGCGATGGCATCCGCCTCGTTCTGCAGGGTGGCACGGGCAAGGCGCAGGGCGTGCGCGGCCTGATTTGCGTCAAAAGCTTTCAGCATTGTTTTTTCATGGGTTACACTCACACCCAAGTATAGCCGAATTAGGAAAGCAAAAAACTTGCCAGATTAAACATAAGGTGAAACATTAAGGGTTACGAGCAACCCTGACCGGTACCAAATCGAGTAGAAATGAGCTGACATGACGTTTACGCCGCTGGAAATCACCCTGTTATTGCTTGGAAGCGCAGTCCTCGGCGTAGTCGCCTTCCGTATGTTACAGCTACCGCCCATGCTCGGCTATCTGGCCGTGGGCATCCTGATCGGCCCCCACGCGCTGGGGCTGGCAGAAGAAAGCGAAGTCACCCATGCACTGGCCGAATTCGGCGTGGTGTTCCTGATGTTCTCCATCGGGCTGGAATTCTCCCTGCCCAAACTGATGGCCATGCGCAGCATCGTGTTCGGTCTGGGCATGGCGCAGGTGGGCCTGACCATCATCGCCACCATGCTGTTCGGCTGGACCATTAGCACCCAGCTACCGCCCGACATCCACATCGGCTGGCAGACCGCGTTTGCACTCGGTGGCGCACTGGCCATGTCGTCCACCGCCATCGTCTCGAAAATGCTGACCGAGCGGCTGGAACTGGAAAGCGAACATGGCCGCCGCATCATCGGCATTCTGCTGTTTCAGGATCTGGCCGTGGTGCCGCTGCTGATTCTGATTCCCTCGCTGGGCCAGCGTCCCGACGCGCTGGTGGAAACGCTGGGCTGGGCCGGACTCAAAGCCGTGCTGGTACTGGCGCTGCTGCTGTTTGTCGGCCAGAAGATTGTGCGCACCTGGTTCACCATCGTGGTCAAACGCCGCTCGCAGGAACTGTTCATGCTGAACCTGCTGCTGATTACGCTAGGCGCCGCATGGATCACCGAGAAAGCCGGCCTGTCGATGGCGCTGGGGGCTTTCGTGGCCGGCATGCTGATCTCGGAAACCGAATACAAGCATCAGGTGGAAGAGGACATCAAACCGTTCCGCGACGTGCTGCTGGGACTGTTCTTCATCACCATCGGCATGCTGCTCAACGTACAGATGGTGCTGCAGCACTGGTGGCTGGTACTGGTGCTGCTGTGCGGCCCCGTGCTGCTCAAGTTCGCCCTGATCGCCGGACTGGCCAAGCTGTTCGGCTCGTCCGACGGCATCTCCATGCGCATCGGTCTGGGGCTGGCACAGGCCGGCGAATTCGGTTTCGTACTGCTGAATCTGGCCGGTGGCAGCAAGCTGATCGATCCGTTCATCATTCAAGTAGTACTGGCCTCGATGGTGCTGTCGATGCTGCTGGCGCCCTTCATCATCGCCAAATCCGACCAGATCGTCCTGAAGTTCTCCAACAACGAATGGATGATGCAATCGCTGGCGCTGACCAAGATCGCTAGCCGCACCATGTCCACCAACAAGCACGTACTCGTGTGCGGTTTCGGCCGTAGCGGCCAGAGTCTGGCCACTCTGCTGGCAGAAGAAAACATCGACTACCATGCGCTCGATCTTGATCCGGAGCGGGTACAGGAAGCCCAGACGGCGGGCCGCCACGTGTCCTACGGCGACGCGGCGCGGCGCGAAAGTCTGGTGGCGGCCGGTATCTACCGTGCCAGCGCCGTAGTGATTACCTATGCCAGCACGCCGTCTGCCCTCAAGGTCCTGCATCTGGTGCATGAACTGGCGCCGACCCTGCCCGTCATCGTGCGCTCGCATGACGACACGGATCTGGACCGGCTGAAGCAGGCCGGTGCGGCCGAAGTGGTACCGGAACTGATGGAAGGCAGCCTGATGCTGGCCTCGCACGCGCTGGTAATGCTGGGCGTGCCCCTGCGCCGCGTGGTGCACCGCGTACAGATGGCGCGTGATGCGCGCTACGCTTCGCTGCGCGGCTATTTCCACGGCGCCAGCGACAGCAGCGACGAAGCGGAACTGGAACGGCTGCACTCTGTCACGCTGAGCAGCAGCGCCAGCAGCGTCGGCCAGACACTGGGCAGTATCAATCTGGAACACAGCGGCGCCGCCGTCAGCAGCGTGCGACGCGGCAAAGCCCAGCTGGAAGTGGCGACCGAACTGGCGCTGGAAGCGGGAGACGTAGTGATCCTGCGCGGCACGGCCAGCGCCGTGCACAAGGCAGAACAGAAACTGCTGCGCTAGCCTACGCTGCGCAGTTCGGCGGCGCTATCAGCATCGGCATCGCGGCTGACAACGCGGTTGCGGCCGTTTTCCTTGGCCACATACAGGCGCGCGTCGGCCTGCGCCACCCAGGTGCGGGCGACGACGGCGGGATCGCCTTCCGCTTCGCCCGGTGCCAGACAGGCCACACCGATCGACACCGTGACGGACAGCTGCAATTCCTGCGACAGCACGATCATGCTGCCGGCCACGCTGGCGCGGATACGTTCGGCCACAAAAGCGGCGCTATCGAGATCGGCATCGATCAGCAGCACAACGAATTCTTCGCCACCGAAACGGGCCAGCGCATCCGAGCTGCGCAATTCATTCTTGATACGGCGCGACACTTCGCGCAGCACATCGTCGCCGCCGCCATGGCCCACCGTATCGTTGACCCGCTTGAAGTGGTCGATATCGATGTACATGAAGGAAATCGGATACTGCTGGCGGCGGGCACGGGCAATTTCTTCCAGCAGGCGGCGATCGATGTAACGGCGGTTGTAGACACCGGTCAGTGAATCCGTCAGGCCGATGTACTTGAGCATCTCGTTACTGATCACGTTTTCCAGACAGATGGCGATGATGGATGCCATGTGCTCGATGAAATCCGTGCCCAGACTAGGGGTAAAGCGGGTGGGATCGCAACTGCCCAGATTGAGCGAGCCGATAATCCGTTTGTTACGTAACAGTGGCACCAGCGCAACACTTTGCAGACCGGCGGGTGGCTTGGGGAAAGAAATAGCGTGGCGGCGCGGGTCGTACATGCCCAGCTGCGGCCGTGGCGCGGCGGCCTGCGCATTGCGCGGCGCCAGTTCCAGCCCCATGGCATCGACCGCCTCGACGAAGATCAGACCGGGGAAATCCTCGAACACCACATCGAGCTTGAGCATGACTTCGCGAATATCGGCATCTTCATCGACCAGCGTTAAAGTTACGCAATCGAGTTCCGATATCACCGGTAAGACGCGGAAGATAATGCCTATCAATTCAGGGAAATTAGCAGCGCCGACGATTTCCAGATCGAACGCCTGATGGCGCGTCATGATCGAGTGGTTACGCTCGGCCTGTTCAAGCAGATAGGCCATACGCGCGCGCAGCGCCTGGTTCTCGGCCACCAGCTCGGCCGCCGTCGCGGCAGACGTACTGTTAGGCCGTAACTTGCCGGATGCCGTATGCGTCATAGTTGCCCTTACTCACCTGATTTCTTGCCAACTGCCACATTACGCCAAGTTTTGCCGCTTGTAAATTCAAGGGGTCAGATCTGTCATTCGGACATGCGTGATGCTCGTTTGATTTACCTCTGCATGCGGTCACGGCGATCGCTCTAGAACGCCAGCGTGACTTCGATCTCCTGCCCCACGCTGAGCACCTGCCCTGCCCCTTCCACGACCAGACAATTCATGCCGAAGCACAGTGCGCCATCGAGCTCCGGCTTGGCGCGGTAACTCTGCATGATGTCGAGCGGATCCGGACCGACCACACCAGTGTCCTGATCCACCGATGGCATGGGGCAGCGCGGACAGGGCTTGACGGGTTTGAGCACCACCTCGCCTAGCGCAAAGCTGTCGGTATAGTCTTCATCAAAGGCTTCGATGCCATCGACCACGACATTAGGACGGAAGCGGTTCATGGGCAGGACGGCGCGCCCCGCACGCTGCAGGCGCTGATTGAGGTCATCCAGCGAGGCAGTACTGGTCAACAGCACCGGATACCCGTCGGAGAATAGCGTGGTGGCAGCAATGCCGCCGCTCCACGTCTGGCTCACGGCGCGTTCGGCCTGCGGGTGGAATCGCGCCAGCCGGCACGGCACACCCAGTACGCTGCTGAACCAGTTGGCCGCCTGTGAGCCGGCATCACTCGCCAGTACCTGATCGTCCCAGACCTGCACGGTCAGCGTCGCACCATCCGCGCTACGGGCCAGCGGCAACTGCAAGGGCGGCATATCCGGCGCGCCGAGCAGCAGAGAGTCGCCGGCCAGTTGCGGCCGGATCAGCGCCATGCGCGGATATTCGCGCTGGGTCAGGCACACCCCGGACGGATCGACCACCGCCCATTCACGATCGCCGATACCGGCATGCTGCAAACCCTGCACCGTCAGCGTGGCCTGCTGCAAGGACAGGCCACCGCAAGACTTCACCGGATACAGGATCAAGGACGACAGGGTGGCCATGCGCGTCCTTACTCTGCGCTAGCGGCAGCTTTAGGTGGGCGCGGTTTGCGTGGTGCCGGCTTGCGGGCAGGCTTGGCAGCTGCCGCCTTGGCCTCGCTCCCCTCGCCCACCGGCGCCGCAGCGGCAGACTTGGCGGCTGGCGCCGGCGCAGTGGTCACGCTGGCCGGAGCTGAAGCTGTCGCCGGAGCCACTGCCTGCTTTTCTGCTGCAGCGGCCTTGGCGGCCGGCTTAGCCTTGTGACGCGGCCCTTTCTTGGCTGCGGCAGCAGGCTGCGATGCGGCGGCATTGGATGCCGCGCCTGCACTCGCGCCTTCCGGCTTCACTGCAGGCGCAGCCTCCGCCTGCGCAACTACCGCTTGCGGCTGCGCGACAACCACTGCCTCGGCGCGGGATTCCTGCACCGCTTCCGGCTTGGCCTCCCCTTGCTGCCCTGACTTCTGCTTGTTAGCCGCTTTGACCTTGCGTGCAGGTGGCTTGGTACCATTTTTCTTCTTCGCCTGTGCCGCCAGCTGAGCTACTCCATTAACCTCGGCCACCACGCCCTGCGCCGCCTCAGTGACAGGCGCGGCCACGACTGGTGCAGCCGCCACCTCAACCGCCGCCTGCGTCACTGCAGGCTGGTCGGCAGCATCCCCCGCAGTGCCTTGCTCGACACCGGCGGAGTCACCACTGGCGGCAGTCTGACCTGCACGGGCCAGACGTTCCGCCTGACGGATCGCGAAGCGCTCGGCGGCGGTACGGCCACGGTTGCGGCTACGGCGCGATTCGGGCTTGCTGCCATCGGCTTCGGCTGGCGGCGCTGCATCGGCCGCTACTGCCTCGCCCACCGCGGCTGCCGGCATAGGCACGCCACTACCGCGATAGACATAGGCGCCGGATTTTTCATCGCGGCCGAATTCCAGCAGGCCACGCGCCTTGCATTCCTCGATCAGATTGCCGAAGGTGCGGAAGCCATAATAGGACTCGCTGAAATCGGGCTTGCGTCGCTTGATAGCTTCCTTCAGCACAGACGCCCAGATCTTGCCGCTATCGCCACGTTCCAGCACCAGTGCTTCAAACGTGTCGATGGCAATCTCCACCGCCTGATTGCGGCGCTTATCCATTTCCTCCCGGCGTGCGCGTTCTTCTTCCGGCGTACGTTTGACGGCCTGACGGTTCTCGCTGGCATCGCGTTTGGCGCGGCGGCTCTCGCGCACCAGATCATCGTAGAAAATGAACTCGTCGCAGTTCGCCACCAGCAGATCGGAAGTCGATTGCTTGACGCCCACGCCGATCACTTTCTTGGCATTTTCGCGCAGCTTGGAAACCAGCGGCGAGAAGTCCGAGTCGCCCGAAATGATGACGAAGGTATCCACATGCGATTTGGTGTAGCACAGGTCGAGCGCATCGACCACCATGCGGATGTCGGCCGAGTTCTTGCCGGACAGGCGCACATGGGGAATTTCGATCAGCTCGAAATTGGCTTCGTGCATAGGCGCTTTGAAACCCTTGTAGCGGTCCCAGTCGCAATAGGCTTTCTTGACCACGATGCTACCTTTGAGCAGCAGACGCTCCAGCACGGGCTTGATATCGAATTTGTCGTAGTTGGCGTCACGCACACCGAGTGCGACGTTTTCGAAGTCGCAAAACAGCGCCATGCTGACGTTTTCGTTGGAAGAAGCCATGAAGATTTTTTTCTAGTGATGGGTGAAGCAGATGACGAGGACAGCCCCTGCGGACCGGCGCTTGATCGGAGCAAGGCTCCGCTTATCCGGCGATTATACCCAACAAAGCTGCCGCAAGGCTTAACGGCACAGCTTGCGCTGGGCCTCGCTGGCGCCCGACAGGCGCGGCAGGATGTGCTTGCAGGTGTCAAATTCCTGCTGCCACTGACGGTCATTGAGCAAGGCCGCACTCTGCTGATTGAGAAAGGCCAGCAACTGCGGCTGGTTAGGTGCCATGAAAAAAGCCCGTTCGAACACCGTACGGGGACGCTCGGACAGATACAGCCAGCTATCCAGATCGGGATACTGCTGGCGCATGCGCGGCATCGAACTCGCCTGCAGAAACGCCACCGCGACGCGCCGCTGCTGCAGCTTGAGCAGATTGCGCGCCTCGCTATCGGCTTCGTCCTTGCTGACTAGTCCCGCGGCCAGCAACGCATCGAAATCCTTGTAGGAGAATCCTTCCACCGTGCCGATGCGCTGACCATGTAACGAGGCATCGTCCTGATATTCGAACGGTGCGCTACGCAGCGATGCCACCATATTCGCATCGACCATATAGTAGCGGCTCCAGCTCTGGCGCCGCCCTTCGCTACCAAACCAGCGCGGATTGGCCCATGCCACCACGCCCTGCCACTGGGGCTGGCTCAGCATCAGCTGCAGACGGCGGCGGGGTAACTGGGTAGCGATGAACTGGTAACGTCCGGCCGAACGCTGGGTCAGCCATTCGGCCATTTTTTCACTGAGATTACCGGGCATGCCAACTGCGAAGGTCGGCCCCGGATAGTAGACGTACAGAGGAATGGTCTGGACAGCCAGTGCCAGCTGCCATGGCAGGCATAGCGCCAGACCGACCAGCCAGCTCCGGATGGATACCTTTGTCATGCTGGCAATACTACCACGCTCTTTCGCCAGCGGCGCACGGGCGTGCGCCGCTGCAACACTGTGCCCGTTTAGGCGGCCGCGTCCAGTGCGCGGCCGGAACGGCGGGCCAGTTTCAGCCGGGGCTGGGCGGTGCCATGCACCGGCACTTTCGTACCCAGCTGGAACACCTGCACGGAATCCGACAGGAACGTCGCACGCTCCTCCAGCGACATCACAGCGGCGGCAATTTCTTCCACCATGGCAGCATTTTCCTGCGTGCTAGCATCGACCTCGCGTACCGAAGCGGCCATTTCATTAATCTGCTGCGCCTGCTTATTGGAGTCCTGGGTAATCTGGTCCATGATGACATTCACCCGCTGCACCGACTGCACGATGTCGCTCATGGTGCTGCCGGCCGCATTCACGAAGCGCGCACCTTCATCGACGTCGCCGATGGACGTGCGGATCAGATCGCCGATTTCTTTGGCAGCACTGCTACTACGCTGGGCCAGATTACGGACTTCCGATGCCACCACGGCAAAACCACGGCCCTGCTCACCGGCACGGGCCGCTTCTACGGCAGCATTCAGCGCCAGAATATTGGTCTGGAAAGCAATGCCTTCGATCACCTGCGTGATCTCGCCGATCTTGCGCGAGGACTGGGTGATTTTTTCCATCATGGCCACGGCATTCGACACGGTCTGCTCGCCGCTGCTGGCCACCTTGAAGGCCGATAGCGCCAGCTCATCGGCCATCTTGGCGTTGGTCAGATTGTGCGCCACAGCCTGATCCAGTGCATCCATATTCGACGACGCTTCCTGCACCGTACCGGCGATACGGGCACCGCGCTGGGCCAGATCGTTATTGCCGGCCGCAATTTCCGATGCGGCCAGACTGATGGACTCGGCCGACACCCGCACCCCGGCCACGATCTGGTGCAGCTTGCCGACACTACCACGCACCATATTGATGGCGGCCGTCACTTCATCTTTGCCACTGGCGGCTGTGCTATCGCTCAGATCACCATTACCCATGCGCTCGACGCGGCGGGTGATGGCGTTCAGGCCACTCAGGCTGGCCAGATAGAAGCTCACCAGCGCATAGGCCGCTACCGACAGCGCCAGAATCACACCGGCCAGCATGGTGTTACGCATCATGCGCAGACGCATGACACGCCCGTCCAGCGCCGCATCCAGCCCTTCCAGTACTTGATTGGTCAACTGGATATTCGCATTGATGGCCTTGGTGCCGTCACCGTAGATCTTGAAAGGGACTGCGCTAACGGAAGTCACTATCGTATCGCTGATCTGTTTCAGATAGGCATCCGCAGCAGCCAGCGGCGCCTGATCAACCTTGACCAGTGCAGCCGGATTAGCCTTACCAGCACGCACCAGTTCGTCTCGTACATCGTCGATTTCGCTACGCAGCAGCGCCAGGTAGCCGGCTATCCTTACCAGCGTCGCCTGCGCCTGGTCAGGCTTGGCCGCCACATAGGTCACCAGTCCGCGCAATGGGGCAAGTTGTTCGGTAATCAAAGGCATTCTGTCCGTGCCAGACAGCATCAGGTAATACGAGTCCTCATCCGGATCGAGTGCCAGTTGCGAGCCGTCGGAAATCCGTCGACGCATGGCGGTCAGGGCGCGGTTGAGCGGCGCGTACTTGGCCGTGATCTGCGCGGTTTCCGTATAGGTGCCTGCCAGTGCCTGCCCCCACAAGCCCTCGGCTTCCTTCAGCAGCGGCAGCAACTGGAAGGGGTCATCACCCTCCAGATCTTTCTGCATGCTGGCAAACTGAGCCCGTACCTGCTCGGCGGCCGCCTGCATTTCGGCAGGATTTTCCGTGTCCAGCAGTTTCAGCAGTGCCTGCCCGCGGTGCTGCAAGCTGGTATTCATCAGCACATTCACCTGACGGTGATAACGTACGCCTGTCTTTTCCTTGAGAGCGAAATCGATATCCTGATTAGCATTGCTCACATATAGGAACAGCAGCATCAGCAGCGGCACCAGCAACGCAACAACGATCAGGGAAAATTTGGTAGGCATGCGCAACTGACGCATCAGGCGCTTACCGGGAGCAAAAAAAGTAGCCAGCATTGCGAGACATTCTACGAACAGGTAAAGGTGCAGGATGGGGCACCATGGACAATTGCACAAGCTTTTGGCTGTACAACCGGAAAACCGCAATGAGGCGGAATGCAACCACCAGTTCGGGGCGGGGAAGGTCAGCCCTGCATCGATACGCGTTACAGGGCCCTGGAACAGTCGCTCTTCAAATAATACCTAAGTGCTTTCGGGAAATATATACAATCGATTGGTGCAATTAAAAAAATAGCGGAATATCTTCTTAAAACAAATTATTCTGTCGTTTTTTGATATAAATCAGCTTTTAAGATTGCTGTACGGGCAATAAAAAACCCCGCTACAGCGGGGTTTCAGAACGATGCAAAAGTCGGAATTTGACTTACACGTTGAACAGGAAATTCAGCACATCGCCGTCTTTTACCACGTATTCCTTGCCTTCAGCACGCATCTTGCCGGCTTCCTTGGCGCCGCCCTCACCCTTGAACTGGATGAAATCGTCAAAAGCGATAGTCTGGGCACGAATGAAGCCCCGCTCGAAGTCGGTGTGGATCACACCTGCAGCTTGAGGTGCGGTATCACCGATATGGATGGTCCAGGCACGCACTTCTTTCACACCGGCGGTGAAATAAGTCTGCAGGCCCAGCAGTTTGTAGGCAGCACGGATCAGACGGTCCAGACCCGGTTCTTCCATACCTAGATCGGCCAGGAAGGCAGCTTTGTCGGCATCTTCCAGATCGGCAATTTCCGCTTCGATGGCAGCGCAGATGGCCACGATAGGCGCGTTCTGGCTAGCGGCGTAGGCGCTCAGCTGGTCCAGCAGCGGGTTGTTGCTAAAGCCGCTTTCCGACACGTTGGCCACATACATGGCCGGCTTGGCGGTAATCAGGCACAGCGGCTTAATCAGCAGCATTTCGTCGGCATCCAGACCCAGCGCGCGCACTGGCTTGGCGTCGTTCAGATGCGGCATCAGGCGTTCCAGCAGAGCGACCAGCTTGGCTGCATCCTTGTCGCCAGAGCGCGCTTTCTTGTTCTCGCGGTGCAGAGCTTTTTCTACCGTCCCCAGATCGGCCAGCGCCAGTTCCGTCTGGATCACTTCGATATCGTCCAGCGGGCTGACTTTACCGGCCACGTGAATCACGTTGTCGTCTTCGAAGCAGCGCACCACGTTGACGATGGCGTCGGTTTCGCGGATGTGCGACAGGAACTGGTTACCCAGACCTTCGCCCTGCGATGCACCGGCTACCAGACCGGCGATGTCGACGAATTCCACGATGGCATTGACCATGCGCTCCGGCTTGACGATCTCGGCCAGCGCCGCCATACGGGGATCCGGCACTTCCACCACGCCCACGTTAGGTTCGATGGTGCAGAAGGGATAGTTTTCAGCCGGAATGCCAGCCTTGGTCAGTGCATTGAAGAGAGTGGACTTACCGACGTTGGGCAGACCCACGATGCCGCATTTGAGACTCATGAATAATCCTTAAAGTTCAACGAGTTAGGCGGATACGTGCGGCGCTAGGCCGGCACCATACCGGGTTGCGATTAACCACCACCATCACTACGCAATGAGGACAAAAGCCACCGACCGGCCGTGCAATCAGGCTGGTTTCAGTGCATTTTGCCGAAAAAAGAGCTCTATTGTACCTCTCCGGACAGGCCTTCTCCAAAATCATCCTGCCCGAACTGAAGCGTGCCCATCACGCAAACAGGCATGCGGCCTCGGCAATTGTCAGAAGCGGAATCGCCAATTGTTAAATAATTCTTTGAGGCAACTCAAACTGTTGTTTTTCCAAAATTTATTTATGCTAATTGCGTGATCTTAAAACAAGCAAAATTAGGCTTATGTTACGATTTTTAGGCGTCCTCAGCGATGCCGGCCGGTGACCGATCCCGCACCAGTAATGGGCCACAAGAGCTCTAGAACATATATACCGCTTACATGGAGAGATGTGAAAATGAAGAAAAACCTGGTTAAAAGCGTCGCCGCTGCTGCCGTTGCAGCTGCTATGGCTGTGCCTGCATCCGCAGCAAATATCATTCTGATCGACAGCACCAATAGCTTCGCCACCGCACCACATGGCGCCGAAGCACTGTTCGCCTTCCAGAAAGCCGCTAACTACTGGAACAAGACGCTGACCAACAATGTAGATATCCGTATCGACATTAAATTTGCAGCACTGGGCGCTGGCATTCTGGGCAGCACCGGCAGCAACTCGAATGTCGCCTCGGTAGCCGATGTTTACGCCGGCCTGCACGCCACTGGCAATAGCGCACTGGATCAGATCGCTTTAGCGCACCTGCCTACGCTGGCCAATGGCACCGATCTCGCCATGCGCGTCAATGCTTACGCCAACGCTGCAACGCAAAGCGGTATTAATATCACCGCAGGCAGCCGTATTTCGAACGGCAGCAATGGCATTAACCAGTATCTGGACGTCAACACCGCCGTGCTGAAAGCCATGGGCATGGCCACGGACTACTCGAGCCCTAGCTACGCTGCACGCCAGACCGATGCCAGCATCACCTTCAGCTCCAACTTCGGCTTTGACTTCAACCCTACCGACGGCATCTCGGCTGGCAAATATGACTTCACCGCAGTCGCTGTACACGAACTGGGCCACGCTCTCGGCTTCGTCAGCGGCGTTGACAGCTTCGACCTGCTGGGCGGTAAAGGTCCGTATGCCGCAGCCTTCAATAGTGGCGCCTTCGGCACCACCAATATCGATAACTTCGCCATCGGCAGCACGCTGGACCTGTTCCGCTACGGCGCAGGCGTCGATGCAGGTGGCCGTTATCTGCAGTGGGGCGCTGCCAAGACTGCCTTCTTCTCGATCGACGGCGGCGCCAGTGTCTTCAATCTGCCAGACGTGAACCAGGAAGCCGCATTCTTCTCGACCGGCAGCTACAACGGCGATGGCCAGCAAGCTTCGCACTGGGCCGACAACCGTGCCGTACTGGACCTGAGCGGTGGCTGCTATCTGAGCACCCGTCAGATCGGCGTGATGGACCCGACCATTGCTGCCTGCGCCGGCGGTAGCGTCACCCAGAACGACCTGGCAGCCTTCGATGCCATGGGCTGGAACCTGAACCAGAACATTCTGGCCAATCCAACCTACGCTAAATCGACCGCTGAAATCTACGCCATGGACGGTCTGGCCCAAGCAGTACCTGAGCCAGAAACCTATGCCATGCTGCTGGCAGGTCTGGGCATCACCGGCTTCGCTGCACGTCGTCGCAAAGCTAAACAAGCCTAATCCGGCGCTAGCTCGCTAGCACCGCACAGGGGCGGACCACCGGCAACGGGGTCCGCCCCTGTTGCATCCGCCCTTGAACTGCTAGACTTTCCCGGCTAGCTCATTTTGCCGAGGAAACTGTATGACCATCGTCCGCCGTCCCCGCTCTGCCCTCACCGCCACCCTGCTCGCGACCGCGCTATTCAGTACCGGCGCCAGCCTGCCCGCCAGCGCGGCAGCACGCGCCAAACATAGCGAAAGTGCCAAAGCCAGCAACGCCCAGCAGCAACTGGCGCGCATCGCCGCCGACTTCCACCGCGCGCGCTGCCGCTTCGACCCGCTGCTGTTCGCTACCGCCAACGGCGACAGCCGCTATGACGACCAGCTAGGGCTGGCCATCTCGCCCAAAGTGCGCGCTCAGCAGTTCAATCTGTACCGCGCCATGCAGAAGCAGTTGATGGCACTCAAGCGCAATCAGCTCAACCCGCAGGATCAGCTGACCTTCGAGCTGTTGACCTACGAACTGAATAACGCCATGCAGCTGGAATCCTTCCCCGAACACCTGCTGCCGCTCAACCATTTCGATAACGTTCCTAGCACACTGGCTAACTACGCCGATGGCAACGGTTCGCAACCACTCAATACCGTGGCGCAGCAGCGCGCCTATCTGAGCCGTCTGAACCAGTTGCCGGCGTGGATAGATCAGGCGATAGCGAATATGCGCGCCGGCATCCGTAGCGGCGTGGTGCAGCCGGCCGCCATCACCCAGGCACTGCTGCCGCAAATGCGTGCGCTACGCGCCAGCAGCACAGAAGCCAGCATCTACTACAGCCCCGCCAAACGCCTGCCTGCCAGCTTCAGTGCCGCCGAGCAGAAACAGCTGGCAGCCGCCTACCGCAATGCAGTGGAGAAAGGCATAGCACCGGCACTCAACCGCCTCGTACAGTTCCTCGAATCGGAATACCTGCCAGCCAGCCGCGCTAGCACCGGCTGGAGCGCCCTGCCGAACGGCGCCGCATGGTATGCCGCCCGCATCAAAGACAGCACCAACCTGCCCCTGCAGGCGGAGGCCATCCATGCGCTGGGTCTGAAAGAAGTAGCGCGCATCCAGCAGCAGATGGCCGAAGTGGCGCCCAAACTGGGCTACACCGGACCGGCTAATCTACTGTCGCAATGGGTAGCGACGCAGGATCAGTACCGCACCTTCAGCACGGAAGAACAGGTACTCGACGGCTATCGCAGCATCTACGCACAGGTGCAGGCAAAACTGCCGGCTTATTTCAGCCTGATTCCGAAAGCCCAGCTGGAACTGCATCTGGAACCGGAACTGACCCGCGCCACCGCATCCGACCACTACACCCCGCCAGCTGGCGACGGTTCCCATCCGGGCGTGTTCTGGCCCGTAGTGAACGATGCCAAGCAGTACAGCCGCGTCGGCATGGTCAGCCTACTGCTGCACGAAGGCGTGCCCGGTCACCACTTGCATGCGGCACTGCTGAAGGAACTCGATATCCCCGACTTCCGCAAGTTCAGCACGGAGAACCAGAACAGCGCAGCCTACACCGAGGGCTGGGCGCTGTATTCGGAAACGCTGGGACGCGAAATGGGTCTGTATGAAGATCCCGTCGCCTACTTCGGCCACCTGAATGCGGAAATGCTGCGCGCAGCGCGGCTCGTGGTCGACACCGGCATGCACGCCAAAGGCTGGAGCCGTGAACAGGCCATCGCCTATCTGGTGGAGACGCTGGGCTGGCCGGAAGCACGCGCCAAAAACCAGATCGAACGCTATATGGTCTGGCCGGCACAGGCGCTTAGCTACAAGATCGGCGCGCTGAAGATACAGGAACTGCGCAAGCGTGCGCAGGATGCGCTGGGCGACAAGTTCAGCTTCCCGCAATTCCACGCGGTGGTAATCGGCGACGGCACCCTGCCGCTGCCGATACTGGAAGCGCGCGTCAACCGCTGGATCGCGGCCACGCGCTAAGCGCTAATGAACTAGCCGCTGATTCCGGCGGCTAGGTTCAAGCTCACTGCATCACGTTCATGACCGCCAGCACCATCGCCTGTGCAGCGGTTTTGATCGATGGTTCCGGCACCGGTGCGTAATAAGGCGAATGATTGAACGCCAGCGGTTTGCCGCCCGGCTTTTCGGCTTCCGCCACGGCCGCCGCATCGTACACGCCAGTGAAGAAGAACATGCCGGGCACCCCCTGATTGACGAACTCGGAGAAGTCTTCACTAGCCGTCATGGCCGGACGACGCACCACATTGGCTGCACCGAAAGCCTGCTCGAACACGGGCGCGGTACGTGCCACCAGTGCCGCACTATTATCGATGGCAGCGCCACCAGCAATCAGCTCAACATCCGGTGCCGGTGCATCAGCCATGGCTGCCGATGCGTTAGCAATGCGGCGTACACCGGCCAGCAGCTTGGCCCGCACTTCGGGGCTATAGGAACGGATAGTGCCGCGCACACGTACGGAATCGGGAATGATATTCCCCACCGTGCCGCCGTTGATCGCGCCGATCGTCACCACACCGAATTCCTTGGGATCTTTTTCGCGGCTCACCACGGTCTGCACATCGACCACGAAACGGGCCGCAATGGTAACGGGATCGAGCGCCTTGTCCGGTGCCGAGCCATGGCCGCCACGGCCTTTGAAAGTGATTTCGATCGCGTCCGAATTGGACGAGACAGGGCCGCTGTTATAGCCGATAGTGCCATAGGCATGCGGCCAGCTATGCAGGGCAAACGCGTAATCGGGTTTGCCGAAGCGGCGGAACAGGCCATCATCGAGCATGGCTTTGGCACCGCTGACGATTTCTTCGGCCGGCTGGCCGATAAACATCAGCGTGCCCTTCCACTGCGATTTCATCGCTACCAGCGTGCGCGCGGCACCCAGCCATGCCGTCATGTGCACATCATGGCCGCAGCTGTGCGCCACCATGGTGTCTTTACCATCAAGCAGCGCATGGGCTTTACTGGAAAACGGGAAGCCGGATTTTTCTTCCATCGGCAGGCCGTCCATTTCGGTACGCACCAGCACCAGCGGGCCGGGGCCATTGCGGTACATGGCCACCACGCCCGTCTTGCCGACTTTTTCCGTTACTTCGAAACCGAGGCTACGCATTTCCGCCGCCAGCTTGGCAGCCGTGCGCTGCTCCTGAAACGCGATCTCCGGATGCGCATGCAGATCCTTGTAGATCACATCGAGCTTGGGATACATGGCATTGACCTGCGCCGCCACGGCAGCGGCATCGAGTGCAGGGGCGCTGTGCGCGCCAACGGTCAACAACAGAGCAGCGAGCGGCAGATATTTCATTGGTGGTTTCCTAGCTGGCGTGATCAAAATGCCAGCATACCACCGTCAACTCAGGCCGTATGCAACTTCATGGTGGCCGCTTCGAATTTGCCTTCGACGATCTGGTTCATCACCAGCAGCGATTTATCGATGGCCTGTTCGATCAGATCCTGCTCGTCGCGACGCGGACGGTGCAGTACAAAGTCTGCCACCGGCTGCTGCAGGCCCAGCGTGCGCGGATGGCCGATGCCTAGCCGCAGCCGCCAGTAGTCCTGCGTACCGAGTGCCGCCGTGATGTCTTTCAGACCATTGTGGCCACCGGCCGAACCGCCCTTTTTGAGCCGCGCGATGCCGGGCATCAGATCGAGTTCATCATGTACCACCAGCACCTGATCGGGTGTGATCTTGAAGAAGCGGCACAGCGCACCGACCGACTGGCCGGAACGGTTCATATAGGTCTGCGGCTCCAGCAGATACACTTCCTGACCGGCCACGCTGGTGCGCGCCATCAGCGCGTTGTAGCGCGTTTCGCGCTGCAATCGGGTGCCGGGCAGGCTGTTGGCCAGATTATCGACCAGCCAGAAGCCGGCATTGTGGCGGGTTTGTTCGTATTCGGCGCCGGGGTTGCCGAGACCAACGATGAGACGGATAGGCATAGAATTTTGCGCGGCAAAAATAGGGTCGGGCATAAAAAAACCCCCGCTGGCAGGCGCACCAGAGTGCGATCAGACCAGCGGGGGCTGCACTAGCTACCGCCCGCGGGCGGCATCAGTGATTACTTCTTCTCGTCAGCAGCAGCGGCTTCAGCCGATACGTGACCAGCAGGTACCGAAGCGGTAGCGATGGTCAGGTTGGCGCCGTGGGTAACAGCGGTAACGCCAGCTGGCAGAACCAGATCGCCTACGTGCAGCGAGTGGCCAACGTCGATGTTTGCCAGGTCAACGGTGATGAACTCTGGCAGGTCTTTTGGCAGGCACGATACGTCGATTTCGTTAGCAACGTGGCTGATGGTTGCGCCGTGCAGCTTAACAGCTGGCGAAACTTCAGCGTTCACGAAGTGCAGAGCCACTTTGGTGTGCATTTTTTTGTTCTGGTCTACGCGCTGGAAGTCAGCGTGCAGAACCAGTTGTTTGAATGCGTGAACTTGGAAGTCGCGCAGCAGAACTTGCTGGGAAACGCCGTCGATTTCCAGATCCAGGATCGACGAGTGGAACGCTTCTTTTTTCAGAGCGTGGTACAGGGCGTTGTGGTCCAGCGAGATGGTGATTGCTGGCTCGGTACCGCCGTAAACGATACCTGGGGTCTGGCCCGAATTGCGCAGGCGGCGGCTCGCTCCGGAACCTTGCAATTCGCGTTTGAATGCTACTACTTTCATGTGATACTCCAAAAATAACAGGGCTCGCGCCCCGTGTTAGGAAGCCCCCGCGACCAGGGTGCTTCAGAATATGGGTCTTGCGACCCATGCAACCGGAACAACAACGGCGCAACGGCAAAAGCCGGTGCGCCGCGTAAATCTTTTAGCAACACCGCAGCACAGGCTGCGGCATCACGTATCGTCGAACTTAGTCGATGAACAGGGAGATCACGGAATCACCCTTGACGATACGTTTGAAGGTCTCTGCCAGCAGTGGTGCGCAGGTCAGTTGACGGATCTTGTCGCAGGCCTTGGCAGCTTCGGACAGCGGAATCGTGTCGGTCACAACCAGCTCGTCCAGCGAGGAGGTGGTGATACGTTCGATCGCAGGACCGGACAGCACAGGGTGGGTGCAATACGCGATGACTTTCTTGGCGCCGCGCTCTTTCAGCACTTCTGCCGCTTTGACCAGCGTACCAGCGGTATCGACCATGTCATCCATGATCACGCAGTTACGGCCTTCCACTTCACCGATGATGTTCATCACTTCGGAAACGTTGGCTTTAGGACGGCGCTTGTCGATGATGGCCAGATCGCAACCCAGACGCTTGGCCAGTGCACGTGCGCGCACTACGCCGCCGACGTCCGGCGATACTACCAGCAGGTCCTGGTAGTTTTTCTTCTGCAGGTCGCCCAGCAGCACTGGCGATGCATAGATGTTATCGACCGGAATATCGAAGAAGCCCTGAATCTGGTCAGCGTGCAGATCCATGATCAGGACGCGCTCGACGCCGGCTTCTTCCAGCATGTTGGCCACGACTTTAGCCGAGATCGCCACACGTGCCGAACGGGGGCGACGGTCTTGACGGGCATAGCCGAAGTAAGGAATTGCAGCAGTGATACGACCAGCGGACGCACGTTTCAGTGCATCGACCATCAGGATCAGTTCCATCAGGCTGTCGTTAGTAGGGGCGCAGGTCGATTGCAGAACGAAGACGTCTTTACCGCGGACGTTTTCGTTAATCTCTACCATCACTTCGCCGTCCGAGAATTTCGAAACGTTTGCCTTGCCGAGAGGGATGCCGAGATTTTTGACGACCCCTTCTGCCAATGCAGGATTAGCGTTGCCGGTAAAAACCATCAGGTTTTCGAAAGCCATTGGGAGTCCCAGAGAAAAGTCGAAGAATTTTTTGAAAAGCCGCTGACAGTGCTATCAACGCTATGTGTACTAAGTAGAATGTCCCGCTCATGGCGAGACATTTTTGCCCTATCCGGCCGGAGACTGCTTCAGCCTCGACGGTTCCAGATACAAACGAATGGCAGGGGAACAAGGATTCGAACCTTGGTATGCCGGAATCAAAATCCGGTGCCTTAACCAGCTTGGCGATTCCCCTACGCAACTTGTTGCTTGTCGCTACAGGCCGATATTATACAGCCATTTTAACGCTAAGCCAAATCTTTTTTACGCTTCACAACATCGCATTCAGTGGGTGATGATGGAGCGCCTTGGCTTTCCATGCTTGCCACTTTGCCGGCACCTGTTTCAGCACCGACTCTGCTTCCGCTTCGGAGGCCAGCGCACAAAACACACATGCACCAGAGCCAGTCATCCTGGCATCACCGTACGCTGCTAGCCACGCTACCGCTTCTGCTACTGGCGGAAATAACTGCGTTGCTACCTGCTGTAAGTCGTTTTTCCCAAACTCCTTGAAACCGTTTCGATTTTCGAGGTGGCTGGAAAAGTCCGTTATTATGACGACCGGAGTATCCCTTGTCAAATGTTCTGAAGAAAAAATTGCTGCCGTAGGGACTTCGACCCCCGGTTCGATCACCACATACCAGCAATCGGCCGCCTGCACGGGTTGCAGCGCCTCGCCCACACCTTCCGCAAAAGCCGTCTGGCCGAAAATAAAGAACGGGATATCGGCGCCCAGCGGCAAGCCCATGGCCATCAGTTCCTCACGGCTCAGACCAGCCTGCCACAGATGGTTGAGCACCATCAGCGTCGTGGCGGCATCGGACGAGCCGCCGCCCAGCCCGCCGCCCATGGGCAGCACCTTATGGATGGCGATATCCACGCCACGCGGCAGGCGGCCCGTGCGGCGCTGCACTTCGGCCTGCAGCAGACGGGCGGCGCGGATAATCAGATCGCGCTCCTGCGGCACGCCGGCCAGCTCCGTCACGCGCACGATCTGCTCATCGTCGCGCAGGGTGAAATCGAGGCTGTCGCCATGGTCCACCATCTGGAACACCGTCTGCAGCAAGTGATAACCATCGGGACGGCGACCATTCACGTGCAGGAACAGATTCAGTTTGGCAGGGGCGGGACAATGTTTCAGGCTAGTCATGTCAGTATTTTATTCTTCTATTCTTCTATTCTTCTACTGCGGGGCGAATAGCGATACGGATCGCCAGTTCCTCCACGTCACCCGCCACCAAGCGGGTCAGTTCGATACGTTTGGGCTGCGGTACGGGCGCTAGCCCATCCTGCCACGTCATATAGTCGACCTTCCAGCCATCGCGCGTGACCACCGTATTGTTGGCAGGCGAAGCACTGAATCGCTGGCCCTGCGCGTCGGTGGCATAGCCTTGCAGCCAGTCGCGCAGACCTGCTACAGGCAAGCTCCAGCCCAGCGTCTGACTGGTCAGGCTATCCAGATCGGCGGCCGTACGCACAGGCTGGCCGCTTTGCTGCAGGCTGGCCTGCGCTGGTGTCACATGCAGCACGGCCACGGTCTGGCCGGTAGGCGAGATCAGCGTCACATCCGTTGCGGCAGGCGTCTGCTGCCACTGGAAAGTACCGGTCAGCGATTCGCGCTTGCCGTCACGCAGATAGTTGATGCCTATCGAACCTTGCAGCGCCAGCGTGCTGCGGTAAGGGGCCACGCTGGCCGTGGAGAGGGGCGCACCGCCGCTGGTGGCGCAGCCGCCCAGCAGCAGGCTGGCGCCCAGACTGATGGCCATTGTGCCGCAGCGCACGGCCCGGCGGTTAAATAAACGTTTCATCATCATCGGCGCCGTCTCACAGGCTTTGTTTCAGTCGGGCCAGCGTACTTTTCAGCACATCATTCTGCGGGTCCTTGCGCTGGGCTTCCTGCCATAGTTTGCGCGCGCCCGCCTGATCGCCTTTGACGAACAGCACTTCGCCAAGGTGAACGGCGATCTCGGCATCCTTACGCACGGCATAGGCCTGACGCAGCATGGCTTCCGCTTCGTCCAGATTGCCCATGCGATATTGCACCCAGCCCATGCTATCCATGATGTAGGGATCACCGGGCGCCATCTTCAGCGCTTTGTCGATCAGACTATAGGCTTCCGGCAGACGCTCATTGCGCTCGGCCAGCGAATAACCAAGCGCGTTATAGGCTTGCTGGTTATCCGGCGCGGCAATCATCACCTGCCGCAGCGTCTTCTCCATCAGTTCCACCTGCCCCAGTTTTTCCGCCAGCAGGGCAAATTCGTACAGCAGATCAGGATTGCCGGGAAAGCGCTTGTTGGCGTTTTCCAGCACCACAAAGGCCGTCAGCACATCGCCCGCATCGCGCAGCAACTGCGCATCGACCAGAAATACTTGCGCCTGATCGTTCTGGTCGCTCGGTTTGAGCGCGGCCAGCTGGGCGCGCGCTTCATCCACCTTGCCCTGACGTGCCGTCAGCTGGGCCATTTTCAGGCGTGCTGCCAGATAGTCCTTGTCATCCCCCTCTTCGATCTGATCCAGCCAGTTATAGGCGGCTGCCAGATCGCCACGGTGCTCGGCGATCTGCGACAGGATGATCAGCACCTTGGACGGATCACGCTCGTCATTCGGCTGCTGTGCCAGCAACTCTACATAACGGGACAGATATTTTTCGGCATGAACCAGATCATTGCTCTGCATAGCCATGGCACCCAGCGAATACAGCGTGGCCAGATTGTCCGGCTGGTCTTTGAGCAGGGTGAGGAATTGCTCGCGGGCGGCATCCACCTGCTTGGCGTCGATCAGAATGCGCGCATAGGCTGCGCGCACTTCCTGCGCATGGGGGTGCCGGGCAAGGAAGTCCGACAGCACGGCCAGCGCCTTATCCAGACTGCCCGACACCTGCGCTTTGGTCAGTACCGCCAGTTCCGAATCGGCCTTGATGGCCAGCGCCCGCTCCGCTTCGGCATAGGCGCGTGGCGCATCGTTGAGGGCAAATGCGCTCTGCGCCAGTATCAGATGGCTTTCCAGCATATCGTCATACGGTGCCAGCACGCGCTCCAGCAGCGCGAAGGTGGCACCCTTGTCTTTCAGGTGCAGCAGCAGTTGCTGCATCTGGAACATGGCCAGCGGCCGCGATTTCTGCGGCAGCTGCTTCAGGCGCAGGGCAAACACCTGTTCGGCCTCGCGCAGATCAGGGTAATTCACCAGAAAGCCCAGTTGCAGCTGGATCGCTTCGTCCGAATCCGGCGCCAGCCCGCGCCACAGACGGATGGCCGATAGTGCCTCTGCGCCCTGCTTGGCGGCCATTGCCATCTCCGTGGCGCGCTGCGCCAGCCGGGGATCGCGCGTCTGCTGCGCCAGCGCCAGCATGGTGATGTAGGGCCCTTGCCAGTTGCCCTGCTTGAATTCCAGTTCAGCCTTGGTGATGCGGTATACCAGTTCGCTCGTCAGCTCCACTTTAGGCAGCACTACGGCAGGCGTGGCGGGTGCCGCTTCGCCTGCCGTCAGCACCTCGCCGGACGGTGCCGGTGCTGGTGCCGACGCGGCTGCCGGTGCCGGAGCTGGTACTGGCGCCGCTACGGTTGCGCCGCTCGCGGCACCGCCCGAAGGCGGCACATCGGCAGCAGAAGTATTCACAGGGGGAGCCAGTTGCGGGGCGGTGGCGCATGCCGACAGCAGGGCCGACAAGGTTACAATGGCAAAAGCGTTTTTCAAGGGTAAATCCTGGCAATCGGTATAGTTACGGACAGATTCTACGCCCTGCAGCGGACTGGCGTGTTTGACTAGTGTAACCAAATATTCCGGACTGCCGCCCATGGACTCCCCTGCTCCCGCTCAACCACAGCAGAAACTAAGCGAAACTGATGCCAGAATTACCAGAAGTTGAAGTCACCCGACGCGGCGTTGCGCCCCACCTCGAAGGCCGTACCGTGCATTCCGTCGTGCTGCGGCGCGACGGCCTGCGCTGGCCCTTCCCGCCCGAACTGAACCAGCTGCTCAGCGGCCGCACCGTGCGCAGCACGGGGCGGCGCGGCAAATACCTGCTGGTGCACTTCGACCATGGCACGCTGATCATCCATCTGGGCATGTCCGGCCATCTGCGCATCCTGCCAGCCGCCACGGCGCAGGAAAAGCATGACCACATCGATCTGGTGGTGGCGAGCGCACAGGGCCTGCAAGCTCTGCGCATGAAAGACCCGCGCCGCTTCGGCGCCGTACTGTGGCATGACGCTGCCGATGGTGCACTGGAACACCACGTGCTGCTGCGCGAACTGGGCGTGGAGCCGCTGGAAGCCGGCTTTACCGGCAAGCTGCTATATGACCGCACGCGCGGCCGCAGCACCGCCGTCAAGCAGGCGCTGCTAGCGGGCGATATCGTCGTCGGCGTCGGCAATATCTATGCATCGGAAAGCCTGTTCCGCGCCCGCATCAATCCGAAAACACCGGCAGGCCGCATCAGTCTGGCCCGCTATGAAACGCTGGCGCAGACGGTGCGCGAAGTGCTGGCCGAAGCCATCGTGCAGGGCGGCAGCACGCTACGTGACTTTATTGCCGTAAATGGGCAATCCGGTTACTTCCAGCAGACCTATTTCGTCTATGATCGTGCTGGTGTGCCGTGCAAAGTGTGCGGCACACCGATCCGGCAAATCAAGCAGGGCCAGCGCTCCACCTTCTACTGCGTGCATTGCCAAAAATAAGGGCAGACTCCATGGTCAGGGATTTCGAACATTACAGTGCATGGCGCCACAGCGTACTGACCGCGCTGACTGGCTATCAGAGCTGGATGCGCGCCACTGGCCTGTCCGATGGCGCCACCGAGCAGCGCATCGCCCGCACGCTGGCACGGCTGGGCGACGACAAGCTATCGCTGGCATTCGTGGCGGAATTCTCGCGCGGCAAGTCGGAACTGATCAACGCCATCTTCTTTGCTGATTACGGCCAGCGCTTGCTGCCTTCTGCCGCAGGGCGCACTACCATGTGCCCCACCGAACTGATGTATGACGCCGCCTATGCGCCCTCGCTACGTCTGCTGCCAATAGAAACCCGTGCCGACCACCTGTCCACCGGCGATTACCGCGATCAGCCTGACGCGTGGACCGTGCTGCCGCTCGATCTGGCCGATGGCGCGGCCATGCACGAAGTCTTCAAGCAGGTTGGCATGACACAGCGCGTGCCGGTGGAAGCAGCCCGTCGCTACGGCCTGTATGACGAGGAAGATCCGGCACTAGCCAGCACCATCGACGAGGCCGGCATGGTGGAAATTTCGCGCTGGCGCCATGCCATCATCAACTTCCCTCACCCGCTGCTCAAACAGGGACTGGTGATTCTCGATACCCCGGGCCTGAACGCCATCGGCACGGAACCGGAACTGACGCTGAATCTGATTCCGAATGCGCATGCCGTACTGTTCATCCTCGCCGCCGATGCCGGTGTCACGCGCAGCGATATCGACGTGTGGCGCCAGCATATCGGCGCCAGCGCGGGGCGGCTCGTAGTACTGAATAAAATCGACGGCCTGTGGGACGAACTGCGCAGCACGGACGATATCGATGCCGACATCGCGCGCCAGCAGGAACAGGCCGCCCACACGCTGGGGCTGGAAACCCGTCAGGTCTTCCCCGTATCGGCGCAGAAAGGTCTGGTGGCACGCATTACGGGCGATGCCGCCCTGCTCGCACGTAGCCGCCTGCCGGCACTGGAACAGGCGCTGTTCGAACAGCTGATCACAGCCAAGAAAGACATCGTGCGCCAGCAACTGCAGGATGAACTGCAGGCGCTCAGTAGCGCGCAACTGGGGCTGCTGCAGGCGCGCAGCCGCGGCATCGTCGAGCAGCTGGTAGAGCTCAACAGCCTGCGCGGCAAGAACCAGAACATGATCAGCCACATGATCCGCCGCATCGAGGTGGAGAAGAAAGAGTTCGACGCCAGCCTGTACACGCTGCAGGCCACCCGCTCCGTGTTCACCCGCCTGTCCACCGAGCTATACACCTGCATGGGCATGGACATTGTGCGCGACGATATCGAGCAGGTGCGCAGCGATATGCAGCACAGCCGCTTCTTCACGGGCGTGCGCGAAGCCATGCGCCAGTACTTCGCCCGCGTCAACGCCAACCTCGATGCAGCCGAACGCAAGACCGCCGAAATCAGCGACATGATGGCGGTGATGTACCGCCGCTTCGCCAGCGAACACGGACTGTCGCTGGCCATGCCGATGGCGTTCACGCTGCAGCCCTACCGCTCCGAGATCGCCACCATCGAAGCCATCTACAATAAGCAGTTCGGCACGGCCACGCTGATTACCACCAGCCGCGTCGTACTGATGGAGAAGTTTTTTGATACCATCGCATCGCGCGTGCGGGCCTGCTTCAAAGCGGCCAATCAGGATGCGGAAGCATGGCTGAAAGTCATCATGGCGCCGCTGGAAGCGCAGATCCGCCAGCACAAGGAACAGCTCAGGCACCGGCAGGCTTCGATCCAGCGCATCCATGATGCCACGGACAGTCTGGAGCAGAAGATCGAAGCCTTCGAAGCTAGCCAGCAGGAACTGGCCGCGCAGAAGACCACGCTGCTGGAACTGGCCGGACAGGTCAGCCTTGCCATCAACGCGGATTGGACGGCGCTGGACGCCGCCGCATAAAACGCTGGTCAGCGCCCGTCGCACCAGCCCCGGTATTTCAGGAACCCTATGAAGTTAGCAGTCGAATTCGCACAGGAAGATTTTCACGATCCCGCTTTTTCCGCCACTCTGATGGCGTGGCAGAAGCAGCATGGGCGCCACACGCTGCCGTGGCAGAACACCCGCGACGCCTATCTGATCTGGCTATCCGAAATCATGTTGCAGCAGACGCAGGTATCGGCCGTGATCGGCTACTACCAGCGCTTCCTGACGCGCTTCCCCGATCTGGCCAGCCTGGCGGCCGCGCCGGTAGAGGACGTGATGGCGCAGTGGAGCGGGCTTGGTTACTACACCCGTGCGCGCAACCTGCATAAATGTGCCCAGCGCGTAGTGGCAGAATACGGCGGCGTGTTCCCCTCCGACCCGGTACTGCTGGCCGACCTGCCCGGCATAGGCCGCTCCACGGCAGCGGCGATTGCGGCATTCTCCAGCGGCCGCCGCGCCGCCATCATGGATGGCAACGTCAAGCGCGTGCTGGCCCGCGTGTATGGCGTGAATACCTATCCGGGCGAACGCAAGACGGAAGACATGATGTGGCGCCGTGCCGAAGCACTCTTACCCGAACAGGGCATAGAGTCCTACACGCAGGGGCTGATGGATATGGGCGCGACGCTCTGCACGCGCAGCAAGCCCGATTGCGCGCGCTGCCCCATGCAGCCGCGCTGCGTGGCCTATAACACGGGGCGCACGGCTGAACTGCCTGTGCGCAAACCGAAGAAGGCCAGCCCCGAAAAGCACGCCGTCATGCTGCTGATAATCGATAGTGGCGCCGTGCTGCTGGAGCAGCGTCCACCGACGGGCATCTGGGGCGGCCTGCTGTCGCTGCCGGAACTGGCCGGCCATGTGGCCGCGCCGGATGAAGATAGCGACGAGAGCAAAGATGTAAATGCGGCAGCGGACGATGAACTGCTGCGCGCCGTCGAACCGTTCGGCACGATGGAAAGCTATGAACGCCTGAATACAGTCACCCACGTTTTCACGCACTACAAGTTGCATATTGCGCCTTACCGCATCACGCTGGCACAACGGCGCATGATGGCGGCGCAGGCAGCTTACGTCTGGCTCCCGCTGGCACAACTGAGCGAAGCCGCCCTGCCTGCCCCCATCAAAAAGCTGCTGCTAGAACTGGCAGGCAGCAACTAACACCAGCAATCAGTGGCGGCTGATCAAACCCAGAACTTGACCACCGCCACGATGATGCCAGAGACACTGATAACAGTGCCTATCAACCAACGCAATATTCTTAATTCGAGGCGGGTGATCTGCAAACGCAATTCGCCCATATCATTGGCGACATTTTTCTCAAGTGTCGCCTGCCGCTCAGTTAGATTGAGTTCCAGACGCTGCACATCCTGCTTAGTCGCGGCCTGCTCGTGTAGCAATGCGATGTGATTTTCGAGACGCAAAAAATCTTCTTTGCTGGCTATGCATAGCCGAATTTCCTGTCGCACTGCGCGCAGAGTCTCGACCTCGTTTTCAACCGAAGTAAGGCGCTTATCGAGTTTTGAAATTTGCTCGTCCATGCCTCATCATCCCCTTGGTTGGTGGGATGAACAAGGCAGCACGATTGAGAAAACTCAAATTACAGTTCTTCGAGCGAGAACAGGCGGCGGTGTTCGCGGATAGCGTAGCGGTCCGTCATGCCGGCAATATAGTCGGCGATCTTGCGCGCCTGTTTGCTGACATCGCCTGATTTATCCTGATAGTCAGGCGGCAGCAGCACCGGATCGGTCATGAACGCGCCATACAGTTCGCGCACAATGCGGCTGGCTTTCACGCGCATGCGGTTCACCTTGTAATGGCGATACAGATTCTCGCGCAGGAAACGCTTGAGTTCCGTCGCATCTTTGCGCATCGGGTCAGAGAAGCGGATCAACGGCGGCGCGGCACGCACCTCGTCTATGCTCTTGGGCGCAGCATCGGCCAGCAGGCGGCTAGACGTGACGATCAGATCGTCGGCCAGCGCCGTGATCAGGCGGCGCAAGGTTTCGTAAATGGCGCGGCGGCCCGACAGACCGGGGAAATGCTGCTGCACATCGCGCCACAGGCGCGCAAAGAAATCCACCTGTTCCAGCTGGGCTATGGTGATCAGGCCGGAACGCAGACCATCGTCGATATCATGGCTGTTGTAGGCGATTTCATCGGCCAGATTAGTCAGCTGAGCTTCCAGCGAAGGCTGGGTGCGGTCGATAAAGCGCTGCGCCACGGGGCCCAGCAGACGAGCATTGTTGAGCGAGCAGTGCTTAAGGATGCCCTCGCGGGTTTCGAACATCAGGTTCAGGCCATCGTAGGCACCGTAGTGTTCTTCCAGTTCGTCCACCACGCGCAGACTCTGCAGATTGTGCTCGAAGCCGCCATGCTCCTGCATGCATTCGTTCAGCACATCCTGCCCCACATGGCCGAACGGCGTGTGCCCCAGATCGTGCGCCAGCGAGATCGCTTCCACCAGATCTTCGTTCAGGCGCAGATTGCGCGCCAGCGAACGGCCGATCTGCGCCACTTCCAGACTATGGGTCAGCCGCGTGCGGAACAGATCGCCCTCGTGGTTGAGGAACACCTGCGTCTTGTACTCGAGCCGGCGGAATGCCGACGAGTGAATGATGCGGTCACGGTCGCGCTGGAATTCGCTGCGCGAGGCGTGCGGCGTTTCGGCAAAGCGACGCCCCACGCCGCCCGATGCGTGGGCGGCATAAGGGGCGAGGAAGTCGTCGGGCAGCATGGCTAAGGGCCTTTTAAATGCTCGCTGCCAGCGTTTGCAGCAGCAGTTCCTGTGGTGCGTTAGTGATGCACGGTGCGCCCAGCGGTTTCATCAGAATGAACTTGATGGCGCCGCCCTCGTTCTTCTTGTCGACTTCCATCAGTTCCAGCCAGCGTGCCGTGCCCAGATCGGGCGCTTTCACGGGCAAACCAGCCGCCGCCACCAGCGCGCGTACGCGCTCCACCGTTGCAGCATCGACAAAGCCCATGCGCTGCGACAGATCGGCCGCCATCACCATGCCGCAACCGACAGCTTCACCGTGCAGCCATTGACCATAGCCCATGCCTGCCTCGATGGCGTGGCCGAAGGTATGGCCGAAATTCAGAATTGCGCGCAGGCCGCCTTCGCGTTCATCCTGCCGCACCACGTCAGCCTTGATTTCGCACGAGCGGGCGATGGCATAGGCCAGCGCGCCCTTGTCTCGCGCCACCAGCTTGGCGATATTCGCTTCGATCCACTCGAAGAACGGCAGGTCGATCACGGCGCCGTATTTGATCACTTCGGCCAGACCGGCTGCCAGTTCGCGCTCCGGCAGGGTTTCCAGCGTGGTGGTATCGGCCAGCACGGCACGCGGCTGGTAGAACGCACCGATCATGTTCTTGCCCAGCGGGTGGTTGATGCCCGTCTTGCCGCCTACCGAGGAATCCACCTGCGACAGCAGCGTGGTCGGCACCTGGATGAAGTCCACGCCGCGCATGTAGCTGGCCGCAGCATAGCCGCACAGATCGCCGATCACGCCGCCGCCCAGCGCCACCAGCGTGGTCTTGCGGTCGGCCTTGTTGGCCAGCAGCGCGTCGAAAATCTTCATCAGACTTTCCCAGTTCTTGAACTCTTCGCCATCCGGCAGCACGATGCTGATGATCTGCTTGCCGGCCGCGCGCAGGCCCGCTTCCACCCGCTCCAGATACAGCGGCGCGATGGTGGTGTTGGTGACGATGGCGACTTTATTGCCGTGCACATGACGCGCCAGCAGGGACTGATCCTGCAGCAGCGCAGGACCGATGGAGATCGGGTAGCTACGCTCACCCAGATCGACATTTAACAGGATGGTGGATTCTTCGTTCATGGAAGGCTGGGCTTGAGTCACACAGTTGGGCGCGGCCTCGCAGGCGCGCGTTTCCAGCTGGTTCAGAATAGTGGATACCATAGATTGTACGTTAGGACGCCCCGTATCGATAACCATGTGGGCGACTTCCGTGTACAGCGGATCGCGCACGGCCATCAGCTCTTCGAGCTTTTTGCGCGGATCGGCCGTTTGCAGCAGCGGACGGTTCTTATCGTGTGCGGTGCGCTGCAGAATGCTGTTGACGCTGGCACGCAGGTAGATCACCGTGCCCCGCTCCTGCAGATAGGCGCGGCTTTCCGGATTCAGAATGGCGCCGCCGCCCGTGGCCAGCACGATGTCCTGCTGGCCGGTGAGTTCCCGGATGACTTCCGCCTCGCGGCGGCGAAAGCTGGCTTCCCCTTCGATTTCGAAGATCCACGGGATAGTGGCGCCCGTACGGGCTTCGATTTCATGGTCGGAATCGATAAAACGCAGCCCCAGCTTACGCGCCAGGATGCGGCCGATGGTGGTTTTTCCTGCCCCCATCAGGCCGACTAGAAACACATTAGGCATGAACAGTCCGAGTTAATTCGGGTTACTACACGAAGTTGATGTCCCGTAAGGGCTGGTCAGCCCCGGCGGTGTGACTGTCTGCAGCGCGAAATCCGCTGCCAAACCCGGTAAGTGTACCAGACCCGTGTAATTCGATTCACTCCCGTTCACCTGACCACGCACAGTCAGGTTCACATCCAGCCAGTTGGCGCGGTCGCGCGGATAGACCAGCGACACAATAGCTTGCCCTTTGGCATCAGTGGTGACATTGGTGCTGACGGTGACAGGGATGCCCGGATCGAGCAGGCCATTGCCGTTCAGATCCTCGCCGATGTCGAGTATGCCGTTGCGGTTGCTGTCCTCGTTGGCGCAGCCCACGTGCTGCACGGGTGTCCACGGGCCCTGCGGCAAGGCATAGCCCAGCATGCCCTTGTAATAAGTGGTCGGCAGTACGGAAGCCGTCAGTTTCACGCCCGGCACAGCATTGCCGGCCGCGTCCGTTACCAGCACCAGATAGTCGAGCTGGTAGGAAGCACTGCCCGGGGTCTGCACCAGATTGCCCGTACCGGCACTGATGAACAGCGATTTCTGCGCCACCGTCAGGCTGGCCACGGCGCTGGCGCCGGAACCGCCGATGATACGTGCCTGTATCTGCACGCCATTCAAAGGCGACGGATTGCTGCCCGCCACAAAGCTCACCGTGGCCGAACCGTCGGCGCCCGTCTGCACCAGCGCAGGCTGGGTCAGGGTGCCGCCGCTAGGGTCGGTCAGAATGGAGAAGGCCACACTGGCATTCTTCACCACATTGTTCTGTGCCGTACCATCGCGCACCACCGCGCGCAGACTGGCCTGCTGGGCCGTGCTACCGGCCACATTGGCGCCGATCACGGCCGGATCGGCCTGCACGGTGATGGTGGCGATATTGGTCAGCGGCGCAACGAATTCCAGACTGGTCTGGGTAGTCTGGCCGCTCGCCGTCGCCGTCAGCGTGGCCACACCAGGGCCGCTGGCGTTCAGGTAGGCATTGGCTGCGCCGCCCACCAGCGCCACAGGGCCGTTCAGCACTACGCTGCAGGCGGCATCGCTGTACACCGTGCCACGCGAACTGCTGATAGTCACGGCACCGGACGGGCCACCCGTCACGGCGACCTGCTGGCAACCACCGATGGCAGCCGCAGTCTGCACATTGCCCACACCGTCCAGCACCTTGATGGAGAAGCTGGAAGCGTTGATGACGATGCTGGCCGACGCCGATTCGCCACCGGCCTTCACCGTAATCACATCCGCCGAACCACCGCTGGCGGTATAACTGAGCACCAGCTGGCCGGCCGAATTGGTCACCGCTGCGCCGCCGCCCTTGACGGCCAGACTATTGGCGTTGGAAGAGAATTGCACGGCCTTGCCGCTCAGCGCATTGCCGGCCGAATCCACCAGCTTCAGGGTGATGTCTGCCGTCGCGCCCACATTGATGGTGGGCTGGGCATTCAGGGTCAGGCGGTTGCCTGCCACATTGACGATGGTACTGACGGGTACCGCACCGGGCACACTGGCGGTAATGCGGATCGCGCGCGAAGTCGGATCGCCACCCGTGCCCAGTTTTTCCGTCACCACGCCTTGTGCGTTGGTGGTACGGCTGGTCAGCGACAGGCTGCCGGAATCTGCGCTCAGGCTGACCGTCACGCCCGACATCACGGTGTTGTTGGCATCGCGTACCAGCGCTACCACGTTGACTTCATTACCGGCCGTACCGGCCGAAGCCAGCGTACCGGAATCCGTGGTCAGGCTCAGAGTAGGAACGGCATTAATCACCTCCACCGTAATTTCGGTCGACTTGACGGAGCCGACACTGGCTGTAATGGTGATCTTGCGCAGGCTGGTATCGCCCTTGGTGCTGAGTTTTTCCGTCACCTGACCGGAGCTATTGGTCACGCGGTTGGTATTGCTGATGGTACCCGAGCTAGCGTTAAAATTCACCGTCTCATTCGGCAGCGCATTGCCGCCCGCATCCTTGACAATCACCGTCAGCGTCACTTCCGTACCATCGAGGCCGGACGAGGCCAGCGTGCTGGCACTGGCCTGCAGCTGCACCGTGGCAGCCTTGGACGGCGCGACGCCGTTGCTATTGGTGCCGGGCGAACCGCCACCGCCGCCGCATGCCGACAGCATAGTGGCGCAGACCAGCAGCGCCAGCCATTCGCGGAATTTATTCATGATGCACTTCCCATTTGGTTGAGGATGAATACAGCGTTAGCGCGAGATCAGCTTGTCCGCCACGATCTTCGGTGTAATGAACACCAGCAGTTCGGTCTTGTCGTTGGTGCGGCCATTGCTGCGGAACAGATTGCCCAGCAACGGCACATCGCCCAGTAACGGCACTTTATTGGTGGTATTGCGCTCGGTCTGCTGGTAGATCCCGCCCAGCACCACTGTGCCGCCGTTATCCACCATCACCTGCGTCTTGACGTGCTTGGTATCGATCGCGAAACCGGCGCGGGTTTCCTGCCCCACGCTGTCCTTGTTCACATCCACATCGATCACCACATTGCCGTCTGGCGTAATCTGCGGCGTCACTTCCAGCCGCAGATTGGCCTTGCGGAACTGGATCGAGGTTGCGCCACTGCTGGTGGCCACCTGATACGGCAGCTCGATGCCCTGCTCGATCAGCGCTATCGCCTTGTCGGCCGTGATCACGCGGGGGCTGGAAATGATCTTGCCCGTACCATCGGCTTCCAGTGCCGACAACTCCAGATTGAGGAAGCGGTTGGCGGCCGACGAGAACAGGCTGACGGCCAGCGTGCCGGCAGCCGAACCATTGATGGCCGAAGCCGGCAGATTGACGAACTGGGTATTGGTGTAGCTGGCGTCGGTCACCTTGGCCTGCCCCGTCACCTCGCCTATGCCCGTCATATTGCCGCCGATCGCCACGCGGGTATTGCCGTTGCCGATCTGGTAGCCCGTATCGCCGCCACGCAGCGTGCGCAGATCAGCGAAGCCCAGCTTGGCGCCCAGATTGCGCGTAAAGGTGTCACTGGCTTCGACGATGCGTGCTTCGATCAGCACCTGCTTGGAGGCCACGTCCGTCTTGGCGATCAGCTTGCGGATGTCTTCCAGCTTGGACGGAATATCGGTCACGAACAGCTGATTGGTACGCGGCTCGATAATGGCGCTACCCCGTTTGGACAGCACGCGGTTCTTGCTATCGGCACCGCCATCAAGCCCGAACACGGTCTTGAACGCGTCGGCCTTCTGGTAATTGAGCTGGAAAATTTCCGACTTCAGCGGTTCCAGATCGGCGATCTGGGCGCGCTGTTCCAGTTCCAGTTTTTCCTTGGTCAGCAGTTCTTCCTTGGGTGCGATCCACAGCACGGAGCCGTTCTTGCGCATATCCAGCCCTTTAGCCTGCAGCACCACATCGAGCGCCTGATCCCACGGCACTTCCTTCAGACGCAGGGTCAGATTGCCGGCCACGCTGTCGCTGGTGATGATGTTCAGGCCGGAGATATCGGCAATTGCCTGCAGCGCAGCGCGTACTTCCACGTTCTGGAAATTGAACGACAGCTTCTCGCCGCGATAACCCTGGGTACCTTGGGTGAGCTTGTTCGGGTCTTCCTTGATCGGCTTCACATCGATCACCAGCTGGGTATCGCTCTGGTACACGGTCTGCTCCCACAGGCCCCGTGCTTCGATGGTCAGGCGGGTGTTCTCGCCCTGCGCCAGCGTGGTGACCTGCGCTACCGGCGTACCGAAATCACCCACGTCGAGACGGCGGCGCAGATTTTCCGGCACGCCCGTCTTGAGGAAATCCACCACCACACCGGTCGGTGTCTGGCGCACATCGGCCGCCACCTGATTGTTAGGCAGATCGATAATCACACGGCCTTCGCCATTGCTGCCGCGACGGAAATCGATATCGCGCAGCATGGGGCGGCTGGCGGGGGCTGGCTTGGCTGCAGCCACCGGCAGACCGGCAGCATCCACCGGCGCGCTGATGCCGCCGCTACCGTCAATGGTCAGTATCACCGCCTTGCCATCGATGGCGGTGGCGTAATTCAGGCTGCGCTTCAGATTGAACACGAGACGCGAACGTTCGCCTGCCTGCACCACATTCACACTGCGCAGATCGCCCACGCCGATTTCCTGTGCGCTGCCGCCGGTGGCGTTGGAAGTGGCACCGAAGTCCAGCGCGATGCGCGGCGGATTGGTAATGGAAAAGCCGATAGGCAGCTTGTCAGGCGCCTGCTTCAAGCCTATGCGCACAATCACATTGGCGCCCTGCCGGTTGGCCGTGATCGATTCGATCGCATTGCTAGCCGTTGCTGTAGTTGCTGTAGTTGCTGTAGTTGCTGTAGTTGCTGCGGCAGCCGGCTCGGCGATGGCGCTGTTCTGTGCCTGCAGCGGCGCAGCGGCCAGCAGCATTGCGACACTGGCGAATATGGCCGCCCAGCCGGTGCGGGCCAGCGCTGGCCCTGACTTGGTATGCGCCATCATTTGCTCGTCTCCTTACTTTCCTGCAGTTCCAGCTTCGAAATCCGCTCGACCCAGTCGCCAGCTGCATCCTGCACAATTTCCCTGATTACCACGGTGCTGTCGTTGATGCCGGTCACCAGCCCGAAGTTCTGGCCCAGATGCTGGCCCACCACCACGTGATGTACCGAACGGTCAATCTGCAGGATGGCGTGATACACGCCGCGCTGCTGTATCGTGCCCACCATCTTCATGGTATCGAGCGGGAAGCCTTCGAGGTACTCCTTGCGCCGCTCCAGATCCGGCTTGAGTCCCTTGCCTTCGCGCGCGTTGCTGCGTGCCAGTTCGTCCAGCAGCTTGTTGGGATTGAACGGATCGACCACTCCGCTCTGCGCATAGGCGAACGGAATGAAGTTCTTAGGCTCGGCCAGCGGCGGTACCGCTACCCGCGCCTGCGCATCGACCTGCTTCATCCACGCGCGCACTTCCTGTTCGTCACTATTGCTGCAACCGGACAGCACGGCACCCAGTGCCAGCAACGCCAGCAAGCTGACGTAGCGCGAGTGTGGGTAGTAGAGTGAGATCAGCGTGCTCATGGTTTTTTCGCCGCTTTCTTTTTCTTGTCAGCAGCCGCCTTGCGCTGGGCCTGTACTTCTTCAGGGTCCAGATAGCGGAAGGTCTTGGCCACGGCTTCCAGCGTCAACGTGCCATCCTTGCCCGTGCTCAGGCTCATATTGTTGAGCGTAACGATACGGGGCAGATTGGCCATGTCGCCGGCGAAAGCGCCGATGTCGTGATAGCTGCCGCTAACGCGGATATCGATAGGCAGCTCGGCGTAGTAATCGCGCACCACCACCTGCGCCGGCTTGAACAGCTCGAACTGCAGGCCGCGGCCAGCACCGGCCTGATTAATGTCGGTCAGCAGCGCCGCCATTTCCGCTTTGCTAGGCAGCTGTTTCTGCAACCGGTCCACATACTGGTCGACCTGTACTTTTTGCGCGCGCAGCGCCTCCAGATTGACGGCCTGCGCCGTCTTGAAGCGGTATTCGTCGCGCAGCTTGAGCTCCAGCGCGGCGCCGGCATCCTGTTCCTCGAACTGGCCGCTCCAGTAGAAGAAGTAGCCCAGACCGACCACCGCCGCCATCACCCCCACGCTGCACATCAGACGGGGGGCCAGCGGCCACAGGCCCGGATGACGGCCACTCAGATTGCGGAACTGGCCCGCCAGTTGCGCGCCCAGATCGTTCAGATTGATATTCAGATTAACCATGGCGATCAGCGCTCCCCTGCCTTGGCGCCGCTGGACGTTTTAGCTTTACCGCCAGCCGGCGCATCCTGATCACGCGGGCGCTTGATATACACCAGCAGATTGAACTCCACCACCTTGCGGGTCGTCTTACCCTGTCCCAGTCCCGTCGATTTCACTTCGATCAGGTCAGGCCGTTCCAGCCATGGCGATACACCGGCCAGATTGCGCAGCAGTTCCGACACCCGTTCCTGCGACTGGGCATAGCCCGTCACCGCCACTTTCTGGCCTTCCTGCTTGAAGCTTTTCAGGTACACGCCGGCCGGCGTCTGGCGCACCAGTTCATCGAGCAGATACACGGGCTGGTTGCGGTCGCCCTGCAGATCCTCCACCGCCTGCTGGCGCGCTTTCAGCGCTTCGATTTCCTGCTTGAGCGTAGCAATCTCGGCGATCTGTTTATCCAGGCCGGAGATGGCCTGCTTGATCACCTGATTGCGCGTATTCTGGATCGAGATACTGCGCGCGTTATAGCCGCCCACCAGCAGCACCACACCCACACCGAGTATGCCGCCCAGCGTCAGCAGCGCGAAGAAGGCCGACTTCTTTTGCTTGCGTTTCTCCTCGCGGTGCGGCAGCAGATTTATGCGTATCATCAGCCGAACCTCCGCAAGGCCAGCCCGCACGCCACCAGATAGGCCGGCGCTTCGCTGCGCAACTGCGACTCGCGCACAGCAGAGCCGAATTGCATGCCCTGAAACGGCGAGATCACGCTGCATGCCACCCGCGTGCGGCTGGTCACCAGTTCCAGCAATCCCGGCAGCACGGCACAGCCACCGGCCAGATACAGCTGGTCGATGCGGGTGTAGGGCGTGGAGGTGTAGAAGAACTGGATGGCGCGCGTCACTTCCATGGCCGCGCTTTCAAGGAAAGGCATCAGCACATCGACGTGGTAGCCATCGGGCAGATCACCGGAGCGCTTGCGTGCTTCGGCTTCATCGAACGACAGACCGTAGTTGCGCACGATTTCCTGCGTCAGCAGATGACCGCCGAAAGGCTGTTCGCGCTCGTACACGGTAACGCCATCGAGCAGCACGGAAATCTGGGTGACCTGCGCGCCGATCTGGAACAGCGCCACGATCTGGCCGGCACCGCCGTTCGGCAGTTGCGCCGTAATGCGGTCCAGCGCTGCGCGCGCCGCATACGATTCGATATCCATCACGGTAGGTTTGAGGCCGGAAGCTTCGGCGATCGCCACGCGGTCTTCGACTTTTTCGCGCCGCGCTGCGGCCAGCATCACTTCGATATCTTCCGGACCACTGGCGGCCGGACCGATCACATCGAAATCCAGACTCACTTCATCGAGCGCAAACGGAATGTACTGGCTCGCTTCCGATTCCACCTGTACTTCCAGCTGGTCTTCTTCCAGTCCTGCTGGCAGCACGATCTTCTTGGTAATCACGGCCGCCGAGGGCATACCCAGCGCCACCAGACGGGCGCGCGTGCCGCTCTTTTTCCACAGCCGGCGCAAGGCGTCCACCACCTGCTCCAGATTCTCGATATTGCCATCGACCACAGCGCCACGCGGCAGCGCTTCGCTGGCATAGCGCTCCAGCCGGTAGCCATCTTTACCGGCCTGCCCCAGTTCCACCATGCGGATACTGGAGGTGCTGATATCCACGCCGGCCAGCGGCGGGTTGCCCTGACCCAGCAGGCTCTTAAAATCGATCATGAGGCCACCTCCCCGGACTTCGCACGAGGCTGGCGCCGACCCAACAAATGTTGTGTTTGCATAAAGGAACTCGTTTGAAAACCAGTGTTTAGAAGGGGAAGGTAAGACCGTACATTAATTCCTGCCAATTTAAGTGTAAAGGTATTTCTTCTGCGCACAATTGCATATTTGTACCCCTAATGCCACATTTTTCAGCGACTCTGTAGAAGCAAAAACAATTCAGTTGTTTTATTGCTCACTGGCAATATTTTTAGCAATGGGGCGCGAAGTGCCGCCAGCATTGGCGCTCGCTTATAATGGCCCGCACACGTCACCCAGAGATTGCACTGCATGAGTACTTCTTCAAATTCTTCGCCTCCGGACGCAACAAATTCGGCCAAACAGGGTAAACCTGCAACACGTTTCCTGATGCAGGCGGCTTTTGCCATCGCCGGATTGGGTCTGGGCGGGATATTGCTGGTGGTGTTCGGGCTGGCCATGGCCTACCCCAACCTGCCCGAACTCGACACGCTGACCGACTACCGGCCCAAGATGCCGCTGCGGATCTTCTCGGCCGATAATGTGCTGATCGGCGAGTTTGGCGAAGAACGCCGCAACCTCGTGCACATCCGCGAGATTCCCGACGTAATGAAGAAGGCCGTGCTGGCCATCGAGGATGACCGCTTCTACGAACACGGCGGGGTCGACTACACAGGCATCCTGCGCGCCGCCGTGCACAATGCCACGGGCGGTGCCAAGCAGGGCGCGTCCACCATCACCCAGCAGGTAGCGCGTAACTTCTTCCTGTCGAGCGAACAGACGCTGAAGCGCAAAGCCTATGAAGTACTGCTGGCATGGAAGATCGAAAAGAATCTGAGCAAGGACCAGATTCTCGAGGTGTATATGAACCAGATCTATCTGGGCCAGCGTGCCTACGGCTTCTCCTCGGCCGCGCAGATCTATTTCGGTAAATCGCTCAAGGAACTGACCGTCGCGGAAGCAGCCATGCTGGCCGGCCTGCCGAAAGCACCGTCGGCCTACAATCCGGTGGTCAATCCGAAACGCGCACGCACGCGCCAGCAGTACATCCTGCAGCGCATGCATGATCTGGGCTACATCACCGACAAGCAGTTCGAAGCGGCCAAGGCCGAACAGCTGAAGGTCAAAACCGACAGCAGCGAGTTCGGCGTGCACGCCGAGTATGTGGCCGAGATGGCGCGCCAGCTGGTCTACGAGCAGTTCAAGGAAGACACCTACACGCGCGGCCTGAACGTGTTCACCACGATTACCAAGGCCGATCAGGATGCCGCCTATCTGGCGCTACGCAAAGGCGTGATGGACTACGAGAAGCGCCACGCCTACCGTGGTCCGGAAGCCTACATCGATATCCCGCAGAACAAGGAAGAAGCCGACGACGCCATCGAAACGGAGCTGGCCGACCACCCTGATAGCGACGACATCATCGCTGCCATGGTGCTGAGCGCCACGCCGCAGCAGATTGTTGCCGTCACCGCCACCGGCGAAGAAATCAAGATTACGGGCGCAGGGCTGGACATGGGCCGCTCGTGGCTGTCCGATAAAGCTGCGCCGAACAAGCGTATCCGCCGTGGCGCCGTGATCCGCGTGATGCAGGAAGGGAAAGACTGGCTGGTCACACAGATGCCGGAAATCGAATCGGCCTTCGTCGCGGCCGACACGCACGACGGCGCCATCAAGGCCATGGTGGGCGGCTTCGATTACAACCGCAGCAAATTCAATCACGTCACGCAGGCATGGCGCCAGCCCGGCTCCTCGTTCAAGCCGTTTATCTATTCCGCCTCGCTGGAACGGGGACTATCGCCCGCCACCATGATCAACGACTCGCCGATCTCGTTCGATGCGGGCCAGACGGGTGGACAGGCATGGGAGCCGAAGAACTACGACGGCAAGTACGAAGGGCCGATGACCATGCGTAAGGGCTTAACCAAGTCCAAGAACATGATCTCGATCCGCATCCTGCACCGCATCGGCGCCAAATACGGTCAGGAATACAGTACCCGATTCGGCTTCGACGCCGACAAGAACCCGCCCTACCTGACGCTGGCTCTGGGTGCAGGCAACGTTACGCCGCTACAGATGGCCGGCGCCTACGCGGTGTTTGCCAACGGCGGCTACAAGGTCAACCCGTATCTGATTTCGCGCGTGACGGATGCCAACGGCAAAGTGCTGTCGCAGGCACGTCCCGACAAGGCCGGTGACGAAGCCAACCGCGTGATCGACGAGCGTAACGCCTTCTTGATGGACAGCATGCTGAAAGACGTGGTGCGCTTCGGTACGGCTACCAAGGCGCTGGTGCTGAAACGCCCTGACCTGTCGGGCAAGACGGGCACCACCAATGATTCCATCGACGCGTGGTTTGCCGGCTATCAGCCGCATCTGGTGGGGGTGGCGTGGATCGGCTACGACCAGCCCAAGAATCTGGGGAATCGCGAAACGGGGGGTGGTCTGGCCCTGCCGATCTGGATCAGCTATATGCAGAAGGCGCTGAAGAATATCCCGATCGAGGAACGTGCCGTTCCGGAAGGCGTGATGCTGATCGGTGACGAGTACTATTATGCGGAGAACCCGCCCGGCACGGGCGTGCCGAATATCGATGGTGGCAGCCGCGTCAACCCGGCCGATGAAAAGGCCAGGGACGCAGTGAAAAACGAATTATTCTGAGCAGCCTTCCAGACACACAGGCGCACCACCCTGCGCGCTGACCATTTCGGACAGCGCGCTGAATAGCTCGCTGTCGTCGCGGGTGTTGCGCCATTTGCCGTCGCGCATACGGTAGTGGTAACCGCCGGAACGGGAAGCGACCCACATTTCCTGCATGGCGGCCTGACTGTTGACGATGATCTTGGAACCATTGTCGATAAACTCGATTTCCAGCACATTGCCGCTACGGCTGCACTCGACATCGATCATGCCTTCGTCGTTCAGTTCATCGAGGGCCAGTGCAATCCGGCTCAAGGTTGCGTCGGCCTGCGCCAGGAATTCTGATTCGCCCATGCTACACTCCATGTTTAAGCAATTAATCTAACCTTCAAGCGTGATTCTATCGTGAAGTCCAGTTTCCGTTTTGTTATTGGCATGGCTACCCTGTGCCTGACCGTCTTGCTGAGCGCGTGCGGCCAACCCGGCCCGCTGTATCTGCCCAAGATTCCGCCCGCCAAACCAGCCAAGAGCGGTGATGCGGCAGCGGCACCGACTCCCCCTACCGCCCCTCAACAGTAAAGCTTATGTCGCAAAATTCGTCGCATTTTTCCTATGTTAATGGCGTGCTGCACGCTGAAGGCGTCTCGCTAGCCGCCGTGGCCGAGCAGTTCGGCACTCCGACCTACGTGTATTCCAAGGCAGCCCTGCTGGCCAATTTCGCCTCCTACGCCGATGCCTGCGCCGGCCGCGATGCGCTGGTGTGCTACGCCATGAAGGCCAACTCGAATCTGGCCATCCTCGACCTGCTGGCCCGTCAGGGCGCCGGTTTCGACATCGTTTCGGGCGGCGAACTGCTGCGCGTACTGGCCGCCGGCGGCGATCCGCGCAAAGTGATTTTCTCGGGCGTAGGCAAGAGTGTGGCGGAGATGCAGCTGGCACTGACGCACGACATCCTGTGCTTCAACGTAGAATCCATCCCCGAACTGCACCGCCTGAACGAAGTGGCGGGCGCCATGGGCAAGACCGCGCGCATCTCGCTGCGCGTCAACCCTAACGTGGATGCCAAGACCCACCCATACATCGCCACTGGCCTGAAAGCCAACAAATTCGGCGTGGCCTTCGACGATGCGCTGGAAACCTACCGCACCGCTGCCAAGCTGCCGCATCTGGAAGTGACCGGCATCGACTGCCACATCGGCTCGCAGCTGCTGGACGACGCGCCGCTGCTGGAAGCGCTAGACCGCCTGATCGAACTGATCGACCAGCTGCACAGCGAAGGCATCACCCTGCACCACCTCGACATCGGCGGCGGCATCGGCATCCAGTACGGTGAAGCGGGTGAAGCCGACCCTGTGCCAGTTGGCGACTATCTGGGCCGTCTGTTCGCCCGTATCGACGCCTGGCGCGCCGAGCGCCACGCCGGTGTACCGATCAAAGTGATTTTCGAACCGGGCCGCTCCATCGTGGGCGACACGGGCGTACTGCTGACCCGCGTCGAATACCTCAAGCACGGCGAAGAAAAGAACTTCTGCATCGTCGATGCCGCCATGAACGACATGTCGCGCCCTACCTTGTATCAGGCGTGGATGGATATGCAGCCTGTCGTGCAGGGCCAGAGCGAGGCGCAAACGTATGACGTGGTAGGTCCGATCTGCGAATCGGGCGACTGGCTGGCACGCGACCGTGCGCTGGCCGTGCAGGCAGGCGATCTGCTGGTGATGCACTGCGCCGGCGCCTACGGCATGACCATGTCCTCCAACTACAACACGCGTGGCCGCGCGGCCGAAGTCATCGTCGACGGCAGCGCCAGCCACGAAGTGCGCAAACGCGAAAATCCGGCCGACCTATACGCCCTCGAATCGCGCCTAAAATAACCCCTCGGGGTCAGGTCGGGCAAGGTGCAGGGGTCAGGTCGGGCAAGGTGTCGATCTTTGAGAATTCTCAAGAAACGCACCAATGCCCGACCTGACACTTACACTTTGCCCGACCTGACCCCAAGTAGTTGATACTTGCCATTCAGGCGGAATAGCAGCAGGCCTGCGACGATGCAGGCGAACAGGATGGGCTGGCCCAGCAGGTGCTTGCCCGCCTTCATCCACCAGAAATGCAGCACGGCTAGCGGTGCGATCAGGTAGATCAGCTGATGCAGCCGCTGCCATGCCTTGCCACCCAGCCGGCGCATCATGCCGTTGGTGCTCGTTAGCGCCAGCGGGATCAGCAGCACGAAGGCGATAAAGCCCACCGTGATGAAGGGGCGCTTGAGTACGTCCTTCCACATTTCCTGCACGTCGAAGAAGTGGTCGAACCACAGGAAGGTGAGGAAGTGCAGCAGGCCGTAGAAAAATACATATAGCCCCGCCATGCGGCGCAGTTTAACCAGCCAGTTCCAGCCCGTCAGGCGGCGCAGCGGTGTGATCGCCAGCGTTATGGTCAACAGGTACAGCGTCCAGTCGCCCGTGCCACGGGTGAGGAATTCCAGCGGCTCCACTAGTTGCCCCGTTACGGTCAGATAGACCATGCGCGCAAGCGGCGCTAGCGCCAGCACGAACAGTGCCCCCTTGAGCCAGCCTAGCTGGCGCGCAGTCAGTTGCACGGCCATGGCTTAGTAGAACTTCTTCAGGTCCATGCCTGCGTATAGCGGCGCCACGTCGGCATAGCCGTTGAACATCAGGGTCTTGCGTTTGCGGGCGAGGAAACCGTCTTCGCCGATGCGGCGCTCGGACGCCTGCGACCAGCGCGGGTGATCGACTTCCGGATTGACGTTGGAATAGAAACCGTATTCGTTGGGTGCCGACAGATTCCATGAGGTGCGCGGCTGTTCGCGCAGAAAACGGATCTTGACGATGGACTTGGCCGATTTGAAGCCGTACTTCCACGGCAGCACCATGCGCACGGGCGCTCCATTCTGGTTAGGCAGCACTTCGCCATACATGCCCAAGGTCAGCAGCGCCAGCGGGTGCGCTGCTTCGTCGATGCGCAAGCCTTCCGTGTACGGCCAGTCCAGCACGCGGCTGCCTACGCCCGGCATCTGCTTTTTGTCGGCCAGCGAAATAAATTCCACGTATTTCGCGTTGCTGGTCGGTTCGACCTTTTTCATGATCTCGGAGAAGGAATAACCTACCCACGGGATCACCATCGACCAGCCTTCCACACAGCGCAGGCGGTACACTCGCTCTTCCAGCGGCGCCAGTTTCAGCAGGCTGTCCAGATCCAGCGTCATGGGCTTTTTCACTTCGCCTTCGATGCTGACCGTCCACGGATGGGTTTTCAGCGTGCCCGCATACATGGCCGGTTCGCTCTTGTCGGTGCCGAATTCGTAGAAGTTGTTGTAGCTGGTCGCGTCCTTGTAGGGCGTGGGCTTGTCCAGCGCCGAATAGGCCGGATTGAGTTTGCCCGCCAGCTTGGGGCGCATGCCCTGCGCAAACGCTTCGCGCTGGGCCATTTCCATCAGCGCCGCGCTGCCGATGGCACCGACCGCCAGCTGGCGGATGAAGTCGCGCCGACCTTCGTAGACGGCGCGCGGGGTGATTTCCGAGGAAAACGGCAGTTCGATGCCGTTCGGGCTACGTTTGATCAACATGCTGGCTCCTGTGATGGTCAAGGTATTTACTAAGGATCAAGACTGCGCTCACTGTCAGTCTTTAACCTTGGTCGCGCGGCAAAACGCAACCTTACACCATTCTTCGCCAGCCGTTGTTTAGGCCTCGATTAAAGCTTGCCGTAGGAATGCAGGCCGGACAGGAACATGTTGACGCCAAGGAAAGCAAAGGTCGTCACCAGCAGACCTACCAGCGCCCACCATGCGGCCGGACGGCCACGCAGGCCCGTCATCAGGCGCATGTGCAGCCACGCCGCGTAGTTGAGCCAGACGATCAGCGCCCACGTCTCTTTCGGATCCCACGACCAGTAGCCGCCCCATGCTTCCGCCGCCCACAGCGCACCGAGGATGGTGGCAATGGTGAAGAAGGCGAAACCAGCCGAAATGGCTTTGTACATTACGTCGTCTAGTACTTCGGCCGACGGCAGACGGTCGACCAGATAGCCGGAAGTCTTCAGCAGATAGGCAGCAGCCACCATGGCGGCCAGCGAGAAGTTGCCATAGCCGATGAAGTTGGCTGGTACGTGGATTTTCATCCACCAGCTTTGCAGGGCCGGCAGCAAGGGCTGGATTTCAGCCGCATCACGGGTATTGGTGTACCAGAACAGGAAGGCGATCGCCGCCGTGATCACGAGGGTGACAAACGGCCCCATCTGGCTGGTGGCATAACGCTGCTCGAAGTACAGGTAGTACATGGCCGTGATCAGGGCGAACAGCACGAATACTTCATACAGATTGGAAACGGGGATGTGGCCCACGTCCGTGCCGATCAGGTAGGACTCGTACCAGCGTACCATCATGCCCGTCAGACCCAGTATCACGGCCGCCCAGCACAGTTTGTTGCCGATACTGAATGCCATGCTCGAACGGCCAAACAGACCCACCCAGTAGAACAGGGTGGACAGGATGAACATCATGCTCATCCACAGAATTGCCGACTGGCTCGACAGCATCATGCGCAGCCAGAATTTTTTGCTGCCGTTATCCAGCACGCCGCCATACATGGCGATGGCCCCCAGCGACAGCAGTGCCACCAGCGGCATCAGCCAGCGCGCCGGCTTCCAGTGCCAGCCCAGTACGGCAAACGTGGGCGCCGCCGCCAGCAGGATGCCCTGCTCATAGACGTCCATATACTGGCCGTAGCGGCTCAGGCCGAACAGCGCGGCGGCTACCAGTGCCAGGGCGAATACCCAGTCCAGCAGCGACAGGCGTTTGAAATAGCCGGGCGCTTGCGTGTATGTCTGGCTCGATTGGGTCAGTTCCATCTTCATTCTCCGTCACTGCAGGGCAAGCGGCTTAGGCCGATTGCGGCAGTTTTTCTTTCAGGTTCTCAAATTCGCGTTCGAAGTCCAGCGTTTTGCGCTGGGTGCTCATGGCCATCAGCGCTTCGGCGCCGTCGGCATGGTCGGTAATCCAGATCCACAGGCGGCGCTCGCGGATGTAGAACATGGAGAATACACCGATCACAAGGAACAGACAGCCCAGATACACCACATTTTTACCGGGCGAGCGGGTGATCTGGAATACCGACGCCTGTACCTGCGTAAAGTCGTCGAGTTGCAGATAGATAGGCGCGCCGTAGAAATAGCCGTCCGACAGGGCATTGGTGGACAGTTGCAGGAAGCGGGCATGGTTCTGGTCCGGCGTCGCAGGTGCCAGACCATCCTTGGCGCGGGCTACCTGCCACAGTTCCCACAGGGTGCCGTTGAGGATCTTCATGAACACATCGGCGGCTTTTTCCTGCTCGGCCTGCGGAATCTTTTCGAGGAAGCGCGAGATGGCGACAAAGCCGCCCACCTTGCCGTCGCCGGCAAAGATAGTCAGGCTCTTGTCGGCCGAGGCCTGCAGTTGCTGCTGGATCTGCTGGGCGTTAGCCGACGGTGGCGAAGCACGGCGCGCATAACGCTGGGCCGCTTCCGTACGCATGGCCGGATCGTGCAGCGCTGCGCGCAGCCGCATCCACTCTTTCAAGCCGTGTTCGTCATCGGCCGGAATACGCAGATAGGTAAACGGGTCGGACGGGCTGTTGCGCATGCCCGCCAGATACATGGTGGCGCCATCGATCTGGATGGGCTGCATATAGTTCTGGTACTCGCGGGCCTGACCGTTCTTGTCGCGCAGCTTGTAGGTAAAGCTGGGGCCGACGTTCTTCATGTCCTTGTTGTTGGCATTGCGTGCGGCCGAACCCGTGTGCTTGTCCAGCGTGGCGCTCAGTTGCTGCTCCAGACTTTCACCCTTGGTGACGGCGCGCGGATCCTGGGTATTGCCCATGTTTTCCACGTTGAACGCACGGAAGCCCGTCCATTCCACCGTATAGGCATCGCCCAGCGGGGTCGAGGTGCCCACTTCGCCATTCAGCGCAAAGGTGGTGCTGCTGCTACCGGCCATGGGGAAGCCCGTCAGTTTCAGCTTACTACCGCCATCATCGAAGCTGGACTGGTAGATCGCCAGCCCCTTGAAGATCAGTGGCTTGTTGACTTCGATGACAGCATTCACTTTTTCGCCACTGGCGTTGTCGCGCACTTCCACTTCGGAAGCGAACAGCTTAGGCATGCCGGTGGTGTAGAAATCGACGGTGAATTTTTTCAGCGAGATGGTGATGGGCAGATCCTGAATCAGCACGCCGTCGGGACGGTTGAGGATCGCGCTATCGCTGGTGGCGCCTTCCGGCACCAGCGTATTGCCACGGAAGCTAGGGTTGGACGTGCTCAAACGGCTCTGGGCCGGCACATTGGCGATCAGGCCCGTGCCATTGAACGGCACTTTACCGGCAAACCATTCCTGCGCACGGATCGGCATGTCGGAATCGAGCAGGCCGCCAATACAGATGACGACGATGGCGGCGTGGGCGAAGATGTAGCCGAACTTGTTACCGGCGCCCCGTTTAGCGGCCACCAGTGTGCCACCCTCGCGCTCCACGGTTTTCACGGCATAACCGGCATCCACCAGTCGCGCGGCGCTCTGCTGGGCCAGCGCGGTGCGTGCCAGCGGCGCACGCCATTGCATCTTGTGGTGGAAGTTGAGCAGCGAAGTGGCGCGCACGTTCTCGCGCCAGCTACGCATATCGCGCAGCATCTTGGGCGTGTTGCGCATGATGCACAGCGTGGTGGAGGTCACCAGCATACCCATCAATAGTAAGAACCACCATGCCGAGTAGACGGCATACAGGCCGAACTTGCGGAACACTTCGAACCAGAACGGGCCGAACTGATTGATGTAGTTATTGGTCGCCTCGTTCTGCTTCATCACCGTGCCAACCACGGCAGCGATGGCGATCATGGCCAGCAAAGCGATCGCAAAGCGCATCGAAGAAATGAGCTCGATCAATTCGCCGATCAGGGGCCGACGGGTTTTTACGGCAATACCGGAAGTACTGGGGCTGCTGCTCATGCTAGGAAATAGTTCTCGATAAATGTGCTGACGGCAGCATAACAACAAAAAGGGCAGCCCGCTTACGCTGCCGCCCCTTTTTTATGGCCATGCGGTTCCGCCCGAGAGCGGAGCCGAGGTGGTGCTTACTTCAAGCCGGCGACGTAGTCAGCCACGGCTTTCATTTCGTCTTCCGTCATGCGCTTGGCAATGGTGGTCATCTGCGGGCTGTTCTTGCGGCCATCGGCCTTGAACAGACCCAGCTGGGCTACCGTGTAGTCCTGATGCTGGCCAGCCAGACGCGGGTATTGCACCGGAATGCCGGCACCGCTGGCACCGTGGCAGCTAGCACAGGCTGGCACGTTCTTCTCGGCGATACCGCCGCGATAGATCTTCTTGCCGATTTCTACCGTGTCCTTGTTCTTGGCCGCGTTAGGCTTGGAGGTCTGCGCTGCCAGATAGGTGGCGATGTCCAGCTTTTCCTGATCGGTCAGCATTTTGGCGTAGGTGGTCATCACCGGCTGGTTACGCTCAGGGGTGGTGAAGTTGACCAGCTGCTTGTTCAGGTAGCCAGCGTTCTGGCCTGCCAGTTTAGGGTTCACCGTGATGGTCGAGTTGCCGCCTTCACCGTGGCACGATACGCAGGCTGGCAGGCCGCGGGCAGCGTCGCCGCTACCGAACAGGGTGCTACCTTTGGCGGCATCGCCTTTCAGTGCCGCAGGTTCTGCGTGCGCCGGTTTCTTGTCTTCAGCGTGGGCAGTTGCGCTCACAGCCAGTACGGCCACCAGCAGGGATTTTACAAACGGTGAAAACGCACGATTCATTCAGGCACCCTCAAAAAAGTTTGGTCGCAAGCTAGACTAACACTAAGGCCTGAGGCCGGGTTAGCGCCGCTTCGTAACTACTCATTGTACAATAGCTTTCCAGCATATTTGCTCCCTTTTGTTGCATTTCCCCCATTCCCATGTCCAAACTCTGGCAAGCCCGCTTCTTCACGACCGTCAACCAATTGCGCGAATTACCCGACACCAAAGTGCCGGAAATCGCCTTTGCGGGTCGCTCCAACGCCGGTAAATCGACCGCCATTAACATCCTGTGCAACCAGAAAGGTCTGGCCTTCGCATCCAAGACACCGGGCCGCACCCAGCATATTAACTACTTCTCCATCGGTGGCGCCCATGTGGCGCAGCACCGTAAAGACCCCACCATCGTGGACGAGATCGAGGCCCTGCTGGTCGACCTGCCCGGCTACGGTTATGCCGAGGTTTCCGGCTCGGCAAAATTACACTGGCAACGACTGCTCGGTGACTATGTCCAGCGCCGCGAACAATTGGCCGCCTTGATCCTGATCATGGATTCGCGTCGCCCGTTCACGGAACTTGATGTACAGATGCTTGAATGGTTCGCTCCCACGGGCAAGCCGATTCATTGCATTTTGACCAAGGTTGATAAACTCAACCGCAACGAAATGGTCAATGTGCTGCGTCAGGCCAAAGCCAAACTGGAAAGCTATGTCGATGAAGATGGCGAAGGTTTCCCGTTCACCGTGCAATTGTTCTCCGCCCTGAAACGGGTCGGCATCGACGAAGCCAACGACAAGATCCTCGAACTGGCCGGCCTGAGCGAAGACACCGAACCTGACGCAAGCGCCGCGGACGACGCGCCGCCAGCCGAATAAGTTGAAGTTTGCCCCTTAATCTAGCAAGGAAGTAGTGCAATGACTCATCCTCACGTTTCTGCCCAGTTTCCCAATGTCCGTATGCGCCGGATGCGGCGCGACCCGTTCTCGCGCGCGCTGATGCGCGAGAACCATGTGACGGCTTCCGATCTGATCTACCCTGTATTCATCCTCGATGGCGAGCAGCAGCGCGAGCCAGTGGCCTCGATGCCGGGCGTGGAGCGCGTATCGGTTGATCTGCTGCTGGAAGTGGCGGCCGAATGCGTGCAACTGGGCATCCCCGTACTGGCGCTGTTCCCTGTGATCGACAGCAGCAAGAAAACCCCGGACGGCGTGGAAGCCACCAATCCGGAAGGTCTGGTACCACGCGCCGTGCGTGCGCTGAAACAGGCTCACCCTGAACTGGGCATTCTGACCGATATCGCGCTCGACCCTTACACCAGCCACGGTCAGGATGGTCTGATCGATGAAAACGGCTATGTGCTGAATGACGTCACCACCGACATGCTGATCCGTCAGGCGCTGTGCCATGCAGCCGCCGGGGTGGACGTGGTGGCCCCGTCGGACATGATGGATGGCCGTATCGGCGCAATCCGTGCTGCACTGGAAGCGCATGGCCACATCCACACCCGCATCATGGCTTACTCGGCCAAGTACGCTTCGGCCTTCTACGGCCCGTTCCGCGATGCCGTGGGTTCGGCCAAGAATCTGGGCAAAGGCGACAAGAACACCTACCAGATGGACCCTGCCAATGGCGACGAAGCGCTGCGCGAAGTGGGGCTCGATCTGGCCGAAGGTGCCGACATGGTGATGGTGAAACCGGGCATGCCGTATCTGGACGTGGTGCGCCGCGTGAAAGATGAATTCAAGGTGCCGACCTTTGCCTATCAGGTCAGCGGCGAGTACGCCATGATCAAGGCCGCCGCGCAAAACGGCTGGCTCGATCATGACAAGGTGATGATGGAATCCATGCTGGCCTTCAAGCGCGCTGGCGCCAACGGCGTGCTGACCTACTTCGCGCGTGACATCGCCCGCCTGCTCAAGGCTCAGGCACAGGCTTAACGGGCCGATCCCCGGGTATATTCGGGGAACATTTCTTTCAGCAGGAAGGCGATCAGTTCCTTTTCGTCTTCCTTGCGCGCACTCAGCGTCACGACTTTACCCAGACGCCGCGATTCCCACGGGAAGTCGCCCTGCTTCTCCTTGCGGATCACCTTGATCATTTCCTTGACCACGGCCGTTTCGATATCCTGCTCGGCGCCCTGCTCCACGTGGATCTGCTGCAGCCAGTTGCGCTTGAAGTTGGTATTCCAGCCGCGGAACTTCACTTCCGCACTGTGGTAGCTCTTATCAACTGAGAAGATACCGCCCGTATCATCGCGGTCGCCACCAGCCGAACGGCCCTGTGCGCCCGCGATGTTGGCCTTGGCGATACGCAGCGCGCGTTCGTTTTCCGATTCTGCCGGTGCGGGCGGGGCCGGTTGCGGGTTGTTGGCTTCGCGCGCCGCACGGCGCTTGGCGATCATTTCCGACATATCCTGTTCCGGCGGCGGCGTCATCGTAGCCTGCACGGGCGGCACATAGGTTTCCAGCTTGGGCTTGCTGGCTGCTGGCGTGTCGCGCTGGCTAATCTGTTTCGGTGGCGGCGGCGTTTTAGCGGCCTTGGCCACTTCGATTTTCTTCGGCTGCGGCTGTTTCGGGCTCTTGTCCTTGGTCGGTGCGATGTAGACCATCACCCCGCCTTTGGGCGGCGCGGCATGCTTGCGCTCGGGGGCCGGTGCGAGGAAGTAGTACAGCACGCCCAGCAAGTGCAGGGCGATCGAGATACCGATACCGATGCGGTTAGGCTTGTTTTCGCTTTCCCACGTACCGTAGCCGACCGAGGCCGGCAAGCGCTGTCCGCAACTTTCGCAGTACTCGGAACGCGCAGTGTGGATGTGAGGATCGTGATGCAAAATAACAAACCTTGAAGGGGAGCGACGACAAAAGAGCGGCCATAGTGCCAGAGTCGCGCTGTTTTGGGAACCCAGACCATACCCGCCATGCTAGCGTCGCTAGCTTACAAGTTCCCAGCCTTGAAGGATGTTACCGTATGTATCAGCCGGTGCTACAAATTGCCCCATTCTGGTGCTGCGGCAGTAACTGGCTGGCCAGCGCCAGCACGCAGCGCTCGGCATCCTGCACCATGCGCGAAACCAGTCCCGGCCGCGGTAATGCATGGGTGTAGTAGTGCGCCCCCTCGACGGGAAAGCCCAGTGCCCACAGGCGCGGACAGGCTAGGCCTTGCCGATCTAGCAACTGGCTGGCAGCATCGATATCCAGCCCGCCCGGATGAAAATCGCCATTGTGGTAAGGCCGCGCCAGTCCCCGCTGCAGCATATTACGGATGAGTAAGGATGTGGTCTGGATAGGGAAGAAGCCCGCCAGCCGCGCCACCACCAGCACATCCACACCCTGTCTGACCCAGCCGCTGGCCAGCGGCGTGCATAGCTGAAAACGGGCGCTGGCCGCATCCGTTTCGATGTGGCACCCGGGCCCAGCCAGCCATTGCACCACGCCCGCCTCCATCAGCGCCAGCAATTGCTGGTTGCGCCGCAACGGCGGCCCGTAAGCCATGCGATTGATGGCCGGATGGTAGCGCTGCAGGAACTGGCGGTGCGAGGCCGGTGTCAGACCGCCGTATTCGAGTGCCGCCTGCAGGGTAGCACGGCAGTCGCGCAGCACGTCCAGCGCCGCCTTGCAGGCATTGCCCAGATTGCCCTGACGGGCGGCAGCCAGATCGCGCTGCAGCCAGTCGTGCACGTAGTGGCGGAACTGCCCCAGCGTGGCGAAGCGGCGCTGCTGCAAAGGAAATAGCCAGCGCATGATCTGCGCTGCATCGCCGGCCGTCAGCACGAAGCGCTGCGGGTCGAGCGCACGGCCAGCCTGTGTGCTGCGGTAGACCCAGGCCATTTCCCGCTGTAGCAAAGGCAGTACGTCGCGCTCGAAATCCAGTTGCGGGCTGCCGTCACGCAACTGGGCGCGGGCGCGCAGGGCGGCCAGCGCCGGCGCGGTGAAATACTGGGCGGCGTGGCGGCCTGCCAGCCCTTTCTGGTTCTGGCCCCGTGCCGCGGCGGGCAGACACAGGCGCGAGCATAGCGTCAGATGTGGTTCGGCACCCGATGGCAGGTAGCGCAAGCCCGCACCTGAGCGGGAACTTTGCGTCTGGTAGCGCCCGCCCCGGCCCAGCGTCAGTTCGGCCAGCACATCGTGGGCGCACAGGCCCAGCCCCTGTATGGCCACCTGCGCACCGGCGGCGATCTGCTGCAACTGGGTGGCGGGATACAGCTCGCGCACCAGCGCCAGCCGGGGATTGCGCGCGCCCTGCTGGCGCACGAAAGCGGCCAGCTGTTCCTGTTCGGGATCCGGCTGCTGGCGGTCATGGCCCGTGGTGAGGAACACAAAGCTGGTATACACCGCGCTGCCGTCGTCCAGTGTCACGGCCCATAGGCCATCGGTCTGCAGGGTCAGATCGCAGGCGTGCGCGCTGTGGTGCTGCAGGGTGACGCAGGCGGGCATGGCGGCCACCAGCTGGGCATAAGCCCAGCACAGATAGGCGCCCAGCCAGCCGCGCGGCAGGTAATCGCTATCGCGGATGACGCTCGCCGCCCCGTCGTCGCTGTCGCTGTCGCTGTCGCCATCATCGTAACGGCGATAGCCTTGCTGGCGCGCCCATTCCGTCAGGCTGGGTGCGGGGCTGATGGTGGGATAGCGCACGCTGCCTGCCAGCGGAAACAGGGTGACCTGACTGGCGAGCGTATTGATCAGCAAATGCTGCGATTGTTCGGGGTCATGCACGCCGGCGCCGCACGGTCCCGGTTCGATTACCGTGATGTCCAGCGCCAGCCCCGTGTGGCGGCATAGCGCCGCCAGCCGTTCCAGCACACTCAGGCCACGCGGCCCCATGCCGATGATGACGACGCTGTAGCGCTGCATGGGCGGCCGTCCTTTCTCATAGTGACCTTGCCTATGATAAAGAAACGCCCGCCCGGCTAGTTGTCACGGCTCAATGCTTGGCCGTGCTCACGGCTTTCAGTTCGACCGCATGCACCACCGGCACGGGCTCGCCGGCCAGCTCGGCGTCGCTCATGGGGCCATTACCACTGTATTTGTCGAGGAATAAATAGATCACAGGCGTGATGTAGAGCGTGATCACTTGCGAGAAAATCAGCCCACCCACCACGGCCAGACCCAGCGGCTGGCGCAGTTCGGCACCCGCGCCCAGCCCCAGCGCGATCGGCAAGGCCCCCATCAGCGCCGCCATGGTGGTCATCATGATGGGGCGGAAGCGCAGGATACAGGCTTCGCGGATCGCATCGGCCGGCGTGCGGCCTTCGTTACGCTGCACGTGCAGGGCAAAGTCGATCATCATGATGGCGTTCTTCTTGACGATACCGATCAGCATCAGGATACCGATGATGGCGATCATGGTCAGATCCAGATTGAACAGGCGCAGCGTCAGCAGCGCGCCCACCGCCGCCGAGGGCAGACCGGCCAGAATCGTCAGCGGGTGGATATAGCTTTCGTATAGCACGCCCAGCAGCACATAGATCACGCCCAGCGCAGCGATGATCAGGATCAGCTGGCTACCTTGCGAACTCTGGAACACGGCCGCATCGCCACCGTAGTTGGTAATGATGGATGGCGGCAGGTGCATGTCCACGCCCATCTTGTCGATCTTGGCAGTGGCTTTGCCCAGCGGCACATCGGGCGCCAGATTGAAGGAAATGGTGATGGCCTGTAACTGACCCTGATGGTTGACGGCGGTCGGCCCCACCGTGCGCTCCACCGTGGCAAAGCTGGACAACTGGACCAGCGCGCCGCTCTTGTTGCGTACCGAAATACGGGTCAGCGCATCGTCGAACTGGCGGTCTGCCGTGGCCGCTTCCAGTATCACGCTATAGCTGGCCGCAGGCGAATAAATGGTCGACACCTGACGCTCGCCAAAGGCCAGATACAGCGCCGTACGGATATCGCCGATGGCCACGCCGAGGTTGTTAGCCTTGTCGCGGTCTATCTTCAGCGTGGCCTGCAGGCCGCGGTTCTGCGAATCGCTGGTGACATCGCGGAAGTCGGGATCGGCACGCAGCTGGTCGAGATATTTCTGCGCCCATTCGTTCAGAGCGCCGGGGCTGACCGACTGCAGCGTGTACTGGTAGCGGCTCTTGGACTGGCGGCCACCCAGTTGCAGATTCTGCACGGGGCTCAGGTAGACGGCGATGCCGGGCACGGTCTTGGTGGCTTTACGCAGACTGTCGAGCACTTCCGGCATGCTCTTGCGCTCGCTGCGCGGCTTGAGCACAAGGAACATGCGGCCACCGTTACCACCACCGACGAACGAGGTCACATCCTGTACGTTGGGATCTTTCTGGATCACGGCCGCCACGCGTTCCTGCAATTCCTGCAAGGCAGCAGAAGAAATATCTTCCGACGCTTCCGTGTTGACGCGTATCTGCCCCAGATCTTCCTCGGGGAAGAAGCCTTTAGGAATGCTGATGTAGAGTGCCGCCGTCAATGCGAACGTACCCAGCGCCGCCACCAGCACGATATTACGGTGACGCAGTGCCATATCAAGCGTGTGCACATAACTGTTGCGCAGCGCGGTGAAGCCGGCCTCGAACCAGCGGCCGATAAAGCCACCCTTGTCGTGCTCGGGATCGACCGCATCGGCCGGCAGCAAGCGGCTGGCCAGCATAGGCACCAGCATCAGCGAGACGGCCGCCGACACCAGCACGGACAAGCCCACCACCACGGCAAATTCATGGAACATCAGACCGATCACGCCGGGCATGAAGAAGATGGGAATGAACACCGCCACCAGCGAGACGGAAATGGAAATAATCGTGAAGCCCATTTCCTTCGAGCCCACCAGCGCCGCCTGCAAAGGCTTCTTGCCCAGCTCGATATGGCGCACGATGTTCTCCAGCACCACGATGGCATCATCGACCACCAGCCCCACCGCCAGTGTGATGCCCAGCAGCGAGACGTTGTCGAGGCTGTAGCCGAAGGCATACAGCAGCGCCAGCGCCCCCAGCAGCGAGATCGGCATGGTGATGGCGGGAATAAAGGTGGCAGCAGCACGGCGCAGGAACAGGAAGATCACCATCACCACGAGGAAGATGGTAAGCGCCAGCGTCAGGTTCACGTCATGGATGGCTTCGCGGATCGAGACGGAACGGTCGTTGACCAGATTGATGTTGATGGACGCGGGCACTTGCGTCTTGAAGCGCGGCAGCAATCGGCGCACGCCATCGACGACCTGCACGGTGTTGGCATCGGGCTGGCGCATTACCAGCAGCACGATGGAGCGCTCGCCGTTGTAGCTACCGGCCGTCTTGACGGACTGGAAGCTGTCCTCGACGGTGGCCACATCCTTCAGGCGCACAGGCTGACCGTTGCGCTGGGCGATGATCAGTTCGGCAAACTCGGCCGCCTTCATCAGTTGGGCATTGCCCTGTATGGTCAGGGTCTGGCTAGGGCCGTCGAGGATACCCAGTGGCGTATTCGCATTGGCCGACTTGATGGCCTGCTGCAATTCGTCGAGCGTCATGTTACGCGCGTTCATCAGTTCCGATTTGGCGCGGATACGCACGGCAAAACGCTTCTGGCCATTCACCGTCACCTGTGCCACGCCGGGCAAGGTGGACAGGCTAGGTGCGATCAGATTCTCGGCATAGTCGTTCAACTCCGACAGCGTCAGCGACGGCGAATTCATCGTCATGAACAGCACGGGTGCATCGGCCGGATTGACCTTGCGGTAGGACGGCAGATCCGTCATCTCGATCGGCAACTGGCGCTGGGCACGCAGCAGCGCGGCCTGCACATCGATAGCCGCCTCGTTGACGTTGATGCTAGGGTCGAACTCCAGCGTCAGCGAGGAATTGCCCAGCGTGTTGGTCGAAGTGATGACCGACAGACCGGCGATGGTGGAGAACTGCTTCTCCAGCGGCAGCGCCACCGACGAAGCCATGGTTTCGGGCGAGGCACCGGGCAGGTCGGCCGAGACGTTGATCACGGGCGTGTTATAACTGGGCAGCGCCGCCACAGGAATATAGAAATAGGCCAGAATACCAGCCAGTATCAGGGTCAGCGACAGCAGCACTACCATCACTGGCCGGCGGATACACAACTCGGACAGATTCATGTCTTAGCCCTTCTGCTTGTCATTGGCCGGCGCACTGCCAGCGCCACTGGCCGCGGCACCCGCACTGGCGGCAGCTCCATTAGCGCCACCGGCTGCGGCGATACGCACCTTGCCGCCCGGGCGCAGGTTCTGCTTGCCATCGACAATGATTTTTTCGCTGCCATCCAGACCGCTGACGGCGGCGCTCTCGCCAAACGCATACAGGCGCTTGATGTTTACCACCTTGGCCTTCTGCTCTTCATCCACCGTGTAGACGAAAGTACCACGCGTGTTGCTGATGATGGCGTTCTGCGGAATCACCATGACATCCTTGAGCACCTGCGCCACCAGTCGCGTGTTGACGTACTGGCCCGGCCACAGACGGGTGTCCTTGTTGCCGAACTGGGCTTTCACGCGGATCACGCCGGCCACCGGATCAACCGTGTTATCGATGAAGCTGAGTGCACCGGCGACTTCCTGCGCACCATCACCCGTGGTGGCTTTGACGGCCACGCTACCATCGCGCTGGGCCTGCAGCAGTGTGGCCAGTGCCGATTCCGGCAGCGTGAACGCCACCGTGATAGGGTCAAGCTGGGTGATCGTGGTGAGCGAAGTGGCCACCTGTACCAGACTGCCCGGATACACGTTGATGGCCCCCACCCGCCCTGCCATCGGTGCACGGATGCTGTTATAGCTGGCGTCCACGCTGGTGGAACGGGCTGCCGCCATGTCGGCATTCAGCAGTGCGCGGGCCGAATCGACCTGGGACTTAAGCGTATCGAGCGCGCTCTGGGCGACGAATTTCTGGGCAAACAGTTCCTGTGCGCGCTTGTACTGGCGCTCCACATCGGCCAGCGCCGCCTGATCGCGCACCACCTGCGCCTGCGCCTTGTCCACATTGGCACGCGCTGCGCGGTCATCCAGTGTGAACATCAGCTCGCCTGCTTTAACGAACTGGCCTTCCTTGATATGCACGCGCGCAATGGTGCTGGTGATCTGGGCATGCAGATCCACCGTGCTGATCGGCGTGACCGTGCCGTTCGCCTGCAGCACCACGGGCACATCCTGCCGCTTGGCTGCCGTAATCGCCACCGTGGTCGGGCCCTGCTGGCCGGGGCCTGCCGGTTTGGCAGGCTCGGCACTGTGGTGGGTCATGTTCCAGCCGACAGCACCGGCTCCGGCGACTGCAGCGATCAGAATGGCGAGGGATGATTTTTTCATGGGTAGTAGTTGTTTTACAGTCGAGACAGTGGCCACTTGCGTGGCCACCTCAGCAGGGCGAAACATTGTCGCACAGTATTGTTGACTAGCCGTCGATCTAAGTATCGACCTCAGCGACCAGCGTAGTATTCCGGCACCACCAGCGTCACTTCGAGGCCGCCTTCGGCATGATTGGCCAGCACCACGCTACCGCCATGCTGTTCGGCGATATTGCGGGCAATGGTCAGGCCCAGCCCCGTGCCACCGGAAGACCGCGAGCGCGAGCTTTCTACCCGGTAGAACGGCTCGAACACGCGTGCCATCTGGTCCTGATCGATGCCGGGGCCACCGTCGCGGATACGGATGCGCGCCGCGCCCACCAGCCGCTCCACCGACACATGGGCATAGTGGCCATATTTGACGGCATTATCGATCAGGTTCATCAGGCAGCGCCGGATCGCCAGCGGACGCCCCATCAGCGCCATACCGGCACGGCCGCGCAGTTCCACCGACTGGCCCACATCGGTGGCATCGCTGCACACACTGTCGAGCAGGGCATCGAGATCGAGTGCCTGCATGGTTTCTGAGGAATCCATGCTGCGCGCCAGATCCAGCCCTTCTTTCACCATTTGCTGCATGGCGGACAGATCATCGATCAGGCGCTGCTGCAGTTCCTCGTCACGGACTTTTTCCAGCCGCAAGCGCATGCGCGTTAGCGGCGTCTGCAAATCGTGGGTGATGGCAGCCAGCATTTCCGTACGCTGCTGGATATGCTGACGGATGCGCGCCTGCATGGCATTGAAAGCGGCGCTGGCCTGACGGATTTCAGCCGCGCCGCTCAGCACTACAGGCGGGTGGTTGATGTCGTTGCCGAGGTCTTTGGCGGCCTGTGCCAGCGTGCGCAGCGGACGTACCGTCATGCGCGTGACCAGATAGGCCAGCCCCGCGATGCTGAGCAGGAAAGGCAATAAGGCCAGCCATTCGCTGTGCTGGGCCGCTGGTGGCGAACGGGGTGGCAGCACGGACAATTTCATGACCTCGCCATCCGTCAGCTGCACGGCCATGGTTTCGCACGTGCCCTTCCACTGGGTGGGCGCAAAGAAATCGCGCCCTTTTCGGGGCACATCGCATTCGGCAGGACGCTCGGCCAGCGGCCCCAGCAAAATGGTGCTGCCGACCCGCTGCTGTAGCGCAGTGGAAAAATCCGTCTGCGGCAGAGCCATGGCCATGGCCAGTTCGGTGCGCTCCAGCTTGATCGTGCCGCGTCCGGCCACGCGCAGATAGGTAGGGCGGGAAGCGGCGGGCAGCACGTCTGCCGTGGTAATCAGCTGTTCGGCCCGCTCCAGCGCGTGGAAGTCGCGGTAGCGTTCGATGGCGCGGGTGCGTTCGCCGACGGCCAGCCACTGGGTCAGCGCGGCCGACGCGACGATACCCAGCAGCAGAACGATAAACACCCGCCCTGTCATGGAGCCGAGGAAAACTCTCACGCGTGCGGCTCCATGGTGACCTGACCGGCCAGCACATAGCCGCCGTTACGTACGGTCTTGATGATTTGCGGCAGGCGCGCATCTTCGCCCAGCTTCTGGCGCAAACGGCTGATCTGGATATCGATCGAGCGGTCGAACGGATCGGCATCGCGGCCTTGCGTCAGGTTCAGCAGCTGATCGCGGTTGAGCACGCGATTCGGATGTTCGAGGAAGACTTTGAGCAGGCGGAACTCTGCGCCCGACAGCATGATGACGATGCCGTCCGGATTGAGCAGGTGGCGCGCCGTCAGATCCAGCGTCCAGCCGGAGAAGCGCAGCAGATGGGCTTTGTCGGCCGCGCCGCCACTAGGCATGGCGTTACTGCGGCGTAGCACGCTGCGGATACGGGCCAGCAGTTCGCGCGGCTCGAACGGTTTGGGCAGGTAGTCGTCGGCGCCCATTTCCAGCCCGAGGATGCGATCGAGCGGCTCGTTACGGGCGGTCAGCATGATGACCGGCAGGGTGGACTGGGCGCGTAGCTTGCGGCACAGGGTCAGGCCATCGTCGCCGGGCAGATTCAGGTCTAGCACCACCAGATCGGGGCGGGCGTCTTCCAGCAGCTTCCACATGGCCAGCCCGTCGGCGGCGGCCAGCGCGCGGTAGCCGTTCGATTCCAGATAATCGGCCAGCAGGGAGCGGATGTCGCGATCGTCGTCGACGATCAAGATAGTAGATGTGGGTTCCATGCGCTCATTATCCCCAGTTCACCTAGCTGTGGGCAATCGCCAATTGTATCGTCTTGTATATGGGAGCCACGGCGAAACATCTCGATACAAAAAGCGCGGCAAGGGAAACTTGGTGGCAAACTTGCGCTGCCAAGATGGTGTCCAGCGCGGTGCTCACAAAGAGGCAGCGCGACAGATTAATTCACTGATAAAGGAACTACCATGCAAGCCTTACGCACTACTCTACTGATCGGTTTCACGGTACTGGGCATGGCTGCTGCTCAGGCACAGGACAAAGCACCGGCCGCAGGCCACGGTATGCCGGAGCGGGCCCAGATGCAGGCCAAGATGGGCGATATGTTTGCCAAGCGTCAGGCCCGTCTGCATGACTTGCTGAAGCTGACGGCGCAGCAGGAATCGGCCTGGGCCACCTATCAGGCCGCCATCAAGCCTGCGGCAGGCGATCATGCGTGGCCGGAACGCGGCGCGGCCGCCAAGATGACAGCGCCTGAGCGCATGAGCAAGATGCTCGAGCATCACAAACAGCGCCAGGCCAAAATGGAGACCCATCTGGCCGCGCTGAACACCTTCTACGGCCAGCTCAGCACGGAGCAGAAAGCCATCTTCGATGACCGCACCATGGGTGGCGCCCATGGTGGCCACGGGATGATGCAGCGCCGCGCCCATGGCGGCTGGGGCGAGCATCACGGGGAGGCGGCCAAACCGGCCAAGTAAAGTAGCAACGGCGCGGCACGAAGGCTAAACCCCGTGCCACGCCGCTTACTTTTTAGACTTTTTCGACTTTTCTAGACTTCTTTAGACCAGTTCTAGACTGGTCTAGGTCGTTCTAGACCGTTCTAGACCATTCTAGACTTTTTTAGCGAAGACGTTCCAGCGAGGTGGTGAACTTCGCCGCGTCCTGAAAACCGATCACGCGGGCACCGGCGATTTCCTTGCCGCTACGATCGAACAGGATGATGCCCGGCGGACCAAACAGGCCGAAGCGTTTCAGCATGGCCTTGTCGTCGGCATCATTGGCCGTCACATCCACTTGCAGCAGCACGGTGTTGGCCAGCGCAGCCTGCACCGATGGCGCGACGAAGGTCAGCTTTTCCATCTCCTTGCAGGACACGCACCAGTCAGCGTAAAAGTCCAGCATCACGGTCTTGCCACCCGTATTGGCCAGCATGGCATCGAGCTGCTGTACCGTTTTGATGCGCTGGAATGCCAGCGGCTTATGCTGCTGCGCACCCAGATGGGCCAGCGGTGCGAGCGGATCGCGTCCGCCGCTGACCACGCCCACCAGTTGCACCAGCCCCAGTGCGATAAACACCAGCGCCGCCGACTTGGCGAGCCACTGGCCGCGATTGAGCAGCAGATACATGCCGTAGCCGACGAACAGCGCGGCCCAGCCCAGCATCTGGACGGCCGCTGGCAGCACCGGTGCGACCAGCCACCAGCCCATGGCCAGCATCAGCACGCCGAAGAAGCGCTTGACGCTATCCATCCACATGCCCGCACGCGGCAGCAGCGCACCGGCCGACACGCCCACCAGCATCAGCGGCACGCTCATGCCGATAGCCATGGCGAACAGCGCGCTACCGCCGATCAGCACATCGCGGCTCTGGCTGATGTAGACCAGCGCGGCAGCCAGCGGTGCGGCCACACAAGGGCCAACGATCAGGGCGGAGATGGCGCCCATGACGAATACGCCGGCCAGTTTGCCAGACGACTGGCGGTTCGAGACATCACTGAGTTTCGATTGCAGTGCGGCCGGCACCTGCAAGTCGTACACGCCGAACATGGACAGCGACAAAATGGCCATCAGCACACCGAAGCTGCCCAGCACCCACGGGTTCTGCAAAGCGGCCGCCAGCCCTTCGCCGGCCAGCCCAGCCGCCACGCCGAGCGCTGTGTAGACAATGGCCATGCCTAGCGAGTAGGTAGCCGACAGCAGCAGACCGCGGCCACGGGTGGTATTCGCCCCTTCGCCGACGATGATAGACGACAGAATCGGCACCATAGGCAGCACGCAGGGCGTGAAGGACAGGCCCAGTCCCAGCAGCGCAAACAGCGGCAGAATCACCAGCAGCTTGCCGGACTTGAGCGCGGCTTCCAGTTTGCCGGCCTCATTACCGGCTGCTCCGGCCGCGGCCGGTGCGGTTTCTGGCGCCAGCACGGTGGTCACAGGTTCGGGAATGGCACGGATGGTGACGCCGGGCGAGACTGGCGCAGGCTTGCCGTCCAGACCAGCGCTGGCAGCAGCGGAGGCGAGCGCGCCTGCGCCACTATCGCCGGCTGTGGCGCCTTTGCTGGCGGGTGCGCTGGCACCAGCGACGGCGCTCGCTGCTGCAACTGGCGTAGACGCCGGCGCGGCAGCAGCGGCCGGCAGCGGCACCGAACCACTGCCGACCAGCGTGATCTTGTAGTCCTGCGGCGCGTAGCACAGGCCTTTGTCCGAGCAGCCCTGCCCCGTGCCTTGCAGCGTAAAGCTGCCAGCGGCGTCGACCGGCATGGTCATGGTGACGGACTTGCGATAGGTTTCTACATTTTTCTGGAAAGTTTCGTCGAAATGCACGGTGCCAGCAGGTATCGCCAGCGCGCCCACTTTGGCCCCCACGGCGCTGAACTTGAAGCGCTCGCGGTACATATAATAGCCATCGGCAATCTGGAAGGTGACGGCAACCGTATGGCCATCCACCATGCGCGCCGAGAATTTGAAGGCCGCTTCCGGTTCGAGGAAAGTATCCTCGGCGCGGGTCGGCACAGGGCCAAGAACAGCGATCAGAGAGAATAGCGCAAGGCAAAGACGGACAAAACGCAACATGGACTTCTTTCGACAAAACGGGTCTCCCGCATAGTACACCGACTCAGCCCAGACCGTCTGATAGCCCCCTTAAAGCTGGGTAAAGGTCAGCATTCTGTGCGAAACTAAAATTTTTTCAGACGGAGTGAACCATGGCGACGATACGCCCCTTGCTGTGCTCTACCCTGCTGGTCTGCGCTGCTGCGCAAGCACAGAATCCCGATGCGGCGCTGGCCAGCATCAAGGCCGATGAACTGCTGCAGCACATCAAGGTGCTGGCCTCGGACGAATTCGAAGGCCGCGCACCGGGATCGCTGGGCGAAACCCGCACCGTGGACTACCTCAAGCAGCAGTTCCGCCAGCTCGGTCTGCGCCCCGGCAATCCGGACGGCAGCTGGGTGCAGGGTGTGCCCATGCGCGGGCAGAAGCCGGTGCCGCAGTTCAGCTATACGGTGAATGGCAAACAGGTCAGCCTGAAGTTCCCCGAGGATTACGTCGCCCACTCCACCACGCCCGGCGATCACGCCAAGATCAAGGGTTCGGACATCGTGTTTGTCGGCTACGGCGTACAGGCGCCCGAATACGGCTGGGATGATTACAAGGGGCTGGACGTCAAAGGCAAGACGCTGCTGATGCTGATTAACGATCCCGCCATACCCGACCCGAATAATCCCGAGCAGCTCGATCCGGCCATGTTCAAGGGCAAGGCCATGACCTACTACGGGCGCTGGACCTACAAATACGAAATCGCCGCCAAGCTGGGCGCGGCAGCAGCCATCATCATCCATGAAACCAAACCGGCCGCCTACCCGTGGGACGTGGTGCGCAGTGGCGGCGTAGGCGAACATTTCAGCCTGCAGCGCAAAGGCGCCGATCCGGACGCCCCTACCGTGCCTGGCTGGATACAGCTGGAGCGTGCCAAGGAACTGCTGGCGACGGCCGGTTATGATTTCGAGCAGCTCAAGCAGCAGGCACTGAAGAAAGAGTTCCAGCCGGTGGTACTGAAAGCCAAGGCCGACTTCCAGATCGACAACCAGACGCGCAGCCTGAAATCGAACAATGTGGTGGCGCTGATCGAGGGCAGCGATCCCAAGCTCAAGCACGAGTATGTGATCTATAGCGCGCACTGGGACCACCTCGGCATCGACACCCGCTTGCCGGGCAGCCGCACCGAACAGATCTACCATGGCGCGCTGGATAACGCTTCCGGCACGGCGGCCCTGCTGGCACTGGCCAAGGCCTACAAAACCTTGCCGGCCGCACAGGCACCCAAACGCTCGATTCTGTTCCTCGCCACCACGGCGGAAGAACGGGGTCTGCTGGGCGCCAAATACTACGCCGCCCACCCGCTAGTGCCGTTGCGCCAGACGGTAGCCAACATCAACATCGACGGCATCAATGCGTGGGGCAAGACGGCGCAGATCGAGAACGTCACCTCCGGCCATTCCAGCATCGACGAGCTGCTGGCCAAATATGCGGCCGCACAGGGGCGCAAAATGGAAAACGATAGCCGTCCCGAACTGGGCAGCTTCTACCGCGCCGACCAGCTCGAATTCGCCCGTGCCGGCGTGCCCGTGCTGTACACCAAAGCGCGCAGCGGCTACCTCGAGCGCCCCGACAACTACGCGGCCGAAGTGGTCAACCACTATGTCGCGCACGACTACCACCAGACCAGCGACATCGTACGCACCGACTGGGACTTCAGCGGCGGCGTGCAGGATATCGGCCTGCTGTTCCAGGTAGGACTTGAGATCGCCAACGGCAGCACACCGCAATGGCGCGACGGTTCCGAGTTCAAAGCCGCCGGCCAACGCCGCCTGCGTTAATACAACTTGGGGTCAGGTCGGGCAAAGTGTCGGTGTCAGGTCGGGCAAAGTGCAGTTTTTGAGATTTCTCAAATAACGCACCAACGCCCGACCTGACACCTGCACTTTGCCCGACCTGACCCCGGACGAAAAAAAAGCCGGGCGAACCCGGCTTTTTTAATGCGCACTAACGCGAAGATTACTCTTCAGCGGTTGGAGCGGCTTCGATGTCGGTTGCTTCTGGACGGTCCAGCAGCTCAACGTAAGCCATTGGAGCGTTGTCGCCAACACGGAAACCCATTTTCAGGATGCGCAGGTAACCGCCATTGCGGTTAGCGTAACGTGGGCCCAGTTCTGCGAACAGCTTCAGAACCATTTCACGATCGCGCAGACGCGAGAATGCCAGACGCTTGTTAGCCAGGGTGTCGGTCTTGCCCAGGGTCAGGATAGGCTCAACTACGCGGCGCAGTTCTTTAGCTTTTGGCAGCGTGGTTTTGATGGCTTCATGACGCAGCAGAGATACGGTCATGTTGCGCAGCATTGCCAGACGGTGGGACGAGGTACGGTTCAGCTTACGGAGGCCGTGACGGTGACGCATGGTACTTCCTTTCAGTGTTTAAATCCGAGTTCTTCGATCGCCTGATATCGCTACTAGGCGCGGACCGGTTCTAGGGATGACGTCCGGCACACCATGTGCCGGACGGGTACAGCAATACAGCGAATTACTTTTCCAGACCAGCAGGTGGCCAGTTTTCCAGCTTCATGCCCAGGGTCAGGCCGCGCGAAGCCAGTACTTCTTTGATTTCGTTGAGCGACTTGCGACCCAGGTTTGGCGTCTTCAGCAGTTCGTTTTCCGAACGCTGGATCAGATCGCCGATGTAGTAGATGTTTTCTGCTTTCAGGCAGTTGGCCGAACGTACGGTCAGTTCCAGATCGTCCACTGGACGCAGCAGGATAGGATCGACCAGCGGTGCGCGCGATGGCGCTTCGGCAGCAGCTTCGGTGCCTTCCAGTGCAGCGAACACGTTCAGTTGGTCTACCAGTACGCGAGCCGATTGACGGATCGCTTCTTCCGGCGAGATCACACCATTGGTTTCAATGTTGATGATCAGCTTGTCCAGGTCGGTACGCTGTTCCACACGGGCCGATTCCACGGCGTAGGAAACGCGACGCACAGGCGAGAACGAGGCATCCAGAATGATGCGGCCGATGGTTTTGTTGGTGTCTTCGGACAGACGGCGGACGTTACCTGGCACATAGCCACGGCCTTTTTCCACTTTGATCTGCATGTCCAGCTTGCCGCCAGCGGTCAGGTGGGCAATCACGTGCTCAGGGTTGATCAGCTCTACATCGTGCGGCAGATCGATATCCGATGCCAGCACGGCGCCTTCGCCTTCTTTCTTCAGGGTCAGGGTGACGGAGTCACGGTTGTGGACTTTGAAGACCACGCCCTTCAGGTTCAGCAGCAGGTCAACCACGTCTTCCTGCACGCCGTCCAGCGACGAGTATTCGTGTACCACACCAGCGATCGTCACTTCGGTCGGCGCGTAGCCTACCATCGACGACAGCAGTACGCGGCGCAGCGCGTTACCCAGGGTGTGGCCGTAGCCGCGTTCGAACGGTTCCATCACGACTTTGGCGTGACCGGCACCGAGTGCCTCAACGTCGATAATACGTGGCTTCAACAGACTGTTTTGCATGTAAATGTCCTTTTCAATACCCTCGGCGCGTTAGGCCGATAAGGCTGATGGCATTAGTGAAAACGCCCACTCGTAGGAGCGGGCGGGGTTTTTTGCAGCGAACTACAGATTAACGCGAGTACAGCTCGACGATCAGCGATTCGTTGACGTCTTGAGCGATTTCGTTACGCTCTGGCAGGGACTTGAAGGTACCTTCCATTTTCTTGGCATCAACCGATACCCACGAAGGCATACCGACTTGTTCAGCCAGCGACAGCGCTTCGATGATACGGGTCTGCTTTTTCGATTTTTCGCGTACAGCGATCACGTCGCCGACTTTAACCGAGTACGAAGCGATGTTCACAACCTGGCCGTTCACGGTGAAGGCTTTGTGCGAAACCAGCTGACGTGCTTCAGCGCGGGTCGAGCCGAAGCCCATGCGGTAAGCAACGTTGTCCAGACGGGTTTCCAGCAGTTTCAGCAGGGTTTCACCGGTGTTGCCTTTGCGACGGTCAGCTTCAGCGAAGTAGCGACGGAACTGACGTTCCAGCACGCCGTAGATACGCTTAACTTTTTGCTTTTCGCGCAGTTGGTTGCCGTAGTCCGAGGTACGGGCACCCGATTTAACGCCGTGCTGGCCTGGTTTGACGTCCAGTTTGCACTTGCTGTCCAGCGAGCGACGTGCGCTCTTCAGGAACAGGTCAGTACCTTCACGACGGGAGAGTTTAGCTTTAGGACCGATATAACGTGCCACGATGCTTCCTTTTTATAAATAATAACGCCCCAGCCATCTTGCGACGGTTAGGCGCTAGTCTGATCCTCAGGGTGGGCCAGACGGTGGCTAAATAAAATCCGCGGTGTACAGTTTGTGTACCCGCAAGACGAGAACAGCCGGAGAGTATAGCCGTTTCCAGCCTACTGCTCCAGCTTTTTTTAACAGCATACCCGCCGAGGCGGGCAGGCCATTAGATACGACGACGTTTTGGAGGACGGCAGCCGTTGTGCGGTACTGGGGTCACGTCCTGGATCTCGGTGATCTTGATGCCCAGGTTGTTCAGTGCGCGCACTGCGGATTCACGACCAGGACCTGGGCCCTTGATACGTACTTCCAGGTTCTTCACGCCGCATTCGATTGCGACTTTACCAGCTGCTTCAGCCGCAACCTGCGCTGCGAACGGGGTCGATTTACGCGAACCCTTGAAGCCAGCACCACCGGAGGTCGCCCACGACAGAGCATTGCCCTGACGGTCGGTGATGGTGATGATGGTGTTGTTGAAGGAAGCGTGAACGTGAGCGATACCTTCGGCAACGTTCTTCTTGACCTTCTTGCGTACGCGCGCTGCTGCGGCGCTGCTTTGTTGCTTAGCCATGTGATTTCCCTAGATTATTTCTTGAGCGATTGAGCGGCTTTGCGCGGGCCCTTACGGGTACGTGCATTGGTGCGGGTGCGTTGACCGCGGACCGGCAGGCCCTTACGGTGACGCAGGCCGCGGTAGCAACCCAGATCCATCAAACGCTTGATGTTCATGGACAGTTCGCGACGCAGATCGCCTTCGACGATGAATTTAGCTACTTCATCGCGCAGTTTTTCCAGTTCGCTGTCGTCCAGATCTTTGACCTTTTTATCGGTCGCAATACCCGTAGCGGCGCAGATGAACTTTGCGCGTGGACGGCCTACACCGTAGATGGCCGTCAGGCCGATAACGGTGTGCTGATGATTTGGGATATTAACCCCTGCAATACGTGCCATTCGTTATTCCTCGATAAATAACGGTTATTAACCTTGACGCTGCTTGTGACGTGGTTCGACGCAGATTACGCGAACAACGCCCTTGCGCTTGATGATCTTGCAGTTGCGGCAGATCCGCTTGACTGAGGCGTTAACTTTCATTTTGCACTCTCTTGTTGGTTCGATTATCTAAAATTACTTGGTCCGGAACACGATACGTGCGCGGCTCAGATCGTAAGGTGTCAGCTCTACCGTCACCTTGTCGCCAGGAAGAATGCGGATATAGTTCATCCGCATTTTACCCGAAATATGCCCGAGCACCACGTGTCCGTTTTCCAGCTTTACTCGAAATGTTGCATTTGGCAGATTCTCAAGAATCTCGCCCTGCATCTGTATGACGTCGTCTTTTGCCATTCGGTATGTTTACCGCGCTTATCGCGTCGGAATTCCGCCTTTGAAGTTTGCTTTGCGCAGCAGCGATTCATATTGCTGCGACATTACATAGTTTTGTACCTGGGCCATGAAATCCATGGTCACAACTACAATAATCAACAGAGAAGTACCACCAAAATAGAACGGTACTTTCCACTCGGCTTGCATGAATTCCGGCAACAAACACACCAGGGTAATGTAGATGGCGCCAGCCAGTGTCAAACGTGTCAGGATCTTGTCGATGTAACGGGCAGTCTGCTCACCGGGACGGATCCCTGGCACAAAGGCCCCGCTCTTCTTCAAGTTATCCGCTGTTTCCTTGCTGTTAAATACCAGCGCTGTATAGAAGAAACAGAAAAACACGATCGCAATGGCGTACAACAGTGCGTGGATGGGCTCGCCTGGCCCCATCGATGCAGCCAAATCTTTCAGGAACCGGACCGCGGGATTCGCCGTATCGGCGCCCGTGGTAAACCAGCCCACGATCGTTGCCGGGAACAAGATAATCGACGAAGCGAAGATCGGTGGAATCACGCCGGCCATATTCAACTTCAATGGCAGGTGCGAGGTTTGACCACCGTAAATCTTGTTGCCCACTTGACGTTTCGCATAATTCACCAGAATCTTGCGTTGGCCACGTTCGACAAAGACTACGAAGAACGTTACCGCCACAACCAGGATCATGATGACGATTGCAGAGAAGGCACCGATCGAACCGTTGGCAACCGACGAGGCCAGGCCTCCCAGTGCACCCGGCAGACCAGCCGCGATACCTGCAAAGATGATGATCGAGATACCATTACCGAGACCACGCTCAGTAATTTGCTCGCCCAACCACATCACGAACATAGTTCCGGTCAACAGCGTCACGACCGTAACGAAGCGGAATGCATAGCCTGGATCCAGCACCAGACCTGCCTGCGACTCCAGTGCGACTGCAATGCCCAACGCTTGGAACGTCGCCAGCACCACCGTGAAATAACGGGTGTACTGGGTGATCTTGCGACGGCCTGCTTCGCCTTCTTTTTTGAGCGCTTCCATCTGTGGCGAAACGATCGACACCAGTTGCATGATGATCGATGCCGAGATGTAAGGCGTGATACCCAACGCAAAGACTGTGAAGCGCGCGAGAGCGCCACCGCTGAACATGTTCAACATGCCCAGGATGCCACCCTCTTGCGACTTGAACAGCGCGGCCAATTGCACCGGATCAATCCCCGGAACGGGGATGTGAGCACCGATACGATACACCACCAATGCGCCAAGCAAGAACCAGAGCCGGCCCCAAGGGAAACCAGCTGCTGCACTTTTAGCTAATTGTGGGTTAGTCGCCAATTTTCGCTCCGATCAAGCTGTTAGCGGTCAACTCAGGCTACCGAGCCGCCGGCTGCTTCGATGGCGGCTTTCGCGCCAGCGGTCACTTTCAGGCCTTTGAGGTTCACCGCTTTGGTGATCTCGCCGGACAGAATGACGCGCACATCGCGTGCCAGCACGCTCAGTACGCCAGCTTGTTTCAGTACCAGGATGTCGACATCGCCAACAGCCAGGTTGTTCAGGTCGGACAGACGCACTTCAGCTTTGAAGGTAGCGTTGAGCGACTTGAAACCGCGCTTAGGCAGACGGCGCTGCAGAGGCATCTGACCGCCTTCGAAGCCGACTTTGTGGAAGCCGCCCGAACGCGATTTTTGACCCTTGTGACCACGACCTGCGGTTTTACCCAGGCCGGAGCCGATACCGCGGCCTACGCGACGCTTAGCGTGCTTCGCGCCTTCGGCTGGTTGAATGGTATTCAGTTCCATGATTTCTCCGTGTGTAAGCCCGGGGGCTTACGCAACAACTTTAACGAGGTACGAGACTTTGTTGATCATGCCGCGCACGGATGGGGTGTCTTGCAGCTCGGAAACCGAGTTAACACGACGCAGACCCAGACCGCGAACGGTAGCACGGTGATCTTCACGCGTGCCGATCAAGCCCTTGACCAATTGTACTTTGATGGTTTTTTGTGTCATCGCGTTCACCTTAGCCCAGGATGTCTTCTACCGACTTGCCGCGTTTAGCAGCAATCTCAGCAGGAGTACTCATTTTTGCCAGACCGTCCAGCGTTGCACGCACCAGGTTGTAAGGGTTGCTCGAACCGGTGGATTTTGCCACCACGTCGGTCACGCCCATTACTTCGAAGATTGCGCGCATAGCGCCGCCAGCGATCACGCCGGTACCAGGTTTCGCAGGCGACATCATCACTTTCGATGCGCCGTGACGACCGGTCACGGTGTGTTGCAGGGTACCGTTTTTGAGGGAAACCTTGATCAGGTTGCGACGGGCTTCTTCCATTGCCTTCTGCACACCGACTGGAACTTCCTTCGACTTGCCTTTGCCCATGCCGATGCGGCCATCGCCGTCACCAACTACGGTCAGCGCGGCGAAACCCATGATACGACCACCTTTGACCACTTTGGTCACGCGGTTGATCGCGATCATTTTTTCGCGCATGCCATCATCCGGCTTGTCGCTTGCCATTTTTGCTTGCATTTTTGCCATGATCGTTCCTTAGAACTTCAGACCGGCTTCGCGCGCGGCTTCTGCCAGCGCCTTCACACGGCCGTGGTAACGGAAACCGGAGCGATCGAACGCTACTTCGGTAATCCCTGCTTTCAGTGCTTTCTCTGCGACGCGCTTGCCAACCAGAGCGGCAGCAGCAGCATTGCCGCCTTTGCCCGACTTGCCAGCCAGTTCGTTGCGCACTTCGACTTCTGCCGTGGAGGCCGATACCAGTACTTTGGCATCTGGCGAGGTCAGGTTCGCGTAAATGTGCTGATTGGTGCGGTGTACCGACAGGCGGTTCACTTTCAATTGCGCGATCTTGATCCGGGTTTGGCGTCCGCGGCGCAGACGTGATTCTTTCTTGTCCATCGTCAGCCCCTAAATTACTTCTTCTTGGTTTCTTTGATCTTAACCACTTCGTCCGAATAACGGACGCCCTTGCCTTTGTATGGCTCAGGAGCGCGGTAAGCACGAACTTCAGCAGCCACTTGGCCCACTTTTTGACGGTCGATGCCTTTGATGACGATCTCGGTCGGGGTGGCCGTTGCGCAGGTCACGCCTTCTGGCATGGTGTGCACAACAGGGTGGGAGAAGCCCAGCGACAGGTTCAGCTTGTCGCCTTGTGCTTGAGCTTTGTAGCCCACGCCGATCAGGTTCAGCTTCTTCTCGAAACCCTTGGTAACGCCGTTCACCATGTTGTTGACCAGAGCGCGCAGCGTGCCGGACATGGCATTGGCTTCGCGGGAGTCATTAGCTGGCGTAAAGCTCAGGGTACCTGCATTGTTTTCTACTGCTACCAGACCGTTCAGGGACTGGGTCAGAACGCCCAGCGGGCCTTTGACGGTGATCGCTTGTGCGGAGATGGCGACTTCAGCGCCAGCTGGCACAGCGATAGGCATTTTAGCTACTCGAGACATGTGTAACTCCTTATGCGACGTAGCAAATAACTTCGCCGCCGACACCGGTAGCGCGTGCTTTGCGGTCAGTCATGACGCCTTGCGGAGTCGACACGATCGCCACACCCAAGCCATTCATCACAGTAGGGATCTCGTCTTTGCCTTTGTAGATACGCAGGCCCGGACGGGACACGCGCTCCAGGCGCTCAATGACGGGACGGCCAACATAATACTTCAAACCGATTTTCAGTTCCGCTTTGCCACCAGCTTCGGCAACAGCGAAATCTTCAATGTAACCCTCGTCCTTCAGGACGTTGGCAATCGCAACTTTAACTTTCGACGATGGCATAGCCACGGTCGCTTTTTGCACGCCTTGGGCGTTACGAATGCGGGTCAGCATATCGGCGATAGGATCGCTCATACTCATTGCATATTCTCCTATTACCAGCTTGCTTTAGTCATACCCGGAATTTCACCACGCATGGCGAATTCACGGAGCTTGATACGGCCCAGACCGAATTTACGGAAGGTGCCGCGTGGACGACCGGTGACGGCGCAGCGGTTACGCTGGCGGGTCGGTGCCGAGTTACGTGGCAGCGCTTGCAGCTTCAGGCGCGCTTCGTAACGTTCTTCTTCCGACTTCGACTGGTCATCAATGATGGCCTTCAGTGCAGCGCGCTTTGGAGCAAACTTGTTTGCCAGGTCAATGCGCTTCTGTTCACGGTTAATCAGTGCGAGTTTTGCCATGATCTACTTAGTTCCTGAACGGGAATTTAAAGGCGGCGAGCAGAGCTTTCGCTTCGTCGTCGGTCTTGGCGGTGGTGGTGATCGAAATGTTCAGACCACGCAGCGCATCGATCTTGTCGTACTCGATTTCCGGGAAGATGATCTGCTCTTTCACGCCGATGTTGTAGTTACCACGACCATCGAACGCACGGCCATTCACACCGCGGAAATCGCGCACGCGTGGCAGGGCCACGGTGATGAAGCGATCCAGGAACTCGTACATACGAGCGCCGCGCAGGGTAACCATGGTACCGATCGGGTAGCCTTCACGGATTTTGAAACCCGCGATTGCTTTACGCGATTTGGTGGTCACTGGTTTTTGACCAGCGATCTTGGTCAGGTCGCCGACAGCGTGCTCGAGGACCTTCTTGTCCGCAACAGCCTCACCCACACCCATGTTCAGGGTGATTTTGGTCAGACGTGGAACTTCCATTACCGACTTGTAACCGAACTTAGCGGTCAGGTCAGCAACGACTTTTTCTTTATAGAACTCTTGGAGACGTGCCATGATTTCTTAAGCCTTCACTACTTCGCCGGACGATTTGAAGACGCGGACTTTTTTACCATCCACTTCTTTGAAACCAACACGGTCTGCCTTGCCAGTCGCTGCATTGAACAGTGCAACGTTGGACACGTGAATCGGCATAGTCTTATCGACGATACCACCTTGTACGCCAGTCATTGGGTTAGGCTTGGTCGCTTTTTTAGCAACGTTGACGCCTTCAACCACGACGTGCTCAGCATCTACACGACGCTGAACGACGCCACGCTTGCCCTTGTCTTTCCCGGCCAGAACGATGACTTCGTCGTTTTTACGAATCTTATCCATTACGACTCCTTACAGGACTTCAGGTGCCAGGGACACGATCTTCATGAACTTTTCAGTACGCAGTTCGCGCGTTACTGGTCCAAAAATACGGGTACCGATTGGTTCCAGTTTGGCGTTCAGCAGAACGGCGGCATTGCCGTCGAACTTCACCAGGGAACCATCTTGGCGGCGCACACCTTTAGCGGTACGCACAACCACGGCGTTATAAATTTCACCTTTTTTAACACGGCCACGTGGCGCAGCAACCTTAACGGTTACTTTGATCACATCGCCAATGCTTGCATAACGGCGCTTGGAGCCGCCCAACACCTTGATGCACAGAACTTCTTTTGCACCGGTGTTGTCGGCCACTTCGAGCCGGCTTTCAGTTTGAATCATAGTATTCTCTTTCCCAACTTAAGCCGAAGAATCCACACAATGCGGACCTGCGGTCAGTCTTGGTCCCGCCAGAGTGCTCATGCAGAGCCCACTGTTTGGGTGCTTGACCTTCGTACTGCTACTGACCGCGCGGTTCTGCGTCTGTGGCCAGACACTTTGCGGCGTTACATGAACGAAGCCCGCAAGTATTACATACAATTTGCGGGCTTGCAAGAACTAATTGAAAAACCGCCCCCGGCCCTAAGGTCGGAGGCGAGATCGTCAATTAAACGATTTGTGCGGCTTGCACCACACGCGTTACGGTCCATGCCTTCGTTTTGGAGATCGGACGACCTTCCGTGATTTCCACCGTGTCACCGGCTTTCACCTGGTTGGTCTCGTCGTGCGCGTGATACTTGTTCGAGCGGACGATGATCTTACCGTACAAAGGATGTTTGACGTGGCGTTCGATCAGAACGGTAACGGTTTTGTCCATTTTATCGGACACCACCTTACCGATCAGAGTACGCTTCAGCTTTACTTGATCAGTCATTTGGCTTCCTTCGTGTTCATTACCGTTTTTACACGTGCGATATCGCGACGTACCTTCTTGAGCTGCGAAGTGTTGCTCAGTTGTTGCGTAGCGATTTGCATACGCAGGCCAAACTGGGCCTTCAACAGGTCATTCAGCTCTTTTTGCAGAGCGTCCTGGTCTTTGCCGCGGAGTTCAGATGCTTTCATATTTCACTCCTGTTATTGACCAACTTGACGAACCACGAAGGTGGTTGCCAGTGGCAGTTTGGCAGCGGCCAGGCGGAATGCTTCGCGCGCCAGTTCTTCTGCGACGCCATCCATTTCGTACAGGACTTTGCCTGGACGGATTTCGGCGACGTAGTATTCCGGATTACCTTTACCGTTACCCATACGGACTTCGGCAGGTTTGTTCGAAATCGGTTTGTCCGGGAACACGCGAATCCAGATACGGCCGCCACGTTTGATGTGACGGGTCATGGCGCGACGTGCAGCCTCGATTTGACGGGCCGTGATACGACCACGGGCCACGGCTTTCAGACCGAATTCGCCGAACGACACCGAAGTGCCGGCGGTGTGCGAAATGCCGGTGTTACGGCCTTTCTGCTCTTTACGATACTTTCTGCGTGCTGGTTGCAGCATGATTATTCTCCTGCTTTCTCGGCCGGCTTGGCGGCGCTACGCACACGGCCGGCACCGGCTGGACGACGGCCAGCTGGTTTACCGTCGTCGCGACGTGGGCCACGTGGCTTCTTCTCGTCTGGTGGGGTATCGATCACTGGTGCGTCGCCGTTAGCCGAACGATCGCCTTTGTAAACCCAAACCTTCACACCGATGATGCCGTAGGTGGTCGAAGCTTCGCTGGTACCGTAGTCGATATCGGCGCGCAGGGTGTGCAGAGGCACACGACCTTCGCGATACCACTCTTTACGAGCGATTTCGATACCGTTCAGACGGCCCGACGACATGATCTTGATGCCCAGGGCACCCAGACGCATGGCGTTTTGCATAGCACGTTTCATCGCGCGGCGGAACATGATGCGCTTTTCCAGCTGCTGAGCGATCGAGTCAGCGATCAGCTGCGAGTCGATTTCTGGCTTGCGGATTTCTTCGATGTTCACATGCACAGGCACGCCCATGATCTTGGTCAGCGACGACTTCAGTACTTCGATGTCTTCGCCTTTTTTACCAATGACCACGCCCGGACGCGAGCTGTAGATGGTGAAGCGCGCGTTCTTGGCTGGACGCTCGATCACGATGCGGCCGACCGAAGCGTTCTTCAGCTTGGTTTTCAGGAAAGCGCGTGCTTTCAGGTCTTCATTCAGCATGGCAGCAAAGTTGCCATTGCCAGCGTACCAGCGCGAAGCCCAGTTACGGGTTACGGCCAGACGGAAACCGGTTGGATGTATCTTCTGTCCCATCGTGACTCCTTAGTTGCCGACAGTCACGTAAATGTGACAGGATTGTTTCGAGATACGATCACCCCGGCCTTTAGCGCGTGCAGTGAAGCGCTTCAGGATCGGGCCCTTTTCGACGTAGATCGTTTTCACGAACAGTTCGTCGATGTCCGCGCCATCATTGTGCTCAGCGTTAGCGATTGCCGACTCCAGCACTTTCTTGATGATGGTCGCGCCCTTTTTTGGGCTGAATTGCAGAATGTTGAGTGCAGCGTCAACCTTCTTGCCACGGATCAGGTCAGCAACCAGACGACCTTTTTGGTCGGACAGGCGCACACCTTTGAGGATAGCTTTGGTTTCCATTATTTCTTCGCCTTCTTGTCAGCGGCATGGCCCTTGAACGTGCGGGTCAGCGCGAATTCACCGAGCTTGTGACCAACCATGTTCTCGGAAACATACACAGGCACGTGCAGCTTGCCGTTGTGAACAGCGATCGTCAGGCCGATGAAGTCAGGCATGATGGTCGAGCGACGGGACCAGGTTTTGATTGGCTTTTTGTCTTTGGACGCTTGTGCGGCTTCGACTTTTTTCACCAGGTGGGCGTCACAGAACGGCCCTTTTTTCAATGAACGAGTCATGATTTATCCTTATTTCTTGCCGCGGCGCGAGACGATCATCGAAGAAGTACGCTTGTTGCTGCGAGTCTTCTTACCCTTGGTCTGCTGGCCCCATGGCGACACTGGGTGACGACCAGCTGCAGTACGGCCTTCACCACCACCGTGCGGGTGGTCGATCGGGTTCATGACCACACCGCGAACGGTAGGACGAACACCGCGCCAGCGCATCGCACCAGCTTTACCGATCTTACGCAGGCTGTGTTCGGCATTGCCGACTTCACCCACGGTTGCACGGCACTCGATGTGCACGCGACGTACTTCACCCGAGCGCAGACGCACTTGAGCGTAGGTACCTTCACGGGCCATCAGCACCACGCCAGCACCAGCGGTACGGGCCATCTGAGCACCCTTACCTGGCAGCATTTCAACGCAGTTCATCACAGTACCCACTGGGATGTTGCGGATAGGCAGGCAGTTACCGGCTTTGATCGGAGCTTCCGAACCGTTCATCACGGTGTCGCCCACGGCCATGCCTTTGGTAGCGATGATGTACTGACGCTCACCGTCGGCGTAGCACAGCAGAGCGATGTGCGCGGTACGGTTAGGATCGTATTCGATACGTTCCACTTTTGCAGGGATACCATCTTTTTGACGCTTGAAGTCAACCAGACGATAGTGCTGCTTGTGGCCACCACCGATATGACGGGTGGTGATGTGACCGTTGTTGTTACGGCCAGCAGTTTTCGATTTTTTCTCAACCAGCGCTGCGAACGGACGGCCTTTGTACAGGTCGGCGTTAACAACTTTCACCATGCCGCGACGGCCTGGGGAGGTTGGCTTCATCTTAACGAGTGCCATTATTTAGCCTCCTCGGAGAAATTGATTTCCTGGCCAGGTTTCAGGCACACGAAAGCGCGCTTGGTATGGTTGCGGCGGCCGATGTGAGCACCGGAACGCTTCTGCTTACCTTCGCGGTTAACGGTCTGCACCGATTCCACTTCCACTTTGAACAGCAGTTCAACAGCGGCTTTGATTTCTGGCTTGGTCGCATCGGTGGTTACACGGAAAACGATCTGCTCGTTCTTTTCCGCGACCATGGTGGCCTTCTCGGAAATGACCGGAGCCACCAGCACCTTCATCAGGCGCTCTTCGCTAAATTTCAATGCGCTCATGCCAGCATCTCCTCAATCTTAGCCAGTGCAGCTTTGGTGACCAGGATCTTCTTGTAGAACACCAGGGACATTGGATCTGCGTGACGTGGTTCAACCACCAGAACGTTCGGCAGATTGCGCGAAGCCAGTTCCAGGTTTTCGTTGGCGGTATCGGTAATGATCAGCACCGAGTCAAAGCCCATGCCGGTCAGCTTTTGCGACAGCAGCTTGGTCTTAGGAGCTTCGATAGCGAAATCTTCTACCACAACCAGGCGCTCTTCGCGGGCCAGTTGCGACAGGATCGAGCACAGGCCAGCGCGGTACATCTTCTTGTTCACTTTGTGGGTGAAGTTCTCGTCAGGCGAGTTCGGGAAGATGCGACCACCGCCGCGCCACAGTGGCGACGACGACATACCAGCACGAGCGCGGCCGGTACCTTTTTGGCGCCATGGCTTCTTGGTCGTGTGGTGAACTTCTTCACGGTCTTTTTGCTTGCGGTTGCCGCTACGAGCATTGGCTTGGTAAGCAACGACGATCTGGTGGATCAGGGCTTCGTTGTAGTCACGGCCGAAGACGGTGTCGGCGGCAGCAACGTTAGAGGCGGCTTGACCTTGTGCGTTCAAGAGCTTGAGTTCCATCGATTAAGCTCCCTTCTTTGCTTTAACTTTGACAGCAGGCGACACTACAACCTGGCCGTTTTTCGCGCCTGGGATCGCGCCTTTGACCAGCAGCAGCTGACGGTCGGCATCGATACGGGCGATTTCGAGGTTCTGCACGGTGCAGGTTACGTCACCGAGGTGACCGGTCATGCGCTTACCAGGGAATACGCGACCTGGATCCTGCGCCATACCGATGGAACCTGGTACGTTGTGCGAACGGGAGTTACCGTGGGTCTGACGACCCGAAGCAAAGTTGTGACGCTTGATGGTACCAGCGTAACCCTTACCGATCGATACGCCTTGCACGTCAACTTTCTGACCAACTTCGAACAGCGAAACGGCAACGGTGTCGCCAGCTTTCAGTTCAGCAGCTTTGGTAACGTCAATGCGGAATTCTTTCAGCGTGGTACCGGCTTCAACGCCAGCTTTGGCGTGGTGACCAGCGACGGCTTTGGTCACGCGGGAAGCGCGACGTTGACCGAATGCAACCTGAACAGCGGAGTAACCATCCGTTTCAGGCGTTTTGATTTGCGCAACACGGTTGTTCGATACGTCCAACACGGTGACTGGGATCGAATCCCCGTCATCGGTGAAGATGCGCATCATACCAACCTTGCGACCGAGGAGGCCTAGGCTCATTTTTTCTCCATTCCCACCTACGATTGGGCGGGGCTTTGTTTAACTACTAAAATAAGTACGGACTAATAAAAAAGACATATCCATACCGAAGCCGGCTAGTTTAGCGCGAAAAGACCCTTGACGCAACAACTTAATACGAGGTATGTCAGGTTTTCTTGCGCCCCGGCGCCAATCGGCGGAAAGATTGCCAAAAGCAGCATTGGCGCGGGCTGGCGCCCTGCCCTGCAGAAACAAAAACAGCGCCACGAGGGCGCTGTTTTTTGAGCTAGGTTCCGCTTAGAACGCGTAGCTGGCACTGAAGGTGAAGTAACGACCCTGGTTGTTATGCAGGCCTTCGTTGTAACCTTGCAGCGGGGTGGCTGCACTGTTCACGCCATAGCGCGGATCATATGGCGCTTTGGTGTCGAGCAGATTCTGGATATTGAAGCTGAGCGACAGGTTTTTGAAGCCCGTGTAGGTGTAGCCCAGACCCACCGTGGTCCAGCTGTTGACGGCGCAGTCAGGGAAATACGCCTCGTACAGCGGGATGGTCGCGTCACGATCTGGTTCGGCATCGGTCGGCTTCGGTGTGCCATAGTGGCAGAACGGCTGGGCGAAAGTATCGGCACCGTCGTAGCGACGCAGCAGCGAGATCGGGCCAATGTAGTTGACCGTGGCCGTCAGGGCATGGTCACCACGCGCCCAGCTGGCCGTCAGGTTGCTCTTCCAGCGCGGCATATCCATGCCGCTGCTGATGGCCCAGTCAGTCAGACCGGCGCTGCTACCCGCCAGATTGTGTTCGATGTCGCCCTCATGGGCAGCGATCGAGTAGTGCGAAGTGTAGGTGGTGGAGACCTTGGTATTGAAAGTCCCCCAGTCGCCCAGATTCTTGCGGTGACGCACTTCCAGATCGATCCCGCGCACTTCCGACGCGCCCTGATTGATCCATGGCTCTTTGACCATCAGCAGCGGGCCCGAATTCGGGATCACTTTGCCGTTGGCATCCGTTACCCAGTTGACAGGGTTAGGATCACGGATCACGTTGCCAGGATTGGAGTCCTCATTCTTCAGCGCATCCCATGCCGAACCCAGAATCACTTCGCCGGTCTTGCGGATACGCCACATATCGATGGTCATATCCAGATTGGCCGTTGGCGAGATGACCAGACCGATCGAATAGCTCTTGGATTTTTCCGGCACCAGATCCGGATTGGCACCACCGGTACCAGCGGCCGACTTGGCGCAATCCACCTCGGTCGCGCCATTTTTTGGCGTTTCCATATCCGCCTCGCAACGACGACGATCCCAGATGCCGCTCAGGAAGAACTGCGCACCACCGGGCGTTACCTGGGTCAGGCCAGGCGCACGGAAGCCGCGCGCATAGGTACCGCGCATGGCGACCGAGTCTGCCAGCGTCCATTTACCGCCCACTTTCGGTACAAAGTTGGTCTTGATGTCAGGATATTTGTCCAGACGGCCGGCGAAGTCGAATTCCAGATTTTTCAGTACCGGCGTACGCAGTTCGACGAAGGCCGACTTGACGTCGCGCTGGCCGTCGATCACGGTATTGGCCAGACCATAGATCTGACCGGTCGCTACCAGCTCATCCGGTTTCAGATTGATCTTTTCACGGCGCACCTCGGTACCCAGTGCCAGTGCCAGCGGACCGCCAGGCAGTGCACCGAATTCCGTGTTGACGCGGGCATCCCACTGCAGGATGGAAGCCTTGTTGTCGCTGACCACGTCATGCGCCAGGGTCGGGTCGGCAGCCAGTGCGGCCAGCGACGTACCGGTGTTCAGCTTGCGCAGGGTCGGCAGGTACAGCCGGCCGTAGGTGATGTCATCCTTCTTCGACTGGTTCCACAGCAGACCCGTGTTCCAATCCCAGCCCGACCAGCTGCCTTCCAGACCGGCCAGTGCACGGATGCCCGTGTTGACGTTCTGGGTGCCGCCGCGCAGGTTTTCAAAGCGGTAGCCGACCGAAGCACGTGCGGTCGGGAACGGATTGTCCGGATGGCCGATCGGCAGGATGACCTGGAACGGATCGGCCACACCGGTCGAGGTAAAGTTGGTCACCGAGGACTGGCCCAGTGTAATCGGCGCACCGGTGTAGTTACGCTCGCTGCGGCTGAAGCCGACTTCGGCGAAGGCACGGGTGTTGGCGCCCAGTTTGATGACGCCGCGGCTCATCACATTCTGGTCATTGCCGGCACTCTGGGCTTCGAGGAACTGAGGGGTGTCGTAGTTACAGAAGGTACGGCCGATGAACACGCTGGTGCGCGCCAGGCCCATGGTGCGGCTACCGACCAGTTGCTGCGACGGATCGCAATTGGTCAGGGTTACCAGACGGGCAGCGGCGGTGCTCTGCGACACGCCAAAGTTCTTCGAGCCGGGCGCGCTTTCGCGGTAGAACGACGCGCTGCTGGACACGGTGCTACCGTAATTGGTGGCGTAGCGGCCGTTCAGGATTTTGTACTGCTCGACCTGGATATCGGTCGCGTCAGCACGCTTCACGCGGTCACGCTTGGACACGTCGGCCGCAACGAAGACGTTGTAGCCATCCTTATCGATATCGCCCTTGCCCCAGAACATGCTGGCACCGCGCTTGCCGAAGTTGCCATCGTCATTGGCACCGACACGGGCTGCCACCTGCACGCCTTCGTAGTTATTCTTGGTGATGAAGTTGATCACACCGCCGATCGCATCCGAGCCGTACACCGCCGACGCGCCATCCTTGAGGATTTCGACGCGCTCCAGTGCCGACAGGGGAATGCTGTTCAGGTCATACAGGGTGGAATTGCCGTCATTCGGGTCGGCATAGGCCGATGGCGTCATGCGGCGGCCATTCAGCAGAATCAGGGTCGAAGTGGACGACAGACCGCGCAGCGAGGCAGTCGAGACGCCGCGCGAGAAGCCGCCGTCATTGGTGTCGTAGTTGTTGTCGGTACCCATAGACGGCACGGTGCGCATCAGCTCGGCCACGGTGGCAGCGCCACTGGCTTTGATTTCAAGCTGGGTAATCACCTGCACCGGCGATTCGCCTTCCTTGCCGACGCGCTTCAGGTTCGAGCCGGTAATGTAGACGGTTTCAACTTCCTTGCCCGTGGCTTGCTGGGCGTAAATGGCGGGTGTGTAGGCCAGCGTCAGGGCCACGGCGATGGCGCTGCGCTTGCTCAATGGATGGTGTTTCAAAGTACCTCCCTCTTTTATTCTTAGCAGATATTTGTAAATCTACGCAAAAATTCGTAAGACTGGTTGCCTCACGCGGTATTCCTTGGTAGACCTCCAATTTCTCATAATCGGGATTTCCTGAAAAGAAAGATTTCTTTATTTGCTAATAAAATGAATGTGTAAGGGTTTCCTGTATGGTTTGCGCAACGCTGAAACCGACTTCAGTTTTGCTATCACCACAGCAAAAAAAAACACCCCGGCTGCACAAGGCAGACGGGGTGTTTTGCGGCGCTAAGCCGCCCTTGCGGGCAGGCTTGCTCAGCGTTGCTTAGAAGCTATAAGCAGCGCTCAGGCCGAAGGTACGGAACAGCATGTTGCTGGCGGTAATGCCATCACGGTAGTTCACTGGCGTATCCTGGTTCAGCAGGTTGTAGATGTAGGCGCTCAGCTTGACGTTCTTGCTCATGGTGTAAGCCAGGTTGTAGTCAACCGTGGTGTAAGCACGCACTTTGCCGCAAGCTGCCATCTGGTCTGCTGCAACCTTGTTGGTTACGCAGTAGGTCGGTGCATCGTCGCTGTTCGGGCTCCAGGCACCGCGGTAGTTGACGGTCAAGCCTTGATCTACTTTACCGGTGTTCAGCGAGCCACGCAGTTTCATGCGCAGACGTGGACCACCGTCGTAGTTACCGGCCATGTTCATGCCGTAGGCGTTGTCGGCCACGAGGAACTGCTGGTATTTCAGGGCGTAGGTACCGTCCAGTTTCAGAGCAACATCACCCACGTTGGCGATCTTGAACTTGCCCGATGCGTCGAAGTCGAAGCCCGAAGCGCGGGTTTTGCCCGAGTTGACGTATGGGTTGTAAACCATACCCAGCTTGCCGATGCCACCGAAGGTGGTGGTATTGCCAGGAACGTATTTACGCACCAGTGCCAGGAACTCGTTGTCGGTGGCGCTGTTGTCGATACGGATCAGCTGGCCGGCTGGCAGTGCTGCTTCGTTCTTCAGAATGTCGCCTACGGCACGGGTGCCGATCTCGTCTTTACGCTCGATGCTGTAGTAGTCCAGCGCCAGAGTCCAGTTTTTCACTGGCTCGAAGACCAGGCCCAGGGTGTAGGAACGCGAGGTTTCTGGTTTCAGGTCAGGGTTGGACGACACGAAGCTAGGCAGCGACGACAGGCAGTCGTTGTTGCGGTAGCTGTTAGCCAGGGCCTTGTCAGCTGCGGTTGCATTGGATTTCTGAATCAGATTGTTCAGTTCCGAAGCGATAGGGCAGCGACGCTGGTCGACTACGCTGGTAGCAACCGAGCTACGGCCCAGACCGTTACCGGTTTCAACGATGTTAGGAGCACGGAAACCACCGGCAGCGGTACCACGCAGCAGCAGCGAATCGAGTGCTTGCACTTTGGCGCCCAGTTTCGGCGACAGGTGGGCTTCGGCGCCACTGGTCTTGTCGGCACGCAGAGCAGCGCTCAGTTCCACGCGTTTCACCACAGGGATGGTGGCTTCGGTGAACACAGCATACTGGCTCTGACGGTCTTTCACTTGCAGACCGAAGATGCCGACCAGCTCACCACCCAGCACGTTGTCCGAGCTCTTCATTTCGTACGAGTTACGACGCAGGTCGGTACCCACTGCAATGCTCAGCGGACCAGCTGGCAGTTGCATGACTTCACCGGTGATGGTGGCGTCGATGAATTCAATTTTCGACTCGCCTTCGGTGGTACGGATAGGGAACATCTGGTTCAGCAGCGCTGCATCGTTCTGCTGGCCAAACTTGTAGGTGTTGTTGACGATAGCGTCGGTGTAGCCTTTGGCGCTCACGGCACGGGTGGCCTTGGTTGCGCTCGAGGTCATGTGACCAACGGCCGATTTCCAGTCGAAGTTACCAACGGTGCCGTTCAGGGCCAGCATGAAGCGGCTCTGGTCGGATTCGGTACGGTTGAAGTTGAAGCCGTTGCCGGTGTCCATCAGACGGGCACGGTATTCCACTGGGAAGGCGTATGGGTTACCGTTGTTGCCTACTGGCAGTTTAGGGTAGCTGAATGGACCAACCATTTTGCCGGCCAACGCGTTGTACCACACGCTGGTCGAGGTGGTGCTGCTGCCGTTGCTGGCACTGAACGGAGCGACGATGTAATCGTTGCTGGCGCCGGCGGTGGTGATTTCGAAGTTAGCGTCGATATCACGGCCGATCTTGAAGCGGGTGTTGCTGGCTGCAGCGTAGCGCTTGTTATTGGTGGTCAGACCCGAGTACTGCAGCACGTCGAATTTGCACAGCTTGTCGGCTGGGTCGATCGAGGTGGCCGGGCAGCCTGGCGCAGCGACGATGTTGGTCGAGCTCAGGAAGTAGTTACCGGTCGGCGAGAAGGTGCTCTTGGCATCCCAGGTCGAACGGCCCGGGGTAGCACGCTGCCATGCTGGGTAGCGGCTGGCCAGTTCGCCCAGGCTGTAACCATCGCGCTTGTAGCCCTCGAAGGTCAGGTAGGTGTTGTAACCGTTTTCTTCCAGATCGCCGAAGCCGTAGATGGCCGAGACGCTGCGGTTGCGGCGGTCTGCGAAGCCGTCGGTGGCTTCGTAGTTAACCTGCACTTTACCGCCCTGGTAGTCTTTACGCAGGATGATGTTGATCACGCCGGCGATGGCGTCGGAACCGTAGATAGCCGAAGCGCCGTCTTTCAGGATCTCGATACGCTCGATCGCGTCGGTCGCGATGGCATCCAGATTGGTGAAGTTTTCTTGCGCGCCGTCCGCCAGACCGTAAGGAGCGATACGACGGCCGTTAACCAGTACCAGGGTCGATACTTTGCCCAGACCGCGCATCGATACGCCCGACGAACCGGTAGCGAAGCTGCCCGAGCTCGAGCTGGCCGAGTTGATGTTGGCCGAGATCGCAGCGGTCGAGGTCAGCAGGCCCAGCACGGTGTGCTCGCCCGTGCGCTCGATGTCTTTGCGCGACAGTACTTGTACGGAAGCAGCGGTTTCGCTGTCGGTACGCTTGATGCTGGAACCGGTGATTTCCACACGCTGGATCTTAGGCTCGGCCTGAACGGCTTCCTGAGCGTAGACGGCTGGAGTGAAAGCGAGAGCTAATGCGATCGAGATCGCATTTTTTTTCATGGTTGGATTTTTCACGACTTTTCCCGAATGGTAGTTACAAACTGTGCGCTTTGACAGTGTCGCCGGATCACGACGGCCTCGATCTTTTTTTAACGCAGCCTTGGAATTTCTCACAATATGGGTGGAAAAGAAAGGCAAAAAGCCATGAATTGCCAAAAAACCTTCATTTAACTAAACATCCGTTGTTTTTCGGAATTAAATTCGTAATATTTTATTACTGAAACATGAACCGGCAGTCATTTTTCCGTTGTAAAAAAAACAGGGCCGGAAGTGCATCAGTGATGCGCTTCCGGCCCTGTCGGCCACGCCGCCCGCAGGCGGCTATAGCAGGAATTATTGCAGTTTGATTTCGACGTCAACGCCAGCTGGCAGGTCCAGCTTCATCAGTGCGTCCACGGTTTTGTCGGTTGGATCAACGATGTCCATCAGACGCTGGTGGGTACGGATTTCGAACTGGTCGCGCGAGGTCTTGTTGACGTGTGGCGAACGCAGAACGTCGTAACGCTGGATGCGGGTTGGCAGAGGAACTGGGCCTTTGACCACAGCGCCGGTGCGCTTGGCGGTATCAACGATTTCCAGAGCCGACTGGTCGATCAGTTTGTAATCGAAAGCTTTCAGACGGATACGGATTTTCTGGTTTGGTGCGGACATGATGTTTTCCTAAAAGAGCGAACTGGCAACTTTGTAGCGCCAGCAATTTAAAAAGAACGGGATACAGCACAAAGGGTCGACATGGTAGCACACCTTGTCGACCCTGAGTTATCAGCGCCTAAAAATTAGCCGATGATTTTTGCAACCACGCCTGCGCCAACGGTACGGCCACCTTCGCGGATAGCGAAGCGCAGACCTTCTTCCATAGCGATCGGGTTGATCAGCTTAACGGTGATCGACACGTTGTCGCCTGGCATAACCATTTCTTTATCGGCTGGCAGC
>NZ_CAXIQN010000009.1:0-405120 GCF_964031615.1 Duganella fentianensis
TGCGCGGATGCAGGCTGGCCCACAGGTGGGCGGCGGCCATCGTGCGGTGCGGGCTGTAGCGCGCCAGTATCTGCTCGGTACGAGCCATGTCCGGCTTGCTGTCTTCGCCCAGCAGATGCTGCAGCGCTGCGCGCACGGCCACATCGCCATGCAGCGAACAGTCGGCATAACCGTAGCCGCGCAGCAGGCCGTAGTTGACGGTCCACGGGCCTATGCCTTTCACCGCCAGCAGCGCGGCCGAGACTTGCTCGATGCTGTTGCTGGCTGAGAGTTCTAGTTGCAGGCTGCCGTCGGCCACAAGGCGCGCCAGCCGCAGCACAGTTTCCGCTTTGGCGCGGGAGAATTTACGGCTGGTCAGGGCTTCCACGTCGAGCGCAGCGACTGCTGTCGCATCGGGATAGCACCACAGGCCGCTGCTGTGCTGGCGTCCCGCCTGCTGGATCAGCGTACGGCGCAGCGCAATGGCAAACGTGAGGTTGATCTGCTGGCCGATGATGGCCCACGTCAGCGCTTCGAACAGCGTGGCCGACTGCACCACGCGCAGGCCGGGCTGGGCGCGGGTGAGCGCGCCGAACAGCGCATCGTCAGCAGCGAAATCGCAGAAGGGCTGGGGATCTAGCCGCAATCCCAGCACGCTCTGTAGCACGCCTTCGAGTTGCGCTTTGGCGGCGCTGCTGGTGGCGCCGTCAACGTCGAGCTGGTAGCGCGCGCTGGTAGGCGCGTGTGCGGCGTCGAAGCTGATGTTGAGTACCGCCGCACTGCCGTCGAGCAGCAGGCCTTTGCGCAGGCTCTGTTCGCCCACCTGCTCGGCTACGCTTTCGCTGTCGCGCCGGTGGAAGGCCAGCACGTCTTGCAGGCGATAGTGGGGTGGCAGAGCCAGCGTACGGGGTTTCATGCGGCCGTGTGTTTTTTCAGGAAGCCCAGATTAGGCCGGAAGCCCGTGACCAGCGCCGTGCCGGTAATCACGATGGCAGCGCCGACAAAGGTGTACCAGCCCACATGTTCGCCGAGGAACAGGATGCCCCACAGGATGCCGAACAGAGGACTGAGGAAGGTGACCGTCAGCGCTGAGGAGGGGCCGATATCCTGTATCAGGCGGAAGTACAGCAGGTAGGCGATGCCGCTGCAGACGATGCCCAGTGCCAGCACGGCGGCCATGATGCCCACCGTCGGTTCACCGGGCATGGGGAAGAAGGGCAGGGCAGGTGCGACCAGCAGCGTGGAAGCCCACATCGAGCCATGTGCATTGGCGAACGGCTCGACCGCCTTGGCCTGTTTGGCGTAGTTGCTGGCGACGCCGTAGCTGAAAGCTGCTACCAGTACAGCGATAATCGCGATGCCGGCACCGGGTTTGCTGCTGACGTGATCAAAGCCCACCAGCAGCGAGACGCCGCAGGCGCCCATCAGCAATCCCAGCATGACTTTGGCGCTGACCATGTGGCGGCTCCAGACGGCGGCGATCAAGGTGCCCCACAAGGGCGTGGTGGCGTTCAGTACCGCCAGCAGCGAGGCGGACAGCGTGCGGGCGGCAAAGCCGAACAGCAGGAAAGGCAGCGCCGAATTAAAGAAGCCCAAGAGCAGATAGTGCTTCCAGTTGTCGCGTAGGTAGAGTGGCTTGCGCAGCAGCAGGGCGATCACGGCAAGGAACAGTGAAGCAAACAGGACGCGATACTCGATCAGCACGGCCGCGCCCAGCACAGGGGCGGCGATGCGCATGAACAGGAAGGAGCCACCCCAGATGGCGGCAAGGAGTATCAGGCGTAGCAAATTGGTGGTGCTCATGCGGTTTCCGTGGTTGATGTGAGTGGCAATTGTCGCGCGGTCGGTGTGCGCGGGCTAGCCGGTTCTTGCTTTTGAATTCGGTGTCGGCGTGATATGGCGTTCTGCTTCACGCTGCGCCCAGTTCGATGGCGCAGGCGTTGCTGCCCGGCGCTGCCGGTGTGGCGGCGTGCGGAACGAGCAGGCTGGCCGGTACGGCGTTCTTGATGGCTGTCATCTCGGCCAGTATCGAGATGGCGATTTCGGCCGGCGTCTTGCTGCCGATGTAGAGGCCGATGGGGCCGTGCAGACGCGCTACCTGTTCGGCGCTCAGATCGAACTGCAGCAGGCGTTCGCGCCGCTTGGCATTGTTCTGGCGCGAGCCGATAGCGCCCACATAGAAGGCATCGGAACGCAGCGCTTCCATCAGGGCCAGATCATCGAGCTTGGGGTCGTGGGTCAGTGCTACGACGGCGCTGCGGTGGTCTAGCTGTAGGCTGATCACCACATCGTCCGGCATTTCGTGCAGCAGCGGCACCTCTGCCAGCGTCCAGCCGGCACGGTATTCCTCGCGTGGGTCGCAGACGATCACATGGTAGTCCATGGCGCTGGCGATCTGGGCGAGGAAGCGTGACAGTTGGCCGGCGCCGATGATGAGCAGGCGCCAGCGCGGGCCGTGTACTGTCACTAGCGCGTGCTCGCTGATCTGTAACTGGGTGCCGGCGGACGCTGGCGACAGTTCGACTGCGCCCGTGCGCAGATCGAGCCGGCGCTGCACTAGCTGGTGCTGTTCCAGTCGCTGCAGCAGTTCGTCAAGGCGGCTCTGCTGCGATAAAGGTTCGATTGCCAGTTCGATGGTGCCGCCACAGGGTAGGCCGAAACGGTGTGCTTCGTCGGCCGTAATGCCGTAGCTGACGATGCGGGGAACGGCTGCTGTAATACCCTCGCGCTGCACACGCGCGATCAGGTCATCCTCGATGCAGCCGCCGGAAACCGAGCCGACCACGGTGCCATCTTCACAGATGGCCAGCGTGGCACCCACGGGGCGGGGGCTGGAGCCCCAGGTTTTGATCACCGTAATGAGCTCGCAACGCTGCCCTGCGGCGATCCAGCCGGCACTGGTTTTCAAAACTTCGAGGTCGATGCTGTCCATGGATGGACTATACTACGGCTCTCTCAAGCTTGCAGGATTAGCCATGACGATGCGTGATGAAAACGACGGAAAGCCGAAATTCGGCCGCTTGCTGCTGGTACTGATCGCCACGGTGGCGTCGCTCGGTGTGCTGACTTGGGTGATGAGCAACTTCTTCCCGAATTTCCCTAACTAGGGAAGCCTGCTTCAGGGTTCGCACACGGCGCCCAGCGCATGATCGAACGGGCTGTCTGGGATGATATCTTCCGCGTCGAACTTCTCGTATTTGTAATTGCCCACGGCTTCCCCCTTGCCCATGGCATCGGGGTAGAACACCTGCACTAGCAGGATGGTGGTGCGCTGTTCGCAGTTATACGTATGCTGGGCTTTGACGGAGCGGTAGCTTTTACCGTCCGGCGTCTGGCGCGCTTTGCTATAGCTGCGCATGGTCCAGACCTTGTGCGACTTGTCGCTCTTGATGATGCTGGCTTTATCCAGATACACCACGGCGCCTTCGCTCGTCCCCAGTTTGCTCCAGTCCGAAGCTTGCGCGCTGGCGCAGAATACACCCGAGAGGAAAATGGCAAGGACGGTAGGCTTCATGGCGGGTAATCCGGCAGACTAGGGAAGCAGGGGCCGGCGGCTAGCCTGCTTGGCTTTGATTTCGGCGATGGTTTTATCGATCACGTTGAGGCGGTAGGCCGTGGACGGATGGTGCGCCGTATAACCATTTAACACCGTAGGCGGATACTGGGTGGCTAGCCGCTGCCAGAAGGCGTGCGCGCGATCGAGGTTGTAGCCGGCACGCGCCACCATGTACAGCGCCAGATAGTCGGCCGCCGCATCGAGTTCCTGCGGCATGGCTTTGACGCCGGCTGTGCCGATCAACTGGCTGGTATCGGGCCGTACGGCCACCAGATTGTCGATGATGCTGCCGACTGTGTAAGCCGAGCGGGTGACGGCCGCATGGCCCAGCACATTGTGAGCGATTTCCGTCGCCAGCACATAGGCGATGGCTTCGTCACTCTGGGCAAAGTTGACCATGCCACGGGTGAGCATCACGCGCTGGTCATCCGAATAGGCGTTGATATTGTCGGCATTGCCGATATCGATGCGGAAGGCGCAGGCGCGCGTCACCGGCACCACCAGATTCTGGTTGCGGCCATCGCGCGCGATGATCAGATTGAGGGACTGGCTGCTACCTACCAGCGGAGCGAGGATGGCAGCCGCCTGGGTTTCTGCATCCTGGCCCGATGGCAGGGTTTTTCCTTCGACAGCCATCAGACGGTCGCCTTTGCGCAGACCGGCGCGGGCAGCGCCACTGCCGGCCAGGACGCTGGCCACTTCCAGCTGGTCGCCGTAACCGAGTGCGCTTTGCGCAGCGTCGACGAATTCACCTGAATAGGAATAGCGGTTCTTGGCCGTGAAGCCCAGCAGATTGCGCGCATGGTTGCGACACAGGTCGGCGTTGTTGATCAGGATGGGCGCAGCGATGCGGTATAACTGCTCCTGCAGGTTGACCATCTGGGTCAGGGCAGTACGGGCTGCGGCGGCACGTGCCGTCAGCGCAGGAGGTTCTTCCTGCATGGACTGGGTGACGGCCGGTTCGGCCGGTTGCGGCGCAGGCCGCGACGGTAGCAGCGAACAGCCGGAAAGCAGGGCAGCGAGCGTTAGCAGCGCGTAGCAACTACGGCTTTGTAACCATGCTGTGTGCTGCCCCATGCGGCTCTCCTTTAGTGTTTGCCGGTACTGCCAAAACCGCCTTCGCCACGTTCGCTGGCGCCGAATTCTTCTACTACTTCAAAACCTACCTGCAGCACCGGCACGATCACCAGTTGCGCCAGCCGTTCCATCGGGTTCAGCGTGAAGGCGTTCTGGCCGCGGTTCCAGGTCGATACCATTAACTGTCCCTGATAGTCGGAATCGATCAAGCCTACCAGATTGCCCAGCACGATGCCGTTCTTGTGGCCCATGCCGCTGCGCGGCAGGATCATGGCGGCATAGCCAGGATCGGCCAGATGGATCGCCAGACCGGTCGGGATCAGCACCGTTTGTCCCGGTTCTATCACCATCGGTGCATCGATGCAGGCGCGCAGATCGAGACCAGCCGAACCCAGAGTTGCGTAGGCCGGCAGGTTGTCTTTCATGCGCGGGTCTATGATTTTAACGGCGATATTTTTCATTTAATGAGCAAACAGTGAATGCTGGGTGATACGTTTGGAAATTTCCGAGATCAGCTGGCGCGCCAGCGTCAGTTTGTCGGCGCGCGGCAGGATGGTGTGGCCGTTCTCGTCGAACAGGATGATGGTGTTATCGTCCTGACCGAAGGTGTGGTGGCCGATATTCCCCACTAGCAGAGGAATGCCTTTTTTCTCGCGCTTGTCGGCGCCGAACTGCACCAGATTCTCCGATTCGGCGGCAAAGCCCACGCAGTAAGGATAGCCGGCCAGCGAGGTACGCGCGGCCACGGTCGCCAGAATGTCGGGATTTTGCTCGAACTTCAGATCTGGCACGGAACCATCCGGATTCTTCTTGAGTTTCTGCTCGCTGGAGTTCGATACGCGCCAGTCAGCCACCGCCGCCACAGCGATGAAGATGTGCTGGTGGTCGACATTGGCCAGCACGGCGTCGTGCATCTGCAGCGCGCTCTGGACGTTGATGCGGGTGACACCGAACGGGGTAGGCAGCGCCGTCGGGCCGGACACCAGCACCACTTCGGCGCCCGCTTCACGCGCCGCGCGTGCCACTGCATAGCCCATTTTTCCGGACGACAGATTGGTAATGCCGCGCACTGGGTCGATAGGCTCGAAAGTGGGGCCGGCCGTAATCAGGATGCGCTTACCGGCCAGTACTTTCGGCTGGAACGATGCAATCAGTTCTTCCAGCAGATGATCCGGTTCCAGCATGCGGCCCATGCCCACTTCGCCGCAGGCCTGTGCGCCAGAATCGGGGCCGAAGAAGACGATGCCGTCTTCGCGCAGTTGCGCCACATTGCGCTGGGTGGCCGGATTGCTCCACATTTCCACGTTCATGGCCGGTGCCACCAGCAGCGGCACGTGCTGCGGCCGCGCCAGACACATGGTGGACAGCAGATCGTCGCACACGCCATGCGCCAGCTTGACGATGAAGTCAGCCGAGCAGGGCGCGATCAGAATCGCGTCGGCATTGCGCGTCACATCGATGTGCGCCATGTTGTTGTTGACGCGCGGGTCCCACTGGCTGCTGTACACGGGCTGGCCGGACAGGGCCTGCATGGTGACGGCCGTGATGAAGTGGGTGGCCGCGTCGGTCATCACCACTTGTACCGAGGCGCCTGCTTTGGTCAGGGCGCGGCACAGTTCAGCCGCCTTGTAGCAGGCCACACCGCCGGTCAGACCGAGGACGATTTTCTTGCCAGTCAAATCCATCATGATGCTGGTTCCTGATTGGTAGGTTTAGAGCGCAGCCGACGATGCGGCCTAGCGCTGCACGCGGCGCAGTTCGTCGAGGATGAACAGGCCTGCGCCGATGCAGATCGCCGTATCGGCGATGTTAAAAGCAGGGAAGTGGCCCACGGCGCTGTGATGGAAGTCGAGGAAGTCCACCACGTGGCCGTACAGCAGGCGGTCGATCACATTGCCGATGGCGCCGCCGAGGATCAGCGACATGGCCCAGGCAAACATGCGCTGGCCGCCATGGTTTTTCAGCAGCAGCACGATGTAGCCGGCGGCACCGATGCCGATGGCCGTGAACAGATAACGCTGCCAGCCGCCGCTATCGTGCAGGAAGCTGAAGGCGGCGCCCTTGTTATATGCGAGCACCAGATTGAAGAAGCTGGTGATGATTTTTTCTTCGCCCAGCTGGAAGGTGCGGGTGATGGTGATTTTGCTGATCTGGTCGAGCAGGATCACGATGGCGGCAATGCCCAGCCATGGGGTCAGGCTGCCGGAAGATTTGCTAGGGAAGATTTTTTTGGTGGCCATAGATACTCAGTTTAGTTCGTCACGACGGTAACGCCCATCCCGCTTGCTACGGGACGGGCGAAGCACATATTAAGCGAACTTGCGCTGTTCGCCCGCACCGAACAGATTGCTATGGCAGCGGCCGCACAGGGTAGGGTGGTCGGCGTGGCTGCCCACGTCGGCGCGGTAGTGCCAGCAGCGCTCGCATTTCTCGGCGCTGGAAGCGGCCACTTCGACGGCTTCTTCTGCTTCCGTACCCACTTGCAGTACTTTGGCGGCGGAAGTGATGAAGACGAACTTCAGGTCGTCATCGAGGCTGGCCAGCAGCGCGTACTTGTCGCCAGCCGCCTTGATGGTCAGTTCGGCCTGCAGCGAGGAACCGATGGCGCCCGAGGCACGCAGGTCTTCCAGCTGCTTGGTCACGTCGGTACGTACGGTACGCAGGGCGGTGTACTTGGCCAGCAGGGCTTCGGCCTGCGGATCGGCCGGCAGCTGCCACCAGGTCTGGGTGAAGATGGTTTCGTCGCTGGCTTTGAAAGCGTCGGCGCTGGCGAAGATGGCCCAGGCTTCTTCCGCCGTGAACGACAGGGCCGGTGCCATGATGCGCAGTAGGCTCTGGGTGATGTGCCACAGCGCGGTCTGGGCGGAGCGGCGTGCCTTGGAAGTTACGGCGCTGGTGTACAGACGGTCTTTCAGCAGGTCCAGATAGAAACCGCCCAGATCTTCCGAGCAGAAGTTCTGCAGCTTGGAGTAGACCGGCTGGAATTCGTACTGCATGTAGTGCTGGCCCACTTCGGCCTGCAGCGCTGCCATGTTGGCGATGGCGTAGCGGTCTACTTCCAGCATGTCTTCCAGTGCCACGCTGTCTTTGCTCGCATCGAAGTCGGACAGGTTGGCCAGCAGGAAGCGCAAGGTGTTACGGATACGGCGATACGATTCCGTCACGCGCTTGAGGATCTCGTCCGAGATCGACAGCTCGCCCGTGTAGTCGGTGCTGGCTACCCACAGACGCAGCATGTCGGCGCCCAGCTTGTTCCACACGTCCTGCGGTGCGATGGTGTTACCGATCGACTTGGACATTTTCTTGCCTTCGCCATCGACCACGAAGCCGTGCGTCAGCAGCGCCTTGTAAGGTGGGGTGCCGTTCAGCATGGAGGAAGTCAGCAGCGAGGAGTGGAACCAGCCGCGGTGCTGGTCCGAACCTTCCAGATACAGGTCGGCCGGGAAGGCCGACTGCTCTTTGTGCGAACCGCGCAGCACGGTCTGGTGGGTCGAACCGGAGTCGAACCACACATCCAGCGTGTCCTTGTTCTTTTCGTACTGGGCCGCTTCGTCACCGATCAGGTCTTTCAGATCCAGTGCCTGCCATGCCGCGATGCCGCCCTGTTCGATCAGCTTGGCCACCTGTTCCAGCAGCTCCGGCGTACGCGGATGCAGCTCACCGGTTTCCTTGTGTACTACGAAGGCCATCGGCACACCCCACTGGCGCTGACGCGACAGGGTCCAGTCGGGACGGTTGGCGATCATGCCGTGCAGGCGCGCCTTGCCCCAGTCAGGGAAGAATTCGGTCTGGTCGATGCCGGCCAGCGCGGTCTGGCGCAGCGACGGGCCGCCATCTTTCGGCTGGGTGTCCATGCCGGCGAACCACTGCGAAGTGGCGCGGTAGATGATCGGGGTCTTATGGCGCCAGCAGTGCATATAGCTGTGGTCGAACATCTTCACTTCGAACAGTGCACCCGCTTCGCGCAGCGCGTTGCAGATCGGTTTCGAAGCTTCCCAGATGGTCATGCCGCCGAACAGGGGCAGGCTGGCGGCGAATTTACCGTCGCCCAGCACTGGCGTGAGGATGTCGGCATCTTTCATGCCGTGTGCGCGGCAGGAGATAAAGTCGTCCAGACCGTAGGCCGGTGCCGAGTGCACCACACCGGTACCGCTTTCGGTGGTCACATATTCGGCCAGATACATCGGCGACAGACGGTCGAAGAAGGCGTCCGAAGCGTGCAGCGGGTGGCGGAAGCTGATGCCGCCCAGTGCTGCGCCGTGGCAGGTGGCGATGGTAGTGCCTTCCAGCTTGTAGCGGGCCAGGCAGCTTTCCACCAGATCCTGCGCCAGAATCAAGAGCAGCGGCTGGCCGTCACGCTCGGTCTGCACCAGCGAGTAGATTACTTCGGCGTTGACATTCAGTGCCTGATTCGACGGGATGGTCCACGGGGTGGTGGTCCAGATCACGATGAAGCCGTTTTCGGTCGGCAGCTTAGGCAGATTGAAGGCTGCAGCCAGCTTGTCGAATTCGGTGAACTTGAAGCCCACGTCGATGGCCGGATCGCGTTTTTCCTGATATTCCACTTCCGCTTCGGCCAGTGCCGAGCCGCAGTCGAAGCACCAGTTGACGGGCTTCAGGCCACGGTAGACATAGCCTTTTTCCAGCAACTTGCCCAGCGCGCGCAGCTCGTCCGCTTCGTTCGAGTAGTTCATGGTCAGGTAAGGGTTGTCCCACTCACCGAGCACGCCCAGACGGATGAAGTCCTTGCGCTGGCGCTCGACCTGTTCCTTGGCGTAGGCGCGGGCTTTTTCCAGCACTTCGCCGGTCGGCAGGTTTTTGCCGAACTGTTTTTCGATCTGGATTTCGATCGGCATGCCGTGGCAATCCCAGCCCGGTACATACGGAGCGTCGTAGCCGGCGAAGCTGCGCGCCTTGACCACCATATCCTTCAGGATCTTGTTGACGGCGTGGCCGATGTGGATGTCGCCGTTGGCGTACGGTGGGCCATCGTGCAGGATGAATTTAGGACGGCCGGCGGCAGCTTTGCGTACGCGCTCGTAGATTTTCTTTTCTTGCCACTGCTGTACCCAGCCCGGTTCGCGCTTGGCCATATCGCCGCGCATAGGGAAGGGGGTTTCGGTCATATTGACCGGGTATTTGCTTTCAGGTTTTTTGGCAGATTTGTTGTCGGACATGGTGATCTATTCAGTAATTTAATTCGGATGTTCTAGTTAGCCGGCGCGCGTAGCTGATCGCGCGCTCAAATTCGGTCAGTAGCAGTTACGGCGCCATCGCGCGCGGCAAAGTAGCGCCGCGCAATCGCTGCATCGTTGTTGATGGCCGCCGTCAGAGTGGGCAGATCGGTGTATTTTTCTTCGTCGCGTATCTTGTGCAGGAATTCCACCCGCACCTGTTTGCCATAGCAGTTGGCGGCAAAGTCGAATACATGCACTTCCAGCAGTACGCGGCCGCTATCGTCCACCGTGGGGCGCACACCTAGGCTGGCCACGGCTGCCAGCGGCTGCTCGGCCAGACCATGTACCTGTACGATGAAGATGCCGCTCAGGGCCGGGCGGTGCGAGACGCGCAGATTCAGCGTAGGGAAACCCAGCGTGCGGCCCAGTTTCTGGCCGTGGATCACGTGGCCGGAAATGGCGTAGGGATGGCCCAGCAAAGCTTCGGCCTGGGCAAAGTCGCCTGCTGCCAGCGCCACCCGTACGGCGGAGGAAGATACCCGCAGGTCGCCCTGCATCACGGTTGGCAGGGTATGTACTTCAAAGCCGTAGCGCTGACCGGCCTCCATCAGCATGGCGACATTGCCGGCCCGTTTGGCGCCATAGCAGAAGTCGTCGCCCACCATCAGCCATTTCACGTGCAAGCCTTCCACCAGTACCTGTTCGGTGAACTGCTGGGGCGTGAGCGCCGCAAACGCGGTGGAAAAATGTTCGACGATGACGCGGTCTATGCCGTTATCGGACAGCGATTGCAGCTTGTCGCGCAGATTGGCAATGCGCGCCGGTGCCTTGCTGGGGTCGCCCATTTTGCGGGCAAAGAACTCGCGCGGATGGGGTTCGAAGGTCATGACGGCCGCTTCCAGCTCCAGTTCGCTGGCTGCTGCGCGCACGCGGCCCAGCAATGCCTGATGGCCCAGATGGACACCATCGAAATTGCCGATCGTCAGGGCGCAGGGCGCACGCGCCGCCGCATTGGGGAGACCTCGAAATACCTTCATGGGTTTGGGTGGAACTGTCGCTAAAGGGGAGATTATACGGTCTGTTGGCCGTGGCTGACAGTTAACCGCACTCGGGCGGGCAAAAAGCAAGGGTAGGAAGGCAAAACAGGCAAAAAAAACGCCGCCGGCATGGAGCCGGCGGCGCTGGGAACGCTCAACCGTGTCGAATTACGAACGGTTCAGGTTCAGGGTCCAGTAACGGGCCAGATCGGCGCTGCCGTCTTTGCCTTTGACCGATTTCAGGGTGCTCAGTGCAGCGGCTTTCTTGCCGGCGATCGACTGGGCGATACCCAGGTGCAGCTTGGCAGCTTCCGGATTGCGGGCGCTATCGAGTTTCACAGCCTGTTCCATCAGTGCCAGACCTTTGTCGGCCTTGCCAGCGGTAACCAGTGCGAAGCCCATGTTGGACAGAGCATCAGCATCTTTGGCTTTGACAGCTTCCGCTTCGGCAGCAGGCTGCTTGGCGTCGAACTCGGTCTGGGTCTTGGCAGCCAGATCTTTCAGGCGCTGGTGACGGGCAGCGTCGGAACCGGTGCCCAGTGCGCCTTTTTTGTAGCCCTGATCGATGATCTTGATGGCTTCGGCAGCGTTGCCAGCTTGCAGTGCCAGCTGCGACATTTCCATGAATTCGCTAGGCTTGGTCAGCAGACCGTTAGCCAGACGCAGACGCAGCACGTCCAGCGACAGCGAGGAAGCGAAACCAGGCTTGCCGGAAACGCGGTTCAGCAGGTCGGCCCAGTAGCTCGATTTAGGATAGGCGCCAGCCAGCTTTTCCAGCGTCTGCACATAACCTTCTTTATCGTTCTGTTTCAGCTGGATGTTGGCCAGCATTTGCAGCGAAGCTTCCGAAGCGCCTTTGGTGCCTTGCAGTTCTTTGGCCGCTTCCGCGTATTTGCCGCTGATGTAGTAGGTCTGGATCAGCAGTTCGTGCATCTGGGCGTCGCCCGGATTGTCTTTCAGTGCACGCTGGATCCAGGTAATGGCTTTAGGGTAGTCCTTGGCGCGGTAGTAGATACCAGCCAGAGCCTGGGTGAATTTTGGTGCTTCGGCAGGCGACAGCTTGCCGGAGTTTATGACCGTTTCGAAGGCCTTGGCGGCGGCGTCGTTATCGCCAGCGGCAGCTGCGGCCGAAGCGCGGGTGCGCTCGATCATGTAGATTTCATTCGGGGTCTTGCCACCGACAGCGTCGGTTTCTTTCAGTTTAGCCAGCGCTTCCTTGTTCTTGCCGGCTGCGGCCAGTTTCTGTGCTTCTTGCAGTGGTTTGCCGATTTCAGCGCGCACTGCTTCGGCAGCGTAGGCAACCGAGGAAATACCGGCCAGAGGAGCGGCTGCAGTGAAGCCAATAGCGGCCATTACCAGGCCGAGATGAGCGAGACGAAACTTGGTCATGGATTTTCTTTCATCAAAATGCGAAATAGGCAGGAATGGTCCTGCCTATTGTTGAACATATAACTGTTTATTGGAACTGTTCGTTACCGACCAGACCAATTTTGGTCACGCCCAGACGTTGAGCCGAAGCCATCACGCCTGCCACGACTTTATACGATACCAGCTTGTTCGGACGCAGATGCACTTCCGGCTGATCAGCTTGCGCTGCGACATCGGTCAGTTTCGCTTCCAGCGAGCCGCGGTCAGGAACGACAGCGTTATCCCACAGAATCGTACCGTCGAAGTCGACGTCAATCGTGATGACCACAGGTTCTTTCACTGGCGGTGGCGGGGTGCCGACCGGCATGTTCAAGTTGACCGAGTGGTTGGCTTTAGGAATCGTAATGATCATCATGATAATCAGCACCAGCATCACGTCGATGAGGGGCGTCATATTCATTTCCATCATTGGTTCCGGATCCGCGCCTGCGCTGGCGGGGGAGCCGACATTCATACTCATGGTGTTTCCTTTTTAGAAGGGCAGACCGGCGGACCGGTCTGCGATGCACTTTGAGGGATTAACCCTTATCAGGCGGTTCGGTGATGAAACCGACCTTCTGAATACCAGCGCGCTGGGTAGTGTAAATAACCTTGCCGATTGCTTCGTAGCGAGTTTCCTGGTCGCCACGTACATGTACTTCCGGCTGAGGCAACTTAACTGCTTCCACCTTCAGAAGGTCGAACAGCTCATTCGCGTCGCGCATTTTCTTCTGATTCCAGTAGATGTCGCCATCCTTGCTTACAACGATGTTGACATCTTCCGGCTTGGTCTGAATAACCTGGTTGGTTTCTTCTGGCAGCTGGATCTTAATCAGCTTCAGAACAACCGGGCTCGTGATCAGGAAGATAATCAGCAGAACCAACATGATGTCCACGAGGGGCGTCGTGTTGATTTCTGACATGACTTGATCTTCGTCTCCGCTCTCGGAGCCTACGGACATCGACATGATTAATTATCCAATCTTTTTAGCGCCAGCAGCACGGCCAGCTTCGCTGGTGGACATTGCGCCCGAGATCAGTACGGAGTGTACGTCAGCCGAGAACGAACGCACGTCTTCCATTGCAGCTTTGTTACGACGTACCAGCCAGTTGTAGCCCAGAACGGCAGGAACTGCAACGAACAGACCGAAAGCGGTCATGATCAGTGCTTCACCCACAGGACCTGCAACTTTGTCGATCGATGCGTTACCCGACATGCCGATAGCGATCAGTGCATTGTAAATACCCCAAACGGTACCGAACAGACCGATGAACGGTGCGGTCGAACCAACGGTTGCCAGGAACGACAGGCCGTCTTGCAGACGCGATTGAACTTTGTCAACAGCGCGCTGGATGGACATGGTTACCCAGGTCGACAGGTCGATTTGTTCCAGCAGGGCGCCGTCGTGGTGAGCGGTAGCTTTGGTGCCGGTTTCAGCGATGAAGCGGAATGGCGAGCCTTCGGTCAGAGTGGTCGAACCAGCAGCGATCGAGGAAGCTTTCCAGAACTTAGCCGAAGTTTCTTTCGACTGTTTGAAGATCTTCATCTGGTCGATCAGTTTGGTGATGATGATGTACCACGAACCCATCGACATCAGCGACAGGATGATCAGGGTGCCACGCGATACGAAACCAGCTTCCCACACAGCTGCGAAGCCGTAAGGATTGTCCACTTCTTCATGAGTGCCGCCTTTAGCAGCTGGTGCTTCTGCTGCTGGAGCAGCTGCCGCATCCGCTGGAGCGGCTGCTGGTGCCGAAGCGGCCGCAGCAGGCGCATCTTCAGCGAAAGCTGGTGCGCTTACCAGGGCGGTGGCTGCGGTCACGGAAAACAGCACTGCGGCCAGTACAGCGGACAAACGGGTATTCTTAAACATGCTTCCTCCAAATTGATAATAATAAGATCGCTGAACTATTTGACAACGAAATCACAAATGAGACTAAGACTGCAGTCTCGGTTTAATCCAGCGACCAGACGTATTGCACTGGTTGCCACTGCTGTTCAGGCTTGCCATCAACCGTGGCTGGCTTGAATCGGCATTTACCCAAGGCGTTTTGTGCTGCCTTGTCCAAGTCGCGGAAGCCGGAAGACTTCGTGACTTTGGATTCCATCACCGAGCCGTCTACCCCGATCAGGAAAGAAACGGTGGTAACACCGGTTTCCTCATTACGCAGCGAGCTCTTCGGATATTCAGGCTTGGCGCAGGTGCTCATGTCAGCGACTGCTGGCGTGCGCACCGATTTTGCCGGACCAGGAGGCGCTGCCGGTGGTGCCGGAGGCGCTTTCTGGAGTTCAGTCGTCGCAGGCTTGACGTTAGTCGCATTGCTAATAACGCTTTGGGCCGGTGGCGGCTGCTGCACATTCACCTCAACTGGCGGGATGAAAGGCGGTGGTGGTGCTTTCATCTCTGGCGGAGGTGGTGGCGGTGGGAGTTCCTTTGGTGGAGGAGGTTTCACCTCCTCAATGATCTTGGTCTCCACTGGTGCGATCATTTTGCTTACCAGACGTTTGCCCAAGCCAGTCACGATGCCGTAAGCGACCAGGACGTGCAACAAAACGACAATGGTAATGCCCGTAAAGTTCTTCCCGGTGCTTTTCTCGTTGTGCGTGAAATTCATGCCTGCTTTCTCCAATACCAACTCTTTTTGTTGCTACTTAAACCCCAAAATGGCGACACAAAACAACAGCCGCATCCGGGACGTCGGCGAATTATACATACGAATTCTTGATTTTACATAGAATTTTCATCCCTTAAATCGCTTTAATTTCATAGGGTTTTCCTAGGTGTTAGCGCTCTCATCGCACCACTCTGATACAAAATGCAAGTCACCCCGGTGCATTTTGTCGGCGCGATGCACCACGACATTACTTAGTTTTCCCTTAAGGCGAAAAACGGAATTTTATGTGCGTAAAATTACTACGTCCAATCGATAATTCGGTTGTAAATCTTTCTTTCCTGAAATACTTGCGTCCGCCCTGCATTAAACTCCCGCAAAAAAATATTGACTTTTGCAGTGCAACATGCATTGACGGGTGTGGCGACTAATTCGTCCACTTTTTGTTATGCAAGACTTGTGCCTGATTGCGATTGCTGGTCACGAAGGCTGCTTAACTGCCGGGCTAACTGCCGCGCTAACTGCCGCGCGCGCGTTTTTCCCGCTTCACTTCCAGCGTGTTCACCACCTCACCCTGCGCGTTGATAGTCTCCAGATGGACGTCGAAGCCCCATAAGCGTGCCACATGCTTGAGCACTTCGCCCGCCTGCTGGTTGAGGGGGCGGCGCTGGAACTGGGTATGGCGTAACGTGAGGGCGCGGTCATCGCGGGTATTGACCGACCACACCTGTATATTAGGCTCGCGGTTGCCCAGATTGTATTGCTCGGCCAGCTGCTGGCGTACATAGCGGTAGCCCGATTCATCGTGGATAGCCGAGATTGCCAGTTTTTCGTTCTGGTCGTCGTCCAGTACGGCGAAGAAATGGAATTCGCGGATCAGCCGGGGCGAAAGATACTGGGCGATAAAGCTTTCGTCTTTAAAATTGCGCATGGCGAAGTCCAGCGTCTTGCGCCAGTCGCTGCCCGCAATATCGGGGAACCAGGCCTTATCTTCCTCTGTGGGCGCTTCGCAGATGCGACGGATATCGCTCATCATGGCAAAACCCAGCGCATACGGATTGATGCCACTATAGTAGGGGCTGCTGACGGGCGGCTGGTACACCACATTGGTATGGCTTTTCAGGAACTCCATCATAAACCCGTCGCCTACCACGCCCTCATCGTACAACTGGTTCAATATCGTGTAGTGCCAGAAGGTGGCCCAGCCCTCATTCATCACCTGGGTCTGGCGCTGGGGATAGAAGTATTGCGAGATTTTGCGCACGATACGCACCATTTCGCGCTGCCAGGGTTCCAATAATGGTGCATATTTCTCGATAAAGTAGAGCAGGTTCTCTTCCGGCTCGGGCGGGAAGCGCACGGCTTCCTTGCTGACTTCCTCTTCCTCGCGGCGCGGTACGGTGCGCCACAGTTCGTTCACCTGCGACTGTATATAGGCTTCGCGTTCTTTCTGGCGCGCTCTTTCCTGCGCCAGCGACAGGCGGGCAGGGCGCTTGTAGCGGTCTACCCCATAGTTCTGGATGGCATGGCAGGAATCCAGTAGCAGTTCCACCGCATCGATGCCATGGCGCTGTTCGCACTCGGCAATATAGTTCTTGGCGAACACCATATAGTCGACGATGGCTTCCGCATCGGTCCACGTGCGGAACAAATAGTTGCCTTTGAAGAAGGAATTATGGCCATAGGCCGCATGGGCGATCACCAGCGCCTGCATGGTCAGGCTGTTTTCCTCCATTAAATAGGCGATGCAGGGGTTGGAGTTGATGACGATTTCGTAGGCCAGTCCCATCTGACCCCGCTTATAGCTCTTTTCTGTGGCCAGAAAATGTTTGCCGAACGACCAGTGGTTATAAGAGACGGGCATGCCGACCGAGGTGTAGGCATCCATCATCTGTTCGGCTGTGATGATTTCCAGCTGGTTGGGATAGGTATCCAGCCCGAAACCGGCGGCGACACGGCGGATTTCTTCATGGGCCTGCTCGATCAGCTCGAAGGTCCATTCGGACTGGTCGGGCAGGGCGTTGGGATGACGGCGTGGCGTGGGCGTGGCGTTCATGATTTCGGCTGCTTCTTGAACAGTTCGCGGAACACCGGATAGATGTCGGCCGGCGTGACGATTTTCTGCATGGCGAAATGGGCGTGATGGTCAGGCACCTGGGCATATTGCTCCCACAGGTTCTGCGGCGGCCCATCGGTAATTTCCACGTAGGTGTAATACTGCACTTTGGGCATGATGGTGTTGACCAGCAACTGGCGGCACAGGATGGAATCGTTATCCCAGTTGTCGCCATCGGACGCCTGCGCCACGTAGCTGTTCCATGCACCGCCGCCGTAACGTTCGTCGATGATCTGGTTGAGCAGGTTGAGTGCCGACGATACCACCGTGCCGCCCGATTCGCGCGAATGGAAGAATTCGTTCTCGTCCACTTCCGCTGCCGCCGTGTGGTGGCGGATGAAGACTACGTCGATCTTGTCATAGACCCGCTTGAGGAATAGATACAGCAGAATGAAGAAGCGCTTGGCCGTATCCTTGCGCGTTTCATCCATCGAGCCGGAAACGTCCATGATGCAGAACATCACGGCTTGCGTCATCGGCTTGGGCACTTTGATGCGGTTGCTGTAGCGCAGGTCGAAAGGATCGATGAAGGGAATCGCGATCAGGCGCGTATGCAGGTGGTGGATCAGCTTCTTCAGTTCCAGCACGCGGGGAGCCTCGGCGCTGGCGCCATCCTGCAGCAATTCCAGCAATTCCGCCTCGGCCTGCTGCAACTGCTTGCGCGCATGGCCGCCGACAGCGATGCGCCGGCCCAGCGCGCCGCGTAGCGACCGCAGTACGTGGATGTTTGACGGCGTACCGGACATGTTGTAGCCGGCGCGCTGGTTCTTGAACTCGGTACTGCTGCTCAGCTGGGTTTTCACCATGTGCGGCAGTTCCAGATCTTCGAAGAAGTAGTTCATGAACTCTTCGCGCGATAGCTCGAAGATGAAGTCGTCTTCGGAAGTCTGGTCGCTATTGCCGGCCTTGCCCCGTCCCGCGCCGCCACCCCCACGGGGCCGGTTGATCAGATCGCCTTTCTGGTATTCCTCGTTGCCGGGATTGACGGTTTCCCACACGCCGCCGTGAGCGTGGCCAAACGAAGGCTCGCCCACATCCTTGACGGGGATGGAGACTTTTTCGCCGTTTTCCACGTCCGTGATGGAGCGCCCCTTGATGGCGCGCCCCACCGCGTCCTTGATCTGGGCCTTGTAGCGCCGCAGGAAGCGCTCGCGATTGACCGCAGATTTGTTCTTGCCCTGCAAACGCCGGTCGATGAGGTAAGTCAAATGACCTCCCGTTGCTCGTTACTAGGCTGCCCTTGCAGCGGCATGCGCCGCTACTTTAGGACGACTTGCGTACCCGCAGATACCATTCGCACAGCAGTCTGACCTGTTTGGCCGTATAGCCCTTTTCCACCATGCGGGCAACGAAGTCCGCATGCTTGTTGGCATCTTCGGCACTGGCTTTGGCATTGAAGGAAATCACCGGCAGCAGTTCTTCCGTGTTCGAGAACATCTTCTTCTCGATCACGCTGCGGAATTTCTCGTAGCTGGTCCAGGCCGGATTTTTGCCGCCATTATTCGCCCGTGCCCGCAAACCGAAGTTGACGATCTCGTTGCGGAAATCCTTGGGGTTGGAAATGCCGGCCGGTTTCTCGATCTTTTCCAGCTCGTTGTTGAGCGATTCGCGGTCGAAGCTTTCGCCCGTGTCGGGATCGCGGTATTCCTGATCCTGTATCCAGAAGTCGGCAAAGGTCACGTAACGGTCGAAGATATTCTGGCCGTATTCGGAATAGCTTTCCAGATAGGCGGTCTGGATTTCCTTGCCGATGAATTCGACGTAGCGCTGCGCCAGATGCTCTTTAATATACGAGAAATAGCGCTGCTCCGTTTCAGGCGGGAACTGTTCGCGTTCCACCTGCTGCTCCAGCACATACAGCAGGTGGACCGGATTGGCCGCCACTTCTGTATTATCGAAGTTGAAGACTTTAGACAGGATTTTGAAGGCGAAGCGGGTAGATAGCCCGCTCATGCCTTCGTCCACGCCGGCATAGTCTACGTATTCGTGCATGGACTTGGCTTTCGGGTCCGTGTCCTTGAGGTTTTCGCCATCGTAGACAAGCATTTTGCTGAAGATGCTGGAGTTTTCCGGATCTTTCAGACGTGACAGAATGGCGAACTGGGCCATCATTTTCAGCGTGCCCGGTGCGCACGGTGCCTGTGCCAGCGAGGAGTGGGCAATCAGCTTGTCGTAGATCTTGATCTCGTCCGTTACGCGCAGGCAGTAAGGCACTTTGACGATGTAGATACGGTCGAGGAAAGCTTCGTTGTTGCGGTTGTTCTTGAAGGTTTTCCATTCCGACTCGTTGGAGTGGGCCAGTATGATGCCTTCGAACGGAATTGCGCCAAAGCCTTCCGTGCCTTTGTAATTGCCTTCCTGCGTGGCCGTCAGCAGCGGGTGCAGCACCTTGATGGGCGCCTTGAACATTTCGACGAATTCCATCAGCCCCTGATTGGCCAGACACAGGCCGCCCGAATAGCTGTAGGCATCGGGATCATCCTGCGAATAGTCTTCCAGCTTGCGGATATCCACCTTGCCCACCAGCGAGGAAATATCCTGATTGTTTTCATCGCCCGGTTCGGTCTTGGAAATGGCCACCTGCTTGAGTACGGAAGGGTAGCGCTTTACCACGCGGAACTGGTTGATATCGCCATTGAACTCATGCAGACGCTTGACGGCCCACGGGCTGGGGATATTGCGCAGATAACGCCGCGGAATGCCGTAATCTTCTTCGAGGATGGTGCCATCTTCCTCTTCGTTGAACAGGCCCAGCGGCGATTCGTTGACGGGTGAGCCTTTCAGGCAGTAGAACGGCACATGTTCCATCAGCGATTTGAGTTTTTCCGCGATGGAGGATTTGCCGCCACCGACCGGCCCTAATAGATACAGGATCTGCTTGCGCTCTTCCAGCCCCTGTGCGGCATGGCGGAAGTAGGATACCACCTGTTCTATCACTTCTTCCGTGCCATAGAACTCGCGGAAAGCCGGATAGATCTTGATGACCTTGTTGGCAAAGATGCGCGACAGGCGCGTATCGTTGCGCGTGTCCACCAGCGTGGGCTCGCCGATGGCGGCCAGCATGCGCTCCGGTGCGCTCGCATAAGTGAGTTTGTCTTTTTTGCAGAGTTCGAGATATTCCTTCATGGACATCTCTTCTTCTCGGGTGCGTTCGTAGCGTGCGGCGTAGTTGTCAAAAATGGTCATTTGTATGTCCTTTTTTAATGTGAACCTACTGGTCGCGTGAACCCGCTATGGATGGCTGGTTCTGAACGATGACTAAACTTCTGATCTTGTTATTCTTCTGACCCGCTTCTTGATTGGCTACGGATTGCCCGTAACACTGAGCTGGCTTTATGGCCGGACGGCTTATGTGTAGTGTGAAATGCTTCTTACGTTTGTGAAATTGATTATTGCGCTATTGGATACGGAAGTCAAAATAATTGTCGTGCTGTGACTAGCCACAATTTCTGCCACAGTAGCACGCCTGCGCATGGTCTGCTGATCGCAGCGCAAATGGAGCAGAAAACCAGCAGGTACGGGGCTTCCTGACGCGTTGCGCGCGCATGCGCTAAGATGTGTTTATTCAATTTTTCGCGACAGGAAAACCGACCATGCTGAACTCCCAATTGCGCACCATCGTGCAGCAGATGCCGAAAGCCGAATTGCATATCCACATCGAAGGTTCGCTGGAGCCGGAACTGATTTTTGCACTGGCGCAGCGCAACAATGTGGCGCTGGCCTACCCCAGTGTGGAAGCCTTGCGCGCGGCCTATGCCTTCACCGATCTGCAATCCTTCCTCGACATTTATTACGCCGGTGCCAGCGTGCTGCTGAAGGAACAGGATTTCTATGACATGACGGCCGCCTACCTGCAGCGCGCGGCCGCCGATAACGTGCGCCATGCGGAAATCTTCTTCGATCCGCAAACCCACACGGCGCGTGGCGTGCCCATGCAGGCGGTGATCGACGGCATCTACCGTGCCTGTCAGGACAGCCCCGTTTCGGCCACGCTGATTCTGAGTTTCCTGCGCCACCTGTCGGAAGAAGATGCCTTTGCCACGCTGGAAGCAGCCCTGCCGCACCGCGACAAATTTATCGGCATCGGACTCGATTCTTCCGAACGTGGCAACCCGCCGGAAAAATTTGCCCGTGTGTTTGCGCGCTGCAAGGAGCTGGGTTTCCATCTGGTGGCGCACGCTGGCGAGGAAGGCCCGCCAGCGTATATCAGTACGGCGCTCGATACCCTGCAGGTAGAGCGTATCGATCATGGTGTGCGTTGTACCGACGATGCGGCGCTAGTCGAACGACTGGCACGCGAGCAGATTGCGCTGACGGTATGCCCGCTATCGAATATCAAACTGTGCGTATTTGGCGACATGGGCCAGCACAATCTGCTGCAGTTACTGGATGCGGGCATCATGGCCACCGTCAATTCTGATGATCCAGCGTATTTCGGCGGCTATATGAATGCCAACTTCGAAGCGGCCTTCGAAGCTTTGCCGCTGGGTCTGCATCATGCGCAGCGGCTGGCGCGCAATAGCTTTGCGGCCAGCTTCCTGCCGGCTGAACAGAAGCAGGCCTTCCTGAACGAAGTCGACGCCTATTTCGCTGCACTGTAAATCTCTATTCTGCCCCTATGTTTGCTCTTGCCCTGAAAATGACTTTGCGTGACTGGCGTGCCGGCCAGTTGCGTTTTCTGCTGATGGCGCTGACGGTGGCGGTGGCAGCCCTGTCGGCCACCGGCTTCTTTATCGACCGCCTGCGCGCGGGACTCGATCGCGATGCGCGCCAGCTGATCGGCGCCGATGTGGTAATCAATGCCGATCTGCCCGTGAATCCTGCATGGCGCGCGGAAGCGCAGCGGCGCGGGCTGGTGCTGGCCGATGTGGCCAGCTTCGTCAGCATGGCGCAGGTGGGCGAGGGCGAGCAGTCGCGCTCCGTGCTGGGGGCGCTGAAGGCGGTCAGCTCCGGCTATCCGCTGCGCGGCCATCTGCGTACCAGCACCGACCTGCAGGCAGCCCAGCAGGGGCAGGGCGACCTGACGCAAGATGTGCCGGCGGCGGGCACAGTGTGGCTCGATCCTGCTTTGCTGGGCAGCCTGTCCACCCGTGTGGGCGAACAGCTAAAACTGGGGGATCGCAGCTTCACCATTACCCGTCTGATCGCCGCCGAGCCGGATCGTGGCGCCAACTTCATGGCCTTCGCACCCCGCGTGCTGATGGCACTGGACGATCTGCCTGCCACAAATCTGGTCCAGCCCGGTTCGCGCGTCACCTACCGTTTGCTGGTCGCCGGTGCCGATGGGCAGAAGGCCGGAACGCAGGCCGCTAGCGAGTTTGCTCAATGGCTGGAACAGCAGATCAGCGCAAACAATATCAAAGGTGTGCGGATCGAAACGCTGGCTAGCGGGCGGGGCGAAATGCGCACCACGCTGGAACGGGCTGACCACTTCCTGTCACTGGTGGGGTTGCTGTCGGCCTTGCTGGCTGCCGTGGCCGTGGCCATGGCCGCGCGCCGCTTCATGCAGCGCCATCTCGATGCCTGCGCCATGCTGCGCTGTCTGGGGCTGACGCAGAATCAGGTCACGGCCATGTATCTGATCGAATTTCTGCTGGTGGGGCTGGCCGGCAGCGTGGCCGGTGTGCTGATCGGTTATGGCGCGCACCATGTGCTGCTGCAGGCGCTGGCCACGCTGGTGGGTAACGAATTGCCAGCGCCATCGCTGCTGCCGGCGTTGCAGGGACTGGGCACGGGTGTGCTGCTACTGGCGGCATTTGCCTTGCCGCCTATTCTGCAATTGCGCAAAGTGCCGCACAACCGCGTGATCCGGCGCGAGCAGGAGCCGCCGCAGGTGGCGGCGCTGGCCACTTACGGGCTGGGGCTGGGGGGCTTTTGTGCGCTGCTGTTGTGGCAGGCCGGTGATGCCCAACTGGCGCTGTACACGGCGCTGGGTTTTGCTGCCGCCTTCGGCCTGTTTGCGCTGGTGGGCTGGGCGGGGCTGGCGGCACTCAAGCCGATGCGCGGTCTGATCGATCATCAGAGCTGGCGCTTTGCGCTGACCTCGCTGCAGCGCCGGCCTAGTGCCACGCTGGTGCAGGTGGTGGCGCTGGCACTGGGGCTGATGGCGCTGCTGGTACTGACGGTGGTGCGGGGCGATCTGATGACGGCATGGCGCAAGGCCACGCCGGCCGATGCGCCCAACCGTTTCATCATCAATATCCAGCCCGAACAATCGGCCGATATCGCCCGCCGCCTGCAGGTTGCAGGCGTCAGCTATGCACCGCAGTATCCGATGATACGCGGCCGTCTGACGGCGGTGAACGGCGTGACCGTTACGGCCGATACCTATACGGAAGAACGGGCGCGCAGTCTGGCGGATCGCGAATTCAATCTGTCTACCATGGCGCAGATGCAGGCAGAGAACCAGATCGTGGCCGGGCAATGGTTTGCCGACCGGCCCGGTGCACCGGAAGCTTCGGTGGAGGAAGGGATCGCCAAGACGCTCAAATGGAAGCTGGGTGACAAGCTGCGCTTCGATATTGCCGGCACCCCCGTCGATGCCACCATTACCAGCATACGCAAGCTGGAATGGGGTTCGATGCGGGTCAACTTCTTTGTGATCATTAATCCGGCCGCGATGACGGAAGTCTCGCAAAGCTGGCTGACGGCCTTCCACCTGCCGCTGGCGCAGGCTGGCCTGATGAACGCGCTGACGCGCGACTATCCGAATCTGACCATCGTCGATGTAGGAGCGATATTGCAGCAGGTGCAGCAGGTGCTCGATCAGGTGATTACTGCCGTCGAGTTCCTGTTCATCTTTACGCTGGCGTCCGGTCTGCTGGTGCTGTATGCGGCGCTGATGGGATCGCAGGATGAGCGCACCCGCGAAGCGGCCCTGCTGCGTGCGCTGGGTGCCACCCGCCAGCAGCTCGCGCAGGCCCAGTTGATCGAATTCCTGCTGGTGGGCGGCTTATCCGGCCTGCTGGCAGCGACGGCGGCGGCCAGCATGGGCTGGGCGCTGGCGACCTACCAGTTCAAATTTGCCTGGAGTTTCTCGCCTTCGGTCTGGCTGATCGGCTTGTTGGCCGGCGGTCTGTGTGCCATCGCCGGTGGCTGGCTGGGGCTGCGCAATGTGCTGCGCCAGCCACCGCTGCAGACGCTGCGTGAAGCCTGAGTGAAGCATAGGCAGTCGGTTCAGGCGCTGCTGAAGTCCAGTGCGCGCCGCTGGACGAGAAAATCGGCATAGGCATACGGCGGCTGGCGGAAATAGTGGGCGGGCAGGTCGAACAGCGCCCAGTAATAGGTCTGGCGGCCCTGACAGACTTGCGCCGCCGCGCAGTAGCGGTGCCACTGGTCGCCGATATCGGGACGGTACATGCCATCGCCATGCGGGTCGTGGAAGAACGGCAGCACGCGCTTTGCCAGCAGTGCTTCTAGCAGGGCAGGCGGGGCGTCGCTGTCGCGCGCCATCTCGAACTGGGCAAACATGCTCTCGGCCGTCTCTATCATCAGCAGGCTGGCTTTGCCGCGCTGGTCGAGCAGCAGGATGCCGCTGGGATTGGGGAACACATAGTGTTCGACGATGCCCAGACGGGTGCGTAGCCCGGCGATCAGGCTGACCACGGCGGCATCGGCGAGGAAATGGTAGTGGTGCAGCAGCACCAGATCACGCAAGGTCTCTTCGCGGTCGTCGAAGTAGGCATTCTGCAGCTGGCGGATCTGCTGTTCCAGTTGCTCCGGTGCTTGCGGATCGCTTTTCTGGATGTAGCGGTCGATCAGGCCGCGGTTAAACGCCTGCACGGCGATTTTTTCATCGGCCGCACCCGTGAACAGGATCTTCTTGCAGGGCAGGTGGCCGATGGCGGCGCAGAATTCCAGTCCGTTCATCTGTGGCATCGAGTAATCCACTACGACCACGGACGGCGTGGCAAAGCGCTGGCGCTGTTCGCAGATGCGGTAGATGCGCTCCAGATCGATGGCCACATTGCACTGGTCGGCCGGCAGATTCTGCATATCGAAATTCACCTGTAGCGGCACCCGCTGCGGTTCACGTTCGCGCCCCAGCCAGCGCTGGGCGGCATGCGCATCGTGGAAGGCGAGCGTCGGTAATATGGGATCAAGCTGGAAGGACAGGCTGCGCAGGAAGGAAGTACTGTCGTCGACCAGCACGGTCAGAGTGGGGTGGGCATAGACGGGAAGATGCATGCTTAGCTCGCAGATGCAGCGATGGAGGGAAATTCGAGGATGAAGATGGCGTAGCCCTGTTCCCGCGTCACGCAGCGGATACGGCTGTTCCAGGCGCGCAGGATTTCCTGACTGAGGGCGAGGCCGATGCCGCTGCCGTTATGCGCGGGATACGAGTAAAAGCGCTGGAAGATGTAGGGCAGGTGCTGCGGCGCAATGCCGCTACCCGTGTCGATGAACAGCAGCCGTGGGGGCTGGTGCTGGCCATCGATGATGATGCGCACGCGCCCCTTGCCGGCGCGCTGTATGGCTTTGAGCGCATTGCGTAGCAGGTTCAGTAGAACGATCACGGCCAGCTCGCTCTGGCCGGCAAACTGGAAGTTGGCGCGCAGTTCCAGTGCCACCCGATGTTTCTGGACATCGCTGGTAAACGGATAGCGCTGCAGTGCGGCGGTGACGCTGGCATGCATCGAGACGTTTTCTACTGGCCGTAAATTCTGCCGCACTGCGCTGGCACTGAGCAGGAATAGATCGATCATGTGGTTCATATGGCGCACTTCGAACTGTATGCGTGCCAGCGCATCGAGCGCGCCCAGTTTTTCTTCGCCACTGCGGCAGATGCCGCCGCCATACATGCGCAGCAGGCCGCGCACACTGGCCTGCACGCTGCTCAGCGGAGTGCGCAGTTCATGTGCCACGCTGGCCAGCCCGGCGCCCAGTCCTGCCAGCTTTTCCTGCGCCAGCACATGCCGGCTGACTTTGGCGGCCGATAGTCCTGCCATGGTGAACCAGTGGATGGGGAGCTGCTGCAGCACCGCGCTACTGAGCAGAATGACGCTGTCGCCCGTCACGCTGGCTGCCACGCAGGCGAGCAGGGTGCCGGCCAGATAGGCTTGCAGGGCCAGTGCTGTCTCGAAGTGAAACAGCAGCACCAGTGCGATCAAGAGCGATTCGCCCCATACCCCCGAGGCATGGTTCATCAGGAACATATAGGTGAAGAAAAAGGGCAGTACATAGCTCAGCGTCACCAGCAGATAGAGATGCAGCAGGCGTGTGCTGTAGTGGCGTGCGAACAGACCCAGCAGGCAGAGCACGATGCCGAGCGCGCGCAGTGGCAGCGATTCATATTCCTGCGGGAAGAAGCGCTGCCAGATCAGGTAATACAGCGGCATGCTCACGGTGCCGATGGCGGCCAGCAGTAGCACGCGCATGGTGGCATGCTGTTCCTGCGCGCGGTAGTGCAGCAGGTTCTGCAATTGTGCTTGCAGGCGTCGCGTCCAGTTGGCGGGTAGGGGTGGGAACATGGCAGGATTGATTTTTATCAAAACTCCATCATCGCCCGAATTTGTTGCGCGCTTGAATGTATCCGGCCGGCCATTGATCAGCGTCAAGCATCTGGTCTTTTTTTAGCCTCAAGGTGGTTATTGATTTCATTTCATCAACTTACCCAGAGGAGTACGCACCATGAGCAATGCCATCCTTTCCCGTAGCAAGCCGTTGCCAGCCGAGTGCTGTCTGGCGGAATTTGTCGAGCGCCGCATGGATCTGCACCACATCACCCGTATCGAGCAATTGCTGGGCGGCCAGCACCCGCACGCATGGCAGCCCACGCCGGCCGGTGCTGTGTATCTGGCCGGGAATGACTATCTGTGTCTGGCGGAAGAACGCACGCTGCGCTACGCCCAGCTGGCTGCGCTGGTACAAAGCGAAGGCGAGTTGCTGATGTCGGCCGTGTATCTGCAGCAGGGCAGTGCCCAGCACCGGCTGGAACAGCGGCTGGCTCAGTGGCTGGGCTCGCAGGACTGCATCCTCGCGCAATCGGGCTGGGCGGCCAATGTGGGGCTGGTGCAGACGCTGGCCGAGCCCGGTGTGCCCGTGTATCTGGATATGCAGGCCCACGCCTCGCTGTGGGAAGGCGTGCAGTCGGCCGGTGCCCAGCCGGTGCCGTTTCTGCACAATGATCTCGAGCATCTGGCGCGCCAGCTGGCACGCCATGGCCGCGGGCTGATCGCCGTGGATGCGCTGTACAGCACCAATGGCAGCGTGGCGCCGCTAGCGCAACTGGTGGCGCTGGCCGAGCAGAGCGAAAGTATGCTGATCGTCGATGAATCCCATTCGCTGGGCACACACGGGCCGCAAGGCGCAGGACTGGTGGCGGCGCTGGGGCTGGGCGAGCGGGTGCACTTCCGCACTGCATCGCTGGCCAAAGCTTTTGCCGGACGTGGGGGGCTGATCAGCTGTTCCGCACGCTTCAAAGGCTATTTCCTGTCCGAGTCGCGGCCGGCAATTTTCAGTTCCTGTTTGCTGCGCCACGAACTGGCATGGTTCGATGCGGCGCTGGACTTCATCCGGCTGGCCGATCAGCGCCGTACCAGGTTGCAGCAGCATGCTAGCCATGTGCGCACAGCGCTGGCGCAACTTGGCTTGAATGTCAGCGATGGTACGGAGCAGATCATAGCGCTGGAAGCGGGGCTGGAGCCGCACACGCTGGCGCTGCGCAAGGCGCTGGAACGGCATGGCGTGTATGGCGCCATGTTCTGCGCGCCCGCTACGGCGAAGAACCGTTCGCTGGTACGGCTGACGCTTAATTCGGGCCTGAGCGCGGCACAACTCGAGCAGATTGTCGCGGCCTGTGCTGCCGTGCGCGAGGAACTGGACTGGCACAACTGGTCGTCCACGCGGCGCCTGCGCAAACTGGCGCTGGTGTGAGTGTCATGGCCGCCTGCGGTGCGCTATCATGGCGGCTATGACTGAATCTCGAACTCTCTACGAAGTAATCGGTGGCGAAACCGTGGTGCGTGACATGGTGGATCGCTTTTATGATCTGATGGAACTGGAGCCCCAGTTCGCCTTGTTGCGCGCGACCCATGGTACCTCGCTGGACAATGCGCGTGAGCGTCTGTTCATGTTCCTCAGCGGCTGGATGGGCGGGCCGGATCTGTATGTGCAGGCGCATGGTCATCCGCGCCTGCGTATGCGCCACATGCCGTTCGCCATCGGCACCAAGGAGCGTGACCAGTGGCTGCAGGCCATGGCATGGGCGATGGAAGATGTGGGCATCGATGAAGCCTTGCGTCTGCGGCTGATGGAATCGTTCTATCAGACCGCGGACTGGATGCGTAACAAGCCGGATTGATGCCATGGGCCAGATAGAATTTATCGTGTTGCTGGTTTTGCTGGCCGGTGTGCTGGGGTTGCAGGTGCTGGCGCTGCTGCGTGCACGTTCGGCGCAGGAGGGCGCGCAGGAAGCGGGACTGGCGGAACGCATCGAGCGCGTAGAGCGCGAAGTGCGCTTGCAGTTACAGGCGACCGCGCAGGCTACCCATGCGGCCACGGTGCAGCAGTTCGAAGGGCTGCGCCGCCAGCTCGAAGCACAGGGGCTGGTGGGACGTGAAGAGCAGAGTCGCAACTTGAAGCTGTTCGCCGACAGTATGAACCAGACGCTGGCGCGGCTGACCGAATCGAATGCGGCGCGCATGCAGGAAGTGCGCGCTACGCTGGAAGCCAAGATCCGTGATCTACAGACAGATAACGGTGCGCGGCTGGAAGAGATGCGCAAGACGGTCGATGAAAAGCTGCATGCCACGCTGGAAGCGCGCCTGAGTGCTTCGTTCCAGCAGGTGTCGGAACGGCTGGAGCGTGTGCATCAGGGACTGGGCGAAATGCAGCAGCTGGCGCTGGGTGTGGGTGATCTGAAGCGCGTGCTGACCAATGTGAAGACCCGCGGCACCTGGGGCGAGGTGCAGCTGGAAATGCTGCTGGAGCAGGTGCTCACGCCCGACCAGTATGCCAAGAATGTGGAAACCATCGCCGGTAGTGGTGCGCGGGTGGAGTTCGCGCTTAAGCTGCCGGGCCAGAAGGATGGCGGCGCGCCCGTCTGGATGCCGATCGATGCCAAGTTCCCCAAAGAGCAGTACGAGCGCTTGCTGGAAGCGGCCGAGCAGGCCGATGCTGATGGCGTAGCGCTGGCTGGTCGTGAGCTGGAGCGAGCCGTGCGGGTGGAAGCCAAAACCATTGCGGAAAAATATCTGGCACCGCCCCACACCACCGACTTTGCCATTCTGTTCCTGCCCACCGAAGGCTTGTATGCGGAAGTGATGCGCCGTCCCGGGCTGGCTGATGAACTGCAGCGCGTGCACCGGATCAGCATAGCCGGTCCTTCGACGCTGTCGGCGCTGCTGAACAGTCTGCAGATGGGTTTCCGCACACTGGCGCTGGAGCGCCGTTCGTCGGAGGTCTGGCAGGTGCTGGGGGCGGTGAAAACGGAGTTCGCCAAGTTCGGTGATGTGCTGGCGGCGACCAAGCTCACGCTGGAACGCGCGGCCAAGAATATCGAATCGGCGGAAACCCGCAGCCGCCAGATGGCACGCAAGCTCAAGACGGTGGAAGCACTGCCTAGCGAGGCTGCGCAACTGCTGCTGGGCGCACAGTCGGAAGCGAGCGAGCCGGAAGCCGAGTGATTTTCCAATGAATGCTGCTGCGGCGCTAGATCAGGCCTTCGAACAGCAGCACTTCTACCATTTCGCCGGCCGCGACATTGCCCTGTTCGTGGCCGAGCACCACAATACAATTGGCCTCCGTCATGGAGCGCAAAATGCCGGAGCCCTGAGCACCTGTCAGGCGCACTTCGGGCTGGCCGTCGGCGCCGCGGCTGATGATGCCGCGCTGGTATTCGGTACGGCCTGGGCGCTTGCGCATCGCGCTCTGCGCTCTGGCCTGCAGCGTTACCTGCGCTGCCGGCGCGCCCATCATAGCCAGCAGGGCAGGGCGGGCAAACAGATAGAACGAGATTGCCACGGCCACGGGATTGCCGGGCAGGCCGATCAGCCATGCACTGTGTTCACCATCGCGTATCTGGCCGAAGGCGAGCGGACGACCGGGGCGCATGGCCAGCTTCCAGAACGACAGCTGGCCCAGACTGGCCAGTATGTCGCGCGTGTAGTCGGCCGCGCCTTCCGACACGCCGCCCGAGGTGATGATGGCATCGGCCTGCTGGCAGGCGCTGCGCAGCGCTGCATCGAGTGCCTGCGGATCATCGCGCACGATGCCCATGTCGATCACTTCGCAGCCTAAGCGCGTCAGCATGCCGAATACGGTGTAGCGATTGCTGTCGTAGATGCTGCCTTCGTCGAGCGGCTGGCCCGGTGCGCGCAGTTCGTCGCCGGTGGAGAAGAAGGCCACGCGCAGCTTGCGCTGTACACTGACTTCGGCCATGCCGAGCGAGGCGATCAGGCCCAGATCGGCAGGGCGCAGCAGCTTGCCTTTGGCCAGTGCGACGCTGCCCTGTTTTAAGTCTTCACCAGCGAAGCGGCGATTGGCACCACTGTGGATCACGCCGTGGGCGATGGTGACGCTAGTGTCGCTGCTGGCGCTAGCCAGTTCCTGCGGCAGCACGCTGTCGCAACCGGCCGGCATGGCGGCACCCGTCATGATGCGGATGCATTCGCCGGCCTGCACCTCCAGTGCGCACGGGCGGCCTGCGTAGGCAATGCCGATGACTTTGAAGCTGGCCTGCGCCTGCTCGGCACTGGGCAAGTCCGCGCCGCGCAGGGCATAGCCATCCATAGCCGAATTGTCGTAAGCCGGAACGTTGATGGGCGATATGACGTCCTGCGCCAGTACGCGATCCAGTGCGCTAAACAGTGACACCGTCTGACTAGCTTCCAGTGGCGTGATTTGCTGGGCGATCAGGCGCTGTGCCTGTTCCACTGGTAGTGCACTATCGTGCTGGCCGCCGCTGCTGGTCTTGGCGGCTGAGGCGGCGGGCGATGGTGCGGGGCTGGCGGCAGCTGCAGCGCTGTGCGGTGCGCTAGCTGGTGGCTGTTCGAGCGCCTGCAGTTCTTCCAGTGTGTTGACGTTGCTGAATGCAGCATCGTCCTCAAACATGACCTCGGCCACGCGCAGGGAGCGGAACCAGCTTTCCATGCGCCGCTCGCCGCTAGCCAGATAGTCTTCCAGTTGCGGCAGTACGCTAGTTTTTAGCAGAGCAAATACAGGATGCCACTGGCGCTGTGGTGCGTCTGCGCCAGTGCGCATCTGCATGGTGACGGCCAGTGCCACATCGGCATTCTGTTCGGTCAGCGCCGCATACAGGCGGGCAGCCAGATCGGCTGGCAGCAAAGGCGAGTCGCACGGGACGGTGAGCAACAGCGGGGTAGGGCAGAATTGCAGGCCGATCTGCAGGCCTGCAAGTGGGCCGGCATAATCATCGAGGTAGTCGGGCAGCACAGGCACATTGCCGGCCAGTTCCTGATAGCGCGTCAGATTGCGGTTGGCGTTGATGGCATAGCTGGCCACTTGCGGTGCCAGACGGGCAATCACATGCTCTACCAGCGTGCTAGTACGGAAAGGCTGCAAGCCTTTATCGACGCTACCCATGCGGCTGCCGCGGCCACCGGCAAGTATCAGGCCGGTGATCTGGTTCTGGAAAGACAAACTAACCTCCGATGTAAGACATTTCTACTTTGCGCCGATCCGCCTGTGGCAATGCCGTCTGCGCCGTGCGCAGTTCCGAATAGCGGTCGGCGCGGGTACGCCAGAGCTGTGCCAGCGCGCCGCTGATATCGCTATCGCTGTGACCGGCGCGTAGCAGGGTGCGCAGATCGTGGCCGCTGCTGGCGAACAGGCAGGTATATAACTGGCCTTCGGTGGACAGGCGTGCGCGCGTGCAGTCGCCGCAGAAGGCCTGCGTGACGCTGGAGATCATGCCGATTTCGCCTGCACCATCGGCATAGCGCCAGCGCGTGGCAGTTTCGCCGCTGTAGTTGGCGTCCAGCGCCTCCAACGGGAATTCGGCGTGGATGCGCTGTACCACTTCCGAGGAAGGCACTACCTCGTCCATTTTCCAGCCGTTTGAGGCGCCCACGTCCATGTATTCGATAAAGCGCAGGATGAAAGGGGTATTGCGGAAGTAGCGCGCCATCGGCAGGATTTCCTGATCGTTCATGCCGGCTTTGACCACCATATTCACCTTGATCGTCCCCAGCCCGACCTTGTGCGCAGTTTCCAGTCCTTGCAGCACATCGCCCACGTCGAAGTCGACATCGTTCATGTGGCGGAAGGTCTGGTTATCCAGCGCATCGAGGGAGACGGTCACCCGTTGCAGGCCGGCGTCCTTGAGCGCCTGTGCTTTGCGCGCCAGTAGCGAAGCGTTGGTGGTGAGCGTGAGGTCGAGCGGCTGGCCGCTCGCAGTTTTGAGCTGGGCCAGCATGGCGATCAGCTTTTCGATATCTTTACGCAGCAGCGGTTCGCCACCTGTCAGGCGGATTTTTTCCACGCCATGGGCGACAAAGATTTTCGCCAGCCGGGTAATTTCTTCGAACGAGAGCAGGGCCTTGTGCGGCAGATACTGGTAATCGCTGTTGAAGATGGCCTTGGGCATGCAATATACGCAACGGAAATTGCAGCGGTCAGTCACGGAGATGCGCAGGTCGCGCAGCGGACGACCCAGCTGGTCGCCTAGCAAGCCGCTCGGATCTTCGGCATGCGCGGGGATGGCTGGCGTGGCGTGGCGCTGCTGCGCCAGCATAATGATTTTCTCGGCCATGGATAGACAAACGTTAGAAAACTGCGAGACGCTACGATAGCACGTTGGCGCAAAATGCGCGTTTAGCTGTTGCTCAGAATAAAAAAAGGGAAGCACACGGCTTCCCTTTTTGTGGCGATTGCCGACCGGATTAACGGCGGGTATCGACCTGGATCAGTGGCTCATCCGATTGCGGTGGCAGCGGTTTGCGCTCGCGTGGCTTGCGCACGGGCTGCACGATGGCAGCAGCGGCTTCCTGTGCAGCACGCAGTTTGGCCGGATCGGTGGCAGCCAGCGTCAGACCTGCGGAGCTCAGCAGAGCGTTCAGGTCGGTTGCTGGAGCCGGAGCGGCCACTGGTGCAGGCGCAGCGACTGGAGCCGGTGCAGCAACTGGAGCCGGTGCAGCAACTGGAGTAGCTTCGGCCGCAGCAACGGCTACTACAGGGGCGGCTTCTGCCGGCGCAGCGGCGACAACTGCTTCGGCAGCGGCCACTGGGGCAGGGGCTGCTTCAGCTACTGGCGCAGCAGGTGCTGCCACTGCTTCGGCGGCTACTGCTGCAGGAGCAGTGACCACAGCTGGTGCAGCTTCGACGGCTGGAGCAGCTACTTCGGCCGCTACTTCAGCGACCACCACTGCTGCTACTTCGGCCGCGGCGACTGGAGCAACAGCAGGCGCAGCCGCTGGTGCTTCGACCACTACCGCTGGTGCGGCAGCTTCTGCAACCACTGGGGTAGCCTCAACGGTTTCAGCGACTGGCGCTGCAACAGTGGCAGGCGTTGCAACTGGTGCAGCAACGGTGGCTTCTACAGCGGCAGGGGCTGGCGCAGCTTCTGCAGCGGCAACCGGCGCGGCAGCCGGCGCTACAGCGGCTTCGACGGCAGCAACTGGTGCGCTAGCGACCACGGCTTCGTTACCTTCGGCCGGTGCCACGGTGAACTTCAGCGTACCCTGTTCGCTCTGCTCGCCAGCAACGGCTTCCTGACCTTCGGCGCCTTCGCGCTCGCGGCGGTTACGGTTGCGGCCACCACGACGACGACGGCGGCGTGGTTCTTCACCATCGGCTGCCTCGTTTTCTTCACCTTCCGGACCATTCTGCGGTGCAGCTTTCAGGATGGTAGTAGCGGCGTCCGTGGCTGGACCGTTCAGTGCTGCGGCCGGATTCAGTGCCAGTTCTTCTGCCTTGGCTTCCTGATTGGCTTTCTCGCCACGTGGTTCACGCGGTGGGCGTGGTGCACGTTCGGCGCGCTCGCGCGGCGCTTGCGCTTCGCCGTTCTGGCCTTCACGTGGCTCGCGTGGTTCACGCGGTGGACGTGGAGGACGGGCTGGGCGGGCGCTGCTGTCGGCTTTGCCTTCTTCGCTAGCTGGACGGGCAGCACCGGCTTCGCGCTCTTCACGCTCGCCACGGCCACCTTTGCCATTGCGGTTACGGCCACGCGGGCCACGGCCATTGCGTTCGCCACGGTCACCGGCAGGGGTTTTCACCACGATGGTCGGCTGCTGTGGCAGAGCGGCAGGTGCTGGCTCAGGGCTCAGGAAGCTGAACAGACGGGCGAAGAAGCCTTTCTTCGGTGCGGTCGGGGCCGGCGCTGGCACAGGCTTGATGACGGTTTCGCTGGCTTTGTTACGTTCCACCATAGGCGCAGGCTGATCCGGCGTAATGGTTTTGACGACGGCTTCCTGACGCGGCTTGGTTTCTTCCTTCTGGCGCTTGCTGTAGGCCATGTCGGTTTCTGCCTGCTCGGCCAGGTTGTAGCTGGCCTGATGGTCTTCCAGACGGGGATCGTCGTGCTTGATGCGTTCCAGCTTGTAGTGCGGGGTTTCCAGGTGCTTGTTCGGCACCAGAATGATGGTGATGCGGTGACGGGTTTCGATCTTCAGCACTTCGCCGCGTTTTTCGTTGAGCAGGAAGGCGGCAACGTCCACTGGCACTTGCACGTGGATAGTGGCCGAATTTTCCTTCATCGCCTCTTCCTGAATAATCCGCAGCACTTGCAGCGCGGACGATTCGGTATCGCGGATGTGGCCGGTGCCGGAGCAGCGCGGGCAGGTCACGTGCGAACCTTCCGACAGGGAAGGGCGCAGACGCTGGCGCGACAGTTCCATCAGGCCGAAGCGGGAAATCTTGCCCATCTGAACGCGGGCGCGGTCGTGGTGCAGCGCATCTTTCAGACGCTGTTCCACTTCGCGCTGGTTCTTGGCCACTTCCATGTCGATGAAGTCGATCACGATCAGGCCGCCCAAGTCACGCAGACGCAGCTGACGAGCAACCTCTTCGGCCGCTTCGCAGTTGGTGTTGAAGGCAGTGGTTTCGATGTCCGAACCGCGGGTAGCGCGGGCCGAGTTAACGTCCACAGAAACCAGTGCTTCGGTGTGGTCGATCACGATGGCGCCGCCCGATGGCAGCGGTACGGTACGCGAGTAAGCCGTTTCGATCTGGTGTTCGATCTGGAAGCGCGAGAACAGCGGCACGTCGTCGCTGTAGCGTTTTACACGGTGCACCATGTCGGGCATCACGTGGCTCATGAACTGGTGCGCCTGCTCATAGATCTCGTCGGTATCGATCAGGATCTCGCCGATATCAGGCTGGAAGTAATCGCGAATTGCGCGGATTACCAGCGACGATTCCTGATAGATCAGGAATGCGCCCGGGGCCGACTTGCCAGCGCCTTCGATCGCGCGCCACAGTTGCATCAGGTAGTTCAAGTCCCACTGCAGTTCATCGACATTGCGGCCGATGCCAGCGGTGCGGGCGATCACGGACATACCCGGCGGCAGGTCCAGCTTGTCCATGGTTTCGCGCAGTTCCTGACGCTCTTCACCTTCGACGCGGCGCGAAACACCGCCACCGCGCGGGTTGTTTGGCATCAGTACCAGATAGCGGCCAGCCAGCGAGACGAAGGAGGTCAGTGCCGCGCCTTTGTTGCCGCGCTCTTCCTTCTCCACCTGCACCATGATTTCCTGGCCTTCGCGCAGCGCTTCCTTGATGGTAGCGTTACGGACGTCGATGCCTTCACGGAAGTAAGTGCGTGCAACTTCTTTGAATGGCAGGAAACCGTGGCGATCTTCACCGTAGCTGACGAAGCAAGCTTCCAGCGACGGTTCGATACGGGTGATCACGCCTTTGTAGATATTCGACTTGCGCTGTTCGCGGCCCGCCGTTTCGATGTCGATATCGATCAGTTTCTGACCGTCGACGATGGCTACGCGCAGTTCCTCTTGCTGCGTAGCATTAAACAACATGCGTTTCATTTTTATTAACTCCGCGACCCGAGGGTCATCTCTGTGCCACCCGGTCGCTGGGCGACTAGGTGACGTGGTACAGGGATATACGCGAGAACGGAAGTGATGGTGGTGGTGATGCCCATTCTGTGCAGCGGTGCATGGCGCACTACGGTGCGCTGCAAGGCCGCAACTGGGCGCATGAAGCCGATCGACATGCCGCTGTGTTCGCATCACCAGCAACTCATCCATGCGGCCCCGACGGACGGCAGAGAATCGCAGGCGGTGAACAGCCTCGGTTGGGCCAGATCCGGCACGGGCTCGCATACTGCACGCCACAGACAGGCCGGGTCGCTCTTGGCAACCTGGCGTCGTACGTGCAGCAAAGCCCGGGGTCTGGCAAAGACGGCAAGCGTTATCTACTTCATCAACCGGACAGCTAGACCCTTGATCCATCTGCCCGGACTTTATCCTTACTATCCAGTCACTTAATTCTACGTCCCTGCCTGTCTCCGATTACAACTGCGGTGCAACCCTGAGCCCGGCAAGGGCGGTGCGTATACATTTTTTTCCTCTGAATTTGCAATTAGGCGAGGCCAGTGGAGACGCCCCTGTGTAAAATGTGCTTTTATTCTTACACTTTCCGCAGTGTGAACTGCAGCGAAACGATTATATATTCAAAATGAAGGACTTAGAGAGATTTCTGGGAAGACAGAGCAAATGAGGCAACAAAAAGATGTTTCCCCGCCTTCAACACCACAAGAGCGCCCGCAAAATTCGCTGCAAGCACAGTTTGTGACCATCACGGAAGAAGAAGCGGGCCAGCGTATTGACAATTATTTATTGCGCGTCTGCAAAGGCGTGCCGAAAAGCCACGTCTACCGGATTCTGCGTTCCGGTGAGGTTCGGGTGAATAAAGGCCGGATCGACCAGCTTTATCGGCTGGTAGCGGGCGATATGGTGCGGATACCGCCGATCCGGATTGCTGAAAAAGCGGAAGGCAGCCACGTTCCGGCAGCCGAATTCAATGTGATTTTCGAAGATGCCCACCTGCTGGTGATCGATAAACCGGCCGGCGTAGCCGTACATGGCGGTTCTGGCGTGTCGTTTGGCGTGATTGAACAGCTGCGCGCAGCCCGTCCGGAGGCCAAGTTTCTGGAACTGGTACACCGGCTGGACCGTGATACCTCGGGCTTATTGTTGCTAGCGAAGAAACGTTCCGCCTTGACCAGCTTACACGAGCAGATGCGCGATGGTCACACGGACAAACGCTACCTGACCATGGTGGCCGGTGACTGGAAGAATGCACGCCAGCACGTCAAATTGGCGCTGCATAAATATAGTACGGCCGATGGCGAGCGCCGCGTGGCCGTGCAGGCCGATGGTCAGGCTTCGCACACGGTATTTACCCTGCTGAAGAAGTTCAAGGACTTTGCCCTGCTGGAAGCGGAACTGAAAACGGGGCGTACTCACCAGATCCGCGTGCACACCTCGGCCTCCGGCTTCCCTATCTTAGGTGACGACAAATACGGTGATTTCGCGCTGAACAAGGCACTGCAGAAAGCCACCGACGCGCGGGGCGCGCTCAAGCGCATGTTCCTGCACGCTTACCAGATTACGTTCACCCATCCGGAGTCCGGCAAAATCATGACGCTGAAAGCGCCTTTAGCCCCCGAATGTGAGCGATTCTTGTTAAGCTTAGGGAAACCAGTTAACTAATCGTAAATATCCTGAGGTGGCCTGCGGGCTGATTACATGGCAAGAAAGCAATTTGATTTAATCGTCTTCGATTGGGATGGAACCCTGATGGATTCCACCTCGACTATCGTGAAATGCATACAGGCGGCAGCACGCGACCTGTCCCTGCCGATTCCACGCGATGACGTGGCCGCGCACGTGATCGGCCTCGGCCTGCATGAAGCCATGCAGGCGGTGTTGCCGGAGATCGATCCGGCCTACTATCCGCGCATGGTGGAACGTTACCGCTACCATTTCCTGTCGCGCGACCATGAACTGGCGTTGTTCCCCGGCGTGCATGACATGCTGACGGAACTGTCGCAGAACGGATATTTCCTTGCTGTGGCCACGGGCAAGAGTCGGGTAGGGCTGAACCGCGCAATGAATGATGTCAAAGTGCTCTCGCTATTTGACGCTACTCGTTGCGCTGATGAAACATTCTCCAAGCCGCATCCCGCCATGTTGCAAGAATTAACGCGTGAGTTGGGACAGGATATGCGTCGTACGGTAATGATAGGGGATACCACCCATGATTTGCTGATGGCTAACAATGCCGGCGCGCAGGGGATTGCTGTGCAGTATGGCGCCCATCCGGTGGACCAGCTGGCGGCCTGCAACCCGCTATATTCGGCCGCTACTGTGGCCGAGCTGCATCAATGGCTGAGTGAGCACGCATGATGGCGAATGAAGAAATTCTGATCTGTGCGGCCGATGCCGTGCTGGAAGGTGGTAAAGGCGTGCGTTTTCCCGTCACGGCGGGCGGCGATGACGCGACCGGTTTTGTCGTGCGCTATGGCGGACAGGCGTATGCTTATCTGAATCGCTGCGCCCATGTGCCGATAGAGCTGGACTGGGCCGAAGGTGAATTCTTTGAGTCCAGCGGTTTATATCTGATGTGTTCCACCCATGGTGCTGTGTATGTGCCGGAAAGTGGCCATTGCGCTGGCGGTCCCTGCAAAGGCGGCCGGTTGCGCCCGATTGCGGTAGTGGAGCGCGATCAGCAACTGTACTGGCAACCGGATGACTATGTCCGTCCGGCCCGTGCTTGAATGTAGTCAAAAAGATAATTATGAGCGATAACACCAGCGAAAACGCCGAAAATCAGCCCAACGGCGCCGAAAAAACTCTCACTCCACCGGCCACCAGCGCGCCTGTCGCAGCTGCGCCGTGGGAGCGTGAGGTGCTGGAAAAGCTGGTGTTTGCCGCTCTGAACGAGCAGAAAGCAGCGCGTCGCTGGGGGATTTTCTTCAAGGCGATTACGGTGGTGCTGGTGGTGGTAGCGCTCAGCGCCTATCTCGATCTGGGCTGGACCGGTTCCGATGGCGAAGCGCTGGGACGGCATACGGCGCTGATCGAAATTGAAGGCGCCATCGAATCGGAAGGTAGTGGCTCGGCTGCCGTGGTGATTCCGGCGCTCAACAAGGCATTTGCCGATAGCGGTTCCGTGGCGGTACTGATGCACATCAATAGCCCGGGCGGCAGTCCCGTACAGGCCGGCATGATCGTGGATGAAATGCACCGTCTGCGCAAAGGTTATCCGGGTAAGCCTTTATATGTGGTGGTGGACGAAATCTGCGCATCGGGCTGCTATTACATTGCGGCCGGTGCCGACCGCATCTACGTCAACAAGGCCAGCATCGTCGGTTCTATCGGCGTGCTGATGGATGGCTTCGGCTTTTCCGGCATCATGGACAAAGTGGGCGTCGAGCGTCGTTTGCTGACGGCGGGCGAAAACAAGGGCTTCATGGATCCGTTCAGCCCGCTGTCCGACAAGCATAAGCAGTACGCCCAGTCCATGCTGAACGAAATTCACCAGCAGTTCATACAGGTGGTGCGCGAAGGGCGCGGCAAACGTCTGAAAGAAACCCCGGAAATGTTCTCCGGCTTATTCTGGACGGGGGCGAAGTCTATCGATATGGGCTTGGCCGATGCCTTCGGCACGGTCGATAGTGTGGCGCGCGATGTGATCAAGGCAGAAGACATCATCGATTACACCCAGCATGAGGGCTTGCCTGAACGCGTGCTGAAGAAATTTGGCGCAGCCCTAGGCGCTGGTGCCATGAAAGCCAGTATGGAGCGGGTGCAGCCAGCGCTGCGCTGAAAAAGTGAGAATTGGTGAAATTCTTACTTGCATCCCGGAGGTGATGAGCTATAGTGAAGCTGTAGTTCTTTGCAAGGGGGGCGATATAAACAGTTTATTTTGTTTTCACCACAAACTTGAACAGATAGACGGAACTACTACACTGCATCGCGGATGCAGCCTCGAGTGAATTTCGATTCCTCATACAGCCCCTGCCGGGGTTGAAGACAGCGGTGCAATGCCGCTGTTTTCTTTTGTCTCATCGGTTTGCATCAAGCCACCCCCATCTAGCCACGCCAGAAAATCATTCTGTCGCTGAGCATGCCATTGCTGGCTCGCATTGATGGGGACGCCGTCATTTTGCAGAGCGTAGCGGCACTGCACGATCAGAAGTTCGGCCCGGTGGCGGCCCGCTGCTAGCTCATTCGGTGCTGGATGTTTCGACATGGTCGTTCTCTCTGGCGTATTCCTAGTTGAGTAGGTGGATTCCTAATCAGGTTTCAGTCTAGCAAGTGAACCTGTGCTCGGTTTGATATACGTCAACGAAAGGCTTTGTCTAGGACATTGTTGTCAATTGCATATCGCCAGCTTTCCCCGTCACTCGCCCATCCTGTAAAATCAGCCTATGAGCAAACTATCCCTAGACCGCATCCTGCAATCGCAGGGCTTTGGTACCCGTAAATACTGCCGTTCGCTGATCGATGATGGCGAAGTCAGTATCGGCGGTGTAGTCCATGACAATTACAAAGAAACTATCGAAACCGATGGCCTGGTTCTCACTATCTTCGAGGAAGAGTGGGTGTACCGTGAACATCTGTATATCGCGCTGTACAAACCGGCCAATTTCGAGTGTTCGCGCAAGCCTAGTCACCACCCTGGTGTGCTGACGCTGCTGCCCGAGCAGTTCAGCTGGCGCGAACTGCAGCCGGTCGGCCGGCTCGATCACGACACCACTGGCATGTTGCTGATGTCCGACGATGGCCCGTTTATCCACGCACAATCGTCGCCGAAGCGACACGTTCCGAAGATTTATCAGGCCACGACGGCAGAGCCGGTAACGCCCGAGCTGATAGAACAGCTGAAGTCCGGTGTGCAATTGCATGATGAACCGGCACCGCTGGCTGCCCAGCATTGCGTGCAGCGCGGCGAGCATCAGCTGGAAATTGTGCTGGAGCAGGGTAAATACCATCAGGTCAAACGTATGCTGGCTGCCGCGGGCAATCATTGCAGTGCATTGCATCGCTCCGCTATTGGTGGCCTGACCCTGGCATCGCTGGAGCTGGAAGAGGGCGAATGGTGCTATTTGACGCCGGAGCAACTGGCTTTGCTGGTGCCTAGCGCATGAAGCTGGCTACCCTGAACGACGGCACGCGCGACGGCCAGCTGATGGTGGTGTCACGCGATCTGAAGACGGCGCAACTGGCCGACGGCGTGGCGCCTACCCTGCAGCGGGCGCTGGATGACTGGAGCTTTATTGCGCCCCAGTTGGATGCTATCTATCAGGAATTGAATCAGGGCCGTGGCCGGCGCACGTTTGCGTTCGAGCCGGAACGCTGCATGGCACCGCTGCCGCGGGCTTTCCAGTGGGCCGATGGTTCGGCCTATGTGCACCATGTGGAACTGGTGCGCAAAGCGCGCGGGGCGGAATTGCCGGCGTCGTTCTGGGAAGACCCGCTCATGTATCAGGGCGGCAGCGACGATTTTATCGGTCCCTGTGATGACATTGCGCTGTTGCATGAAGAGTGGGGCATCGATTTCGAGGCAGAAGTGGCGGTGATCACCGATGATGTGCCCATGGGGGCGACGCCCGATCAGGCGCATCAGCGCATCCGTCTGCTGATGCTGGTCAACGATGTGTCATTGCGCAACCTGATTCCGGATGAATTAGCCAAGGGCTTTGGCTTCGTCCAGTCCAAGCCGGCCACCAGTTTTTCGCCTGTGGCCGTGACGCCGGACGAGCTGGGGGACGCATGGAAGGGCGGTAAAGTCCATCTGCCGCTGCTGTCCACATGGAACGGCAAACTGGTGGGCAAGCCCAAGGCGGGCGTCGATATGGTGTTCAACTTCCCGCAACTGATCGCTCATCTGGCCAAATCGCGCAATGTGCGGGCCGGTTCCATCATCGGTTCCGGTACGGTGTCCAACACCGATGGCAAGCGCGGCTATTCCTGCATCGCCGAGCAGCGCTGCGTGGAAATGATCGCGGATGGCGTGGCTAGCACGCCGTTCATGGCTTTTGGCGACACGATCCGGATCGAAATGCTCGACAGTGATGGTAAATCCATCTTCGGCGCCATTGCCCAGAAAGTCACACAGGCCGGTAGTTGAATGCCAAATTTCCAGTAGGAAATACCGAGTAAGGCGGGAAAAGCCGCCGTATTCGGCTGATGGGCCAGCGCGCGCGAGCGGGATAATGGCACGATCGATACTGATCCCCGTTCCACTTAACCCCGCAGCAGGCAGGCACCATGGCAGAAGATAGCGACGCCGAAAAGACCGAACCCGCGTCACAGAAGCGCCTCGAGCAGGCGCGTGAGGAAGGCGACGTTCCCCGAAGCCGGGAAGTAGCAACGTTTACCGTGCTGATGGCAGCCGGTGCCGGTCTGTGGATGACGGGCGAAAGCTTGATCCGTCAGCTCAGTTCGGCACTGGTGTCGGGGCTGGCCCTGACGCCGGAGCAGGTGTTCGATGCCGATGTGCTGATCAATCGCATACTGGTCGATCTGGTGCGCGTGCTGCTGGCTTGTCTGCCGCTGGGCGTGGCGGTGATGGTGGTGGCACTGGTGTCGCCGCTGCTGGTCGGTGGCTGGCTGTTTTCTGGTAAGGCCGTGATGCCGAACTTCGGCAAACTCAATCCCATCAATGGTATCGGCAATATGTTCTCCGCCAATGCGCTGGTGGAACTGTTCAAAGCGGTGGCCAAGGCGCTGGTGGTCGGACTGGTGGCGTGGCTGGTGGTGATGAAGCAGAAAGATGCCGTGATCGGGCTGGCGGTCGAGCCGCTCAAGCTGGGTACGGCGCACCTGCTGCATATCCTGGCCAGCAGCTTCCTGTTCATTGTCGGCGCGCTGGGCTTTATTGCTGCCATCGATGGCCCTTACCAGATCTGGCATTACGCTAACAAACTGAAGATGACGCGTCAGGAACTGATCCAGGAATCCAAGGAGTCCGACGGTAATCCCCAGATCAAGGCCAAGATCCGCCAGCTGCAGCGCGAGATGGCCAAACGCCGCATGATGGCCGATGTGCCGACCGCCGATGTGGTGGTGACCAACCCGACCCACTATGCGGTGGCGCTGAAGTACGACGACGGCATGCGCGGCGCGCCACGCGTAGTGGCCAAGGGCACGGACGAAGTGGCGGCCAAGATCCGCGAGATCGCGCGCGAGCACAAAGTCACCATGCTGGAAGCGCCGCCACTGGCCCGTGCGCTGTTCAAGCATACGGAAATCGGCGACGAAATTCCGGAAGCGCTGTACGCGGCAGTGGCCGAAGTACTGGCCTATGTGTTCCAATTGCGTCTGTTCAGCAAAGGCAATGGCAACCGTCCGGAAGTACCGAAGAAACTCGAGGTGCCGCCAGAGCTGGACCCTCTGCACGTGAGCACGCTCAAGCAGCAAACTGAACCGAATAACGGAGCACCTGTATGAACGCCCTGAGCAACATCAAACTGCCGCCATGGCTGCAAGGTCTGGCCAATAGCCGTAACAAGAGCAGTCTGGCCGCACCTATCCTGATCATCATGATGCTGGGCATGATGGTGCTGCCGCTGCCGGCTTTCATCCTCGATCTGCTGTTCAGTTTCAATATCGCCCTGTCTGTCATCGTGCTGCTGACCAGCCTGTACACGGTCAAGCCGCTGGACTTCATGGCTTTCCCTACCATTCTGCTGGTATCGACCATGCTGCGCCTGTCGCTGAACGTGGCTTCGACCCGTGTGGTGCTGACACAGGGCCATACTGGTGCCGATGCGGCCGGTAAGGTGATTGAAGCCTTCGGTCACTTCCTGATCGGCGGCAACTACACGGTCGGTATCGTGGTGTTCATTATTCTGACCATCATCAACTTTACCGTGGTCACCAAAGGTGCTGGCCGTATCGCTGAAGTGGGCGCCCGTTTCGCACTGGATGCGATGCCCGGTAAGCAGATGGCGATTGACGCCGACCTCAATGCCGGCCTGATCGGCGAAGCGGAAGCGCGCAAACGCCGTAGCGAAGTGGCGCAGGAAGCGGAGTTCTACGGCGCCATGGACGGTGCCAGTAAATATGTGCGCGGCGATGCCGTGGCCGGTATTCTGGTGACGGTGATTAACGTGGTGGGCGGCCTGCTGGTGGGCCTGCTGCAGCACGATATGCTGTTCGCCGATGCGATCAAGAACTACACGCTGCTGGCCATCGGTGACGGTCTGGTAGCACAGATTCCATCGCTGGTGATTTCGACCGCGGCCGGTATCGTGGTGTCGCGCGTGGCCAGCGAGCAGGATATCGGCACGCAGGTGGTGGGGCAGCTGTTTGCCAAGCCGCAGGTGCTGTATATCACCGCTGCCATCATCGGCGGCATGGGGCTGATTCCGGGCATGCCGAATCTGGTGTTCCTGCTGCTGGCGGCAGTACTGGGCGGCTCGGCCTATCTGCTGACGCGCAAGGAGGAGTCGGCCAAGGCGGAAGAAGTGGCGGCAGCGGAAGCGGCAGCGACGGCGCCTGCTGCAGCGCCCGAGCAGGAAGAGGCTAGCTGGCAGGACATCATGCCGGTCGATACGCTGGGTCTGGAAGTGGGCTATCGCCTGATTCCGCTGGTGGATAAGACCCAGGGTGGCGAGCTGCTCAAACGTATCAAAGGCATCCGTAAGAAATTTGCGCAGGAAGTGGGCTTCCTCGCGCCACCGGTACACATCCGCGACAATCTGGAACTCAAGCCTTCGGCTTATCGTATCGCGCTGAAAGGCGTGGAAGTGGGCACGGGCGAAGCGTATAACGGCCAGTTCCTGGCGATTAATCCCGGTATGGCCAGCGGCACCTTACCCGGTATGGCCACCAGCGATCCTGCTTTCGGCCTGCCCGCAACGTGGATCGATGCCAGCCTGCGCGATCAGGCGCAGAGCATGGGCTATACGGTGGTGGATGCCGGCACCGTGGTGGCCACGCACCTGAACCATCTGATTACCACCCACGCTTCCGAGCTGCTGGGCCGTGCCGAAGTGCAGGCGCTGCTCGATCATCTGGGCAAGGATGCGCCTAAGCTGGTAGAAGATCTGGTGCCGAAAACGGTATCGCTGTCGACCTTGCAGAAAGTGCTGCAGAATCTGCTGGTGGAAGGCGTGCACATTCGCGATATGCGGTCGATTATCGAAACACTGGCCGAGCATGCCGGCAATACCCAGGATCCGAATGATCTGACGGCACTGGTGCGGATTGCACTGGGTCGCGCCATCGTGCAGCAACTGTTCCCCGGTGCCAGCGAACTGTCCGTGATGACGCTGGATAACCGTCTCGAACGTCTGCTGATGCAGGCACTGGCGGCCAGTGGCCCCGATGGTGCCGGCATCGAGCCGGGGCTGGCCGATACCATCGCCCAGCAGGCCCAGCAGGCTACTGCCCAGCAGGAAGCACTGGGACTGACGCCGGTGCTGCTGGTGCCGGGGCCACTGCGGGCGCTGCTGTCGCGCTTCCTGCGCCGTTCGCTGCCGCAGCTGAAGGTGCTGTCGCATGCCGAGGTGCCCGAGGCTAAGACTATCCGTGTCACGGCCCTGGTCGGCCAGCAGCCAGCCTAAGAGGCAGCACGCGACTGAGGCGAGATTGCGCCAGTCGCAGTGCCGGACACGCAGGCGGCCTAGACTGCCTGCATGGACGATGACTACGATACGCCTTGGAAGGAGGTGCTGGTCCGCTATCTGCCGGACTTTATGGCCTTCTATTTCCCGCGCACTCATGCCGCCATCGACTGGTCGCGTCCATTCAGTTTTCTCGATCAGGAACTAGCTGCTCTGAGCGGCGGTGCTGCGCTGGGCAGGCGGGTACTGGATAAGCTGATTCGCGTTTTCAGCACGGATGGCGACGAGCAGACCTTGCTGCTGCACGTGGAATTGCAAGGCTGGCGCGATCGGGCCTTTGCCGAGCGCATGTTCACCTACCACTACCGCGTATATGACCGCTACCGCCAGCCGGTGGCCAGCATGGCTTTGCTGCTCGACGATGGCTGGCGCTGGCGTCCCGCGCGTTTTGGCTACCAGACGCTCGATTGCCGCTTACAGCTGGATTTTCCCGTAGTGAAACTGCGCGATTTTGAGGCGCGGATGGCGCAACTGCATAGCGATCCGAATCCGTTTGCGCTGGTCACGCTGGCTCATCTACAGGCGCGTAAGACGCGGCACAATGCGTTTCAGCGGCGTCATGCCAAGTGGCATCTGACCAAACTACTGTTGCGGCGCGACTGGGATAGGCAGCGTATCATCGACTTGTATCGCACCATAGACTGGTTGCTGCGCTTGCCAGCCAGTCTGGAGAGCCGCGTGCGGCGCGGCATACATCTGATCAGGGAGGGCACTGACATGGCATACCTATCATCGCTCGAACGTTATGGGCTGGAGCAAGGACTGCAGCAAGGACTGGAACAAGGGCTGCAGCAAGGACAGGCAGCACAGTTGTTAGCCATGCTGGAACTGCGCTTTGGCACGCTGCCGGATGCGGTGCGTGAGCGTGTGTCGAAGGCTGAAGTGCCGCAGTTGCAGCGCTGGGCACGCAATTTTGTGCATGCGGAGCGGCTGGAGCAGGTGTTCGTAGCGGAGTAGCCGGCGAGGGCTGCATAGGGGAAATACGGCCGAATTGTCCTCTTGTTCATCGGATCGTTTCCGGAGTGCATCGTCAATAATGGCACTGTACGAGGAAAAGTTGTCTCACTCAGAAGACAGCACTCACCCCAGAATGCAGAGAGCCGGCCATGAACGTCAAAAAATTTACCGCCCCGACCTCCCGTGAAGCGCTGCGCAAAGTGCGTGAAGCACTGGGCCCGGACGCTGTGATCCTGTCCAACCGTCAGGCCGACGGTGAAATCGAGATACTCGCGCTGGCGAACGAAGACGCTGCCTCGCTGGCCATGCCAGCCCCCCATTCGCCGATGGCCGAACCGCCACCAATGCTGGACCTGCCTAGCGCAGCACCGGTGGCACGCGCCGAAGCCCCACGCGCTGCAGCACCTGCGCCGCGCGCACCTGCCGCTGCACCGCGCCGCGCTGCTGCGCCCGCCGCTGCTCCAGCTTATGCCAGCGCTCCAGTTGCACCCGCTGCACCGGCCATGAGCGCCGATCAGATCAATGCCATGGTGGCGGCTGCCGTCGCCAGCGCCAAGGAATCGGCCGCGGCTGAAATGATGGGCATGATGAATGAAATCCGCGCCATGCGCGGCATGATGGAAACCCAGTTGGCGGAAATCTCGTGGGGCGCCACCCAGTCGCGCGAACCGCAGAAAACTGCCGTGCTGCGCGAAATGCTGGCCGCCGGTTTCTCGGCCAGTCTGGCCCGCTACCTGATCGAAAAACTGCCGGCCAACCGCGATGCTGCCGACAGCATGCGCTGGATTAAATCGGTGCTGAGCCGCAACCTGTCGGTGATGGCGAATGAAGATGCGCTGCTCGATCAGGGCGGTGTGTTCGCACTGGTTGGCCCTACCGGCGTCGGCAAAACCACCAGCACCGCCAAACTGGCAGCGCGCTGCGTGATGCGTCACGGCCCGGACAAGCTGGCCCTGATTACCACTGATGCCTACCGTATCGGCGCGCACGAACAGCTGCGCATCTACGGCAAAATCCTCGGCGTGATGGTGCACTCGGTAAAAGACGAAGCCGATCTGCGCATTGCCCTGAAAGAACTGAAAAACAAGCACACCGTCCTGATCGATACCGTCGGCGTCAGCCAGCGCGACCAGATGGTGACGGAGCAGGTGTCGATGCTGCAAGGTGCCGGTGCCAACGTCAAGCGCCTGCTGTGCCTGAATGCTACGGCGACCCAGGAAACCCTGAACGAAGTGGTGCGTGCCTATCAGGGCAGCGGTCTGGCCGGTTGCATCATGACCAAACTGGATGAAGCAGCTGCCATCGGCAATGTGCTCGATGTGGTGATCCGCCAGAAACTCAATCTGTTCTACGTCTCGAACGGCCAGCGCGTGCCGGAAGATCTGCATCTGGCCGATCCGGCCTACTTGATCGACCGCGCCTTCAAGCTCAAGCGCGATGTCGCAGCCAGCCAGTTCCTCGATGCCGAACTGCCCCTGATGATGGGCGCCGGCGCCAGCGATTCCGCTCTGCGCGAGGTGCACCTTGGCTAATTTCGATTTCGATCAGGCCGAAGGCCTGCGCCGCATGCTGGCGGGGCCCAAGCCCCGCATCGTCACCTTCCTGTCCGCTTCGGCGGCCGACGACAAAGCTGCCATGCTGGTCAATCTGGGCGCTTCGCTGGCCCGCGCCGGCAATGACGTGCTGCTGATGGATGCCTGCGCCAGTGCGCATGGCGTGGCCAGCCGGCTGGGTGTGGATAGCGGTGCCTGCCTACTCAACGTGGCACGGCAGGAATGTGCGCTTGATCAGGTCATCCATCAGGCACCGCAAGGTTTTGCCGTCGCGTCGATGACGCGTGGCCAGCCCCGCAGCGGCCCCGATGAAACCCGCCGTCTGGCCAAAGCCTTCGATGTGCTGGTGAAACAGACCGGTATCGTCATCGTTGATGGCGAATTCGATGGCCACGGTTTCCCGCTGCCCATCATGGATAGCTCGGAAATTGTGGTGCAGGTCGGAAAAAGTGCTGCCTCGATCACGGCCGCATACAGTATGATCAAGCGTCTGAATCAGGAACTGGGCCGGCGCCCGTTCGGAATTCTCGTCACCGGGGCTTCCGAAGCGGAAGCAAAGGTGGTATACGATAATATGGCACAGGCTGCTAGCCGTTATCTGGCGGTCAACCTGATTTCCATGGGCTCGGTCCCGGCGGATGAATACCTGCAACGCGCAGCACGCTTGGGGCGTGCCGTGGTGGATGCTTTTCCGCTGGCCGGTGCTTCGGTGGCGTTCCGCCAGCTGGCAGGACGGTTTGCCATGGCGGCAACGCCAGCCTGGCGCTAGTGCTGACAAGACGAGTGACGGCAACACGTACTCAATGACGATAAAAACAGTTTATGTACACGGTTAAAGGGAAAGCGGACAAGAATTCTTTACTGACGGAGCACATGCCGTTGGTAAAGCGCTTGGCCCATCACATGAAGGCGAAACTGCCCCCCAGCGTCGAAGTCGACGATCTGGTGCAGGCCGGTATGATCGGTCTGCTGGACGCCATCAGCCGGTACGAAGATAGCCACGGTGCCCAGTTCGAGACCTATGCCGTGCTGCGTATCCGCGGCGCCATGCTGGACGAATTGCGCAATAGCGACTGGCTGCCCCGTTCCATGCGCCAGAATATGCGCAAGATCGAAGCGGCTATGAGCACCTTGCAGCAGCGGCTGGGCCACCCGCCGACCGAATCGGAAGTGGCGAAAATGCTCAAGCTGTCGCTGGCCGACTATCAGGAAATGCTGTCCGATGGCGGCGGCCACCAGCTGGTCTACTACGAAGATTTCCACGACGACGATGGCAACGACAGCTTCCTTGACCGCTATTGCTCGGACGAAGAAAGCGACCCGCTGCGCGCACTGCTGGACGGCGATTTCCGTCAGGCCGTGATCGACGCCATCGATGCGCTGCCACCGCGCGAAAAGATTCTGATGGGGCTGTACTATGAAGAGGAGCTCAACTTGAAAGAAATCGGCGCCGTGATGGGCGTGTCGGAATCACGCGTATCGCAATTGCATACGCAAGCAGTGGCACGTCTGCGTGCATCGCTGCGGGAGCGGTCATGGACTGGGCCAGCGTAGCCGGGGTGCTGCTGGCGCTAGCCGGCATCGTCATCGGCCAGGCGCTGGAAGGCGGCAAGCTGTCGTCGCTGTTCCAGCCCGCCGCGTTCGCCATTGTGGTGGTAGGCACGGTCGGTGCCGTGCTGCTGCAGAGCCGCTACGCCAGTTTCAAGCGCGGCCTGCGCATGCTGGCGCTGGTGTTCACGCCGCCGCCTGATACACGGCTGGCGCTGGCACGCGAAATCAATGCATGGAGTTTGTCGGCGCGGCGCGATGGGCTGCTGTCGCTGGAGCGCTATATGCTAGCGTCGAAAGACCCGTTCATCACCAAAGGCTTGCGCCTGATCGTCGACGGCATTAATCCGGACAAGCTGCGCCAGATTCTGGACGCGGAAATCACCGTGTACGAAACCGAAGAGCGTCTCGCCGTGCGCATATGGGAATCGGCCGCCGGCTACTCGCCTACCATCGGTATTCTGGGCGCCGTGCTGGGTCTGATCCACGTGATGGAAAACCTCACCGACCCGAACAAGCTGGGTGCCGGCATCGCGGTGGCTTTCGTCTCTACCGTGTACGGCGTGGGACTGGCCAATCTGCTGTTCTATCCGATTGCCAACAAACTCAAGGCCGTGGTCACGCAGGCGGTATTCCAGCAGGAGATCGCTGCTGCCGTGTTCTACGATATTGCCACTGGCGACCATACCCGCGTCATCGACGAACGCGTCGCTACGCTGATGCAGGGGCGCTAGCATGCAGTACCGCCGCGCCCGCAGGAAGTTCGATGACGAACCGGAGAATCACGAGCGCTGGCTGATTTCGTATGCCGACTTCATTACCCTGCTGTTCGCGTTCTTCGTGGTGATGTATGCGATTTCCTCCGTCAACATCGGCAAATACCGGGTGTTTTCCGATGCGCTCGGCGACGCCTTCGGCGGTGCCGGTTCGGCCCAGCTGATCAACACCGAGGTGCCCAGTCTGCCGCTACCCAACGTGGCCATCAAGCGCCGCGCCGATGCCATTCGCAAAGAAAAAGAGCACATGACCAAGCTGGCGCAGGACTTGCTGTCGACGCTGGCGCCGCTGGTTAAGGAAGGCAAGGTGCGGGTGACGCAGAATAGCCGCGGCGTCAGTGTGGAAATCAATGCGTCCGTGCTGTTCGATCCCGGTGATGCGCGCCTGACGGCGGAGTCGACCGAAGCACTGCGTGCCGTGGCCACGCTGCTGCGTAGCGATAGCCATAATGTGCAGGTGGAAGGGCATACCGACAACCAGCCTATCCGCAATGCGCTGTTCCCCTCTAACTGGGAATTATCGGCCGTGCGCGCCAGCAGTGTGGTGCGGCTGTTCATCGATGCTGGTGTGGGCGCCGAACGTCTGACGGCAGTTGGCTACAGCTCGAATGTACCGGTGGCGTCGAACGATGATCCGATCGGGCGGGCGCGCAATCGCCGCGTCGCCGTGACCATTTTGTCCGGCATCCCGGAAACCATTACGGAAATTCCGACCGGATTACCGAACCAGTAGAGTGGAGAAACGGTAGCAGCAAAAACTAACGGCGACCTTTGGTCGCCGTCGTTGTTTGTGGCTGGTGCAACCTCGCCAGACTTAGCCAGCCAGGAAGCCGCGGCTGCGCGGCAGGGTGGTGGACATGCCACCGGGGCCGTAGAAATTATTCGGTGCTGCATGGGCGGGACGCAGGGCTTGCAGTGCTGCCTGAGTATTGTTCATCTGCTTGTTGATCAGCATGCCGTTGATGCGGTTCAGCTCTTTGGCTTCGCGCGTATGCTGTAACAGGGCTTGCCACAGCGTGGTGGCTTCAGGGGTTTCGGCGCCGCTGGCGGCAACCCAGGCATCCATGCCTGCTTCTTCGGCTGGGTAACCGGCTTTGCCCAGTGCCCGGTGGCGCTGGGCCGACAGCATGGTCATCTGCGTGACCAGCGTATTCTTCTTGGTGGTGATGGCCGGCATGCCTTCCATCTCCGCCGCTACCAGTAATTGCTGTTCCTGCTTTAGGACGTCCACTAGCGTGGACATGATCTGTTGTTCTTCGCGCAGGCTGTTCAGCGGGGTAGCGGTTGCCATGATGGACCTATCGTTTACGGGAGTGCAGCAGATCCTTGACGGTGTCGAGTAAGCCATCTGCTACTTTTTCTGAATTGACCTGGAACTGGCCGTCAGCAATTGCCAGCTTGATGCGTTCGACTTTTTTCGTGTCGAACACTGCGCTGCTGCTGCCGGTCGAACTGGCCGCCAATGCCTGCCCTTGCGGCGACAGGCGCACATTGTCTGACGTCGCTGGCGTAGCCGGAGCAGCGGCCTTTTCTGCGCCGCGCGCAGTCGAGGTCGAGGCCGGAGTTGCCGACGGCAAACCAGTGGTGCTCTTCAATGTATCGTTAATTTTCACAGCATTTCCTTCTCTGGTAGGAGTACGAAACTCCGGGATCTGAGTATCTATCGGCACCGTCTTAAGAAACTTTAGCGTTGCCTCGCATAAACTTCAGAATTCCCGTTCTCCTCACCAAGGCAGCGTCAGAACGCCACTTCCACCATGCCGCCCGCTTTGGCGATGCCGCTGATCTGCTGGCCGCCCGCGGTGCGGACTTGTACTACCTGACCGTCGCCGGCCGTGCTCATGGCCCGGCCTTCGGACGACACACTGAAACCATTGCCGCTAGTAATTACGCGCACCAGCTGGCCCGATTGCACCACCGGCTTGCTGCGCAGCGTATCGAGCCGCAGCGGCATACCGGCAGGCAGAGAAATATTGGCACTTCGACCAATCACCTGTGCCGCTTCGGTAGCGATGCCGGCGGGCAGCATGGTGAGGTCACCTTTGAGCGTTACCAGTTGTCCTGCATCGATGCTCTGGCCCTGTGCCAGCGGCACGGCACTGGCCACATAGTCGCCGATCACGGTGACGGTAGCCTGTACATAGATAGTCCACGGGTTAGGTGCCACGCAGCGTACGCCCACCGTGGTCTTGCCCCAGGCGCGTGCACCGGCCATGAAGAAGGGCTGCGGTTCGGCGCAGGCCGCCAGCTGCATGCGCGGGTCGATGGCGCCTATGCTGAGTGTGACCTGACCGGGCAGGCCAGCCGTCTGCACCTGCAGAAACTGTTCGACACTGCGGCGCAGCGTGGCGGCATCTTGCCGCTGGGGCGCAGTCTGGGCGGGAACCTGGGCAATGGCAGCGCCGCTCAGGCAGAGCAGGGCAGTGCCAAGAGTGCGGAGGGTGCAGGTGAGTCGAGTATGCATGGTAGTCCGGTGGCCGTAGCCGTAAGAGTCTTTCTGATACTGCCATCTTAATCGTCGCCGGCGCGCTTGAATGGATGAATAGGCCGGAAAACTACCGCTTTATCAGTCGATGGTGCCGCCCCCTGCATGCGTATCATCGATCCTGTCATTACACCTAGTCCGTCGTTGGACTTCATTAGTAGGCATGTGGAGAGGTTGGAGGCTGTCATGTTAGGAAAACTCGACGCTTATCTGCGCTTTAACGAAGCGGCACTGAGCTTGCGCTCGCAGCGCCAGGCTGTGCTCGCCTCTAACATTGCCAATGGTGATACGCCTAACTACAAGGCGCGTGATATCGATTTCACCAGCGCGCTGCAATCGGCACTGGATAAGAGCGGCGGCAATGTGCCGGCCACGCTGAAGACCACGGCGGCCAAGCATTTCCCCAACCCCCAGCAAGCAGCCGGTACCAATGCGGACGGTACGCCGCTGCTGTACCGCGGCGTGGTGCAGGGTGCGGTGGATGGCAATACCGTGGACATGGATGTGGAGCGTAACCAGTTCACCGATAACGCGGTGCGCTATGAAGCCGGCATCACCATGATCAATGCGCAGATCAAGCACATGATGGCTGCCATTCAGGGAGGTAACTGATTATGTCGCTGTTTAATATTTTCAATGTGTCCGGTTCGGCCATGAGCGCGCAGTCGCAGCGCCTGAATGTGGTGGCGTCGAATCTGGCCAATGCCGACAGTGCCACCAGTGCCAGCGGCGAAGCTTACCGTGCCCGTCAGGTGGTGTTCGAAGCCACCCCGCAGGCCGGCGATGGCAGTTCCACCGGCGTGCGCGTCAAGCAGGTGGTGGAAGACCAGTCGCCCATGAAACAGATGTATGACCCCAAGCATCCGATGGCGGACGAAAAAGGCTATGTGACCATGCCTAACGTGAATGTGGTGGACGAGATGGTGAATATGCTGTCGGCCTCGCGTTCGTATCAGACCAACGTCGAAACCATGAACGCAGCCAAAACGCTGCTGCTCAAAACCCTGACCATCGGCCAGTAAAACCTAAGAGGCAATCATGACTATTAGCGGAGTAATCGACACCCCTATCTCTTCCACGGTATCCAGTGCCGCCAGCACGGTGGCCAAGGATAGTGTGGAAGCCGATCAGGATAAATTCATGAAGCTGCTGGTGACCCAGTTGAAGAATCAGGATCCCCTGAATCCCATGGATAACGCGGCCATGACCAGTCAGCTGGCCCAGCTGTCCACCGTGACGGGGATTAACAAGGTCAATGCCACGCTGGAATCGCTGCGCACCGACCAGGCAGCCGCCCAGTCGCTGACGGCCACCAATCTGATCGGCAAAGGCGTGCTGGTGGCAGGCAAAGGCATAGAACTCTCGAGCAGCACCGATAGCGCCGGCAATACCACTCATAGCAGCGTGTTCGGGGTCGATCTGGCGTCGGCGGCAGAAAGTGTCACCATTTCGATCCAGGACAGCTCGGGTTCCACCGTGCGCACCCTGAGCCTGAAGAGCCCCGATGTAGGCACTTATCCGCTGACCTGGGATGGCAAGACCGATGCCGGTGGCACGGCCGCCGACGGTAACTACACCTTTACCGTCAAGGCCGTCAGTGGCAGCAAGACGCTGAGCGATGCGACCGCGCTGCAACTGGCTTCCGTGGCCAGCGTCTCGACCGGCAGCGGCGGGGTAAAACTGAATACTTCACTGGGGCAGTTCACCATGTCCCAAGTGAAAGAAGTACTGTAACGATTAACCAGCGTGCTTGCTCACAAGCGCACATTAGCTCATACCTAGCAGGGGGAATACCATGTTCCAACAAGGACTTAGCGGCCTGAACTCAGCATCCAAATCGCTGGATGTGATCGGTAATAACATCGCCAACGCCAGTACGGTTGGTTTCAAGAGCTCGCAGGCGCAGTTCGCCGACCTGTATGCCAACTCGCTCAATGGTGTGTCGGGTAACAATGCCGGTATCGGTGTGACCACTTCCAAGCTGGCCCAGCAGTTCACCCAGGGGAATATCGAAACCAGTACCAACCCGCTGGACGTCTCCATCAATGGTGGCGGCTTCTTCCGCCAGGTGGTGAATGGCGCCGTGCAGTACTCGCGCAATGGCCAGTTCCACGAAGATAATACCCACACGCTGGTGAATGCTCAGGGCGCCGTGCTGACGGGATACCTGTCGAATTCGGCCGGGACGATTCTGCTGGGCGCGCCGGTGCCGCTGACGCTCGATAAGTCGGACCTGACTCCGGTGCAGACGACGACGGCCAACTTCCAGTTGAACCTGAGCTCGGCAGAGAAAGTCCCTGCCACGATTCCGTTCGATGCCGGCGATCCGACCAGCTACAACAAGCAGACGGTGCTGAACGTGTACGATAGTCTGGGTACTTCGCACATCATGACCACTTACTACGTCAAGACCGATGCCAATACCTGGGACGTGTATGCTGCAGCGGACAACAAAGAGGTAGTGTCCGGCAGTGTGGCAGCAGCTATCAATAGCGATACCACCGTGCAGGGGGCCCGTACCGCCTACAACGATGCGGTGCGTGCAACGCCGCCTGATGTGGCAGCGATTGCGGCCGCCGCCGGTGCCTATGCCGCTGCCGCGTATAACTCGATGCTGACGGCCGCTTCGGTGCCGCCGGCTGCTGCGTCGCAAGCCCAGCTCGATGCTTTGACCGCCGCGTTCTCGGCGCTCGATCCGACCGCCAGCGGTTCGATTACGGGGCAGACGCCGGACCAGATCAATGCCAAGCTGGCCGCCGCGATTACCGTGCCCGCAATCAAAGTCGGTACGCTGCTGTTCGACAAGAACGGCGCGCTGAATCCGCAGGCGATGGCACTGCTGCCCACCCCGCAGACGCTGCCTTTCAATATCAGCCTGCCGATCTTCCCGGATACGGGTGCCCAGCAGCCTATGATGGTCTCGACCACTTTCGATAAGACCACTCAGTACGGCAGCGTGACCAACGATCTGGGTTCGACCCAGAACGGTTATTCGGCCGGTTCGTGGCAGCGTTATGCGATCGATGAAAACGGTGTGATTCTGGGCCAGTACAGCAACGGTAAATCGCGCGCCATGGGACAGATCTGTCTGGCCAACTTCGCCAGCGTGGATGGCCTGACGCCGCTCGGTAACAATGCCTGGTCGGAGAGCTCGGCGTCCGGTACGCCGACGGTCGGGGTGCCGAATGCGGGTTCGATGGGCAAGCTGCGCGCCAGTTCGGTAGAAACCTCGAACGTCGACCTGACGCAGGAGCTGGTCAATATGATCACCGCCCAGCGCGTGTATCAGGCCAATGCCCAGACCATCAAGACGCAGGACTCGGTGCTGCAGACCTTGGTCAACCTGCGCTAAGCCTAGCCTAGCGATAGCAACAGAAAGAGGAAACGGCCATGGATCGTCTAGTCTATACGGCAATGACAGGGGCACGCCACGTAATGGAGCAGCAAGCCACCGTGGCCAACAACCTGTCCAATGTCAGCACCACGGGCTTCCGCGCCCAGCTCGACAGCTTCCGTGCTGTACCGGTGGTGTCCGATGGCTTGCAGACGCGCGCCTTCGTGGTCGATTCCACGGTCGGGGCCGACATGCGCGCCGGCCCGATCCAGACCACCGGCCGCCCGCTCGACGTGGCGATCCGCGATCAGGGCTGGCTGGCCGTCACGTCGGCCGATGGGTCGGAAGCCTATACCCGCAACGGCAGCCTGAAAGTCAGCGATAACGGCTTGCTGCAGACCCAAAGCGGGCTCACGCTGGTGGGCGATGGTGGTCCCATCGCGATTCCGCCCGATACCAACATCAGCATCGCCAGCGATGGTACGGTGAGTGCCATTTCGAATGATTTCAAACCGGGCCCCGCCAATGTGCTGGGCCGCTTGAAACTGGTCAATCCCGACACCAAGGGACTGGTACGCGGCAACGACGGCCTGTTCCGCCAGAGCAGCGGCGAAGTGGCCGAAAACGACCCCGCCGTGCGCCTCGTCGATGGCGCGCTGGAAGGCAGTAACGTCAACGCGGTCGATTCCATGGTCAACATGATCAGTCTGGCAAGGCAGTTCGAAATGCAAATGAGTCTGCTCAAGAACGCCGAGAATAACGCCGCAAAAGCCACCCAGATCCTCGCTTTGAGTTGATGCCTGCTCCCGCATAATGCTTGTGTGGGATGAGTAGCTGTCGCTACCCCGTCCAAGCAAGGGAGAAGCATCATGATACGTTCACTGTGGATCGCCAAGACCGGCATGGAAGCGCAGCAGACTGCGCTCGACGTCACCACCAATAATCTGGCCAACGTCGGCACTAACGGCTTTAAAAAGTCGCGCGCCGTGTTCGAAGACCTGCTGTACCAGAATCTGCGCCAGCCTGGCGCCCAGTCCTCGCAGCAGACCAATCTGCCGTCCGGCATGCAGCTGGGCACGGGCGTGCGTCCCGTCGCGATCGAACGCATCCATACGCAGGGTAACTCCCAGGCCACTGGCAACGATAAAGACCTGATGGTCAGCGGTAACGGTTTCTTCAACGTGCTGCTGCCCGATGGCACCACTGCCTACACCCGTGACGGCTCGTTCCAGCGCGATAACAATGGCCAGCTGGTGACGTCCAGTGGCTATGTGCTGCAACCGGCTATCACCATACCGCAGTCCGCGCTGTCGTTCACGGTAGGCCGTGACGGCACCGTGTCTGTCACGCTGCCGGGCCAGACGGCACCGCAGCAGATCGGCAGCATTCAGGTGTCGACCTTCATCAATCCGACCGGGCTCGAATCTAAGGGTGAAAACCTGTACGTGGAAACGGGCGTGTCCGGCAATCCCCAGACCAATACGCCGGGCACCAACGGCGCCGGGGTGATTCTGCAAGGTTATGTGGAAACTTCCAACGTCAACGTGGTGGAAGAAATGGTCAATATGATCCAGACCCAGCGTGCCTACGAAATCAATTCCAAGGCCATCACCACGTCTGACCAGATGCTGCAGAAACTGTCGCAGCTGTAAGGAGACTGATATGAAATCTAGCTTCCTGATGATCGTCGCGGCCCTGGGTCTGAGCGCCTGCGCTACCACCCCGACCTCCATCGTGCAGATGCCGCTGACGGCCCGTCCGCTCACCAGTGCGCAAATGCAGGCCGCGCCCAACAGTGGCGCGATCTACCAGCCGGCCGCCTATCGCCCCATCTTCGAAGACCGGCGCGCACGCCATATCGGCGACGTGCTGACCCTGGTGATCACGGAAAAGACTTCGGCCGTGAAAGCGGGTGCCAGTTCGGGCAACAAATCGGGCAGCGTCAGCGCCAGTGTACCGGGCCCGCTGCAATCGAGTTTCGGCGGCACCATAGGCGCCAACAGCGCCAGCAAGTTTTCCGATGCAGACAACCAGTCGGCCAGCAATACCTTTACCGGCACCATGGGGGTGACGGTAGTGGAAGTGCTGGATAACGGCAATCTGATCGTGGCCGGCGAAAAGCAGGTGGCCATGAACAAGGGCGTGGAATTCATCCGCTTCTCCGGCATGATCAATCCGGACAACATCGGCACGGGCAATACCGTGCAATCGACGGCCGTGGCAGATGCCAAAGTGGAATACCGCACCAACAGCACGATAGACCGTGCCGAGATGAACTCGATGGCTTCGCGCTTCTTCCAGAGCCTGTTACCTTTCTGAGAACTATCATGGACAGCAATCAATCAATCACGGAAGGCGTACGCCGCATCAGCGGTCTGTGCAAGCTGGCCGTACTGCTGCTGGTGCTGCTGCTGGCCAGTCTGCTGGTACAACCGGCCCGCGCTGAACGCCTGAAAGATCTGGCCAGCATCGCTGGCGTGCGGCAGAATCAGCTGATCGGTTACGGTCTGGTGGTGGGTCTGGATGGCAGCGGTGACCAGACTACCCAGACCCCGTTCACGGTACAGAGCGTGGTCTCCATGCTGCAGCAGCTGGGGGTGAATCTGCCACAGGGCACCACGCTGCAATTGAAAAATGTGGCGGCCGTGATGGTGACGGCTTCGCTGCCAGCGTTCGCCCAGCCGGGCCAGACGCTGGATATCACCGTCTCGTCGATGGGTAACGCCAAGAGTCTGCGCGGCGGCACGCTGCTGATGACGCCACTCAAAGGTGCCGATGGTCAGGTCTATGGCATGGCACAAGGCAATGTGCTGGTGGGGGGCGTGGGCGCTGCTGCCGGCGGCAGCTCGCAAGTCGTCAACCACCTGAGCGTGGGTAAAATTTCCGGCGGCGCCACGGTGGAACGTGCCGTGGCGAGCAAGCTGGGCGAAGGCAACTTTATCCATCTGGAACTGAACACGGCCGATTTCGCCACCGCCAGCCGGGTGGTGGAAGTGATCAACGATAAATACGGTCCCGGCATTGCCTATGCACTCGATAGCCGCGTGATCCGCGTGCAGTCGCCTAGCAGTAGCGACCAGCGCGTGGCCTTCATCGGCACCCTGCAGGATATGCAGGTGGCTGCAGCCGAACAGCCCGCCAAAGTCATCATGAACGCCCGCACCGGCTCGGTGGTGATGAACCGTGCCGTCACGCTCGATACCTGCGCCATTTCGCACGGCAATCTGTCGGTGTCGGTCTCGGCCGAGCCGCAAGTGAGCCAGCCGAATGCCCTGTCCGGAGGCCGCACCGTGGTCACGCAGAATCCGCAGATCGGCATCAAGGCCGATAGTGGCAAAGTGATGCTGGTGAAAGGCGGCGCTTCGCTGGCCGAGGTGGTGAAAGCCTTGAATGCGATCGGCGCCACGCCGCAGGATCTGCTGTCGATACTGCAGGCCATGAAAGCCGCCGGTGCCTTGCGCGCCGAACTGGAAATTATCTAAGCGGGTGCCATCATGACCAGCCCCAAGGTATCTACCGATCTGAGCAACAAATTTGCCCTCGATGTCAAAGACATGGGCAATTTGAAGCAGTCGGCGCGCGCCAATGATCCGGCCGCGCTGAAGACGGCAGCGACCCAGTTCGAGGCAATGTTTGTCAACATGATGATGAAGTCCATGCGCGAAGCCACGCCGCAGGACGGGCTGATGGATAGTCAGACCACCAAGACCTTTACTTCCATGCTGGATCAGCAGACCAGCCAGAACATTGCCAAACGCGGCATCGGCCTGTCCGACATGCTGGTGCGCCAGCTGTCGCGCAGCAGCGAACAGCAGGCGCTGGCCATCGGCAACGATGGCGCGACGGCTGCTGCGGGCGAGGCCGGCGGCAGCTTCGGCGGACTAGCCAGCCTGATGGATGCCCGCCTGCAGCGCGCCATCGCCGCCGCCGGTGGTGCCGGCGCGGCGTCGGTGGATGACAACAGCGCCGTGCCTGCCACCACCACCAGTGCCTCGCCCTCCGAGCATGTGCGCAAATTCCAGCAGAAGCTGGGCGCGGCCGCGGAAGAAGCCAGCCGTACTACCGGCATCCCGGCCAAGTTCATGCTGGGGCAGGCGGCACTGGAAAGCGGCTGGGGCAAACGCGAGATCAGGAACCGCGACGGTAGCAGCAGCCACAACCTGTTCGGCATCAAGGCCAGTGGCGACTGGAAGGGCAAGGTGGTGGAAGCCACCACCACGGAATACGTGAACGGCAAGGCACAGACCAAAGTCGAGCGCTTCCGCGCCTACGACAGCTATGCCGATTCGTTCAAGGATTACGCCAAGCTGATCGCGACCAATCCGCGCTATGAAAAAGTGCTGGCCAGTGGCGGCGATGCGACCCGCTTTGCCCAGGGCCTGCAGAAGGCTGGCTATGCCACCGACCCCCATTACGCGACCAAGCTGGCGAGCATCATCAAGCGCTCGCTGGCTGGCTAATCAAGTTTGACGCCGGCTTGCCGTAAACGACACCATAGAGAGTAATCCATCATGTCCAGTCTCCTCAGCATCGGTACCAGCGGTCTGTTGTCGGCGCAAGTAGGCCTGTCAACCACCGGCAATAACATCACCAACGCTGGTGTGGCCGGCTACAGCCGTCAGGTGGCCATACAGGTCGATTCGTCCACCCGCGACGAAGGCTTCGGCTTTGTCGGCAGCGGTACGGAAGTGGTGGCCGTGCGGCGTTTCTACGATAACTTCCTGGCCACCCAGTTGCGCGGGGCCGAGGCCACGCAGGCTTCGCTGGAAGCCTATAGCAAGCAGATTGCCCAGGTCGATAATCTGCTGGCCGACCCTACTGCCGGTCTGTCGCCGGCCCTGCAGGATTTCTTCAACGGGGTGCAGGATGCCACTTCCAACCCTGCTTCGGCCGCTTCGCGTCAGGCACTGCTGTCCAGTGCCGGTTCGCTGACCTCGCGTTTTCAGGGACTGAGCGCGCGGCTGACGGAAATCGCCGCCGGCGTGAATAACCAGATCGCTGCCAACGTCACGGAAATCAATTCCTACGCGCGCGAGATCGCCAACCTGAATAACAGCATCTCCGGCCTGAGCACGGATGGCAAGCCCGCCAATGATCTGCTGGACCACCGCGACCAACTGGTGACGGAACTGAACAAGCTGGTCAAGACCACCATTCTGCAAGGCCCGAATAACACCCTGACGGTAGAAATGGGCACGGGCCAGCCGCTGGTGGTGGGTACTACGGCCTTCCAGCTGGGCACTTCGAATTCGCCGACCGACGTGGCGCGCGTGACGCTCGGCTATCAGGCCGACAACGGCGGCTTTAGCGCGCTGCCGGAAAGCGTGTTCACGGGCGGCCAGCTGGGCGGCCTGCTGGAATTCCGCAATGGCGCGCTGGATAGGGCGCAGAATTCGCTGGGGCAGGTGGCGGCCGGTCTGGCGGTCAGCTTCAATGCCCAGCACGTGCTGGGACAGGATCAGAACGGTGATCTGGGCACCAATTTCTTTGGTCCCATCAACGCTTATGTAGGGCGCAACAACCGCAATTCCATGGCCAGTACGGCCGATGTGACGGCGGTGGTGACGGATGCCAGCGCGCTCACGGCCAGTGACTACAGCGTGGATTTCGACGGCACCAATTTCAGTGTCACGCGCAAGAGTGATGGCAAGATTACCCAGATCAACCCGTTCCCCCAGACGGTGCCGCAAACCATCGACGGGGTGGACTACACCATTACGGGCACGCCGCAAGCCAAGGATAATTTCGTGGTGCGGCCTACCTATCAGGCGGCCAGCCAGATGAATGTGCTGATCGTCGATCGTAGCAAGATTGCGCTGGCAGCGCCGATCACTACGGCCGCGCCAACCACCAACTCCGGTAATGGCAAGATCACGGCAGGCACGGTGGATGCCGCCTATCTGGTGCCGGGGGCGGCACTGACGGCGCCGTTGACGCTGACCTATGACAAGGCCAGTGCCAGCTTCTCCGGCTTCCCTGCAACCCAGGATGTGACGGTGACAGTGAACGGTACGAGTACTGTGTATCCGGCTGGAACCGCTTCGATACCCTATACGGATGGCGCCCAGATCAGTTTCGGCGGGATGAATTTCGCCATCAGCGGCACGCTGGCCGATCTGGACAAATTCACCGTCGGCCCGAATGTGAGCGGGGTAGGCGATAGCCGTAACGGGGCTTTGCTGGCCGCGCTGCAAAGCAAGAACATACTCGACGGGGGCAAAGCCACCTACCAGACCACCTATGCGCAGATGGTCAACTTTGTCGGCAACAAGGCGCGCGAAGCCCAGATCAGTAACTCGGCGGCGGATGCCGCCGTGCAGCAGGCCACCAATCAGCAGCAGAGTGTTTCCGGCGTTAATCTCGATGAAGAGGCGGCCAATCTGTTACGCTATCAGCAGGCTTATCAGGCCGCCGGTAAAGTCGTGCAGATGGCCAGCACCCTGTTCGATACACTGCTCAATATTAGGTAATTATCATGATTATGCGTATCAGCTCGAAGACTATCTTCGACGTCGGCGTCAACCAGATAGGCTCGCTACAGAATGCCGTGTCGAAGACCCAGCAGCAGCTGTCTACGGGGCGGCGCAATCTGACGGCGGCCGACGACCCTATCGCCACTGCACGCGCGCTGGAAGTGACGCAATCGCAATCGATCAATACCCAGCTGGTGACCAACCGTTCGAATGCGCGCAGCATGCTGTCGCTGGAAACCGTGGCGCTGGCCAGTTCGACCTCTATTCTGCAGGACATCAAGACCCTGACCGTGAATGCCGGCAATGGCGGCATGACGCAGAAAGACCGCGAATCGCTGGCGGTGGAACTGGAAGGCCGGCTGGCCGACCTGCTGGGTCAGGCCAATTCCTCGGACGGCGTGGGCGGCTATGTATTCTCCGGCTACAAATCCACCACCTTGCCGTTTTCGCCCACGGCCACGGGGGCCAGCTATCAGGGCGATCAGGGCCAGCGCGAACTGCAGGTTGGCTCGACCCGCAAAGTGCCGATTACCGATTCTGGCTCATCTGTATTCGAAAACAACGTTACCGGCAACGGCACGTTCGTAACGGGGGCCGATCCGGCCAACTATACGCGTGGCGGTTCCGGCATCATCAGCCCCGGTTCCGTCAAGGATGCTACCCTGCTGACGGGGCATAACTACCAGATCGATTTTCAGGTAGTACCGGCCACGGCGGGTACGCCCAAAGTCACCACTTACACCGTGACGGATCTGACGTTGAACCAGCCCGTACCACCGGCTCCCGTGCCGGCGGTGCCGCAAGCTTATACCAGCGGCCAGAGTATCAACTTTGACGGCTTACAGTTCGAGATCAAAGGTGATCCGGCCGATCTGGATAATTTCACCATCGCACCGAGCACGCGCCAGTCGGTATTCACTACGGTGACGGATCTGATTGCGGCGTTGCGCGCACCGGGCGACGGTGCGGCCGGGCAGGCCAGCCTGAACAACAAACTGAATCAGGCCCACATGAATATCGACAATGCCACCGACAATCTGCTGTCGGTGCAGTCGGCGGTGGGCTCGCGTCTGAAAGAGCTGGATTATCTGGACAGCTCCGGAGACGACCTGAACCTGCAATATGCGGCCACCCTGTCCGATCTGCAAGACGTCGACACAGTGAAAGCCATCTCCCAGTTCACCCAGCAGCAGACCATGCTGGATGCAGCGCAAAAATCCTTCAAATCGCTGTCCGGCCTATCGCTGTTCAACTACATCAGCTAACTTCGAGCTAACTTCGGGGTCAGATCTGTCATTCGGACATTCAGCCCGCACCGTTGATACAACTCAAGGTGCGGGCTTCTAATATCTGCTCGATTACTCTACTGGATTAAATGGCACGGAGCCACCTCAAGTATTTGAGGCGGCTCAATAGTGCTGCATGACTGTCCGAATGACAGATCTGACCCCGAAGTTATTTGGCGGCGAGGATGCCTTGCTGGGCGGGCTGGCGCAGCCAGTCTTGGGTCGGGCTGCTGGTGCCGCTCAGGCTGGCTGTGGCGGCGTCGTAGCGGCGCATCTGCTCGCCCAGTGCGGCTACCTGTCCGGACAGGCTGGCACTGGCGGCCGCCAAGCTACTCACGGCGTCCGTACTGCTGGTCAGGCTCAGGCTGCCACCGGCGCTGCTCTGTGCCGCGCTGGCGCCATATTCGCTGATGGCCTGACTCAGGGCGCTGGTGTTGGCGGCGCGGCTGGTCAGGAACCAGACGTCGGCTAACTGGGCGCTGCTGCCATCCGTGCGGGTGTAGCTGGAACGTAAGCCTATCCAGTTGTTTTTGTCGAGCTCGCTGACTTTGCTGGCTGCTACCGTCAGGCTGGCCACGCCTACGGCGCCCAGCGTACGCAATTCTTCGCTCTGGCTGATGCCGTCACTATTGCTGTCCACCCATACACGCAGGGCTTCGAACTGGCTATCCTTGCTGTCGACCATGCCGTCATGGTTGCTGTCCAGATCGGACAGGGCGGCAAAGCCGTCGCTGGCGCGGCTGCCATCCGTGCGCTGGGTGGCAGTGCCGAATAGTTCGCTACCGTCATTGATCTGGCCATCGCGGTTGCGGTCCAGTACCAGCAAGCCATCGCTACTGCCGACCCAGCCAGTGTTGATGCGCTCGCCATCGGCGTAGATGTCGAAGCGGGTACCTGCTTCGATGCCCAGCGTGCTGATGCCGTTGCCATCCAGATCGAGAATCAGCGGGCTGCCGGCCGGCAGTACGGCCAGCTGGTCAGCCGTCAGGGCGGCACGCTGGTCGGTAGTCAGGGCGCATACCTGGGTCGAGGCCATGGCAGCCACATCGGCAATACTGATGGCGGCAATCTGCTCGGCCGTCAGCGCTTTGATCTGGGTGGCTTTGAGCGAGCGCATCTGCGCCGTTGTCAGCGAGCCGATCTGTACCGCGGTGAGGTAGGCAATCGCCGAGGCCGTCAGATTGGCTAGCTGGGCCGTTTTCAGGGCCGCAATTTCATTGCCATCCAGCGAACGCAGCTGATCGGAACTGAGCGCATTCAGTGCCGAGGCCGACAGCATCGACAGCAGCACAGGATCGAGCACGGCCAGCTGGGCCGTCGTCAGGCCGATCGACTGGGTCGAACCCATAGCCGCCATCTGCGCCGTGCGCAGGCCGTTCAGCATATCCGACGACAGACCGCTGATCTGGTCGGAACTGAAACCGCCAATCTGGCTCGTGGTAAAGGCATTCATGGTCCCCAGTGCGGCCAGCTGGTCGGTGGTAATCCCCCGTACCTGGGTCACAGCCAGCGAGGCCAGTGCTTTGGTGCTCAGGGCCGAGAACTGGTTGGCCGTGAGCGCGGCCAGCTGGGCCGTTTTCAGGGTCTGCAGCTGGCCCGTGCTCAGGCCACCGACCGCATCGGCATTGAGCGAGGCGATCTGGTCGGTATTCAATGTCGTCATGTTCAGCCCCCGCGCCTGATTCGGCGTCAGGCTGTTCAGCTGGGAGGTGCTTAACGTCGACATCTGGCGCAGCGTCAGCGCGGCCAGCTGGGCCGAGTTGATGGTGGCCAGCTGGTCCAGATTGATAGAGCTGAGCTGGTCCGTCGTCAGCGCCGTCACTTGACTGGCCGTCAGTACCCCCAGCGTGGTCAGCACGTTGATCTGGTCCGTGCTCATGGCGGTAATGTCGCCCGGGCTCAGGGTGGCAATCTGGCGCGTGACCAGACTGGCGATCTGGCCCAGCGTCAGCGCGGCAAACTGGATCCGGCTCAGCGCATTGAGCTGCAGACTGGTGAGCGCGGGCACATCATCGACTTCGATGGCCTGCAGTTGGTCGGTATTCAGGCCGGCAAATGCGGTGACATTCAGCGAGCGCACCTGTGCCGTGGTCAGGCCCACGATCTGGTCGGTGCTGAAGCCTTGCAGCTGGGCTTTGGTCAGCGCGGCAATCTGGCTGGTTTTCAGCGTTACCATGTGGTCGCCATCTATGGCCACGAACTGGTCGGTGGTGAGCGCGCTGACCTGCAGCGTGGTCAGCCCGGCCAGCGTTTGCAGTCCGTTGATCTGGTCACTCGTCAGGGCTTTCACCTGCTGGGTGGTGAGCGCTGCCACTTCGGCCGTGGTCAGGATGCCGAACTGGTCGACGCTGAGATTGGCAATCTGCTGGGTCGTCAGTGCCGCCACTTGATTGGTTTTCAGACCCGCCAGATCTTCCACTTCCATGGCGCTGATCTGGTCGCTGCTAAGGCCGCGCAAAGCCGCCGTGTTCAGTGCGCGCCACTGGGCCACGCTCAGCAACTGGATCTGGTGGGTATTCATGGCGCCCAGCTGGCGGCTGTTGAGAGCGCTCAGCTGCAGCGTGCTGAGCACGGCAATCTGGTCGTCGTTCAGCGCCTGGATGCGGTCCGTGCTAAGTGCCGCAATCTGCATCGTGTTGAAGGCGCCCAGCGTGCCCAGCATGAAGAACTGGTCAGGGGTCAGATAGCCCAGCTGGGTCGACGTCATGGCCGCGATCTGTGCCGTGCTCAGGCTGGTCAGCTGCACGCTGGTCATGTTCACCAGTTCGTCCGAGGTCAGTGCGCGGATCTGGTGGCTGCGCAGTACGGCCAGATCATTGAGTTCGATGGCCGCGAACTGATCGGTGTTGAGGCTGGCGATGGCGCGGGTGGACAGGGCGCGGAACTGGCCTTCCGTCAGATTGACGATCTGGTCGGTGGTCAGGGCGCGCACCTGGCTCTGGCCCAGCGCGCTGACAGCGGCTGTATTCAGGCTGCCGATCTGGTTGATGCTGATGGCTTGCAGCTGGTCGCTGCTCAGGGCCAGCAGCTGGACCGAGCGCAGGGCGGCAATATCGCCCAGCGAAATGGCCTGGATCTGGTCGCTATTCAGCGCTGACAGATGGCGTGTGTTCAGCGCCAGTATGCCGGCAGTGCTGAGGGCGCCGATCTGGTCGGTGGTCAGCACGGCCAACTGGGCCGAGCGTAGCGCGGCCACCTGCACGGTGCGCAGGCTGGCGATCTGGTCCGGCGAGAGCGACAGGATCTGGTCCGACGTGAGCGACTGTACCTGTGTGCTGGCCATGCCGCGCAGATTGGTGAGGGCGGCCAGTTGGGCCGTGCTCAGCACGGCCACCTGCGGCAGCGTCAGGGCGGCAACTTCCTGTGAGGTCAGAGCCCCCACCTGATTGGTCGTCAAGGCCAGTAACTGGGCGCTATTGAGCACCTGCAGCTGGGTCGATTTCAGTACGGCGATATCCGGCACTTCGATGGCGGCGATCTGGTCCGAATTCAGGCCGGACAGGGCAGCCGTCGCCAGCGCGGCCAGCTGGTTGCCGCGCAGCTGTATCATCTGGTCGGTGGTTAGCGCAGCCAGCTGGGTGGCCGACAGCACGGCCAGTTGCTTGGTGTTGAGCACGCTGATATCGAATTCCGATAGGCCGGCAATCCGGGTGGTCGACATGGCCGCGATCTGCGCGGTCGAATAGTCGGCCAGATTACCCAGCGAGGCAGCTTGCAGATTGCTCAGTGCGGCCAGCTGGGTCTGCGAGAAGGCCGAGATGCTGGCACTATTGAGTGCGTGTAGCTGATCGGTCAGCAGGGCCGCCATCTGGTCGGTGGTGAGAGCGCGCAACTGGGCCGAGGTCATGGCAGCGAAGTCGCGCGCTTCGATGGCGTCGATCTGATCGGTACTGAGGGCGGCCAGCAGGCTCAGGTTGAGCGCGCGGATCTGCCCGGTAGTAAGCGCCACGATCTGGTCGGTATTGATGCCTTCCACCTGCTGGTTGCCTAGTGCCGCCAGCTGTTTGGTGGTGAGCGAGACAAAGCGGGCCGGCGTGAGCGAAACCAGCTGGTCGGTGCTGAGCGCCGATACTTGCTGGGTGGTCAGCACGGCCAGATTGCTCAGGGCAGCAATCTGGTCGCTGGTCAGATAGCTGAGCTGGCGGGTGGTCAGGGCTGCCACTTCGCTGCTGATCAGGGTACCGTACTGTGTCAGCGTCAGCGCGGCCAGCTGGTCGCTGCTGAGCATCATCAGCTGATTGGTTTTCAGCGCGATCAGGTCGGGACCGGTCAGGTTGATCAGTTGGTCCGTGGTCAGGGCGGCAATCACGGTGCCGGGCAGAGCGCGGATCTGGCCCGTGGTCAGAGCGGGAATCTGGTCGGTGGTCAGATAGGTGATCTGGGTTTCGTCCAGTGCCGCTACCTGCGAAGTTTTCAGCGCGGCAATCTGGGTCAGCGACAGTGCCATGATCTGGTCACTGTTCAGGCCGCGGATCTGGCGCGTGCTCAGGCCGGCCAGACTGCCCAGGGCATTAAACTGGCTGGTGGTGAGTATGCCCAGCTGGCCCGGCGTCAGCGCGGCAATTTCCTGCGAAGTAAAGGCGCCCAGCTGGCCCAGTGTCAGCGCGAGCAGCTGGTCGGTGCTCAGATTGCTCACATGATCGGTGCGGAATGCGGCAACATCCGCTGCCTCCATGGCGGCAATCTGGTCGGTGCTGAAGCTGCTCAAGGTCGTCAGGCTGAGGCCGCGAATCTGGGCGGTGACCAGCGCGGCGATCTGTGCCGTGGTGAGGGCGCCCAGTTGCAAATTGCTCAGTGCATTGATCTGGCTGGTGCGGAAAGTCGGGATCTGGTCGACGCTGAGGCTCGCCAGCTGGTCGGTGGTGAAGCCGCCCATCTGGTCGGAGCTGAAGGGCGTCAGGGTGGGCAGGCTATCGACCTGCGCCAGCGTCAGTGTAGCAATCTGGTCATTGCGCAGTGCCGCCAAGGCACGGCTGCTGAGTGCGGCAAACTGATTGGATGTCAGCGATATCAGCTGATCACTGCTCAGTGCGGTGATCTGGTTGCTGGCCAGCGCGGCGATATTGGCGATGCGGATGGCCACGATCTGGTCAGTCGACAGGGCGCCCAGCGTGGTGCCGCTCAGGCTGCGCACCTGCGCCGTACTGAGCGCCGCAATCGCGCCGGTGGTGAGGGCACCCACCTGCAGATTGGTCAGGCCGGCAATCTGGCTGGTTTTCAGCGTGGTGATACGGTTCAGTGCCAGACTGGCGATCTGGTCGGTCGTCAGGGCGGCAATCTGGCGGCTGGTCAGCGGTGCCAGCGAAGCAAAGGCGGCAATCTGGTCGGTCGATAGCGAGCCTACCTGCAATGGTGTCAGGTTGGCGATGTTGAGCGTGCTGAGCGAGCCGAACTGTGGCGCGGTCAGGGCGCGCAGCTGGTCGCTGGTCAACGCTGTAATCTGTCTGGTCGACAGTGCACCCAGATCCTGCAATTCGACGGCCTGGATCTGGTCGGTATTCAGCGCGGCCAGCTGGTCCGAGGTCAGTGCGCGGAACTGGCCGGTGGTCAGCGCCACCACTTCGTCGCTGCTCAGGGCCAGCATCTGGTCGGTGGTCAGGGCGGCAATCTGGCGCGACGTCAGGCCGGCCAAGATGACCAGCGAAAGCGAAGCAATCTGGTCAGTGGTGAGCGCGGCAATCGCTTCCGGCGAGAAGCTGGTCAGCGAAGTCAGCGAGGCCAGCTGGTCGCTGCTCAGGGCCGATTTCTGGTCGGGCGTGAGGGCAGCGATTTCCGCCGTCGTCAGAATGCTGACTTGTGCCGTGCTGAGCGCACGCACTTGATCGGTGCTCAGGCCCGCGACTTGGCGGGTGTTCAGATTGGCCAGCGCACCATTGCTGATGGCGGCGATCTGGTCCGTGCTTAATCCGGCCAGATTACCAGCGCTGATGGCGCGCAGCTGGGTGCTGGTCAGCGCGCGAATCTGGTCGGTGCCGAGGCTGACCAGCTGGTCGGTATTGAGTACGGAAATCTGGCGCGACGTCAGGGTGCGCAGATCGGCCGTGTTCAGGGTGGACAGCTGGTCGGTGCTGAAGGCGCCGAACTGGCGCGAGCTGAGCGCCGCCAGGGTCACCAGTGCATCGATCTGTTCGCTGTTCAGGCTGGCGATCTGGCTCAGTGTCAGTGCCGCCAGATTGGCCGACGGCAGGGCGCGCAACTGTGCCGTGCTCAGGGCCTGCAACTGGGCGCTGGTCAGCGAAGACAGCTGGCGCGTCGTCAGCGCCACCAGATCGGCATTGCGCAGCGCTGCCATGCGGTCGGTGCCCAGTGCGGCAATCGCGATCGAGCTGAGCGCGCGCACCTGATCGGTGCTCATGGCATACACCTGATCACTGCTGATGGCCGCCGCCTGGTCGGTATTGAAGGCCGCCAGCTGGTTGGTCAGCAGGGTGATGAAGCTGGCGGTCGACAGGTCGGCAATCTGGGCCGTGGTCAGACCCGGCAGCTGGCGGGTGCTGAGCGGATTGAGCGAACTCATGGCGGCCAGCTGGTCGCTGCTCAGGGCCGACAGCTGGTTGCTGGTCAGCGAGCGGATTTCCGCCGTGGTGAAGGCGGCCATCTGGGCCGTGCCGAGTGCGCTCAGCTGCAGGCTGCTCAGCTGCGCCAGCTGGGCTGTGCGCAGGGCACGGATGTCGCGCGTTTCAATCGCGGCAATCGCGTCCGTGCTCAGGTAGGCTATGGCACTGGTGCTGAGCGCAGCGATCTGGGCCGTATTCAGGGCCACGATCTGGTCGGTATTCAGCGCTTGCAGCTGGTCGCTGGTAAAGGCCGAGAACTGGCGCGTGCTCAGACCCGTCAGGTCGCTCAGCGTGAGCGTATTGATCTGGTCAGTGGTCAGGGCTTTGATCTGGCGTGTGCTCAGGGCCGCCAGATAGCGCATGGCATCGATCTGGTCGCTGCTCAGGGCAACAATCTGGTCGCTGACCAGCGCGGCCGTATCGGCCGAGGTGAGGGCGGCAATCTGTTCCGTTGCCAGCACGGCTATCTGTTGGCTGAGTAGCTTGTTGATCTGGCTGGAATCGAGCGCAGCAATGTCACGGGTTTCAATCGCCAGCAGCTGGTCCGAGGTCAGGGCTGTGATGGCAGCCGAGTTGAGACCGCGCATCTGCGTGCCACTGAGTGCCACGATCTGGTCGGTGCTGAGTGCCATGATCTGGTCGGAACCCAGTACCCGCATCTGAGCGCTGATCAGCGTGCCCAGGCTACGGGTCGACAGCGATTGCAACTGGTCGGTGGTGAATGAGGCAATCTGGCGGCTGCTCATGCCGGCCAGTGTGGCCAGCGCATTCAGCTGGTCGGTGGTCAGTACGCTGATCTGGTCGGTGCTGAGGGCGGCAATGGCGCTGCTAGTGAGTGCCGCAAACTGCTCGGTCAGCAACACCACCAGCTGCTCCGTATTCAGGCGCGTGACTTGCGATGAGCGCAGTGCGGCGATATCGCGCGTTTCGATGGCGTCGATCTGATCGCTGTTCATGGCGTTCAGCACATCGCCCGTCAGGCTGGCAACCTGCGCCGCCGTCAGCCAGATGATCTGGTCCGTGTTAAGCGCCTGCACCTGTTCGCCATTCAGAGCGGCCAGCTGGGTGCTGGTCAGGCCGACGATGGCGCGGCTCTGCAGCGACACCAGCTGGTCGGTGGTGAGTGCGCGGATCTGGGCCGAATTGAGCAGCGTCATGTTGCGCAGCACGTTGATCTGGTCCGTATTCAGACTGGCCAGCTGGCCCGGCAGCATGCCGGCCACGTCATTGCTGCTGATGGCGCTGACCTGATCGGTACTCAGGGCCAGCAACTGGTCGGAATTGAGTACGCGGAACTGGCGCGTGCTGAGGACGGCGAGATCGCGCGTTTCGATGGCCAGCATCTGGTCCGACACCAGTGCCGATAGCACATCGGTCGCCAGACCGGCAAACTGGTCGGTACTCAGTGCCACCACCTGATCGGTGGTCAGGGTAATCACCTGATCGCTGTTCAGCGCCGCCAGCTGGGCCGTGCTGAGGGTGGTCAGGGTACGGGTGGGGATGTTGCTGAGCTGATCTGTCGTCAGGGCGCCCATCTGGGCCGAATTCAGCGGCGTGAGCGTGCTCAGCGCATTGAACTGGTCAGTCGTCAGGCCGGTCATCTGGTCGGTGCTGAGGGCAGCAATGGCCTGGCTGCGCAGCGCCCGCATCTGGCTGGTACTGAGGCCGGACAGCTGGATGCCGCCCAGTGCGCGTACCTGGCTACTCGACAGATTGACCAGATCGCGCGTTTCGATGGCGCCCATCTGGTCGCTGCTCAAGCTGGCGAGCAGGTCGGTGCTCAGGCCTGCCACCTGTGTGCCACTGAGCCCGGCCATCTGGTCGGTACTGATGACGTTGATCTGGTCGAGATTCAGCACGTTCAGCTGTGCTGTGGTCAACTGGCCCAGATTGGCGGTGCTGAGGCTGGCGATCTGGCTGGTGGTCAGCCACTGGACGGCGCTGGTGCTGAGCGCGCGCAGCTGCTGCGAGGCGAGTATCCCCAGCTGGTCGGTCGTCAGGCTGGCGGCCTGATCGGAGCCCAGTGCAGATAGTTGTGCCGTGGTCAGCGCGCGCAGGTCAATGGTTTCCAGCGCAGCCACCTGAGCCGCATTCAGCAGGTTGAGCTGGCGCGTCGTCAGGGCGGCCATCTCGCGCGTGCTCAGGGCGACCAGCTGGTCGGTGCTGAGGGCCGAGAACAGGTCGCTGCTGAGAGCGGCGATCTGCAAGGTCGACATGGTGGGGATGTTGTCAGTACCCAGGCCGGCCAGTGCCGCCACACTGAGGGCGTTCAGCTGGTTGGTACGCAGCACCTTGGTCTGCGCCGTGGTCATCACGGCCAGTTGCTCCGAACTGAGCACACTCATATCTTCGGTCGTCAGCAGGCCGATCTGTACAGTCGTGAGACTGACAATCTGGTCTGTAGTAAAAAGATTAACGATCGAAGTCATTACAGTGTTCTCCCGGGAGCTTCCATGATACGCGCATTATTGCCACATGGAAACCAAATCCTTGCTATGTTCTGCCCGCTACCTGATTGTATTTCTCTATGGCACTACTGTCAGTCCTGCCGGCCGCTGCCCGTTCTGACCCTGCGGCGGCGCGACAGGCGGCGCATTATTCTGCCGCTGCGACCAGGTACGGGGCATCAGCCGTGCTCTTTCTATGCCATCGAGGAACCAGTTCTGCACCGGGGTGGCCAGATACGGGAGCGTCATGGCCACCACCAGCAAACCGACTCCCAGAGTAATGGGGAAGCCGATACCGAACAGGTTCAACTGCGGCGCTGCACGCGTCAATATGCCGAGTGCAACGTTGGTGATCAGTAAAGCTGCCACGATGGGGAGCGATAACTGCACACCGGTACTAAAAATCCTGCCCCCCCAGTCTGCCAGCTGTTTGAAGCCGCCCCCATACACGGGGGCCGCCGACACGGGCAGACTGTAAAAACTTTCCACCAGTGCCGACAGCAGCACCAGATGGGCATTCACGGCCAGAAACAGCATGGTCGTCACCAGCGCCAGAAACTGGCTGATGGCCGACGAGCGTCCCTGCGTGGTGGGGTCGAAAAACGTGGCAAACCCCAGACCCATGGTCAGGCTGGAAATCTCGCCCGCCATTTCCACCGCCGCAAACACGATGCGGATACTGAAACCCATAGCCAGCCCGATCAGCATTTCCTGCACCACGATCAGCAGCCCCGCCAGCGACAGGGGATCGGCGGCCGGTTGCGCGGGCACTACCGGCGCAATCACCATCGCCAGCAGCGTACCCAGACAGATCTTCACGCTGGCCGGTATGGCCGAGTTGCCGAACAGGGGGGCCGACGCCAGCAGGGCGAGGATGCGCGTCATCGGCCACAGCAGACCGGCTATCCACAGGTTGATATCGGCTGTCGAGAAGGAAATCATGAGGGCTGGGGACTATTTATTTCCACAAAGCATACCTAGCCCACCAGACCCGGGATGCCGTTGAACACTTCGCGCATATAGTCGAGCATGGTGGCCAGCATCCACGGTCCGGCGACCACCAGCGCGACGAAAATGCCGACCAGCTTGGGAATGAAGGACAGGGTGGCTTCGTTGATCTGGGTGGCGGCCTGAAAGATACTGACGATCAGACCGATCACCAGCGCCACCAGCAGCATGGGTGCGGCGATCATCAGCGTGACTTCCATCGCATGGCGGCCCAGCGTCATGACACTTTCCGGGGTCATCGCAACTCCTAGTAGAAGCTCTGGGCCAGCGAGCCCAGCAGCAATTGCCAGCCATCCACCAGCACGAACAGCATCAGCTTGAACGGCAGCGAAATCACGGCCGGCGACATCATCATCATGCCCATCGACATCAGCACGGACGCTACCACCATGTCGATGATGAGGAAGGGGATGAAGATGGCAAAGCCGATCTGGAACGCGGTTTTCAGTTCGCTGGTAACGAAGGCCGGCACCAGTATGCGCAGCGGCACATCTTCCGGTCCCTGCAGGGCAGGGCTGCGCGAGAGTTTGACGAACAGGGCCAGATCAGCCTGCCGGGTCTGCTTCATCATGAACATTTTTAACGGCGCAGCACCCTTGTCCATGGCGACGCTCATGTTGATGCGGTTTTCCTGCAGGGGCAGATAGGCTTCCGTGTAGATCTTGTCGAAAGTGGGGCCCATTACGAACAGGGTGAGGAACAGGGCCAGCCCCACCATCACCTGATTCGGCGGCGAGGACTGGGTACCCAGCGCCTGACGCAGCAGCGACAATACGATGATGATGCGGGTAAAGCTGGTCATCAGCAGCAGCGCGGCCGGGATGAAGGTCAGCGCCGTCATCAGCAGCATGGTCTGGATCGGCAGCGTGTAGTTGGTGCCGCCGCCAGGCGCTGGTGTGGCCGTCAGGGCCGGAATGCCTATGCTCGATTCGGCCCCTGCCAGTAGTGGCAGGCTGAGGGTGGCCAGTAGCAGCAGGGCACGCGCGCCATGACGGCGCAGGACAGAATTATTTGCCATGGCGTTGTTCAATGGTCTGTTTCAGCCATGCGGCGAAATTCGGTTTGGCGCTGCCATCCGGGCTGGTTTCTTCCGGCGGCAGTTCCTGCCGTGGCAGCGTGGTCAGGGCATTCATACGGCCGGCGGAAGCGCCCACCACGATCCACTGTTCGCCGACTTCCAGCAGCAGGATGCGTTCGCGGGCGCCCAGATTCAGGCTGTCGACCAGCTTGATGTGGCGCTGGCTGCCCGTCAGATGTTTCGGGCCGAAGCGTTTCAGCAGCCAGGCCAGACCGACCAGTACGGCCAGTACGAACAACAGGGCCATGGTGGTCTGTAACAGGCCGCCACTGCTGCTGGCGGGCGCCGCAGTCGGGGTAGGAATCGTCAAAGCCAGCGGGCCGGCTGGAGCGCCAGCGTTGGCAGGCGCAGAGCCGGCCGTGGCGGCCGTGGCGCCAGCGGCGCTGCTACTGGCCGGGCCTGCCAAAGTGCCAGCTGACGCCGTAGTAGCGCTGGCGGAGGCCGCTTCGCTGGCGGGACTGGAAACGGCGGCAGCAGGAGCAGCAGGAGCTGGAGCAGGCGTACCGGCTGCAGCATGGGCGCTGGCGCCGTGCTGGCCACCGATGGTGCCGGATACCCGGTGCTGGGCGATTGCAGGCGCGGCGGCCAGAGCCGCCGCGAGGAACAGAGGAAGAATCAGGCCACGCTTCATTTATTGAGTTTTCGGATACGTTCGGACGGTGTGATGATGTCGGTCAGACGGATACCGAACTTGTCATTCACCACCACCACCTCGCCCTGCGCGATCAGACAGCCGTTGACCAGCACGTCCATCGGTTCGCCGGCCAGACCGTCGAGTTCCACCACCGAACCCTGGGCCAGTTGCAGCAGGTTCTTGATGGCGATCTTGGTACGCCCCAGTTCCACTGTCAGCTGGACGGGAATATCGAGAATGAAATCGATATCGTTATGGGTTTCGGTTTTCGGCGCCGTATTGGAAAAATCCTTGAACACGGCGGCACTGGCCGCCTGCGCCTGGGCTTTTTCCGCCGCAGCCGCTTCAGCCTGGGCTTGCTCGGCGATGGCCGCGCCCCATGGATCGTCGTCCATAGGCTGATCGTCTTGATTATCCGACATGCTTCTCTCCTGTATTGCGGTCACCGGCCACGCCGGTCTTATTTGATGTTATCGGCATTGGCCAGCAATTTCTCTACTTTCAGCGCGTACTGGCCGTTCATCACCCCGTAGCTGCAATCCATCACGGGCACGCCATCGACGGTGGCGGCCAGCAGTTCCGGAATATTGAGCGGAATGATGTCGCCCACGCGCATATTCAGTATCTCGTCGAAATTCACTTTGGCCGTGCCCAGCGTGGCCACCAGTTCCACTTCGGCGATCTGGATCTGCTGCGTCATCAGGCGGATCCAGCGTTTATCCACTTCCAGCGCCTCGCCTTGCAGGCTGGAGGTGAGCGAATCGCGGATCGGTTCGATCATCGAGTACGGCATGCAGAAGTGGATCTGGCCGGACACGGAGCCCAGTTCCACCGTGAAGGTGGAGGCCACCACCACTTCGTTGGGGGTGGCGATGTTGGCAAACTGGGTATTCATTTCGGAACGGATGTATTCGAACTCGACGGGGAACACGGGTTCCCACGACTTGGTATAGGCTTCGAACACGATATCGAGGATGCGCAGAATGATGCGCTGCTCGGTCTGGGTAAAGTCACGCCCTTCGACGCGGGTGTGGAAACGCCCATCGCCGCCGAACAGATTGTCCACCAGCAGGAACACCAGACCCGGATCGAACACCATCAGGGCGGTGCCGCGCAGCGGCTTCATGTGCACCAGATTCAGGTTGGTCGGCACCACCAGATTGCGGATGAATTCCGAGTACTTGGAGACCCGCACCGAACCCACCGATACCTCGGCGCTGCGGCGCAGGAAGTTGAACAGGCCGACCCGCAGCAGACGGGCAAAACGTTCATTGATAATTTCCAGCGTAGGCATACGCCCACGCACGATGCGCTCTTGCGTGGCAAGGTTGTAGGTGCGGACGCCCGCAACATCTTCCTGTGCCGCGACATCGTCCTGGTCGCCGTTGACGCCCTTTAAAAGGGCATCAACTTCTTCCTGGGAGAGAAAATTATCAGCCATGACGTTCTGACTACCGAATGGTTACTGAATAATAAACGAGGTGAACAAGACGTCCTGAATGTCCTGCGGCTCGCCCCGGTCTTCGAAGGGTTCCTTGAGCTGGGCGATGATTTCACGGGCCAGCTGGACTTTGCCTTCAGGCGACTTCAAGTCTTGCGCATGCTTGCTCGACAACAGCAGCAACATGCGGCTACGCACCTTGGCCATATTGTCTTTCACGGTCTTGCTTTCTTCCGGGCCACCCACTTCCAGCGTAAACGCCAGTTGCAGATACTGGTCGGCGCCGCCTTCACCCGGTTGCAGATTGACGGTGAACGGTTCGACCACCACATATTCGGGCGGACCGGCATGGGCTTTTTTCGAGGCCTTGTGCTTGGTCTTGGCTGGCGGTTCCTCTTCCTCTTCATGCGCTGCATCGGCATTTTTCGCATGCAGGAAGTACCAGGCAGCACCGCCGCCACCGCCACCGAGCACCAGCAGCAGTGCCACGATGATGATAATCAGTTTTTTACTGCCACCGCCCGCAGCGGGTGCGGCTTCGACTTTCGGCTCGGCTTTCATTTTAGGGTTCGCTTTCAAGTTGCTCTTCTAGTACGGAAAGTTGATCACTCCGCCATTATGTCATTTTCGCCTGTCCCTGCGGCATCGCAAGCAGGGAAAAGCGGGGCAAATTAGCGCGTGTTTGCTGTTTCCCTAGTGTAACAGGTGGGCGTGCAGCCCGCCCTGTTGGATGCGCTATCAGGCAAAGGTATCGACGGCGCCGGCCGGCAGACGGCGTGCCGGTGCGCTACGGGGCGTCTCGCTGGCCTCGTTGCCGCGGCTCAGGTTGCCACTGCCGGCGCCATTGCCGCCAGAGCGGCCCGAACCGCCGGAGCCGCTCTGGGCCGCGCTGGCCTGCTGGCTGAAAGCGTTGCCTTGATCTGACATACCGGCCGAAACACTGGCATTACCCAGCTGGATACCCGCTTCGCTCATCATTTCCTTCAGCTTGGGCAGGGCCGATTCCAGCGCCTGGCGCACTTCCGGCTGGGCCGAGGTGAAGGCGGCCGTGGCCTGATCCTTGTTCACGCTCAGCACCACCTGCAGCGGGCCCAGATCCGGTGGATTCAGCTCCATGGTGGCGCTCTGCTCGCCGCCGGCCGCCATAAAGATAATTTTCTGGCCCAGTTGCTGATCCCATGCGGGCGTACCGACGCGGCTGCTCAATTTGTCGGTGGGCACGGCCGTTGCGGCCACCTTGGCGGCGGCTGCCGCGTTCTGGGCATTGCTGGCGGCGCTAATCGCCGGTGCTGCTTCTTTCAGCTGGGGCGTGGCTTCGCTGGTGGCGCTGCTGCGGGTGGTAACCGTGGCAGCCAGCGGATCGGCGCTGGTGGCTGCCTTGTCGGCGGCCGGCTGGGCGCTCACGCTGGCTGCTTCGGCCTTGACGATCGGGCTGCTGGCGGTGCTAGCGCTTGTGGCCGGAGCGGACAGGCTGTCCGCTGGTTCGCTGACGCCACTCTCGCTGACGGTGGCGGCTGGCTGGGTAGTCGCTGCAACAGGTGCGGCGACTTCGGTGCTCACGGCGCTGCTCGCGGTGCTCAAGCTGCTTGCGCTGCTGGCAGCGCTGCTGCTGTCGCTGTCGGTGGCGTTGGTGACACCATTCTGGGCCTGTTTCAACGCGTTCTTGAAGCTGGCCGGCAGGTCGGTGCCGTCGCTGGCGCTGGTCTGCGGCAGCGTGGCGGCATCCAGCACGGGCGCTTGCTCTGCAACGCTGGCCGCGCTGCTGACCAGATCGGCTACAGCCGCGCTGGCGGCCGGGGCGGCGGCCAGCACGTCGGGCGCCGTCTGGGCCGTGTCGACCACGGCGGCGGTGGTTGCGGCGGCGCTGGCAGCAGGATCGAGCGCTACCGTGGTGCTGGCCGGCTGGTTGAAGGCGGCCACCAGTGCCAGCATCTGCGCCATCGGATCGGCCTGTGCTGCGGCCTGTGCGTCGCTGGCCACACTGGCCGTGCTATCGCTGCTGTCTTTGCTGTCCTTGCCGCTCTGGGCATCGGCGGTTTTGCTGCTGGCCGTAGCGCTGGCCGTGCCGGTACTGTCGTTGCCGGCGGTGCTAGTCGCTTCTTTTTCGTTGGCAGCGCTGGCATTGCTGTTCTGGCTGGCGCTAGCCGTGCTGGCGGGCGCGCTGGCTTTGCTGCTTTCGCTGCGGGCTGTGGCGGGGCGTTCGGCGGCTTTCGGTGCCACGCTGATGGCCGCGCTGCTGTTCTGGCGCTGATCCATTTCGCGCGACAGCGCGCGCTGGAAAGCGTTATCGCTGCCGCTGGCCTGCAAATTCAGATTGACCCGGGGCGCCGCTACGGCGGCTGCGTTCAACGTTGGAGTTAGGAGATTCTGGGTTTGCATGTTCGCGCCATCTCGGTTGGTTGCGGGGTGCTTGCTCTATCCTCGGGCTAGCGCTTGTAATACGCTTGCCTTGCTGCATGTTCATCCATCAGCTTCTGGTCGCGCTTGTTTTCCAGCTTGAGCGCCGCGGCCTCGGCCCGGTCGTTCAGAGTGGAATACGACATGCGCTTGCGCTCGCAGGCCTGCCAGGCCGATTTATCCTGTTCGGCGCGGTACTCGGCATGCCGGATCATCTCCAGCTGGCCATTCACTGCCGTGTCGAGCTTGTCCATAAACGCTTGAAAATTCCGATAGGCCATGGGCGTGATGCCGGCTGCCTGCGCCGCGTGAAAACGCTGTACGTATTCTTCACGGTAGCCCTGCAGCATCTGGTGCTTCTGTTTGGCATCCTCGACCGCCTTCAGCGCCACGCCGAGGCGTTTTGCCGCCTCGTCGGTTTCGCGCTGTGCCAGTCCCATCAGTGTTTCTAATTGCGCTTTTGAAGCCATGATGCATCAATTATAGGAGGGCACTTGGCCCGCCCATCAGTCGAATAGAGAGGTAAGTTGCCCTAAGCTCTCGCCCATGGTCACCCGTTCGGTGATCTGTTGCTGCAGGAAATGTTCGATCCGTTCGTGCAGAACGATGGCCTGATCGAGCACGGGGTCACTGCCCGGCGCATAGGCGCCTACGCTGATCAGGTCGCGGCTGCGTTCGTAACGGGAAAACAGCTGTTTCAGGCGGCGCGCCTGATTCTGGTGTTCGGCGCTGGTGATGCCGTGCATGGCACGGCTGATCGATTGTTCGATGTCGATGGCCGGATAGTGGCCCGCTTCGGCCAGTCGGCGGTTGAGCACGATGTGACCGTCCAGAATCGCCCGTGCCGAGTCGGCGATCGGGTCCTGCTGGTCGTCGCCTTCCGTCAGCACGGTGTAGAAGGCGGTGATCGAGCCGCCGCCCTGTTCGCCATTACCGGCCCGTTCCACCAGTATCGGCAACTTGGCAAATACGGAGGGCGGATAGCCTTTGGTGGCCGGTGGTTCGCCGATCGCCAGGGCAATTTCACGCTGCGCCATGGCATAGCGGGTCAGCGAATCCATAATCAGCAGCACGTTCATGCCCTGATCGCGGAAGTGCTCGGCTATCGCGGTGGAATAGGCGGCGCCCTGCAGCCGCATCAGCGGCGGCGTGTCGGCCGGCGCAGCCACCACCACTGAGCGCGCCAGACCTTCTTCGCCCAGAATCTGTTCGATGAATTCCTTGACCTCGCGGCCCCGTTCGCCGATCAGCCCTACCACGATGATGTCCGCTTCCGTGTAGCGTGCCATCATGCCCAGCAGCACCGATTTACCGACGCCGGAACCGGCGAACAGTCCCATACGCTGGCCCCGTCCTACTGTCAGCATGGCGTTGATCGAGCGTACGCCCACATCGAGCGTGTCGGTAATCGGTGCGCGCCCCAGCGGGTTGGCGGGGCGGGTGTTGATGGGGGCGCTGGCGCTGGCATTGAGCGGGCCCAGACCATCGAGCGGCCGGCCGGCGCCATCGAGCACGCGGCCCAGCAGTTCCGGTCCTACCGGTAGATGACGGGCGCGGTCGCTAGGGCGGCGGCGCGGGTGTGGCACACTGCCGGGGCGGGGAATAGCTGGTTCGACGGGGAATACGCGGGTGCCCGGCACCACGCCTTCGACATCGCTTTGCGGCATCAGGAACAGGCGCTCGCCTTCGAAACCCACCACTTCCGCTTCGATATGGCCACCCGCCGGCAGCGGCACGGTGCAGGCGGCGCCCACCGCGAGACGTAGCCCGACCGCCTCCATCACCAGACCGGCGACGCGGGTGACGCGGCCCGACACATGCATGGGTTCGACGAAATCGGCCAGCGTGGCGCAGTCGTGCAGATAGGCTTGCCAGCGCCCCGCGTGCGGGTTGCTGTGCTCGGCGGAAGGCGCGGGCAGGGTGGTGTCCATCTCAGTCCAGCCAGCTCACATCTTTGCCCAGCGCGTGGCTCAGGCGCTGCCAGCGCACGGCGGCCGTGGCATCGATCTGGTTGCTGGCGGTATCGACCTTGCAGCCGCCACGGCCGACCTGTTCATCTTCGACGATGCGCCAGCCGTTCTGCGCCAGTTCTTCACCGATGCCGGCGCGGACCACGGCGGCATCGTCCGGATGCAGCATCAGTTCGGCCGGCTGCTGCAGCGAAGGCAGGTAGTCGACTGCTTCGCGCACCACGGGCAGCAGCAGTTCCGGTTTTACGGGCAGGGCCGTCTTGAGCATGTTTTTGGCCAGATGCAGGGCCAGTTCCAGCACATCGTTGGCAATCAGCTGGTCGGCCTGCTGCACCGCCGTGCCGAAGTTTTCGGCCAGCTTGTGCAGTTCCGCCAGCACGGCGTCGGTGCGCTGCTGGCCTTCTTCCATGGCCTTGGCATGGCCGTCGGCGTGGCCGGCCGTATGGCCTTCTTCATAGCCTTCCTGGCGGGCCTGTTCGCGGATGGTTTCCAGTTCTTCTACCGTGGGATAGCTGGGCGGCGGCGGAATGGGCGGGCCCATGTCTTCCTGCTCCTGTGCCTGCCGTTCCAGTTCTTCCTGTTCGTGCTGCTGGGCTGCCAGTTGCGCCGCTTCGGCATCGCGCAGGCGCTGCTCGGCCTCGCGTTTGGCCACAGCGCTGGGGCGCTCGTCGCCGAACGAGGTCATTTGCCAGCGCTGGAAGGCTGGCTGGGGTGTTTTTACCGTACTGTTCATCAGATGAAGGAATCGTCGCCTTTACCACCGAGCACAATCTGGCCTTCGTCGGCCAGACGGCGCACGATCTGCAATATGCCTTTTTGCTGGGCTTCCACTTCGGACAGCCGCACCGGCCCTTTGGATTCCAGATCTTCGCGCATCATTTCGGCCGCACGGGCCGACATATTCTTGAAGATCTTCTCGCGCAGCTCGGGCGACGCGCCCTTCAGCGCAATCACCAGCATGTCGGACTGGACTTCGCGCAGCAGCAGCTGGATGCCGCGGTCGTCGATATCGATCACGTTGTCGAACACGAACATCTCGTCCATGATCTTCTGCGCCATATCGTTGTCGTAGTTCTTGATGTTGTCCATCACAGAACCTTCCTGCTCGCCGCTCATGAAGTTGAGAATCTCGGCTGCCGTACGCACGCCGCCCAGCGAGGATTTCTTGATGTTTTCATTACCCGACAGCAGCTTGGTCAGCACGTCGTTGAGCTCGCGCAGCGCAGCCGGCTGCACGCCGTCCAGCGTGGCAATCCGCAGTACCACGTCGTTGCGCAGACGGTCGGTGAAGTGGCCGAGAATTTCGCAAGCCTGATCGCGCTCGAGGTGGACCAGAATGGTGGCAATGATCTGCGGGTGTTCGTTGCGGATCAGTTCGGCAACGGATTGCGAATCCATCCACTTCAGCGATTCGATACCGGAGGCGTCCTTGCCGCCCAGAATACGCGACAGCAGCACGGAAGCCTTGTCGTCGCCCAGTGCCTTGGTCAGCACCTGACGGATGTATTCGTCCGAATCGAGGCCCACGGTGGACGCGGCTGCCACCATGTCGCGGAAGTTGTCGAGCGTGCCCACCACGTCTTCGTGCGGCACGTTTTTCATGGTGGCCATGGCCGCGCCCAGCTTCAGCACTTCGCGCGGGCCGAGGAATTTCATCACTTCGGCCGCTTCCGTTTCGCCCATGCACAGCATCAGAATTGCTGCTTTCTGCAGTCCGGTATTCTCAGTCATTTGCGCCTATCCATTCCTTGATGATGTTGGCCACAATCCGTGGGTCCTCGGTCGCCAGTTTCTTCGCCATGGCCAGATTTTCGCGGTAGCTGCGCACCGTGTTTTCTTCCATGAGACGCAGTTCTTCTTCGGCGATGAGCGCTTCGTTCGGACCTTCTTCCACTTCTTCTTCCGGTTCCGGTTCCGGCTCTTCCGGCTCCGGCTCGACCGCATTGAACTCGTCGATTTTCTTGAACACGGGACGCATCATCGGCTTGACGATACGCAGCACGATGTACAGCAAGATCATGGCCGTGATGAGGAATTTGGCGAAGTCCTTGGCCAGCGGCAGGTTGGCCGGATCGCGCCACCATTCCGGCGGCTGCTCGTACGGACGATCGACCCCTTCGAACGGGGCATTGGCCACGCTGACGGCGTCACCGCGGTCCTGATTGAAGCCCATGGCCTGCTTGACCAGATCGTTGATCTTGACCATTTCTTCCGGCGTGTAGGCTTTCACCGTCACTTTGCCATCCTTGCCGACGATGCGCTTGTGATTCACCACCACGGCCACGGTCAGGCGGCGCAGGCCGCCCATGCCGCGCTGCTCGTAGCGCACGGTCTTGTCGACTTCATAGTTGGTGGTCGATTCCTTGTGGGTCGGGCCAGTCGTGCCGCTGGTACCATTGGCGGCGCCCGGTGGCGTGCCCGGTGCCGGCGCCGTGCTGCCGGTGGCGGCGGTCTGGTTGAGCGGGGCAGTGGCTGTGCCCGGCGGCTGGTTGGACAGCGCGCCCGGAATGCCGTTGGGATTATTGCTACCGGCGCTGCCGTTGGTTTCGCTGCTCTGCTGGCTGCGGATGGCGGAAGCGGCCGGTGGCGAGTTGGGCTTATAGGTTTCTGCCGCCTGTTCGATCTGGGCAAAGTCCACATCGGCGGTGGCTTCGGCCCGTACATTGCCTTCGCCGACGATAGGGATGATGATGGATTCTACCTGACGGATCACCTGCGCCTGCATGTCTTTGACATACTTGAGCTGGGTCTCGTTCATGTTTTTGGCGTTCTGATTGGCGTTGCCGTTCTTGTTCAGCTCGGAAATCAGATTGCCGGCCTGATCCACCACGGTAACGTTGGCCGGGATCAGTTCGGGTACGCTGGACGCTACCAGATGCACGATGGCGGCGGTCTGCTCGACATTGATCATGCTGTTCGGACGCAAGGTCAGCAGCACGGAAGCAGTGGGTTTCTGGGCGTCGCGCACGAACACGGACGGTTTCGGCAGGGCCAGGTGGACGCGGGCATTTTCCACCGCGGCCAGCGACTGGATGGAACGGGCCAGTTCGCCTTCAAGCGCGCGCTGGTAATTGACCTGTTCGAGGAATTGCGACACCCCCAGCTTCTGGTTTTCCATCAGCTCGAAGCCCACGCTGCCGCCTTTCGGCAAGCCCTGTGCCGCCAGCTTCAGACGTACATCATGTACCTGCTCGGTGGGCACGAGGATGGCCGTACCGTTATCGGAAAACTTGTGCTTGATATTCAGCTTGTCCAGTTCGGCCGTGATGGCGCCGCCGTCGCGGTCGGTGTAGTTGGAGAACAGCACACCATACTCGGGTGGCTTGTTCCACAGGTACAGCCCGAACAGCACGGCAATCACTGCGGCCGCTGCCGCAGCGCGGGCGAAATTGCGTCCTAGCGGGGTCTGGAAGAACGATAACTGCTCGGCGACTTCTTCGTCGCCCAACTCGCCAGGGTTCTCGTTCGCTACGGTTTCGGCTACGGCCATGATGATGGTTTTCCGGTACGGGGTTGGTGTGAGGATGAACGATTATTGCCCGAACTGTGACATTTCAATCCGGCAAATAGAGCCTCGTTTAGGCCTCTGCTCGCAACTGTTGCTGGACACATGCCCTGCTATTCTGCTAGCACTGAAAGAGCCGTGACGTATTGTAACGCTGCGGCCCGCCATGACGTGGAATTTGTTCCATGACAGCAACAAGACGGAGTAGGCAATGAAAACCGGTGGCATCGACAGTACCCAGATCCAGAACATGATCGCACAGCTAAAGGCGCATGCGGCCCGTCCGGGACTGACGCCGCCTGTGATCAAGACGGAACCGGCGGCCGCGCCGGCGCCCCGTGTCCAGTTCGCCGATGCACTCAAGTCGGCGCTCGATGGCGTCAACGCCAGTCAGGTGAAGGCCGAGGACATGAGCCAGAAATTCGCGCTGGGGGATGATAGCGTCAGCCTGTCCGACATGATGATCGCCACCCAGAAAGCCAGTATCAACTTCCAGGCCACCATTCAGGTGCGCAACAAACTGGTGTCGGCCTACCACGACATCATGAATATGCAGGTGTAAGCCGGCAGCGCGTGCCGGTCCGGTTGATCTAGTTCAGACCGGCGATGCGGGCGTTGCGTTCGCGTTCCAGACGGGTGATGTAGCGCTGCACGGCGGCCAGACTGCCACGCGAAATATTCATGAATTCGCAGCCGAGACGGCGATTGCTCTTGTTGTTGAGCAGCGTCAGATCGAGCGAATTACGTACCTGCAGATCGGTAATCACGGGACCGATTTCCGGCAATTCCAGCTTGCATTCCTGAAATTCACGACCGATGGCTTCCCCCAGAATCATCTTGTTATCGAGGATGGCAATACCGCCACAGCTGATATCGGCCAGCGGGAAGCTGGTAGGGCCACCCAGTTCTTCCGGCAGCTTGAGCAGCACCCGCACGGGATTGCTGACCGGCGTGGCGATGCGGTAATACTCGCGTCGCTGCAGGCGGATCAGGCTGGCCGGCACGGGTATCCGGTAGGCCGGACTGCCGCCATAGGTAGTGGCGCTGGCACTATCGGCAGCAAACAGGATGCGGACCTTGTCGAGCGAGGTTTCGAACGACAGCCGGCTGGCCGACAGGATGCGCTTGTTCTGCGCCGTATCGACAGCCGTATCGAGTATCACAGTGTTGCTGTCCTCATCGACATCGAGGATGGAGGTGACGCAGACGTCATTCTCGCCCTGGATCAGCATGCGGATCAGCTGTTTCTTGGCGCCTATTCCACGCAGCAGGGAAATGATTTCTCTGCGCGATTCGACTTCGAAATCGTGCCAGTTTTCTAATGCCGTATCCTGAAAATGTGGGTACATCAGTTCTGCTTATCGGTGAGAGTGGCGTTGAGTGAAGCGAGCGGGTCGGGTGGTGCCGGTAGCGGCAGACCAGACTTTTGCGCTGATTCAATATGATATAGCCACGCTAGTAGTTCCGCAATCGTCCTATAGAGCGCGGGCGGAATTTGTTGGTCCAAGTCAATATCCATGAGCAAAGACACCAGATCGCGTGACTCGTGCACGAACACGCCCGCTTCCAGCGCGATGTCGATAATCTGCTCGGCAATCAGGCCGCGCCCCTTGGCCACTACCTTGGGCGCCGCATCGTTGACGCCATAGGCCAGAGCCACCGCGCGCGGCACGGCTCGGGGCGACTGCTCATCCGTCATGGCTGTCACCGTCATTGATCTGGCAGGAACTCAGGGGGATGCCGGCGGCTGCCATGGCCTGCTCCAGCACGCCCGCCTGGGCGCGCAGGGTGGCGCCGCTGGCCGCATCGTCGGTCTGCAGTTGTAAATGGATCTGCTGGCCTACCAGCGTGATGCTGGCGTTCAGTTCGCCCAGTTCGGCAAAACGCAGGCGCAGATTGCTGCGCCAGACGGGCGTGGCATCCGCTTCGCCGCCGCTGCTGCGGCCGCGCGCTGCGTGCTCGTTCTGGCGGCGGATTTCCCACTGCATGGGCTGGCCTGGCCACGCTTCGCCCTGCCACTGTACCCGTCCCTGTTCATGGGTTAGCAATTGCTGGTTGATCTGCTGGGCAGCGTTGCGGTCCGGCACGGCTGTCGCATCGCTGCTGGCCGTGCTAGGCAGGCGCGCCTGCTGCATCTGCGGTTCGCGCTGTAACTGTTCCAGCGTACGTTCGCCGCGACTCCATGCCGCCACATGGGACTCGTAGAACAGGCCACTTTCTTCGATGCTGTTCTGCAGAGTCTGCGCCAGCTGGGCCGGTTCCGGCGCGCCCTGACTGAATAGCGCAGCCTTGCCCAGCAGGGGCAAGGCGCTGGCGGCCGCAGGCTGGCTCAGTAGCGAGCCCAGTATGCGCGCCGCCGTGCTCAGTTCCGGCTGGCTGGTACCGGCATCGAGCCCCGGCAGCTGGGCGGCCGGCGTCAGCGGCGCTTTGCCCAGCAGGCTGGCGCCAGCACTGTGGGCACGGCTGCTCTGACTGGCGCTGGCAGCGCCGCCAGCACTGGCACTGGCACTGGCACTGGCACGGGGGCTGGTGGTGGCATGGGCGCTGCCCGCGCCACTGGCACCCTCGGCGGCGTCATCGCTGGCGGGCAGCAGGGGGCTGGCGGCTGCGGGGCTGCGGCTGGCGGCTGTGGCGCTTGCTGCGGCCGCTGCTGCCAGCGCGGGATAGGCGGCGGCCATGCTGGCCAGCTGGGCTGCCGTGCTAGCCTGCTGGGCCCCTGCGAATGGGGGCGCCGCCAGGCGTGCGCTGGCGGCGCTTTCGGCAGCATCGCCCGCTAGGCTGGCCGCAGCGGCTTGCGCGCTGGCACTACCCGGCGCCGCGTTGCTGGCGCCGGGAGCGCCGGCAGCATTGCCGGCGGGCGCTGCCGGCGCAGACGGGCTGCTGCTGGCAGGCGCCGCGCTACCGGACTGCGGGCGGTACAGGTCGCCGGTGCCGGCCGGCACATGGGCTTCGCCGTACAGCACCACGCTGCTGCTGGGCTGGGCTAGTTCAAAAGTAGCGCGCGGTTCGGCGCTGAGGACAGTGAGGGGCAGGCGGCTGCCTACGCCGGCATCGGCCGGTAGCTGCATGCGGACGGCATGTTCGGCCACGTTGACCATGAAACTGCCATCATTGAAGCGCGACAGTACTTCGCCCGTGACAGACTGGCCAACCAGACTTTGCAGCGCGCGCTGGAAGGCGGCCTGACGGCCATCGCCGATGGCGACGGCCGGACTGGCTGCCGAGACTGCGCCGACAGGGGCAATGGTCAGCGGGCTGGGCAGCATGACAGGCTGCGCCGTTAGACGCTACCGTAAGCGTTGACCACGCGCCGTTCCGTACCGGTGGAATTGATCAGTCTGGATAGCTGGGTCATCCACGGCATGGTCAGGTCGCGGATCTGGCGGTCGGCATTGAGCATCTGACGGATCAGTTCGATCTTGCGCTCGCGCTCGGCGCCGCGCATGGGCTGGCCTGTATCCTGCTCGCGCAGGATCTGCACCTGGGCGGCGCAGCGCTGCTCCAGCAGCACCAGCTGGTCCCAGTCGCTGCGTTGCGCGGCCACGACCATCTGTTCGGTCAGGTCGGCCATGGTGGCATACACAGCCAGCACTTGTTGGTGGTTCATCATGTATCAGGCACTCGCGAGTGAAGGGGTAGGGGCAGGCTGGCCAGTGACAGCAGGCGTATCGGCGATGGCATTCCAGGCATCGCGCAATTCCGTCAGCAGACGCTGGACTTCTTCGAGGATGCTGGGGTCGTTGTTGAGGTTGGCGGTCAGCAGCCGCGCACTCATGTATTCGTAGAGCGCATCCAGACCTTCGGCAATTTCGCCGCCGGCCTTCTTGTCGAGCGCGGCACGCAGGCCGCTATCGATGATCATGATGGCTTTGGAGATCGACTTGCCTTTTTCGCCGATATTGCCGTCGCGCATGCTTAGCAGCGCAGTGCCCAGCGCCACCAGCGCACCGTCAAACAGCATGACGATGAGCTTGTGGGGACTGGCGGCTACTACGCCGGTTTCCATACCTACTTTGGCATAGGCATGCACGCCAGTTTGTCGGGATCCGAACATACTCACTCTCCTGTTAAAGCGTTCGCGGCTACGAATTATTCAGAGCTGCGAACTGTTGCGTCAGGAATGACGCGGTTTTATTCATACTGGCAATCGACGTATCGAGTGCCGTGTACTGCTTACGATAACGTGCTTCGATGTCCGCCAATCGCGAATTAAGAGCCTCTTTTTGCTTGGTAATGTCTTTTACCGAATTATTCAGCCCTGTGGTACGGCTGGTAATTGCCCCTTTGGCACCTAGATAGGTGGCGGCCAGCGCATTGAGCTGGTAGGCATAGCCTTGCGAAAAACCGAAGCTGCCGCGGTTGCCCAGCGCATCGCCGGTCACCGTCAGTTTCAAGCCTTCCACGGGGGCACCGGCGGCGCCCGTCAGGTTCTGGCCATCGCCGGTGGCCGTGTAGCCTCCGATAGTGCCGGCCACATCCAGGCCGTCGACCGAACTGGCGCTGCCGAATACACTGCTGACATCGGTGCCGCTGGCCGTAATCAGTTCGATATTCGATTTCGCGCCATAGCGGGTCGATTGCAGTTTGAGCTTGCCATCGTCGCCCACGGTGGCCGTGACACTGGCACCTGCATTGGAAAACGCCGATACGCCGTTGATGGACGATTGCAGCAGCGTGGCCAGCTGGCTGGGGTTGTAGGTGCCGGCCGGCAGGCTGATCGTGGCGGTGTTGTCCAGCGTGGGCGGGGTGGTGTCGTTCAGCGTGACCGTCCAGGTGGTATCGGCATCGATCGTCGTTTCGGCCGGCAGTGCCAGCGTGCCCTGCAGCGTACCCTGAGTGGCCAGCTGGGTAATATTGATAGCATAGTCGCCTGCCTTGGTATTCGAGCCCGAGCTGACGAACTTGATATCGGGATCAGTACCGCGCCCGACGGCGGCGAACAGACCGGCGATGTCGTTGAAATTGCTGTTGACGGCCTTTTGCAGCTTGGCATTATCCAGCGCCAGCGTGCCGTCCTTCTGGTAGGAAATGCCGATCTGCGACAGATTGGTCAGACTGGTGCCGCGCAAACCGGTAATCGAGGTGGACAGCTGGCGCCGGATACCGGCCTGCAGGCTGCGCAGGGTGGTATCGCCCAGCAGCGGGCCGCCCGACTTGGTTTCAGCGTTGTACGCGCCCAGCGACGTAATCTGGCTGTTCAGCTCGTTGTAGGCTTTGACAAAGTTATTCACGTTGGTGGTCAGCGCGCTGCTGTCCTTGGCCACCGTCAGCGTGGAACTGCCGACCGCCAGTGCACTGATGTTGACGCCCGCGATGGCGCCGGAAATACTGGTGCCGGTACTGGTCACGGCAATGCCGTTGACGGTGGCACGGGTGTCGGCCGCTGCCGCCTTCTGGCTCAGGTTCTGTACCCCGGCCGGATCATAGCCCAGCAGGGCCACCAGATCGGGGTCGGGCGGATTGCCGCCCGAGCCAGCCAGCGTGATCTTCATGGTCGAGCTGGCGCCGGTGGCGCTGGAGGTGAGGATCAGGTGGTTGGGGGTGGCGCCGGTGCCGCTGGAACCATCCGAAACGATGCTGGCCGTGACGCCGAAATTGCCCTTGTTAATGGCTTCGAGGATGCCCTGCAGCGTGTTATTCGTACTGTCGATGACGATATTGCCGCTGGTGCGGGTGGCATCGGCAGTGAAGCTGGCACCGATGTAGGCGCCGCCCGTGCCGGCCGTGAAACCGGCGCCGGCCGGATTGGTGCCGCCCACGGTGATCGGGCTGCCGTCGGTGGAAACCAGCGTCAGACTGCCCACGGCGGTGCTGCTGGAGCCCACATTGGCCGTGCCGCTATTGCCGATGCCGCCAGTGACCGTGCCGCTGACCACTTCGGTAATGGCGATATTGCTGCCGTCGGCATTGCTGAACTGCAGCGTGCCGTCCGCGGCCGTTCCGGTAACAGTGATGTTGGCGTCGGCCAGTGCGCGGCTGACGGCGCTGCCGGCCAGCGCCGTGTCGAGCGCGGCAGCCGTCAGGCCGGCGCCAGCGGCAACGCCACTGGCTTGGGCCGCAATCTCGACGCCGCCCACGCTCAGCGCATAGCTACCGCCGCCACTGGTATCGACGTCGCCATAGCTGGTAGCGCCGGAGGCGCCGAACAGGCTGGCGCTGGTCAGGGTGGCGGAAGGCTTGGCGGTGACGCCGGTGGTAGTGCTTTTGGCATTGATGGCATCCGCCAGCAGACGGGCGCTGCGGGTACTGCCATCCGTTGCGATCACGGTGTTGTTGAGCGTCAGCGCGCCCGGTGTGAGGCCGCCCGTGCTCAGGCTGGCGCCCAGCGCCGTGCCGCTGATACCGAAAGTGCCGCCGCTGGCCGTGCCGAGCGAAAAATTAATCGTGGTCTTATTGCCCACGCCTATGGTGGCGGTGGTGCTCTTGTAGCCGCCGGAAGCGAGCGTCTGGGCCTGGGCGATCTGGCTGATGTTGACGCGGTAGCTGCCCGTCTGTGCCGTACTGCTGGCATTGGCGCTCATGACGGTGGAATCGCTAGGAGTGCTGATCAGTGACTGGAAGCTGGAAACCGAGGTCAGGCTGGAAAGCGAGCCCTGGAAGCTGCCCAGCGCACTGGAGAGGTTGCCGAAGGCCGACACCTGGGCCAGATAACTGGCCGACTTCTTGTCGAAATCCGCCAGCGGGGCAGACTCCACCGCCATCAGTTTACTGACGATGGTGTTGACGTCGATGCCTGAGCCGATGCCGGGTGATGAGATGCCCACGTTGCACTCCTAAGTAAAGCAATAATATAAGACAATATCGGCCGAATCAAACCCGACTTGAGAGGGGGGAATACCCGCCAGTTCGGGAAAAGCTGAAAAAACAGGCAGTAGGGATGTGACAAAACGACGGCCCGGCGTCACACAGACGCCGCCGTGAGAGGCGGGCACGCTAACGGCGGCGTGGCGGTGGAAGGTGTAGCTGCAGCAACTGCGCGTAGTGCGCAGCTGCTTCAGGCGGTTTGCTGGATCAGCAGACCGGTGCTGGACTTCGATTCCAGCGATTTGGCAATTTCCAGTGCTTCAGGCGAAGGAATCTGGCGCAGGACTTCACCGGTGCCGGAATCGACCACTTTGACCACCGTACGCTTGGTGTCATTGTCGACGGAAAATTCCAGACCTTGCGATTTGGCCTGCGACGATTTGTTCAGCTGCGACACGGCATTTTTCACCTGATCCAGCGTAGGCACATTGGCCGAGGCGGTCACTGCAGCAGCCGTTTCCACGGCGGTCGCAGGTGCCCGCGCAGCGCCCTGGCTGGCGGCCGTTTCACTGGCGGCAGGACGGTCGACCGTGCGGGCCGTCGTGCTAGTGCCGATAGTATCGATAGTCATGATGCTTCCTTTGTGAAAAATCCCCGACTGATGACATCAGCCGGGGAACCTAGTCAGAGTGACAACTTATGTCAGCTCATCCCCGGATTTTAGCCACGCAGCAGCGAGAGCACACCGTTAGGCAGCGAGTTCGCCTGGGCCAGGATCGCGGTACCAGCCTGTTGCAGGATCTGACCGCGGGTGAGGCTGGCGGTTTCTGCAGCGAAGTCGGTATCTTGAATCCGGCTACGCGATGCCGACAAGTTCTCGGTCGCGATGTTCAGGTTCGAGATGGTCGAAGCAAAGCGGTTCTGGATCGCACCCAGTGCAGCGCGGTTGGAGTTGATCTGGTTCAGCGCAGCATCCAGCGTTTTCAGAGCTTTGTTCGAGCCGTCCACGGTGCTGACGTCGATTTTGGCGACCGATTGCAGATCCGAACCAGTCGATGCCGCCACGATGTCGGTGGTGGTCGAGCTGATGGTGAAGCCGCTTTCCGACGAGAAGTCGAGGTGGCCGCCTACCGTGCTCGAGCTACCCGAAGCGCCGATTACCTGCTGGCTACCTTCCACTGCAGCCACCGAACCGTTGGCTGGCTGGTCTGGACCGCGCAGCGCCGCAGCGGCCAGCGAGTCATCGGCAGCAGCATTGGTGTTGGTGATCTGGATGTCAGCGCCGGAAGCGTTGGTCAGTTTGATCTCTTTGTTGTGGGTAGTGCCGTTGGTCTGGATCGTTGCGCTGATGCCGGTGGTGCCGACTTGCGCATTGATGGCCTGGGCTACTGCCGACAGATCGCCGCCTTTGATTTTTGCCGAGATGGTCACGGCGGTCGAGTTGGCATCGGCTTCGATCGAGTTGTCGCCACGCAGGGTGAATTGCAGCGAACCATCAGCGAAACCGGTCGCGGCTGGGCCGGACAGGGTAGCGGTGGTGGAAGCGGTGGCCGTCACACCCGAGGTGCCGCTCAGAGCATTCACGGCAGCAGCGATTTTTTTCGAGCTGTCGCCCACTTTCACGTCGACACTGGTGCTCACGCCGGTACCCGAGGTAACGGTCAGAGTCTGGGCAGCGACGCCGTTGGCGGTGGTGGCAGTGGCAGCATTGGCGCTACCGGCAGTGTTGCCGTACAGAGCGGCCAGAGCGTTGTTACCGATGTCGGTTGCTTTAGCCGATTGCACGCCCACGTTAATGGTTTGGTTGGCGTTGGCGCCGACCTGGAATTGCGAGGAGGTCAGCGAGCCGTCCAGGACGTTTTGACCGTTGAACTGGGTGGTGTTAGCCACGCGGTTCAGTTCGTTTGCCAGAGCGGAAACCTCACCCTGGATCGATTTACGGTCGGAATCGGAGTTGGTGCCGTTGGCCGACTGAACAGCCAGTTCGCGAATACGTTGCAGCAGATCGCCGGCGGTGCTCAAGCCACCCTCGGCCGTTTGCGCCAGCGAGATACCGTCGTTGGCGTTGCGAGCAGCCGTCGTATTACCGCGAATTTGCGAGGTGAAGCGCTCGGAAATAGCCAGACCTGCAGCGTCGTCTTTAGCGCTGTTAATACGCAGACCGGACGACAGGCGTTGCAGCGAAGTCGACAGGGATGCTTGCGAGGTGGTCAGGTTACGTTGCGAATTCAGCGATGCAAGGTTGGTATTGATGACTTGTGCCATGATGTTTCTCCAGACTTAATACTTCGATTGGGCTATTTGCTCATTCCCATTGGTCTGTCTCCTTATTCCGAGACAATCAAACCGCTGTTGTGATGACTAACGGTTGCCGTGCGGGAAAAATTTAGGGTAAAAAAGCCGCAATATTTTGTCGAAAACGCCTCAAGTTCCCTGTTGCTGGGCGTCTAAACGACGCCAATTTCGGAAACTTTAGGGCGAAAAAATTTATTTTTCGCCCATGTTTTTCGGCAAAAAAAAGCCCGGCACAGGCCGGGCTCTCTGGGGAAACGGGATTTTTGTTAACTAATCAGCAACGACGACGCGGTTTTTACCCGTCTGTTTCGCGGTGTACATGGCTTTATCGGCCCGCTTGACCAGTTCCGTCTGCTCCTCATTCGGGCGGCGCAGGGCCACGCCGGCCGAGAAGGTGATCAGCACTTTTTCGTTATCGTGCAGGAAGAAGTGCTTGGTCAGTTCGCGCTGCAGGCGGGTCATGGTGCTGGTGGCCGCTTCCACCGTGGTTTCCGGCATCAGGATGAGGAATTCTTCGCCACCGAAGCGGGCAATCACGTCCATCGAGCGCAAGGTGTCCTTGACGATCTTGACCAGATGCTTGAGCGCGCCATCGCCAGCGATGTGGCCATAGGTATCGTTGAGCTTCTTGAAATCGTCCAGATCGAGGATGGCGATGCACAGCGGCGTGCCACGGCGGTCGGAACGGGCGGTTTCCCGTTCGAACACGTCATCGAGGCCGCGCCGGTTCAGGCTGCCCGTCAGCTGGTCTTCGCGCACCAGTTCGCTTAAATGCTGCAGCTTGGCTTCCAGCTGGTGGATGCGCTGTTCGGCATCATGCACTTCCTGCTGGGCCAGCACCATCTTGTCGCGCGCCTTCAGCGCTTCGCTCTGCACCAGCCGGGTTTCGCGCAGCACTTCATCGAGGATAGTGTTGAGCTCGGCGATATTGTCGGCCTTGCTGATCTTTTCCGAATAGCCACCGATCTTTTCATGGAAGTCGCCCGTCGAGGCGGCCACCTGACCGAGCCGGTCGATAAAGGTCATCATCATATTTTTGACGGTGAGCTTGACGTCAGACAGGCTGTGCTTGAGCTGGCCCTGTTTATAGATGACTTCTTTCAGGCTGCGCGTGGCTTCTTCCAGTGCGCGCACATCGAGCGGGCCGGAGATCAGGTTCTGCACGGCCTCGATCTGGCCGCGCAGCCAGCTATCGTCATCGAGCAGCTCGCCCACGTTTTCCAGCAGCAGGCGGAACAGGCGCAGCAGCAGTTCCTGCTGCTCGGCGCTATCGCCGCCCCGTAATTCGATCTGGTAGCACAGCTGCTTCAGGCGCACAGCGATATCGGCCAGCGCTTCTTCGCTATGCGCCAGCTTGGTGGCGGCGCCCAGCGATTCCGCCTCGGCCACCAGCACCGGCGCGCCCGTGAGCAGCGAAGCCACGGCATAGGTGAGGGTGCGGCTGAGCAGATCGCGCAGCGTGCGGGTCTGGTCATCGTCGCCCGCCAGACCGGCGACTTCGATGCCGCCCCGCTTGGGCTGTAAATGTTTTTCTGCCAGCTGGCTCAGCGCGCGGCCATAGCCATCCCAGTCGCGCGACTTGAGGGCACGCTGGCAGCGCCGGCCGAAATCGGCCAGATCGCCATGGGTCTGTTCGCCCAGACGGTTGGCAAACTGGCTCAGTACGGATTCAGGGCCGGGATCAACTGCGCCCAGCGGGCTGGCAGGCGCCACCGCCTGGGTGCCGGCAATTTCATGGTAGATGTCGCGGTAGGCTTCCGGCGTGGGCGCGACGCGCCGCAAGGCCAGACGGCGGAAAGCTTCGCGCGCGATCTCGGCCGGATTCTGCTCGGGAGTATGGGGTTTGCTGGACATGTGAAGCGCGACCTCGTGAAGATAGACTCGTTCTTAACATCTTAAGTGCCTGCTGAGCCCGCCATTCCCCCGAGTAGAGGGTAGAAAACCTATTTCCTTTTGGCATTAATAAACGGCAAGCCGTCGGCCTGTCGGCCAGCCCTGCTGCGGCTTATTCTACCAAGCGGTTGCGGATGGCGTAGTGCGTCAGTTCCGCGCTGTTTTTCAGCTGCATTTTCACTAGCAGACGGGCGCGGTATTCGCTCACCGTCTTGACGGACAGCGACAGCTCGCGCGCGATATTGCTCACTGTCTTGCCGGAGGCAATCATGGTCAGGGTCTGGTATTCGCGGTCGGACAGGCTTTCGTGCGGTGGCGCCAGATGGTCTTCGCCTACGTGGTTGGCCAGTTGCTGGGCCAGCGTGGCGCTGACATATTTGAGGCCGCCCGCCACCTGCCGGATGGCGTCCAGCAGTTCGGCCGGCGCGCACTGCTTGCCCAGATAGCCGGCGGCACCGGCCTTGAGGGCGCGCAGCGCATATTGTTCTTCGCGTTGCTGGGAAAAAATCAGCACGGCCAGATCGGGGTGATCTTTACGGATCTGTTTCAGTACGTCGATGCCGCTACGGTCGGGCAGGGCGATTTCCAGCAGCAGTACCTGGCAGCGCGCCTTGCGCAGCAGGCGGATGGCATCGAGGCCGGTATCGGCTTCGCCGCCGAATTGCAGGTCGGTGGTAGCGGCCAGCACATGTTTCAGCCCCTCGCGCACGATGGCATGTTCGTCGGCGATAAAGATTTTGATGCGGTTCTTGTCAGACATGAGGCTAGGTTTTCCTGATTTGCTACGCCAGCGTTACGTCGGCTGTCGCCTGCATGATACGTGAAAGCGTTGCGACTGCGGGGAAAATCGGGCCATACCGCAACACTGCACAGCGGGCCTGTATTGGCTACAATAGGCTTATGAATAAAGCCTTTGTAAAAGAATCCGATGGCGATGACGATGACGAAGCAGCCGCACTGGCGCTGGCCATCCCGCCCGGCTCGAAAAACTACATTACGCCTGCTGGCTACCAGCGCATCAAGGACGAACTGCTGCAACTGATCGATGTGGAGCGGCCGGAAGTGGTGCGCATCGTCCACTGGGCGGCTTCGAATGGCGACCGTTCCGAGAATGGCGACTACATCTACGGCAAGCGGCGCCTGCGCGAAATCGACCGGCGTATCCGCTTCTTGACCAAGCGCATGGATCTGGCCGCCGTCGTCGACCCCAGCGTGCACCATGGCTCTGACCAGATCTTCTTCGGCGCCACCGTGACCTATTGCGACCAGCATGGGCAGGAACGCACCATCACCATCGTCGGCATCGATGAACTCGATCCCCTCAATGGCAAGATCAGCTGGGTGGCGCCGGTGGCGCGCGCACTCACCAAGGCGCGTGAAGGTGATGTGATCACCTTCCACGCCCCGCACGGGGTGGATGAACTGGAAGTGCTGGAAGTACGCTATCCGGCGCCGAGCGCCGACTAACGCATCAGCTGCGTTCGCGCAGCACGCGGTTGACGCCGGCCACGCGGCGCACATTGCGCAGCAGTGCGGCCAGATGCACGCGGTCCTTCACCTGTATGGTGAAGCGTAACTGGTGCAGCACGTGTTCCTTGTCCTCGTCCATGCCCACATAAGTGATGTTGGCGTCGGACTCGCCAATCTCGGCGGCCACGCGGGCGAGGATGCCTTTTTCGTTATTGATCAGCAGCTTGATGCGGCTATCGAAGCGGCGGTTGAGTTCCGTTCCCCACTTGACGGCGATCCAGCGCTCCGGCTCTTTGGCTTTCTGGCGCTTGGCCAGCACGCAATCGAAGGTATGCACCAGCAGACCCTGATCGCGCCGTAGCTGGCCGATGATGGAGTCGCCCGGAATCGGCATGCAGCATGGTGCCAGCTGGACTGATACGCCTTCGCTGCCGCAGATGGTGACGGGATCCAGTTCGGCCGCATTGTTGTGATCGACGGGAGCGCTGGCCGACTCGCCGCCGCGCAGGCCGAGGATGTGGCGCGCCACTAGCGCCGCCATGCGCTTGCCGATGCCGATATCGGCATACAGCTGATCGAGCGATTTAGCGCTCGATTCGTTCAGCAGGCGTTCCAGCAGACCGTCTTCGAGTTCTTCGGCCAGCCCCAGCGAGGACAGCGCATGCGACAGCAGCTGGCGGCCCAGCGTGATCGATTCGGGCAGATTGATGGTACGCAGATGGTGGCGGATGGCCGAACGGGCTTTACCCGTACGCACGAACGACAGCCAGCTAGGGCTGGGGCGCGAATTCGGATCAGTCACGATTTCCACGATATCGCCGTTGCGCAGCTCGGTGCGCAGCGAAGCCGCCTCGTTATTGATGGTGACAGAGACCGTATGGTCGCCGATGCCCGTGTGGATGGAGTAGGCAAAGTCGATCGCCGTGGCACCCCGTGGCAGCGCAATAATCTTCGACTTCGGCGTAAATACATACACGGAGTCAGGGAACAGGTCGACCTTGACGTGTTCGAGGAACTCGGCCGAATCGCCGGTCTGCTGCTGGATATCGAGCAGCGACTGCAGCCAGGCGTGGGTACGCTGCTGCAGGTCGGACAGATTGGCATCGCCGTTCTTGTACAGCCAGTGCGCCGCCACGCCCGATTCGGCGGTGCGGTGCATTTCCTGGGTACGGATCTGGAACTCCACGGGCGTACCGTAAGGGCCGATCAGCGTGGTGTGCAGCGACTGATAGCCGTTCAGCTTGCGGATCGCGATGTAATCCTTGAACTTGCCCGGCATGGGCTTGTACAGCGAGTGCAGCGTGCCCAGTGCCACATAGCAGTTGGGGAAGCTATCGACCACCACGCGGAAGCCGTACACGTCGAGCACCTGCGAGAACGACAGATGCTTGCTGCGCATCTTCTTGTAGATGCCGTACAGGGTCTTTTCGCGCCCATACACTTCGGCCGGAATATTCGCCAGCGCCAGCGTATTGGTGACGGAATCGAGGATCTTCTTGACCACCTCGCGGCGGTTGCCGCGCGCTGCCTTGACGGCTTTCGCCAGCGTACGGTAGCGCATCGGATGCAAATGCGAGAACGACAGATCCTGCAGCTCGCGGTAGATATTGTTCAGACCGAGGCGGTGTGCGATCGGTACATACACATCCATCGTCTCGGACGAGATGCGCGCCTTCTTGGCGGGCGCCATCACTTCCATGGTGCGCATATTGTGCAGCCGGTCGGCCAGCTTGATCAGAATGACGCGCACATCGGACGCCATGGCCAGCAGCATCTTGCGGAAGTTTTCCGCCTGCGCTTCGATCTGGCTCTGGAACTCGATTTTCTCCAGCTTGGACAGGCCATCGACCAGATTCGCCACGGGTGCACCGAAGCGCTCGATCAGTTCCTCTTTCTTGACGTCCTGATCCTCCATCACATCATGCAGCAGGGCCGCCATGATGGCTTGCGCATCGAGCTTCCAGTCGGTACAGATTTCCGCCACCGCGATCGGGTGAGAGATATACGGCTCGCCCGATTTGCGCAGCTGCCCCAGATGCATCTCGTCCGAGAAGCGGTAGGCTTCCTTGACCTTTTTCAGGTCGGCGGGCGACATGTATTCGGCCAGGCGTTCAGTCAGATGGGAGATCGAAGCGACGCCCGCAGTTACAGTGGGCGCAGCCAGAGGCGACGTAGCAATCACAGGGGGAACCGGAACAGCAGAGGTGGAAGGTGTAGCGGAGGGGGCTGCAAGCGCAGTTGCAGCAGCGACACTGCCGTGGCCAGCCTGCGGGCTAGCCGTTGCCGCAACCGGCGCGCTGGCCGGTTCGGCGGGAGTCGTGCTCTGGCCAGAGCTGGCCGGAGACGGAGCGGCAGTGAGCTGATTCATACAGGAACCAGCTTGATTACATCGGAACCTTTTTCAGCATTTCCAGACCGACTTTGCCGGCAGCGATTTCGCGCAGGGCGACCACGGTAGGCTTGTCCTTGGCTTCTACTTTAGGCGTATGGCCTTGCAGCAGCTGGCGTGCGCGATAGGTCGCGGCCAGGGTCAGCTGGAAGCGGTTAGGAACATTTTTCAGACAATCTTCAATAGTAATACGGGCCATCATAACTCCTAAAATCTTGTGTATTTATTCAGCGTGGATACCCAGTTGGGCAAACAGCGAGGCGTTGCGTGCCGCTTGTTGCGCAAACCGGCAACGGGCCGCTCTGACTATCGCCGTCAATTCACTGAGTGCGACGGCAAATTCTTCGTTGATAATAGCATACTCGAACTCGGGAGCGTGGGCGATTTCGCCGCCCGCTGCCAGCAGCCGGCGCGTGATCACATGCGGCGCATCGGTCGCACGTTTTTTCAGGCGCTCTTCCAGCGCATCGATCGATGGTGGCAGGATGAAAATCCCGGCAGCCTGCGGGAACTGTTTCTTCACCTGACGCGCGCCCTGCCAGTCGATTTCCAGCAGAATATCGGTACCCGTCTTCATCTGTTCTTCGATCACGATGCGCGACGTGCCGTAGTAATTACCGTGCACTTCGGCCCACTCGAGAAACTCGCCCGCTTCCGCGCGCTGCTCGAAATCTTCGGCCGTCGTAAAGTAGTATTCCTTGCCGTGGGTCTCGCCCGGACGCGGTGGCCGCGTAGTGGTCGAGATCGACAGTTTGATGCTGGGCTCCTGCGCCAGCAGAGCATTGACGAGCGTGGACTTGCCGGCGCCCGAAGGGGCGACGACCATGAACAGGCTGCCTGCAAATGCGTTGGTTAAGCTCATCGTGATCTTTCCTGAGGTGGGCAGTGAGCGCCCAAAGGAGTATTTTACCAAGAGCCAAGTTCTGCCACCAAATTCGGGGTCAGATCTGTCATTCGGACATCCAGCGTGTCCGTTTGAGTTAGCTCATGATCTGCCTTGGCAAAAAAAACGCAGACCGTTGCGGGTCTGCGTCTTTGGGTACCGATGCCGGTGCGCTTATTCGAGATTCTGTACCTGTTCGCGCATCTGCTCGATCAGCAGCTTGAGTTCCATCGAAGCATCGGCCAGTTCCTTGACGGAGGCTTTGGCGCCCAGCGTGTTGGCCTCGCGGTTGAGTTCCTGCATCATGAAGTCCAGTCGCTTGCCGACCTGACCGCCTTTTTTGAGGATGTGGCGGGTTTCGTTCAAGTGCGCTGACAGCCGGCCCAGTTCTTCCGCCACGTCGATACGGATGCCGTACAGGATCACTTCCTGACGGATGCGTTCCAGCGCATCCTGACGCGACAGCGCCGAATTGGAGCCCTGACAGGCCAGCCCCAGCGCATCCTGCATGCGCTCCACGGCTTTCTGCTGGAAGGCTGCCACCACCTGCGGGATCAGCGGGGTGATGCGCTTGACGATGGCTTCCATCGCATCAATGCGCGCCGTCAGCATGGCTTCCAGTGCTGCGCCTTCGCGCTGGCGGCTGGTGACAAAGGCGCTCAGGGTGCGCGTCATCAGTGCGGCCACATCGGCCTGCAGCGACTCCTGTCCGATTTCCGCCTCTTCGATCACGCCGGGCCAGCGCAGCAGTTCCGCCACCGACATGGTGTGGGCGGCCGGGAAGTGGCTGCTGACTTCGTTCTGTAGGCGTTGTAATTCGGTCAACAGTGGCAGATTCAGCGCCTGCGTACCAGCACTGGCTGCCTTGCGGCCGAAACTCAGGCGCAATTCCACTTTGCCGCGCGTGATCGCGCCCATGATGGCTGAGCGCAAATCCGGTTCCAGTGCGCGCAAATCGTCGTTTATTCGAAACTGTAGATCGAGAAAGCGCGAGTTGACGCTCTTGATTTCGATGGTCAGTGTACCCGCAGCACTTTCGCTGGTGGCGACCGCGTAGCCCGTCATACTGGAAATGCTCAAAGGATGTCCCCGGTTAAATCTTTACAAAACAGTGATTTATCCACACAATCGGCGGGTTCAGGCGAGGAGTCCTATGGCAGCACAAAACAACGCCCCCCTACCAGATGGTCTGGAAATTGCTGGATATCGCATTGTAAAGAAAATTGCGTCGGGTGGGTTCAGTATTGTTTACCTTGCTTACGATAGCGAGGGCGCGGCGGTGGCCATCAAGGAGTATCTGCCGGCTGCGCTGGTGCAGCGCGGCGCCGGCGAACTGGTGCCGACCGTGGCCTCGGCCCACCTGCCAGCCTTCCGCATCGGCCTCAAATGCTTCTTCGAGGAGGGCCGCGCACTGGCCCGTATCGCCCATCCCAACGTGGTCAGCGTGCGCAATTTCTTCCGCGCCCATGAAACGGTTTACATGGTTATGGCCTATGAATCGGGCAATACGCTGCAGGACTACATCGCACGCCAGCGCAACCGCGGCAGCAAAGTAGGCGAAGCCTTCATTCGCACTATTTTCCTGCAAGTGATCAAAGGGTTGCGCGAAGTACACGCCAGCAAACTGCTGCATCTTGATCTGAAGCCGGCCAATATCTATCTGCGCACCGATGGCACGCCCATGCTGCTGGATTTCGGCGCAGCGCGCCAGACTCTGAATCAGGACCTTCCCACGCTCACGCCCATGTACACGCCCGGTTATGCAGCGCCCGAGCTGTATGACAAAGGCGGCGGGCTGGGGCCGTGGTCGGATATCTACAGTCTGGGCGCGGCCATGTTCGCCTGTATGGTGGGCGCGCCGCCCCAGCCGGCCGACCAGCGTCGTAGCGAAGACAAGATGGCTGCCCACTTCGTGCAACTGCAAGGGCAGTATTCGGCCGAAATACTGAAACTAGTTGAATGGTGTCTGGCTTTGCAGCCGCTGGAGCGGCCGCAAAGTCTGTTCGCGCTGCAGAAAGTGCTGGCTGCCACTGCACCGGCCGCCAGCGCCGGCGGCGCGGCCGTCGGTGCGCCAGCGGATGCGCTGACCGATCCGCTTGGAGCTTCAGGGACTGGTACGCTCGCACGCCTGACCAACGGCTTGCGACGCTGGCTGCGGAGTGGGGACAGCGCCGGCGCCGCACCGTCTACAGGACCGGCCACGCGCCAGTAGCGAGGAATCAGCACAATGCAATTTTCCGTCTACCAGCAAAGCCATATTGGCGCGCGCAAGCAGAATCAGGATCGCATGGGCTACAGCTATACGCGCGATGCGTTGCTGCTGGTGCTGGCCGACGGCATGGGCGGCCATGCCCATGGCGAGGTAGCGGCCACGGTGGCGTTACAGACCATTTCGCTGCTGTTCCAGCAGCAGGCCACGCCGTATGTGAAGAAGCCCGAACAGTTTCTGCAGCAGGCCATACTGGCGGCACACGAAACCATCCACCGCCACCGGCAGGTCAAGGGCCTGAGCGAAACTCCACGCACCACCATTGTGGCGGCGCTGGTGCAGCACAACACGGCCGTGTGGGCCCATTGCGGCGATTCGCGCCTGTACTGGCTGCGCGACGGTCAGGTGCTGGGCCGTACGCGCGACCACTCGCATATCGAAAATCTGATCGCCAAGGGACTGGTCACCGAGCAGCAGCGCCACACCCACCCTGACCGCAACAAGCTGTTTAACTGCCTCGGCGCGGATACCCTGCCGCGGGTAGAACTAGGGCAGGGCGCGCTGCAGGGCGGCGATGTGCTGTTGTTGTGCTCCGATGGCTTGTGGTCTATGCTGCCGGACCTCGAAATCGCCCGCAGGGTACAGCAGCCCATCGTGCGCGCCGTTCCGGCCATGCTGCAGGCAGCGCTGGACGCGGCGGGCCGGCGTAGTGATAACGTGACGGCGCTGGCGATTACGTGGCAGGGCAGCGCCGTGGCCGACCCGCGCGGCAAGGCAGCCGACGAGCTATCGAGTATGATCTCGACCGAAGCACTGACCCAGCAGGAACATAGCAGTACGATCGTGCGCAGCGCCGATGGCCAGCGCGCCGATCTGTTCGACGATGCTGAAATCGAAAAAGCCATCGCCGAAATTCGCGGGGCCATCGCTAAATCATCACAATTACTCAAATAAGGAAGAACCGTATGACTTTTGTCTCTCGCCCAAGTGGCCGCCCCGTCGATGCGTTGCGCACCCTGCGCCTGACCCGCAACTACACCAAGCACGCCGAAGGCTCCGTGCTGATCGAGTGCGGCGACACCAAAGTGATCTGCACCGCCAGCATCGAAGAAAAAGTGCCGGGCTTCCTGAAGGGCAAAGGGCAGGGCTGGATGACGGCCGAATACGGCATGCTGCCCCGTTCCACCCACAGCCGCATGGATCGCGAAGCGGCACGCGGCAAACAGTCCGGCCGCACGCAGGAAATCCAGCGCCTGATCGGCCGCTCGCTGCGCGCTGCCTTCGATCTGGAAGCCTTTGGTGAACGCACGCTGCACCTTGATTGCGACGTGATACAGGCGGACGGTGGTACCCGCACGGCCTCCATCACGGGCGCCATGGTGGCGGCCTATGATGCTTTCTCCAAGCTGGTGGCCAGTGGCGCCGTGCCGGCGATTCCGCTCAAGAGCTTTGTTGCGGCGATTTCGGTGGGCGTGTATCAGGGCATGCCCGTACTCGATCTCGACTACGTGGAAGATTCCGGCTGCGATACCGATATGAACGTGGTGATGAACGATGCCGGCCACTTTATCGAAGTGCAGGGCACGGCCGAAGGCGCGGCCTTTGACCGCGCCGGCATGAACCGCCTGCTGGATCTGGCGCAGGCCGGTATTGCCGATCTGATCAAACTGCAGAAGCAGGCGCTCGGTCTGACTGCCTGATCGCTTCCCCATCTCTGCCGCATGCTGGCGCGCCCACGGTGCGCCAGCCAAACGGTTTACAATGTCGGCTTCCAAGTATTTTTAGCGCTGCCGACATCATGACTCAACGCCTGATCCTCGCCTCGAACAACGCGGGCAAACTCAAAGAATTCAACCAGTTGCTGTCCACCGTGGGTTATGCCGTCCACGCGCAGGGCGAATACAACGTACCGGAAGCGGACGAGCCTTTCCACACGTTTGTGGAAAACGCGCTGCAGAAGGCCCGTCACGCTGCCCGCCTGACCGGGTTGCCAGCGCTGGCCGATGATTCCGGCGTGTGCGTGAATGCGCTGGGCGGTGCACCGGGCGTGTATTCGGCACGCTATGCGGGCGAGCCTAAATCGGACGCGCGCAACAGCGCCAAGCTGATCGCCGATCTGGCCCAGCATGCCGACAAATCGGCCTACTACTATTGCGTGCTGGTGTTCGTGCGCCATGCCGATGATCCGCAACCGGTGATTGCCGATGGCCGCTGGAATGGCGAAATCATCGCCGAGGCGCGCGGTGAAGGTGGCTTCGGCTACGATCCGCATTTCTACATTCCGGCACTGGGCAAGTGCGTGGCCGAACTGGCAGCGGACGAGAAGAATCGCCTGTCGCACCGCGGACAGGCGCTGCGTGCACTGGTCGAGAAGCTCAAATGATCCCGATTAAAGTTATCGGCACCGGTTCGAAAGGTGCCAGCCAGCCCAGCGCACCAAGCAGCCATAGCGATGTGGCGGGCGTGGCGGCCAAGTATCTAGCCGGTGGTACGCTGAATCTGACGGCACTGCCGCCGCTGTCGCTGTACATCCATTTCCCTTGGTGCGTAAAGAAGTGCCCTTATTGCGACTTCAATTCGCATGAAGCCAAGGATGGCGGGCATCAGGCCGGCTTCCCCGAGAAGGAATATCTGGATGCGCTGCGGCTTGACCTGGAAATGGCGCTGCCGCTGATCTGGGGACGCAAGATCTACACCATCTTCATCGGTGGTGGCACGCCTAGCTTGCTGTCGGCGGCGGGGCTGGATCGTCTGCTGTCCGACGTGCGTACCTTGTTGCCGCTCGATAGCGATGTCGAGATCACAATGGAAGCCAATCCGGGCACTTTTGAGGCCGAGAAGTTCAAGTCTTACCGCGCCAGCGGTGTGAACCGGCTGTCGATCGGCATCCAGAGTTTTAGCGACCGTCACCTGAAGGCGCTGGGTCGCATACACGATGATGGCGAAGCACGCCGCGCGGTCGATATCGCCGTGGCGAACTTCGATAACTTCAACCTCGATCTGATGTATGCGCTGCCATCGCAGACGCTGGAAGAAGCGCAGCGCGATATCGAAACGGCGCTGTCCTATCAACCGCCGCATCTGTCGCTGTACCATCTGACGATGGAGCCGAATACCCTGTTTGCCAAGTATCCGCCGGCGCTGCCGGACGACGATGCCAGCGCCGACATGCAGGACATGATCGCCGAAGTAACGGCGGCCAACGGCTACCAGCATTACGAAGTGTCGGCCTATGCGAAAGCCGGACGACGTGCGCGCCACAATCTCAACTACTGGGAGTTCGGTGACTATCTGGGTATCGGTGCCGGTGCCCACTCCAAGCTGTCGTTCCCGCACCGCATACTGCGTCAGGCCCGCTACAAGCAGCCCAAGGCGTATATGGAGCAGGTGGCACTGGGCGCGCCCGTGCAGGAGGAGCGCGAAATCGGCCGCGACGAAATGGGTTTCGAGTTCATGCTGAATACCCTGCGTCTGTGCGGCGGCTTCGATCCGCGTCTGTTCATGGAGCGTACCGGCATGGCACTGAACGCCATCGAGCGCCAGTTAAACGCCGCAGAAGCCAAGGGCTTGCTGTACCGTGACCACCAGATCATCCGCCCGACCGAACTGGGTCAGCGCTTCCTCAATGATCTGCAGGAGATGTTTTTGACGAGCTAGTTGATACTGTGTCATGCGAGCGGAATTTAATCTTTCGCCTCTGATCTGGCGCATGTACGGTTGTCTTGTGTTGTACGGCTAGCTGCCGTATTCTGCAATGCAGGAGGAAGATTCCATGTCCGCACCACCTACATCGACAGCTCGTCTGGAAGCAAGGATCAGTAGTGATCTGCATGAGCTGTTGAAGCGTGCCGCTGAATTGCAGGGGCGTAGCGTTACGGATTTTGTCGTGGCAGCCGTTCAGGAGGCTGCACAACGTGCCATCGAACAGGCGGAAGTAATGCGTCTGTCGCGGGCCGATCAGGAATGCTTTGCTGAAGCCTTGCTGGCCCATGCTCCAGCACAGCCGGCGCCAGCGCTGGAGCGCGCATTCAAGCGACGCTCGAAATTACTGCGTAGTGAATGAGCACAGCGCCATTTCGGCTCGTCCCATTTGATAGAGCCTATGATCGCTCGGCCTTTCGTAGCGATTCGGTTCAGTTGAATTGCTATCTGAAGCAGCAAGTCACGCAGGATATACGCCGTCGTATGGCCGCCTGTTTCGTAGCACTGGCTGAAGGCCAGCGTATTGCTGGTTACTACACACTGGCATCGGCAAGCATCCCTTTGACGGAACTTCCTGCTAGCACCGGTAGAAAATTGTCGAGATATCCAGCCGTGCCTGCGATTCGTATGGGGCGGCTTGCGGTTGATCGGGCTTTCAAAGGAAAGGGGCTGGGTGGCGCGCTACTGGCTGATGCACTGGAGCGCGCTGCCAGTTCCGAGATTGCTGCTTTTGCTTTGATGGTTGATGCAAAAGATAAGTCTGCAATGGCTTTTTATCAGCATCACGGATTCATATCCCTGCCGGAGATGGCATACACACTGTTCTTGCCGCTGGCTGGCGTACGTGCGCGCAAGACCAGCGAATCACGATCGTCATAATGATCAAGTAGCCTCGAAGCTGGCGGCCTGCTTTAGATCAGGGCGCTCGCACCAGCGGGCGAAGTCTTCTGCCATGCGCTCGCTTTCGCCGATAGCGCGGCGCCAGTCGCGCATGCGCAGGCCGTGGTTCTGGCCGTAGGCTTTGAAGTCGGCACGGTCAGGCAGTTTGCTGTTGGGCAGATGGGCGACAAATTCTGCCGAAGGTGAAATCAGGATCACGTTTTCCAGCGCTGCATCGCGTGCACGCCGCCACGGCAGGCTTTTATCCAGCCAGCCCGGCACGATGTAGTCGCTAAAGTGCGGATACAGCACCAGTCCTTCATCGCGCTGGTAGGGCAGATGCAGGTGGTAGTCGATCAGGCCACCGTCCCAGTAAGGCCCTTGTGGTGCACCGGCGATATCGTTGACGGCCTGCAGCACCAGCGGGATCGAGCCGGAAGCCAGCAAAGCGTCGCGCAGATTCGCGTCGGACAGGCCGACGAAGTGGGCGTTGAAGGCGTCGAAGCCGTCGCGCAGCCACGCGCTGTGATCGTGCTGGTGGTGGAAGATCACCCGTTCCATGGCTCTGGCTAGCTGGCTGCGTGCCAGCAGGTTGCCACTGGCGGCAGCAATGAAACCGGCGATTTCGCGCCAGCGCTGGCCGTTGCTGCGTGCCAGTGCGCCGATGCCGCGCACTGTCAGAATGGACAGGTGGTGCTGCGGGTGGTTCAGCACTTCGGCGCCGCGTCCATCGAGCAGTTCATCGAGCAGGGTACGGCAGGTGGCTGTAACCTGCGGCGCCTGCACTTTTTCCGGATACTGCTGTGCCGAATAGAGTTGCGCCAGCCGCTTGTGAGCGGCCACCGGATCGTCAAATGCCGATGCTGCCATGCGCCATGCGCCGATCGAGGCACCGATCAAACGGCGCTGGCGTGGCGCAGCTTTGAGCCATTCGCCAAAGGCCCAGATATCGAGGCCGTTGAGGATCAGTCCTTTGGGACCACCTGCTGCAGCAGGGATGATGGCAATATCGGCCGCCTTCATACCCTCGGCGGCGATACGCGCGCGCGCCCGCTTGCCGAGGCGGATGGTGATCGAAGACGTCATGGCTGCAGGCCGCCGCCCAGTGCGCGATACAGATCGACGGCGCTGCCGCTACGCTGCTGGCGTACCTGCACCAGCGTCTGCTGGGCGCTGAACAGTTCGCGCTGGGCGTCCAGCACATCGAGGCTGCTGGCGATACCCTGCTCGAAGCGCAGTTGCAGCAGTTTCAGACGGTCGGCTTGTGCATCGACGATGCTGTTCTGCGCCTGTACCTGTTCGCCCAGGTAGTCGCGCGCCGCCAGTGCATCGGCCACTTCGCGGAAGGCGGTCTGGATGGTTTTTTCGTAGTCGGCTACGGCGATGTTCTTGCGCGTTTCGGCCAGACTCAGATTGGCACGGTTGCGCCCTGCATCGAAGATAGGCAGTGACAGCTGCGGTGCAAACGACCAGCTACCGGAGCCGCTGTCGAACAGGCCGCCCAGCGATGGACTGCTGCTACCCAGCGAGGTGGTCAGGCTGATGCGCGGGAAGAAGGCGGCACGGGCGGCACCGATATTCGCGGTGGCCGCTTTCAGGCGCTGTTCGGCGGCGCGGATATCGGGCCGGCGCGCCAGCAGTTCGGACGGCAGGCCGGCTGGCAGTGCGCTCATGGTATCGAGCTGGCGCTGGTCGGGCAGGGCGCCGCTGGTGCTAGGCTGGTTCTGGCCGACCAGCAGCGTCAATGCGTTTTCTGCCTGCGCACGCTGGCGTGCCAGCGACAAGGCTGCGGCACGCGCAGTTTCCATCAGCGTTTCGGCCGAGCGCAGATCCAGCCGCGACGAGGCGCCTACTTCGGCGCGCTGCTGGGTAAGCTGGTAGGTGCGGCTGCGCGCTGCATAGGTCTGTTGTGCCAGTGCCAGTTGTTCTGCATACGCACGCTCAATGTAATAGGCTTGTGCCACCTGCGCCACCAGACTGATTTGTGCCGCCTGACGGGCTTCTTCCGTGGCCAGATAGCTGGCCAGTGCGGCATCGCTCAGACTTTTCACGCGGCCGAAGAAATCCAGCTCGAAAGCGGAAATCGCCAGCCCGGCATCGTAGCGTTTGCCGATGCTGCTGTGGCCAGTGGAGGACAGGAAGGCCGGTGTCTTGGCGCGCGCCACGCTGGCGCTGGCATTCAGATTCGGCAGACGGTCGGCAGACTGCACATCGTATAGAGCGCGTGCTTCTTCCATGCGCAGCACGGCAGTGCGCAGATCGCGGTTGTGTTCCAGTGCCGCTTCGATCAGTTGCTGCAGGCGGGCGTCGGCAAAGAAGCTGCGCCAGCCGGTATCGACTGCAGCGCCAGCACTTGCACTGGCTGGCAGCGCCACGCTGGTACGGGCGGCAACGCCGGACGCATCCTGCGGATAGGCCGCAGCGACAGGCGCCGCCGGACGCTGATAGGTGGGGGCCAGCGAGCAGGCCGACAGCAATGTTGCGGCCAGCAGTGAGGCCACCAGCACAGTAGGAGCCGTTTTAATCAATGGTTTCATGGTTCTTGTCGTTCAGTTCATGTGCAGCCAGTTTGCGCTGGCGTTCGCTGCCCTTGAAGATCTTGCGGATCACCACGAAGAATACCGGCACGAGGAAAACCGCCAGCACGGTCGCAGTAATCATCCCGCCCATCACGCCTGTACCGATGGCGCGCTGGCTGGCCGAACCGGCGCCGGTGGCGATCACCAGCGGCAGCACGCCGAGGATGAAGGCCAGCGAGGTCATGATGATGGGACGGAAGCGCAGGTGAACGGCTTCCAGCGTGGCTTCGATCAGGCCCTTGCCTTGTGCCTGCAGGTCCTTGGCGAATTCGATAATCAGAATCGCGTTTTTGGCCGACAGACCGATAATCGCAATCAGGCCTACTTTGAAGTAGACGTCATTCGGCAGGCTGCGCAGCGTAGCGCCCAGCAGCGCACCGAGCACACCGAGTGGCACCACCAGCAGCACGGCGACAGGAATGGTCTCGCTTTCATACAGCGCGGCCAGCACGAGGAAGGCGGCCAGCAGCGACAGGGCAAACAGGGCAGGCGCCTGCGAGCCGGAAGTCTTTTCTTCCAGCGACTGACCAGTCCATTCGATGCTGAAGCCCGGTGGCAGTTGTTCGGCCAGACGTAGCAGTTCTTCCATCGCTTCGCCGGTAGAGCGGCCCGGTGCAGCATCGCCCGTCAGCTTGATGGCTGGGTAGCCGTTGTAGCGTACCAGCTGCACGGGGCCCTGTATCCAGCGCGAAGAAGCGAAGGAGGCGAATGGCACCATGGTACCGCTGGCGCTGCGTACATGCAGTTGCAGAATATCCTGTGGCTGCAGACGGCGCGGCGCATCGGCCTGCACGATCACGCGCTGCTGGCGTCCGCTGCTGGCAAAGTCGTTGACGTAGGACGAACCCAGTGCACCGGACAGCATGCTGTTAATGTCGGCGAAGCTGACACCCAGCGCATAGGCTTTCTCGCGGTCGATATCGACCTGCAGTTGCGGTGCATCTTCCAGTCCTTCGGGACGCAGACCTTTCAGGATGGCGCTCTTGGATGCCAGCCCCAGTAACTGGTTGCGTGCCGCCACGAGGGCCGCGTGGCCTTGCGCGCTGCGGTCCTGCAGACGCGCGGTGATGCCCGTAGCATTACCCAGTTCGCGGATAGGTGGAGGACTCAGCGGGAATACCACGGCATCGGCGATGCCGGACAGGGCACCAAACGCACGCTGGGCGATCGCCTGCGCCGACTGGTCGGGGCCACGTTCGCTCCAGTCTTTCAGCGGCACGAATACCAGACCGGCATTCTGGCCGTTACCGGAGAAGCTGAAACCGGCCACTGCGATAGTGCGTGCCACGCCCGGTTGCTGGCGGAAATAGGTATCCACTTTGGCCAGCACGGCCTGCGTGCGGCTGGTGGACGCGCCCGGTGGCAGCTGCACGTTGGCGATCAGGTAGCCCTGATCTTCGTTCGGCAGGAAGGACGATGGCAGGCGCACATACAGCCAGCCCACCACGCCGCACAGCAGCGCGAAGATGATCAGATAGCGGCCGGTACGCTGCAGCATGCGGGCGATCACACCCTGATAGCGCGTAGCGCTGCGCGCGAACATGCGGTTGAACCAGCCGAAGAAGCCGCGCTTCTCGTGGTGGTGGCCGGCCTGAACAGGCTTCAGGATGGTGGCGCACAGGGCCGGTGTCAGCGTCAGCGCCATCAGTGCCGAGAACAGCATGGCCGATACCATGGCCAGCGAGAACTGGCGGTAGATCGCGCCCACAGCGCCGCCGAAGAAGGCCATAGGAATGAACACGGCGATCAGCACCAGCGTAATGCCGATGATGGCGCCGGTAATCTGGCCCATGGCCTTGCGGGTGGCGTCGCGTGGCGACAGGCCTTCTTCGCTCATGATGCGCTCGACGTTTTCCACCACCACGATGGCATCGTCCACCAGAATACCGATGGCCAGCACCATGCCGAACATGGTCAGTACGTTGATGGAGAAGCCGAACAGCTGCATAGCGGCGAAAGTGCCCATCAGCGCTACCGGCACGACGATGGTGGGGATCAGGGTATAGCGGAAGTTCTGCAGGAACAGATACATCACGAGGAACACCAGCACCACGGCTTCCAGCAGAGTCTTGACTACCTCTTCGATGGAAATTTTGACGAACAGCGAGGTGTCGTAAGGTACGGCGTATTTCACGCCCGGCGGGAAGTACTTGGACAGTTCTTCCATTTTGGCGCGCACGGCGGTGGCAGTCTGCAGTGCATTACCCGTCAGCGACAACTGCACGGCGATGGCAGAGAAAGGCTGGCCGCTCAGGCGGGCGCTGATGTTGAAACTGGCGCCGCCCATTTCGATACGCGCCACATCTTTCAGGCGCACCAGTGCGCCACTCGATTGCGAGCGCAGCACGATCTGGCCGAATTCGGCAGCCGAGGTCAGCTGGCCGCTGACCACGATGGGGGCGGAAGTCGTCTGGGCAGCAGGGCTGGGCAGGTCGCCCAGTGTGCCGGAAGTGACTTGCGCGTTCTGGGCGCGTATGGCCGTCGTCACATCGGCCATGGTCAGCTTGAAGCCCACCAGCTTGGCCGGATCGACCCAGATGCGCATGGCGCGTTCTGTGCCGAACAACTGGGCCTGACCGACGCCGGGAATACGCTTGATTTCGTTGACCACGTTGCGCGCCATGTAGTCGCCCAGCGCGGTGGGGTCGAGCCGGCCGTCGGTCGACGTCAGACCGACGAACATCAGAATATTGGAACGTGCCTTGTTGACCTGTACACCTTGCTGCGTAACGGCAGCCGGCAGACGCGATTCCACCCGCTTGATGCGGTTCTGCACATCCACTGCCGCCAGTTCCGGATTGGTGCCGGGCTGGAAGGTAACGGTGATGGTGACGGCGCCACTAGCCTCGCTAGAGGACTCGATGTACTGCATGCCATCGGCGCCATTCATTTCCTGCTCGATCACGCTGGTGACAGCGTCGTCCAGCACCTGCGCCGTAGCGCCCGGATAGTTGGCCGTAATGACGATGGAAGGCGGCGCGATGGTGGGGTATTGCGACACGGGGAGTACGGTAATCGCCAGCATCCCGCCCAGCAGGATGAACAGGGCAATGACCCATGCGAACACGGGCCGGTCGATGAAGAACTTGGCCATCAGGACTCCCCGTTATTTCGCTGCGCTAGCAGATGCTGCCGCAGCGCCAGGGGCTGCCCCGGCCGTGCTACTGGCGGTTGAAGTGCCGGCGCTGCCAACTGGTCCTTGCCAGGGCGTGGGCTTCACCGTGGCACCCGGCTTGGCTTTCTGGAAGCCTTCCACGATGATGCGCTCGCCGCCTTTCAAGCCGCTGCTGACGATCCAGTTCTGGCCGTCGGCTGCACTGGCCGTTACCGGCTGCGACTGCACCTTGTTGTCGGCACCGACCACCAGCACCGACGAACCTTCCGGCCCACGCACCACGGCTTGCTGCGGCACGCTGATGGCAGCGCCATTGACGCCCTGTTCCAGACGGGCACGCACATACATACCGGGCAGCAGGGTGCGCTGCGGATTAGGGAATTCGGCGCGCATGGCCACCGTGCCCGTGCTCTCATCCACCGAAACATCGGAGAACAGCAGCTTGCCGGCTTGCGGGTAGGGCTGGCCATCTTCCGTCAGCAGGGTGACGCGGGCGGCGCCATTGCCGGCGCTTTTCAGTTTGCCGCTGGCCAGCGCCTTCTGCAGCGCCAGCATTTCGGACGAGGACTGGGTAATCGTGACGTAGATCGGATCAAGCGTCTGCACGGTAGCCATAGGCGTGGCTTCGCCCTGACCGACCAGCGCACCCTCGGTGACCAGCGCGCGGCTGATGCGGCCCGAGATCGGCGCCGTGACGGTGGCATAGCCCAGCGTCAGCCCGGCGTTGGTGCGGGCCGCTTTGGCGGTGGCCAGATCGGCGCTGGCCTGCTTCTGCGCGGTGACCGCATCATCGTATTCCTGCTGGCTCACCGCCTGTGCTGCCAGCAGTGGCTTGTAGCGCTTCACTTTGAGTTCGGCCTGTGCCAGATTGGCTTCCGCCTTGGCGACGGCAGCCTGGGTGCTGTCAAAGCTGGCCTGGAACTGGGCCGGATCGATGCGGAACAGCACCTCGCCGGACTTGACCTCGCTGCCTTCCTTGTACACACGCTGCAGCACGATGCCGGCCGTACGTGCCCGTACCTGCGCCACGCGCGAAGCTTCGGTGCGGCCCGGCAGTTCGCTGCTGACGGTGACGGCGCCCGGCGCCACAGTGATAACAGCCACGCTGGCCGGTGGCGGAGCGGAAGGCGCCGCAGCTTTTTCGCCGCAGGCAGCTAGCAGCGACAGGCTGATAGCACTGCCAGCCAGCAGGGAGTAACGGGAAGCAGATCGCATAGTAGTTCTCGCAGGGTTCTCGTAATTGCAACTGAAAGTAGATAGGGGGCGCCGCCAGACTGGGCAGTTGGCGATGGTCGCTGCATTGTAATACAGACGTTTATGTAACGTTTTGTATATAACAAGCATGCAAAATGCACAAAGGGGCGGGGTAACAGCTAGTGCTGTCACCCCGCCCCTGTAGTTGGTTCAACTGATGCGGCGCCGTGGTATTAACGCATGCCCGAGATGATCTGTTTCAGCTTACCGGAATCGGCGCAGAAGGCACGGATACCTTCGGCCAGTTTTTCCGTCGCCATGGCGTCTTCGTTGAGCTGGAAGCGGAAGGTCTTCTCGTCCTGCGCGAGCTTCATCATGCCGGTGCTGGAGGCGGCTTCGCTGCTCAGCTTACGCTCGACCAGACCTTCGCTGTCCTGCAATTGCTGCAGCAGGTCAGGGCTGATGGTCAGCAGATCGCAGCCGGCCAGTTCGAGAATCTGGCCCACGTTGCGGAAGCTGGCGCCCATCACTTCGGTTTTGTAGCCGAACTTGCGGTAGTAGTTGAAGATGCGCTTGACGGAAGCCACACCCGGATCTTCCGAAGGCAGGTACTCGATGCCGGTAGATTTTTTGTACCAGTCGTAGATACGGCCGACGAACGGCGAAATCAGCTGGGCGCCTGCCTCGGCACAGGCAATCGCCTGCGTAAGCGAGAACAGCAGCGTCATATTGCAGCGGATGCCTTCTTTTTCCAGAATCTCGGCAGCGCGGATACCTTCCCAGGTCGAAGCCATCTTGATCAGCACGCGCTCGCGGTCGATGCCGGCCTTGCGATACAGTTCGATCAGTTCACGTGCCTTGGCTACCGAACCTTCCGTGTCGAACGACAGACGGGCATCGATTTCGGTCGAGACGCGGCCCGGAATGGTGCGCAGAATCTGCTTGCCGAAAGCGATCAACAGATGATCGATGGTGGTGGTGATGGAGTTATCGAGGTTATCGCGCACAGCTTTTTCCAGCAGCGGCTGATATTCTTCTTTCTGCACCGCCTTCAGGATCAGCGATGGGTTGGTGGTGGCGTCACGCGGGGTGTAGGCCTGAATCGACTGGAAGTCGCCCGTATCGGCTACCACGGTGGTGAATTTCTTGAGCTGTTCGAGCTGGTTCATGTGCGCTGCCATTCAATGTGAGGACAATAGGTCGCCTTATTGTACTCAAGCTAACAGCTAGCGCAAAGCAAGCATGGCGATATAGTCGCTATATCGCCATACAATAAACGCCAGTTTGCCGTTCTTGCAACGTCAGCGGATGAAGGAGTCGAACTGCAGGTCGAACTCCTGCAGGGCTTTCTGGGCGTTCTGCATTTTCTTGCGGAAGTCCGGCCCGCGCTGCAGTGCCAGCCCCACGGCCAGCACGTCGATCACCACCAGATAGGCCAGACGGGCCGAAATCGGCGTGTAGGGATCGATGTTGAAAATCAGATCGATAGGAATCAGCACGGTGGCCAGATCGGCCAGCGGCGTACCGGAGGGGGCCAGCACGATCACATCGGCACCGCCACGGCGCGCCAGTTTGATCGAGCGCACCAGCGACGGGCTGTTGCCGCGCTGGGAGATGGCCACTACCGCATCGCCCGTGCGCAGCAGCGCTGCGGCGATACTGTGAATGTGCGGGTCGGCATAGGCCACGGTAGGCACGCCCGAGCGGAAGAACTTGTGCTGGGCGTCCGTGGCCACGATGCCGGAAGTACCCTGACCGTAGAACTCGATCTTGTTGGCTTTGGACAGAATGTCCAGCGCCTTCTGGATCGCTTCGGGATCAAGGTTGTTACGCAGATCGAGCAGGGTGTTGATGGAACGGCTGCAGATCTTGTTGACCAGATCGGCCGCCAGATCGTCCTGCGTGGGCTGCTCGTTCAGTCCGGGCAGGGCCAGTGCCAGCCCCTGCGCCAGTTTCAGCTTGAACTCGTGCCAGCCGTCGTAGCCCAGCGTGCGGCAGAAACGTACCACGGTCGGCTCGGACACCTGCGCACTTTTGGCCAGTGCGGTGATGTTCTGGCTGACCGTCTGGCCGGGATTATCAAGCACGGCCAGTGCTACCTTGCGCTCCGATTTGGAGAGCGAGTCGAGTTGGGTGCGGATCGAATCGAGCAGCATAGAACCTTAGTCTTCCGGCAGAACTTCTTCGCGCCATTGCAGGCCGTCGCGACCGATCAGGGCCGAAGCGGCTGCCGGGCCCCATGTGCCGGAGGCGTATGGCAGCGGGAAGCTGTCGTCCGATTCCCAGTTGTTGAGGATAGGTTCTACCCATTCCCACGCCGCTTCCAGTTCGTCGCCACGCATGAACAGAGTCAGCTGACCGCGCAGTACATCCAGCAGCAGGCGCTCGTAAGCATCCATGCGCGGGGATTTGAACGATTCGCGGAAGTCCAGTTCCAGTTCGGCCTGTTTCAGTCGCATACCGTCGCCGGGCGTCTTGGCCATCAGATTCATGCGCAGGCCTTCGTCCGGCTGCAGACGGATCACCAGCGAATTCGGCTGGAAGCTATTGGTCGGCTGGGCGAAGATCGAGTGCGGGATCTGTTTGAAGCGCACCACGATTTCGGCCAGACTGTCGGCCATGCGCTTACCGGTACGCAGGTAGAACGGCACACCGGCCCAGCGCCACGTATCGATTTCCGCCTTCATGGCGACGAAGGTTTCGGTGCGCGAGTGTTCCGGCGCATCCGGCTCGTCGCGGTAGCTTGGTACGGCCTTGCCATCCACGTGGCCGGCGCGGTACTGGCCACGCACGATGTTCTGTGCCAGCGTGGTGGGGGTGAATTTTTTCAGCGAACGCAGTACGTGCAGCTTGGCGTCACGTACGGCATCCGGTGCGATCGAGGTCGGTGGTTCCATCGCCACGATACACAGCAGCTGCAGCAGGTGGTTCTGCAACATGTCGCGCAGCGCGCCCGAAGTATCGTAGTAGCCCAGACGGTTGCCCACGCCGAGTTTTTCGGCGATGGTGATCTGCACGTCGGAGATCCATTCGCGGCGCCACAGCGGCTCGAACAGGATGTTACCGAAGCGCAGAGCCAGCAGATTCTGCACCGTCTCTTTGCCCAGATAGTGGTCGATACGGTAGATCTGCGATTCTTCGAACACTTTGCCCACTTCGGCGTTGATCTGCTTGGCCGAAGCCAGATCGCGGCCCAGCGGTTTTTCCAGCACCACGCGCGAATTCTGCGTGACCAGACCGTTGGACTTCAGGTTCTCGCAGATCTGCGAGAAGATCGCCGGCGGCGTGGCCAGATAGTAGACCTTGGTGATCGCATCGTCCTTGCGCAGCGCATCGACCAGGGTGTGATAGGTGCCGGCATCGGTGGCGTTCAGCGATACGTAGGTAATCCGCGCAGTGAACTTGGCCCATGCGGCTGCCGAGACCGAAGTCGCCTTGATATGCGGTTTCGACGTGGTTTCTATGGTGTGCAGGAATTCTTCCTGACTGGCGTCGGCGCGGCCCACGCAGATGATGCGGGCCGAAGCCGGCAGATCGTTGGCCACATCGCGGGCAAACATCGCAGGCAGCAATTTGCGCATCGCCAGATCGCCGCTGCCGCCAAACAGAACCAGATCAAAATCGGTAAGAGCCATAATAGTGTGAATTCGCAGTAAGTAGAGTGCAAAGAAAGGACTGCAGGTGTAAATTTACTACACGAATTGTTGAGTTGCAAGAAAATTTACTACAAAGTGCCGGAGGTGATGCTTGTGGCCCACGTCCGGCTGCTACCGTCGGTCAGGATGTCAAAGTTTATTCCAAATACGGCACTTCCGTGCGGCCCGCCACGTCCACGCGTACGCGCAGCAGTTTGCCGCTGAGCGGGTAGGCTGCCAGTTCTTCGGCCGGACGCGCGCCGGCACTGGTGATGTACAGGGTGCGCAGGTCGGCATCGCCAAACGCCAGCATGGTGGGGCAGCGCACCGGCAGTGGCAGTTCACCCAGCAGCGTGCCTTCCGGCGACAGCTTGACGAGGCGGGCGCCTTCGAACATGGCGACCCAGTAGTTGCCTTCGCTATCGATTGCCGCGCCATCAGGGCGGCCGCCGTAGTTATTCGCTTTATCGGCCGAGAACTGCATCAGCGTACGCTGGTTGCTCACGGTGCCGCTGTGCAGATTGAAATCGTAGCGCGACACGCGATGGGCGCTGGTATCGGCGTGGTATAGGCTGCGGTAGTCGGGGCTGAATCCGAGACCGTTGGAGTTGGTCACGCCGCCCGACCATGCCAGACGCACGTGTCCCTTCTCCAGTACATACATCTCTGCAGCCGGCTTGTCGCGCGGCTCGTAGATGGTGCCGACCCAGAAGCGGCCCGCGCCATCCACATGGCCGTCATTGAAGCGGGCGATGCTGGTGTCGTACGGTGCGGAGGCGATCGGCGTCAGGCGCACGGCATCGCTGCTGGTGTCGAGGTGGGCAAAGCCGCTGCGCATGGCCACGATCAGGCCACCGCGCTGGCACAGCGCCAGCGTGGCCGGTTCGCTGTCCAGTTTCCAGGCACGGTGCGCGCCGCTGGCAGGGTCTAGCCGGTGGACCGTGAAGGCGGGAATGTCGACCCAGTACACGGCCTGTTCCTGCGGGTGCCATAGCGGGCATTCGCCCGTCTGCATCACGGTGTCGAAGGCGACACCGAGGTCGCTGTGCGGGAGCGTGGTAATCATAGGTGCTGCGCCGCCTTGGCCATGACGATCAGGCCATTGGTGGAGCTGTCGTGACGCTCCGGTTGTACGGTGCCCGTCAGTTCGGCCTGAATGTTCTTGGCCAGTACCTTGCCCAGTTCTACACCCCACTGGTCGAAGCTGTTCAGATCCCAGATCGCGCCTTGTACAAAGGTCTTGTGCTCGTACAGAGCGATCAGCGCGCCCAGTGCGGACGGAGTGAGCTGGTCCATCAGGATGGTGTTGGAAGGACGGTTGCCGGGGAAGACCTTGTGCGGCAGCAGCGCTTCGATTTCATCGGCGCTCAGCTTCAGCGCCTGCAGATCGGCGCGCGCTTCGTCTTCCGTTTTACCTTTCATGAAGGCTTCCGACTGGGCGAAGCAGTTAGCCAGCAGTGCATCGTGGTGGCCCGCCAGATCATGGGTGGCGCGCAGGGTTGCGATGAAATCGATAGGCGTGACATCGGTACCCTGATGCAGTAGCTGGAAGTAGGCGTGCTGCGCGTTGGTGCCGCACTCGCCCCATACGACAGGGCAGGTTGGCGTATCGACCACGGCGCCGCCACGGGTGACGCGCTTGCCGTTGCTTTCCATGTCGAGCTGCTGCAGATAGGCGGGGAAGCGGCTCAGGTCCTGATGGTAGGGCGCGATCGAGAGCGAACCGGCATCGAGGAACTGGCGGTTCCAGAAGCCCACCATGGCCAGCAGCACCGGCATGTTCTGTTCCAGCGGCGTGCTGCGGAAATGCTCGTCCATGGCGTGCGCCCCGGCGAGGAAGTCGTTGAAGTAGCCGAAGCCCACGGCCAGTGCCAGCGACAGACCGATGGCCGACCATACCGAATAGCGGCCGCCTACCCAGTCCCAGAACGGGAACATATTGGCGGTATCGATGCCGAACGCGCTGACCGCCTGTTTATTGGTCGAGACAGCGACGAAGTGGCGCGGCAGATCGGCTTCTGTGGCCGACTGCAGGAACCAGTGGCGCGCCGTGCCCGCATTGAGCATGGTCTCGGCCGTGGTAAAGGTTTTCGAGGCGACGATGAACAGCGTGGTTTCCGGATTCACCTGCGCCAGTGCTGCGTCCATATCGTGACCATCGACGTTGGAGACGAAGTGCATTTTCAGACGCGGGTGGCTGTAGGAGCGCAGTGCCAGCACGGCCATTTTCGGGCCCAGATCGGAGCCGCCGATGCCGATGTTGACTACGTCCGTGATTGGTTTACCCGTGTAGCCCAGCCATGCGCCGCTGCGTACGCGGTCGGTGAAATCCTTGATCTGATCCAGTACGGCGTGTACATCGCGGCCGATATCCTGACCGTCGACTACCAGCGATTTGCCGCGCGGCATACGCAGAGCCGTGTGCAGCACGGCGCGTTGTTCGGTAAGATTAATTTTCTCGCCAGCGAACATGGCATCGCGCAGGCGCTCTACGCCACGCTCGCGCGCCAGATCGAGCAGCAGTTCTACCGTGCGACTATCGAGCCTGTTCTTCGAATAGTCGAGGAACAGGCCGGCGGCGTCCACGGTCAGTTTAGGGAAGCGCTGGGCGTCATCGGCAAACAGCTGGCGCATCTGCCAGTTGCGGGCATCCGTAGCGTGGCTGGCAAGGGCTAGAAAGCTGGAGGTAGAGGTCAGAGCTGGCTGGCGCATAATAGTCGGCGTAGTGAGAGCTGATTGGGTGAGCTGATGGAGGTGATGCGGAATATCATACAGGAAAAACAGGTAAATTCACTACGTTTACGTAAAATCCTTGTGTTTTTCCTATCGAGAAAGGGGTGGTTTAGTGCCGTCATGTCGCCTATCGGCGCTGTTTGCGTCGTTTTTAGGCGCGAATCAGCCGTTTAAAGGTAAATAAAAGGCTAGCCAGCGCTGAAATTTGTAGTAAAATTTCACGGAATTCATTCATAAGGAACGATCATGGCGTTGCATCCAGTCCTAGAAAGCGTCACCGCGCGCATCATCGAGCGCAGCAAACCTTCGCGTGGCGCGTATCTGGCCCACCTCGAAGCGGCTCGTATCAAAGGTGTACAGCGCGGCGCGCTGTCGTGTACCAATCTGGCGCACGGTTTTGCGGCATTCCCTGCCAACGACAAACTGGTACTGAAGGAAGTGAAGAAGCCTTCCGTCGCCATCATCTCCTCCTATAACGATATGCTGTCGGCCCACCAGCCGTTCGAAGGCTATCCGCAACTGATCAAGGAAGCTGTGCGCGAAGTGGGCGCGGTAGCCCAGTTTGCCGGTGGTGCTCCGGCCATGTGCGACGGCGTAACGCAGGGGCAGCCCGGCATGGAACTGTCGCTGTTCTCGCGCGATGCGATTGCCATGGCGGCTGCCGTGGCGCTGTCGCACAATATGTTCGATTCGGCCGTGTATCTGGGCGTGTGCGACAAGATCGTACCGGGCCTGCTGATCGGCGCGCTGCACTTCGGTCACCTGCCAGCCGTGTTTGTGCCGGCCGGCCCGATGACCACCGGCCTGTCGAATTCGGAAAAAGCCAAGATCCGCCAACTGTACGCGCAAGGTAAAGTCGGTCGCGAAGAACTGCTGGAAGGCGAAGCCAAGTCCTATCACGGCGCCGGCACCTGCACCTTCTACGGTACCGCCAACAGCAACCAGATGCTGATGGAAGTCATGGGTCTGCACCTGCCGGGTGCGGCCTTCATCAGCCCGAACACCCCGCTGCGCGACGAACTGACCAAGGCCGCGGCACGCCGCGCTGCCGTGATCACGGCGCAATCGAACGAATATCTGCCGGTTGGCCATGTGGTGGATGAGAAGTCCATCGTCAACGCCATCGTGGCGCTGCTGACCACGGGCGGCTCCACTAACCACACGCTGCACCTTGTGGCGATCGCCAAGGCGGCCGGTATCGTGATCGACTGGAACGACTTCGACGAACTGTCGCGCGTGGTGCCGCTGCTGACCCGCATCTACCCGAACGGCGACGCCGACGTGAACCACTTCCATGCAGCCGGTGGCACGGGCTTCGTGATTCGCGAACTGCTCGATGCCGGTCTGCTGCACGACGATGTGACCACCATTCTGGGCAAGGGCCTGCGCGCTCACGCGGCCGAGCCATTCCTCGGCGAGAACGGTCAGGGCGTGGTGTGGAAAGACGCTCCGCAGGAATCGGGCGACGAGAAAGTGCTGCGCAAAGCTGGCGCGCCATTCTCGGCCGACGGCGGCATGGTGCTGGTCAAGGGTAATCTGGGCCGCGCCGTGATGAAAGTCTCGGCTGTGAAGCCCGAGCACCGCACGGTCGAAGCGCCGGCACTGGTATTCAATTCGCAGGAAGCCTTCATGGCCGACTACAAGGCCGGCAAGCTCGATCGCGACTTCGTCGCCGTGATCCGCTTCCAGGGCCCGCGCGCCAACGGCATGCCGGAACTGCACGCACTGACGCCGGCACTGGCTAACCTGCAGGATGCGGGCCGCCATGTGGCACTGGTGACGGATGGCCGTATGTCGGGTGCCTCGGGCAAAGTGCCTGCCGCGATCCACGTATCGCCGGAAATTCTGGCCGGTGGCCCGCTCGGTCTGGTGCGTGATGGCGACATCATCCGCCTGTGCGCCAATACCGGCACGCTGGAAGCGCTGGTCGATAGCGCCACCTGGCACGCCCGTTCCATGGCCAGCGCCGACCTGTCGCCGAATCAGGTGGGCATGGGCCGCGAACTGTTCGCCATGTTCCGTAACAGCGTATGCGAAGCCGAGAAAGGTGCCACCACCTTCCCGCTGCCGTCGCCGATTCCTACCACGGTAGGCCTGCACGACCAAGATCCGGTAGGTAATACCGTACCGGGTTCCGACGAAGATTTCTCGATGAAGAAAGAAGCCTAATCATGACCATGACTCTGCTCGACATTATGCGCACTTCCGCCGTGATCCCCGTGATCGCGATCGATGAACCTGAACACGCCGTGCCGCTGGCACGTGCGCTGGTCGCTGGCGGTATCCGTGTGCTGGAAGTCACGCTGCGCACCAAGCATGGTCTGGGCGCCATCAAGGCCATGTCGGAAGTGGAAGGCGCCATCGTCGGCGTGGGCACGCTGACCCAGCCGGACGAATTTGCTGCTGCGCGCGATGCGGGTGCCGTGTTCGGCGTATCGCCGGGCCTGACCCCTGCGCTGATCGCTGCGGCCAAGAGCAGCGGCCTGCCGCTGCTGCCGGGCGTGATGACGCCATCGGAAATCATGGCAGCGCGCGAGCAGGGCTTCCGCCAGCTGAAACTGTTCCCGGCCGTCCCAGCCGGCGGCGTAGGCATGCTGAACGCCATTGGTGGTCCGCTGCCAGACGTAACCTTCTGCCCGACCGGCGGCATCTCGCAGGACACGGCTTCGCAATTCCTCGCGCTGAAAAACGTCGCCTGCGTAGGCGGTTCGTGGCTCACGCCGAAAGACGCCATCGCCGCTGGCGACTGGCAGCGCATCACCGATCTGGCCAAAGCTGCCAGCGGCCTGCGCTCGATCTAAGCACCGACTCCCTTGGACGTGGTGTGACCGCTGCGGCGGCACACCACGTTTTTTTATTCTGGGGTCAGGTCGGGCAAGATGCAGGTGTCAGGTCGGGCAACGGGGCAAATTGCGAAACAGCATCAGCTACGCTCGAGCCTGCACATTCGCCCGACCTGACACCTGCACTTTGCCCGACCTGACCCCGCGGTTTAGGACTGCTGGGGTAGGCAGTGCAGGCCCGCTTCGGTGGCCAGTTTGAGGACGGGCGCGGCGAGTGCTGCGTCGCGGTAGTACAGGATGTTGGTATCGTCCCAGCCGGCCGCATAGATGCAGCCCAGTTCCGGCATGATGATGAACTGGGTAGGCACGCCGTAATCGCTATAGCGGCACTGGCGCAGATAGCCGGCCTTATCGTTGTAGCGCTTGATCTCCAGTTTGGCCTTGGCCGGCCAGCGGCCACGGTAGCGTACCGTGTAGATCGGGGTGAGGTCGTACAGTGCGCCCCAGTGCTGGTCGAACAGGCGGTTGCGGCGTTCGCGCTCGGCGCCTTCGTAGCAGTCCAGCAGGTGCCATTCGCTCTCGTCTTCCAGCCAGTGGTCAAAGACGGAGATAGCCATGCCTTGCAGGCCGCCGTCACCGGCCAGTTCGCGGATCTGCTGCAGTTGCGGAAACTGGCGCTGGATTTCTTCAGTCACGCTGGCTTCAGCGCGGGACAACATTTTCATAACTTTCCTTCTGTATAGCGGTGCTTGCTGCGCAGCAGTATAACGCCTTAGCGCCAAATGCAAGCGGCCATTTGCCATCGATCTAGCGAATGGCGCTCATTATCTGTTCGCGCAGCCACTGGTGGGCGGCGTCGCGATGTACCCGTTCGTGCCAAAGCATGGCCATGCGGAAGCCCGGTACTTCTACCGGCGGCGCGACGCTGCGCAGGGCGGGATTGCCTCGTACTAGCCGTTCCGGCAGCATGGCCACCAGATCGGTTTGTGCCAGTGCTGCCATGACAAACAGGAAGTGCGGTACCGAGAGTGCCACGTGGCGCGTCAGGCCGGCTGCGGCGAGGGCCTGATCGGTCACGCCGTAGAAGCCGCCGCCATTGGGCGAGACGATGACATGATCCAGCGCACAGAACTGGCTCAGACTAGGGCGCCGCTTCAGGCGCGGGTGATCGTGCCGTCCGGCCAGCACGTAGCGCTCTTCGAATAGCAGGCGGTGGCGCATGCCGGCCGGCGCTTCTGTCTCGGTGTGGAATGCCAGATCGATGTCACCCTGTTCGGCCTGACGGCTGATGCGCGACGGCGCCAGTTCCACGATGGCGATACGGCTAGCCGGTGCGGCGGCGCGAATGGCGGCCAGCGCCGGCAGCACGATGGTGGATTCGCCATAGTCGGTAGCGGCAAGGCGCCAGATATTGCTGGCAGCTGCAGGATCGAAAGCGACGCCCGGTGCTACCGCATGTTCGAGTGCTGCCAGCGCCTGCCGCAACGGCTCGCGTAGCGCTTCGGCGCGGGCGGTTGGCTGCATGCCGCGCGGTCCGGGTAGCAGCAGCGGGTCGCCGAAGATTTCGCGCAGGCGCGCCAGATGGACGCTGACCGATGGCTGGGAGAAGTGCAGGCGTTTTGCCGCGCGCGTGACATTGTGCTCGGCCAGCAGAATGTCCAGCGTCACCAGCAGGTTGAGGTCGATGCTGCGCAAATTAATCATGGCTATACCTGTAATACTGGGAATTCATTTCTAATATACCTCATGGCGCCCTAAGCTGTAGCCTTACTATCAACCAGCCGGAGCCAGACCATGAATTTACTGATTGTTTATGCCCATCCAGAAGCCCAGTCGCTGAATGGCGCTTTGAAGGATTTCACTGTGAGCCACCTGCAGGCGGCCGGCCATCAGGTGCAGGTGTCTGACCTGTATGCCATGCAGTGGAAGGCGCAGTTCGATGCTGACGATATCGTCGGCGGCCCGCAGGGGCAGCGCTTCGACGCCTCGCGTGATTCCCAGTATGCCTATGCCAACGGCTTGCAGAGTGCCGATATCGCTGCAGAGCAGGACAAGCTACGCTGGGCCGATACCGTGATCTTCCAGTTTCCGCTGTGGTGGTTCTCCATGCCGGCCATCATGAAGGGCTGGTTTGACCGCGTGTATGCCTACGGTTTCGGTTATGGCGTGGGCGAACACTCGGATACGCGCTGGGGCGACCGCTATGGCGAAGGCACGCTGGCGGGCAAGCGCGCCATGCTGGTGGTGACCACGGGTGGCTGGGAGTCGCACTACAGCGCACGCGGCATCAATGGGCCGATCGACGATATTCTGTTCCCCATCCAGCATGGCATGCTGTTCTATCCGGGTTTTGCCGTGCTGCCGCCGCTGGTGATCTACCGCACCAGCCGCATGGATGCCCAGCGCTACGCCAGTGTGCAGCAGGAGCTGGCAGAGCGGCTGGATGGGCTGGCAACGGCAGCGCCCATACCTTACCGCGCGCAGAACCGTGGCGACTATCTGATTCCCGCACTAACACTGAAGGACGAGGTGGCCGCAGGGCAGAGCGGCTTCGCCGCCCACCTTGGCTAGCCTAGTGGCTGCGCGCGGCGAGGCGCATGCGCAGGCCGATGGGCGACATGGTGAAGGCCATGCGCTCCTCTGGTTCGGCGCCGCTTTCCGTGCCCAGCATGGTGATATCGAAGCTACTCAGCAGCATGGCGCTGGCCAGTTTGATTTCGAGCAGAGCCAGATAGCGTCCGGGACAGGTGCGCAGGCCCGCCCCGAAGGGCATGGACAGCTGTTTGTTCATGGCGCCGCTGCCTTGCTGCAGCCAGCGCTCGGGATCGAATGCAGCCGCATGCGGCACATGCTGTTCGCTCACGCTGTCGTGCCGCATCACGCACCAGATCAGGCCACCCTTGGGGATCTGCACGTCGCCGATCACGCTGTCGCGCAGCGCTTCGAGCGGAATGAAGGGCGCCACCGGCTTGAGGCGCATGGCTTCCTGCGCGCAGGCGTCGAGGTAGTCCAGACTATCCATCTGCTCGATGCTGAAGGCGGCCGGATCGGGTGCCACGCGCAGCACTTCGGCACGCGCCCGTTCCAGCGCCGCCGGATGCTGCTGTAGCAGGTACAGCATCCACGCCAGCGTATTGCTGGTGGTGTCCTCGCCGGCCAGCAGCATGGTGGTGACATTACCTGCCACGGCGATATCATCGACTCCGCTGCCGCCCTGATCGGCCGCACAGATCATGGCTTCCAGCAGATTGGCGGGATGTTCGCGCCGCTGCGGTTCATCCTGCAGGCGCTGGCGTGCGCTGGCGATCAGCGCGTCGACGGCGCTGCTCAGGTGCTGCACGCTGCGTTCCAGATGCCTGTCGCGCGGCAGCTTTACATAGCGCCAGTAGGGGAACAGCGCCACCGAGCGGCGTGCCACTTCGGGCAGGATCACGTCCATGTGGCGCTGAATCACATCTTCGCCGCCATCGATGGTGTTGACGTCGGTGCCGAAGGCCAGACCGGCAATGATATCGACGCTGTAGCGCTTGAGGTCTTCGCACAGGTCGATCTCGCTGTGCTGCTGGGCGGCCTGCTGCCAGCGCTGCTGCAGGCGCAGCCCCACTTTGACGAGCGAGGGGAAATACGCCTTGATGGCGTGCGGTGCCAGTGCGGCCATTACCATGCGGCGCTGGTCGCGCCACACGCTGCCTTCAGCCATGAACACGCCGGGGCGGCCGCCCATTTCGTCCGACACCTGCGCGGTAATCGACGGGCGGCGGAATCCATCGGGACGGTCGCGCAGCGCCGCGTTGACCAGTTCGTGACCGGACAGGACGACGATGGGCGTAGCACCGAACTGGATGCGGAAGATGGGGCCATAGTGCTGGCTCCAGCGTTCAATGTGCTGGTGGATGCGTTCAGGCCGGATCTGGCCCAGATTACCGGCCAGTGGCCATGGGCGCGGGCCGGCCAGATCTGCGATGCTGCGTAAAGCGGGAGGATTGCCGAGAGCCTGTTCGATCATCTACTGTCCTAAGTGCTGCAGCTGACGCTGCGGTTACGCCCCTGATGCTTGGCCTGATACAGTGCGCGGTCGGCCGCACCGATCAGCATTTCGATATCGTGCTGGGTATCCACGTCCAGCGTGGCAATGCCGATGCTGACAGTGACGTGCTGGGAATTGCTATGCCGTCCGTGCGGAATCTCCAGCGCCTGCACGGCGGCACGGATGGCTTCGGCCACGCGCTGCGCCTGCGGCAGATCGGTATCGGGCAGGATGATGCCGAATTCCTCGCCACCGTAGCGCGCCATCAGGTCGCATGGGCGCTTGAGGATGGCCGACATGGCAGCCGTTACGCGGATCAGGCACTGATCGCCTTTCTGGTGGCCGTAGTGATCGTTGTAGGGCTTGAAGTGGTCGATGTCTATCATCAGCAGCGAGAGCGGCTGGCCGCTGCGGCGCGCGCGCCGGTGTTCGCGGTCGATCGCCACATCGAAGTGACGCCGGTTGGCGATGCCCGTCAGGCCGTCGGCAAAGGTTTGCGAACGCAGCACGAGCGCCTGTTCGCGCAGCAGTTTTTCGCGCCCGACGGCGATGCTGACATCGCTGATCTGGATCAGGCAATGGCGTTCGGCACCGGCCACGGCGATGGGGCTGACTTCGATGGCCTGCTGAATGCGCTCCTGCCGTTCGCGCGCCATGGCATCGGCATACAGCGCGAATGGCGCCTTGTTGAGCGTCTGCGACAGCAGCGAAGGGAAGTTGTTGTTCAGCGCCTGCGTGATGGACATCTCCACCCGGCCACCCTGCAGTTCGGGGCAGACGTCAAGGAAAGGCTGGCCTAGTACCTGTTCCGTCGCGATGCCGGAATACTGCTGCATCCAGCTATTCCACAGCACGATATGGCGTGCCGGATCAAGCACGATGGCACCCATGCTGATGGACGACAGCACGCTTTGCAGCAGTCGCAGACGATGTTCGGGCGGCGAGTTCGGCATGATGCGTCCCTCACTCCTGTCCCATCGCACGGGCGATGTAGCGGTTGATCTGATCCTTCAGATCGTGCAGTGCCGTGACATCCAGCACGAAGGCAACATAGCCCTGTATCTGATGGCGCTCCAGTACGAAGTCGATATGCAGCATCAACACCACGGTATCGGACTGGCTACCCGAAGCGATCATGATTTCATCGCTGGTGCCGACGTGATAGCGCGGCAGCGAACCATGCAGTTCGTGGTGGAAGATATTCGCCAGTGTGCCCACGCAGGAATTCAGGATGATGTTGCCGATCTCGCACATGGCCTCCTGTTCCATCTCGGTGAGTTCCTTGAGCGGTACGGCTTCGCCCACCATCAGCCGGACGATTTCGAGGCTTTTATCTTCGGGGAACATCAGGATGGCCTGCGTATCGAAGGCGCCGACGAAATGCTGGCTTACGCCGCAGATGCGCTCCACTTCCGGATCGCGGTTGTCCAGCAGGCGCGCCGCTTCGCTACGTTCCAAAAAGCTGATCGACGGCACCGACATGGCCACCGGCTCATTGACGATGGCGCTCATGGAAGCCGCCGCCTGACCCACGCCGATATTGAAGATCTCGATCAGCGCATCATTTTCCAGTTCGGACAGGGCAAACATGGTCAGGCCGCCGTCAGTGTGGCCAGCAGCGTGGCGATGCGCGCTTCCGTGATGGGCTTTTCGACAAAACCCAGCCCCAGCGCCGTGGCGCGCTCGCGCGTGGCCGTCTGCACATTGGCTGTCAGCAGCGAAATCGGTACGCGCGGCCATTCGTGGCGCAACTGCTCGGCGGCCGCCATGCCGCCCATGCCGGGCATATTCACATCCATCAGGATCAGATCGGGTGCCGCGCTGCGGGCTTTGAGCAGGGCTTCTTCGCCGCTGCCGGCTTCCTCGATCGTCCAGTCGGCATGCAGCATGCCGATGTAGTTGCGCGCCATCATGCGCGAAACCCGGCTGTCATCGACGATCAATATGGTCTTGGGAGACGTCATTGCGCTATCCTCGGCGGGCGAGTGGATAAGCGTTGATTCTCGCATATTCACGTGCATGAATGGCAAGCTTGTGACGGCCGGTGCGGCAGGCGCGCCACGTTACTTTTGCGCAATATGCAATTGGTTTCTCATTGGTAATTCGGGCGCACCTAGCCTGATCCGTTAAAATAGCGCCCATCCCCTTTTTTACCCATCTCTTCGAATAGATAGATCATGACTCAGGACGAACTGAAACAAGCCGTAGCCCGTGCCGCCATTGCCTACGTGGTAGACAACGAAATCATCGGCGTGGGCACCGGCTCCACCGCCAACTTCTTCATCGACGAACTGGCGCTGATCAAGCACCGCATCAAGGGTGCAGTAGCCTCGTCGGAAGCCACCGCTGCCCGTCTGCGCGGCCATGGCATCGAAGTGTTCGACCTGAACGAAGTACCTTCGATCGCTGTGTACATCGACGGTGCCGATGAAATCAATGCCGCTGGCGCCATGATCAAAGGTGGTGGTGCTGCGCTGACGCGTGAGAAGATCGTCGCTTCCGTGTCCGGCCAGTTCGTCTGCATCGCCGACGGCTCCAAACTGGTGGACGTACTGGGCAAGTTCCCGCTGCCGGTGGAAGTGCTGCCGATGGCACGCAATGCCGTGGCGCGCGAACTGGCCAAACTGGGCGGCACGCCCAAGCTGCGCCTGAAAGCCGGTACGGACGAAGCGTTCGTGACCGATAACGGCGGCAACATTCTGGATGTGGCCGGTCTGGCCATCACCGATCCGGTGGCACTGGAAGCGCAGATCAACCAGATCGTCGGCGTGATCGCCGTCGGCCTGTTCGCTGCCCGTGGCGCCAATGTCTGCCTGCTGGGCATGGCCGAAGGTGTGAAAACCCTGAAGTTCTAAAACAGGGCTGGAAATGACTGCGGGCGGCCTAGGCCGCCCGCAGGATGGCGTCCGCTGCAAGGGCGGACGCGACTTTTGCTTAAATTAAGCGCTAGGCGGCACGTAGCCGGCTGCTGCATCGGCGCCATCGCCGAAGAAGTGCTTTTCCATCTGCTGCGCCAGATATTTACGGGCGCGCTGGTCGGCCAGATTCAGACGGTTTTCGTTGACCAGCATGGTCTGGTGCTTGAGCCATGCAGCCCACGCTTCTTTCGACACCGATTCGTAAATCTTTTTGCCGAGTTCGCCCGGATATGGCGGGAAGTCCATGCCTTCGGCTTCCTTGTTAAGTTTGATACATTGCACGGTGCGGGCCATTTGCGACACTCCTAAAGCTGAACGTAAAACGCCATTATAAGGTTTTAATCAGAACCTGGGATTTGCGCTGCCAGTTGTACATGCGCTGCCGGTCTTTAGGCAGGGCATCCACGGTGGCGGGCACAAAGCCGCGTTTCTGGAACCAGTGGGCGGTGCGGGTGGTGAGCACGAACAGTTTGGTGATGCCGATGGCACGGGCGCGGTTCTCCATGTGCTTGAGTATGCGCTCGCCGTCGCCCTGCGCCTGTACTTCCGGATTGACGGTGAGGCAGGCCATTTCCGCCATTTTCTGTTCGGGGAAGGGATACAGCGCTGCGCAGCCGAAGATCACGCCGTCGTGGTCGATCACGGAGAAGTAGTCGATTTCCCGTTCTATCAGTTCGCGCCCACGTTTGACCAGCGTGCCGTCCGCTTCCAGTGGTTCGATCAGTTTGATGATGCCGCCCACGTCTTCGATGGTGGCCTGACGCAGCGATTCCAGATTGTCATGCGAAATCATGGTGCCCACGCCATCGTGGGTGAACAGTTCCAGCAGGGCCGAGCCATCCATCTCGAACGGCACGATGTGGGAACGCTCGACGCCGTTGTTGCAGGCCTTGACGCAGTGCTTGAGGTAGAACGCCGTCGAATCGGGCAGGAAACCGGCCATCAGCACGGCCTCGGCCTGATGCGAGGACAGTTCGCGGATTTCCGTGCCGCCCGCATCCGTCATCATCGGGGTTTCGGTAATGAAGATCAGCTTATCGGCGTGCAGAGCAATCGCCGCACTGCAGGCCACGTCTTCCATGGTCAGGTTGAAGGCTTCACCGGTAGGCGAGAAGCCCAGCGGCGACAGCAGTACCAGACCGTCCGAACCGAGGATGGAGTGGATGGTTTCAGCATCGACTTTACGGGTGACGCCCGTCAGCTCGAAATCGACGCCATCGATCACGCCCAGTGGACGGGCCGTGATGAAGTTGCCAGAAATGATACGGATCGCCGCATGCGACATGGGCGTATTCGGCAAGCCCTGGCTGAACGCCGCTTCGATATCGAGGCGCAGTTCGCCGGCGGCTTCCTTGGCGCATTCGAGCGCGGCCGGGTCGGTGATGCGCACGCCGTTGTGGAAGCGGCCTTCCACCTGACGCAGGGCCAGCTGTTCGGCTACCTGCGGGCGCGAGCCATAAACCACGGTGACGTTGATGTCGAGCGCGTGCAGCAGCGACAGGTCATGGGCCAGCACTTGCAGTGCACCAGCGCTGACCAGTTCACCGGGGAAGGCGACCACGAAGGTCTTGCCACGGAAGGCGTGGATGTAAGGCGCGACGGAGCGCAGCCAGTGGACGAATTGGGTAGGGTTTTCCATTAGGCGCATTATAATTCGGTGCGCGACTTCCGCGCCAAAACCTTTGTAAAAAACAATGTCAGACGTCCGTAATCAGCCTAAAAACCCGCAGAATCGCCCCGCAGAACGCTCCCCGCAAGGTCGCAAGCCGGATCAGCCACCCCGCCAGAGGCCTGCGCAGCGTCCCAAGCTGACGCCGGAGGAGCAGGCCGCGCGCGAAGCGGAGCGGCTGTTCCGCAACCCGCTGCCGGAGATTAGCTACCCCGAGGATCTGCCCGTTTCGGGCCGGCGTCACGAGATTGCCGAGGCTTTGCAAGGCCATCAGGTGATCATCGTCAGCGGCGAAACGGGTTCCGGCAAGACTACCCAGCTGCCGAAAATCTGTCTGGAGCTGGGGCGCGGCCAGAAGGGCCTGATTGGTCATACCCAGCCACGCCGTATCGCCGCTTCGTCGACGGCCAAGCGAATTGCGCAGGAACTCGGTGCGCCGCTGGGCGTGCACGTGGGCTTCAAGGTGCGTTTTGCCGATACGCTGACGCGCGGCGCGTCCGTCAAACTGATGACGGACGGGATACTGCTGGCCGAAACCCAGACCGACCCGCTGCTGAAGAACTACGACACCATCATCATCGACGAGGCGCACGAGCGCAGCCTGAACATCGACTTCCTGCTCGGCTATCTGAAGCAGCTGCTGCCGCGCCGTCCTGACTTGAAGGTGATTATTACGTCGGCGACGATAGATGCCGACCGCTTTGCGCGCCATTTCGGCACGCCGGAAAAACCGGCGCCCGTGATCGAAGTGTCGGGCCGCCTGTACAAGGTGGAAGTACGCTATCGCCCGATTGATAGCGACGTGCCGAATCCGGCCGTAGCCAATGCCGAAGGCAAGGGCCAGCGCACGGCAGCCGCGCGCGAGAAGCGCGACCTGATCGATGCCGTAGTCGATGGCGTGGATGAAGTGGCGCGTATCGGTAGTGGCGATGTGCTGGTGTTCCTGCCGGGTGAGCGGGAAATCCGCGATGTAGCCGAAGCGCTGCGCAAGCACCATCCGCCCCATGTGGAGATATTGCCGCTGTTTGCGCGTCTGTCAGCGGAAGAGCAGGAGCGTGTATTCAGAACCACCAATGCCCGCCGCATCGTGCTGGCCACCAACGTGGCCGAGACTTCGCTGACGGTGCCCGGTATCCGCTACGTGGTGGATGCAGGTCTGGCGCGCGTTAAGCGTTACAGCTACCGCAACAAGGTCGAGCAATTGCAGATCGAGCCGATTGCCCAGTCGGCGGCCAATCAGCGTGCTGGCCGTTGCGGCCGGGTGGCCGATGGCGTGTGTATCCGTCTGTACGACGAGCAGGAATTCCTGCAGCGGCCCAAGTTCACCGAGCCGGAAATTCTGCGCTCCTCGCTGGCTTCCGTGATTCTGCGCATGAAGACGCTGCATCTGGCCGATGTGGAGACTTTCCCCTTCATCGAGCCGCCGCTGGCGCGCGCGATTGCCGACGGCTATCAGCTGCTGCAGGAGCTTGGTGCGGTAGACGAATACAACCAGATTACGCCACTGGGCAAAAAGCTGGCCAAGCTGCCGCTCGATCCGCGCGTGGGCCGCATGATACTGGCGGCGCAGGATAACGTCTGTCTCGATGAAATGCTGATCATCGCCTCGGCGCTGTCCGTGCAGGACCCGCGTGACCGTCCCATGGAGCACCAGCAGGCAGCCGACGAGGCGCACAAGAAGTTCGCCGACGAGAAATCGGAATTCCTCAGCTACCTGAAAATCTGGAAGTGGTTCGAGAACGCCATCGAACACAAGAAGACCAACCGCCAGTTGATGGACAACTGCCGCACGAACTTCCTGTCGCAACTGCGTCTGCGCGAGTGGCGCGATGTGCATTCCCAGTTGCTGACCATCGTCAAAGAGCAGGGCTGGCGTCTCAATGAAGCACCGGCTACTTACGAGAACCTGCATCTGGCGCTGCTGACTGGCCTGCTGGGCAATATCGGCTTCAAGAGCGACGATGAACCAGGTGCTGGCTACCTCGGTGCGCGCGGCATCAAGTTTAATATCTGGCCCGGTTCCTCGCTGCTGAAGAAGCCCGGCAAGTGGGTGATGGCGGCGGAGCTGGTGGATACTACCCGTCTGTATGCGCGCTGCGTGGCGCAGATCCAGCCTGAGTGGCTGGAAAAAGTGGGTGGCCATCTGCTGAAAAAATCGTGGGGCGAGCCGCGCTGGGAAAAGCGCGCCGCACAGGTCACCGCTTCCGAGCGGGCTACCCTGTACGGGCTGGTGGTGTACAGTCAGCGCCGCATCAATTACGGCCAGTTCAACCCGAGCGAAGCGCGCGAAATCTTTATTCGCGATGCGCTGGTGGGCGGCGACTACGATACCCGTGCGCCGTTCTTCGCGCACAACCACAAGCTGGTCAAGGAAATCGAGAACCTTGAACACAAGTCGCGCCGTCTGGACGTGCTGGTGGACGATGAACTGATTGCGGCCTTCTACGACAAGCTGCTGCCGGCCGACATCGTCAACGGCGCCGGTTTCGAAAAGTGGCACAAGCAGGCCACGCTGGATAATCCCAAGCTGCTGTACCTGATCCGCGATGAACTGATGCGCCACGAGGCAGCCGGTGTGACCACCGACCTGTTCCCGAAAACCATGGCGGTGACGGGGCTGGAACTGCAGCTAACCTATCACTTCGAACCGGGCAGCGTGCGCGATGGTGTGACCATGGCCGTGCCGCTGTATGCGCTGAACCAGTTGCCGCGCGAGCGCTGTGAATGGCTGGTGCCCGGTATGCTGAAGGAGAAAGTGCATCTGCTGCTGAAGTCTCTGCCGCAGAAGCTGCGCCGCCATTGCGTGCCGCTGCCTGACTACGCAGCGCGCTTCTGCGAGCGTGTGCAGGAGGCGGGCAGCTTTGGCCGTGGTGATCTGATCGACGCCATCATTGCCGATATCCGCGCCCAGATCACCATCTCGGTGCTGACCAGTGACTTCAAGCCGGAGACGCTGCCAGCGCACCACTTCATGAATTTCAAGGTGATCGACGAGCATGGCCGCCAGCTGGACATGGGGCGTAATCTGGCGACGCTGCAGGCCGAATTCGGCACGCAGGCGCGCGAGAGTTTCCAGAAAATGGCCGAAGCCAATGGCGGGCAGGGTGTCAGCATGCGTGCGCTCAGCACCAGCGGCGGTAAGGTGCCGGCGAAAACACCAGTGCAGTATGGCGCGGCTGCGGCTCAGCCAGCGGCAAAGGCCGGCGGTGCGGCGGGAGCTGCTGGTGCCAAAGCCGGTCAGGCGCAGCCGACGGCGGGTGCTGGCAATGCTGCTGGTAATTCGGCTAGCAGTGCAGCAAACGGCGGTAGTACCGCTAACGGCATCACGCTCAATGGCCTGACTAGCTGGACTTTTGGCGAGCTGCCGGAACTGCTGGAAATCGTGCAGGGCAAGCTGACGCTGATCGGCTTCCCTGCGCTGGTGGACAAAGGGACGCACTGCGATCTGGAAGTGTTCGATGATCCGACCGTGGCAGCGCGTACTCACCGTGCCGGTCTGCGTCGTCTGTTCGCGTTGCAGATGAAGGATCAGATTAAATTCATCGAGAAGAGCATCCCGAATCTGCAGCAGATGGGCATGCAGTTCATGAGCATGGGCACGCAGGAGGAACTGCGCGAACAGATCATCCAGAAGGCGCTCGACATCGCTTGCTTGCAGGACCCGCTGCCACTCGATGCCGCCAGCTTTGCCAAGCGCAAGGACGAGGGCAAGTCGCGGCTGGTGCTGCTGGTGAACGAGATTGCGCGTCTGCTGTCGCAGGTGCTGACCGAGTTCCACGGCATGCCCAAGCGTCTGCAAGGCTTGCCCGCTGCGGTGGCTAGCGATATGCAGGCGCAGTTGCAGGGACTGGTGAACAAGCGCTTCCTGATGGATAACGAGTACAGCCAGTTGGCCCACTTCCCGCGCTATCTGAAGGCGATGAATGTGCGCATCGAAAAGCTGCGCGGCGATCCATCGCGTGATGCCAAGCAGATGGCGGAATGGCAGCAGGCGGCGCAGCTTTACCAGCGCGCTGCGCGCGATAAATCGGCCGGGCGGAATACCGATCCGAAGATGGTGGAATTCCGCTGGATGCTGGAAGAACTGCGCGTCTCGTTGTTTGCGCAGGAGCTGCGTACGCCGATGCCGGTGTCAGTCAAGCGCCTGCAAAAAGTCTGGGAGTCGATGCAGCGCTGATGGTGCTGCAGGACTAAGCGGAAAGGGCGCGACTGCAGCGAAGCAGCCGCGCCCTTTTTTTGTGGATGATGGGCTTAGAGCAGGAAGGCCAGCACTGCCACCGCCGTCGGTGCCAGTGCGCCCAGCAGCAGGCCTATGGCGCCGATGGAGGCATCGCGGAAGCCATGGCGCAGCAATGCGGCACCGGCCGGATTGGGCGCGTTGGCGATCACCGTCAGGCCGCCACCGGCCACAGCGCCTGCCACCAGCATGTATTGCGATTGCGGGCTGATGCCCTGTATCAGTGAACCGAGATAGGTCAGGGCAGCGTTATCGGTGATGGCTGTCAGCCCCAGCGCGCTGAAGAACAGCGCGGTGGGCGCCAGACTTTCCACGATGGGCTGTAACCACCATTGCTGCATCCCGCCCAGTACCACCAGCCCCGCGAGGAAGAAGCCCACTAGCAAGCCTTCCTTGATGATCAGCGGTTGCTGATAGCGCTGGTAGGCGATAGTGAAACCGAGGAACAGCATGAACAGGCCGAGGAACAGCACAGGGTGATGGCTGAACACCACCACCAGCGCCAGAAACGCCAGATGCACAGCACTCACCAGCAGCGGCACGGGCGCGCTTTCGCTATCGCTATTGGTATGCGGACGCAGGTGGCGCGCCAGTACGGCGGTAATCACCGTGGCGTTGAACAGCACGGCCAGCGCGGCGCGCCAGCCGAAGTGCTGCAGCATGAAGGCGCTGTCCCAGTGCCACGTGCTGGCCACCATCAGCACAGGCGGCGCGGCGTAGGAAGTCAGCGTGCCGCCTATCGAAACGTTCACGAATAGCACGCCTAGGGCGCCATATTTCACCCACTCGGGCATATCATCGCGGAATACCAGCGGTGCCAGCATCAGCGCAGCCAGTGTCATGGCGGCCGGTTCGGTGATCAGCGAGCCGCTGAGCGGCACCAGCGCGAGGCCGAACCAGACCAGCGCCAGCTCGGTGCGTAGCGGCAGCAGGCGCGCCAGCCCTCCGAGCAGACTTTGCACCACGGCCAGCACGGGGCGCGAAGCAGCTACTACCATCACGGTGAACACGAACAGCGGTTCGGTGTATTGACGCGACTCAGCGTAGGCGATGGCACTCTCGCCGCCACCAACGATGGCCATGCTGATGATCAGCACAATAGCCCAGAAGCCGAACACCACTTCCACTTCGCCGAGCAGATGGAACAGACCCGCATGGCGCGGGTGGCGGTGCGCCAGTTGTTCGATGGATTTAGCAGCAAAAGTATGCAGCAGTGCCAGACCAAACAGGATGGCGCCCAGCAGTTGTACGGTGTGCAAAGTTGATCCTTGTCCAATGATTTAAATGGCTAGATAGGCATGTTACAGCAAGCCGCGTACGCTACAGGAGTGTGCCGGAGCGGATGGTGTATCCTAGTCCGAATTAGGACTGAAATTAGTCCTGTTTTCTCTGTTGTCGAGGCTAAACATGAAATTTTCCACACAGGTAAAACCTATCAGCTATCTCAAAAGCCATACGGCCGAGATTGTGAAGGACCTCACGGAGCATCGTCAGCCTTTACTGATTACCCAGAACGGTGAAGCCAAACTGGTAGTCATGGACGTTAAGAGCTATGAAGAGCAGGAGGAGACCTTGGCTTTACTTAAACTGCTCGCGATGGGGAATCATGAAATCGAGCAGGGCAAGTTCCGTGATGCTGAAGAGGTGTTTGCCGACCTTGATAAGGCCGATGAGGTATGACGCATCGCGTCGTTCTCCTTGCTTCTGCTGAGCAGGATCTGAAAGACCTGAAAGCCTATTTACTCAAGAATTTTTCCTCCGAGACATGGGTTAGCACTTACACCCTGATCAAACACACCATCCGCCAGTTGCAGCACTTTCCTGAGGCTGGGACCATTCCTGATGAACTCGAAAAGCTGAATCTTGTGCAATACCGGCAGGTGCTGTCGGGGATGAATCGCATCATTTACGAAGTCCGGCAGGGAGTGGTTTACGTTCATATCATTGCCGATGTGCGGCGTGACAGGAAGACGCTACTGACGCGCCGACTATTGCGCGTCACCTAGCGATCCCGCTAGCGCAGGCCGGCTAAGCCAGATAGCCATTGACTAAGCTCAGCGGAAAATGTACTGTATGCATATACAGTATTTTGCCTGATTACTCCCATCCCCATGAGCCGCGCCGCATCCCTTGTTTCGCCGGAAACAGTCCACCCCTCGCTCTGGCTGGCGTCGCAACTGGCGCGCAGCAGCGGGCGCTGCATCGACACGGGCTTTGCCGCTCTGTCCAGCCAGCTGCCCGGGGGCGGCTGGCCGCAGGGCGTGCTGATCGACCTGTTGCTGCAGCAGCACGGCATGGGCGAGTTGCGCCTGTTGCGGCCTGCTTTGCAGGCGCTCGGGCGGCGCCCCATCGTGCTGCTGCAGCCACCCCATGCGCCGCAGGCGCTGGCGCTGGCAGCGCTGGGGCTGGAACCGTCGCAACTGGTGTGGATACGCAGCGGGGCGCGTAGCGCCGATGCACTGTGGGCGGCCGAGCAGGTGCTGCGCAGCGGCTGTTGCGGGGCGCTGCTGCTGTGGCAGAACCATGCACGCGCTGAAACCCTGCGCCGCTTGCATCTGGCGGCGCAGACGGGTGATACGCTGTTCTGTCTGCTCAGGCCGCTGGCAGCAGCGCAGGATGCTTCACCCGCGCCGCTGCGGCTGGCACTGCATACGGCACCGGGCGGCATCGAGATCGGTTTCGTCAAGCGACGCGGGCCGCAACGTGATACCCCGCTGTTTTTACCTTTGACACCTACTCTGTTTCAACGCCATGCGTCTCTGGATCGCTCTACACCTGCCGCGCTTGCCACTCGAAGTCTTCTGTCCGCGCTGGTCAGCTGACCTGTGCACGGTGGTGCTGGAGCAGGAGCGCGTGGTGGCCATGTCGGCACTGGCGCGGCAGGCCGGTGTGCAGGCGGGCATGCGGCGCGGCGGCGCGTTGATGCTGCTGCCCCATGCCCAGTTCCAGCAGCGCGCGCCGCAGCTGGAACTGGATGCACAGCAGGCGGTGGCGCTGGCGCTGCTGCAATTTACCCCGCAACTGGCGCTGGTGGAGGAGGCGACGCTGCTGCTCGATGTGGGCGCTAGCCTGCGTCTGTTTGGCGGACCGTTGGCGCTGTGCCGGCGCGTGCGCAGCAGCTTGCGTGCACTGGGTTTTAGCGCCACTCTGGGCTGCGCGCCGACGGCGCGCGGGGCGTGGCTGCTGGCGCGCAGCGGTGGCGGGCGGGCACTGAAAATGGCCAGTTTGCTGCGCCGGATCGATGGCCTGCATGTGAGCGTGCTGCCGCCCGCGCGGCCCTATCTGGCATGGCTGGAAGGCATAGGCTGTCTGACACTGGGGCAGTTGCGCCAGTTGCCGCGCCCCGGTCTGCAGCGCCGCTGCGGCCGCGCTTTGCTCGATATGCTGGACGATGCCGCCGGCATGCGCCCCGAGCTGTACCAGTGGCTGCAGCCACCGGCCAGCTTCCGTGCCCGCATCGAACTGTTCGATCGGGTGGAGCAGACTTCGGCCCTGATATTCGGCGTGCAGCGTCTGTTGCAGCAACTGACAGGCTGGCTGACGGCGCACCAGTTTGCTGTCGAGCGGGTGCGTCTGCTGCTCGAACATGAGCGGGGCCGGCAGGCGGGGCCGCCTACGGTGATCGAGGTGGTGCTGGCCGAGCCGACGTGGCGCGATGCCCATCTGCTGCGCTTACTAAAAGAGCGGCTAGGGCGGCAGAAGCTCGATGCGCCTGTGATCGGTCTGTGTCTGGAAGCGCCGCAGGTGCAGCCGATGGCGCCGCCCAGCGAATCGCTATTTCCCGAACCGGGCGGCAGCAAGGAGGACTGGCAGCGCCTGCTAGAAGTATTGACGGCGCGGCTGGGGGCGGAGAATGTGCTGCAGGCGGCGCCACTGGCCGATTACCGCCCCGAGCATGCCAACCAGTGGGTCAGCGTGCAGCAGAAAATCCGTGCGCCGGATGCGCGTGCCCAGCTACCGCCCGACGTGCCGGCCTTGCCCCGTCCAGCATGGCTGCTGGCCCAGCCGATCGCCCTGCTGATGCGCGAGCACCGGCCTTACTATGGCTCGCCGCTGAAAATCATTTCAGCGGGCGAACGCATCGAAGCAGGGTGGTGGCAGTCTTTGCAGACGCGCGATTATTTTATGGCGGAAGGGGCGGATCACGCCCATTACTGGCTATACCGCGAACGGCCTAGCGGTGGTGATCCGGCGCAGGCGCGCTGGTATCTGCACGGCTTTTTCGCCTGAGTGCAGCCAGCGGTTAGTAGACGGTTAGTAGACGGTTAGTAGATTAATCGCCGTATTCTTCGGACAGGTCTTTCCAGCCTTTGCTGGCCGCGAAAGCGTTAAAGGCATCAGGCGCTTCCAGCACCAGCAGGCGGTTTTCCTGCAGTACGCTGTCGCCAGCCGTGACGCTGGGGCCGTTGTAGCCGAGCTTGCGCAATTGCGCCTGCACAGCGGCGATCAGGCCGGCGTCCTTGTGCAGACCGCTGATGGGGCCGGCAAAATCGACATACACGTCGATCGCGCCATAGCCTTCATCGAAAATGCGGATGGCTTTGACTTTGTGGGTACGGCCGCTGCCGTCGATGGCCTCGAAGGGGCCGCTGAGATGGATGTCGGTGTCTTGGTTCATGGCGCCAGCATACACCAGATTGACGCTGCGTTGCGCCACCGCCGCGCATATGGCGGCCGTGGCGCAGCGTCCCGCTTATTTCAGCGGCTGCAGAATGGCTTCCAGCCGGTCCGGCGTACCGCTGATGCGCTCCAGACGGGGATACTTGAGACCGTCGTGATAGTCGAAAGCATAGTTCTGGTACAGATTGCCTTTTTTGATCAGCAGATTGATCGGGTCTTTGCCGGTCTTGGCCGCCGTGATGGCAGCGCGCAGCACTTCCGGCTTGTAGGCGCGGCCATTCACGGCCACCAGCGTGCTACCGCCCGACAGGCCGGCCTTGAAGCCCAGACCTTCCCACTGGAAGGCTTCCAGCTTGCCTTCCGCGCCCACCGAGAAGCCCAGCGAATACTGGAAGTTGGCCGATTTGCTCTGTTCTTCCAGTGCTTTCAGGAAGTCGGTGGGTTTTTCCGTGTACACCAGTTTCCAGCCGGCGCGGGCCAGACCATCGAGCGGCGCGCGCGGGCCATGGCCGTCCAGACGGCTGCGCAGGAAAGTCGCCCAGTCATACGGCTGGACGGCGTTCAGTTCGCGCACCACGTCTTCGAAGGTGTAGTGCTTGGCCACGTTGACGCCATCATCGACACCGAAGAAGCGGCGCGCGAAATCGTTGAGCGAACGCTTGTCGCCCGACAGTTCGCGGATCAGGGTGTCGGCATCCAGCCAGATCAGCTGGCCTTCCGAGTAGTAGTCTTCGGCGCGCTGCCAGTTGTTCCAGCCCTGTGCACGGCGGCCATTGACGATAGGGTCATTGGTGGTGTCCTGCACGGCGCGCCATTCGCGGCCTTTGATGTTGTCGTAGCGGGCGGCGGTAGCAGCGATCAGGTCGCGCGTGTGTTCGGTTTTGATCAGGCCGGAACGGGCGGCCAGTACGGCGCCCCAGTACTGGGTCTGGCCTTCATACACCCACAGCAGGGAGTTCTGCAGCGGGGTGTTGAAGTTCGGCACATTCTGGTCGGCCGGACGGCGGAACTTGCCGTTCCACGAGTGGGCAAATTCGTGCGGCAGCAGTTCGCGCCGTGCCTCGTGCTTGGACCAGTCGGTGAAGTAGCCGAGCTTGACGCCGTTTTCGCTGGACTGGTGGTGTTCGCGGCCGATGCCGCCGAATTCGTCGCTGATAGCAAACAGGAAATCGTAGTGCTTGTAGTGCTGCGAGTTAAACAGTTTATACGCTTGCTGGATCAGCGCTCGGTGTGGCGCGATCTGTTCCGGCGTGGCTTCCAGCTGGTCGGCCGAATCGGCCACCACGTTCAGATGCACGGGGATGCGCGCGCCCGGATCAAGGTCGATGCGGCGGAAATAGCGTCCCGCAAACAGGGGCGAATCCATCATGGCTTCCAGATCGAGCGGCTTGAAGGCGATCTCGTCGCCGCTGCGCTGGGCGGTCTCCAGCGCCGTGCCGTACTGCCAGTCTTTCGGTACGGTCAGGTTGGCCTGCATGGTGATTTTGCGGCTGTCATAGCCAGCCGGATACAGCGTGACGGATTGCCATTGCACGCCGAGGATGTCATTGGTCATGGTGGTGCGCCCCTGTGCCGGTTCGGTCGGCGACAGGTACTGGAACTCCACGTCCACGCTGCTGGCGCCTTGCGGCACGTTGATATGGAAAGCGTACACGTTGACGGTGTCGCGCACCCAGTCGATCTGCTGGCCGTTGGCAAAAACTTTCAGACCAGCGAACTGGCTCAGCGTGCCGCTAGGGCCGTGATTGCCCACGACCCACTGGGGATACAGCAGCGTGAGTTTGCCGGGCTGGGCCGGAATGCTTTCGCGTACACGGAAAATCTGCTGGGCCGTATTGGTGGCGTCCACTTTCAGCACGATGGTGCCCGGATAGGGCTGGTCGGAAATACTGTCGGCGTGGGCAGGGTAGGCGCAGGCGAGCAGGGTAGCGAGGATGGCACGAGGCAGGAACATGGTCTCAGGTCAAAAAACGTAAAAACCGAGTGTAGCACGTAGGAAACAGATGAAATGTTGCAAAGCGTATCAGCCGAGGCGACGACTTTTTTCAAAAAAATTTTAAAAAAAGTGGCTGGCTGGGGATGGCGTGGACATTTTTCAAGGCCTTGAAAGCCGCTAAAACCATCCTATATCGGAGTCAGTGGTCGCCCAGATGGGGGCCACCAGACCATATCGCTTAACTTGAAAAGGATATCTATCATGCGTAACTTCGACCTGACCCCACTGTATCGTTCCGCTATCGGTTTTGACCGTCTGGCCCAAATGCTGAATGACGCGCAACGCGGCGATGCAGCCCCTAGCTATCCCCCTTACAACATCGAACTGGTGAGCGACGATCAGTACCGCATCGTGATGGCACTGGCCGGCTTCAACCGTTCGGAAATCGATATCACTTTCGAGCGTGATTCGCTGCAGGTGGTAGGCCGCAAAGAGAAAGACACGACTTCGCGCACCTATCTGCACCGTGGCATCGCGGCTCGTGATTTCGAGCAGCGCTTCCAGCTGGCCAACCACGTCAAGGTGACGGGCGCGACTTTCGATAACGGCATGCTGACCATCGAACTGGTACGCGAAATCCCGGAAGCTCTCAAACCACGCAAGATCGTCATCGACGGCGGTCCGAATGTGACGGCGCTGGAGCAGCGCGCAGCCGCTTAAAACCGGCTTAAAACTGGCTAAACTATTGTCTCGCAATAGTTTAGAATTTCCCGACTGGCCGGCTAGTTTCATCACTAGTGCGGCCAGTGCTGCGTTGGCCTGCGGGCGCGTGGCAAGTGCTACGCCCGCGCTGCGGCCGACCTGCAAAAAGTTAAGACGCATCTAAGTTTGCTGCCGCATATTGGCAGCGTTGACCAACCTTATTTGTAAGCTTAATCGCAACCTTCATTGCAGGAGTCTCACTATGTCTCAATCTACTCTCAAACGTGCAGCCCTGGCAGTGGCCGTCCTGGGTGTGATCGGCGTGGGTGGCGCTGTCGCAGTGCAGCAAGGAAATGCTGTAGCCGCCGCCCCAACTGCCGTTCAGGCCGCGCCAACGGGCGCGCCAGCTGCAGCGCCGGCGGCCGTGCCAGCACCGAATATCACCTTGCCGGACTTTAGTGTGATCGTCGATCACAATGGTCCAGCCGTGGTCAACATCAGCGTGACGGGCAGTACTCGCACTTCTTATAACGAACAGGCCGGCCGCGGTGATCCATTTGCCGATGATCCTTTCTTTGAATTCTTCCGCCGCTTCCAGATGCCGCAGCAGCGCGGTGGCCAGCGCGTGCCCACCCATGGCATGGGTTCGGGCTTCATCGTCAGTAACGACGGTATCATCCTGACCAATGCCCACGTGGTACGCGACGCCAGCGAAGTGACGGTGAAGCTGACCGACCGCCGCGAATTCCGCGCCAAGGTGCTGGGCTCCGATCCGAAGAGCGATGTGGCGGTGCTGAAGATCGATGCGAAAAATCTGCCCGTGGTACCGCTGGCCAAATCGAATGATCTGAAAGTGGGCCAGTGGGTACTGGCCATCGGCTCCCCATTCGGGCTGGAAAATACCGTGACGGCGGGCGTGGTCAGTGCCAAAGGCCGTTCGCTGCCGGACGGGAATGTGCCCTTCATCCAGACCGACGTGGCCGTGAACCCCGGTAACTCGGGCGGCCCGCTGTTCAATACCCGTGGCGAAGTGGTCGGCATCAATTCGCAGATCTACAGCCAGACAGGCGGCTATCAGGGGCTGTCGTTCGCCATTCCTATCGATGTGGCCAACAAGATCAAGGATCAGATTATCGCCACCGGCAAAGTCACCCACGCCAAGCTGGGTGTGACGGTGCAAGAAGTCAATCAGGGCTTTGCTGACTCCTTCAATCTGGCTACACCGGAAGGTGCGCTGATCTCGAGGGTGGACAAGGGCGGCCCTGCCGACAAGGCTGGCCTCAAGCCGGGCGATGTGATCCGCACGCTGAATGGCCAGAAAATCGTCAGCTCGGGCGATCTGCCGGTGATAGTCAGTCTGGCTACGCCGGGCGACAAAGTGACGCTGGAAGTCTGGCGTCAGGGTAAACTGGAGTCCATCAAGGCGACGCTGGGTAATGCCAACGATAAGGCGCAGGTGGCCGAGAACGAGCGTGACGAGCAGGCTAGCGGCAAGGTACGTCTGGGTCTGTCGCTGCGGCCACTGGAAAACATCGAGAAGCGCCAGACCGGCATCAGTTCCGGTCTGGTGATCGAAGATGCCCGCGGCGCTGCTGCCGCCGCCGGCGTGCAGCCCGGTGATGTGCTGCTGTCGGTGAACGGCCGCCCTGTGCAGAGCGTCGATCAGGTGCGCGAAGTGGTGGACAAGTCCGGCAAATCGGTAGCATTGCTGATCCAGCGGGGCGAGGATAGAATCTTCATTCCTGTGCGTCTGGGCTGATAGGCAGGGTTTCGCAGGCCGAACGCGGGCCGGCAGAACGCAACACAAAAACAGAAAGGAAATAACAAGATGCGACTTCTGCTGGTGGAAGACGATACGATGATCGGCGAAGTAGTGCTCGACCTGCTCAGGGCCGAGCACTACGCAGTAGACTGGGTCAAGGATGGTGCCATGGCTGATACGGCGCTGCAGACCCAGACTTATGATCTGGTACTGCTCGATCTGGGCCTGCCGCGCAAGGACGGTCTGGAAGTGCTGCGCTCGATGCGCATGCGCAAGGAGCTCACGCCGGTGCTGATCGCCACCGCGCGCGACGCCAAGGAGCAGCGGATTGCCGGCCTCGATGCCGGCGCCGACGACTACGTGCTGAAACCCTATGATCTGGACGAACTGCTGGCACGCATCCGTGCGCTGCTGCGACGTTCGGCCGGGCGTGCCGAACCTGTGTTCGAGCACGGCAATGTGAGCGTCAATCCGCAGACGCGCGAAGTGCTGGCCGATGGCAAGCAGGTGAATCTGTCGGCGCGCGAATGGGCCGTGCTGGAAGCGCTGATCGCCCGTCCCGGCATCGTGCTGTCACGCCAGCAGCTGGAAGAAAAGCTGTATAGCTGGAAGGATGAAGTGAATAGCAATGCGGTGGAAGTGTATATCCACGGCTTGCGCAAGAAACTCGGTGCGGAGCTGATACAGAACGTGCGTGGTCTGGGCTATATGGTTCCCAAACTATGAAGAGTATGAAGGTCAAAGTGCGTATGCCGCCCTTGCCCAAGGTACCGGTGGTGACGCACTCGCTGCGCGGGCGCCTATTATGGTTCCTGCTGGCGGCGATTACCATGGCGGCCATCGCGCAGGCCATGGTGGCCTACCGCAGCGCGCTGAATGATGCGGATCAAATTTTCGATTACCACATGCAGCAGATGGCGATGGCGCTGCGTTCCAGCGCTACGCTGACCAACAAGGCAGCCGACACGGCTGCCGATCCGGAAAACGATGATCTGGTGGTACAGGTGTGGACGCCGGATGGTGCGCAGGTATTCCGCTCACTGTCGCGCGCTGCGCTGCCCCAGCGCGCCGTGCTGGGCTTCTCCAACGTCAAAGCCAATAACACGACTTACCGGATTTTCTCCGTCCAGACCAGTAACCAGACTGTGCAGGTAGCGCAGGATATGGCGGTGCGCCAGCGCATGGCCGGTACGCTGGCGCTGCGTACGGTGGGGCCGATTGCCATCATGGCGCCAGTGCTGATGCTGGTGGTGTGGTGGGTAGTGAGTGGTTCGCTGGCGCCCGTCTCGCGTGTCAAGCGGCAGGTGGCGGCGCGCCAGGCCGACGATCTGTCGCCCGTGTCGGAAAACGATCTGCCCGATGAAGTGCTGCCGCTGGTGCAGGAACTCAATCTGCTGTTCGGCCGGGTGCGTACGGCGTTCGAGGCGCAGCAGCACTTTGTGGCCGATGCGGCGCATGAATTGCGCACGCCGCTGGCAGCACTGAAACTGCAGGTGCTCAGTCTGGAGCGGGCGCAGGATGATGCGGCGCGTAGCGTGGCCGTGGCGCGCGTGACGGCCGGTATCGAACGTGCCACGCGGCTGGTGGAACAGTTGCTGGTGCTGGCGCGACAGGAAGGCGCCCAGCAGGAAATGACGCTGGAACCCGTCAATCTGACGGAACTGGTACGCCGTACGCTGGGTGACATGACGGGGCTGGCGCAGGCACGCCAGATCGATCTGGGCGTACACCATGCAGATGAAGTGAGCGTGTCGGGCCAGAGCGATGCGCTGATTATCCTGCTGCGCAATCTGGTGGATAACGCCATCAAGTACACGCCATCAGGCGGCACTGTCGATATCGATCTGCGCCGCACAGAAGGCGTAGGCGGAAAGCCGGGACGTATTCTGCTCAGCGTGGAAGATTCCGGTCCCGGCATTGCGCCCGAGGAGCGCGAACGGGTGTTCAGCCGCTTCTACCGTGTGCCCGGTAGTCCGGCCGGCGGTAGCGGTCTGGGGCTGGCGATTATCCGTTCCATCGCCGAGCGCCATCAGGCCGTGCTGAGCCTCGATAGCTCCGAGCGGCTGGGCGGGCTGAAGATCAAGGTCGATTTTCCTGACACTGTGAAGGCGAGTCCGGTCTAAAATGCCAGTTTTATCTGGCGTTGGAGCGGTTCATGGAAAAAATCGGCTTTTCGGGCACCTTCGATCCCATCACCAATGGGCATATGTGGGTGATCAACGAAGCCCGTTCGCTGGCAGACCAAGTGGTGGTATTCCTGTCCGAGAATCCCGCCAAGAAGCCCCGTTTCAGCGCCGAAGAACGTAAGAGCATCATTGCGCTGAGCTGCGCCCAGCAAGGCTGGGACAATGTGCAGGTGGTGATCGTCAAGGGCGATTACACGGCGCGCGCAGCCAAGAAGCAGGGCGTGCACTGCCTGATCCGTGGTATCCGTACCACGGCCGATTTCGATTACGAAAACCTGATCCAGCAGACCAATGTGGATGTGCTGCAGGGCGCCAAGACCATTTTCGTGATGCCGCCCCGTGACCTCGGCTCGGTCAGTTCCAGCTTCGTCAAGGCGCTGGAAGGGCCGATAGGCTGGAACTGGATCATGAAGAAATTCGTGCCTGCACCGGCCTACCATGCGTGGGTACTGAGCTGGCTGCGGCGCGAGTGGGAAGCGCTGTGGGATTACGACACCATCGATGCCACCGCGATCGCCCATGCCGATGACTGGTTTGTGCGCCTGACGGGCGCCACCATGTATGGCGGGCCGCAACGGCACTATCACAATCTCGATCATCTGGTGCACGGCCTGTGTGAAATCCGCGTGTGGGCTGCCAATACCCGCCCTGATCCGGCCGATGTGGCCATTGTCAAGCAGGCCTTCTGGTTCCACGATGCCGAATATGGTCCGGCTGGGCTGGGCAGCGATATGACGGCGGAAGAAGCCAGCGCGCGCCTGTGGCTCGATTGCCATCTGGGGCAGGAGCGCGAAGATGCGGCCGCGCTGATCCGCGCCACCGACCATTTTCAGGAAGCCCATGTCGAGCACCGCCTCAAGGACGTGCTGCTCAGCGTCGATCTGGCCATACTGGGGCAGGATGACGAGGTGTATGGCAATTATGCGCGCGCCATCCGGCAGGAATACATCCATCTGCCCGATGTAAAGTACCGGCAGGAGCGGCGCGCTGCGCTGGCGCATATGTGCCGCAAGGCGGAAACGGGCCAGCTGTTCGGCAACGCCTATTTCGCCGAACAGTACAACGAGCGCGCGATCGAAAATATGCAGCGCGAGATGGCGCAGCTGGCTGCCGCCTAATCCTGCGCAGCGAGACTAGACTATTCGATCACGGCGGTATTGAAGCCCGGCGGCAGGGCGGCCGGTATCCATGCGCGCCCCACATAATTGCGCTGGTGGCTGCTGGCCACCATCATCATATCGGACGGCGACAGTGCCAGCTGGCGCTGCGGCGCGCCCGTGCCGGCACGGGCAGCCTCCGGATTGCTGTGATTACTGAGCATGGTGAACTGCTCGCCCATCAGGCTTTGCAGGTCGGGCAGGGTGGGGCCGTTCCAGCTGACGGCAAAGACGATGCCCTGCAGATTGGCATATTCGCGCACCACGGTGCCACTGGCCAGCCGGTTCTGGCTGACCGTATAGACGGCAATGCTGTCGGCGCTGCGCGGCATGATGCTGCGCGCTGCCATCTGGATGCCGTTCTGCTCGAACGACGAAGGCGAACTGCCCAGCGCTGCATAGGCCAGTGCGCCTTGCAGGACGGAGAGAAATAGCATGAGTAACAGTGCGCGGCGCATGATGTGCTCCTGTGCCTAAGATGGAGCCAGTGTAGGGCGCAACGCTGTTTTCTGCCGTTAGCGAGATGTAAGCAATCGTTACCTCAAGCTGGCTGCAGATACTCGGCGCGACCGCCGACGAGTACGGCATTGCCATCGAGTTCGGTGCGGATCAAACAGGGCTGACCCAGCGCCGCGCCCTGAAATAGCGCGATCGGCTGGCCCAGATGCAGGCTCAGTGCGCCAGCGGCAACACCGGTGGCCTGATCTTCCATGGCCGGATCGAGATGATTGAAGTTGCGCCCCTCCAGCGTGCCATTGGCGCGCCGGCACCAGACATAGCAGCCGTTCACGCCATTGGCCTTACCCCAGGCCATGATGGCGGGCAGATCGGGGGTAAGCGCTTGCAGCGTCCAGCGGTCGGCCACTTGCAGCAGCAGTTTCGGGCTGCCGACGGACGCGACCACGGGCGGCGAGCGTAGCACGAGGCCGGGGCTGGCCAGCAGACGTGCCGGCAGATCGGCGGCGATGGCGGGCTGCGCCAAGCGCTGTGGCGCGAGCCGCACATATACCAGATCATCGCGCAGGCTGAGCGTCAGGGACTGGGCGTGCATGGCGGTACGGATTTGCTGCTGCGTTTGCTGCGGCGTGAGCAGCAAACGGGCTGCGGCCAGCGTGGCATGCAGGCACAGGGGGCTACGCGCATGGGGGTAGTAATAGTCCAGCGTGATGACGCCGTCGCTACCACGGTCGATGAAGACGCAGGCGGGCTGCCGCTGATCGCGTGCGAATTGCTGGCGCTGGGCGACGTCGCGCTGGTCATGCTGAATGACGAGCGCGGGATTGCCGCCGCCTGCCTGTAGGCCGAAGCATAAGAGTTGATGCACGCTGGTTTCTGGCATTCTGATCCTTTGATTTGGCACTTCATCGCATCCTTGCCACTTCGAATGTGCGTCGATGCAAGAATATCTTCCGATAACTTATCGGAGGAATATCATAATGCGTAACGTCCTGTTTGTGCTGAGCATACTCGCTGCAGCTCCGGCCATGGCGGCGCTGGCGGCCACCACGCTGATCGATGGCCGTCAGGTCGAGTATCTGACACTTAAACATTCCACTGCACCTTATACGGTGGTGTTTGAGAATGGTTCGCGCGTCACGCTCGATAAATGGGACAAGGTGATCGAAGGCGTGGCGCCACAGGCATCCGTGTTTGCCTACAACCGCCCCGGCTATGGCAAGAGCGAGAGCACGCCGGCCGCGCGCGATGGCCTGAACATCGTGGAAGAACTGCGCCACAACCTGCAGCATGAAGGCTTGAAACCGCCGTATATTCTGGTGGGGCATTCGCTGGGCGGGCTGTATGTGCAGCTATTCGCCAAGCGCCATCCGGAGGAAGTGGCAGGCATCGTGCTGGTTGATGCGCTGTACCCCGGCGTGATCAAGAAGCCGGAGGATTTTCCCGCCCTGACCCGTCTGGGTGCCATGCTGTTCTTCTCGAATTCCGTGCGGCGCGAAATTAACGCGATCGATCAGACGGGCCAGCAGGTGCTGGCGCAGGGGAATATCGATAAGCTGCCCATGATTCGACTGGTTAATCAGCCCAAGGGCGCTACCGCCGTGCCGATCGATCTCGGTGTGGTGAATAGCGACCCGCAGACGTTTGCTGCCGTGCGCGCCATGTATCCGCAAGCGAAAACCGTGGTGGTGGATTCGGATCATCAGATGCAGACGGCATCGCCCGAGGTGGTTATACAGGCAATCAAGGACGTGATGGTGGCACAGCACAAATAGTGCTGTCGCGCCCTTGAGTATGGCGGCAGATTGTGTAAAATACTGTACATAAACACAGTATTTTATTGAAAATGTCCAGCCTGCCACCGGTGTCGGCGCAGAGCCTGCCTGCCTATGCGGAGCTGTTCTGCCTGACCAATTTCTCCTTTCTGCAAGGTGCTTCCGACGCCGAAGAACTGGTGGCGCGCGCCGTGCAGCTCGATTATGCGGGGCTGGCGATCACGGATGAATGCTCGCTGGCGGGCGTAGTGCGCGCTCACGCACAGGCCAAAGAGCATGATTTGCCGCTGCTCATAGGCAGCCATTTCCATTTGCGCGAGGCCGATGGGCGGGTGGCGCTATCGCTGATTGCACTGGCGCAGAACCGCAATGGTTACGGCAATCTGTGCGAACTGATCACGATTGCACGCAATCGGGTGGCCAAAGGCAGTTATCTGCTCACGCCGGCCGATCTGGCGGCGCCGTCGGCGCAGTATGCCCATCTGCAGGGGCTGCCCGATTGTTTGCTGATTCTGCTGCCCCAGTATCCCGTGTTCCAGCCGGAAGATGTGGATGCCCTGCACGCACAGGCGGCATGGATGGAGCGTACGTTTCCGGGGCGTGCGTGGATGGGGCTCAATCTGTTGCAGCGCGCGCTGGATGATGCGCACCGCGAAAGCATCGCCGAGGTGGCGCTGCAGCATGGCATGGCGGTCGTGGCACTGGGGCATGTGTGCATGCATGTGCGTTCGCGCAAGCCGCTGCTCGATACGCTGTGTGCCATACGCATGGGCAAGTCCGTGGCCGAATGCGGCTACGCGCTGGCGCAGAATGCCGAGCAGCATTTGCGCCCCCGCTTGCGGCTGGCTAATCTGTATCCCTTGCCTGCGCTGCAGGAGACTTTACGCATTCTGTCCATGTGTACTTTCAATCTGGACGAACTGCGCTACGAATATCCCCATGAAGTGGTGCCGCACGGTCATACTTCGGCCAGCTATCTTCGACAGGAAGTGGAGCGTGGTGCGCGTGGGCGCTACCCGCAGGGCGTGCCGGCCAAGGTGCTTACACAGATCGAGATAGAGCTGGCACTGATCGCCGAACTCAAGTACGAGCCGTATTTCCTCACCGTGTATGACATTGTGCGCTTTGCCCGTTCGCAGAACATACTGTGTCAGGGGCGTGGCTCGGCGGCCAACTCGGCGGTGTGCTACTGCCTCGGTGTGACGGAAGTTGATCCGGATCGGGGCCATCTGCTGGTGGGGCGCTTTATGTCGCGCGAACGCAATGAGCCGCCCGATATCGATGTGGATTTCGAGCACCAGCGACGCGAAGAAGTGATCCAGTACATCTACGATAAATATGGCCGCGAGCGGGCTGCGCTGGCCGCTGTGGTGATCAGCTATCGTCCGCGCAGCGCACTGCGCGACAGTGGCAAGGCGCTCGGAGTGGATCTGGCCATCGTCGAGCAGGTGGCCAAGGCGCATCACTGGTTTGATGGCAAGGCTGATTTGCTGGGGCGGCTGGCCGAAGTGGGGCTGGCGCCCGATTCCATGCTGGCGCAGCAATGGGCCACGCTGGCCACGACCTTGCTGGGTTTTCCCCGTCATCTGTCGCAGCACCCGGGTGGCTTCGTGATTGCACAAGGTAAGCTGTCGCGTCTTGTGCCGATCGAGAAAGCCACGATGGAAGGGCGCAGCGTGATCCAGTGGGACAAGGATGATCTGGAAGAGCTGGGGCTGATGAAAGTCGATGTGCTGGCGCTGGGCATGCTGACGGCTTTGCGCCGCGCGCTTGATCTGGTCGGCCAGCAGCGTGGCCAGTGTTTCCGCATGCAGGACATTCCCGCCGAGGATAAGGCTACTTACGACATGATGTGTGTGGCCGATACGGTGGGGGTATTCCAGATCGAATCGCGCGCGCAGATGAGTATGCTGCCGCGCCTGCAGCCACGGGTGTTCTACGATCTGGTGATCGAAGTGGCGCTGGTGCGGCCGGGGCCGATACAGGGTGGCATGGTGCACCCGTATTTGCAGCGGCGTACGGGGCAGGCGCCGATTGATTCTCCACGCGGCCTTGATGAAGCATTGAAACGCACACTGGGCGTGCCGATCTTTCAGGAGCAGGTCATGCAGATTGCCATGATCGCGGCTGATTTTACCGAGGGCGATGCCGATCAGTTGCGGCGTGCCATGGCCGCATGGAAGCGCAAGGGCGGCGTCGACCGCTATCAGCAGCGCATCATGGATGGCATGCGCAAGAATGGCTATGACGAGGCGTTTGCTGCGGCTATCTGCAGCCAGATACAGGGCTTTGGCGAATACGGCTTCCCCGAATCGCACGCGGCCAGCTTTGCTCTGCTGACCTATGCCAGCTCATGGCTCAAATGCCATGAACCGGCCGCCTTCCTGTGTGCGCTGCTGAACAGCCAGCCCATGGGTTTCTACAGTCCGTCGCAACTGGTGCAGGATGCACGCCGTCATGGCGTGGTGGTGCGCGCTGTGGATGTGGCCTATAGCGACTGGGAGTGCACGCTGGAAGAAGCGGCTGGCAAACGCCAGCAGCCGGCGGTGCGGCTGGGCCTGCTGATGCTGAAGGGCATGCGCGAAGCGGCTGCTAGGCGCATCGTGCAGGCGCGTACGGCGGGGCGGTCGCGTATGGCGGAGGAGGAGTGTACCGTAGAGCGGTCGCGTATGGCAGAGGAGGCGTGTGCCGTAGGGCCGTCGCGTACGGATGGGCGACTGCCTGAACGCGGGCAGCTCGAAGCATTCGGCGCGGCGCAGTACTGGCCTAGCGTGGCCGAACTGGCGCGGCAGGCGGATCTGGACCGGCATGATCTGCAGGTGCTGGCGGCGGGCAATGCGCTGGCGGGGCTGGCCGGACACCGGCGGCAGGCACTGTGGCAGGCCGTGGGCGCCGTGCCGGACAAGGATATTCTGCGCCCCACGGCGCCGGACGAAGCGCTGCCCCAGCTGGCTGCGCCGTCGGAAGGCGAAAATATTGTCGGCGACTATCGCTCGCATGGCCTGACGCTGGGGCGTCATCCGCTGGCGCTGCTGCGCGAACGGCTACTGGCTCAGCGCTTCCTGCCGGCCAGTACCCTGAACCAGTACACCAACGGCATGCTGGCGCGTGCCTGCGGCATGGTGACGGTACGCCAGCGGCCCGGCACGGCCAAAGGCGTGCTGTTCGTGACGCTGGAAGACGAAACGGGCAATATCAATGTGATCGTCTGGCCGGCGCTGCTCGAACAGCAGCGCCGCGAAGCGCTCGGTTCGGCCTTGCTCGGCGTGTATGGTGTATGGCAGCGCGAAGGCATGGTCTGCCATCTGGTAGCCAAGCGCTTGGTCGATATGTCCCACCTGATGGGGCGCTTGCAGTCCGTTAGCCGCGATTTTCACTGAGTTTAATGGTGGCTGCAGCCGTCAACTGGCGAATGCCGCAAAGCAGGGCTGTAAGCGGGGTGGATTTTAGCGGGTCGATACCTGAACCTGTTTTCCGGTTCTCGCTAGCATGTCGATCAACGCTTCAATGGTGAATTTGGCGCTCTTCCTGTTTATAAGATCAGAGACGCGAGGAGGCGGAATTCCGAGTATGGCTGCTGCATCAACCTGCTGTAGGTTTTTTTCTTGCATCCACTCTGCTAACTCCGTCATTAGAGAGTGCTTGATTGATAATTTTGCGAAAATGGCAGCATCAGTTTCGGCGAGCAGTTTGCTGGCCTCTGCGGCTTCAAATCCGAGATCGGCGAAAACATTCCCATCAGCGGGAGTGACATGGGTGATGACTGGCTCAGAATTCATAACGTACCCCTTATCCTGAAGATAGCCTTGTAACGCTGCTTGGTAATCTCTTTGTCATGTTCGCTGGTCTTTTGCGCTTTCTTCTTAAAGCAATGCAGTACATAGACCGCTTCGGCGAATTTGGCCACAAACATAACTCTAAAAGCGCCATCAGGCAGCCTGATACGGATTTCCTTTACTCCGGCGCCAAGTTCTTCGAGCGGCTTCCAGTGATCGGGCTCGTATCCGCGTTGAATTTTGCGTAACTGAACTCCTGCGTACCGTCTCGCCTCAGCGGGGAATAAGATGTCATCGGTTAAATCCTTGAGGGAGGTGCCTATCCAAACTATAGGTTTGTCATGCATGTTTGCCTCGTCGATGATTCTATCAAATTCTATATAGGCATCGAGCGCACACCTGAATTCTGGTCAAATAAACGCTACTCACCAATAGTTACTTGCGAGGGAATGGAGGTTTTTTCAGGGCGGGATGCTGAAGATTTGCGCGTTTTAGGCTATAATTTCAATTTCCCGCATGTGCCGTTCGGCACCATCTGCAATGACCAAATTTGTCTTCGTCACTGGTGGCGTCGTGTCTTCCCTTGGTAAAGGGATAGCCGCCGCCTCTCTCGCTGCGATCCTCGAATCGCGCGGCCTCAAAGTCACCATGCTCAAACTCGACCCGTATATCAACGTCGATCCGGGCACGATGAGTCCTATGCAACACGGTGAAGTGTTCGTCACCGACGACGGGGCGGAAACCGACCTCGACCTCGGCCACTACGAGCGTTTCATCTCCACCCGCATGAAAAAGGTGAATAACTTCACCACTGGCCAGATCTACGAATCGGTAATCCGCAAGGAACGCCGCGGCGAGTATCTGGGCAAGACCGTGCAGGTGATTCCGCACATCACCAACGAAATTCAGGATTACATCCGCCGTGGCGCGGAAGGCTACGATGTCGCGCTGTGCGAAATCGGTGGCACGGTGGGCGATATCGAATCGCTGCCATTCCTGGAAGCAGCACGTCAGCTGAGCCTGCGCGCTGGCCGTAAGAACTCGGCCTTCGTGCACCTGACGCTGGTGCCTTACATCGCCTCCGCTGGCGAACTGAAAACCAAGCCGACCCAGCACTCGGTGCAGAAATTGCGCGAAATCGGTATTTCGCCAAATGCTCTGCTGTGCCGCGCCGACCGCCGCATTCCGGAAGATGAACGCGCCAAGATTTCGCTGTTCTCCAATATCGAAGAGCAGGCCGTGATCTCCGTGTGGGACGTGGACACCATCTACAAAGTGCCGCAGATGCTGCACGACCAGGGTCTGGACGCGATCATCTGCGACGCGCTCGATCTGAACCCGGCACCGGCCGATCTGTCGGTGTGGAGCAAACTGATCTACACCCTCGAACATCCGAAGTCGGAAGTCTCGATCGGTATGGTCGGCAAATACGTGGAACTGACCGAGTCGTACAAATCGCTGACGGAAGCGCTGCGTCACGCCGGCATCCACAATGAATGCAAGGTCAACATCGAGTACATCGACTCGGAAGAGATCGAGACCACCGGTTGCGCCGAACTGTCCAAGTACGATGCGATTCTGGTACCGGGCGGCTTCGGCAAGCGCGGTGTGGAAGGCAAGATCATGGCGGCCCAGTTCGCCCGTGAAAACAAGATCCCTTACCTCGGCATCTGCCTCGGGATGCAGGTCGCGCTGATCGAATACGCGCGCCACAAGGCTGGCCTGACCAGCGCTAACTCCACCGAGTTCGATCTGGAAACGCCACAGCCAGTGGTTGCACTGATCGACGAATGGCAGGGCGCCGACGGCAAGGTCGAGAAGCGCGACGAGAATTCCGATCTGGGCGGCACCATGCGTCTGGGCGCGCAGACTTGCGCCATCAAGCCCGGTACGCTGGCGGCAGAAATCTACGGCGCCGTGGTGACCGAGCGTCACCGTCACCGCTACGAAGCCAACAACCACTATCTGCCACGCGTCGAAGCGGCTGGCCTGATCGTGGCAGCGCGTACGCCGACCGAAGACCTGTGCGAAATTATGGAATTGCCACGCAGCGGAGACAACGCTCACCCGTGGTACATGGGTGTGCAGTATCACCCGGAATTTAAATCGACCCCGCGTGACGGCCATCCGCTGTTCACGTCTTACATCAAGGCTGCACTGGCTCACAAGGCCGCTGGCGCCGTACAAGGAGATGCAGCATGAAACTGTGCGGATTTGACGTCGGTCTGGATCAGCCCTTCTTCCTGATCGCTGGCACCTGTGTGATCGAATCGCGCCAGATGGCCTTCGATACGGCAGGCGCGCTGAAGGAAATGACGAGCGAACTGGGCATCCCCTTCATCTACAAATCGTCCTTCGACAAGGCTAACCGTTCTTCCGGTACTTCCTACCGTGGTCCGGGCCGCGACAAAGGTCTGGAGATTCTGGGTGACGTCAAACGCGAACTGGGTGTGCCGGTGCTGACCGACGTGCATGATGTGGAAGAAATCGCCGAAGTGGCGGCCGTCGTCGACGTGCTGCAGACGCCGGCCTTCCTGTGCCGTCAGACGGATTTCATCACCGCCTGCGCCCAGTCCGGTCTGCCGGTCAACATCAAGAAGGGCCAGTTCCTCGCGCCCGGCGATATGAAGAACGTGATCGACAAAGCCCGTCTGGCTGCCCGTGCCAAGGGCCTTAACGAAGACAACTTCATGGCCTGCGAGCGCGGTGCTTCGTTCGGTTACAACAATCTGGTGTCGGACATGCGTTCGCTCGCCATCATGCGCGAATCGAACTGCCCGGTGGTATTCGATGCGACCCACTCGGTGCAGCTGCCGGGCGGTAACGGTACTTCGTCGGGCGGTATGCGCGAAATGGTGCCGGTGCTGTCGCGTGCTGCGGTGGCCGTGGGCGTGGCCGGTCTGTTCATGGAAACCCACCCGAATCCAGCGCAAGCGCTGTCGGATGGTCCGAACGCCGTACCGCTGGGCCGCATGCGCGAGCTGCTGTCTACCCTGATGGAACTGGACCGCATCACCAAGAAAGCTGGCTTCCTGGAGAACAGCTTCAACTAAAAGCAACAAGCCCGCACACCAGACAGGTCGGGTGTGCGGGAAATTCCCGTTATCCTGACTCGTACAAGATGCGCGAGCATCCGGTGCGACATCGTATCGCCTAACTTTGGAGAATGACATGAGTGCTATTGTTGACATTATCGGCCGTGAAATCATCGATTCGCGCGGCAATCCTACCGTCGAATGCGACGTGCTGCTGGAATCGGGCGTGATGGGCCGTGCTGCTGTACCGTCGGGTGCATCGACCGGTTCGCGCGAAGCCATCGAACTGCGTGACGGCGATCCTAAGCGCTACTTCGGCAAGGGCGTACTGCAAGCCTGCGAAAACATCAACACGGAAATCTCCGAAGCCATCATGGGTCTGGACGCCAATGAACAGGCTTTCCTCGACCGCACCCTGATCGATCTGGACGGCACCGAGAACAAGAGCCGTCTGGGCGCCAACGCCATGCTGGCTGTATCGATGGCCGTGGCTAAAGCTGCTGCTGAAGAAGCTGGTCTGCCACTGTACCGCTACTTCGGCGGTTCGGGCGCGATGCAACTGCCAGTGCCGATGATGAACGTGATCAACGGCGGCGCACACGCCGACAACAACCTGGACATCCAGGAATTCATGATCATTCCAGTGGGCGCACCGTCGTTCAAGGAAGCCGTGCGTTATGGCGCGGAAGTGTTCCACACCCTGAAAAAGATCCTGCACAAGAAGGGTCTGAACACGGCAGTGGGCGACGAAGGCGGCTTTGCTCCTTCGCTGGCTAACCACGAAGAAGCCATCAAGCTGATTATCCAGGCGATCGAAGAAGCTGGCTACGAGCCAGGCACGCAAGTGGCGATCGGTCTGGACTGCGCTGCTTCCGAGTTCTATAAAGACGGCAAATACGAACTGGAAGGCGAAGGCCTGTCGCTGACCGCGACCGAATTCACCAACCTGCTGGCCACCTGGTGCGACAAGTACCCGATCATCTCGATCGAAGATGCGATGCACGAAGGCGACTGGGAAGGCTGGGCGATTCTGACCAAGGAACTGGGCAAAAAAGTTCAGCTGGTGGGCGACGATCTGTACGTCACCAACACCAAGATCCTGAAAGAAGGCATTGCCAAAGGCATCGCTAACTCGATCCTGATCAAGATTAACCAGATCGGCACCCTGACCGAAACCTTCGCAGCGATCGAAATGGCCAAGCGCGCCGGCTACACCGCCGTGATCTCGCACCGTTCCGGCGAAACCGAAGATTCGACCATCGCCGATATCGCCGTTGGCCTGAACGCCCTGCAGATCAAAACCGGCTCGATGTCGCGTTCCGACCGCATGGCTAAGTACAACCAGCTGCTGCGTATCGAAGAAGATCTGGGCGACATCGCTTCCTACCCAGGCCGTGATGCGTTCTATAATCTGAAGTAATTCAGATAGTGCGGCCGGCTCCCCGCCGGCCGCTTTCCAGTTATGCGCCTGATTACCATCGCCCTCACAGCCTTGCTGCTGTTGATCCAGTACCCGCTCTGGCTGGGGAAGGGCGGCTGGCTGCGCGTCGCCGATTTCGAAGCGCAGGTGAATGCCGCGCACAAGAAGAATGCGGAGCTGATCGCCCGCAATGCTAAACTCAACTCCGAAGTGATGGACCTGAAAGATGGTACGGGAGCCGTGGAAGAACGGGCCCGCTACGAGTTGAGCATGATTAAACAGAACGAGATTTTCATCCAGATCGTCGGTAAAGGGCAGGCTACCCCGCTGCCACCACTGGCACCCCGTCCCGAATCCCGCTGAGGCCTAGATTGCCATGTTGATGCGCTACGCCTTACTGTTGTTGCTGGTGCTGCAGGCACCGCTGGCTTACAGTGGCGGCGGCTGTGTTCCCGTGCGCGTCGGTTATATCGACCAGCACCGCCCGCCATACTGGCTGGGCGAGGGCGAAGTGGTGCCGGAGCCGGCCGGCGCTTCCGTCGATCTGATCCGCGCTGCCGTGCAGGGCAGCGGCTTTAATTGTCCTCCTACCCTGATCCGCTTGCCTGCCGCGCGCCTGAAGATGGCACTGGAAGCGGGCGATATCGATATGACGCCGATCGGCGAGCAGCCTAGTTACTCGCCCGAGATTGCCCTGCCACGCGACCGCGAAGGCAACGTCGATCGCAACCGCGCCATGCCCAATACCATGGTGGTGCTGGTGCGCGCCAAAGACCGCGTGCCGGCCAATAGCAATCCGCAGGAATACCTGCGCGGTAAGACCGTGGGTGCCTCGCAGGGTAGCCCTATCAATGGACGCCTGCGCGAAATGGGGCTGGTGGTTGACGATGGCGCACGCGATCTCGATCGCAATCTGGCTAAACTCAAGCTGGGGCGGGTGGATGCTGTGGTGACCAATCTGGTCAGACCCGGCCATCTGGATGCTACGCTGAAGCGCTACGGCGGCAGCATCGTGCAACTGCAGCAGCCGCTGATCAACACGCGCGTCTGGATGGCCTTCAACGCCGGCTATTATCGTGCCCACCCCGAACAGGTGGAGTCGTTATGGAACTGGCTCGATAGCAATCGCCTGCATCTGGGCGACTACGTCAACAAATACCGCAAGACTCAGTGAGTGTGCTGCGCCTGATGTCATCCGGCAGCCCCGCTGGCCTGCATTTCCTTTCCCTTATTGACCCTCTACCGGAGCTATTATGAAACTGATCGGCATGCTCGATTCGCCCTACGTCCGCCGCGTGGCCGTGACGCTGCAACTGATGGGACTCCAATTCGAGCACCAGTCGCTCTCCGTGTTCAGCACTTATGACCAGTTCCGCGCCATCAATCCCATCGTCAAAGCGCCTACGCTGGTGGCCGACGACGGCACGGTGCTGATGGACTCTACCCTGATCATCCAGTACGCCGAAGCGCTGGCCATGCCGGCCTATCGCATGACGCCATCGATGCCAACCGAACTACTGCGCTCGCTGCGTGTGCTCGGCGTGGCACTGGCGGCCTGCGACAAGGCGGTGCAACTGGTGTATGAACATAAAGTGCGGCCACTGGAAAAAATGCACCAGCCGTGGGTGGCACGCGTCACCACGCAGTTACTGGAAGCGTTCGACGCGCTCGAAGCCGAACTGGCCAAGCAGCCACTGGAACTGCAGAAGCCCGACCATGCCAGCGTGATGACGGCCGTGACGTGGCAGTTCACCCAGCAGATGCTGGGCGATGTGGTGGTGGCGAGCCGCTATCCGCGACTGGAAGCGTTTTCGCAGCAGGCCGAAAAGCTGCCGGCGTTTAGCGCCGCGCCATATGGCGATGGCACGTATCCTGTGGCGACTGGAGCCTGAACATGCCGCTGCAACGCTATCTCGACACGGCGCCGCAACTGGCGGCCGAGGTCTATCTGCATGCGACGGCGCAGGTGATCGGTGATGTGACGCTGGGAGCGCATAGTTCGGTGTGGTGTAACGCGGTGGTGCGCGGCGATGTGAACCGCATCGTGGTAGGCGAAGGCACGAATATTCAGGACTTCAGCATGTGCCACGTGTCGCACCGCCGTCCCGACAAGCCGGAAGGCTCGCCGCTGATCATCGGCGACTACGTCACCATCGGCCACTCCGTGCTGCTGCATGGTTGCCGCATCGGTAACGAATGCCTGATCGGCATGGGTTCCATCATCATGGATGACGTGGTGATCGAAGACCATGTGATGGTGGGCGCGGGCAGTCTGGTCTCGCCCGGCAAGGTACTGGAAAGCGGCCATCTGTACGTAGGCCGCCCTGCTGCCAAAGTGCGCGCACTGACGGCTGAAGAAATCGCTTACCTGCGCTATTCGGCCGAGCATTATGTGCGCGTGAAGAACAACTATCTGGCGACCGTGCAGTCGCCAGAATAGTTACAGTCAGGCGCCGATGGCGGCCCGTCCCAGTGCCGGATCGTCGGTGAAGAAACCGTCGATGCCGGTGGCGAGGTAGCGCTGCATTTCCGCAATCGAACCCGCTTCATGGCGTGCCGCAGGTCCGCCATCGCTGCGGAACTCTGCCGCAAGGAAGTGGTTCTCGGGACGGAAGGTCCATGGTTCCACGCGCAAGCCAGCACGGTGCGCATCTTCTACCAGCGAGGTAGGGCTGCCCAGTGTGCCATCCTTGTTCAGCGGGATGATGGCGCGGGTAGGTGGTGCCACTACATCAGCGTAGGCGGCAATGTCGCGCAGACCGGCCGGCGTGCACATCTGCCGGTAGGTCAGCGTACCACCTGCCTTGGCCACGTCCATCGGCCGTACCGGTTCGTTCACCACTAGTTGCATCAGGCGCAGGTTAGCGCGCTGCCCCAGTTTGCCACGCATATACTTCAGATTGCTCACCTCGAACGACTGGATCTCCACCGGATTGCGCCGCGTGTACTCGTGCGCTGCGAGAATGGAGAGGAAGCGCTCTTCCAGCGGCAGTCCCACGCTGCTGAAGTAGGTCGAGCTTTTCAGTTCCGGTACGATGCCGATCACACGGCCTTGCGTGGCCGCCTGCGCTGCCACGAAGTCGATGATCTCCTCGAACGTCACGATCTGGAACATGCCGTTGTAGCTGGCACTTTGCGGCCGCAGTTGCGGCAGTCGTTCGATGGCGCGCAAGGTTTTCAGTTCGGCCAGCGTGAAGTCATCGACAAACCAGCCTTCGTGGGTTTCGCCATCGATAGTCTTGCGGGTTTTGCGGCTGGCGAATTCCGGCCTTGTCGCCACGTCGGTGGTTTCGTTGACGTAGGCGTCGTGGCGCGCTACCAGCACGCCATCACGGGTGCTGACCAGATCCGGTTCGATATAGTCAGCACCATCGGCGATGGCCTTGGCATATGCGGCCAGCGTGTGCTCGGGGCGCAGCGCACTGGCGCCGCGGTGGCCGAACACCAGCGGCCTGGCCGTGCCTTGCGCGGCAGCGCTGGCTGGCGCAGCCGGCAGCAGCGCGCTGCCGGCCGTAGCGCCCGCCGCCGCGAGGAAGCCGCGCCGTGACAGGCGCGCATGCAGTTTCATTTCACTCATCAGAAGTCTGCCATCAGAGTCAGGAAGCCCTGACGTGGTGCGATCGGATAGGTATTGTACGTACCGCTGGCAGCACCCACCACCACATTCAGCGGTCCTTCACGGTTGGCCAGATTGGTGACGTTCAGACGGTAGCGGGCATTCTTCACCAGATTGCTGTTCAGGAAAGGCAGCTTGCCCGACACGCCAAGGCTCATCAGGAAGTAGCTCGGTACATCCAGATCATTGGTGTAGGTGGCGTAGCGTTTGCCCACGTAATCGCCGATCAGCTGGAACTCGGTGTCGGCAAAATTCAGCGTGGCCACCGTCTTGTTCATCCACTCTGGGCTGGCTGGTACCGATTTGCCGGCTGTCGGCACCAGATCCTTGCCGTTGCTGTAGTTGTCCGAATAGGTCGAGCGGTTGAACGACAGCGCGTTATACAGCGAGAAGCTGCGGCCCATGTGCACCGTGCCGGACAGGTCGATACCGTTGGTCTTCACGCTACCCACGTTGGCCAGCACGGGATTACCGCCGATGATGGAGGTGATTACTGGCGTCGGGCTGATGGTCAGCAGGCGGTCCTTGAAGTCCACATGGTACAGGCTGACCTGACCATCGAACGCGCTGATGGCGCCCAGATCGACATTGTGGCTGCTACGCAGACCCAGTTCGTAGGTGATCGAGGTTTCCGGTTTGGCGGTCGACTTGAACAGATCGAAGGCGGCCTGGCTGGCCAGACTCCATGGCGAAGCACCGCCGCCGCCGTAGGTGACGAACTGGCGCATATTCTTCTGCACGTTGACGAAGGCCTGATCCTGCGCGCTGATATCCCAGCGTGCGCCCACCTGCGGCAGCAGCCATTTTTTGGTATCGATCTTACCGACCGGCAGAGCCAGCGAGCCATTGGCAATCGCGCCTTTGGCCGGTTGCACGGGGAACTGGCCATCGGCAAACTGCAGGCTGGATTTAAAGCCGGCTTGCAGCGCCAGATCCGGCCCCATACGCCATTCATCCTGCAGGTGCAGCTGCACGACTTTGTTGTCGATCTCGCTGCCGTATTGGGTGATCAGCGGATTGCTAGGACGGCTGTATGGCGAGCTAGGATTGTTCACATCCAGCGCGTACCAGCGGCGATAGGCCGAGGAGCGGTTATGCTCGAACCACAGGCCGCCCTGTATGGTGTGGTTGCCGAATTCGCTGCGTACGGTGGACAGCCAGCCATTGCGGTTGATGGCGTATTCGGTGGTGCGGGTGGCGTAGCCGGAATTGCCGAATACCTGTTTCAGATTCTGATTAGGGTAGTACACGGCGAACAGACCGGGCAGACCGGCCACGCCGATCGGGCCGACCACCACGCCTACGCCGTCATCGTTGTGGTAGTAGATCTGATTCGACCAGATGGTGTTTTCGCCCAGCGGCATTTCGTACTTGGCATAGGTCAGGTAGTCGGTACGCTGCGCATCGCTGTAGTAGTTGCGGTAGTTGTTGCCGTCTGCTGCAGGAGTCGCGCCGGTGGCGGACAGGTAGGCCAGTGCTGCAGCAAAGTCTGGATAGGTGAATGGACGGGTGTAAGGCTGGAATTTTTCCGTGGCCGAGTGTACGGTAGCGTCTTCGTTCGGTTCGATCTTGTCCGAATAGTTGAAGTACAGCGTCAGCTTGCCAGCGTCGTCGTTGTGGATGAATTTGGCGTTGACCTGATTGCCGCCCTGACGGCCATTGAAGTCCCAGGCTTTCTGTTCATGGTGGGTGGCCGCCAGGTAGGCGCTGTTGCCGTTACCGAACTCGCCGCTGTCGTAGCGCAGGAAGCTGCGCGAAGTCATGTAGCTGCCGACCGTCTGCTGCACGACCAGATTGCGCTGCTTGGCCGGATCGCTGGAGAAGGTTTCAATGGTGCCGCCCAGATTGCTGGTCGAGGCGGTGGCCAGATCACCGGCGCCGGACGACAGAATCACGCGGCCGACGTTTTCGCTAATCACCGCGCGCTGTGGCGACAGGCCGTTGTAATTGCCGTACTGCTGATCGCCCAGCGGCACGCCATCCATGGTGTAGCCCAGTTGCTGGCCGCTGAAGCCGTGGATGAACAGCGACAGATTCTGTTCGTTATTACCCCATGGGTCGGCGGTCTGGAAGCTTACGCCGGGCAGGGTCTGCAGCGCTTTCAGAGGGTTGATGCCGGGCAGGATCTTCTGCATATCGGCCTTGCCCAGCGCTACCGAGGAGCGGGTTTTGCGGGTCGAAACTTCCACCGTGGCCATCGGTGCGGCCATGGCGCCTACGCTGGCATCGGCTGCGCTCTGTGCGCCGCTATCGGCCGCCGCAAAGGAGGCAGCACCGGCGCCACTATCTGCGACCAGTGCGGCGGCAGCGACGGCATTCGCCGCTGCCGCTTCGCCGGAAAATTCCGCGACAGCAGCTGCTACATTGGCCGCCATGGCCAGCAGGGGCACGGTCAGTGCGAGCGAACGTACGGTGGAAAAGGATCGATTCATGATTAGCCTTCAAGACAAGTTGGTGGAAATTGCAACGTCGGCAATGATAGTGACCAACTATTACCGGAGCGTGACGCGATTGCGCTACACTGCCGTATCGCGACAGGAACGTACGGAAAGGGAGCGGGATGGGAACTCACAAACGCCACTGGCGTGGTCTGTGCGGCTTGCTGGCATTAGCAGCGCTGGCTGGCTGCACCACGGTGAATCAGGGCGCGTTCAGCAACTACGTGGCGCAGACGGTGCAGCCGGGTATGACGCTGGAAGAAGCGCTGGTGCGTATGCGGGCGGAAGGCTTTGCCTGCAATGCCAGCACGGGTGGCAGTGTGACCGTGTGTACGCGGCCACTGGAGCGCATGCTGCGCACGGATTGCGTCGAGCGGGTGGATCTGGTGCGCAGCGTGAACGCGGTCAAGCTGGTGGGCAAGGTGGATGTGCTGGAGACGCGCTGCGCCAAATTGTGGAACTAGTGGCGCGCCACGAACGGGCGCGCCGGTGATGCTTATAAGGATGACTACTGATGCTTAGTGCTTGGCCTCGCTGCCGGGCAGCAGCGCTTCGCTAGGCGTGATGAACAGCTGGGCGCAATCGACGGCATCATAGGCGTAGTGCTGGCCGCAGAAATCGCAGTTGATCGCGACCTGACCCTGTTCGGCCAGCACGCTTTCCACTTCTTCGCGACCCAGCATCTGCAGCATGTTGCCGACTTTTTCGCGGCTGCAGCTGCAGTGGAAGCTTGGGTGCACAGGGTCGAATACGCGGATCGTCTCTTCCCAGAACAGGCGTTGCATCAGCACCTCGATGGTGGTGTTCAGCAGTTCTTCCTGCTTCAGGGTGGAACCCAGTATCACGGCGCGATTCCAGGTTTCCAGTGCTTCGTCGGCCGTGATAGGCGCGGCTTCGGCCGTACCGCCATGCAGCGGCAGCTTTTGCAGCAGCAGGCCGCGCGAGCTTTGCTCGTCCGCTGCCAGCCACAGCTTGGTGTCCAGCTGTTCCGAACGCAGCATATAGTTTTCAATCACGGTGGCCACGTCGCCGCCGTCCAGTGGCACGATGCCCTGATACGGCTGCTGGCCCGGCAGCTTGTCGGCCGGATCCAGCGTGATGATGAAGCGGCCCTTGCCATGTGCATGCAGCAGATCGGTCAGGGTAGCGTCGTCGCCAATCACGGCATCCGGTGCCAGCTTGGCGGTGGCGCGCAGACGCAGTTCGGCATCGCATTCAACTACCAGCAGGCGCACTGGGCCATCGCCATGAATCTGCATGATGATGGAGCCGTTGAATTTCAGATTGGCGGATAGCAGCGCCGCCGCCGCCACCATTTCGCCCAGCAGTTTGCGTACGGGAGCAGGGTAGTGCTGGCGCGTCTGCACTTCGCGCCACGTGGCGGAAATGTCGATCAGCTCGCCACGTACGGCAGCGTTCTCGAAGATGAATTTTTGCAGGGTATCCTGACCGGTGTTGCTCATGGTGTTCCTATCTTTTTCAGTTGCGACTTGAATAGCTGGCCGCGTTGTACATAGTTTTCTGCGTTGGCGCGCATGTTCGCGGCATCCTGTTCCGTCAGCGTGCGCACGGCCTTGGCGGGCGAACCGATGATCAGGCTATTGTCAGGGAATTCCTTGCCTTCCGTGACCAGCGCACCGGCACCGACCAGACAGCCTTTACCGATCTTGGCACCGTTCAGTATCACCGCCTGTATGCCGATCAGGGCGCCATCGCCGATGGTGCAACCGTGCAGCATGGCCTGATGGCCGATGGTGACGTTTTCGCCTACCGTCAGCGGGTAGCCCATGTCCGTGTGCATCACCGTGCCTTCCTGCACATTGCTGCCGGCACCGATGGTGATGCGCTCGTTATCGCCGCGGATGGTGGCGCCGAACCACACCGAGGTGTTGGCATGCAGAGTGACCTTGCCGATCACGGTGGCGGTATCTGCAACAAATGACGATGCATCGATCTCGGGCGCGTGTTCGCCCAGTTGATATATAGACATTGGAAACCTTTGGGGTTGCGGGTACGGAAGGACGCTGACTGCGTGCAGGCGCGCCAGAATGTCGCTATTTTACGCTTGTGCAGCTATCGAACGGTCGTGCTATTATTTTGCAGCGCCGCCTGCAAGCTGTTTTTTCCTGCTTACGGGGGGATATTGCGCCAATTTACGTCTTTTCAAGGACTGCCATGACTTATACGCCTTCCCGATCCGAATTTCTGACCATACGCGGCCTGCGTAGCCACGTGCGGCACTGGGGCCGCGAGGGCGCGCCCAAGCTGTTCATGCTGCATGGCTGGATGGATGTGGGCGCCTCTTTCCAGTTCGTGGTGGATGCCTTGCAGGGCGACTGGCATGTGATCGCGCCGGACTGGCGCGGCTTCGGCCTGTCCCAGCGCAGCGGTAGCGATACCTACTGGTTCCCTGATTATCTGGCCGATCTGGACGCCATACTCGACCATTACGCGCCGGATCAGGCCATCAACCTGCTCGGACATAGCATGGGCGGTAATGTGGTCAGCCTGTACGCAGGCGCGCGTCCCGCACGGATACGCAAGCTGATCAATCTGGAAGGTGGCGGCCTCAAATCGAGCAAGCCGGAGCAGACACCGCGCCGCTATGCTGCATGGCTCGATGGCCTGCATACGCCGCCGGCACTGCGTACCTACGCCAGCGAGGCCGAGGTGGCGGCGCGCCTGCAGAAGACCAATCCCCGTCTAAGCAACGAACGCGCCGCGTTTCTGGCGCAGCACTGGTCGGCACAGACCACGCCGGGGCGCTGGGAAGTGCTGGGTGATCCGGCGCACAAGCAGCATGGCCCATTGCCATATCACTCGGAAGATGTGCTGGCCTGCTGGAGCGCCATCACGGCGCCCGTACTATGGGTAGAAGCGGCGCAGACCGATATGTGGAGCTGGATGGGCGGCGAAGCCGAGGGACGCACGGAACTGGATTTCCGTCTGGGGCATTTGCGCGCGGTTGAGCGTCATATCCTGCCTGATGCGGGGCATATGCTGCACCATGACCAACCGGAAGCGCTGGCCCGTCTGATCGAGCAATTCCTGCAGGATTAATGGCATGACGGAGGCTAAGTGAATTATGTGCAAGAGGCGTACAATGCAAGCTTCATTGCAGCGATTTATGTCTCCTTATGTCAAAAGTGTTAAAAGTCGATTTGCACTGTCATTCCAATGTTTCTGATGGCGTACTGGCACCCGCTGCCGTCGCGCAGACGGCGCGCACCGCCGGTGTCGATGTGTGGGCGCTGACCGACCATGATGAAGTCGATGGCGTGGCCGAAGCCCGTGCCGCAGCGCAGGCGCTGGGCATGCAGTTCGTAAGCGGGGTGGAAATTTCCATCACGTGGGCCAAGGAAACGGTGCACATCGTCGGCCTGCAGATTGATGAAACCCATGCGGGGCTGTGTGCTGGCCTTGCTGCAACGCGTGCCGGCCGCGACAACCGCGGCCGCCAGATTGCGGCAGAACTGGCCAAGGTAGGCATTGCCGGTGCCTATGAAGGGGCGCTGAAGTTTGTCGGCAATCCCGATCTGATGTCGCGCACCCACTTTGCCCGCTATCTGGTGGAGCAGGGCGTGTGCGCCAGCATCCCCGACGTGTTCAAGAAATATCTGTCGGAAGGCAAGCCGGGCTATGTGCCGCACCGCTGGGCCACGCTGGAAGATGCCGTGGGCTGGATTCGTGCGGCGGGCGGCATTGCCGTGATTGCCCATCCAGGCCGGTATAAATTCAACGACATGGCGCAGGGCGTGCTGTTCGACGAGTTCAAGCAACTGGGCGGCACGGCCATCGAGGTGGTGACGGGCAGCCATACGCCGGATCAGTATCCCGAATATGCGGAACTGGCCCGACGCTACGGTTTTCTCGCTTCGCGCGGCACGGATTTCCATGCACCGGGCGAAGCGCGGGTGGATTTTGCCCTGCTGCCACCGCTACCGTCGGGCGTTACACCGGTCTGGCATGACTGGTTCTAAATGTCGCGCCACCACTTGAAATCCAGCCGGACTGGTCATATCTATCGGGCGCGCCTGATTCCTTAATTCCTTGATCCCCTTGGGAGACTTCGCAATGAAACGTATCGTCCTGTTTATTCTGACCAATCTGGCCGTGATGCTGGTGCTCTCCATCGTGCTATCGCTGCTGGGTATTGGCCGTCCCGGCAGTGGCAATACGCTGCAACTGGGCAGCCTGCTGGCGTTTTCGCTGGTGGTGGGCTTTACTGGTGCCATCTTCTCTCTGTTGATCAGCAAACCCATGGCCAAATGGTCGACGGGTGCCCGGGTGATTACCTCGCCCGCCAATTCGACCGAACTGTGGCTGGTGAATACCGTGGCCACGCTGGCCCAGCGCGCCGGCATTGCCACGCCGGAAGTGGCGGTGTACGACGGTGAGCCGAATGCTTTCGCCACGGGCGCTTTCAAGAATTCGGCACTGGTGGCCGTCTCCACGGGCCTGCTGGAAAGCATGAACCGCGATGAGGTGGAAGCCGTGCTGGGCCACGAAGTGGCGCACATCGCCAATGGCGATATGGTGACCATGGCCCTGATTCAAGGTGTGGTGAATACCTTCGTGGTATTCCTCGCGCGCGTGGTGGGCTTCTTTGTCGACAAGATGCTGCTGAAGAACGACGATAGCGAACGTCGTGGTCCCGGCATCGGCTACACCATCACCGTATTTGTGTGCGAAATCATCTTTGGTCTGGCGGCATCGCTGATCGTGGCGTGGTTTTCGCGTCAGCGCGAATTCCGTGCCGATGCCGGTTCGGCCCGTCTGCTGGGTAGTACTGTGCCCATGCAGCATGCGCTGGCACGCCTGAACGGCATGACGCCCGGTGAATTGCCGCAATCGATCGCGGCGGCCGGTATCAGCAATGTGGCAGGCTGGAGCGAGCTGTTTTCCACCCATCCACCGTTCGAACAGCGTATTGCCGCCTTGCGTAGCGTACAATCTTAAGCTTACGTCACAGCGGCCACAGCCAGCGCAATCATGAGTCAGTTTTTTCAGGTTCACCCCGTTAATCCGCAGCCGCGTCTGATCAAGCAGGCGGCGCAGATCGTGCACGATGGCGGCATCGTCGCCGTGCCGACGGATTCCTGCTACGCGCTGGTGTGCCATCTCGATGACAAGGCGGCAGTGGAGCGGCTGCGCCGTATCCGCGGCGTGGATGAAAAACACCACCTGACGCTGCTGTGCCGCGACCTCAGTGAAATCGGTGTGTATGCGCGGGTCGATAATCAGCAGTTCCGTCTGCTCAAGGCGGCCACGCCGGGGCCGTTCACCTTCATACTCGAAGCCACCAAGTGCGTGCCGCGCCGGCTCAGCCATCCATCCCGTAAGACCATCGGTTTGCGGGTGCCGGAAGATGCCATCGTGCATGCTTTGCTGGAAGTGCTGCAACAGCCCTTGCTGGGCACGACGCTGATCATGCCGGGCGAGACGGAAGCGCTCAATGACGCCGACGCCATCGTCGAACGGCTGGGCAAGCTGGTTGATCTGGTGATAGACGGCGGCGCCTGCAGCATGGAACCCACCACGGTGATCGATCTGACGGGGCCGCAGGCCGAACTGGTGCGGCAGGGCCGCGGCGATGCGTCGATGTTCGGTCTGTGACGCCGCAATCGTCTAATTTGGGCTGCATGGACTAAGAACTAAGCAAGAACTAAGCTGGCACTGGCATGGTCTGGTAATTAACTGGGTATCTGTGCCGGCCCCTGACGGTACTGCTTGGGCTGAGTCCGCCCTCTGGTAGAATCCCCCTCATGAACGAAACTGACAGTCTTATTCAAACCATCACGGTGTATCTGATCCCCGTGCTGTTTGCCATTTCCCTGCACGAAGCGGCGCACGGCTACGTGGCGCGCTATTTCGGCGACCCTACTGCCGCCAACGAGGGCCGCCTGAGTCTCAATCCGCTGCGCCATATCCACCCGTTCGGCACCATTATCCTGCCCCTGATCCTGAGCCTGCTGCATCTGCCTGCCCTGGGCTATGCCAAGCCGGTGCCGGTGGACTATGGCCGCCTGCGCAATCCGAAAAAGCAGATGGCCTTCGTGGCGGCAGCCGGTCCGGCGGCCAACTTTGCCATGGGGCTGGGCTGGATGACGCTGTGGGTGCTGCTGACCTATCTGCTGGGTTTCCCGCAGGATGACTTCTTCATTGAAATGAGCAAGGCCGGTATCGGTGTCAACTCGGCCATGTGCGTATTCAACCTGATCCCGTTGCCGCCGCTCGATGGTGGCCGTATCGTCACTGGCATGCTGCCGCTGCCTATGGCGCGTAAATATGCCCAAATTGAACGTTATGGCATGTATGTGTTCATCGCCTTGATTCTGATGATGCAGTTTGGCCTGCTGACCGATTTCCTCGTCGGCGGCATGCATCTTCTGCAGAGTATCTTCCACATGCTGCTGTTCCCGCTGATTTTCTTACTTCGCTGAGCCCTCTATGTACCCCGATCGTGTAGTTTCCGGCATGCGCCCCACTGGTTCCATGCATTTGGGCCACTATCACGGCGCTTTGAAAAACTGGATCAAGATGCAGTCCGAACTGCCTTGCCTGTTCTTCGTCGCCGACTGGCATGCCCTGACCACGCACTACGATGACCCTAGCGTGATCGAACGCAGCACCTGGGATATGCTGATCGACTGGCTGGCGGCCGGCATCGATCCGTCGCAGGCCACGCTGTTCATTCAGTCGCGTGTGCCTGAACATGCTGAACTGCACTTGCTGCTGTCCATGGCCACGCCGCTGGGCTGGCTCGAACGGGTGCCCACTTACAAGGATCAGATCGAGAATCTGGCCAACAAAGATCTGGCAACGTACGGCTTCCTCGGCTATCCGCTGCTGCAGGCGGCCGATGTGCTGATCTACCGCGCAAGTCAGGTACCGGTGGGCGAAGATCAGGTGCCGCACATTGAAATGATGCGCGAAATTGCCCGTCGTTTTAACCATATGTACGGCAAAGAGAAGGGTTTTGAGGAAAAAGCGCAGGAAGCGGTGAAAAAGCTGGGTAGCAAACGCGCCAAGCTGTACAACGAACTGCGTACCGAATACCAGCAGGAGGGTAAGGAAGAGGCGCTGGAACAGGCCAAGGCCATGCTGGACGATGCGCAAAGCCTGTCCATGGGCGACCGCGAACGGCTGTTCGGCTATCTGGAAGGCAGCCGCAAGCTGATTCTCGTCGAGCCGCAAGCACGCCTGACGGCCGCCTCGCGCCTGCCCGGGCTGGATGGCCGCAAAATGTCCAAGAGTTATGGCAACTCGATTGCTCTGCGCGAAGATAAAGCCTCGGTGGAAAAGAAAATCCGCACCATGCCGACCGATCCGGCGCGCGTGCGCCGTACCGACGTAGGCGATCCGGCCCGTTGCCCGGTCTGGCAGTTCCATCAGGTGTATTCCGATACGCCGACGCAGGAATGGGTGGTAAAAGGATGTAAATCTGCCGGTATCGGCTGCATTGAGTGCAAACAGCCCGTGATTGATGCGATCATCAAGGAACAGGAGCCGATGCACGAGCGCGCCCAGCAGTATCTGGACGACCCGTCGCTGGTACGTGCCATCGTGGCCGACGGTAACGATGCAGCGCGCAAACTGGCGCTGGAAACCATGCGCGATGTGCGCGAAGCCATGGGACTGGCCTATACATGAGCCATAGCAGCGACCTGATCTCGCCATGGGTGCAGCGCTATGCGCCGCTGATACCGAGCGGCGCCGTGCTGGATCTGGCTTGCGGCCATGGCCGTCATGCGCGTCATCTGGCCGCGCTGGGGCATGCTGTGGTTGCCGTAGACCGCGATCCGGCAGCGCTGGCGGCCGCGGCAGGCGATGGCATTACCACCACCGAAATCGATCTGGAAGAGGCGGGGGCGCCATGGCCGTTCGGTCCCCAGCGCTTCGCCGGCATCGTGGTGACCAATTACCTGCACCGGCCGCTGATGCCGGCCATGCTGGAGAGTCTGGCGCCGAATGGCGTGCTGATCTACGAGACGTTTGCCGTTGGTAATGAACAGTTCGGCAAACCTAGCAATCCCGCGTTTCTGTTACAGTCGGGCGAGTTGCTGGGCTGGGCGCAGCGCCATGGTTTGCAGGTTGTTGCCTATGAAGAAGGTGTGATCGACACGCCAAAAGCTGCTATGGTGCAACGACTCTGCGCTGTGCAACCCGAATTCCCCCGTATGGCGGCTTTATTGCCACCATTTTGACGGTTGATTTGTCGCCGCGAATGCACCACGGCAGCGACCTATCGACTACAATCGTTGTTTTAATTCTTTACGCAGTGGTTACCTATGATTAAGGGCAGCATCGTAGCAATCGTCACCCCGATGCACGCAGACGGAAGTCTGGATTTCGAGGGTTTGAATCAGCTGATCGACTGGCACATCGCCGAAGGTACGGACAGCATCGTTATCGCCGGTACGACCGGTGAATCGGCCACCGTCAGTGTGGAAGAGCACTGCGCGCTGATCAAGGCCACTGTGACCCACGCGCGCGGCCGTATTCCTATCATCGCCGGCGCGGGTGCCAACTCGACGGCCGAAGCGATCAAGCTGACCCGCTATGCCAAGGAAGCTGGCGCGGATGCTACTCTGCAAGTAGTGCCTTACTACAACCGTCCTACCCAGGAAGGCATGTACCAGCACTTCAAGGCCATCGCCGAAGCGGTCGACCTGCCGGTGATACTGTACAACGTGCCGGGCCGTACCGTGGCCGACATGAGCAACGAAACCATCCTGCGTCTGGCAGAAATCCCTAACATCGTCGGCGTAAAAGATGCGACCGGCAATATCGGCCGCGGCTACGATCTGCTGCGTCTGGCGCCGAAATCGTTCGCCGTGTACTCCGGTGATGATCCGACCGCCATGGCTCTGATGCTCGCTGGCGGCGCCGGTAATATTTCTGTGACCGCCAATGTGGCCCCGCGCGGCATGGCAGAAATGTGCAAGGCCGCCATCGCCGGCGATATCGCCAAGGCGCTGGAATGGAATAACAAACTGTTCCCGCTGCACCAGAAGCTGTTCATCGAGCCGAATCCCGTGCCGGTGAAATGGGCGCTGGCGGAAATGGGCAAAATGCCTGCTGGCATACGTCTGCCGCTGGTACCGCTGGCGCAGGATTGCCACGCTGCCGTACGTGCAGCGCTGAAAGAATCCGGCGTACTGTAATTTATATCGCCACCTTAGCCCCGACGACGGTTCGGATCGTTTTTGATTTGCTGCTATTCAGCTTTTTAAATAGTTACCACATGACTAATCGCAAGACTGTTTCTATTTCCTCGCAACGCGCTGTGCTGGTGGGCGCCTTGATGGCTAGCCTGACCGGTTGCGGCATGATTGGTTCCGTGGTCGGTACGGACAAGGTGGACTACAAGTCCGCCAAAAAGGCTAGCACGCTGGATGTGCCGCCAGATCTGACCCAATTGCAGAAAGATAACCGCTATTCGCTGCCGGATTCGAACAATGGCATCGCCACCGCGTCGGGTTACAACGCTTCGCGCGGCAATGGCGCCAATACGGCCGCTATCGTGCCGGGCACGCCAGCGGCCGGTACGGTGGCTGTTTCCGGACTGGGCGATATCAAGGTGGAACGCAATGGTAACCAGCGCTGGCTGGTGGTCAAGCAGACGCCAGAGCAGCTGTGGCCGCAACTCAAGCAGTTCTGGGAAGATTCGGGCTTTGTACTGGCCAAGGAAATGCCGACTGCCGGCCTGATGGAAACCGACTGGAACGAGAACCGTGCCAAGATTCCACAGGACTTCATCCGCAATACGCTGGGCAAAGTGTTCGATTCGCTGTATTCGAGCGGCGAGCGGGATAAATTCCGCACCCGTATCGAACGTCGCGCCGATGGCAGCAGCGAGATCTACATCAGCCACCGCAGCGCCAAAGAAGTGGTCACTGGCCCGCAGAACGAAACCACCTCGTGGACGTCGGGTGCCAATGATCCCGGTCTGGAAGCCGAATTCCTGGCCCGTCTGATGACCAAGCTGGGCAATGTGAGCGAAGTGGCAGTAGCCCGTACGACGGTTGAAAATGCCACTGCACAGGTGCAGCACGCTGTGCTGGTGGGCAGTGCTGCCGACCGCGCTGTACAGGTGGATGAGGGCTTTGATCGCGCATGGCGCCGTGTCGGTCTGGCACTGGACCGTGCCGGCTTTACGGTGGAAGACCGTGACCGTACCCAAGGTACTTACTTCGTGCGCTATGTGGATGATAACGGCGAAAGCAAAGGCTTCTTCTCCAAGCTGTTCAGCTGGGGTTCGTCGGAAGCAGACAAGGAAGCGCAGCGTTATCGCATTCTGGTGAAGGCCGGTGCAGGCAACACCAGCGTGGTAACCGTGGCGAACAATGCGGGTAAGGCCGATAGCGGCCCGGTAGCCGAGAAGATTCTGACGCTGCTGCATGAACAGCTGAAGTAATATTGCTAGCGCCGGTATTCTCCGGCCTAATAAAAAACCGGCATATTAATATGCCGGTTTTTTTATTTTAAACAGCGCTAATAACAGCGGTTTAAAAGTGACAGACGAAAAAAAACCGGCCCGCAGGCCGGTTTTTTTATCGAGCTGATTACTTCGAAGCAGCTGGAGCAGCAGCGGCTGGAGCAGCAGCAGCGTCCGAAGCGGCTGGAGCAGCAGCTGGAGCAGCAGCAGCGTCCGAAGCAGCAGGAGCAGCAGCTGGAGCAGCGGCTGGAGCAGCAGCTTCAGGAGCAGCTACTGGAGCTGGAGCAGCAGGAGCTTCTTCTTTTTTCGAGCAAGCAGCCAGAGCAACAGCCAGCAGGGAAACGATCAGCAGGGACTTTTTCATGGGTTTTCCTTAGTTAATTCAAATTAAACACAATGTTGCGATTAATAATTACCGGTAATTATCGCTCTATTTTAGGTCGTCTTCGAAGGCTTTCGTACCTAGTAAGGTGCCTACCAGACAACGGAAACTTCCTAACGAAATATTATAGCGATTTTTACTGCGTCGCAATAGGACGAACGGACGTTTCGGTCAATTATTTGCGTTACCGTAACATTGCAAATGATGACCTAAAGCCCAGTGTCGCCATCTTGCGCGGAATTGGCATCGAACTGCCTTATTCTACAGGGAAAATGCTCAAATTTCGCTTGCGCCGGCTAGCAGTCCTGCTGCTGAATCTAACCAAATTGTAATGAAGCGATCGTGATAGATTTTCACTTCGGACCCGTCATTCACACTGTATTCGCCGCGAAAATGATCGGAATGGAAACGCCGCACCAGATGGCTCTGGTCGGCAAGGCAGAACGAGTCAGTTAATTGGCGCAGTGCGGGATGGGTGCGTCGCAGGGCGACGCGATGCTGGTAAGCCTGGATCAGGCGCAGGAAACGCGGTGCGGTGCGCTCCAGTGGCTGGCCCTGATGGGCCACTAGCTGGAGCTGGCCACCGCCGTGCAGGAAGCGGCGCAGCGCTGCATCCATGCTGCTATTGCCTAGCTCCCAGCAGGCGAAGTCGGGATCGAACAGGCAAAGCGTGTGCTGTGCAGCGCCTATGCAACTGGACAGATGCTGCTGGAAGGCACTGCGCGTGTCGAACGGGGTATGCAGTGCCTCCATTTTGCCTCCTTACAGCAGTTCGATCCAGCCGTCCTGATACCAGGTGTACAGGGCTTCCAGCACGTCGTCCGAGGCAGCGCTGAAAGCGGCGCCATCGAGGCGGCGTTCATTGGCCAGCAGTTCCAGCGTGACACGGTCGGCCTTGCCGACGCCGAAGGATTCGCCATTGATGAACACGTGTTTGCCGCGATACAGCATCTGCGTCTTACGTGACAGCTTCAAACCCTTCTGGCTGGCTTTGTCGCTGAACTTGCCGAACGTGAGCGGCTTGGCCGGACCCGTGAAGAAGACATTGTGCTTGGGTTCGGACATGTATTCGCCCAGGAAGATGGTGATGTCTTCGTCGGTGAAGCGCACTTTGCTGATTTCTTCGATCAGGGTGTCCAGCATAGGGCGAGGGATCTCGGCCGGCTTGTTTTGCGGTTTCAGGTCCGGATCGCTGTAGCGGCCCGGCAGGTCGATCGAATCGGCCATGAACTGCAGGAAGGCTTCGCCCAGTTCCTGATAGCAGGGCTGGCGGAAACCGATGGAATAGGTCTGGCAGTCGCCGATGGCGATACCGTCGTGCGCCCAGTGCGGCGGCAGGTACAGCATATCGCCCGGATTGAGCACCAGATCTTCGTCCGGTACGAAGTTCGCCAGTATCTTCAGCGGCAGGCCTTCCACCAGCGTCAGATCTTTCTGCGCGCCGATGCGCCAGCGGCGCTGACCCTGCGCCTGCAGCAGGAATACGTCGTAGGAATCGAAGTGGGGGCCGACACCGCCGCCATCGGTGGCGAAACTGACCATCAGGTCGTCCAGACGGGCATCGGGAATGAAACGGAATTGACGTAACAGCGCATCGGCCTTGTCATCGAACAGGTTGACGCCCTGTACCAGAACCGTCCATTCCTTCTGGCTCATCGGCGGCAGCGCTTCGAGCGGGCCATGCTGCAGGTTCCAGTTGCCGTCCACATTCGTCACCAGACGCGATTCGGCATGGTTGGTAGCAGCCAGTTTACCCAGTGCTTCCACGCTGAGCAGCGGCTTGAAGCCGGGCACGGCGTTACGGATCAGCAGAGGTTTCTTGTGCCAGTATTCGCGCAGGAACTGCGCAGGCGTGATGTCGCCAAGGAGAGGTAATTTTTTCATACGGCATTATACCCATGCGCCGCGCGGAACGGCTGTTATGGGGAGTGGCGGCGGTGAGACAGGGTATAATCACGGGGTTAATTAAGAAAGGAATTCCCATGAAGATTGCCAAGAATACGGTCGTAACTGTGAACTACAAACTGACCGATGCCCAGGACAACCTGATCGAAGATGGCAGTCAGCCTATGGTCTACCTGCACGGCGGCTATGAAAACACCCTGCCGAAGATCGAAGAAGAACTTGATGGCAAGGATGTGGGCTATAGCTCCATCATCCAGATCGAGCCGGAAGATGCGTTCGGCGACTACGACGCGGCACTGGTGAAAGTGGAAGAGCGCAACCGTCTGCCAGAGCCACTGGAAGTGGGCATGCAGTTCGAAGGTATGCCGGATAGCGATGAAGATGCAGAACCGATGATCTTCACCGTGACCGATATCGCCGATGACAAAGTGGTGCTGGATGGTAATCACCCGCTGGCCGGTATTGCTCTGCGTTTCAGCCTGTCGGTGGTGGATGTGCGCGCTGCTTCGGATGAAGAAATCGCCCACGGCCACGTGCACGGTGCGCACGGCCATCACCACGATGACGACGACGAAGCCGGTGAAGAAGGCGATCACGTCGCCATCCACCCGATCCACTAATTGTTGTAGAGAGGGCGCCTGGCTGCAGGTGCCTGCAGCCAGCCAGATCAGATGGACTTGATCTGGCTGTGTTCTTTATGGCGTTACATCGGCGCTGCTAGCGCGCACGTTGAACAGCGTCGTATTTGCCGCGCTGACGCCGATTTCGGTCCACGCCGTGGCCAGACTCAGATATCCCACATTGCCACGCCAGTTGATGACGGTTTCGCCGCCATTGCTGCCTTGCGCATCGATCAGCAAGACCTGCCCCTTGAATTTTTCTGCCAGCGTATGGATCTGGCGGCGCGGTTCGGCAAAGCCATCCTGCTTGTTGCGGAAGCTCGGAAGCAGCGACAGCAGACCCGCTTCCGGCGCTGTTACGGCGCCATCGGAAAACAGCACCAGCCCCTGCAGCTTCTGCCGCTGCGCCAGTGAGAACAGCCGGTTCAGCCACGCGCGATTGGCCACCAGCCGGTCTTCATACTCGCTGTTGCGGCCCGCTTCGGCGCGGTAGTGGTTGTTATTCGCGGGCAGATTAATGGTGGCGAACAGCACTTTGCCCACCTGCCAGTGGGCGTTCTCCGCGTAGCTGCGGAACTTGGCCGTGCCGGACTGGCGCGTCAGCGTCAGGTGGCGCTGGCCCAGTGATTCGGCATCGCCGTAAAACAGTTCACGCACGCGGTTCAGGCGTTCGATGGCGGCCGAGCGGCCGGCCGAATTCTGGCAGGCGCTCCAGTCGCTACCGGCCAGTGACAGCACCAGCGGCACGCTGCTGTCGTTGAACAGGGCGCGGCGCTGGGCATACAGATGGTCGCTACACGGTTCGCTGCTGGACTTGATGCCTGTGGCCACGATGAAGGCTGGCGCCTGCTGGCTGGCGCTGGCGATGGCCTGCCGCAGCGGTGCTTCGTCGGCGCCGCTTTTGAAGCTGTGGCCGATCACGCTGAACTGGAAAGGCGAAGCCGGATTGGCGCTGGCCGTGAACGACGGCAGCGCCAGCGCGAGTGCGCTCAGCATCGCCACTGCGGCTTGCTGCGCGCGCGCCGGGCACCGCCGCCGCTTCATGCCTGCACCGCTGCCGACAGGCGTTTGAGCTGGTACAGCTGCTCCAGTGCTTCGCGCGGGGTGAGGGCATCCGGATCGATGGCGTCTACAGCTTCCAGCAGCGCCTGTGCCGCCGGATCGGCAGCTGCCGGTGCTACTTCCTCGTCGTCGGCATCGTTGACGGGGGCGGCAAACAGATCCAGTTGCGGTGTGGCGTCCAGCGCCTGCGCCTCGAGTCGCGCCAGATGCTTGCGCGCGGCCTTGATGACGGGCTGCGGCACACCGGCCAGCTGGGCCACCTGCAGACCGTAGCTCTGGGAAGCGGGGCCTTCCTGCACGGCGTGCAGGAACACGATGCTGTCCTTGTGCTCGACGGCCGACAGGTGCACATTGGCGGCCGAGGGATGGCTTTCCGGCAGCTGGGTCAGTTCGAAGTAGTGGGTGGCGAACAGCGAGAAGCTGCGGCTGGTATCGATCAGGTGACGGGCAATCGCCCATGCCAGTGCCAGACCGTCGAAGGTCGAGGTGCCACGGCCCACTTCATCCATCAGCACCAGTGACTGCGCTGTGGCGCCGTTCAGAATCGCCGCCGATTCCGTCATCTCCACCATGAAGGTGGAACGGCCGCCAGCCAGATCGTCGGTGGCGCCGATACGGGTGAAGATGCGGTCGATCGGGCCGATGGTGGCGCTGGTGGCAGGCACGTAGCTGCCCACATAGGCCAGCAGGGTAATCAGCGCGACCTGCCGCATGAAGGTGGATTTACCACCCATGTTGGGGCCCGTGATCAGCAGCAGACGGCGTTCGTCGCTGAAGCGGCAATCGTTGGCGATGAAGCGCTCGATCTGGTTTTCTACGACCGGATGGCGCCCTTCGATGATGTTCAGGCACGGTGTGTCCACCAGTTGCGGGGCGCACCAGTTGTGGCGCAGCGCATGGGTGGTGAGCGCGTTGAGGGTATCGATCTGCGCCAGCGCACGGGCGATGCTCTGCAACGTGCCGATGAACGGTGCCAGTTCGGCCAGCAGCTGGTCGTACAGCATCTTCTCGCGTGCCAGTGCGCGGTCCTGCGCCGACAGGGCCTTGTCTTCAAATGCCTTGAGTTCGGGCGTGATGTAGCGTTCGGCGTTTTTCAGGGTCTGGCGGCGGCGGTAGTCGTCCGGCACCTTGGTGGTCTGGCCGTGGGTGACTTCGATGTAGAAGCCGTGCACCTTGTTGTACTCGACGCGCAGGTTGGCGATGCCGGTACGGGCCCGTTCGCGCGTCTCCAGATCGATCAGGAACTGGCCGGCGTTTTCCGACAGCGCGCGCAGTTCATCCAGCTCGGCATCATAGCCGCGTGCAAACACGCCGCCATCGCGCACCATGGCGGCCGGCTCTTCGGCGATAGCGCGTTGCAGCAGATCGAGGCAGGCCTCTGGCGTGGCCAGATCGGCATCGATGGCGGCCAGCAGGCCGTGGCGATCGCTGAGCGCGCGCCGCATGCTGTGACGCAGATCCGGCAGTTGCTTGACGCCGTCGCGCAGGCTGGCCAGATCGCGTGGGCGTGCCGACAGCAGGGCGATGCGGGTGGTGATGCGTTCGATGTCCGGCACCTGTGCCAGTGTGTGTGCCAGTGCGCCCGTGACATCCGCTTGCGCCAGCGCGGCGATGGCTTGCTGACGGGCGCGGGCGATGGCCTGATCGCGCCGTGCATGGTGCAGCCAGTGGCGCAGCAGGCGCGAACCCATGGCCGTGCGGCAGTGGTCGAGCAGCGAGAACAGGGTGGGCGATTCCTGACCGCGGATGGTTTCCGTCAGTTCCAGATTGCGCCGCGTGGCGGCGTCGAGGCCGATGAATTCGTTTTCCGTTTCCGTCGTCAGACTGCGCACGTGCTGCAGGCCGCGGCCCTGGGTAGATTGAGCATAGCGCAGCAGTGCACCGGCTGCGCCCAGCGCGGCACCGAGGCCGTCGGCACCGAATGCCGTCAGGGTGGCGACGCCTAGCTGGTCGAGCAGCGCTTTCTGGCCACTGACGATATCGAAGTGCCAGTCCGGCACGCGATTGACGTGGCAGGGCAGTTCGTTTTCGAACAGGTCGGCGCTATCGCCGCGCAGCACTTCGGCTGGTGCGATACGTTCCAGTTCCTGCTGCATGCGGGTGGCCACGGTGTGGCTATCGCCGGAGAATTCCATCAGGCGCAGCGCGCCGCTGGCCAGTGATAGCCATGCCAGACCGGCCGTGGCGACCTTGCGCTGGCTGACGATGCACATGGCCAGCAGCGGGCGTTCGGCTTTTTCCGGCAGCAGGTCGGCGTCGGTCAGCGTACCCGGTGTAACCACCCGCATCACCTTGCGTTCTACCGGCCCCTTGCTGGTGGCCGGATCGCCGATCTGTTCGCAGATGGCGCAGGATTCGCCGATCTTGACCAGTTTGGCCAGATAGCCTTCCAGCGAATGGAACGGCACACCGCACATCTTGATGGGCTGGCCGCCGGAAGTGCCGCGCGCCGTCAGTGTGATGCCCAGTATGCGCGCGGCTTTTTCTGCGTCGGCATGGAACAGTTCGTAGAAGTCGCCCATGCGATAGAACACCAGCATATCCGGATATTGCGCTTTGATGCTCAGGTACTGCTGCATCATCGGGGTGACTTTTTCGGTTGGTTTAACGCTCATCGGGCCTAATCTATTCGCTTGTTATGGGGGCTTGCGGGAGCGAGGATTATACGGGAAAGCGGCCCTAGCGTCCCCGCTTGCTGTGGCCTGCTAGGGCGCAAACAGCATTTCAAACGTGCTGCCGCTGCGCCGGTGTAAAGTAGCGCTTCCCACCCACTGTGTTCGAGGAGATAGCCATGGATCAGCCGAAATTGCATAGTGTGACGCCCCATCTGGTGTGCGAGGGCGCCGCCGCTGCACTGGAGTTTTACTGCAAGGCCTTCGACGCGCGCGAAATCATGCGTCTGCCGGGTAAGGAAGGGCGGCTGATGCACGCCTCGATACAGATCGGCGATTCCGTCGTGATGCTGGCCGATGACTTTCCCGAGTATGGTGGGCTAGGCCCCAAGGCGCTCAAAGGTAGTCCCGTAACGCTGCACTTGAACGTGGCCGATGTGGATGCCGCTTATGCACAGGCGCTGGCCGCCGGTGCGCAGTCGCGCATGGCGCCAGCCGATATGTTCTGGGGCGACCGCTACGCGCAGGTGACGGACCCGTTCGGCCACTACTGGTCGCTGGCCACGCATATCCGAGATGTCACGCCGGAGGAAATGCAGGCTGCCATGCAGCAGGCCATGCCGCCATGTGAATAATCAGCGTCGCGCCGACCGGCCCTACGTTTGTTCCTACCCCGCCATTCAGCGTGTTCCGATAGCCAGCGCGCGCCACGCGCGCTAGGCTGGTGTAGCAGGCGCAGTCGCGCCTGAGCCTAGCGTCAGGAGCACACATGCCAGCACGTAAGCCGAAGCTCGTCACCGTCCCGCCACTGTCCCCTTTGCCCCCTGTGCCGCCGGCTTTGCGTTCCTGCCAGACTTTACCCGCGATGCTGGAGCCGCTGCTGCGGGTGGGGAAAGAGAGGGTGATCTTTTCGGCCCAGCAGGATGAATGCTGGGCCTTTCTGCCTGCACTGATCGAACCCGACAGCTAGCGCGGGAATACTCCTACAGGTAGCTCTGGTCGAGTCCTATTCTGTGTGCTGTGGCCCTGAACTACGATGACTGCACCTGTGTCGCAAGCAGGGTCTGGCAACACAACCGGCAGTACACCGTTTTCAAGGAGATCATCATGGCAAGCTCGAATCAGAACAATGAGTCCAGTAGCAAGCAGAGCGACAACAAATCCACTAGTCAGCAGAGCGATACCAGCAAGCGCGGTTTCGCTTCTATGGACCCGGAACAGCAGCGCGAAATCGCTGCCGAAGGGGGCCGTGCCGCGCACGAGAAGGGGACGGCACATGAATTCACGTCGGAAGAAGCGCGCCGTGCTGGCAGCATGAGCCACAAGAATGATGGCCGCAGCAGCCAGAGCACTTCGGGCGGCTCGTCGCAAAGCGGCAGCGGCGGCAGCCGTAGCAGCAGCGATGACGATACGGGGCGTAGTAACAAGGGCGGGTCTGGTGGCGGCTCGACCGGCAGTTCCTCCTCGGGTAGCTCATCCGGGGGCTCATCGGGTGGTCGCTCGGGCAGCAAGACCTGACGCCTGATTTAACGTAAGCACAGCAACCCTGACGGTGATGCCGTCAGGGTTTTTTTTCGTCCAGCGTCGGGGCTGGGGGCTTGCCGGGGCATTGCAATGGTAAAGTTTTAGCCAGATGTGGTTTGACATTGCAAATGATAATCATTATCATTTGATGCGTAATCAGGAGAACCGAGATTGACCGTATCCACCGTAGCCCCCCAACGTAACGCCAGCCGTGCCTTCTGGCTGAAACATCTGCACCAGTGGCACTGGATCAGTTCCGCACTGTGTCTGCTGGCAATGTTTTTGTTCAGTATTACCGGCATTACCCTGAATCACGCCAGCCAGATCGAAGCCAAGCCAGCCATCCAGCGCCAGCAAGCCAGTCTGCCCGCACCGCTGTTAGATCAATTACGCAGCGAAGCCGCGCAGCACGACGGTGCCAAACAGCCATTACCGGCCAGTGCCGAACAATGGCTGCGCGCGACGTGGAAAGTGCAGGCCGGTGGCCGTGCGGCGGAATGGGCCGTCGACGAAATTTATCTGGCGCTGCCCAAAGCGGGCGGCGATGCGTGGGTGCGCTTTGCGCTGGAAGACGGCAATGCCGAATTCGAGAATACCGACCGTGGCTGGATTTCGTGGCTCAATGATGTGCACAAGGGCCGCAACACGGGGCCGGTGTGGAACTGGTTTATCGATCTATTTGCTGTGGCCTGTCTGGTGTTCTGCGTGACGGGGCTGCTGATTTTGAAATTCCATGCCGCCCATCGTCCTGCCGTCTGGCCTGTGGTGGGGCTGGGTGTCCTGATTCCTTTGCTAATCGCTTTGCTGTTTATTCACTAATCTGTTCCATCCTTTATACGGGTTATCCATGAAATTAAAGTATTCCATCGCGCTGGGCCTGCCGCTGGCCAGTGCTTCGGCCATGGGCGCCGATCTGGCGCTCAAACTGGAACTGCCACAGCTGAATGTGGCCGAATACCACCGTCCCTATCTGGCGGCCTGGCTGGAAAATTCTGACCAGAAAGTGGTGGCCAATCTGAGCGTGCTGTATGACACCCGCAAAAAAGACAATGCCGGTACCAAGTGGGTCAAGGATCTGCGCCAGTGGTGGCGCAAGGCGGGGCGCGAAGTGGAGCTGCCGCTGGACGGCGTCTCCGGTGCCACCCGCGCGCCGGGCGAACACACGCTGACTTTCCCGGCTGCCAAAGCCACGCTGGATAAGCTGCCGGCCGGCCAGTACACGCTGGTGGTGGAAGCTGCCCGCGAAGCCGGTGGCCGCGAGGCCGTCAAGGTGCCACTGCAATGGCCGCCGAAAAATGCGCAGAACCTGAGCGCACAGGGCAAGGAAGAACTGGGCGCTGTCGTGGTACAACTGAAACCGTAAGGACACATCATGCTGAAATTGAAAACTTCGCTACTGACCATGGCCGCACTGGGCCTGTCGCTCGTGGCGCTGCAGGCGCAGGCGCACAAACCGTGGCTGCTGCCATCGTCCACCGTGGTGGAAGGCAAGGAGCCGTGGGTGACGGTGGATGCCGCGATTTCCGAAGGCCTGTTCGATATCGATCATCAGCCGCTCAAGCTTGATGGCATCGTCGTCACGGCACCGGATGGCAGCACGCCGGCACTACAGAACATCGGTAGCGGCAAGCTGCGCAACACCTTCGATGTGAAGCTGGCCAAGCCCGGCACCTATCGCATTGCGCTGGTGTCGCAGGGGGTGATGGGGAGCTACAAGGATGCGGCCGGCGAAATGAAACGCTTCCGCGGCACCGAAGCGACGCTGGCGCAAGATGTGCCGGCCGGTGCCAGCGATGTCAAACTGACCCGCTCGCACAGCCGGCTGGAAACCTATGTCAGCGCCGGTACGCCCGACATGGCCGTGTTCAAGCCTACCGGTGTAGGTCTGGAAATGGTGCCCGTCACCCACCCCAACGATCTGCGTAGCGGCGAGAAAGCCACCTGGCGTTTCCTGCTGGATGGCAAACCGGCGGCACAACAGGGTGTCAGCCTGATACCGGGCGGTGTGCGCTATCGCGGTACGCTGGGCGAGATCCGCAAAACCACCGATGCCAATGGCGAAGTGAGCTTCGAGCTGCCGGCTGCCGGCATGTATCTGCTCAGTACGACTTGGCCAGCGGCGGCAGCGCCCGTGCCCGGTCAACCGCCGGTGATGCCGGCCCGTCGTGCCAGCTACGCTGCCACGCTGGAAATTTTGCCTCAGTAAGGCCGCATGCGACGCGTATTGCTGCCACATGCCATCAGTGACGCAGCGCCAGCGGCAACGGCGCTGCTGCATGACTTAAGTGGCCTGAGCATGGGCACGAGCTGGTCGGTGCGGCTGGCCGCCGAGGCCGGCGTCGATCTGGCCAGCTTGCAGCACGGTCTGCAGCAGCAGCTCGATGACGTGGTGGCGCAGATGAGCCACTGGGAAGCCGGCTCCGATCTGGGGCGCTACAACCGTGCCCCGGCCGGTAGCCGTCACGTGTTGCCGGCGGCGTTTTTCGATGTGCTGAGCTTTGCACTGGAGGTGGCACAAGCTTCCGGTGGGGCCTACAACCCCTGTGCTGGCGCGCTGGTCAACCTGTGGGGCTTCGGCCCGACGGGGCGTTACGATCAGGCCGGTTTTACTGCGCCCACGCCAGACCAGCTAGCGGCAGCCTGTGCCAGCCTGCAGCAGCTATCGCTGGCGCCCGATGCGGCGACCCGCAGTGTGTGCCAGCCGGCCGCCGTGCAGCTCGATCTGTCGGCCGTCGCCAAAGGCTATGGCGTCGACCGGCTAGCCTATTACCTGCAGAGTCAGGGCTATGGCCACTATCTGGTGGAGGTGGGCGGCGAGTTGCGCGGTGCCGGCGTCAAGCCGGACGGCCAGCCATGGTGGGTCGCGCTGGAACAGCCGCCAGTGCAGGACGGGGCCGCAGCTTTGCCGGCCCCCATCGTGCTGGCGCTGCACGGATTGTCGGTGGCGACCTCGGGTGACTACCGGCGCTATTTCGAACAGGATGGGCAGCGCTATGCACACACCATCGATCCCCGTAACGGCTGGCCGATCAGCAATGCGCTAGCGTCGGTCACCGTGATCCATCCGCAATGCATGGCGGCCGATGCGTGGTCGACCGCACTCACCGTGCTGGGACCGCAGGCCGGGCTGCGTCTGGCCGAACAGCAGGGATTGGCCGCAAGGCTGCTGTGCCGGCATGCCGACGGCACTTACAGTGAAACTCTTAGTTCTGCTTTCGTAAGCATGTTAGATCAATGATTTGGACTCTGGAACCGGCCCGCTGGCTGATGGTGGCCACGCTGGGCCTGCTGTACACGCTAGTCTGCTGGCGTGCCTATTTGCCGGTCTGGCACAAGCGCCAGCAGGCGCGGCGCGGCGCCGAGGCTGCCGCAGAAAACGCTGCTGGTAGCTGGTTGGTGGTGCACGCCAGCCAGACCGGCAATGCCGAACAGCTGGCGCAGCAGACAGCGGTCACCCTGCAACTGGCGGGCATCGCGACCCGCCTGCTGGAACTGTCCCAACTGGATAAGGCCACGCTGCAGCAGGCCGAGCGCGTGCTGTTTATCGTCAGCACCTATGGCGAAGGCGATGCGCCCGATGTGGCGGCCGCTTTCGTGGCGCGGGTGATGGCGGCGCACGGGCCTGATGCTGGCGAGAGTGCGCTGGCACTGGGCCAGTTGCACTACGCCGTGCTGGCGCTGGGCGACAGCAGTTACCGCCAGTATTGCGGCTTTGGCCGCACGCTAGAGCGCTGGCTACAGCAGTGCGCAGCGCAAGCCTTATTCCCCCGCATCGAAGTCGACCGCATGGCTGAGCCTGCACTGGCTGCATGGCGTCAGCAGCTAAGCCATCTGGCCGGTACCAGCGATGCGCCGGACTGGAGTGCGCCCGCGTTCGAGCCGTGGCAGTTGCAGCGTCGCGTGTGCGTCAATCCGGGCAGTGCCGGTGCGCCCCTGTATCACCTCGAACTGGTGCCGCAGCAGGGCGCTTTGCCCGACTGGCAATCTGGCGATCTGGTGCAGATCGCGGCGCCGGCCGATGCGCAGCGACCCCGCGAATATTCGATCGCATCGATCCCCGCTGATGGCAGCCTGCACCTGTTGGTGCGCTTGCACCGCCATGCCGATGGCAGCTATGGCGTGGCATCGGGCTGGCTGACGCGCGAGGTGCAGGCCGGCCAGCCTATCCCCCTGCGCGTGCGGGCGCACCGGCGCTTCCGGCTAGAAGATAATCAGGCCCGTCCGCTTATTCTGATCGGCAACGGCAGCGGCATCGCCGGCCTGCGCGCCCACCTGAAAGCCCGTGCGGCGGCTGGGCAGAGCCGTAACTGGCTGCTGTTCGGCGAACGCAATGCCGCCTATGATACCCAGTACGGGACCGAACTGGCCCAGTGGCAGGCGCAAGGAGTGCTGCAGCAGCTGGACCTAGTGTATTCGCGCGATCAGGCAGAACGGCGCTATGTGCAGCATGTGCTGGCCGAACAGGCGCAGCGGCTGCGTGACTGGGTACAGGATGGCGCCGCGATCTATGTATGCGGCAGTCTGGAAGGCATGGCCGCCGGTGTGCACGCGGCCCTGCAAGCCGGGCTGGGCGAGCAGGCGCTAGCAGACCTGCAGGCGGCCGGACGTTACCGCCGTGATGTCTACTAGCGCACCGGAAGCTCAGGCATCGCTGGGGCTGGTGTCGTCCAGTGCCAGCCCGCGCGCCAGACTGGAAATGCTGGGATTGTCGATAAACACGCAGCGCTTGCCATGGCGTTTGCAATGGTCCTTGACGCGCCAGTAGGCGCTGTGGCTGATGCAGCCGGTCTGGCAGATCACCAGATCAGCGGCAGCCAGACTGGCATCGAGCCGGCTGGCATTATCTTCCAGACCGCCATCGTGATGGCTGAAACGGGCGCCTTCCCGTTCGATCAGGCTGCGGTAGCTGGCCACATTGCCGCTGCGCCCGCCTACGCATAGCACGGCGCGCTGCTGCAGGCACATGGCTTCGGCCGCAGCGGCCAGCATGGTAGTGCCGGCCGCAGTGCTCGCCGCTGCTGCTGGCGCCACACTCGGCTGGACAGCCTGCGCGCTTGCGGCAGCCTGCAGCTCGGCCACTTGCAGACGCAGGGCACGCTGCTGCTGTTCCATCTGTTGCAGCCGCGCCGTCAGGCGGATGCGGCTCTCCAGTCCCGGCTGGCCCAGCCTGAGCTGTTCCACTTGCGCCTGTAGCGAAGCGATCAGACTATTTTTACCGATCAGGCTGGCCTGCATCTGCATCATGCGGGTTTCGTGCTGGGTGGCGAGAGTGGATTTTTCTGCCTGTAAAGCCAGCACGCGCTGCTGGGCCTTGCCCAGATCCAGCGTGAGGCGGGCATGGGCACCCACCAGCGCATTGAACTTACCTAGGTCGGCGCGCACGCAGGCGCCAGCCTGATGCTGCACCATGTGCAGATCGCGGCACAGCTGCTGTTCCAGCGCAGTCGTGCAGTGGGGATGGGTGAGTGCAGCCCAGAAGGCGCCAGCCACGTCGCCGGCAGCGATGGCCGCGCGCCACAGAGAGAATAGCTGTTCCGTGCTGCGCACCGTGCGGTAGCGTAGTAGTACCGTGGCATAACGCTGGTCGAGTTCTTTCTGTAGCGCTTCCGACAGGCGGTTGCGGCTGGTGCATTCACTGACCGCGCCCACATGGATTTCATAATCATCGGCGATGGTCTTGCCGCCGCTGAGTTTTTCTACCAGCTTGCGTAGTACTGGCAGGGGCAGGCCGACGCCGATCAGGGGGCAGTGGCAGCTATGCTCGAGCTGCCACAGACGGCGCCGGCGCGAGGAGACGGGTGCAGCATTCGCATGCGCCCCGCTAGCGTGACGTTCGCACATGGCTGCACCTAGGCTGCGCTGGCGACGGCACGGGTGCGCGTCATGAAGCGGGCCAGAAAGCTGCTGCGTTCCGGCACCGGCAACTGGCGCTCCACCACCTGGGCCCATTGCTCGGTAAGCTGCTGGCAAGTGGCACGCAGTACGGGCGCCAGTTCCGGCAGGCTGGCCAGCGCCTTCAGATGGCGTTCGATCACGGCCGCCAGCTTGACACAGCCACCATCGGCGCTGTGGTTGGCCGTGTAGTGCGACATCAGATGCAGTACGGCAGACAGCATCAGTTCCGGATTGGGGCCGGCTGGCGGCGCCATGAAAATAGGGTCGTGTCGATCGAGGGCCATGTATCGCTCCTGAAAAGTGGCAGACTCTGGCTGGCGCGAGCGGCTGGCGACGAGGCAAGGTGGGGACTGGGCGGCGGCGCTAGGCCGTCAGAATCAGCTTGTTCAACTGGGTAATTCTTAACTGGTAGACGCGGCCGCCATGCTCGATTTCGATGGCGCGACCGTCGCCCATCAGCACCGCACTGCTGACGCGGCGTGGCGCCGGCGTGCTGGCTGTGCTGGCTGAGGGATTGCCGCTTGTTACCTGGTTGCTGGCGCGGGTCGGGGCGCTGGGGACGGGGAGGTTCTGGCTCATGGGTGGGGAGTCCTCAAATAAGAATGATTCGCATTTGCGTTCATTATTGAGGATAGTGCGCCAGAATGCAAGCCTGTTCGCACCGTTGCGCGGTGGCGGCGAAAAAAAGAGCCCGGAATGGCCGGGCTCAAGGCTGGGGGAACTTCTGTGCGCAGGCTAGAGCGTGGCCAGGGCGCTATCGTTGCTGCGCGCCTTGGCGGCAGCCTGCTGTTTGGCGCGGGTGCGCGAGGGCGGCAGACGGCGCAGATTTTTCAGCGCTTCCGGATCCTTGATGCCGATGGTGCGCTGATCCACGCTGATCAGGCCGATTTCGTTGAAGGCCGACAGGGTGCGGCTGACGGTTTCCAGCGTCAGCCCCAGATAGCTGCCGATTTCGTGGCGCGTCATGCGCAGATTGAACAGCTTGGAGGAATAGCCCATCTGGGCAAAGCGATCAGCCAGCGACATCAGGAAGCGCGCCACCCGGGCTTCCGCGCTGAGCGCGCCCAGCATGCCTATCATGGCTTGCTCGCGCACCAGTTCGCGGCTCATCACGCCGTACATCAGATGTTCCAGCTCCTGATGCACGCGCCCCAGTGCCGTCAGCTTCTTGAACGGCAGCAGGATCACATCGCAATCGGACAGTGCCACCGCTTCCGATGAGTAGTGGCGCGTATGGATGCCGTCCACGCCCAGCATGTCGCCTTTCATGGGGAAGCTGAGCACCTGTTCGTTGCCGAATTCGTCGATCAGCACGGTTTTCAGGAAGCCGGAATTGACGATGTACAGGGTATCGAAGATCTGGCCTATGGTGTGGACGCGCTGGCCTGTCTTGAACTGCACATGCTGGAACAGCAGTTCTTCCGTATTCACGCTGCAGGCGGCCGGTATGTGCAGCAGATCGCACACTTCCTTCAGGTTGGACCAGAGCCGCCCCTGACGCTGACGGCCGGCCTCCATTGCGCCTGATTGCAGGCTGCTGCCGGCAGGGCGCAGTTCGGGGGTAGGTGTGGACAGCATAATCTTCTCCTGTGGTAAGGCATCGCCCTGAGTGATTTCAGTATGCCAACAGAAGCCAGTGGGAACTATCGGCAACGGCTGAATCTGGCCGTAGGAGAACGCGCCGTCGTGTAGGAATTTTCCTAAACGAAAAGAGGGAATTCAGGTCTTGAAAGGGGAGAGCAGACGGTGAGCCACAGCGTACTGCACCATCTCCGAGAGCGAGCTCATGCCCATCTTCTGCATGATGCGGGTCTTGTGCGTGCTGACGGTTTTGACACTCAGGTGCAGGCTGTTGGCGATTTCCGTGATGGACTTGCCGGCCACTAGCAGCGAGAACACTTCGAACTCGCGGTCGGAGAGCTGTTTGTGCAGCAGGCTTTCATTGGGCGCCATGATGTTTAACGCCAGCTGTTCGGCCACGCCAGTGCTGATGTAGGGACGGCCGGAAGCGACTTTGCGGATCGCTCCGACCAGCTGGGTGCCGGCGCTCTCCTTGGTCAGATAGCCTTGCGCACCGGCACGGATGGCGCGCACGGCATACTGTTCTTCCTCATGCATGGTGAGGATTAATATGGCCAGCTTGGGGGCTTCCGAGCGGATCTGGCGGATCAGATCGACGCCGCTGCGGCCCGGCATGGAGAGGTCGAGCAGCAGCAGGTCGAAGCCACCCTGACGCACGTGGCCCAGCACTTCGAAACCATCGATGGCCTCGCCCACGATGTCGATATCCGGCGCGCCGTCGAGAATGCGCTTGAGCCCTTCACGCATGATGGTGTGGTCGTCGGCGATGACTATGCGGATCATGAAATTGATTTTAGGTAAGATTTATTATATTTGAGCCAATCTTATAATCTTACTATAAAAATCGACTTCCAGTTTTTTACTTGCTATCGGGTTCTTTGATCAGCCTGTGTACGAGAACGGGAATGCGGGTGTGGGATAACACCTTGTTAGTCACACTGCCCAGTAGCAATTGTCCCCAGCCGCTGCGGCCGTGGGAGCCCATAAATATCAGATCGCACTGTTGCTGTTCCGCCACCTCGACGATTTTCATTGCCGTATGTTCGGCGAACGCCGTCAGGCTACGGCAGGGCAGTGATTGCTGCTGGCAGGCTAGTACGACAGCACGGGTATGTTCCTCGCCGGCCTTCAGCATGGCGGCGCGGTAGTCGTCTTCGCTGGGGTAGCTGGGTGGCACGATCTCGACATAGATCGGGTACTGGTATTCGGGAGCGACAAACAGCACCAGCACTTCCGCCTGCATCTGGGCGGCAAACGCCACGCCGGCACAGGCGGTTTTGCTGGAAACGGCCGAGCCGTCCGTGGTAATCAGGATTTTGCGATACATGATCAGCCTCCTTGTAGGTCCATCCGCAGGATATTTCATTCTAGCCCCGATTTACATTATTGCCACTATGTAAAGAGTTGATGATTATCAAGTGAAGGCAAGATTTCCCTGTGTGACGATGTGGTTTTGCTACCGACTCGCGGCTTTTTTTGCATCCGGGCACTACTTTTGTGTCATGAACCATGTTTTGTCGCCGTAAGCGATGTTAGTATCACCAAATACAACGAAACTTGGGATGGACCCGTGGCGCAGGGGAGGCGACCCCGTGACGGGATTGAATTATCTGGCGGTGCCCTGCTACACTCAGGCAGGTGCGCTATATTGCCGAAAGTCATCACCCGTAAAGCAAGTTTAGGGCAGCATTTTTACAAATTATGGAGAAGCAGGGATTATGACCAACGCCGCTGACGATTTCGACGCATTATTTGATGAAGTGTCTGCGCAGAGCAAAACTTCCGCTCCAGCGCCTGCTCCTGCACCGGCCGCTGCCGAGGACGACCTCGAAAGCCTGTTCGAGGAAGTCGCTGCTGCGCGCCCCGCCGATGCGGTGGCTGCGCCCGCTGCAGCCCCTGCGGCCGCAGCCGAGGCCGCACCTGTTGCAGCTGGCGCGGATGAAGAGAAGCCGATGTTCGAGCGCCTGGGCGGGATTGTGCGCCTGCTGCACGATTCGCTGCGCGAGCTGGGTTACGACAAGGCGCTGACGGAAGCTTCCTCGCAGATCAACGATGCGCAGGACCGCCTCGAGTACGTCGCCACGCTGACCGAACAGGCCGCGAACAAGGTACTGAATACGCTGGACGAAGGCATGCCGGAACAGGATGCCCTGTCGAAGAAATCCAAGGACATGGAAGACCGCTGGGCCGATCTGTTCGCCGGCAAACTGAGCCAGGAACAGTTCAAGCAGCTGGCCGGTGATTCGCAAGCCTTTGCCGCTGCCGTGTCGGCTGCAACGGAAGCGGAAAAAGCCCGCCTGCTGGAAATCATGATGGCGCAGGACTTCCAGGATATTACCGGTCAGCTGATCAAGAAAGTCGTGATCATCACCAAGACCGTGGAGCAGGAACTGGCCATGCTGCTGCGTGATAACGCGCCGCCAGCACTGCGCGAGAAGATAGCCGCGAAAGAAGTGACCCTGATGCAAGGCCCGTCGACCCCGACCGTTGCGCTGAGCCAGGATAGTGTTGACGACTTGCTTGCTGATCTGGGATTCTAATGGACGATATGCTCAAGGATTTCGTCGTCGAGGCGATGGATCTTGCGGTCAACGTTGAAGAGCATCTGCTCAAGCTTGAACGCGACCCCGACAACAAGGAAACACTGAATGCAGTGTTTCGTTCTTTCCACACCATCAAGGGCGGTGCGGGCTTTATGGGCCTGCCTGCGCTGGTCGCAGCCTGCCACCTGACCGAGAATCTGTTTGACGCTCTGCGCACCGGCGCTGCGCCAGTGACGCCGCTGGCGATCGAAGCGGCGCTGCAGGCATCCGGCTTCGTGGCCGACCAGCTGGCTGAACTGAACAACGGGGTCGAACCGGATACGCTGCCGGCCATGCCGCACGATCTGGAAGTGATCCTGAAAGACGCTATCGACGGCAAGACCGACTCGGCACCTGCTGCTGCCGCACCGGCACCGGCACCTGCTGCAGCGGCTCCGGTGGCGGCTCCTGTCGCAGCACCGGTTGCCGCACCGGCTGCTGCACCCGTCGACGGCAATGCCTCGACCATGACTGCTAACGGTCTGGACTGGGATGCCATGTATGAGGCGGTGATGCCGCCGGGTACCTACACGCGTCCCGCGGCGGCCGCTGCCGCACCAGCACCGGTTGCGGCCGCTCCGGCTGCCGCCGTCGCTGCCCCGGCTCCTGCTGCCGCGCCTGCCGCTGCCGCAGCGCCTGCAGCAGCGCCTGCTGCCACCGGCTCCGGTCCCGCTGCTACCGCCGTCAAGCGCGAAGCTGCCGAGAAGCGCGAGGAACGTCCGCACGCTGCGCCGGCCAAGGAAGAATCGATCCGCGTCGATGCCGTCAAGCTCGACGCACTGCTGGAAGTGGCCGGCGAATCCGTGCAGGCCGCCAATCAGGCTGCCGTACTGCTCGAACGTCTGCTGCAATTCAAGTTCGAAGGTCAGGCCCAGACGCTGATGGCCACGCTGGCGGAAACGCTGGAACGCGCTTCGCGCTATTCCACCGAGCTGCAGCGCGCCACGCTGGCGACCCGTATGCAGCCGGTCGGCCGTCTGTTCCAGAAGTTCCCCCGACTGGTACGCGAACTGGCCAAGGATCTGGGCAAGGACGTGGAACTGACCATCGAGGGTGCGGAAACCGAAGTCGACCGCGTAGTGGTGGACAGCTTGTACGATCCGCTCGTGCACATGCTGCGTAATGCGCTCGATCACGGGGTGGAAACGCCGGAAGAACGTGCGGTGGCCGGCAAGTCCATCAAGTCGTATATCTCGCTCAAAGCATGGCAGGAAGCCAACAGCGTAATGATCGTGCTGCAGGATGACGGCAAGGGTATGGATCCCGTCAAACTGCGTGCCAAGGCATTGCAGAAGGGCCTGATTTCCGAATCGACCCAGCTGACGCCGGACGATTGCTTCCAGCTGGTATTCCTGCCCGGTTTCTCGACCAAGGAAGTGGCTTCCAGCGTGTCCGGCCGCGGCGTCGGCATGGACGTGGTGAAAACCGCCGTGGAGAAAAACCGCGGTGCCATCCATATCGAATCGGAACTGGGCAAAGGCACCAAGTTCGCCATCCGTCTGCCGATCGAGCTGTCGATCGTACCGACCATGCTGGTCTCGACCTCGGGTGCTGCACTGGCACTGCCGATGGCCGTGGTACAGCGCGTGGTGGAACTGCCGGAAGAGTTCATGGAAGTGGGCGGCGCGCCAGTGCTGAAAGATCAGGGTCGTCCGCTGCCGGTGCGTTCGCTGGCGGGTGCGCTCGGTTACGAAGACTGCCGCGAGAAAGTGGGTATTGTTGTTGCAGCGCCACAACCGTATATTCTGGCGGTGGAAGCGGTGGACGGCACAGCCGACCTCGTGATTAAACCTATGACTGCGATTGCCGTCGAAGGCATTACCGGTACTGCACGTTCGGCCGAAGGCGAACTAGTGCTAGTGGTAGGCCTATCCTTCCTGATGGACGGGTGTCGAGGCAATGTGCGCATGGCGGCCTAGCAAATAGCGGGGCCAGTAAGACACTAAGCCTGCGACCCCGCAGGCTTTTTTTTCATTGCAGCACGGAATTTTTTAAAAGGAGTCATAAAAAGTGTATCAAATAAGCGGAACTGCATCAGCTCACGAGGCCGACCGCAGCGACCGCTATTGCGTTGCACAATATGGCATAATCGAAGTGGATCACTCACACAGGCAGTAGCAGTACTCAACGAATATGATGAAGACGCTTTACGACAAACTCTGGGAATCCCACGTGGTGAAGGCCGAAGAAGACGGCACCACCATCCTCTATATCGACCGCCATCTGGTGCACGAAGTCACCAGTCCGCAGGCTTTCGACGGCCTGCGTGCCGCCAACCGTGCGCCATGGCGGGTGTCGGCCAATCTGGCCGTGGCCGACCACAATGTGCCGACTACCGGCCGCGATCAGGGCATCGCCGATCCCGTTTCGCGCCTGCAGGTGGAGACGCTGGACAGCAATGCCAAGTCCTACGGTCTGACCTATTTCAACATGAACGACAAGCGTCAGGGCATCGTTCACGTGATCGGGCCTGAACAGGGCGCGACCCTGCCGGGCATGACGGTGGTGTGCGGCGATTCGCATACCTCCACCCACGGCGCGTTCGGCGCACTGGCGCACGGCATCGGCACCTCGGAAGTGGAGCACGTGCTGGCTACCCAGACTTTGCTGCAGAAAAAATCCAAAGCCATGCTGGTGCAGGTCGACGGCGCTCTACCGGCCGGCGTGACGGCCAAGGACATCGTACTGGCCATCATCGGCAAGATCGGCACCGCTGGCGGTACCGGCTACTGCATCGAATTCGGTGGCTCCACCATCCGCGCGCTGTCGATGGAAGGCCGTATGACGGTCTGCAATATGGCGATCGAAGCGGGCGCCCGCGCCGGCATCATCGGCGTGGACGACACCACCATCAACTACGTCAAAGGCCGTCCGTTCTCGCCGGTCGGTCCGCACTGGGACCGCGCTGTCGAATACTGGCGCACGCTGCACTCGGACGCCGGTGCGCGCTTCGATCTGGTGGTGACGCTGAATGCCGCCGAGATCAAGCCGCAGGTAACCTGGGGCACCTCGCCGGAAATGGTGCTGGCCATCGATGGCCGCATCCCTGATCCGGACCACGAAAAAGATGACGTCAAGCGTAACGCCATCGAAAAAGCGCTGGTGTACATGGACCTGAAACCGAATACCGCCGTCAGCGATATCCGCATCGACAAAGTGTTCATCGGTTCCTGCACCAACTCGCGCATCGAAGACCTGCGCGCCGCCGCCGAAGTGGTACGCGGCAAGCAGCGCGCTTCCAACGTCAAACTGGCGATGGTGGTGCCGGGCTCCGGTCTGGTGAAAGAACAGGCCGAACGCGAAGGTCTGGACCAGATCTTCCGCGCTGCCGGTTTCGAATGGCGCGATCCGGGCTGCTCGATGTGTCTGGCCATGAATGCCGACCGTCTGGAACCGGGCGAGCGCTGCGCTTCCACTTCCAACCGCAATTTCGAAGGACGCCAGGGTCAGGGCGGTCGCACCCATCTGGTGTCGCCCGCGATGGCTGCGGCAGCCGGTATCGCCGGCCACTTCGTTGACGTACGCAGCCTGCGTTAATTCAACTCTTACGACCCACGAGGCCCCATTATGAAAAAACTGATCGCACTGACTATTCTTGCCATGACCACGCTGACTCTGACCGGCTGCAACACCGTCGCCGGTATCGGCAAGGATGTGCAGAAAGCCGGCCAGGCGGTGCAGGGCGCCGCGGGCCATTAAAACGGACCCCCATGACGGCGCGCAGCACGCTCTGCGCTGCCGTCCACTTATAGAGCATCATGGATAAATTTACGATTTATGAAGGGCTGGTAGCACCGCTCGATCGCGCTAACGTCGATACGGACGCCATCATTCCCAAGCAATTCCTGAAGTCCATCCACCGCACCGGCTTCGGCCCCAACCTGTTCGACGAATGGCGCTATCTGGACCACGGCGAACCGGGCATGGACAACAGCAAACGTCCGCTCAATCCCGATTTCGTGCTGAACCAGCCGCGCTATCAGGGCGCCTCGATTCTGCTGGCGCGCAAGAACTTCGGCTGCGGCTCCTCGCGCGAGCACGCACCATGGGCACTCGACCAGTATGGCTTCCGCGCCATCATTGCACCGTCGTTTGCCGACATCTTCTTCAACAACTGCTACAAGAGCGGCTTGCTGCCCATCGTTTTATCCGAAGCACAGATCGATCATCTGTTCAATGAAGTCAAGGCCTTCCCCGGTTACCGTCTGGTGGTGGACCTTGAACAGCAGCGCATTTCCACCAGCAATGGCAGCGTCTCCTATCCCTTCGAGATCGACGCCTTCCGCAAATACTGCCTGATGAACGGGCTCGACGATATCGGCCTGACCCTGCGCCATGCCGACACTATCCGTGCTTTCGAAGAGCGCCATCTGGCTAGCCAGCCATGGCTGGCCAATGTCATCTAAACGCTAACCAAGATCTCAACATGAAAATCGCAATTCTCCCGGGCGACGGTATCGGCCCGGAAATCGTCGCCCAGGCCGTCAAAGTACTGAACGTGCTGGGTGAGTCGTTCGAGCTGGAATCGGCGCCGGTCGGCGGCGCCGGCTATGCCGCCCATGGCCACCCGCTGCCGGAAGCCACGCTGGCGCTGGCCAAAGCGGCCGACGCCGTGCTGTTCGGCGCCGTTGGCGACTACCAGTACGACAATCTGGAACGCTCGCTGCGTCCCGAGCAGGCCATTCTGGGTCTGCGCAAGCAACTGGGCCTGTTCGCCAATCTGCGTCCGGCGATTCTGTACCCTGAACTGGCCGGCGCTTCGACGCTGAAGCCGGAAGTGGTGTCGGGTCTGGACATTCTGATCATCCGTGAACTGACCGGTGACATCTACTTCGGCCAGCCGCGCGGTGTGCGCGAATGCCCGGACGGCCCGTTCAAAGGCCAGCGCGAAGGTTTCGACACCATGCGCTATGCCGAAGGCGAAATCCGCCGCATCGCCCACGTGGCATTCCAGGCTGCGCAGAAGCGCGACAAGCGCCTGACCAGCGTGGACAAGGCCAATGTGCTGGAAACCTTCCAGTTCTGGAAAGACATCGTGATCGACGTGCACAAGGAATATCCGGACGTCGCGCTCGAGCATATGTACGTCGACAACGCCGCCATGCAACTGGTGCGTGCACCGAAGAAGTTCGATGTGATCGTCACCGGCAATATGTTCGGCGACATCCTCAGCGATGCCGCCGCGATGCTGACCGGTTCGATCGGCATGCTGCCATCGGCTTCGCTCGATGCCAACAACAAGGGCCTGTACGAACCATCGCACGGTTCGGCACCGGACATCGCCGGCAAAGGCATCGCCAATCCGCTGGCGACCATTCTGTCGGCGGCCATGATGCTGCGCTTCTCGCTCAACAAGCCGGAACAGGCTGACCGTATCGAGAACGCCGTCAAGGCCGTGCTGGCGCAAGGTCTGCGTACGGCCGATATCTACGAAGCCGGTACCACCAAAGTGGGCACGGAAGAAATGGGTAACGCCGTCGTGAAGGCGCTGGTGTAAATAAGTTGGTGTAAATAAGTACGCACCGGGACTGACTGCCGCAACAGCTGGGGAAAGCCAAGCTACAGCAGTCCCGTTCGGGAAGAAACTGAAACTCAAGGAATAATTATGAAACTGGTAGGCTTGGTAGGTTGGCGTGGTATGGTCGGTTCGGTGCTGATGCAGCGTATGCAGGAAGAGGGCGATTTCGCCCACATCGAGCCAGTGTTCTTCACCACTTCGAATCCCGGTGGCGATGCCCCGAAGATGGCGAAGAATGAAACCAAACTGAAAAGCGCCACCGATATCGACGAACTGAAAAAGTGCGAAATCATTATTTCGTGCCAGGGCGGCGATTACACCACCGAAGTGTTCCCGAAACTGCGTGCAGCAGGCTGGAACGGCTACTGGATCGATGCGGCTTCGACGCTGCGTATGGAAAAAGATGCCGTGATCGTGCTCGATCCGGTGAATATGCACGTGATCAAAGACGCGCTGGGCAAGGGCGTGAAGAATTTCATCGGCGGTAACTGCACGGTATCGTGCATGCTGATCGGTCTGGGCGGCCTGTTCCAGAACAATCTGGTCGAGTGGATGACGTCCATGACCTATCAGGCAGCATCGGGCGGCGGCGCCCAGCACATGCGCGAACTGCTGACCCAGTTCGGCACCATCAACAGCGCCATCAAGCCACTGCTGGACAACCCGGCTTCGGCGATTCTGGAAATCGACCGTCAGGTGCTGGCCACCCAGCACGGTCTGACGGCTGACGAAACCAAACAGTTCGGCGTACCGCTGGCCGGCAACCTGATTCCTTGGATCGACAAGGATCTGGGCAATGGCCAGTCGAAAGAAGAGTGGAAAGCTGGCGCAGAAACCAACAAGATTCTGGGTCTGGGCGCCGACTTCGGTTCCAAGCCGATTCCTGTCGACGGCCTGTGCGTACGTATCGGTGCGATGCGTTGCCATTCGCAGGCACTGACCATCAAGCTGAAAAAAGATGTGCCGCTGGATGAAATCACCGACATCATCGCTTCCGCCAACCAGTGGGCCAAAGTGGTGCCTAACACCCGCGAAGCGTCGATGAAAGACCTGTCGCCAGCGGCAGTGACGGGTGGCCTGACGATTCCGGTGGGCCGTCTGCGCAAGCTGGAAATGGGTCCGGACTACCTGTCGGCCTTCACCGTGGGTGACCAGCTGCTGTGGGGCGCGGCCGAGCCGCTGCGCCGCATGCTGCGTATCGTTTTAGACAACTAAGGTTCTGGACAACTAAGCAGTCGTTCAGACAGTTTCAGTTGTAGGCGGGCGTTCGATCGCCCGAGTTGAAGGGGTTTTCTCTCTATGTTCTCATAGGGAAAACCCCTTTTTTTCGTCTAAAGTGGGCATAGACGTGACAACTAGCCCGTCATACATCGTGCAAAGCTTGCGTGCCTGAAAGCATGATGATATGTTGGGATATCTGGGAAAGTAACATTTTCCCTCTGACAACCTAATGCTGCCCACTATGCCTGTACCGAATCGTTCCCGCTTTGCCTCGTTTGCGTTGAAAACTCTCACTGGCGCGGTTGCCAGTGCGGTGCTGATGGCGTCTGCCCATGCGGCCGGACTGGGCAAGCTGACGGTGCTGTCCTCGCTAGGCCAGCCGCTGCGCGCCGAGATCGAACTGACGGCCGTGTCGGCCGACGAAGCGCAAGCGCTGGTGGCCAAGCTGGCGCCGGCCGATGCCTACCGCGTTGCCAATATCGATTTCAATCCCGCATTGCTGTCGCTGCGCTTCGATGTCGAGCAGCGCGCCGGCCGTCAGGTGATCAAAGTCAGTTCCAGTCAGCCGATCAACGAGCCCTTCGTCGACATGCTGATGGAGCTGAACTGGAATGGTGGCCGCATCGTCCGCGAATACACCTTCCTGCTCGATCCGGCCGAAATGCGCGCCACGCAGGCGCCGCAGGTGGCCGCACCGGTTGATCTGGGGCGTCCGCTGCCCGCCGCGCCGAGTGCACCGGCACCTGCTGCTGCACCGGCCAGCGCTGCCGCCCCTGCACCAGCCCCTGCTGCCGCACCGGCGCCATCGGCGGCTGCCGCTGCACCCGCACCTGCCGCTGCACCAGCACCTGCCGCACCAGCATCGACACAGCCAGCGAGCGAATACACGGTCAAGAACGGCGACAATCTGAGCCGCATCGCCAGTCAGGTCAAGCCGCAGGATGTCTCGCTCGACATGATGCTGGTGGCGCTGTACCGCGCCAATCCGGAAGCGTTTGCTGGCAACAATATGAACCGTCTGAAATCCGGCCAGATACTGGCCGTGCCTGGCAGCGAGGATATCCGCAGCAGCGCGCCGGAAGGCGAAGCACGCGGTGTGGTGGTGGCCCATGCGGCCGACTTCGCGGCCTATCGCGCCAAGCTGGCAGGGCAGGTGGCCGCGAGTACGCCGGCCAAGGAAGCAGATCTGAGCCAGAATGTGACGGGCAAGATCACTGCCAAAGTGGAAGAAAAACCGAATGCTCTGAATGCGGCCAAGGACAAGCTGACCCTATCGAAAGCCACCAGCGGCACGCCGGAACAGGGCAAGACCGGTCTGGCGGTGGAAGACAAGATCGCCAAGCAGAAAGAGCTGGAAGAAGCCGACGCGCGCACCAAGGAACTGGAAAAGAATGTACGTGATCTGGAAAACCTGATGGCGTTGAAGAGCAAGGCTGCGGCCCAAGCTTCGGCATCGGCATCGGCATCGGCATCGGCCTCCGCCTCGGCTTCCGCTTCCGCCTCAGCCTCAGCCTCGGCGGCCGCTTCGGCGCCAGTCAAGACCAAGCGTACGCTGGTGCTGCCACCGAAAAAAGCGCCGGAGCCTAGCATCTTCGAAATCCTGATGGATAACCTGCAGTATGTGGGCATTGCTGCCGCCACGCTGCTGGCCGGTGGCGGTGCACTGTTCGCTGCACGGCGCCGGCGTAAATTCGAAGTGCCTAAGGAAGAAACCATTGCGGTGGAAGATCCGGCTCTGACGGCGCAATCGCTGATCGAAGAGACGGGCGGCCAGAGTGTCGACACCAGCAACAGCGTATTCAATTCCAATTTTGCGCCATCGGCCAGCCAGCTCGATACCAATGAAGTCGATCCTGTGGCAGAAGCCGATGTCTACATCGCCTACGGGCGCGATGCGCAAGCCGAAGAGATCCTCAAGGAAGCACTGCGCGTGCATCCGGAGCGCCATCCGGCCCGTCTGAAATTGCTGGAGATTTTCACTGCCCGTAAAGACCCGCGTGGCTTCGAGGAACAGGCGGAAGAACTGTATGGCCTGACCCGTGGCAACGGTGACGAATGGGCGCAGGCAGCCGCCATGGGGCAGGCGCTGGATCCGACCAATCCGCTCTATACGCGCGGCCCTGATACTTCGGCCGCTGCGCCAGCCGCAGCCGAACCAGCGGACGATGGCTACACTGCCAGTGCCGATAACGGCATGGGCAATTTTGACGCGGGCATGGATACGGCCTTGCCACAGGCTGCCGATGCGGCTATTTCGCCGGCCTCGGTGGCGGCGGAAAACAGTAATCTGATGGACTTTGATCTGGGTGGTCTGAGCTTCGAGCCCGTGGCCGATGCACCGGCCGCGATCGAACTGCCAGCCAGCGCAGTCGAGGCAGCACCTGCAGCGGCCTCGACCGATCTGGACTTCACGCTGGATCTGCCGGACGCAGCAGCTAGCCAACCGGCAGCTGTTGCCGAGAGCGCCAGCGATGGCCTCGATCTGGATCTGGCCGGCTTCGACCTGCAAGCGCCCGTAGCACAGGCCGCCGAAGCTGCTGCCGCGGCCGCCGCAGCAGAAGATGATCTGGCCGATCTACTCAAGAGCGCGGAAGAAGTCACGCCGGCGCCGGCACCGGCTGCGCAGGAATTCGATCTGTCCAGCATCGATCTGGATCTGCCCGAAGTCGCTAGCGCGGCTGCAGCGCCGGCCGCGGCCGCAGACGACGAGCCGATGTCGGCCCAGCACATGGAAATGGATACCAAGCTCGATCTGGCCGTGGCCTATCAGGAAATTGGCGACAAGGAAGGCGCACGCGAACTGCTGGAAGAAGTGCTGCGCGGCGGTAACGCCAGCCAGATCGCCAAAGCCAATGGCATGCTGGCCCAGCTGGGCTAGCCATGTGTCAGGTGGCGCCGTTGCCCTTGCACGGCGCCTGCCTGTGCCCGTATATAATGGCTGACTCAGAGAATAGATCGGGCAGCAATTGAAACGGATAGTAATCGGCGTCCAGTACGACGGCAATGCATGGCAGGGCTACCAGAAGCAGCCGAGTGGCCTGACCGTGCAGGACAAGCTGGAAGAAGCACTGGAAAAATTTGCCACGGTAAAGCTGGCTACCACCTGCGCGGGACGTACCGACGCCGGTGTGCACGCGCTGGAACAGGTGGTGCACTTCGATACCGAACTCGAACGCGAAGATCATGCGTGGGTGCGCGCTGCCAATGCCTTTTTGCCGCCCACCATCAGCGTGCGCTGGGCCAAGCAGCTGGAAGGTGATCCGACGGCGCTGGACTTCTTCCACGCCCGTTTCAGCGCCCATTCCCGTACCTATCACTACGTGCTGCACAATCATCCTGTGCGTAGTGCTCTGCTGGCAGGGCGGGCCGGTTTCTTCTTCCGCCCGCTCGACGTGGAACTGATGCAGCAGGCCGTGGAGCCGCTGATAGGCTGGCATGATTTCAGCGCCTTCCGTGCGGCCCAGTGTCAGGCCAAATCCCCCATGAAGCTGATGCACGACATCAAAATCCGCCAGCAGGGCGAACTGATCGTGTTCACCATCACGGCCAGCGCCTTCCTGCACCACATGGTGCGCAATCTGGTTGGTTCGCTGGTCTACATCGGTAGCGGACGGGAAAAGCCGGAATGGCTGGGACAGTTGCTGGAAAGTAAAGACCGCACGCAGGCCGCGCCGACTTTCATGCCAGACGGCCTGTATTTGGCCCGTGTCGGCTACGATCTCAAATGGCAGTTGCCGCAGGAAGTGGACAGCCCCCTCGTCTGGTTTTAATAGGTAAAAGATGGCACGCACCCGTATCAAGATTTGCGGTCTGACCCGCGTAGAAGATGTGCAGGCGGCCGTGGCTGCCGGTGCCGATGCCATCGGCTTCGTGTTCTATCCGAAAAGCCCCCGTTATGTCACGCCCCAGCAGGCTGCCGCGCTGATCGCGGCGGTGCCGCCGTTCGTTACCTGCACGGGGCTGTTCGTGAATGCCACGCCGGCAGAAGTGGCGGCCACAGTGGCCATCGCCCCGATAGGTCTGATCCAGCTGCATGGCGACGAGACGGTGGCCGAGTCGGCTGCCATTGCCGCCGCTGCGGCGCGCCCCTATGTGCGGGTGTTCCGCGTCAAACCTGACACATCGCCCGCTGATTTGCTAGAATACGAGCAACAATGCCGCGCTGCCGGTCCCTGGTTCACCAGCCTGTTGCTGGACACCTATGTGGACGCCTACGGTGGCGCTGGGAAGGGTTTTGATTGGTCTCTCATTCCAAAAGAGCTCGCGCCTCGGGTCGTTTTGAGTGGTGGCTTGAGCGTACACAACGCCACTGACGCAGTGTGCGAGGTACGCCCCTACGCGGTCGATATCAGCAGTGGTGTCGAAGCGTCCAAGGGGATCAAGGATGGCCGCAAGATCGCTGCATTTGTTGCAGCCGTGCGTGCCGGAGATGACTTAATCGAGAGAGCAACCCATCATGAATGCGCCAGCGCAGCCCCTGTTCCACGCTAAAGATTACGATTTACCTGACAACCGCGGCCACTTCGGCCCTTACGGCGGTTCGTTCGTCGCCGAAACTCTGACCTACGCTCTGGCCGAACTGAATCAGGCCTACGAGAAGTTCAGCAAAGACCCCGAATTCCTCGAAGAATTCCGTTACGAACTCAAGCACTTTGTTGGCCGTCCTTCGCCCGTCTACCATGCCAAACGCTGGTCGCAGCAGATGGGCGGTGCGCAAGTGTTCTTCAAGCGCGAAGACCTCAACCATACCGGTGCCCACAAGATCAACAACGTGATCGGTCAGGCCTTGCTGGCACGCCGCATGGGCAAGCGCCGCATCATTGCCGAAACGGGCGCCGGTCAGCACGGCGTGGCCACGGCCACCATCTGCGCCCGCTTCGGCCTCGAATGCGTGGTCTACATGGGTAGCGAAGACGTCAAGCGTCAGGCCCAGAACGTCTACCGTATGAAGCTGCTGGGCGCTAAAGTGGTGCCCGTAGAATCCGGTTCGAAAACCCTCAAGGATGCGCTCAACGAAGCCATGCGCGACTGGGTAACGAATATCGAAAATACTTTCTACATCATCGGCACGGTGGCCGGCCCGCATCCTTACCCGATGCTGGTGCGCGACTTCCAGTCTGTGATCGGTGAAGAATGTCTGGTGCAGATGCCGGAAATGACGGGGCGCCAGCCGGACTACGTGGTGGCCTGTATTGGTGGCGGCTCGAATGCCATGGGGATTTTCTACCCTTACATCGACGAAAAGCAGGTGCGTCTGGTGGGCGTGGAAGCGGCTGGCGAAGGGCTGGACGGTGACAAGCACGCCGCTTCGCTGACCAAGGGCTATCCGGGCGTATTGCATGGTAACCGCACCTATCTGCTGCAGGATGAAAACGGCCAGATCATCGAAACCCATTCCGTTTCGGCCGGTCTCGATTATCCGGGGGTGGGGCCGGAGCACGCTTATCTGAAGGATAGCGGCCGCGCCCAGTACGTTTCGATTACGGACGAAGAAGCTCTGGCGGCCTTCCATGACTGCTGCCATATCGAAGGCATTATTCCGGCGCTGGAGTCGTCGCACGCGCTGGCCTATGCCTTCAAGCTGGCGGCCACGCTGCCAGCCGATCAGATTATTCTGGCCAACCTGTCGGGTCGGGGCGACAAGGACATGCATACGGTAGCTGAACGTATGGGTTTGAATTTCAATTAAGGAGCCGACATGTCCCTCATCGCACAAACTTTTGCCGAACTGAAGGCACAGAACAAGACGGCGCTGATTACGTTCATCACGGCCGGTGATCCGGCACCGAATCTGACGGTGCCGCTGATGCATGCCATGGTGGCTGGTGGCGCCAACATCCTCGAACTGGGTGTGCCGTTTTCCGATCCGATGGCGGAAGGCCCCGTGATCCAGCGCGCCTGCGAACGGGCGCTGGCGCAGGGCGTGGGCATCATGGACGTGTTCGCCATGGTGGCCGAGTTCCGCAAGACTAACCAGCACACGCCTGTCGTACTGATGGGCTATGCGAATCCTATCGAACGGATCGGCGCGGCGCGTTTCATCGCCGAATCGCAGAAAGCCGGTGCCGATGGCGCCATCGTGGTGGATTACCCGCCGGAAGAGTGTGAAGAATTCTCGGCGGCCATGCGCGCGGCGGGGCTCGATCTGATCTTCCTGCTGGCACCGACCTCGACCGAACAGCGGATTGCGCAGGTGGCCAAAGTCGGTGGCGGCTTCAGCTACTACGTCTCGCTGAAAGGCGTGACGGGGGCCGGCAATATCGACACGGTGGAAGTGGCCGAGCGCCTGAAAGCGATCCGCCAGCACGTGCCGCTGCCGATTGGCGTGGGCTTCGGTATCCGCGACGGTGCTACCGCACGTGCTGTGGCCGAAGTGGCCGATGCTGTGGTGATCGGTAGCCGCATCATTCAGGAAATCGAAAACGTGGGCGCTGAGCAAGCCGTGGCCGCCGTTGAGACTTTCGTGGCCGGTATCCGCAGCGCGCTCGACGCCTAATTCCTCAGTTTAGCCTCTCTCCGTGCGCACGTTTGGCGCACATCAAATTCCGCGGCTCACCTTGCTCCATAGTCGGACACTGACTATGGTGTAAGGGAGCCGCGGTGCGTTTTTTCTCTGATCCCAATAAAGCCCGCCTGAATCTGCTCAAGCACCGCGTTAGTTTCGATGAGGCGGCGACAGTGTTTGACGATGAATCAGCCTATGGCTGGCCGGATAGCGAGCATCCGGATATGGAACAGCGTATGTGTCTCTTGGGCGTCAGCGCGCGCGGGAGAATATTATTGGTTTGTTATTGTTATCGCGCATTCAATAACATCCGGATCTATTCTGCACGTAAGGCTAATGCGCGTGAGAAGACCACGTATCTAAGGAGGTGATGATGAGTAGGCAGGAAACCCCATGGCATGAGCGGCAGGTGATGCCAAATCCATTTATAAAAGAGTTATGTTGCAAAATTAATCTTACTTTGCCTAAGACAGTGATCGCCTATTTTGAGGATGTCGGAAGGCAGACTGGCTGGCCAGCAGAGCGGATCATCGAGTTGTATCTGAGAAATATGGCCTTTACAGGCCACAAAATTCCTCTGGATGTGGTGGATAACCCCCATAGAGAATGAGCCAGTGTAGTAGGGGATTTACTCTAAAACGGCGGCGGAAACATGACGAAATCGAAAAATTAATGTATCGCAATGTTCGACAGGGGGGCAAGAAACGGCTACACTTCGGCCACAAGTTTGCTGTAAGGAGAATTTATGAGTTGGTTGGAAAAACTGCTGCCCCCACGAATCCAGCGTTCCGATGCTGGCGCTCGCAAGACCATGCCCGAAGGTCTGTGGGTCAAATGCCCATCCTGCGAAGCCGTGCTGTACCGCACCGATCTGGAATCGAACCTGCATGTTTGCCCTAAATGCGACCATCACATGCGTATCCGTGCGCGCGAACGTCTGGACAGCCTGTTCGATGCCGGCGGCCGTTACGAAATCGGTATGGACACGCTGCCAGTCGATAGCCTGAAATTCAAAGATAGCAAGAAATACCCTGACCGCCTGAAACAGGCCATGGAAGCCACCGGCGAGACCGATGCGCTGATCGTCATGGGTGGTTCCATCATGAGCCTGCCGGTGGTGGTGGCTTGTTTCGAGTTCGAATTCATGGGCGGTTCCATGGGTTCCGTCGTCGGCGAACGGTTCGTCCGTGGCGCGCAAGTAGCGCTGGAACAGAAAGTGCCGTTCGTCTGCATCACCGCCACCGGCGGTGCGCGCATGCAGGAAGGCCTGATGTCGCTGATGCAGATGGCCAAGACCACGGCCATGCTGACCAAGTTGTCCGAAAAGAAACTGCCATTCATCAGCGTGCTGACCGACCCGACCATGGGCGGCGTGTCCGCTTCGTTCGCTTTCATGGGCGACGTGGTGATTGCCGAGCCGAAAGCCCTGATCGGCTTCGCCGGCCCGCGCGTGATCGAAAACACCGTGCGTGAAAAACTGCCGGAAGGCTTCCAGCGTGCCGAGTTCCTCGTCACCAAGGGTGCCGTGGACATGATCGTCGACCGCCGCAAGATGCGCGAAGAAATCGCTCGTCTGCTGGCCCTGCTGCAGAATCAGGCCGCCGAAGTTCTCGCCTAAAATTCGCTGGCTTTGCCACGCAACGGCGCGCAATCCGGTATCATCCGGCCTGCGCGCCGTTTTACATTCTGAGTCTTCCGTTCATCATCATGTCTAGCTCCCCAATTTCCCCTGCATCGCTCCCTGCCACCACGCCCGACAATCTGCCTGAATGGCTAGCGCTGCTGGAGTCGCGCCACGCCGAAACCGTTATCAACATGGGGCTGGATCGTGTTCTGGCCGTCAAAGAGCGGCTGCAGCTGGCGTTTAGCTGCCCCGTGATCATGGTGGCCGGTACCAATGGCAAGGGTTCGACCTGCGCCATGCTGGAATCCGTGCTGCTGCGCGCCGGCTACAAGGTGGGCCTGTACATCAAGCCGCACTTCCTCGACTTTAACGAGCGCGCCCGCGTGAACGGCGATCTGGCCAGCGATGCCGATCTGGTGGCCGCCTTCAATGCGGTGGAAGCCGTGCGCGGCGATACCCCGCTGACGTATTTCGAGTTCACGACGCTGGCCATCATGCATCTGCTGTCTGGCGCCGGCATGGATGTGGTGATTCTGGAAGTGGGGCTCGGTGGCCGCCTCGATGCCGTCAACATCGTCGATGCCGATGTGGCCATCGTCACCAGCGTGGACATCGACCATACGGATTATCTGGGTGATACGCGCGAAGCTATCGGATTCGAGAAGGCCGGTATCTTCCGCGCTGGTAAAACGGCGATCTGCTCCGACCCGGTACCGCCGCAAGCACTGATCGACCATGCCAACGCGATCGGCGCCGACCTGTGGCTGATGGGGCGCGACTTTAACTATTCGGGCGACAAGCAGCAGTGGAACTACGGTGGCCGTGGCCAGCGCCGCAATGCGCTGGCCTATCCTAGCCTGCGCGGTGCCAACCAGATCCTCAATGCCTGTGCCGCACTGGCCGCGCTGGAAGCGCTCAAGCTGGAACTGCCGGTGGGTGCGCAGGAAGTGCGTACGGGGCTGGTCACGGTGGAACTGCCGGGCCGCTTCCAGGTGCTGCCGGGCCGTCCTAGCGTGATCCTCGATGTGGCGCACAATCCCCATGCCGCAGCGGCGCTCAACCAGAACCTCGGCAACATGGGCTATCACCCGTACACTTATGCCGTGTTCGGCTCTATGCACGACAAGGATATCGATGGCGTGATCGCTGCCATGTCGGAACATGTCGATCACTGGTGCCTCGCCACGCTGCCTTCGCCACGCTCGGCCACAGCGGCCGAACTGGCGGCGAAAGTGCAGGCAGTGCAGCCGGAACGCGATGAGCGCACCATCACTACCTTCGATGATCCGGGCGCAGCTTACGCAAATGCCATCAGCCGGGCCGGGGAGAATGATAGAATTGTGGTCTTTGGATCTTTCCTTACCGTCGCCGGTGTTATGGCGGCGCGAAAATCCGCTCTACACTGAACGCACAGGACTGAAATCACGCATGGGCTTGTTCTCGAAACTCGGTAAAAACAAGCAAGATACTGCTGGTCAGGATAGCGGCTACTATAGCAGCGCCGACGAGCAGACGATGACGGAACGCGCCCGTTCCAAGCGCGCTTCGTCGGCCAATAGCCGCGGCCGTGGCGGGCGCGAACGCGACGCCGATGATCCTATGCTGCCGGAAAAGAAGCGCGCCCGTCGCCGTCTGGTGGGCGCTGTGGCGCTGGCGCTGGGCGTGGCCATCGGTCTGCCCATGGTGCTCGATTCCGAACCCAAGCCGCTGTCGTCCGATATCGAAATCCGCATTCCGCCGAAAGATCGTGGTGATGCCTCCGGCATGACGCCCGTGGTCGGGCCAGCGGTGGCGCAGAGCGCGGCGCTGGATGCCAAGGAAGAAATCGTTGATCCGGGCAAGGGCAGCCGCGGTGCGTTGTCGCTCAAGGCCGATCCGACGATTTCCGCACCAGCTGCACCGGCGGCTGAAGGCGCTGCCGTCACAACGGTGGCGGCAGCCGCGACCAAGGTGGCGCCCGTGCGCGTCGACAGTGCACAGGCCGAGCCGGAACTGCGTTCCGATTCGCGCGCCCGCTCCGAAGCCATTATCCGCGCCCGTCAGGAGCGTGAAGCCAAGGCGGAAGCGCAAGCCCGTCAGGATGCCGATTACAAGCTGGAAGTAGAACGCAAGACCGCTGAAGTGAAGGCCGCAGCCGATGCCAAAGCCCGTGCGGCGGCGGCCAAGCAGGCCGGCGAGAGCGCCAAGCCCGGTGGCGATGCCAAGGCGGTGGAAGATGCGCGTGCACTGGCGATACTGGAAGGTAAGCCTGCCGCCAAGCCGGCCGCCCCGGCCGCCGAAGGCAATCAGAAATTCGTGCTGCAGGTGGCGGCGCTGACCGACCATGACAAGGTAGAAGAACTGCGCGACAAACTGAAAAAAGCCGGCATTAGCTCCTTTACGGAGAAAACCCCGTCCGGTGACCGTACGCGCGTGCGCGTGGGCCCGTTCAGCAACAAGGACGACGCGGAAAAAGTCCGCGCCAAACTGACTTCCATGGGCCTGAGTGGCCGCGTGGAAGCACAGTAACGACTGGTTAGCGGGCTGCACAGCGTGACGGTATTCGATTATCTGGTGCTGTTCGTGCTGGGCGCCTCGGTGGTGATCAGCCTGATGCGCGGGCTGGTGAAAGAAGTGCTGTCGCTGGCCGGCTGGGTACTGGCGTTTTTGGTGGCGAATGCCTATGCGGCCACGCTGGGGCAGATGCTGCCGCCGGCCGTGCCGGGCGAAGTATTGCGGCTGATACTGGCGTTTATCGCGCTGTTTATCGGCACCCGTATTCTGACCGGCTTGCTGGCGATGGCACTGAGCGCCTTGCTGGAAGCGGGTGGCCTGAGCTGGGCGGATCGTTTGCTGGGCGTGGTGTTCGGATTATTGCGCGGTCTGCTGATCGTGCTGACGGTAGTGATTTTGTGCGGCATGACGTCGATGCCGCAGCAGCCTTTCTGGCGTGAAGCGCGATTGAGCCCGTATGCGGAAGCTCTCGCGCACCACGTCAAACCTCTGTTACCCGCTGCGCTCGCGCAGCATGTGAATTTTTGAAGTCTTTAAATCATCTGTAGTACCTGTCCAGGAGCAACATCATGTGTGGCATCGTCGGCGTCGTTTCCCATCAACCTGTCAATCAATTGCTGTATGACGCACTGCTGCTGTTGCAGCACCGCGGTCAGGATGCGGCGGGTATTGCGACCAATCACAGCAGCATGTTCGCCATGCACAAGGCCAATGGTCTGGTGCGTGACGTCTTCCGTACCCGTAATATGCGTACGCTGCAAGGTAACTCGGGTATCGGCCACTGCCGCTATCCTACGGCTGGCTCGTCGAGCGAAGAGGAAGCGCAACCGTTCTATGTCAATGCCCCGTACGGCATCACGCTGGCACACAACGGCAACCTGACCAACTGGGAACAGCTGAAGCAGGACATGTTCAAGATCGACCGCCGTCACATCAACACGGATTCTGATTCGGAAGTGTTGCTGAACGTGCTGGCGCACGAAATCCAGAAGGCCACCACCGGCATCTCGATCGATGCGGACACCATCTTCCAGGCTGTGGCCGTGCTGCACCGCCGTGTGCGCGGCGGCTACGCGGCCGTAGCGCAGATCGCCGACGTGGGTCTGCTGGCCTTCCGCGATCCGTTCGGTATCCGTCCCCTGTGCCTGGGTAAAAACGAAACCCCGCAAGGCACCGAATACATGGTGGCCTCTGAATCGGTGGCGCTGGAAGGCATGGGCTTCCGCTTCGTGCGCGACATCGCGCCGGGCGAAGCCGTGTTCATCGATCTGGACATGAACGTGCACACCCGTCAGTGCGCCGACAATCCGACGCTGAATCCATGCGTGTTCGAGTTCGTGTATCTGGCCCGTCCCGATTCCGTGATCGACGGTGCTTCCGTCTACGCCACCCGCCTGAAGATGGGCGAATATCTGGCCGAGAAAATCAAGCGCGAATTCAAGGATGGCGAAATCGACGTGGTCATGCCGATTCCCGATTCCTCGCGTCCCGCCGCGATCCAGCTGGCGCTGGCGCTGAACGTGGAATACCGCGAAGGCTTCATCAAGAACCGCTACATCGGCCGTACCTTCATCATGCCGGGTCAGGCTGCGCGTAAAAAATCCGTGCGCCAGAAGCTGAACGCCATCGCCAGCGAATTCAAGGACAAGGTCGTGCTGCTGGTGGATGACTCCATCGTGCGCGGCACCACCAGCCGCGAGATCGTGCAGATGGCACGCGAAGCGGGCGCCAAGAAAGTCATCTTCGCTTCGGCTGCGCCTCCAGTGATCTACCCTAACGTGTACGGCATCGACATGCCGACCCGCGACGAGCTGATCGCCTACGGCCGCACCAATGAAGAAGTGTGCCGTGAAATCACCGCCGATGCGCTGGTGTATCAGGACATCGATGCGCTGAAACGCGCGATCGCGGATGTGAATCCGGCGCTGCAGAACTTCGAAGCGTCATGCTTCGATGGCGTGTACGTTACCGGCGACATTTCGAAAGACTATCTGGACAAGCTGGAATATGCGCGCCACAACCCCAAGGCCGGCAAGCCTGAGGATGCAGCCCGTACCCAGCTGAATCTGAATCTCGCAGCCACGGAAGGCTGATAATCGCCCGGTGCCGTCTGCACCGGGCTTTTTTTTTTGAATCTGTACTTATGAACGACAAAAAGAATTACGGCTTTACCACCACCATCCTGCACAACGACCGCCGCAAAGGCATCGAGCATGGCTCGCTGCACAAGCCGGTGCATACCTCGGTCGCCTTCGGCTACACCGACGCGCGCCAGCTGGCTTCCGTGTTTCAAGGTAAAGAGCCGGGCTTCCGCTACGGCCGTCAGGGCAATCCGACGGTCTCGGCGCTGGAAGATAAAGTGAACCAGATGGAGCAGGGCGTCGGTACGCTGTGCTTCGCCACCGGCATGGGCGCGATCGGCGCTGTGTTTCAGGCGCTGCTGCGCGCCGGTGACCATGTAGTGTCGTCGTCCTTCCTGTTCGGTAATACCAACAGCCTGTGGCAGACCACCATGGCGCAGGGCGTGGGCGTTTCGTTTGTCGATGCCACCAGCGTGGATGCGGTGGCGGCGGCAATCAATGACAACACCCGCATCGTGTTTGTGGAAACCATCGCCAATCCGCGTACCCAGATCGCCGATCTGGCGCGCATCGGTGAGCTGTGCCGCGCGCGCGGCATCCTGTACATCGTCGATAACACCATGACCACACCTTACCTGTTCCTGCCGAAAGCCGTGGGCGCCGGTCTGGTGGTGAATGCGCTGACCAAGTCTATCGCCGGTCACGGCATGGCGCTGGGCGGCAGCCTGACCGATACGGGCGAATACGACTGGACCAAGTTCCCGAATATCTACGAGAACTACAAGAAGGCAGCAGCCAAGCAGTGGGGGCTGGCGCAGATCCGTGCCAAGGGCCTGCGCGACTTCGGCGCTTCGCTGGCACCGGAAGCGGCGCACCACATCGCTGTGGGCGCGGAAACGCTGGCACTGCGCATGGAGCGTACCTGCGCCAATGCGCTGGCGCTGGCGCGTCTGCTGGAAGCCGATGAGCGTGTTGCGGCCGTCTACTATCCGGGTCTGGCTTCGCACCCGCAGCACGCGCTGGCCGGTGAGCTGTTCCGCAGCTATGGTTCGCTGCTGAGTTTCGAACTGAAAGAGGGCATCGACTGCTTCGACTTCCTGAATCGTCTGCAACTGGCGATTCCGGCCTCGAATCTGGGGGATACCCGTACCCTGATCATTCCTGTGGCGCACACCATCTTCTACGAGATGGGCGCAGAGCGTCGCGCTTCCATGGGTATTGCCGAATCGCTGATCCGCGTTTCGGTGGGTATCGAAGACACGGCCGATCTGCTGGCCGATTTCGCCGATGCGCTGAACGCCAGCTAAACCTGCGCAGCACGCATAAAAAAGGGGAGGTGGCACCAGCACGCTGGCGCCACCTCCCCGATTTATTTGTGCGGCCGGCTTAGTGCCAGGTGCGCATCAGTCCTACTGCCAGACCTTCGAGCGCGAACTCGTCGGCTTCCGGATCGACCTTGATGATCTTGAAGTCGGGATTTTCCGGCAGCAGTTCGATATTGCTGCCCGTCTTGCGGTAGCGCTTGACGGTGACTTCGTTGCCGATGCGGGCCACCACGATCTGGCCGTTCTTGGCGCTATCGACTTTTTTCACGGCCAGCAGATCGCCATCCATGATGCCGGCATCGCGCATCGATTCGCCCCGTACCTTCAGCAGGTAGTCCGGCTTGGCAGCGAACATGGCCGGATCGACGCTGTAGCTGGTTTCCAGATTTTCCTGCGCGAGGATGGGCGAACCGGCGGCCACGCGGCCGATCAGCGGCAGCGACATCATCAGCGCGGCCGGGACTTTCGGCATGGCCGCTTCGGCATGGGCGCCGATCAGGCGGATGCCGCGCGAAGTGCCGGCAGCGATCTCGATCGCGCCCTTGCGCGCCAGTGCCTGCAAGTGTTCTTCCGCTGCATTGGCCGATTTGAAGCCCAGTTCATTGGCAATTTCGGCGCGGGTGGGCGGGAAACCCGTGTTCTCGATGGCATCCTTGATCAGATTAAGGATCTGTTCCTGCCGTGCGGTGAGCTTGATCATAGAGTGCGATGGCCTGTGAATATAGACAGTCTGTATTTTTGTACAGTGTGGCGGGAAATGCAAGGGGATTTGTTGCTTTGGGCGAAATAAATTTGGCGCGAACCAGGGCAGGAGGTAGGGGTGGGGGCGAATTGGGCTTCAGTCTAATTCGGTCTAGATTTGGCTAATAGTGTCTAAATAAGTCTAAAAATTGATTCATTGGCAACATTTCTGGACCGGATTAGACTTTAAAGGGAGTTTCTAGACCTGACTAGACCGTTCTAGATCACTTTAGACCGAATTAGACTAAGAGTGAAAAAACGCGCGCCCACATACACTCCGCTCCTGTCGCGCAGCGCCTGTCCTGAAGGCGGTACTGGTATTTTTTGTCAGCGCTAGAATTACCAAGTTGTCTTTTTGAGATATAGTTTTACCATCATTTCTTTGTTGCATTAAAATTCGATAATTGCCAATTAATGTATTTATAATGTCAACTATCGTATTCAATCAATTCATCACGGCTAGCGGTGAAATCGGTCTTTCTTTTTCCAGTGCTGATATCCCAACCAATGGTTTTACATTTAACCTGCAACTGAATTACACGGGACCAACAGCGCAATTTGAAAAGGCGACGTTTTCCGGCACATCTAGCAGTAATATCAGCTCGAACTATGTTGGTTCGTTTGGTTCTGTATCCATATCGGGCAGTCTGGTGCCTTCCACTATGTCGCCCTTCGCGACTTTATATTTCACAGGCAATGGCAAGGGGACGTTTAATGCCGATATCGTCAGCCTTAAAATCAACGGAATTACCCCAGCGTTTATAGATCCACCTGCCTACGATTTCATTATCCGCGGTGAAAGTTCTGATATTGTTGCGGGCGGAATCGCCACTGGAACCTATCAACCGCTCGATGGCTTTTTTAAGACCCAGTACTCGGTCAAGGTTGATGCGCACAACGGTTCAGTGGTATTTGGTGCTGCAGGTGCCGAATCGACCTGGAAATATACTCCAGCGCAGGGCTTCTACGGCCTCGATACGTTTACGCTCAAAGTCAATGATGTCTTTGATGCTAAAGAAAAATCGATCTCTATCAATGTTAGCCCTGTGGGAACTGTCGGAAATGATACTTTCCACAGTAGTGCTGCAACCTATCATGTGGATGGCGGGGCGGGAGTGGATACCTTGTCTTACTCTGGTAAAGCGGCCAATTTCTCGATTGCGCGATCCGGCGGTACCGTGGTGGTGACGGATAAGACGGGGGCGGAGGGGATCAATTACCTTGATAATTTTGAGCGCCTGAAATTCTCTGATGCAGTCTATGCGCTAGATGTGGCGGGAAATGCTGGGCAGGCGTACCGCATATATCAGGCGGCATTTAATCGTGCCCCCGATAGTGCAGGCTTGGGTTTCTGGGTGAGTGCGCTGGATAAAGGCGTCTCGTTGAAAGAGGTGGCAGGCGGATTTATGAATTCATTGGAATTCAAATCTATCTATGGTAACGCGCCGACAAATTCGCAGTTAATTACCAAATTCTACGAGAATATTCTGCACCGTGCGCCGGAAAAAGGCGGTTTCGATTTCTGGGTCGGCGTACTGGATAGTAAAGCGGCGAGTTCGGCTGAAGTGCTCGCGGCGATGAGTGAAAGTGCTGAAAATCAGGCAGGACTCGCTAGTATCATCGGTCAGGGATTTAGTTATACGCCTTATATTGGTTAAGTAGATAGGTTCGCATAACGTACGCGAAATCGCCAATCGCCGCTGGCGGAATGGCGTACCAATGTGCGGTCGAACTGCCCGTGTCGTCAGCTTCCGCATAGGCTGGCTTTTTGTCATAAAAGCTGCTATAGTCGCGGGCTTACCTCTTCCCACACCTGTCTTGACGCCAGGGTGGGCATATTCACAGTCCTTAAGGGAGTTTGCATGCGTCACTATGAAATAGTATTTATCGTCCACCCGGACCAAAGCGAGCAAGTGCCTGCCATGATCGAACGTTACAAAGCATCCGTAACGAGCCGTGGCGGTAACGTCCACCGTGTTGAAGATTGGGGCCGTCGTCAAATGGCTTACTCGATCCAGAAACTGGCTAAAGCGCACTACATCTGCCTGAACATCGAATGCGACAACGAGACCCTGGTCGAGCTGGAAACCGCCTTCAAATTCAATGATGCCGTGCTGCGTCACCTGACCGTCAAGATGAAGAAAGCTGAAACCGCTCCTTCGCCTATGATGAAGTCGGTACAACGTGAAGATGCAGCGAAATCGCATCGCGCCGAAGCTCCTGCAGCTGCTGCTGCCCCTGCAGCCTAAGAGCTGAAGGAGGCGAACTGAATCAGCTCCAGTTCATTGCCCTGATCGCCGAACGGGAAGCCTTGCGCTACACCCCGGCCGGCATGCCGATCGTGAATGCTGTACTCCAGCACCGGTCGCAACAAGTCGAGGCAGGAATTGCGCGGGTGAGCGAGTTTGAAATTGCCGCAGTTGCTGCTGGCGAGATTTCAAACAGTTTTCATCAGGCGCCACTGGGAGGGCTGTATCAGTTCCGCGGTTTTCTGAACAAGAAAAACCGCAATAGCAAAAGCCTGGTGTTTCACATCATTGATTTTAGTGCTGTCCAAGACAGCTCAATTTAGATACAGGAGCCTAAAATGGCATTCGGTAAAAAGTTCGACAAAAACAAGCTCAAGCTGAAAGAAAAGCGTAAGCAACAAAACCCACTGTTCAAACGTAAGAAGTTCTGCCGCTTCACCGCTGCTGGCGTTGAACAAGTTGACTACAAAGACGTCGACACCCTGAAAGATTTCATCCAGGAAAACGGCAAAATCATGCCAGCACGTCTGACCGGCACCAAAGCGCTGTACCAGCGTCAAGTGGACACCGCGATCAAACGCGCTCGCTATCTGGCCCTGCTGCCTTACACCGATCTGCACAACGCTTAATTGCGGCGGCTAGATAAGATTCTGGAGAAGAACTATGCAAATCATTCTGTTGGAAAAAGTTGTCAACCTGGGCAACCTGGGTGAAGTCGTTAAAGTTAAAGACGGTTACGCACGTAACTTCCTGATCCCGCAAAAAATGGCACGCCGCGCTACCGCTGCTGCTGTGGCGGAATTCGAAGTAAAGCGCGCTGAACTGGAAAAAGCTGCTGCCGCTAAGCTGGCTGCTGCGCAAGCCCAAGGCGAAAAACTGAACGGCATGACCGTGACCGTATCGCAGAAAGCCGGCGTTGACGGCCGTCTGTTCGGTTCCGTGACCAACTTCGACATCGCTGAAGCGCTGACCAAAGCAGGTTTCCCTGTTGAGAAAGCTGCTGTGCGTATGCCTACCGGCCCTCTGAAGGCTGTTGGCGAGCACCCAGTGAGCGTGTCGCTGCACACCGACGTTCTGGTGGAAGTGACCGTTGCTGTCGTAGGCGAAGCTGCCTAAAAAACTGGAACAGACGGCAACGTCTGTCTAGTTTTGCAACATCTGTGTAAAAAAGCCGGGTTCGCCCGGCTTTTTTCTTGTCATGATTCTGTAGTACTGCACAAGCAGGTATAATTCGCGCCATGAACGCCCCCTCCGATCCGCAAGTCGATTCGCTACGCGTCCCGCCGCATTCCATCGAAGCAGAACAGTCCGTCATCGGCGGTCTGCTGCGCGATAATGCCGCGTTCGACCGTATTGCGGATATGATGCATCCGGAAGACTTCTATCGCTACGACCACCGCATCATCTTCGAACAGATCGTCAAGATGATCAATGCGTCCAAGCCGGCCGACGTGATCACCGTGTTCGAGAACCTGACCCAGCTGGGCAAGGCGGAAGACGTGGGCGGTCTGGCCTACCTGAATGCGATGGCGCAGAATACCCCGTCGGCAGCGAATATCCGCCGCTATGCGGAAATCGTGCGTGACCGCAGCATCCTGCGCCAGCTGATTACCGTGGCCGACGAAATTTCCGGTCAGGCCTTCAGCCCGCAAGGCAAGGAAGTCAAACAGATGCTGGACGAGGCGGAATCGAAGATTTTCGCCATTGCCGAGCAGGGCGCCCGTGGCGCCGCCGGCTGGACTGCCGTGCAGCCCCTGCTGACCCAGGTGGTCGAGCGTATCGACGAGCTGTACTCGCGTGAAAACCAGTCGGAAATCACTGGCGTCCCCACGGGATTTATCGACCTCGACCGCATGACCTCGGGTCTGCAGCCGGGCGATCTGGTCATCGTGGCCGGTCGTCCTTCCATGGGTAAGACGGCGTTCTCCGTCAACATCGGTGAAAACGTGGCGATCGAAGCGGGCCTGCCCGTGGCCGTGTTCTCGATGGAGATGGGCGGCGCCCAGCTGGCCATGCGTATGCTGGGTTCGGTGGGCCAGCTTGACCAGCACCGTCTGCGTACCGGCCGTCTGCTCGATGAAGACTGGCCACGCCTGACCCATGCTATCCAGAAGATGAACGACGCCCAGTTGTTCATCGACGAAACTCCCGCTTTGAATCCGATCGAGATGCGCGCCCGTGCGCGCCGGCTGTCGCGCCAGTGCGGCAAGCTCGGTCTGATCATCGTCGACTACCTGCAGCTGATGCAGGGCTCCACCCCGGGCGATAACCGTGCTTCGGAAATTTCCGAAATTTCCCGTAGCCTGAAGGGTCTGGCGAAAGAGCTGCAGTGCCCCGTGATCGCACTGTCGCAGTTGAACCGCTCGCTGGAGCAACGTCCCAATAAACGTCCCGTCATGTCCGACTTGCGCGAATCCGGCGCTATCGAGCAGGACGCGGACGTCATCATCTTCCTGTATCGCGACGAGGTCTATAACCCCGACTCGCCCGATAAGGGAACGGCCGAGATCATTATCGGTAAGCAGCGTAACGGCCCGATCGGCGCGGTACGTCTGACCTGGATCGGCCAGTACACCAAGTTTGGTAATTACGTCGGTAACCTGGCCCTGTATCAGGGTGATTAATCTTTACGTAGCCCCGTATCCCTGGGGCGACGATCTGCAGTACTTAATGAACGGAGAATACACATGTTTGGACGTTTGATGCCCACCGAGGGCAAATTTTTTGACCTGTTTAACCAGCACGCCGACCTGTGCGTCAAAGGTGCAAAAGAGATGCTGGGCCTGATGTCCAATTTCGATGATCTGGAAAATCGCGTGCACGCGATCGAAAGCATCGAGAAACAGGCTGACAAAATCACTTACGCAACGGTCGACCTGTTGCACAAGACTTTCATCACCCCGATCGACCGTGATGACATCCACAAGCTGGTCACCAAGATGGACGACATTCTGGACCTGCTGGAAGATGCCGCCCAGACCGTGTCGCTGTACGACCTGCATTCGGTGACCCCGGAAGCCAAGCGTCTGGCCGAACTGGTGCTGGCCTGCTCGGAAAAAGTGCGCGATGCCGTCGCTCTGCTGCACAACATGGACAACTCGAAACAGATCGTGGCGATCTGCGAAGAAATCGACCGTCTGGAATCGGACGCCGACCACGTGATGCGCGCCGCCATGTCGAAACTGTTCCGCGACGAACCGGACGTGCGTAACCTGATCAAGATGAAAGCCATCTACGAAATTCTGGAAACCGTGACCGACCGTTGCGAAGATGTGGCCAACATCATCGAAGGCATCATCGTTGAAAACGCATAATGCACAACGCATAACTACTACAAAAGAATAGTCCAATATGCATACCCTACAAATCAGCATCTATGTGCTGGGCCTGCTGATTGCCCTGGCACTGGTGTTCGACTTCATGAACGGCTTCCATGATGCCGCCAATGCGATTGCCACGGTGGTTTCGACCGGCGTGCTGAAGCCGCAGGCGGCCGTCGCCATGGCGGCGCTGTTCAACTTCACGGCGATCTTCGTGGTCGGCCTGCACGTGGCCGGCACGGTGGGCAAGGGCACCATCGATCCCGGTGTGGTCGACCAGTACGTCATCTTCGGCGCACTGGTGGGCGCCATCGTCTGGAACATCTTCACCTGGTACTACGGTATTCCATCGTCCTCCTCGCACGCCCTGATCGGCGGTCTGGTGGGCGCTGCCGTGGCCAAGTCCGGTACCAGCGCGCTGGTCGGCGACGGCCTGCTGAAGACCGTGAAATGGATCGTGATTTCGCCCCTGATGGGCTTCGTGTTCGGCTCGCTGATCATGCTGGTGGTGTCGTGGATCTTTGTGCGCTCCACCCCGCGCCGGGTAGATAGCTGGTTCCGCCGTCTGCAACTGGTGTCGGCCGCTTCGTATAGCCTCGGTCACGGCGGTAACGATGCGCAGAAAACCATCGGGATCATCTGGATGCTGCTGATCGCCGTCGGTCAGGTGCCGGCCACTGCGGCCGAACCGCCGCTGTGGGTCGTGGTGGCCTGCTACACCGCGATTTCGGTCGGTACCCTGTTCGGTGGCTGGCGTATCGTCAAGACCATGGGCCAGAAAATCACCAAGCTGAAACCGGTGGGCGGCTTCTGCGCCGAAACCGGTGGCGCCATCACGCTGCTGATCGCCAGCCACTTCGGTGTGCCGGTCTCGACCACTCACACGATTACCGGCGCCATCGTCGGCGTGGGCTCGTCGCAGAAAATGTCGGCCGTGCGCTGGGGCGTGGCCGGTAACATCGTCTGGGCCTGGGTATTCACCATTCCGGCATCGGCCTTCGTGGCGGCGCTGGCATGGTGGGTAGGTCAGCACATCATGTAATAGCCTGCCGCCGGCCCCTTACCACCGCTTGCGCTGGCCGCAAGTGCCGGTAAGCGGCCGGCGGCATTCTTGCCGCGGGCAGTCGCCCGCAGCGGTGCCGCCAGCTTTGCACTATCATGGCAGCTGGCCGGCACCTGTTCCGATTCCGATGTTCATCCCCCGAAGCAAACTCTACACTCGCCGCAGGCAGTTGCTGCAATCGTGCCGCCATGCGCTGCTGCTGGGCGGACTGGTGCGCCAGGTCAGCTACCGGCTGGGTCTGCATGGCCGGCTCGGGGTGAGCACGCACCATGTCAGCCTGCCGCCACGCCTACGGCTGGCACGGCCGCTGAAAATCGCCTTTGCTTCCGACCTGCATGCAGGACCTTCCACCCATCCGGCCATCTTCGATCAGCTGTTTGCCCGCCTGCAGCAAGAGCAGCCCGATCTGCTGCTGCTGGGCGGTGATTATGTGGCCGGCCCTGCCCATCACGCGGCCCAGCTGTGCGCAGGGCTGGCTGCCTGCCAGCCGCCGCTGGGCAAGTTCGGGGTGTTTGGCAACCATGATCTGGCCACCGACGATGGTCACATCGCTGCCATGTTTGCCGCCGCCGGGGTGCAGATGCTGGTCAACCGTGCGGTCGGTCTGGCCGCGCCGTTCCAGCAGGTGTCGGTGTGCGGCATGGATGATCCGTGGACGGGCGAACCGAATCCCCGCATGACGTTTGCCCGTGCCGGTGCCGTGCGGATTTTTCTGGTGCATGCGCCCGACGGTCTGCTCACGCTCTCGGGCCAGCGCTACCACATCGCTTTCGCTGGCCACACCCATGGCGGCCAGATCGCCCGTCGCAATGGCCGCCCGCTGGTGTGGCCGAAAGGGCCGCTGTCGCGCCAGCTATACCACGGCCGCTACGGCGTGGCCGGCAATGGCGACCTGATTGTCACGCGCGGGGTCGGCTGCAGCACCATACCCGTGCGCCTGAATGCCGATCCGGAACTGGTGATCTGTACCCTGCAGTAGCAGGGTACTTAGCTCAGTTCTACCGTCATGCCTTCGTAGGCCAGATAGACTTTCAGATCACCCAGCTGGCCGGCGTGGCGCGCCATCACTTCGGCAAACACCGCTTCCAGTTCATCGTCGCTACGGGTCGGTTCGTGGTGGGTGCAGTACAGTGCCTTGACGCCGCAGCGCAGCGCCATGGCCAGTGCCGTATCGAAGGTGCCGTGGCCCCAGCCCTGTTTGGCCGGATATTCGGCGCGCGTGTAGGAACAGTCGGCAATCAGCGCATCCACGCCTTGTACGGTAGCGTCGATGGCGGCATTGCGCTCGGCCATCCAGCGTGCATAGGCCGCATGTTCGCTATGGCCTTCCGGATAGATGTTGTACAGCGGTTCGTGGTCGCCCGTGAAGAATAGCGACTTGCCGCCCGATTCGATGCGGTAGCCCAGATCCGTGGCCGGGTGGTTCATCACCACATTGCGCACTACCGCGTCGCCCAGCGCATACGGCTGCTCGATTTCCAGCGTCTGATATTCGATGGTGGCATCCATCTGGGTTTCGCTGACGGGGAAGTAGCTATTCTGCAGTTGCACGCCCATCACGTGCTCGATGCCGTTGCCCGTGTCGGGGTCGGTGGCACCATGCAGGCGCACCCGGCTATCCTTGACGAACAGGGGCGTGAAGAAGGGCAGACCGTGGATGTGGTCCCAGTGGCTGTGGGTGATGAAGATATTCGCGTGGATAGGGCCGTTTTTATTCTGTAGCAGGGATTGCGCCAGCAAAAAGATACCGGTACCGCCGTCGAGGATGATCAGGGTGTTGTCATCGCTGCGCACTTCGATACAGGTGGTGTTGCCGCCGTAGCGCGCGGTACGCGGGCCGGGCGAGGGGATGGAACCGCGAACTCCCCAGAATGTGAATTTCATGTGTCTTTCCCTGATTTTTTTTGCTGGTTGCTGCGGGCGATGATAGCTTTTTTTTCAGACTATAGGGAAAAACTGACAACGTTTGCAACGAATTTATGATGCCAATCATTTCTTCCTATACAACAGCTTGCACCGCAGATACACTCCTGATATCGACTGCGCCGTGCGCGCCTCTATTCATCTGCCGTGACACGAAATGCCATGCAAGAGCTGAATCAGACCCAGATTGCCCAGCGCCTGGAACAGTTAATCGAACTTAGTGTCGAACTGGGCAAGCGCCACGATACCGATGCATTGCTCGAGCGTATCCTGCTGGTCGCACGCGGCATGACCCATGCCGATGGTGGCACCCTGTACCGTCCCAGCGAAGATGGGCGCACGCTGGAATTCGCCATCCTGTTCAATAAGACCCTGAACATCCATCAGGGCGGCGTGAGCGGCCAGCCCGTGACGGCGCCCGGCGTGCCTCTGTACGATGCGGCCGGCGAGCGCAATCTGGCCGCGGTGGCAGCGTATGCGGCCCACTTCGGCCTGTCGGTGAACATCGAGGATGTGTATAAAGCCGACGTGTTCAACTTCTCCGGCATGGTCAAGTTCGACCAGATGAATGGCTATCACTCGCAATCCTTCCTGACGGTGCCGCTGAGCGATCACGAAGGCGAGCTGGTGGGCGTGCTGCAGCTGATCAATGCGATCGATAGCGAGACGGGGCAAATCCGCGCCTTCAGCCAGACCGATCAGCGCTTCATCGAAGCGCTGGCAGCGCAGGCCGCTGTGGCCCTGACCAATCAGCGTCTGATTGCCCAGTTGGAAAACCTGCTGGAAGCGCTGGTCAATCTGATCAACATCGGCATCGATGAAAAATCGCCCTACACGGGACGGCATTGCCAGTTCGTGCCGGAACTGACCATGATGCTGGCCGAGGCCGTGCACAACACGGAAACGGGGCCCATGGCCGGCTTCCGCATGAGCGATGGCGATCGCAAGGAACTGTGGCTGGCCGGTCTGCTGCATGACTGCGGCAAGATCACCACGCCCGTACACGTGGTGGATAAGGCTAGCAAGCTGGAAACCATTTACGACCGGATTGCCACGGTCGATACCCGTTTCGAAGTGCTGTTGCGCGATGCCGAAATCGCCGCGCTGAAACGCAAGCTGGCAGCGGGCGCCGATGCGGTGGCCATCGATGCGGCACTGGCGGCCGAGCAGGCGGCCCTGCGCGCCGAGCGCGATTTTATCCGCGTGGCCAATGTGGGTGGCGAAGCCATGGCGGCGGCCGATCAGGAGCGGGTGCGCAGCATCGCCCAGCGGCGCTGGACGGGGCCGGACGGACAGGAGCAGGGCTTCCTCAGCGACAACGAAGTGCAGAACCTGACCATCAAGTACGGCACCCTGACGGAAGACGAACGCAAGCAGATCAACAACCACATTTCTATGACCATCAAGATGCTGGAAGCCCTGCCGTGGCCCAAGCATCTGAAGAATGTGCCGGAATATGCGGGTGGCCATCACGAACGCATGGATGGCAAGGGCTATCCGCGCGGGCTGACCAAGGAGCAGATGTCGGTACAGGCGCGGCTGATGGCGATTGCCGATATCTTCGAAGCGCTGACGGCGGCCGACCGGCCCTACAAGAAGGGCAAGATGTTGTCGGAAGCGCTGTACATCCTCGGCAATTTCTCGCTCAACGGCCATATCGATCCCGATTTGTTCGACATCTTCATCCGCAGCAAAATCTATCTGGAGTTTGCCCGCAAGAACATGGATGAAAAACAGATCGATGCCATCGACGAAAGTCGCATCCCCGGCTACACGCCCTGAACCACAGCCTGAGCCCGATGATGCGCCTGCCTGCCCGCTGGAGTAAAACCCTGTCGAAATACGGCTTGCGCTGGCTGCTCAGTGCGCTGGTCACCGCCGTCGGCGTGCTGTATGCGCTGAACTTCTGGCAGAGTGATGCGGTGGTGCGGCTGGATAATCTGCTGGCCGGCGAGCGCATGAAGCTGGAAGCGCCCGTGCTCGATCCCCGCATCGTCATCGTCGATATCGATGGCAAGGCGCTGACAGAATTCGGCCGTTTTCCGTGGAGCCGCAATGTGCAGGCCCAGCTGATCCGCCAGCTGACGGGCCATTATCAGGTGAAAGCCGTGGGCTACGATATTTCCTTCCCCGAGCCCGATACCAGCTCCGGCTACGGGGTGCTGGAAAAACTCTCGGCGCGTGAATTGCGCGATGTGCCGCAACTGAAAGACAAGCTGCAGTCGCTCAAGAGCTCGCTCGATTACGATGGCCTGTTTGCCACGGCGCTCAGGGGCCAGCCCGTGATCCTCGGCTTCAATCTGTCGCCGGATCAGGTCAAGGGCGCGCTGCCGCCGCCGCTGTTCAGCGAGGCCGATCTGAACGGGCGCGAACTGCTGGCCTACAATGCGGCCGGCTACGAAGCCAATGTGCCGGTGCTGCAGCAGGCGGCGGCCGGCGCCGGCAGTTTTTCCGTGGTGACCGATCTGGACGGGGTGGTGCGCAATGCCTATCTGATCCAGCAGGTGGGCGACAATTATTACCCCTCGCTGGCGGTGGCCACCAGCATGCTGTATCTGGATGCGCTGGCCGTCAAGCCGCTGCTGACGGAGTCGGTCGACCAGCTGTCGCAGAGCCAGCTCGATAGTGGCGGCTACGATGCGCTGACCATCCTGCTGCCGGGGCGCAAGCAGCGCCTGATTCCCGTCGGCGAAGCCATGAGCACGGTGGTACAGTTCCGTGGCCGCGGCGGTCCGGCCGGCGGTGCTTTCCGCTACGTCTCGGCGGCCGATGTGCTGACGGGGCGGGCGCCGCAGCAACTGCTGCAAGAGACCATCGTGCTGATCGGCACGACTGCGCCGGGACTGGTGGACTTGCGCGCCACTCCCGTCAATCCCGAATATCCGGGGGTGGAAATCCATGCCAACATTATCAAGTCCATCCTCGACCAGCGCTTCAAATCGCGCCACTACATGGCCTTCGTGCTGGAAGCGGGCCAGATCCTGCTATTTGGTCTGGGACTGGGGCTGGCACTGGCGACGCTGTCGCCGCTGCGCTCGATTCTGCTGGGCATAGCGGCGATCGCTGCCAGTGTCGGCCTCAACCTCTACCTGTATCACGCGCACGACCTGATGTTCAACTCGGCCATGCTGATCATCGTATTGTTTGCCGTGTTTGTGCTGAACGTGGCATGGGGCTATTTCTTCGAGGTGCGCAAAGGGCAGGCGCTGGTGTCGCGCTTCGGCGAGTACGTGGCGCCGGAACTGGTGGCGGAGATGGCGGAAGATCCGGAAAAATACAATATGGATGGCGAGAGCCGCGAACTGAGCGTGATGTTCGTCGACGTGCGCGGCTTCACCACGATTTCCGAAGGACTCACGCCCAAGCAGTTGCGCGAGTACATCAATCTGTATCTGACGGCCATGTCGGAAGATATCCGCAGCAGCCACCGCGGCACGCTCGACAAGTATATCGGTGATGCCGTGATGGCGTTCTGGGGCGCACCGGTGGCGTTTGAGGACCATGCCAGCCGGGCCGTGGCCACGGCGCTGCTGATGCAGGCCAGCGCAGCCCGGCTGAATCAGGATTTTCTGGCGCGTGGCTGGCCGGCGCTGAAAATCGGCATCGGCGTGAATTCCGGCCTGATGCATGTGGGCGACATGGGCTCCAGCATCCGCCGCGCCTACACGGTGATGGGCGACGCGGTGAATCTGGCCTCGCGGCTGGAAGGCATTACCAAAGTGTATGGCGTCGGTATCGCCGTGGGCGCCGTCACGCGCGCCGCCGCGGCCGAATTTGCCTATCGCGAGCTGGATCTGGTGCGCGTCAAAGGCAAGCACGAGCCGGTGGCCATCTTCGAACCGCTCGGCCTGCTCAGCGAACAGACTGCTGCCCAGCAGGAAGAACTGGCCCGCTGGCAGCACGTGCTGGCCGATGTGCGGGCGCAGCGCTGGGACGCGGCCACGGCCGGCCTGCAGACGCTACCGGCCGAGTCACCCCTGTACACCCTGTATCGCCAGCGTATCGCTTATTACCTTGAGCACCCGCCCGGTGCCGAGTGGGATGGTGTGACCACCTTCGAGACCAAGTAGCGAGTGTCGCATAGTTGATTCAGGGCTAAGTTAATTGTTGTTTCAACAGCTAGTTGACTGTTTTTTGAGCATATAATGGCTAGCAGCAAATAGTTCCTGCCGGAATAGTCGCGCGCCGCGCCGCGCTGCCCGCCCGCAGCACACTGGCCCGTGTGCCGGATGGTTGTTTCGTAGTGGCCCGTTTCAAGGATGGTGTCATGAAGACCGAGTATGCACGCAAACCCAGCACCGTCCAGCGCAAACCGATGCGGCGCAAACTCATCGCGGTACTGGTGGCAGCTTGTTACAGCACGGCCCATGCGGGTTTGCAGGCGCCCGTTGTGGTGGCCGGACAGGCCAGTTTCGGCCAGCAAGGCAAGACCTATACCATCACCAATACGCCGAATGCCATTCTTAACTGGCAGGGCTTTTCGCTGGCGACCGACGAGATTGCACGCTTCGTCCAGCAGAGCGCCGATAGCCGGGTGCTGAACCGCATCGGCGGGCAGGATCCCAGTGCCATCCTCGGCGCGATCCAGTCCAACGGTAAAGTCTTTCTGATTAACCCGAACGGCGTGCTGTTCGGCGCCAGTGCGCAGGTGGATGTGAACGGTCTGGTGGCCTCCAGTCTGGCGCTGTCGAATAACGATTTTCTGGCTGGTAAAAATAATTTCGCCGGCCCTGCAACGGCCGGTGCCGTCAGCAATGCCGGCAGCATCCGTACGCCGGCCGGTGGACAGGTGTTCCTGATTGCGCCGGCGGTAGAAAACCGCGGCATCATTTCGGCGCCCAACGGGGAAGTGATACTGGCTGCCGGCCATAGCGTGCAGCTGTTCGAGGCCAGCGATCCGAATGTGCAGGTGGTGGTGTCGTCGGCCGCCGATCAGGCGCTGAATCTGGGCCAGATCGTGGCGCAGGGCGGGCGTATCGGCGTGTATGGTGCACTGGTTAATCAGCGCGGCCGCATCAGCGCCGACAGCGCAGTGCGTGGCGCCAACGGCAAGATCGTACTCAAGTCGAGTGCTACCACGCTGCTCGAGCAGGGCAGTAGTACCACGGCAGTGGGCAGCAATCTGAACGTGGGTGGCGACATCGTCGTGCTGGGGCCGCAAGTGGGGCTGACGGGGGATGCCTTGGTCGATGCCAGCGGCGCTGCCGGTGGCGGCAGCGTGCTGCTGGGCGGCGACTACCAGGGCGGCAATCCGGCGATTGCCAATGCGCAGCAGAGCTATGTGGGCAAGGATAGTGTGGTGCGGGCCGATGCGCTGGAGCGGGGCGATGGCGGCAAGGTGATCGTCTGGAGCGACCAGCGCACCCGCATGTACGGCAATATTTCTGCCCGCGGCGGCGCACAGGGCGGCAATGGCGGTCTGGTGGAAACTTCCGGCCACGTGCTCGATATGCAGGGGCGGGTCGATACGCTGGCGCCGCAAGGGCGTACCGGCACGCTCTTGCTCGATCCGGGCAATATCTACATCGCGGCCGACCAGAGTACGGCTACCAATGCAGGCATGACGGGCACGGCCTCTACGGCATCGAGCGGCAGCACGCTGTTCGCCGATAGCGGCAGTGATACCGATACCTTGTTGCTGACCAGCAGTTTGCAGACTGCGCTGGCCAGTAACAACGTCACCGTCACTACCAGCAATAGCGCCCTGACGGGGGGGAGCGGCAAGATCAGTGTGCTGTCCGATGTGGAGTGGAGCAGCACGCGCAGCCTGACCCTGAATGCGGCCGGCGAAATCCGTATCGATGCCGCCCTCAAAGGCGAAAATGCCACCCTGAACCTGCAGGCGGGCGGCGCCATCGTACAGTCCACCAGCCCCATCAATGCGATGCGGGTGAGTAACCTGAATGCCATCAGTGCGGGCGATATATCGCTGCTCAACGAGGATAACCGCATCGGCAATCTGGCCACGCTGCAGGCCAGTTCCGGCTCGGCCGCGCTGGCGGCCAAGAGCGTGCGGTTGGGAAGCAGCAGTGCCCAGTCCAGCCTGAGCGTGCAGGCCATGGATGGTGCGCTGACGGTCGCCAGCAACGCTACGCTCAGCACTTCAGGTACGCTCAGCCTGTCGGCCATGAATGACGATGGCGCGATCGTGATCAATAGCGGCGCCGAACTGATCGCAGCCGGTACGCTGAGCCTGTCCGTACCCGCGGGCGGGAGCGAGCGCATAACCGTGGCGGGCGAGCTCACTTCGGAGAACCAGATCGTGCTGCAGGCCGGTAAGATGACGCTGACGGGCGCCACGCTGACAGCGCCTACCGTGCGGCTCAATACCACCAATAGCATAGAACTGGGCACGGCCGGCGATCCGGCCGATACGCTGGCGCTGGCCAGCGCCGATCTGACGGCGCTGCATACCGATGCGCTGATCATCAGCAGCCAGCGCAGCAGCAGCCCCGGCAACATCGTCGCCAGCGGCGCGCTGACGCTGCCCGCCAGCCAGACCCTGACGCTGAACGCCACCGGTTCCATCGCTGTGCAGGCGGCCCTGAGCACGGGCGGTCTGACGCTCAATGCCGACAGCGATGCTGCCATCACTGCCAGCGCCGCCGTCAGTGTGAGTGGTATCTTCGAGCTGATCAGCGGCCACTGGGAACAGAAAGGCACGCTGCCAGCCTTCAGCGCAGCCGATTTCCGCCTGACGGGAGGCAGCTTCCTGCGTGCCAGCGGCAGCGACGGAACGGGCGCCTCGGCCACGCCGTATGTGCTGACGGATATTTACGGGGTGCAGGGCATCCATACGCTGGCCCTGTCCAACTGGTACAGCCTGGGCAGCGATATTGCCGCCAGCGGCACTTCGGGCTGGAACAGCGGGGCCGGCTTCAAACCGCTGGCAGCCTATCAGTCGCCCTATACGGGCACATTTAACGGCAACCATCATGTGATCAGCGGGCTCACCATCAATCGCCCGGCAGAAGATTATGTCGGGCTGTTCGCCGGCATCAGTAACGCGACGGTGAAGAATCTGACGCTGAGCGGCGGCAGTGTGGTGGGGGGCGACTACGTGGGCGGCATCGCCGGCCATGTGGCCAGTTTCGCCAGCGTGCTCGATCAGCTGAACAGCTCGGGCAGCGTCACCGGCACCAATAACGTGGGCGGGCTGGTGGGTTATTTGCAGGGTACGCTGAGCTACGGTGTCGCCAGCGGCGCCGTGACCGGCAATGCCGTGGCCGATGCCGGCAGTATTGGCGGGCTGGTGGGGCGCAATGTGGGCAGTATCGAGCACAGCCACGCGAGTGGCAATGTCAGTGGCGATGGTGCCGGTTATGTAGGCGGGCTGGTCGGCTCGAATGTCAATACGGGGCAGTACTACATCGGCAGTATCAGCACCTCGTATGCCAGCGGGAATGTCAGCTCGTCGGGCGAGATTGTCGGCGGGCTGGCGGGCGACAATCAGGGGGGGAATATCAGCAAGTCATATGCGACCGGCAATGTCAGCGGCGAACGCAATGTGGGCGGCCTGGTAGGCCGCAGCGGCCTGCGCTTCGGCTACGGCGGCAGTATCGAGAATGCCTACGCCACGGGCAACGTCAGCGGCACGCAGAACAATAATGGTCCGCAGCACAGCAATCTGGGCGGGCTGGTGGGCGAGCACGCCGATGGCAGCATCAATCTGGTGTACAGCAGCGGCAGCGTGAGCGCCCCCGGCTGGAGCGATGTGGGCGGCATGATAGGCGCGGATCTGGGCGGTACCGTGCAGCATGCCTACTACAATAGCGAAACGGCGGGGCTGACGGCGGGGGCGGGTACGGCGCTGACCAGCGCGCAGATGCAGCAGCGCGAATACTTCAGCGGCTTTGCCTTCAGCAATTCGCCGGTCTGGCGCATCTACGAGAATTACACCACGCCGCTGCTGAAAGATCTGCTGACGCCGATCACGGTCAGCGTGACCGGAGTGACTAGCAGCAGCCGCAGCTATGACGGCACCAGTTCGACGCTGAGCGGGGCCAGTGCCGGTACGCTGCCGGGCGGTATTTCCGGTACGCTGGCATGGACGGGTGGCGCGCGCAATGCCGGCACCTACAGCATCGGTGGCCTGTATTCGACCAGCTACGACATCAGCTATGCCGGCAGCAATGCGCAACTGACGATCACGCCACGCGAGGTGACGGCGACCGTGACGGCGCGTAAAAACTATGACGGCATCCTGGCGGTGGAAGTACCGGCCAACTATACGCTGACGCTGCATAACGTCGTGGCCAGCGATACCGATCTGTCGCTCAGCGGCATGGTGGCATTCACCAACAAGGATGCGGGCACGGGCAAGGCGCTGACGGTGAGCAATCCTGTGTTAGTGGGCAATGATCTGGGTAACTATGTGCTGACCGGCACGATCACTGGCACGGGTACCATCGATAAGCGCCCGCTCCATCTGAGCGATGTGGTGCTGCAATCAACCCGCGTCTACAACGGCACGGATGCCATCAGCTTTACCGGTGGTAGCAGCATTATCAGTGGTCTCAATGGCGAGGAAGTGTCGCTTGCCACGGTGGGCACTGCCACGGCGCGCTACAACAACAAAAATGTGGGCAATAACAAGCCGGTCCTCTTTACACTGTCCGGCTATACGCTGACGGGGGCCGATGCGGCCAACTACGAGGTGGCCGGTCCTGCCGAAGCGGTGGCCAGCATCACCGCGGCCCCGCTCAGTATTGCCGGTGTGACGGCGCAGGACCGGGTGTATAACCGCACGTACGATCCCGGCGTCGGCTATGGCACGCTGGCAACGCTGAATACGGCTAGTGCCAGCCTGAGCGGTGTGCTGGGCAATGATGTGGTGACGGTGCTGAGTGCGCGCGGTTCGTTTGATAACCGCCATGTGGGCACGAATAAACCGGTGACGGGACGCGCCGTGACGCTGGGCGGGACCGATGGCGGTAATTATCAGGTGACTGGTTTCCCGAGCGACATGACGGCATCGATTACGCCGGCACCGCTGACGGTAACACTGGCCAGTCGCGAGTACAACAATTCGGCCGTGGGCAGTTTCAGCAGCGCCGTGCTGAGCGGCGTCATGACTTATGGTGAAGGCGGTTCGGACAGTGTGACGCTGGTGCCCGGTTCGGCCACGGCCGCCTATGTCGACAAGAATGTGGGCGCGGGCAAAACCGTGAACTTTACCGGTGCACTGAGCCTGAGCGGCACCGATGCCGGCAACTACACCATTAACCCGACGGGACTGGGCACCATCACGGCACGCCCCACCTCGACCTGGGTCGGTTCGGGCGGTGGCTTATGGAGCGCTGCGGCTAACTGGGCAGACGGCATTGCACCCGATGGCAGCAATGTGCTGGCTGCGGTACTGGGCAGCGCTGCCGGCACCATCACCTATGATGGTACGGCCGGCAACACCAGCGTCAATACTGTCAGCGGCGGCAGCGGTACAGCGCTGGTGCTGACAGGCGGGACGCTGACTCTGAACAGCGGCACGTCCAGCTTGCCGGGCGGTGTACTGACGCTTAATGGTGGCAATCTGGTAATGAACGCCAGCCTCGACGTGACCAATCTGAATCTCACCAGCGGTACCCTGAGCGGCAGCAACAGTAACGCCACCCTGACGGCCAGCCATCTGACCCAGACGGCCGGTGGTCTGAATATCGCCGGTGCGCTGGCGGTGGGCGATGGCGGCAATATCAGTCTGGGAACTTTGCGCGCACAGCATGGCATCACCCTGAATGCGGGCGAAGGCGGCAGTATCACCCAGACCGGCGGCTGGACCAGTGACAGCCTGACGGCCAACAGTACTGGCGGCATCCTGCTGACCAGTAGTGCCAACCATCTGGCCGCGTTTACTGCCAGCAGCTGGAGCGGCAATATCGAACTGAATAACACCGCTCCCGGTAGTGCGCTGACGCTGGGCGCCTTATCTACCGATGGCAACATTCTGATTGATAATGTTGGCGGCGTGGTGGCCAACGGAGCGATTCACGCCCAGCATACGGCGGCCAACCGGGGACGCGTATCGATTACGGCGCACAGCCCGGTTACCATCAACGATACGGTGGAAGGCAATGAACTGGCGTTCTCGGCCAGTACCGCCATCCATCTGGGTTCGGGCGCCGCGTTGAACGCCGTCAACCACATCCAGCTGACGGCCGGCACGGATATCGTGCTGGGCGGTTCGCTCGCCATCAGTTCGCCATCGGGCAGTATCAGCGCCACTGCCACCAACGGCACGATTACGGTGGGTAGCGCCACCAGCATTTCCAGCAATGGTGGTAGTGTCAATCTGAGTGCGCCGCAGGGCTCGGTGAACACCAACAATATCAGCTACGGAAGCAATACCAATCCGGTGGTGGATTCCGGCAGTGCCGCTGCGGCTGCCGCTGCGGCGGCTGCGGCCCAGGCGGCAGCGGATGCGGCCGCCAAAGCAGCGGCCGATGCGGCGGCCAAGGCAGCGGCGGATGCGGCAGCGAAGGCGGCGGCCGACGCAGCGGCCAAAGCGGCCGCCGATGCGGCGGCCGAAGCAGCAGCCAAGGCGGCAGCCGATGCGGCGGCCAAGGCAGCAGCCGATGCGGCCGCCAAAGCGGCGGCGGATGCGGCGGCCCAGGCTGCTGCGGATGCGGCCGCCAAAGCGGCTGCGGATGCCGCCGCCAAAGCGGCCGCCGATGCCGCCGCCAAAGCGGCCGCCGAAGCCGCCGCCAAAGCGGCAGCCGAAGCGGCAGCGGAAGCGGCTGCCAAAGCGGCGGCAGAGGCGGCTGCCGCCAAGGCCGCAGCGGAAGCGGCTGCCAAGGCCGCAGCGGAAGCGGCCGCCCAAGCCGCTGCCGAAGCCGCCGCCAAAGCGGCAGCCGAAGCGGCTGCCGGCAACGGCCAGCCAAGCGAGCCTATCACTCAGGCGATCAATAACACCATCAAGTTACAAAATGCTGTGAGCGGCACGACGCTGCTCAATACTGGCGTGTCAACCACACCAGCCCCGGCCGCGGGCGCAGGTGGCAGCCTGAACACGGATGGCAGTAACAGCGTTACCAAGCCGGTTAGCAGTGTCAGCAACGCTTCTGGCGGAGGTAGCAGTGGTAGCAGTAGCGGCAGCACTCCGCCCGACGATAAGGTCGCCGAGAAGTCGGGCGATAAACCGGCCGATAAACCGGCCGATAAACCGGCCGAGCAGAGCAAGCCGGCGCAGGAAGCGCCCAAGAAGATGTATTGCAATTGAATTTAGATTGGTTGATCAATGAAAAAAAGTCGCATGAAGGTGCATCCGGTCCGTCTGCTGGCGGGGGCCATGCTGGGCAGCTCGCTGCTGTGGCCACAACTGGTACGCGCGGCCGCTGAGGATATCGTCCGCTTCGAGATCCGTCAGTTCCAGTTGCAGGGCAATACCTTGCTGGATCCGGCCGAAGCGGCCGCCATCCTGCAGCCCTACACGGGGCCGGTGAAGGATTTCGGCGATGTCCAGCGTGCGCTGGAAGCACTGGAGGCCGTGTACCAGCAACGGGGTTACCGGCTGGTGTCGGTCGAACTGCCGGAGCAGGAACTGAATGGCGGAATAGTCCGGCTGCGGGTGGTAGAAAACCGCATAGGCCGCATCCGTGTGCGGAACAACCAGTATTTTGATGAAGCCAATATCCGCCGTACCCTGCCCACGCTGGAACCGGGGCGTACGCCTAATCTGACGGACGTATCGGCCAACCTGAAGCTGGTGAACGAAAACCCCGCCAAGAATGTCACCCTGAAGATGCAGAGTGGCGAGCTGGACGAGGAAGTCGATGCCGTGCTGGACGTGAAAGACCAACGGGCATGGAAAGCCATGCTCAATCTCGATAACACAGGCACCGAGCAGACAGGCAAGACGCATGCCAGCACGGTACTGCAGCATGCCAATCTATTCGGACTCGACCATGTGGCCTCGCTGCAGTACACCACGTCGAAAGAGGAACCGGGGCGGGTCAAAGTGTATGGCGCCGGCTACCATATGCCGCTGTACACGCTGGGCGATGCGGTAGACCTGTATGCCAGTTATTCGAATGTAGATTCCGGCACGGTGTCGGCCGGCATATTCAATCTGGCGGTCAGCGGCAAGGGCGCGACTTACGGCGGCCGCTACACGCATAATCTGGCCAAGCGTGGCGAACTGGAAGCGCAGCTGGCACTCGGCCTCGACTACAAAGCCTACAAGAATAGCGTGGTGTTGCAGGGGGTGGAACTGGGCAATGATGTCACGCTGCATCCGCTGACGCTGGCCTATCAGGCCAGTCTGCCCATCACTGCAGGCAGTCTGAGCGGGCAGGTCAGTCTGATCCGCAATCTGCCCGGAGGTAACCGTGCCGACCAGAGCGCATTCAGTGCGATCCGTGCCGGTGCCAAGGCCGGCTACACCGTGCTGCGGCTGGGTGGCAGCGCCGTGCGTGCCTTCAGCAATGACTGGCAGTTGCGCGCAATTCTCAATGCCCAGTACAGTCGCGACGAACTGGTGCCGGGTGAACAGTTCGGTGCCGGCGGCGCCAGTTCCGTGCGGGGTTTTCAGGAGCGCGAAATTGCCAACGATTCGGGCGCGAATCTGAATCTGGAAGCTTATACGCCTAATCTGTGTGCACGTGAGGGCTGGAACTGCCGCCTGCTCGGCTTCTACGACAGTGCCTATGTGCGGCGTACCCATCCCGCTGCCGGCGAACTGGCCAGTACCAGTATCGGCAGCGTGGGCGTGGGCGCCCGTTTCCAGCTGTCGACCTATGTGAATCTGCAGTTCGACTTCGGCCACATCGTTGCCGCTGGCGCTACCGGCCGGAAAGACGCCAACCGCATGCACGTGCGCTTGGGTCTGGCTTACTAGAACAGGGAATCCCATGTTGCTCAAGAAAATGACTCCTTCTTTCCACCTGCTGCGCCTATGGCTGTGCGGGCTGGCACTGGCCGGTCTGTGTAGCTTAAGCTGGGCCGCGCAGGTAGCCGGCACCATCGTGCAGTTGAGCGGGCCGCTGATGGCGAAAAAAGCCGATGGTGCGATCCGTATTCTGTCGCTGCGTTCGGAAGTGGAGGGCGGCGATACGCTGATCACGGAGAAGAACACCTATGCCATGGTGAAATTCATCGATAACAGTGAAATCACGCTCAAGCCCAGCACGACCTTCAAGGTCGAGAGTTTTTCCTATGATGCGGCCAAGCCGGATGGCGACAATGCCTCGTTCAATCTGGTCAAGGGTGGGCTGCGTTCCGTGACGGGGCTGCTAGGCAAACGTAACAAGGAAAAGTTCTCCATGAAGACGCCGAGCGCCACCATCGGGATACGCGGCACGACCTTTACCGCCGAGTGGATTGCGCCGGAAGCCGCCACGCTGGCAGCTTACAACATGGCCAGCACGGCCGCGCTGGATCCGCTGCAAGCGCCGTTGCAGCCCTTGCAACTGGCGCAAGCTGTACCGCCAACTTCGCCTTCATTGCTGCAGCCCGGTTTGTACATACAGGTCGTTGATGGCTTGGTCGTGCTGTCGAATCCGGCCGGTTCACAGATTTTCCAGGCTGGACAGTTTGGGTTTACGCCGAGCTTCCAGATGCCGCCTGTCATCGTGCCGCAGAATCCCGGTATACAATTCAACCCGCCGCCAGTCTTCAACAGTTCGACGTCGGGCGGCACGGGGAGCAGCCCACCCAAGTCGAATACGGTCGATTGCGAGGTACGCTAGAACGCGTGTGAACGCTTGACCTTCCCATGATGGCAGGGTAGATGCTATGGTTACCTAGTTGTCATGAGAGATTACCATGTCTGCCGCTCCGTTACCCACTGCCACTCCTGCGCATACCCTGTCCTTCAAAGTCGAAGGCATGACTTGCGCCTCCTGTTCCGGCCGTGTCGAGCGCTTGCTGGCGGCTATGCCCGATGTGGCTGAGGCCAGCGTCAATCTGGCCACCGAAACGGCGCGCGTCTGTTCCTATCAGCCGCTGGCCTTTGCGCCGCTGGCGCAAGCCATCGAGCAGGCTGGCTACCATGCGCTGGCGCCGGCCGCGCCGCCGCAAGCTGCCCCGCTGCTGGCCACGGGCGGTGGCACCGCCGTGCTACTGTCGGCCATCTTTGCACTGCCCCTGCTATTACCCATGCTGCTGGAACTGGCCGGCATCCACTGGATGCTGGATGGCCGCCTGCAATGGCTGCTGGCCACTCCCGTGCAGTTCTGGCTGGGCGCACGCTTCTACCGCGCCGGCTGGGCGGCGCTGAAAGACGGCAGCGGCAATATGGACTTGCTGGTGGCACTAGGGACCAGCGCCGCCTACGGCCTGAGCGTGTACCAGTTGCTGACGGCCGATAGCGCCATGCCGCATCTGTATTTCGAAGCCTCGGCCGTGGTGATTACCTTGATCCTGCTGGGCAAATGGCTGGAAGCGCGCGCCAAGCGCCAGACCACGTCGGCTATCCGCGCGCTGCAGGCGCTGCGGCCGGAGACGGCGCGGGTGCGGCGCGGTACGCAGGAGGTGGAACTGGCCATTGCTGCCGTGCAGGTGGGCGATCTGGTGGTGGTGCGGCCGGGTGAACGCATCGCGGTCGATGGCATCGTGCAGGAAGGCGCCAGCCATGTGGACGAAGCGCTGATTACGGGCGAAAGCCTGCCGGTGGCGCGTGGCGCCGGCCAGCGCGTGACAGGAGGCGCCATCAACGGCGAAGGCCTGCTGCTGGTGCAGGTCACGGCGGTCGGTGCCGAAAGCACGCTGGCACGCATCATCACGCTGGTGGAAGAAGCGCAGGGTGCCAAGGCGCCCGTGCAGCGGCTGGTCGATCGTATCAGTGCCATCTTCGTGCCGGTGGTGGTGGTACTGGCGCTGCTGACGCTGGCGGGCTGGCTGCTGGCCGGTGCCGGCCTCGAACATGCGCTGATCAACGCGGTGGCCGTGCTGGTGATTGCCTGCCCCTGTGCGCTGGGACTGGCCACGCCAGCCGCCATCATGGCCGGTACAGGCGTGGCTGCCCGCTACGGTATTCTGATCAAGGATGCCACCGCGCTGGAGCTGGCGCACCGCATCAGCAGTGTGGCATTCGACAAGACCGGCACACTCACGGAAGGCAAGCCAGCGTTGCTGGCGCTGCATGCGCTCGATCAGGATCAGGATGGTTTGCTGCGCGCTGCGGCGGCCATACAGCGCGGCAGCGAACATGCGCTGGCGCGCGCCGTGCTCGATGCGGCGGCAGCACGCGGACTGGGGCAGGAACTGCAGGCCAGCGAACTGTCGGCGCTACCGGGGCGCGGCGTGGCGGCCACTGTGGCTGGCCAGCGGTTGCTGTTAGGCAGTAGCCGCCTGATGAGCGAGCAGGGCGTGGCGCTGGCGCCGCTGCAGGCCGAAGCGGACGCGCTCACGCGCGCGGGACGCACCATCGCGTGGCTGGCCAGCGTGACGCCGGCACCGCGCTTGCTTGGACTGCTGGCCTTCGGTGACCGCATCAAGCCGCAAGCCCATGCGGCGCTGCAGGCATTACATGCGCTGCACGTGGAGACCATCCTGCTGACGGGCGACAATCAGGGCAGCGCCGACGCGGTCGGGCGCGAACTGGGACTGACGCGGGTGATCGCGAATATGCTGCCGGCCGATAAGGCGGGCGCCATCACGGCGCTGCAGCAACCGGGCGCCTGCATCGCCATGGTGGGCGACGGCATTAACGATGCGCCCGCGCTGGCGGCGGCCGATGTGGGCATCGCCATGGGCAATGGCACCGATGTAGCCATGCACGCGGCCGGGATCACACTGATGCGCGGCGATCCGGCACTGGTGGCGGCCGCTATCAGTATTTCGCGCCTGACTTACCGCAAGATCCGGCAGAATCTGTTCTGGGCGTTTATCTACAATCTGGTGGGCATACCGCTGGCAGCTTTTGGTCTGCTGAACCCGATGGTGGCGGGCGCCGCGATGGCGCTCAGTTCCGTCAGTGTGATCAGCAATGCGCTGCTGCTGCGTCGCTGGAGACCCGCATGAATATCGGACAGGCTGCAGGCGCCACGGGTGTCAGCGCAAAAATGATACGGCACTACGAGAGCATCGGCCTGATCCCTGCGGGCAAGCGCAGTGCTGCCGGTTACCGCATGTATGCGGAGAGCGACCTGCATGCGCTGCGCTTCATCAAGCGTGGCCGCAATATGGGTTTTTCGCTGGAACAGATACGCGAGCTGCTATCGCTGTGGCAAGACCCGCAGCGCGCCAGTGCCGATGTGAAGCGCATCGCTCTCGGTCATGTGGCCGAGCTGAATCAGCGTATCGCCGAACTGACGGAGATGCGCGACAGCCTGCAGCAACTGGCCGGCTGCTGCCACGGCGACCAGCGTTCTGACTGCGCCATTCTGCAATCGCTGGCCGACTAGGCTGCTGCTGCGCTCAGGCGCGGATGAACATCCACACGGTCAGGCTGGCGCCGACCAGTACCACGAAAGCACGCATGACTTTTTCCGGCAGCCGGTGGATCAGCCAGCCGCCGACAAAGCCGCCGGCAATGCCGCCTGCGCACAGGGCCAGCGCGGCCGGCCAGCTGATCAGATCAGAACTGGCGAAGATGGCGATGTCGCCTATCCACAGATCCAGCGCGACCGGCCAGCTGATCAGGTCAGAACAGGCGAAGATTGTGGCGGCCGCCGCGTTCATGGCCATCGCCAGCACGTTCTTGGTGGCTGTCGCCGCGCGCACCTGCTGGCCGGCGATGGTGAGCGCAGCCAGCATCAGGAAGCCGATACCGCCACCGAAATAGCCGCCATACACGGCGATGCAGCTTTGCACCAGTATCAGGGTCCAGCGTGGCATGCTGCTGGCGGCGTGCAGCGGCTTTTTGCGGAAACTGCCCCAGGCGAACACGCTGGTGGCAAACAGCACCAGCCATGGCACCAGGCGCGCAAAGAACGACGGTGGTGTATTCAGCAGCAGGATCGCGCCGCACAGGCCGCCGATGGCGCTGATGATCAGCATCTGGCGGAAGCTCAGCGGGCCCACATCGGCTACTAATTTGCGCCCTGCGTAGCCGGAGGTGATCTGGCTAGGGAACAGGGCGATGGTAGACGTCATATTTGCCGCCAGCGGATTCAGGCCAGCCAGCAGCAGGGCGGGGAAGGTGATGAACGAGCCGCCACCGGCCAGCGCGTTCTGTACGCCGGCTAGAAAACCGGCGGTGGCAACCATCAGGATTACGGGAAGATCTAGAGCGGGAAGGGCAGACATGAGTGGGCGCCCGGCGGGCGTATCGCAACGGTTAAAACGGAATTGTTACCGTTGATTATAACCGTGTCCCCGCTCTGCCCGCTTTAAGCCGCTGCCGTGACGGGATAGCCAGCCGCTACGATGGCGGCACTGAGCACGGGCAACGCTGCGCTGCTATCAATTTTTACCTGCTTGCTGGCCAGATCGATCTCGACCCGGGCGGCGGCATCGACGGCCTGCACGGCTTTGGTGACGGCGCCCACGCAATGGCCGCAGCTCATGTTTTCTACCTGTAATTGATACATCGTAATGCTCCTAGTGAGGTGACGATGATCATACTGTAGGCCTTGCCCCTGTGGGAAGGGCAAGGTTTTTTTCAGGTTTCCGGTGGGTCGTCGAGTTTGGATAGATCCAGACACACGAGCGCCCAGATGCCACCCGCGTAATCGGGCTGGCTGGACAGACGTTCCACTTCCGAGGGTTTGATTTCGAAGGCCTTGCCTTGTTCCACCAGTTGGCCGACATGGCCGTAGATGGCTTTGGTGGCATTGCTCATGGCTTTGCCCATGGTTTCGCCGCTGGTGACGCAGCCGGGGATGTCGGGTACGGTCACGCCGTAACGGCTGCCGTCGCGCTTGCGGATCAGGATAGGGATGTCCATGGTCTCACCTCAGCTCGTTCCGTAGGGCAGGGAATTCGGGGCTAGGCTGTCTAGTGTCATACAGCTTGCAGCCGGTTTCAAGCACTTTCGATGTTGGCATCAAACTACGAAAGTTAAAAATTTATTCTTGACATCATCTGTTGCCATGGATATCATTCATTTAATTCTCTTGGGAATATATTATTACTTTTGAGAAAGTGATGCGCTAGGTTTCTTTTGGTAAATAACGCTGGCGAATCGGTTTAAAAAACGACAACTCATACATCAGGGATAACCATGAAAAACTTCAAGTTCGCCGCTCTGGCACTGGCACTGGCCGCAATCGGTAGCGCCAACGCAGCCGTCATCACTTTCCAGACTGGCACTTCCACTGCTGGCGTACAGAGCACGGCTCAGGCTTATGCCGACGTGGTCAATGCAGCTGTTTCCGGTAGCACCGGTCATTCGGTAGTGTTGTCCTCGTACGACAACGTGTCGAACAACAGTGTTTTCCACGCAGGCAACAGCAATATCGCTTACAAATCGACCATCGATTTCGGCCTGACCAGCGCCGGCACCTACTCGTTCCGCGCCGGTGTGGACTTCGGTAAAGGCGGCGCCGTCTTCCTCGACGGTCAGGTAGTGGATTTCAAGACCAACGATATGTGGTGGGGTGGTAGCTACAGCAACGCCAGCCAGTACTTCCAGGTGAGCGGCGCCAACCTGTCGGCTGGCAACCACACCCTGACCATCTACGGTCTGGAAGGCTGCTGCGATGGTGGCCAGCAGGTGCAGTTCGCCAAGGTTGGCGAAGGCTATCAGAGCTTCACCGCGAACACCCTGGCACCAGTACCTGAGCCAGAAACCTATGCCATGCTGCTGGGCGGCCTGGCCATGGTCGGTGTGGTGGCCCGTCGTCGTCGCGCTGCCTAAATACGCGCCGTACCGTCTAAAAAACCTGCCAGCAGTGATGCTGGCAGGTTTTTTTACGCCTCAGAATTCCGTATGCAGGCGTAGCGAGGCGATCTCCACGGGGCCACGCGCGGCGTTATAGGCCGGATGGCGGATGCGCTGCCAGTCCAGCGTCAGCGAATGACTCCGAGGTGAGATGGTACGAATCTAGCTCAAAAAAAACTAGCCCGCCGGCAGCAGGCTGCGGGCGGGCTAGTGGGACTGCAACGCCGGGCGTTGCAGCAGGCTTACAGCACGTCGCTGGCGTGGTCGGCCAGACGCGAGCGTTCGCCCCGTGCCAGCGTCACGTGGCCGCTATGCGACCAGCCTTTGAAGCGGTCGACCACATAGGTCAGTCCGCTCGAACCTTCCGTCAGATACGGCGTATCGATCTGGGCGATGTTGCCAAGGCACAGAATCTTGGTGCCGGGACCGGCACGGGTGACCAGTGTCTTGACCTGTTTCGGCGTCAGATTCTGCGCTTCGTCGATGATCAGGAACTTGTTGACGAAAGTACGGCCGCGCATGAAGTTGAGCGACTTGATCTTGATACGCGAACGGATCAGATCCTGGGTAGCAGCACGGCCCCACTCGCCACCATCCGAATCGGACTTGTTGAGTACTTCAAGGTTATCGTCGAAAGCGCCCATCCATGGCGACATCTTTTCTTCTTCCGTGCCGGGCAGGAAGCCGATGTCTTCGCCCACGGGAACGGTGACGCGGGTGACGATGATCTCGTTGTACAGCTTGGTCTCCAGCACCTGTGCCAGACCGGCCGCCAGTGCCAGCAGGGTTTTACCCGTACCGGCCTGACCCAGCAGGGTGACGAAGTCGCACTCGGGATTCATCAGCAGGTTCAGCGCAAAGTTCTGCTCGCGGTTGCGCGCCGTCACACCCCACACACTGTTCTTGTTGTGGCTGTAGTCACGCAGGGTCTGCAGCACGGCCGTCTTGCCGTTGATCTGTTTGACCTGACCGTAGAACGGCGCTTCGCCATTTTTCGGTTCGAGGAACACGAACTGGTTGACCAGCAGGCTAGGGATGAACGGGCCCGTTACGCGGTAGAAGGTAGCGCTCTGGCCGTTCTTGTTCTCCTGCCAGCTTTCCAGATCCTTGCCGTGCTTGCTCCAGAAGTCATCGGGCAGTTGCACGATACCCGAGTACAGCAGATCGGTATCTTCCAGCACGTGGTCGTTGAAATAGTCTTCCGCCGGCAGACCCAGTGCGCGCGCCTTGATGCGCATATTGATGTCTTTCGACACCAGCACCACATGGCGGCCATCCTGCTCTGCTTCGAGCGAACGCACCACCGACAGAATCTGGTTGTCGGCCTTGCCGACCGGCAGACCAAGTGGCAGATCGGCCGACTGGATGCGGGTCTGGAAGTACAGCCGGCCCTTGGCATCCTTGTTGCCCAGTTTGGACAGGGGGATGCCCTGATCGATCGCATCGTCGTCCGTGTTCGACATCAGCGCGTCCAGCGTGCGCGACACCTGACGCGCATTGCGCGCCACTTCCGTCATGCCCTTCTTGTGGTTGTCCAGTTCTTCCAGCGTCATCATGGGCAGATACACGTCGTGCTCTTCGAAGCGGAACAGCGACGTCGGATCGTGCATCAGCACATTGGTGTCGAGCACGAACAGCTTGGTGGCGCCAGTCTGGTCGGCATGGCGGCTGGTGGACGATTTGAGTGGTACTTCCACCGGTTTGTGTTTGGCCGGATGGGGCGCTTTGGCGCTGATCGGCGTGACCTTGCTGCGCGCAGCCGGTGCGGCCTTGGCTTTGGCCGGCGTTTTGGCCGGCTCGACGGCCGGTGCGGCGGCCGACTTCACGGCCGGTTGCGCGGCGGCGGCGGCTTTCAGCACAGCCGGTGCGGCTTTCAGTACGGCGGCCACGGCGCTGCCTTTGGCGGCCTTGCCGGCTGCCGGCGCTTTCACTGTAGCCGGCGCTTTGGCCGGTGCTGCTTTGGCTTTGGCCGGCGCCGCTTTCTTCGGCGCTGCGACCTTCTCAGCCGGAGCTGCCAGCGGCGCTATGGCGTGCGTACCGCTGGCTTTGGGGTAATCTTTGGCCAGCAGGATGGTCGCTGGCTGACTTGGAATTTTTGGCAGTGGCATCAGGATCTCATTTCAAAAAAGCTGGAGGAATCCGCCCATAGGCGCAACACGCTGGCCCACGCACAATGCGCTGGCAAGGCTGGTACCGGATGGGGTGGATGCGGAGGAAAATAACTTACAAGACTGCCGACGGGCGCTCATCTTGCCCGGGGAAAGAACCGCATGGCGACCGGCTGGCCACCATGTTGGGTGGGAGAAAGTACAGTGCTGACTCAAGGATAGGTGCCGTTTAGGCTGTTACGCCTGCTTGGTTAACAAACGTCTTGCGACGTTCAGCAACGCTGGCGCTTGCAACACGCAACCGGTGATTAAGCCTGGCGCGTGACAAATTCCAGCACTTCATCGACGTGACCTGCTACCTTCACGCCTCTCCATTCTTTCACTATTTGACCTTGAGCGTCAATCACAAACGTGCTGCGTTCAATGCCACGTACAGTCTTACCATACATCTGTTTCATCTTCATGACGTCGAACAGCAGGCATAGCGTTTCGTCGGGATCGGAGATCAGCTCGAACGGCAGGCCCAGCTTGGTCTTGAAGCCTTCGTGCGAGCGCAGCGAATCGCGGCTGATGCCGTAGATTTCCGTGCCGGCCGCGCGGAACTGCTCATGCAGATCGCGGAAGGCGATGTTCTCGGTGGTGCAGCCGGGGGTGTTGTCCTTGGGGTAGAAGAACAGCACCGTGTAGCGGGCCGCGCGGCCAGCCAGCTGGAAGGTCTGGCCGCCCGTCATGGCGGCGGAAAAATCACTTACTGCGGTAGGGCGGTCAGCCACAGGCGTCTCCTGATCAATGATGGGTAGGGCGAGCGGCACGCGCCTCGCCCTGAACGATCAACTGTCCCGAGCGGCCCGGCAATTCGCCCCAGGTAATCGGGCAGACGGGCAAGGTCTGGTGCTGCACTTTCTGGTAGTAGTCGGCCATGGACGCGAGCTGATAGCCCTGCGCTTGCCAGCCAGCCAGCAATTGCTCGAAGATGGGGGCAAGTTTTTGCCCTTCAAGCTCGGCGTGCAAAGTATAGACATGGTCACGCGTAGCACCGGCCGTCAGGTTCAGCAGGAAGTCGGCGATATTCGCCGTGCTGATGGTGACGCCGTTGATCTCGCGGCCCAGCAGTTCATCCAGCGTAGGCAGGGTGGTGGGCAGTTGTACGTGTTTGAGGACGGTGGCGCCGTCGCTGAGCAGGTGCGGGCCATCGGCCGGATTGGCCAGCGTGCCATCGTCATTCAGGCGGCAGCGGCCATCGGAGGCATAGGCATAGCCAGCCGTGTCATGTTCGGCAAAGGCGGCGGCATTCATCTGCCAGCCGGCCGCGCCATGGGTGCGTGGCGCCACGCCATAGACCTGGGTAAAGCGGGCGGCAGCCTTGCGCATCATGCGGGTGGTCCAGCCGGCGTCGCGCTGTGCCACATTGTCCTGCCACAGCACGTGATCCCAGGTGTGGATACCGCATTCGAAACCGGCCGCCTGTACGCTGCGCAGTTCGGCAGCGCACTGTTTGCCGATGTCCGGCCCCGGCAGCAGGGTGCCGTACATCAGGGTTTTCAGGCCGTAGTGCTCGACCACCGAGGTTCGCGAGACTTTGCTGAAAAAACCGGGGCGCAGGGCGCGGCGTAAAGCCCAGCCCGTATGATCTGGCCCCAGCGAGAACAGGAAGGTGGCGCCGGCCTGGTGGGCCGACAGCATGCGCACCAGATTCAGGGTGCCTTCCCGGGTGCCGCGATAGGTGTCGATATCGATCTTCAACACCATCAGCGGTTTAGTCGTTGCAGTGGTCTCGCTCAAGGTGTGGTCTTAGTCCATCAGTTTCTGCGCTTCGGCTACCTGGCTACGGTAGGCATCGAAGATTTTTTTCAGGGCATCGGCCATGGTGGTGGTCGGTTTCCAGCCCAGCTCTTCGCAGGTGTTGGTGATTTTCGGCACGCGGTTTTTCACGTCCTGATAGCCGGCGCCGTAGTAGGCACCCGAAGTGGTTTCCACGATCTGCACTTTGGCAGCGCCTTCGGCGTACTCTGGGTACTGTGGCGCCAGTTTCAGCATCATGTCGGCCAGTTCGCGGATCGAGTAGTTGTTGACCGGATTGCCGATGTTGTAGATCTTGCCCGTCGCGGCACCGTTCTTGTTCTCGATGATCTTCATCAGCGCATCGATACCGTCATCGATGTCGGTGAAGGCACGTTTCTGGTGGCCGCCGTCGACCAGCGAGATGTTCTCGCCACGTACGATGTGGCCGAAGAACTGGGTCACCACGCGCGACGAACCTTCTTTCGGGGTGTGGATCGAGTCCAGACCGGCACCGATCCAGTTGAACGGACGGAACAGGGTGAAGTTCAGGCCTTCCATGCCGTAGCCCCAGATCACGCGGTCCATCAGCTGTTTGGCGTTGGAGTAGATCCAGCGTGGTTTGTTGATCGGGCCGCAGATCAGTTCCGAGTTTTCCGGATCGAACTCTTCGTCGTGGCACATGCCATACACTTCCGAGGTCGACGGGAATACCAGATGCTTGCCGTACTTGGCAGCGGAACGCACGATAGGCAGGTTGGCTTCGAAGTCCAGTTCGAACACGCGCAGCGGCGCTTTAACATAGGTCGACGGGGTGGCAATCGCCACCAGTGGCAGGATCACGTCGCATTTCTTGACGTGGTATTCCACCCATTCCTTGTTGATGGTGATGTCGCCCTCGAAGAAGTGCATGCGCGACTTGTAGCTCTCATTCTCCAGCAGGTCGGTAATACGGTCGGTATTCATGTCCATGCCGTACACGTGCCAATCGGTGGTTTCCAGAATGCGCTTGGACAGGTGATGGCCGATGAAGCCATTGACGCCGAGGATGAGGACTTTTTTCATATGCTGTTTTCCAGTAAGTGTTCAGTAGCCGCCGGCCAGCTCAGGCTGCCAGACGGGTTTGCAACTGCTCGGCCGAGATGGCAACGCCATCGGCCGTCAGAGCGAGAATGGTAATAATGCCACCATCGCCGCAGACGCCAAAAATGCAATTATCCACTACTGTCAAGCCGAGTGGCAAACTTCGCGCTGCAACATTGTCGGAATTGCCATTTGCGAAAACGCCGCGACGGTCGCCCAGACGGGCCCGTTCGATCACGTAGCGCACGCCGTTGACGTCGGTGAAAGCGCCCGGATACGGCGGCGCCACGGCGCGGTGCAGGTTGTACACCTGCTGCGCTGGCAAATGCCAGTCGATGCGGCCGTCTTCCGGCTTGCGGCCACCGAAATAGCCGCCTTTGCTGAGGTCATTATTGATGCGCATGGCCGTGCCATCGAGCAGCGACGGCAGTACGCGCCACAGCGCCTGCTCGGCCGCCACGGTGACTTTGCCGAATACTTCGAAGGCGGTGTCGTCGGGCAGGATAGGCACCACCATCTGCGAGACGATGGCGCCGGCATCGGGTTTCACGGTCATTTCATGCAGGGTGGCGCCGGTTTCCGTGGCGCCATGCAGCACGGCCCAGTTGACGGGCGCGCGGCCGCGGTACTCGGGCAGCAGCGAGCCATGCATATTGAAGGCCGGTGCCACTTCCAGCAGGCTGGCGGGCAGCATGTGGCGGTAGTAGAAGCTGAACATGAATTCCGGATCAGCCGCCTTGACCTGCGCCAGCAGTTCGGGCGATTTGGCGTCCGGCGGGGTGATGTAGGGGATGCCTTCAGTCTGGCACAGGCTGACGACGGATTCGAACCAGATGTTTTCCGTCGCACTGTCTTCGTGCGTCACCACCAGCGCCACATCGACGCCGCCGGCCAGCAGCACCTTGAGGCAGCGCACGCCCACGTTATGGTAGGCGAACACCACGGCGCGCGCGCGCGGTTCCTGATCGTGCTGGTGATGGTTATTGTGGCCGTTCAGTGCTTCAGTCATGAGGACGTCCTACCGTGCGTTTTTCCGCGCCTTCCGGCGCTTCGTATGGTTTGCCTGCCTGTTGTTCGAGGATGGTCTGGACCACGTAGCGGGGACGCGCGCGCACCTGCTGGAAGATGCGGCCCACGTATTCACCCAGCAGGCCGATGCCGAACAGGATGGTGCCCATGAAGAAGAAGGCGATCGCGAACAGGGTGAACAGGCCTTCGGCCTCGGCACCGAGGAACAGGCGGCGCACCAGCAGCACGACCACCAGCAGGGCCGAAGCGAGCGACAGCAGGATGCCGAACATGGAGAAGAACTGCAGCGGCACCAGCGAAAAACCGGTGACCAGATCGAAGTTCAGGCGGATCAGGCTATATAGCGAATACTTGGATTCACCGGCCGCGCGTTCTTCGTGCTCGACGATGATTTCGGTCGGGTTACGGGCAAAGCGGTAGGCCAGTGCCGGTACGAAGGTATTCACTTCGCCGCACTGGTTGACCAGATCGATCACATTGCGGCCATAGGCGCGCAGCATATTGCCCTGATCGGTGATCTTGATATTGGTGATGTTTTCGCGCAGGTGGTTCATGGCCTTGGAGGCGTAGGTACGCCACGCACTATCCTGCCGCTTGCGGCGGATCGAACCCACATAGTCATAACCTTCGCGTACCTTGGCCACCAGATTGCCGATTTCTTCGGGCGGGTTCTGCAGGTCGGCATCGAGGGTGATCATGATCTCGCCGCGGGATGCCTCGAAGCCGGCCAGAATCGCCATGTGCTGGCCGTAGTTACCGTTGAACAGCACTACGCGGGTCACGTCGGGACGGGCGCGGAACTGCTCGGCCAGGATCGACACCGAGTTATCGCGACTGCCATCGTTGACGAACACGATTTCGTAGCTGCTGCCCAGTTTGTCCAGCGCCGGATACAGACGGTCGAACAGGGTCTGCAGGCCGGCCTGCTCGTTATAGACAGGGATAACGACGGAAATTTCTGGTTTCATTGCGCTGGTGCTCATTTGATCAGGATCGCTTTCACAGCGGCCACAGTGCGCTCGACGTCGGCCATGTTCATGGCGTAGAACATCGGCAGGGTCACGGTCAGGCGGCCGATGCGTTCGGCCACGGGGAACATGCCTTCCTTGAAGCCCCGTTCGCGGTACATGGTGAACAGGTGGATCGGTGCGTAGTGGTAGCCGGTGCCGATGTTATAGCCTTCCTGCAGCGCGCGCATGAAGTTGGCGCGGGTGTCGGGGCCGTTATCGGGCAGGATGATCTGGAACAGGTGGTAGTTGCTCGTATCGAAAGCCTGCACGGGTAGCTGGGCGCCCGATTTGGCTTCGAAGTCCGCGCCGAAGCATTCGTAGTAGTGGCGTGCCAGCGCGCGACGGTGCGCCGTGATGGCAGCAATATTGGCGAACTGGCCCAGACCGATGGCCGCCATGATGTCGCTCATATTGTATTTGCCGCCCAGTACATCGACATCGATGCCGTCCACGCCGCTGCGGGTCACACCCTGCAGACGGTATTTTTCGGCCAGACGGGCTTCTTCCGGCGTGTTCAGCACGAGGGCGCCGCCTTCGCCGGTGGTGATGTTCTTGTTAGCCTGGAAGCTGAACGAGACGAAATCGCCGAAGGCGCCGATGCGCTGGCCCTTCCATTCCGAACCGAAGGCTTGCGCCGCATCTTCCACCACGCGCAGATTGTGCTTGCGGGCGATCGCGTACAGACGGTCCATATCCACCGGCAGGCCGGACAGATAGACGGGAATGATGGCCTTGGTGCGCGGGGTAATCGCCGCTTCCACTTTGTCCAGATCGAGGTTGCGGGTGATCGGGTCGATATCGGCAAACACCGGCGTGGCGCCCACTTCGATGATCACGTTGGCGGTCGCCACCCAAGAAATCGGCGTGGTAATCACTTCGTCGCCGGGACCGATGCCGGCGATGCGCAGCGCGATCTCCATGGTGCAGGTGCCGGAATTGAAGGTGCGCACAGGGCGGCCACCGAAGTATTCCGACATCTGTGCTTCGAAAGCCTGGACTTTCGGGCCGCTGGTGATCCAGCCGGAACGCAGCACCTCGCCCACGGCGGCGATGGTGGCTTCATCGATGGTGGGCTTGGAGAAGGGCAGGAAAGGCAGGGCAGAGGTCATGGTATGCACTCGTATTAGTTAGTTTGTTGGTCTTGGTCAGACAGCATGGGGCGCATTCTAAAGCCAGTCTCAGGTCCGCGCCAGTAAGGCGACGCCGACCAGAATGACGGCGATGGCGAACAGGCGCTGGAAAGTCAGCGCTTCGCCGAACAGATACCAGGCGCCGATGGCGGTGACCACATAGCCCAGCGACAGCATGGGGTAGGCGATCGACACATCGACGCGCGACAGGGCGATGATCCACAGCACCACCGACAGCACGTAGCAGGTCAGGCCGCCGATGATGGGCAGCTGGGTGGCGACTTTCAGGCCGACGCTGAACAGATTGCTCAAGGTCAGGTGGATTTCGCCCACATTGCGCGCGCCTGCTTTGAGCAGCAACTGGGCTACGGCGTTAAGCAGCACGCCGAACACGATAAAACTGAAGGTGGCAATATTCATGCGGTAAATCGGACTTTCAAAAAATTACAGGTTGGCGACTACCACACGGCGGGTGTCCTGCACGATCAAACGCATGGGCAGACCCTGCTGTTTGAGTTCGGCGTACTTTTCCGGGCTGATGATGGCCAGCGCCTTCACGCCATCCTGGTGATGCTGCTGCCAGCGCTGGACGAACTGCGCAACGGTAGGAATCGACAGTTCCGGCTGCTGTTTCAGGCCGAAGGTGAATTCATCCCAGTAGTCCACCAGCGTGACGGGGCGGCGCAGGTAGAACGTCATCGACTGTTCGTAAGTGGCCACCGAGTAGATCGGCATATCGGGCGTCATCTCAGGCCGCATCTTGAGGGCGGCAGTTTTACCGGCGCGCATGGCGCCATACGGCTCGAAGCCCGTGAGGATCAGCTCAGTGGCGGCAAAGCCGGCAATCGCCATGGTCAGCACCGTCAGGTCGCGGCGCAGATGGCGCGCATGCAGCAGCGCTACGGCGCCACCGGCAGCGGCGGTAATGGCAGCGGCCAGCACCCATGGCTGGTAAGCCACCAGCAGCGCCGTTTCGCTGGCATGGCGCACGCCGATTTTGACCATCTGTGGCACGGCAATGATGCCGGCGATGCCGATTACCACCAGCAGGGCAGCGGCGATGATGCGGCTACGGCGTGGCGCCGTTTCCAGATAGGCGCCCAGCAGCATGGCCAGCGCAGGGAAGATAGGCAGGATGTAGCCGGGCAGCTTGGAGCTGGAGTAGCTGAAGAAGGCGAAGATGAACACGCTCCAGATCAGCAGCAGCAGACGTGGCTGGAAGCGCGACTCGGTGCGGCGGCGCGCGGCGGCCAGCAGCGACTGCGGCAGGATGCCCAGCCACGGCATGATGCCCGGTGCCAGCAGCACGAAGAAGTAGTACCAAGCGCCTTCGCGGTGGTGGGTCTTGAGGAAGAAGCGCTCCCAGTGCTCGTGCACGAAGAAGAAGTGCGGCTGCTCGGGATTGCGCAGACCGACCAGCACGAACCACGGCGTGGCGATGGCGAAGAACAGCAGCAGGCCCTTGCCCAGATGCAGCCGCTTCCAGATGGCGAAGTCGCCCGACAGCAGCGAATACAGCACCAGCACGCCACCGGGCAGCACCAGTCCGATCAGGCCCTTGGCCAGTACGGCCAGCGCCATGCCGGCCCAGCACAGCAGCATCCAGTTGCGCTGTTCGGCGGGTGTGGCCTCGTCGCGCTGGGCTACCAGTACGGCACACAGCACGATGGTCATCATGCCGGACAGGCCCATGTCGAGCGAATCGATCTGGCCCGAAGCCACCCAGAACAGGCTGGAACCCAGTGCCAGTGCAGCGTAGAAGCCCACGCGCGGGCCGAATACGCGGCTGCCGGCGTAGCCACTGAGCAGCACGCCGAGCAGGCCGCACAGGCCCGTCCACAGGCGCGCCTGCCATTCACCGAGACCGAAGGCGGCAAACGAGAGGGCATTCATCCACGTCTGCAGCGGTGGCTTTTCGAAGTATTTGATGCCGTTCAGGCGGGTAGTGACCCAGTCGCCGCTGGCGAACATTTCGCGTGCCATTTCCGCGTAACGGCCTTCATCGGGCGGTACCAGGGTGCGGATGCCCAGCGCATACAGCCAGACGATGACGAAGGCGGCCAGCAGCGACCACAGGACTTTCTTGTTGTTGTACAGATCGTTCATCAGGCAGCAGACTCCCCTTGCGGTGGAATGATCAGGGCCAGCGTGACCTTGCGGCCTTCGCCCATCAGGATGTTGTAGGTGCGGCAGGCGGCTTGGCTATCCATGCATTCGACGCCGATGCGGCGCATGGTCAGCGCGGCCGTCAGGCGCGGGTGGATGAAGCGCTGGCGCTCGCCCGTGCCGAGGATGACCACGTCGGGACTGTCGGCACCGATTTGCAGAAAATGCTCCTCGGTAATACTTTCGAAAGTGGGCGCGTCCCAGGCACGCGGTGCCAGTTCGGGCATGACGATCAGGCTGTAGTTGTAGCGCTGGGCATTGATTTCGACGCCAGCGGCATCGTAGCCGGTGACGGTCTGGTATTTCTGGGTATCGCTGGCGTGAAGCTTCATGGAACGTCGTTCGCGGTTTTAATCGTCAAAAGAAGCGTCATTGTAGCGTTTTTCCGTGCACTTCCAGTCTGAAAGGTTGATTAAATGGGATGCTTTCGGCAGAATGGGTCTTTTCGCATTGCAGCACGGGCCGGCGGGCGTTTTTAGCAGGCCACAGCGGTTTGCCTCACCAGAACAGGATTTTATTTTGCGACAGATTCAAAAATCCAACAAATTAGCGGAAGTTTGCTATGAAATCCGTGGTCCTGTGCCGGAAAAAGCCCGGCAGATGGAAGAAGAGGGCCATAAGATTACGAAGTTGAATATTGGCAACTTGGCCGTATTCGGTTTCGATCCGCCCGACGAGATCGTGCGCGACATGAAAATCAACCTGCCCGACGCGGCCGGTTACACTGATTCCAAGGGCATGTTCGCCCCGCGCAAGGCAGTGGTGCACTACAGCCAGCAGAAAAACATCCGTGGCGTGACCATCGACGATGTGTATCTGGGTAACGGCGCCTCCGAGCTGATCGTGATGGCCATGAATGCCCTGCTGAATAATGGCGACGAAGTGCTGGTGCCGGCGCCTGACTATCCGCTGTGGACGGCGGCGGTCAGCCTGTCCGGCGGCAAGCCGGTACATTACATCTGCGACGAGCAGCAGGAGTGGTATCCCGACATCGAGGATATGCGCAGCAAGATCACGCCCAATACCCGCGCCATCGTCGTCATCAACCCGAACAACCCGACCGGCGCGCTGTATCCGGTGGAACTGCTGCAGCAGATCATCCAGCTGGCGCGCGAGCATGAGCTGATCATCTACGCCGATGAAATCTACGACAAGGTGCTGTACGACGGCGCCCAGCACGTTTCCATCGCCTCGCTGGCCGACGATGTGCTGTTCGTGACTTTCAACGGCCTGTCGAAAAACTACCGTGCCTGCGGCTATCGCTCGGGCTGGATGATCGTGTCCGGCGAAAAGAGCCATGCCAAGGACTATATCGAAGGCTTGAATATGCTGGCCTCGATGCGGCTGTGCGCCAATGCGCCGGGCCAGTTCGCCATTCAGACCGCGCTGGGCGGATATCAGTCGATCGACGATCTGGTGGGGCCGGGCGGGCGTCTGCTCAAGCAGCGCGATCTGGCCTACAAGCTGCTGACCGATATTCCCGGCGTCACCTGCGTCAAGCCCAAGGCGGCGCTGTATATGTTCCCGCGGCTCGATCCGAAGATGTACCCGATCCAGGATGACCAGCAGTTCGCCTACGAACTGCTGGCCGAAACCAAAGTGCTGATCGTGCAGGGCAGCGGCTTTAACTGGATCGCACCGGATCACTTCCGCGTGGTATTCCTGCCCAACACCGACGATATGACGGAAGCTTTCGGCCGTATCGCCAAGTTCATGGAAGGCTACCGCAAGCGTCACGGTAGCAGCTTCTGAATTAACTGAGTCACCAGAGAAAACGGTTTATATGAAATCCATCAAAGTAGGTTTGCTCGGCGTCGGTAACGTCGGTTCCGGTACCTTCAATGTACTGCAACGCAATCAGGAAGAAATCCGTCGTCGCGCTGGCCGCGGCATCGAAGTGGTCGCCGTTTCGGCGCGCAATCTGGAACGCGCCAAGGAGCGCACGGGCGGCAAGGTCAAAGTGGTGGCCGATCCTTTCGATATCGTCAATGATCCGGAAATCGATATCGTCGTCGAACTGATCGGCGGTTACGATCAGGCCAAGGCGCTGGTGCTGCAGGCGATCGCCAATGGCAAGCACGTGGTCACTGCCAACAAGGCGCTGCTGGCCGTGTACGGTAACGAGATTTTTGCTGCCGCTCAGGCCAAGGGCGTGATGGTGGCGTTCGAAGCCGCCGTAGCCGGCGGCATCCCTATCATCAAGGCGCTGCGCGAAGGTCTGACCGCCAACCGCATCGAATGGCTGGCCGGTATCATCAACGGTACCACCAACTTCATCCTGTCCGAGATGCGCGACAAGGGGCTGGATTTTGCCAGCGTGCTGAAACAGGCGCAGGAGCTGGGCTATGCCGAAGCTGATCCGACTTTCGACATCGAAGGCGTGGATGCCGCGCACAAGGCCACCATCATGTCGGCCATCGCTTTCGGTATTCCCGTGCAGTTCGATAAGGCCTATGTGGAAGGCATCTCCAAGCTGAATGCCATCGACATCCGCTATGCCGAGCAACTGGGCTACCGCATCAAGCTGCTGGGCATCGCCAAGCGCGCCAAAGTGAACGGCGTGGAAGGCGTGGAACTGCGCGTGCACCCGACCCTGATCCCGGCCAAGCGCCTGATCGCCAATGTGGAAGGCGCCATGAATGCCGTGCTGGTGCAGGGTGACGCCGTGGGCGCCACGCTGTACTACGGCAAAGGCGCCGGTTCCGAGCCGACTGCTTCGGCCGTGATCGCCGATCTGGTCGATATCACCCGTCTGGCCACGGCCGATGCTGAGCACCGCGTGCCGCATCTGGCCTTCCAGCCGAATGAACTGACCAACATCGAGATTCTGCCGATGGCGGAAATCACCACCAGCTACTACCTGCGCATGAACGTCAGCGATCAGCCGGGCGTGCTGGCTGACCTGACCCGCATTCTGGCTGATGCGACCATTTCGATCGACGCCATGATGCAGAAGGAACCGGCTGACGGCGAAACCCGTACCGACATCATCTTCCTGACCCACCAGACGCAGGAGAAGAACGTGCTGGCGGCGATCGCCAAGATCGAAGGACTGGCCACCGTGTGCGGCAGCGTCACCAAGATCCGTCTGGAAAATCTGGCCTGATCAGGCCGGGCCTACGTCCATGCCGTCGTAGGCCTCTAGCTGCTGGGCTTCGGCAAAACGGTAGAACTCCTGATTGCGTGCATGCAGGGTGTCTACCGTGTGCAGCTCCACTTTCTCGATATGCAGCCACCACAGCGCAGGGGTATCGGCTTCCGGCTTGGAATCGTAGATGCCCACCTGGGTATAGCCCTGTGCCTGCAGCAGTTTGCCTGCCGCTTCCAGTTTGGCCTTGTCCTGATCGGCAAAGAAATAGCCCCACATCAGCGGCTTGTTCATATCCCACGGGGCGTTCTTTTTCATATCGGCGAACAGGCCGAGCATATCTTCTCTGAAAATCATTGCGAGCTTTCGAATCCGGTTGATGCCGTGACGGCGTAGGCCGCGATTTTACCCGAGCGCCGCAGGGGCAGCGGGAAAACTGACTTGTACCTTCAGCCCCGGAGCCTGCACCTGCTCGGGGCGGGCGTCGCTCAGGCTGATGCTGGCACCATGCAGGGTGGCGATATCGCGCACGATGGCCAGCCCCAGACCGGCACCGCCGGGATTGCGTTCCAGCGTGGCGCTGGCGCGGTAGAACGGCGCAAACACCCGTTCCCGTTCGGCGGCAGGGATGCCCTGACCGTTGTCCATCACTTCCAGTAGCACCTGCTGGTCGTTACGCTGCACGCGCAGAGTGACGCAACCGCCGGCCGCAGTGTAGCGCAGCGCGTTATCGGTCAGGTTGGCGATCAGTTCGTGCAGCAGGAAAGCCTGCCCTTCGATCACAGCTGGGCTTTCCGCTTCCAGTGCCAGATCGATCTGTTTGGTGACGGCGGCCATGGCCAGTTCCAGTCCCACCTGACGGGCAATCTCGCGCAGGTCGACCCGTTCGACATGATTGCTGGCGCCTTCCAGATCGCCGCCATGTTCGATGCGGGCCAGCGTCAGCAGACGGTTGGCCAGATTGATGGTGGAATCGGTGGTGGCAGCGATGCTGTGGACGATGTCGCGCAGGGTGGCGCGTAACTGTTCGGCATCGGCGGCCGGACGGTCGCAGGCGCGCAGCGCCAGTTCGGCCTGCGTCTTGAGCACGGTGAGCGGAGTGCGCAACTGGTGCGAAGCGTCGGCAATGAAGCGGCGCTGGCTGCTGATCAGAATTTGCAGGCGCGCGCGCGAACTGTTCATGGCCGCCACCAGCGGGCGCACTTCGCGGTGCACCAGTGCCGGATCCACATCCGAGCTATCGTTGAGGGGGCGGGTTTCCACCACCCGCTTCAGACGCATCAGCGGCTGCAGCACCAGCCGCACGGCGAACCATACCAGCAGCGCCAGTGCCAGCAGCAGCAGGGCCTGCCACGCCAGCGTGTCGAACAGGATTTGATTGGACAGGCCGCGCCGCGCCTCCAGTGTTTCACCGACCTGTATCAGGGCGATGCCGCGCATGGTGTCGTCATACACAGGCTGCAGCAGGGCGGCAATGCGTACCGGCTGGCCGTTGTAGCTGGCGTGGTAGAAGCGCACCAGTGCCGGATAGGTTTCCGAGCGCGGTACATTGGCCGGCACGGCCGGAAGATCGCCATAGCCGGACACGGTTTCGCCGTTGATGCCGGTGACCTTGTAGTAGATCCGTCCCAGCGTATCGGTTTCGAAGCTGTCCAGTGCTACGTAAGGCACATCGGCCACTACCTTGCCATCGACGATGGACACGCGCTCGGCCAGCGCGCGGGTAGAGGCCAGCAGCGAGCGGTCATAGGCCACATCAGCTGCCGCCAGCGCGTTGCGATACACCGAATAGGTGTTGAGCGCCACCAGCAGCAGCAATGGGCCCAGCAGCCAGCGCAGCAACTGACCGCGCAGGCTGCCCTGACGGGCTTCCGGACCGAAGCGGCGGGCGAGTCTGGCCAGCAGCGGCATCGGCACTCCTAGCTGGCCGGACGTGGCTGCAGCAGATAGCCGATCCCGCGCAGCGTGGTAATCACGGCGGCATCGGGGATGGCCAGATCGAGCTTTTTGCGCACGCGGTGGATGTATAGTTCGATGGCATCCAGATTGGCGTCATCGGCCAGCGCAAACACTTCGTCAAACAGCTTCTCTTTGGAGACGGCGCGGCCGGAGCGGGTAATTAAGGTTTCCAGCACGGCGTGCTCGCGTGGTGTGAGTGCCAGTGCCTGACCGCCGTAACTGAACATGCGCGTCACCGTATCGAAACTGAGTGCGCCGCAGTTGTGTATCAGCGCTTCGTTGCCCAGGCTACGGCGCAGCAGGGCTTTCACGCGCGCTTCCAGTTCGGCCAGTTCGAACGGTTTGGACAGATAGTCGTCAGCGCCCAGATTCAGGCCCTGCACGCGGTCTTCCAGCCCGCCACGGGCAGTCAGTATCAGCACAGGAGTCTGTCCGCGCGGCGCCGGTCGTGCACGCAGGCGGCGCAGCACATCCAGTCCGTCCATGCGTGGCAGGGTCAGGTCGAGTATCACCAGCGCATAGTCCTGGGTGTGCAGCAGGGCGTCGGCGTCGGCGCCATTGTCGGCACATTCCACTGTCAGGTTGGCCTCGCGCAGGGCTTTGGCCAGCCAGTGCGACAGTTCCGTATGATCTTCTACGAGCAGGATACGCATGTTTTTAAGCTAATTTTGCCGCTAACGAAAGGCTAGCGCTTCGGTGTATGGTCATGCATGATGGTGGTGCGCGCTGCAAAAGGGAAGTGCCGTCCGGTTTTGTGGCAGCCAGACTACACTGAAAGGCAATTGAAAGGTAACGACTCCTATAGTGGTAAGCCTGATCGCAAATATCAGGCATCACTGATAACTATATCTTCTGGAGACTCGAATGAAAAAATCCGCTTTGACCCTGGCCGTTCTGGCCCTTGCAGCAGGTGCTGCGCAGGCCCAATCGAATGTGCAGGTATATGGTCTGCTGGACGTCGGCATGGAAACCGCCAATAACAAATCGGCCACGGGCGGCAGCCAGACCAGCGTGATTTCGGGCGGTATGAACACTTCGCGCTGGGGCCTGCGTGGTTCGGAAGATCTGGGTGGCGGCCTGAAAGCCGTGTTCAATCTGGAAAGCGGCATCCTGATGGATACGGGGAATATGGATGGTGTACTGTTCAAGCGTCAGGCCAATATCGGTCTGGAAGGCGCGTTCGGTCGCGTCATCATCGGCCGTTCCTTCACCACCGTGTATGACACCGTGATCTCCTACGATCCGATGGGTTTTGCGCCATACTACTCGTGGGCAGCCGGCGGTTCGGCCACGGGCCCGAGCAAATACGGTTTTACCACGGCCTACGACAACATCATCAAATACAGCGGTACGGTGGGCGATCTGAAAATCGGCGCCAACTACGCTGCCGGCGAACAGGCCACCGGTGCACAGGATAGTGCCAAAGTGGGCTTCAGCACCGTCTACAAACTGGGCGATGTGAATCTGATGGGTACCTGGGAGCGCAACAACGGTAACACCGTGGCCGCCACCGGTAACCGCGACAAGAACACCGTATGGCATATCGGTGCCAACTACGAAACCGGTCCATTCAAATTCTGGGGGGTAGTGCGCGACTACAAACTGGTAGCGGGCAAGGCGCTGACGGCCGATCTGGCAGCGACCACTACCTGGGCGGGTCTGGCCTACAAGGCTGATGCCGCTACCACCCTGACCGGGGCGATCTATCACATCAACGTGAAGAACGTTGCGGCCGGCAAGGATGCCGATCCGACCATGTACGTAGCGCGCTATCGCTACGCGCTGTCCAAACGTACCGACGTGTTTGTGTCGGCCGCCTACGTCAAGTCGAAAAATGGCCAGCTGACCGGTATGTCGCGTGATGATGCCGGCTTCGGCACCAGCCAGCACGGTCTGGCCCTGGGCATGCAGCACCGCTTCTAAGCCGAGCTGGTATGGACGCCGGTTACTCCGCTGGCGTCCTTGCCTGAAAGCGCTTTGAAAGCTTTACCGTTCTAAGATTACACACACAATGATCAAAGTTTTGCTGGCTGGACTGGCTGCCTTCTGGGTGAGCTGGGTAGCGCAGGCAGCAGGCGCCGAGTGCATCGTGCCGTCCAAACCGGGCGGTGCGATGGACCTGACCTGCAAGCTGGCGCGTAAAGGTTTGCAGGGCTTGCAGGGCACTGCCAAGGCGCCGCCGGTCGACATGCACATCAGCTATCTGCCCGGTGGTATCGGTGCGGTGGCGTGGCATTCGCTGGTGTCGCAGCGACGCACCGAGCCGAATACGCTGGTGGCTTTTTCGGGTGGTTCGCTACTCAATCTGGCGCAGGGCAAGTTCGGCAAGGTGAAAGCTTCCGATGTGCGCTGGGTGGCCGCGCTGGGTGCCGATTACGGCATGATCGCGGTGCGGGCCGATTCGCCGTATCACTCGCTGGGCGAACTGCTGGCTGCTTTGAAAGCCCAGCCGCAGAAGGTGCTGATCGGCGTGTCCGGCACCATCGGCAGTCAGGACTGGCTGAAGATGGCGCTGATCGTCAAAGCCGCAGGCATCGATCCGAAAGTGCTGCGTTTCGTGGCACTGGAAGGTGGTGGCGAAGCTTTCACTGCCATGCATGCCAACTACGTGCAGGTGGTGTCGGGCGACGCCAGTGAAGCAACGCTGTATGCAGGTAATGGCAATACGCGGGTGCTGGCAGTACTGTCCGAGCAGCGCCTGCCTGGCGTGCTGGCCAGTGTGCCGACGGCACGCGAGCAGGGCATCGATGTGGTGTGGCCTATCATCCGCGGCGTGTGGATGGCGCCACAGGTGGCGGAGGCCGATTACCGCCATTGGGTAGCAGCGTTTGACCGGGTGCTGGCCAGCCCTGGTTACGCTGCCATGCGGGACAGTGCCGGTCTGTTTCCCTTCGGGCTGACAGGCGATGCACTGAGCCGTTATGTAAGCAAGGCCGTAGAGGACTACGGCAGGCGCGCGACCGAACTCGGTCTGATGCGCTGAACACCAACTATTAAAACGACGGAGACCAAGATGAAGTTAACCATGACTGTGGCCGCTGCATGCGCCACCCTGTTTGCCAGCGCTGCCATGGCGCAGGTGCCGGCCGGCTATCCGGCCGACTACCAGAAGATCATCGATGCGGCCAAGAAGGAGGGCAAGCTGGTGGTCTATGGTGCGACCGACAGCAAAGCTACCCAGCCGCTGATCAAGGACTTCAATACGCTGTATCCCGGCATTACCGTCGAATACAACGATATGAATTCCACCGAAGTGTATAACCGCTTCATTTCCGAAGTGGCCGCTGGCGGCAATACAGCCGACGTGATGTGGTCGTCCGCCATGGACCTGCAGATGCGTCTGGCATCGGATGGCTATGCGCTCAAATACAAATCGGCCGAAGCGGCCAAGATCCCCGGCTGGGCGATGTGGGACGATCAGGCTTACGGTACGACTTTCGAGCCGGCTGCTATCGTCTACAACAAGCGTCTGGTGGATGCCAAGGAAGTGCCGCAGAATCACGCCGATTTCGCCAAGCTGATTTTGCAGCCCAAGTTCAAGGACAAGGTCACTACCTACGATATCGAGAAGTCCGGTGTGGGCTTTATGTTCATGACGCAGGACGCGCGTGAAAATACCAAGTTCCTCGAACTGGAAAACGTCTTCGGCGAAGCCAAGGTGCGCGTGCAGTCGTCGACCGGCACCATGATGGAGCGGATCTCGTCGGGTGAAAATCTGATCGGCTATAACGTGCTGGGTTCCTACGCGCTGGTGCGTGCCAAGACCGATCCGTCGATCGGCGTGGTACTGCCCAAGGATTACACGCTGATTCTGTCGCGCGTACAGTTCATCAACAAGGGTGCCAAGAACGTCAATGCCGCCAAGCTGTGGCTCGATTATCTGCTGTCGCAGCGCGGCCAGACCATCATCGCCAATGACTCCAAGCTGTTCGCTATCCGCGAAGATGTGAAAGGCGAGACCACCTCGGCCGAGCTGATCAAGCTGATCGGCAAGGACAAGGTCAAGCCGATTCCCGTTCATCCCATGGTGCTGCAATTCCTCGGCCCGGCCAAGCGCATGGCCTTCCTCAAGCAGTGGAAAGAAACCGCGGGCAAGAAATAAGCTGCGCGATCCGTACGCCCGATATTAAGCCTCGACTCTAGACGTCGACTACGCTGACAGGCAAGCCAGCGCGCGCCATCCTGCGCGCTGGCCGTTACATCCATCCGCTCACACGGACTCATTATGCAAACTCTGAACCTTTCCGGCTCGGGCCGGCACAGTATTAACTGGCCGCGCGGGCTGGTGGTAACGCTCGCCGCTACCGCCATCTTCCTGCCGCTATTCCTGATTTTCTATCAGAGCTTTCTGAATGCGCCTTTCTTCATGCCCGCCAAGGAGCTGGGACTGGACGCTTACCAATTCATTTTCGAAGATCCCGATTTCTCGGTGGCCTTCAAGAACGCGGCGGCACTGGCCACCGGTCTGACGGCCATCGCGGTACCGCTGGGCGGCATGCTGGCCTTTCTGATGATACGCACCGATCTGCCGGGCCGCAGCATCATCACGCCGCTGCTGCTGGTGCCTATCTTCGTCTCGCCCATGGTGATGGGCTTCGGCTACGTGGTGGCAATGGGGCCGGTGGGCTTCTATTCGCTGTGGGTGAAAGACCTGCTGGGCTTCATCCCGTGGAATATCTATTCCTTCACCAGCATTGTGGTGATCGCCGGCCTGACCCACGTGCCGCACGTGTATCTGTACGCTTCCTCGGCGCTCAAGAGCCTCGGCTCGGATGTGGAAGAAGCAGCCCGCGTGACAGGCGCCTCGCCACTGCAGGTGATGTTCAATGTGTCGCTGCCGATGGTGATGCCGGCACTGGCCTATGCCGCCGTGCTGGTGTTCTTCCTGGGCTTCGAAGTATTCGGTCTGGTGCTGGTGCTGGGCGATCCGGAAGGTCATCTGGTGCTGGCTACCTATCTGTACAAGCTGACCAACAAGCTCGGTACGCCGTCGTATCACCTGATGGCTGCTGTCGCCGTGTGTCTGGTGGCCGTGACCATGCCGCTGGTGATGCTGCAGCGCTGGCTGCTCAAATCGGCCAATAAATTTGTCTCCATCAAAGGCAAGGGCGCACGCAGCAAACCCATGCCGCTGGGACGCTGGAAGTGGCTGGCGTTCGCGCTGATCTTCGGCTGGCTGATGATCACCATCATCATGCCGCTGTCCGGCATCCTGCTGCGCTCCTTCGTGCAGTACTGGGGCGAAGGTGTGCGGCTGGCCGACGTGCTGACTTTGCAGCACTTCCGCGAAATTCTGGAACAGCCGGCACTGATGCGCGGCATTCTGAATACGGTGCTGATCGGTGTAATCGGCGGCGCCTGTGCGGTGATCTGCTACTGCGCCATCGCGCTGGCCATGCACCGCAAGCCGGACGGCATCACCCGCTTCCTCGACTACAGCGTGCTGGTACCGCGCGCCGTACCGGGCCTGCTGGCTGGTCTGTCTTTCCTGTGGGTGTTCCTGTTTGTACCGAGCTGGCTGGACGGGGTACTGAAAGGCATGGATAACGGCGTGGCCATCTGGCTCAGCGAGCATCTGATTCCTCTGCTGCGCTCCCTGCGTTCCACCATCTTTGCCCTGTGGCTGGCGTATTCGGTGGTGTGGCTGGCCTACGGCATGCGGCTGATTTCCACCGCGCTGCTGCAAGTGGGACCGGAACTGGAAGAAGCGGCGCGCGCAGTGGGCGCCAGCCGCGGTCAGGTAACGCGCGATGTGACCGTGCCGCTGGTGAAATACGGTCTGCTCGGTGCATGGCTGATGGTGTTCCTGATCTTCGAGCGCGAATACTCGACCGGCGTGTATCTGCTGTCGCCCGGTACGGAAGTGATCGGCGCGCTGCTGGTGTCGCTGTGGGCGACCGGTTCGACCGATCTGGTGGCCGCGCTATCCTTCATCAATATTTCGCTGGTCGCCATCGGGCTGGGCGTGGCACTGCGCTTTGGCGTGAAATTGCATAACTAAGCGCATAACTGAGTTTATAGAATATGAAACGAGACCTCACCATGAATGAACTGACCGTCAACGATCTGCATCTGGACTATGGCTCCGGCGCCCATGTTAACCACATTCTGAAAGGTGTTTCGATGCATCTGCAGAAGGGCGAAGTGGTAGCCCTGCTGGGTCCTTCCGGTAGTGGCAAGACCACGCTGCTGCGCGCCGTGGCCGGACTGGAAAGCCCCAAGGCTGGCACCATCGCCATTGGCGAACGCAATGTGTTCGATGGCAGCCGTGATTTTGAACTGCCGGCCGAACACCGCAATCTGGGGCTGGTATTCCAGTCGTATGCACTGTGGCCGCACAAGACCGTGTTCGATAACGTGGCCTATGGCCTCAAGCTGCGCAAGCTGGGCGCCAGCGAGATCAAGGACAAGGTCAACGACGTGCTGAAAAATCTCGGCCTTGGCCATCTGGGCGAGCGCTTCCCGCACCAGCTGTCCGGTGGCCAGCAGCAGCGCGTGGCGATTGCCCGTGCACTGGTGTACAACCCGCCCGTGATTCTGCTGGACGAACCGCTGTCGAATCTGGATGCCAAACTGCGCGAAGAAGCCCGTGCCTTCCTGCGCGAGCTGATCGTGCGTATGGGCCTGTCGGCACTGATGGTGACGCACGATCAGGCCGAAGCGATGGCGATTTCCGACCGTATTCTGCTGCTCAATAACGGCAAGATCGAGCAGCAAGGTACGCCGCAAAGCATGTACGAGACGCCGGAGACGCTGTTCTGCGCCGAGTTCATGGGCAGTAACAACCGCCTGCCAGCCAAGGTCACGGCGCGCAATGGCCAGCAGGTGACGCTGGCGCTGGGCGGCGCTACGCTGCAGGCCACGGCGCGCGGTGCTGGCGGTGCCGATCCGGCCACCATCATCCGGGTGGAAGAAGTGAAGATCAGCGCCACGCCGGTGGACAACGCGATCGAGCTGCCGCTGCTGACCTGCATGTATCTGGGCGACCGTTTCGAGTGTCTGTTCAAGAACGCCGACGGGTCTATCAGTGTGCGCGCCCATTCCAAGTACAAGCTGGAAGCAGGGCAGTACTGGCTGCAGCTGCCGGCTGATAAGCTGTGGGTGTTCTGATGCACTAAGCGGTGTGCGCGCTAGCGCAAACCGCAGTAGTGTGCTGAGGTTATAATCCGTTCAATCTTTCCGCTTTCCCCACATTGAACGGATTCGCCCAGCATGAGCCAGCCCAATCAGTTTTCCCTGTTGCTGCAACGCCGTTTCGCGCCGTTTTTCTGGACCCAGTTTCTCGGCGCGTTGAACGACAATCTGTTCAAGACGGCGCTGGTGGTGATCATCACCTACGATGCGCTGAGCTGGACCACGCTGTCGCCAGCGCTGATTACCAATCTGATTCCCGGCCTGTTCATCCTGCCGTATGTGCTGTTCTCGGCCACGGCCGGACAGCTGGCCGAGAAGTACGAAAAGGGCGCACTCACGCGCGTGGTGAAATGGCTGGAGCTGGGTATCATGGCGGTGGCGGCGCTGGGCTGGTTCAGCCACACTCTGTGGCTGCTGGTGCTGGGCGTGGTCGGCATGGGCGTGCATTCCACCCTGTTCGGTCCCGTCAAGTATGCCTATCTGCCGCAGCAGTTGCAGCCCGAGGAGCTGATGGGCGGGAACGGCGTGACGGAGATGGGCACCTTTGTCGGCATCCTGCTGGGCGAGATTTTCGGCGCGCTGCTGGTAGTACAGCAGCCCCATGGCATTGCCTATGAAGCCGTGGCGACGCTGGCGGTGGCGGCACTGGGGCTGATCGCCAGCTATCGCATACCGCATTCGCCGGCGCCGGTGCCGGACCTGAAAGTGAGCTGGAATTTTATCGGCGAATCGGTGCGTAACATCGGCCATTCGCGCAAGAACCGCGTGGTGTTTCTGGCCATGCTGGGCAATTCGTGGTTCTGGTTCTATGGTGCGCTGGTACTGGCCCAGTTTCCCGTGTTCGGCAAGGATAATCTGCACGGCGACCATAGCGTCTTCGTGCTGCTGCTGACGGTGTTTTCGCTCGGTGTGGGCTGCGGTTCGCTGCTGTGCGAGCGCATGTCTGGCCGCAAGGTGGAAATCGGGCTGGTGCCGTTCGGTGCCATCGGTCTGACGGTATTCGGCGCCGATCTGTATTTTGCCAGCCGCGATATCAGTGCCGTGCTGGCCACGGGCGCGCTTCCTTACGATGCCTTTGCCTTGCTGCAGCACGCCGGCGTGCTGCATATACTGGCCGATGTGCTGTTCATCGGCCTGTTCGGCGGCTTCTACATCGTACCCCTGTTCGCCCTGATCCAGACCCGTTGCGAACCATCGCATTTGTCGCGCACCATCGCCGGCATGAATATCCTGAATGCGCTGTTCATGGTGGCAGCAGCCGGGCTGGCCATCGTGCTGCTGGGGCAGGGCTTTACGATTCCCCAGCTATTCCTGGTGACGGCCGTGCTGAATGCGCTGGTGGCGCTGTACATCTTCTCGCTGGTGCCGGAATTCCTCATGCGCTTCCTTGCGTGGCTGCTGATCCAGACCGTGCACCGCGTGCGCAGTGTCGATGCCGAGCGCATTCCGGCCGACGGGGCGGCGGTGCTGGTGTGTAACCATGTGAGCTATGTCGACGCCATCGTTATCATGGCAGCCAGTCCGCGCCCGATCCGCTTCGTAATGGATCACCAGATATTCCGCACGCCCTTACTGGGCTGGGTGTTCCGCACCGCCCGTGCGATCCCGATTGCACCCGCCAAGGAAGATCCATGGCTGATGGAGAAGGCCTTTGTGGACATCGCGCAGGCGCTGCACGAGGGTGATCTGGTGTGCATCTTCCCTGAAGGGCAGTTGACCCGCACGGGCGAGATCAATCCGTTCAAGAACGGCATCAGCAAAATTGTCGAACGCAGCAAGGTGCCGGTGATCCCGATGGCGCTGCGTGGCCTGTGGGGCCATCTGCTGAGCCGCAGCAGCACCAATGTGTTCGAGCGGGCGTTCCGCAGCGGTTTGCGTTCGCGCCTAGAACTGGCAGTCGGTGCGGCCGTCGCGCCGCATGAGGTGACGCCGGAATATCTGCAGCAGCGGGTACAAGAACTGCGCGGCGACTGGCAGTAGACGGCCAGCCTAGCGACGGATACGTAGTGGTTTGCTCAGCTGCTTGTCCTGATACATGGCGCGGTCGGCGCGTCCCAGCAGCATTTCGATGTCGTGCGGATCGTCCGGATGGTGTACGGCGATGCCGATACTGGCGCTCAGCGTGACGCTGGTGGTCTTTAGTTTAAATGGCTGCAGCAGGGCAGGGCGCAGCTTGTCGGCGGTCTCCTGCGCCGCGTCATCGTCCTGCAGATTTTCCAGTATCACGACAAATTCATCACCGGCCAGCCGGCCCACGGTATCGGTCTTGCGGACGTTGTCGCGCAGCCGTGCGGCAAACTGGCGCAGCAGTTCGTCACCTTCTTCATGGCCGTAGCGGTCGTTGATCTGCTTGAAGCGGTCCAGATCGACGAAGAACACGGCGCAGTTCTGGCGCAGCCGGTTGGCGCGTTGTATGGCTTCGTTGAGCGTCACCAGTAGGGCGCGCCGGTTGGGCAGACCCGTCAGCGTATCGCGCAGCGCCATGGCTTCCATCGAGGCGAACAGCGATTTACGCTCGCTGATATCGTGCAGGAAGGCGATGAACAGGTGGCCGGAACTGCGTGGCACATAGGCCAGCGCTACTTCCACCGTGAGTTCCTGCCCGGCGCGGTTATGCAGCGTCAGTTCGATGCGGCGGTTGAGCACTGCGTCGCCGCCGCTCTCGGCCAGCTGGCGCATATCGCGTTCATAGGCACGGCGCAGCAGCGGCGGCAGTACCATGGCGGCCAGCGGCTGACCGATCACTTCGGCACGGCGCCAGCCCAGCAGGTTCTCGGCCTGGCGGTTCCAGTCCAGTACCACGCCACCGGGATCGAGCGCGATGAAGGCATCGTAGGCATTGTCCAGAATCGCGCGCAATTCGGCGGCGCGTTCCTGCAGCAGCATCTGGGTGCTCTGTTCCTGCGCCAGTGCGCGCTCCAGCAGCATGGCTTTGCCGGCGATCTCGCGCGTACGCTGGGCGACGGTGGACTCCAGCCGCTCGTTCAGGTTGCGCAGCGAATCCAGATGGCTTTCTTCCTTGCGTACCAGTTCGGCCAGTGCCTGCGACAGCACTTGCGCTTCGTGGAAGCTGTCTACCTGCGCAATCGGCGGTAGCGGAGCGCTGCTGTCCTGTGCGGCCAGACGGTTCTCGATCGCGCTACTCAGACTGTTCAGCGGCGCTAGCAGGCGGCGCGCCAGCAGCATGGCGGCCAGCCCTGTCAGCACGGCCAGCACAGTCCCCAGTAGCAGAATCGGCCGTTGCAGGGCAGTGGCGCCGGCCAGCGCAATGGCTTCCGGCTGGCGCACCAGCACGGTCCAGCCCAGATTGCCCGTGTCGTCGCTATTGCTGGTCAGCGCGTAAGCGGTCAGATAGGTTTTACCATCACCCCAGCTTTCGCGCACGCTGCCGCTGCTGCCGTTCTGGGCTAGCGTCAGGCTGGTACTGCGGATGACGGTTTCTTCGCTGCCCTGCGGGCCAAGGATTACCGTGCCATCGGCACGCAGCACAAAAATCTCGATATTTTGCTGGCCCGCTTCCGGCGGCAGTATGGTCTGCAGCAGGCGGCGCGCCCAGTTCCAGCTCATTTGCACGCACAGCACGGCGCGCAGTTTGCCATCCGGTCCGGCGACGGGGCCGGAGACATCGACGAAGCGCCATGGATCGGTGGCACCGGGCAGCTTTTTGCCGAGCAGGGTAGCAGGGTGGTAATCGCTGGCGTAATAGTGTTCGCGGCCGCGGCTAAACCAGTTGCGCGTGCTGACATCCTGACCTTCCAGCGTGCTCTGGGTGGCCGCATAGACTTTGCCGTCTGCGTAGCTCAGTCCTATCCACGCATAGTCGGGTGAGGATTTTTGCAGCGCTTCGAGCACCTTGCGGGCATCTTCCGGCGTGTGCGGATTACTGATCTGCGGCAGTTCGCGCACCAGTTTGATGTCGCTGATGGCGCTCTGCACCACGCGGTTCAGCGTGTCGCGCATCTGCCAAGACAGTTGCTGCAGGCGCTGGCGGGCATCGCGTTCTGCACTCTGCTGGCTATAGCGCTGCACCAGTCCTAGCACGGTAAGTACGGAAACGACGACGGCAGCGACCAGACCCGCTGTGATCAGCGTCGTCAGGCGGGGCCGTCTGGCACGTAGAGGGAGCGGCGAAATCATGTACAGACGACCAAAACGATGACTGTCGGAAATAAATCATTGTAGCACCGGCCTGCGCAAGCATCGGGCAGATGTGTGGGAAATCCTGCAACAAGGCTGTCAATTCGCTACGGAACTGCCACGTTTCCGAAGGGTTACTCAAAAAAATGTTGCTTGACTTAATTAGAATGATCGTTCATTCTATTGTCTGTGCTTATTTTTTATACAGAAAGAATTCACATGGAAGCTCGTTTCTGCCCCTTGAACCTGCGCACGACCAGCCTCGTCGCACTGATTTCTGCCAGCGCTGTGCTCAGCCTCAGCGCTTGTTCCCGTTCCAGCTCCGAAGCACCTCATGCGCAGGTGGCGGAGGTGGGCGTTTTTAAAGTGGCGCCGGAAGCGCTACAGATCAGCACCGAACTGCCGGGTCGCACCAGCGCCTATCAGGTGGCCGAAGTGCGCCCGCAAGTCGGTGGGCTGATCCGCAAACGCCTGTTTGTCGAAGGCGCCGATGTGCAGGCTGGCGCCGCCCTGTACCAGATCGATGCGGCTAGCTATCAGGCGGCTTACCAGTCGGCCAAGGCGGCACTGGCCAAGGCACAGGCTAATCTGCTCAGTAGCGCACCGAAGGCGGCGCGCTACAAGGAGTTGCTGGCCATCGAAGGTGTGAGCAAGCAGGATTACGACGATGCCATGGCCGCGCACGAGCAGGCCAAGGCCGATGTGGCGGTGGCCGCCGCGGCGCTGGAAACTGCCAGCATCAATCTGCAGTACACCAAGGTGGAAGCGCCTATCAGCGGCCGTATCAGCCGTTCCAGCGTAACGGCCGGTGCGCTGGTGACGGCTGGCCAGAGCACGGCGCTGGCCACCGTGCAGCAGCTTGACCCTATCTATGTGGATGTGACGCAGTCGAGCGAAGACCTGCTGCGCCTCAAGCGCGAACTGGAAAGCGGCAGCCTGAAACGCGGTGCTGCGCAGGCCAGCGTGCATCTGCTGCTGTCGGACGGTAGCCGCTATGCGCAGGAAGGCAAGCTGCAGTTTTCCGATGTGACGGTCGATCCGGGTACGGGCAATGTGACGCTGCGCGCCATCTTCCCTAATCCGCGCCATGATCTGCTGCCCGGCATGTTCGTGCGTGCCGTGGTGGATGCCGGCGTCAACGAGCAGGCCATCGCCGTGCCGCAGCAGGGCGTGAGCCGCAACCAGAAGGGTGAAGCCACCGCGCTGGTGCTGAACCCGCAGGGTAAGGTGGAGCAGCGCACGCTGGTCACGAGCGGTACCCGTGGCGATAAATGGCTAGTCAAATCCGGCCTCAAGGCTGGCGATCTGGTGATCGTGGAAGGCCTGCAGAAAGTACAGCCGGGTGCAGCGGCGCACATCGCCAAGCCGGCGGCCGCAGTCGCCGCGACCTCGGCAGCGGCAGCAGCGCCAGCCGGCAGCGCCGCGGCGCATGGCGGCGCACAGTAAAGGAGGCAGCACATGTCACGATTTTTCATAGACCGGCCCATCTTTGCGTGGGTAGTGGCCATCGTCATCATGCTGGCAGGCGCAATCGCCATTACCGGCCTGCCGATCGCCCAGTACCCTAGCATTGCGCCACCATCGATTTCGATCTCGGGTTCGTATCCGGGCGCGTCCGCCAAGACCGTGGAAGACGCGGTTACGCAGGTCATCGAGCAGAAAATGAAGGGGATCGATGGTTTGCGCTATATGTCCTCGTCCAGCGATGGCACGGGCGGCATCAGCATCACGCTGACCTTCAAGAGCGGCACCAATCCCGATATCGCGCAGGTACAGGTGCAGAACAAGCTGCAACTGGCCACGCCGCTGCTGCCTGCCATCGTCACCCAGCAAGGGTTGGTCGTCACCAAGGCCACCATGAACTTCCTGATGGTGCTGGGCTTCGTGTCGGAAGACGGCAAGATGACGCAGGCCGATCTGGGCGATTATGTCGCCTCCGATGTGATCGATAGCCTGAGCCGTGTCGAAGGCGTGGGCGATGTGACGTCGTTCGGCGCCCAGTATGCCATGCGCATCTGGCTCGATCCGGCCAAGCTGCAAAGCTACCAGCTCACGCCAGCCGACGTGTCGGCCGCCATCCAGGCGCAGAATGCCGAAGTCTCGGCCGGTGAACTGGGTGGTGCGCCGTCGATCGCAGGGCAGCAGCTCAATGCGACCGTGTCGGCCCAGAGCCGTCTGCAGACGCCCGAGCAGTTCGGCGCGATTCTGCTGAAGACCGCCAGCAGCGGTGCCACCGTGTATTTGCGCGATGTGGCGCGCATCGAACTCGGTAGCGAAAACTACAATGTGCTGGCACGCTATAACGGCAAGCCAGCAACGGGTGTGGCGGTAAAACTGGCCACGGGCGCCAATGCACTGGATACGGCCAAAGCCGTGAAAGCCAAGATCGCCCAGATGGAGCCGCAGTTCCCGGCCGGGATGAAGGCCGTGGTGGCGTATGACACCACGCCGTTCGTCAAGCTGTCGATCGAAGAAGTGGTGAAGACGCTGGTGGAAGCCGTGCTGCTGGTATTCCTCGTGATGTATCTGTTCCTGCAGAATTTCCGCGCCACGCTGATCCCGACCATGGCTGTGCCGGTGGTGTTGCTGGGTACTTTCGCGATTCTGTCGGCATTCGGTTATTCGATCAACACGCTGACCATGTTCGCCATGGTGCTGGCGATCGGCCTGCTGGTGGACGACGCCATCGTGGTGGTGGAAAACGTCGAGCGGGTAATGACGGAGGAAGGCTTGTCGCCGCTGGAAGCCACGCGCAAATCGATGGGCCAGATCAGCGGTGCGCTGGTGGGCATTGCGCTGGTGCTGTCGGCCGTGTTCGTGCCTATGGCTTTCTTCAGTGGTTCGACCGGTGTGATCTACCGCCAGTTCGCCATCACGATTGTTTCGGCCATGGTGCTGTCCGTGCTGGTGGCGATGGTGTTCACGCCAGCGCTGTGCGCGACCTTGCTCAAGCCGGTGGAGAAAGGCCACCACGCCAGCACTACCGGTTTCTTCGGCTGGTTCAATCGTAGTTTCGAGCGTGGCAGCAGCACCTATCAGGGCTGGGTCAGCGCGATCCTGAACCGTCAGGGCCGCACGCTGGTGCTGTATGGCGTGCTGCTGGCAGCACTGGCAGCGCTGTTTATGCGCTTGCCGACTTCCTTCCTGCCGGAAGAAGATCAGGGCGTGTTGTTTGCCCAGATCCAGCTGCCGACTGGTGCGACCCAGCAGCGCACGCTGAAAGTGATCGAGCAGGTAGAACAGCACTTTATGAATGATGAAAAGGCGGCAGTGGAGTCCGTGTTTGCCGTGGCTGGCTTTAGCTTCAGCGGCAATGGCCAGAATACCGGTATCGCTTTCGTGCGTATGAAGGACTGGTCAGAGCGTAAAGGCGCTGCCCTGCGGGTGGATGCCATCGTTGGCCGTGCCATGGGCAGCTTCGCGCGCATCAAGGATGCCATGGTGTTCGCGTTTGCACCGCCGGCCGTAATCGAACTGGGGAATGCCAGCGGCTTCGACTTGCAATTGCAGGATCGTGGTGGACTGGGTCACGAGGCACTGATGGCTGCACGTAACCAGATGCTGGGCATGGCGGCGCAGAACCCGCTGCTGATGGCCGTGCGCCCGAACGGGCAGGATGATACGCCGCAGTACAAGATCACCATCGATCAGCAGAAGGCTGCTGCACTGGGCTTGTCCATCGACGACGTGAACAAGGTCCTCAGCACGGCTTGGGGTAGCGCGTACGTGAACGATTTCGTTGACCGTGGCCGCGTCAAGAAAGTGTATATGCAGGGTGCAGCCGAGTCCCGCATGGCGCCGGAAGATCTGGGCAAATGGTTTGCCCGTAACGCCAAAGGCGAGATGGTGCCATTCTCGGCCTTTGCCACGGGCCAGTGGATCTATGCTTCGCCACGGCTGGAGCGCTACAACGGTATGCCGTCCACCGAGATCCTCGGTATGCCGGTACCAGGTGTGAGCTCCGGTGCAGCGATGGCGGAAATCGAAAAGATGGCAGCCAAGCTGCCGCCCGGTATTGCCTATGAATGGACCGGTCTGTCGACGGAGGAACGTGATTCCGGTTCGCAGACTACCCAGCTGTATGTGCTGTCGCTGCTGATCGTGTTCCTTTGTCTGGCCGCGCTGTACGAGAGCTGGTCGATTCCGTTCTCGGTGCTGCTGGTGGTGCCACTGGGTGTGATCGGTGCGGTGCTGGCTACCTTCCTGTTCAAACTGTCGAACGATGTGTACTTCCAGGTGGGCTTGCTGACAGTGATCGGTCTGGCCGCGAAGAATGCGATTCTGATCGTGGAGTTTGCCAAGGAGTTGCAGGAGCAGGGCGTAGCGCTGAAGGAAGCCACGCTGCAGGCCGTGCGTCTGCGTCTGCGGCCGATTCTGATGACGTCGATCGCTTTCGGTCTGGGCGTGCTGCCGCTGGCACTGGCCAATGGCGCTGGTTCGGGTAGCCAGAATGCGATCGGTGTCGGTGTGCTGGGCGGTATGTTGTCGGCCACCTTCCTCGGCATCTTCTTTGTACCGCTGTTCTTTGTGCTGGTGCGCGGCTACTTCGCGCAGAAAAAATCGGCACCAGCCAGCGCTGTGGAGGCTAATTAATCATGAAAATGCGTATGCAAAAAACTCTGTTCTCTCTGGCTGCGCTGGCGCTGCTGGCAGGTTGCAGTCTGGCGCCCGTGTTGCCGCAGGCCGCCAGCGGCACGGATGCAGCATGGCCGCAAGGCGAGGCATACAAGGCGCTGCCACAGGCGACCAGCGATGCCCAGCCCGCTTCGGAAATTCTGTGGCGCGATTACTTTGCCGATGCCAGTCTGCGTGAAGTGATTGCGCTGGCACTGGCGAATAACCGCGACCTGCGCGTGTCGGCGCTGAATATCGACAAGGCCAAAGCGCAGTACAACATCGACAGTGCGGCGCTACTGCCCAAGCTGTCGGCCAATGTGGGGCAGACGGCCAGCCGCACGCCGGCGACCATGAGCGCGACGGGCGCAGCGCAGATCAATCGCCAGTACAGCGGCGGCCTGAGTATGGCGGCCTATGAACTGGACTTCTTCGGCAAGGTACGCAATCTGTCGGAAGCGGGGCTGCAAAGCTATCTGGCAACCGAAGAAGCCCGTCGCGCCCAGCAGATCACGCTGGTGGCCGAAGTGGCGAATGCCTATCTGACGCTGGGCGCCGACCAGCAGCGCCTGAAGCTGGCCAGCGATACGCTGCAAAGCCAGCTGCTGTCCTACCAGCTGACGCAAAAGCGGCAGGCTGGCGGCATCAGCTCCGGTGTCGATCTGTATGAAGCCCAGAGCAGTGTGGAAGCAGCGCGTAACGACGTGGCGCTGTACACGGCGCAGGTGGCACTGGACGTGAATGCCCTGCGCTTGCTGGTCGGGGCGGATGTGCCGGCCACTTTGCTGCCGGGTGCTGGCCTGCAGGTGAATTCTACGCTGGCAGCGATTCCGGCTGGTCTGCCAGCAGCGGTGCTGACTAGCCGCCCCGATGTGCAGGAAGCCGAACGTGCGCTGCGCGCGGCGAATGCAAATATCGGCGTGGCGCGCGCTGCCTTCCTGCCGAGTATTACGCTGACGGCCAGTGGCGGCAGTGCCAGCACCAGTTTGAATGGCCTGTTCAAAGCCGGTTCGTCGACGTGGAGCTTCATCCCCCAGATCAATCTGCCGATTTTCGATGGTGGTGTGAACCGCGCTAATCTGAACATCGCTAAAGCCAATCGGGATATTTCTCTGGCTCAGTATGAGAAGGCGATACAGTCAGCTTTCCGTGAAGTGTCCGATGCGCTGGCCCAGCGTGGTACGCTGGTGCAGCGCGTCGATGCGCAGACGGCGCTAGTGTCGGCGACGGAAAAGAGCTACCGCATCCACGATGCGCGCTACCGCCAGGGCAGCGAATCGCATCTGGCCGCACTGGTGGCGCAGCGGGCGTTGTACGCGGCGCAGCAGGGGCTGATCAGCGCGCAACTGGAGCAGTCGAGTAATGCAGTGGCACTGTACAAGGTGCTGGGTGGTGGCTGGCAGCCGGAAAGCGCCAGTCCGCACGGCTGATGTTTATGGCGGGCGGGCAGGGGAACGGTGTTGTTTGGCCGTCGCTCTGCCAGCTCGTCAAATTGACAAATGCCACAGGCTTCGCCACAGTACCGCCTCAAGTCCGCCACTCGCCAGACATAGACTAGGAATCAGCATGAGCACCGTCCCCGTAAAACGCCGCACCGATCCAGAGCGCGCCCAGCAGCGGCGCAATCAGGTACTGGAAGCGGCCGCGCTGTGCTTCGCCCGCAGCGGCTTCCATGGCGCCAGCATGGCGGAAATCTCCAAGCAGGCCGGCATGAGTGCGGGCCATATCTATAACTACTTCGACAGCAAGGACGCCATCATTCTGGCCTTTGTGGAGCGCGAAGCGGAGTACGTGGCGGGCTTGCTGCGCGACCTCGATAGTCGCGAAGATCCAATCGAAGCGATGATAGAGGATGCGCCCATGCACGTAGCCGAGTCGCTCGATCCGCAACCTTGGCATGTGCCGCTGGAGATGTATTCGGAAGCGTCACGTAATCCCGTGATCGCTGCCAAACTGAAAGAGGTCGACGAACGCGCGCACACTCAGTTACGCGAACTGGTCCGGCGGGGACGCGCACAGCGCCAGTTGCCGGTCGATGATGCTTTGCTCGACGGCCGCCTGAATACGCTGGTGACTTTTTTTAATGGCCTGCCGGTGCGCGGGATTCAGCGGCCCGACATGGATCGCGATGCGCTGGTCGAAGGCTTCCGCTGTGCGATGCGGGCTTTGCTGCTGAGTTGAGCTATCCCTGTTGCAAGTGATTTTGGCTGTTTGAAAGCAAACATGACAAATGCTTAAAGTGGCTGTTATAATTTAATTCTAGTCGGGGCGTAGCGCAGCCTGGTAGCGTACTTGCATGGGGTGCAAGGGGTCGGAAGTTCGAATCTTCTCGCCCCGACCAGAAGAATCAAAGAAAAAGGCCAATCTACGGATTGGCCTTTTTCTTATGTCTGACAGATAGTGCCAATGGAACTCAGACCACGGAGAGTTCTAGTTGTTTCCCCAGCGCGGCCATAGCGTCTTCGATGCGATCAATTTTTGTCGTGTGGGTCAGGTCGATCAGCCGATTGACCTCTTGTCGAGTGGTATCCATACGTCGCGCAAGCTCTGCCGCAATGACTTCCTGCGCCAGCATTTCGTTTAAGAGAAGTACTTTAGCCGCAATACTGGCCGGCAGGGGAATAAGATGTTCTCCGCGTTTTGCCGCTGAAGGCCGAGGAACGGATCGCTTCTCGTCAAAGTAGACGCTCATTGCTTCCAGCAACACATCCTTTGCCATAAAAAGTGCATCTGTCTCGTTGTCACCTTGTGTGATGGCTTCCGGTATATCGCGGAAGGTTACGGTGATTCCGCTATTCTCCCAAGTGAAGCTGGCCGGATATTTCATGGTATCTCCTACATAGTTGTGCGTCTGATGCGATCTCATTTCAAAGCGAGCTGCTTCTTTATAGCCTCGACTAGGCCGGTATTTAACTCTTTAGCCGGATGCCGTGGCAAAAAGCTTGTTTTGCCGTTTAACCTAACTTTGGTATGGTTGCGCCCATCTTCGAATGTCGCTCCACGTTGCTTTAGCCACCTGACAAACTCGCTCTGCTTCACAGCACCTCCGGTGTCTGCTTAGGTGATTTTAATGTAATCAAAATTGATTACTTCGGCAAGTGAATTGCTCAAGTTAGTGTATCTTTGCCGCCGGTGGATCCGGCAGCAGATCGAGCAAGGCCTGCAGTTGCGGGGTAATCGCACCGCGTCGCCATACCAGCCATGTATCGAGCCAGCGCCATGTTTCGGCCACGGGCCAGACGCTGACCTGATCATGGCCGGGCATGCTTTCCAGCATTTTGCGCGGCATCATCGCCAGTCCCCCGCCGGCGATCACACAGGCCAGCATGCTGTGATAGGACTCCATTTCGTAGATCTTGCCCGGCATGGCCTGATCGGCGCGGAACCATTCTTCGAAGTGCCGGCGGTAGCTGCAATGGCTGCGGAAGGCATACAGATTGCTGCCGGCCAGTTCGCTGGCCCGCTCAAAGGCGGCTTGCGAGCGTGACGCAATGATCAGCATTTCTTCCCGATACACAGCGCGCCCTTCCAGCGCCGGATGCAGCAGAGGCGCATTAACGAAAGCGGCCGTGCAGTGGCCGGACAGTATCTGTTCCAGCATCAGCCCCGAAGCGCCCGTGGTGAGTTCCAGCTGGATGTGCGGATAGCGCTGGTGGAAAGCCGCCAGCAGGGGCGGGATGCGTACGGCAGCGGTGCTTTCCATCGACCCCAGCGTGAGCGAGCCTACTGCGGCCGTGCCACTGACGGCCTGCCGCGCTTCGCTCACCAGCGCGAGGATCTTGCGGCTGTATTCGAGCAGACTGTGGCCGGATGGCGCCAGTTGCAGGCGCTGGTTGCTGCGGATGAATAGCTGCACGCCCAGCTCGTCTTCGAGCTGACGCAGGCGCGTGGTGACATTCGACGGTACGCGGTGTAAGCGTTGCGCCGCAGCGGCCACGCTACCGGTATCAGCGACGGCCTGAAAGATTTCCAGTTCGGACAGTTTCATGTTCTCAATTTCTGAATGGTTTGTGCGTAATTATTCACTTTTTTAATGATCTTTGCCACGCTAAGCTGTGCATGGTTGATGGCAGATGCCTGCCATCCGTCCCACCAGTAGAAACTCTCATGGCATCCAGCGCCCACCCATCGCATCTGATCGAACGCAGCGCCCCGTGGCTGTTCGTATTCCTGTGGAGTACCGGCTATGTGGCAGTCAAAGCCTGCGTGCAGTATGCGCCGCCGTTCAAGCTTCTGCTGTGGCGCGGCGGCCTATCGGCACTGGTGTTTCTGGCGCTGGCGCTGGTGTGCCGCGTGCGCTTTCCTTCGCCGCGCGGCATGGCGCAGGCCTTGCTGGCAGGGTTGCTGATGCAGACGTTGTTTCTGGGCGGCTGTTTCTACGCCATGAGCCGTGGCCTGCCCGCCGCCGTGACGGCCCTGATCACCGGTCTGCAACCGGTGCTGACAGCGCTGTATGTGAGCACTGCGCAGCGCCAGCGACTGGGCGGGCAGGCATGGCTGGGTATCGCGGTGGGTTTTGCCGGTGTCTATCTGGTGCTGGCGCCGGGCTTGCAACCGGGCGGGCTGGACGGCTGGGCCATCATGGCGGCCTGCATTGCCTTGCTGGCGGTGACGACCGGCACGCTGTACCAGAAGCAGTTGCCGGCAGATGGCCATGTGTTTGCCAGTGCCTTTTTCCAGTATGTGGCCGTCAGCGTGATCATGGCGCTGGTCTGTCTGTTCGATGATTCCGCGCCCGTGCAGTGGCAGGCGACCTTTGTGTTCGGCCTGCTGTGGATGGTGCTGGGTGTCTCCGTCAGCGCCGTGCTGTTGCTGATCTATCTGATCCGGCGCGGCGAGGCCACGCGCGTGGCCACGTACTTCTATCTGGTGCCGGTGGTGACAGCGCTGCTGGGCTGGCTGTTGTTCGGCAATGTGCTGACAAGCACGACGCTGGCCGGCATGGCGCTGGCCGTGCTGGGCATGCTGCTGGTGCTGCGACCAGCAGCGCGTGCGGTTCAGGCTGCGCCGTAGCGGCCAGGCACGTGGTTGATGGCCAGCGTGAGGTTGAGTACGGCAGCGCCCAGCAGCGAGATGGCGATACGGTCGAGCGGCACGATGGCCAGCGACAGCAGCACGATGGCGCCATCGATGGTCAGCTGCATATAGCCGGCGCGCCAGCCCATGCGTTCCTGCAGGAACAGTACCAGCACGTTCACGCCGCCCAGACTGGCGCGGTGGCGGAACAGGATCAGCAGGCCCACGCCGGCCAGCAGGCCACCCATGACGGCCGAGTAGAACGGGTTCACCGCGCCGATCTTGAAAACCAGCGGCAACAGTTCCGACCATGCACTGAGCAGGCCCACCGAGAGGAAAGTCTTGAGCGTGAATACCCGCCCCATTTTTTTATAGGCGAGGATGTAGAACGGCAGGTTGACCAGAAAGAACAGCTTGCCGAAGGAAACGCCCGTAAAGTATTTGAGCAGGATGGCGATGCCCACCGTGCCGCCGGTAATCAGGTTGGCAGTGCCGAGCAGGTTCACGCCCAGTGAAATGAGCAGGGTGCCGGTGACGAGGGCCTGAGCATCGTCGAACAGCGAATGTTGGCTGACAGGAAGCGTAGATTGCATAGTGGCGCGATCATATAAGCGATGGTGGAGCGAGCGCATTGACCTAAATCAAGAAAACCGCGGTGTTTTCTTGATCGAAAACAGATCTTTCTGACAATGTTGGTGTTGATTTCCGTCAATTTTTTGCAGGAAAGCAACAGTGTTACATGTCAATATCGACTTTGCGCAAGCGCAGGCGTAGCATCAAACCGTTGCAGCAGCGGGGATCCCGTGGCTGTTACTGCAAGATTTCATTCTATTCATTTCACAAAAAGGAAGCCTCATGAAACGTTTCGCCATTGCTGCAATCAGTCTGCTGTCGGTCACGCTGCCCGCGTTTGCCGCCGACAAAATGGCTACTCTGGATCCTAAGGTCCCGTGCTCGATCGAGTATCCGAAAGCCTCGCTGATGAATGAAGAAAAAGGCACCGTGGTTCTGGGCCTGAAACTGTCGCCAGAAGGCAAAGTGCTGGAATCCAAAGTGAATAAATCGAGCGGCTTCAAGAATCTGGACAAAGCTGCAGAGAAAAGTATCACCAAGTGCAAATTCGTTTCGCCAGGTGGCGACCAGTGGCAGACCCTGGAATACGTCTGGAAACTGGACTAATCTGCTGATAGCAGTATGAACCGGACTGCGCTCCGGACCAGCAAGGCGGCCTAGATGGCCGCCTTTGTTATTTCTGCGCTAGGGACAGCGCACTCCTGACAAAAACTGTCAGAGGGTTTTCTTACCATATGCACAAGCAACACCGCCGTGGTGTGCATCTGATGGAGTAAGAAAAATGTTTAGCCCTGACTATGTTCTGCTGTATGTGGAAGACCCGATTGCCAGCGCCGCCTTTTATGCCGGCTTGCTGGGCCAGCAGCCGGTAGATACTGCACCGACCTTCTCCTTGTTCATTCTTGAAAACGGTCTGAAGTTCGGCCTGTGGGCACGTTCCTCTGTGTTGCCGCTGGCGCTAGGCGCCGGTGGTGGCGCCGAATTGTGCCTTCATGTGGCTGACCGCGCGACGGTCGACCGCCTGCATGGCCAGTGGGCCGAGCAGGGCGTGGCCATCGCCCAGCGTCCCGTGGCACTGGATTTCGGCTACACCTTCGTGGCGCTGGATCGCGACGGCCACCGCCTGCGCGTGTTCGTGCGCGAAGGTGACTGAACGGGAAGAAAACGTGGCGGTCAGCACGATCTGGCCGCTGTGCGCGAAATCCGGTTGACACTCAAATTCTAGCGATGCTATAGTCGGCGACATGGATTGGTAACGTTTCCAATCCCGTTCGATGTACCCCTAGTCTCTTCGCACGAAGTTACCGGCGCTGTGGACGGCGCCGGTTTTTTTTGCATGAACCGGGCAGGCATCGTAGTATCGCGTTTTACCCCGAATGAGCAATGCTGGCGTCGACCGGCATGCAAGGAGACCGGATGACCAAATACCGTATGGGCGGCGTCGCTGTGGCGGCGCTGGCCGCGTGGACGCTGGCTGCAGGCGCGCAAGCGGCCGGGCCGAAAGCCGAAGTAATGCACTGGTGGACCTCCAGCAGCGAGTCTGCCGCCGTGCGCAAATTTGCCGATGCCTACCGCGCTGCCGGCGGGGTGTGGGTCGATACCGCGATTGCCGGTGCCGATCAGGCCAAGGCGGTGGCGATCAACCGCATCGTCGGCGGCAATCCGCCCACTGCGGCGCAATTCAATACCACCAAGCAGTTCCGCGACCTGATCGATCAGGGCTCGCTGAATAATGTCGATGATGTCGCCCTGCGCGATAAATGGGATCAGCTGCTGCCCGGCCCCATGCTCGATGTGATCAAGGTGAAGGGCCATTACTACGCGCTGCCCGTCAACATCCACATGTCGACGTGGATCTGGTATTCCAAAGCTGCATTCAAAAAAGCTGGCATCACCAAGGAGCCGGCCACGCCGGACGAACTGTTTGCCGCACTGGATAAACTCAAGGCCGCAGGGCTGATCGGTCTGGCCCATGGCGGTCAGGCGTGGCAGGAAAACATTCTGTTCCAGGCCATGCTGGCCAATGTGGGCGGGCGTGAACTGTATCTGCAGGTACTGCGCGACCGTAACCCTAAGGCGCTGAATTCGGAAGCCTTCAAGCAGGTGCTGGTGGCGTTCAAACGTCTGCAAAGTTATGTCGATGCCGGTTCGCCTAACCGTAACTGGAACGATGCCACGGCCATGCTGATCAGCGGTAAAGCTGGCGTACAGATTATGGGCGACTGGGCCAAGGGCGAATTCTCGGCGGCGCGCCAGAGCGCCGGCAAGGACTTCGGCTGCATCCCCGGTCTGGGCCCGCAGGCACCGTATCTGATACAGGGCGACGCTTTCGTGTTCCCGAAAACTTCCAACGCCGATGCCGTGAAGGCGCAGAAGCTGCTGGCCACTACGCTGCTGGCGCCGGCAGCGCAACTGGAATTCAGCAAGTTGAAAGGCTCTCTGCCGGTGCGTAGCGATGTCGATGTGTCGAGCATGGACGCCTGCGCGCAGGCCGGTATGGCGGCCATGAAGGACAAGGCGCGTCAGGTCGGCATGATCGAGGTGTATATCACGCCGGACCAGAATGGCGCCCTGCAGGATGTGCTGACGGCGTTCTGGAATACCCGCATGCCGGTGGAAAAAGCCCAGAAGAGTATCGCTGCGGCGCTGTTGCAGGACTAGCTGTGGCGGGCCGGGTATGGCTGCTTGTCATGGCGGCAGGCCATGCGGTATGCTTGCCGCCGCATAGACTGAACGGACAGAGGAACTCGTGGCAACCATTAAAGACGTAGCCCGCCTGGCGGGAGTAGGGCTGGGCACGGCGTCGCGGGTGATCAGCGGTAAAGGCTCGGTATCGCCGGCCACGCTGGAAAAAGTACGCAAGGCCATCGAGGAGCTGGATTTCCGCCCCTCGCACGCGGCGCGCACGCTGCTGTCCGGTAGTTCGCAGATGATCGGGGTGTATATTCCCTATCTGAGCGGGACGTTCTACACGCCGATCCTGCAGTCGATCTATACGGCGCTGCGGGCGGCCGGTCTGAATATGGTGGTGGCGTTCGGTGTCGGCGAAGGCGATGCGCGCCAGCAGGCCATCGAAGGGATGAACTTCCTGATCGAGCGCGGTAGCGACGGTCTGATTGTCATGACCAACTCGCTGGAAGAAGAGGACTTTGCGGCACTGGGGCCGTTTCAGGCGCGGGTGGTGGTGATTAACCACGCATTCGCCAGTATCGCCGAGCAGTGTTTTACGGTGGACCATGAAGCCGGTGGCCAACTGGCCGCGCAGACTTTGCTGGCGCAGCAGCACCGCAAGATTGCTGTCATTGCTGGCCGTGCAGCGGCCGCTGACAATCAGGCGCGGATTGCCGGTTTTATGGCGGAACTGGAAGCGGCAGGCATTGCCCCCGCATCTGTGTGGATGGAAGACGGTGATTTTTCGCCGGAAGGTGGCTGGGCCTGTGCCGAGCGTCTGCTCAAGTCGGGCTATGAATTTACCGCAGTATTCTGTGCCAACGATGAAATGGCGGTGGGCGCGCTGTCGTGCTTCCAGCAGGCTGGCGTGGCGGTACCGCAGCAGGTGTCGGTGCTCGGTTACGACGACACCCATAGCGCGGAATTTACCGCGCCGCGCCTGACCAGCGTGCACATACCGTGGAGCGAGATGACGCTGAACGGCTTGAATTTTCTACTTAACCGCTGCTACGACATGCAGCGGCCGGTGGAGCGGCAGTACCAGTTGCATGTGGCTGAGCGGGCCTCGCTGAGCGCGGCGCGAACCTGATAGGCAGTGGTAAGGGCAGTGAGGATTGCCCTTTTTTTGCGTTGTTATTGGAAACGATTCCATCATAAGGAGTGGCCATGTTCACCAAGCGTTTGCTGTGCGCCGTCGGCATGCTGGCGGCTTTGCTGCCAGCATGGGCGCAACCGCTGCCCATGCTGCATACGCAAGGCGGGCGCTGGCTCGATGCAGCCGGCCAGCCGGTGGCGCTGCGTGGAATTAACTTCGGCAACTACCTGATGCAGGAATTCTGGATGATGGGGCAGGGCAGTGCCGGCATCGATGACCAGTGTAAACTGGAGGCCGTGCTGGATCGCCGCTTCGGCTACGCCGAGCGCGAACGCCTGTACCGCCTGTTCCGCGACAACTGGATCACTGAACGCGACTGGGATCTGCTGCCGCAGATGAAGCTCAATCTGGTGCGCCTGCCATTCATCTACAGCGTGCTGGAAGATGAAAAGCAGCCTTACCAGCTACGCGCCGACGCGTGGCATTATCTGGATCAGGCCATTGCCGCGGCCGAGCGGCGCGGCATCTACGTGGTACTCGATCTGCATGGCGCGGTGGGCAGTCAGGGCTGGGAACATCACAGCGGCTGCGCGGGCAAGAACCAGTACTGGAGTAACGCGGAATACCAGCAGCGCACTATCTGGCTGTGGCAGCAGATCGCGGCGCGCTACAAGGACCGTGGCGCCGTGGCTGGCTACAGCATCCTCAACGAGCCGTGGGGCACCACGCCCGAACATCTGGCCAAGGTGATGGATACGCTGTATCAGGCAATCCGCGCAGTCGACCCCAATCATGTGATTATCCTGCCCGGCCATAACCTCGGCTTCGACGCCTACGGCAAACCGGCCGAACACGGCCAGCACAATGTGGCTATCGAGATGCATCCGTATCCGGGCCATTTCGGCTGGGGTAAGCCGGGCCTGAAGGTACACCGTGACTGGCTGCAGTGCGGCAGCGACGGCAACAGCGGCGTGTGCGAATGGCAGCGCAAGCTGAAGGAGCGCGATGCCGCCTTCTTCGTGGGCGAGTTCCAGCCGTGGGCTTTTATGGGACCGGAGCTGGGTGGCCAGATCATGCGCGTCAGCTACGACACCTATAGCGCGCAAGGCTGGGCTGCTACTGCATGGGCCTATAAAGTCGTCAGCAATCAGGGCGGGCAGGGCGACGGTACCTGGGGACTGGTGACCAATGCCCGCGGCGCAAAAATTTCATCCATCGATTTCAATACGGCCTCGCTGGCTGAAATCGAAAATTTGTTCCGCCAGTTTGGCAGCGTGCCGTATGAAGCCATCGACGGCGCACAGCACTGGATGAATGCCTCTGTACCGCCCACACCATTCAACAATAAAAAATGAAGACACCGATATTTAAAGACCTGCCCATGACGCTCCGGCGCGCCGATTTTTCCGACGATTTTGTCTGGGGCGTTTCCACCTCGTCCTATCAGATCGAAGGTGCGGCCACGCTCGATGGTCGCGTGCCTTCGATCTGGGACACCTTCAGCGCCACGGCCGGCAAGGTGCGCGATGGCAGTACCGGCGCGGTAGCGTGCGATCACTACCATCGCTGGGAACAGGATCTGGATCTGGCCCAGTCCATGGGACTGAATGCCTACCGTTTCTCGATTGCGTGGCCGCGTATTTTCAACGGTGTCGACGCAGAGCCGAATGCCAAGGGGCTGGAGTTCTATTCCAAGCTAGTGGATGGCATGCTGGCGCGCGGCCTGCAGCCTTGGTGCACGCTGTACCACTGGGACCTGCCGCAATATCTGCAGGATCAGGGCGGCTGGGAAAACCGTGCCACGATCAGCGCCTATCTGCACTACGTGGATGTGGTGACGCGCCATCTGGGCGATCGTGTGCGTCACTGGATCACCCATAACGAACCGTGGTGCACGGCCATGCACGGCAACTGGGACGGCATGCACGCACCGGGCAAGCGCAGCCTGCCGCTGGCGCTGCAGGTCTGTCACCATGTGATGGTGTCGCATGGTCGCGCCGTAGCGCTGATCCGCGCCAATGTGGCGGATGCGCAGGTTGGGATTGCGCTTAGCCTGCATCCTATCCATGCGGCCAGCGCCAGCGCAGAAGATCAGGCAGCCGTGCAGCGCCACGATGGTCTACGCAACCGCTGGTTCCTCGATCCATTGTATGGACGCGGCTATCCGGCGCAGGTACTGGAACTGGTGGGCGAGGATGCACCGCGCATCGAAGCGGGCGATATGGAAGCCATTGCGGCGCCGCTGGATTTCCTCGGCGTGAACTACTACTTCCCCGAAGTGGTACGCGATGCGCCGGAACATTATCCGCTGCGTAGCGCCATCATCCATCCGGAGGGGCGTGAACGCACGGCCTTCGGCTGGGAAGTGGCACCGCAGGGCATGGTGGAACTGCTGGCGCGGATTGCGCGCGACTATCCGACCGGCCCGCTGTACATCACGGAAAACGGCTCGACCTACGAAGATCAGGTCAGTGCCGATGGCAGCATCGACGACGTGCAGCGGCGCGATTACCTGATTCGCCATCTGGCGGCGATGCGCGATGCGATAGCCGCAGGTGGTAATATCCGCGGCTATTTTGCATGGAGTCTGCTGGATAATTTTGAATGGGCAGAAGGCTATCTGCGGCGCTTCGGCCTGACCTATATCGACTACGCAACGCAGGAGCGCACGCTCAAGCATAGCGGCCACTGGTACAGCGCTTTTCTGCACGGCGCACAAAACTAAATCTCACAAGGAGACAGCAAAACCATGAAGACCACTCCACACAACTACCTGATGCGCCGTGCTGTGCTGGCCGCCACGCTGGCGCTGAGCGCCGGCGCTGTTGTTACCGCTACCGCGAGCGCTTATGCTGCCGCCAATGCACCGCTCAAGGACTGGCCGCACATCACCAGCGCCGTCAAGCAGGACAAGGCGATGGAAGCGCGCATCGCGCAGATCGTGGCGGGCATGACGCTGGCGCAGAAAGTGGGCCAGATCACCCAGCCGGAAATCAAATTCATCACGCCAGAGCAGGTGCGCGAGTACTACATCGGTTCCGTGCTGAATGGCGGCGGTAGCTGGCCGCAGGGGAACAAGTATGCAACGGCAGCGGACTGGGTAAAGCTGGCCGATGCCTATTACGACGCTTCCATGAGCACAGATATGAAGGTGCAGATTCCCGTCATCTGGGGCATCGATGCGATGCACGGCAATAGCAATATGTACGGCGCCACGCTGTTCCCGCATAACATCGGTCTCGGTGCGGCGCGCGACAAGAAGCTGATCGGCGAGATGGCACAGGCAGTGGCCAAAGCCGTGCGCGCTACGGGCATCGACTGGGTATTTGCACCGACGCTGGCGGTGGTGCGCGATGATCGCTGGGGCCGCACCTACGAGAGCTTCTCGGAAGATCCTGCCATCGTCAAAGACTATGCTGCCGCCTACGTGCAGGGCCTGCAGGGCGATCTGACATCGGATAACACCGTAGTGGCCACGGCCAAGCACTTCATCGGCGATGGCGGTACGGCAGAAGGTAAAGACCGCGGCGTGAACCGTGCCAGCAAGGCCGACATGCTGAACATCCATGCGCAGGGCTACTATCCGGCGCTGCAGGCTGGCGTACAGACGGTGATGGCATCCTTTAATAGCTGGAACGATGTGGATGGCGGTGTTGATTACGGCAAGATGCACGGCAGTAAAGCGCTGCTGACCGATGCGCTGAAAACCAAGATGGGCTTTGATGGCCTGATCGTCAGCGACTGGAATGCGATCGACGAAGTGCCCGGCTGCACGGTCGATAGCTGCCCTGCGTCGATCAACGCCGGTGTTGACATGGTGATGGTGCCCGAGCACTGGAAAACCTTTATCGCCAATACCATCGCGCAGGTAGAAAAAGGCCAGATCCCGATGGCCCGTATCGACGACGCCGTGACCCGCATTCTGCGCGTGAAACTGCGCGCAGGTCTGTTCGATGGCAAGAAGCCATCGCAGAATGCCTTTGCCGGCAAGCAGGAAGCGCTGCAGGCGCGCGCGCTGGCACGCCAGGCTGTGCGTGAATCGCTGGTGCTGCTAAAGAATAACGGCGGCGTGCTGCCGCTGGCACGCGGCAAGAAGGTACTGGTGGTTGGCAAGAGCGCCGACAATCTGGCCAACCAGTCCGGTGGCTGGTCGCTGACGTGGCAGGGCACCGATAACAAAAACTCCGATTATGCCGTCAGCGACAGCATCCTCGCCGGCATACAGGATGCCGTAGGCAAGGCAAATGTGACCTTTAGCGAGAACGCTGCCGGTGTCGATGTGGCGCAGTTCGATGCCGTGATTGCCGTCATCGGCGAAACCCCGTATGCAGAAGGCGACGGCGACATCGGCCCATCCGGCACGCTGCGTCTGTCCGGCCGTCATCCGGAAGATCTGGCGGTGCTGCAGGCCGTAGCAGGCAAAGGCAAGCCGGTCGTCACGGTGCTTATGTCTGGCCGTCCGATGTATGTGAACGATCTGCTGAATCTGTCGGACAGCTTTGTGGCTGCATGGCTGCCAGGTACCGAAGGCAAGGGCGTGGCCGATGTGCTATTCCGCAAAGCCGATGGCAAAGTCAATGCTGACTTCCGCGGCAAGCTATCGTTCTCGTGGCCCAAGTCGGCCTGCCAGTCGCCGCTCAACGTGGGCGATGCCAAATATGATCCACTGTTCAAATTTGGCTATGGCCTGACTTACCAGAGCAAGGCCAGCGTGCCGCAGCTCGATGCCAGCTACCCTGCAGGAGGCTGCGGCAAGACCACCGCCATGCCGATCTACGCACCGGCCGACCGTTCCACCTATGCGCTGTATGTGAGCAGCGCCGGCCAGCGGGTAGCACTGGGCGCTGACCTGAACACCGTATTCAATCTGCCTACCGTGAAAGTGGAAACGGCGCAGGTGAATACCCAGCAGGATGCCAAGCGCCTGACATGGACGGGTGCTGCCAAGCTGGAAGCGCAGGCCGCCAAAGCGGCGCCGCTGCCAGCCTACGCCAGTCAGGATGCGGCGCTGCAGTTTGACGTGATCGTTGCCAGCGCACCGCAAGGCAAAGTGGCAGTGGGCGTGGACGGCACGGAGCTCGATGCCAGCGCCGTCTTCCAGCGTCTGGCTGGTAAAGAAAAGCAGACGGTTAAAATGCCGCTGGCCTGCTTCAGCGCGCGCGGCGCAGCACTGACGGCGATCAGCGTGCCGTTCAGCGTGGCGGCCGATGCAGCCTTCAGCGCCAGCTTCGCCAACGTGCAGATCGTCGGCGGTGCGGCCAAAGATGCTGATGCACTCAAGTGCGGCGACTTCAAATAATCAGACGGAGAATACAGAATCATGGAACACCATTCCTCTAGCATGCCGCTGCGCGGCGAGGCGGCGCAGGGGGCCAGCAATACCGGCCCGCTGGTCATCGTCACCATCCTGTTCTTCATGTGGGGGCTGCTCACGTCGCTCAATGACGTGCTGATTCCCCACCTGAAAGCCGTCTATACGCTGAGCTACGTACAGGCCATGCTGGTACAGTTCTGCTTCTTCGGCGCCTACTTCATCGTCTCGATACCGGCCGGTATGCTGATCAAGAAGATCGGCTACCAGCATGGTGCAGTCGCGGGGCTGACCATCGCCGCTGCAGGCTGTGCGCTGTTTTATCCGGCAGCTACCAGCGGCTACACACTGTTCCTGATCGCCTTCTTCGTACTGGCAGGTGGCATCACCATCCTGCAGGTGGCAGCCAATCCTTACGTGACCGTGCTCGGTGACGCGCAGACGGCATCGAGCCGTCTGACGCTGACGCAGGCCTTCAACTCGCTGGGCACCACCGTGGCGCCTACGCTGGGCGGCATGCTGATACTGGCAGGAGGCGTGATGAGCGCGGAAGATCTGGCCAAGCAAAGCAGCGAGCAGCTGGCGGCCTACCATGCCACGCAGGCCGCTGCCGTGCAGGGGCCATATCTGGCGCTGGCGGCAGCCTTACTGCTGCTGGCCGTACTGTTTGCCATGGCGCGCCTGCCTAAAATCGTCGATGGCGAGCAGGCTGCCACAGGTGGCTGGTCGCAAGTGCTGCAGCAGCGCCATCTGGTGCTGGGCGCGATTGCCATCTTCCTCTATGTGGGCGGTGAAGTCAGCATCGGCAGCTTCCTGATCAACTTCCTCGGCGATGCCAAAGTGGCCGGCTTGTCGGCTTCCGATGCGGCGCCTTATGTCAGCTACTACTGGGGCGGCGCCATGGTGGGCCGTTTCATCGGCTTCGCCGCTATGCGCTACATCAGCCCCGGCAAGGCGCTGGCCTTCAATGCGGCGGCCGTGATCGTGCTGGTATTGCTGGGCATCTTCGGCAGCGGCTCCGTAGCCATGTGGGCCATGCTGGCAGTGGGCCTGTTTAACTCCATCATGTTCCCCACCATCTTCTCGATGGCGCTGAACAAACTGGGCCCGCTGACGGGGCAGGGCTCCGGCTTGCTGTGCATGGCCATCGTCGGCGGCGCACTGGTGCCGTTCGCGCAAGGCCTGCTGGCTGACAGCATCAGCCTGCAGACCTCCTTCGTGGTACCGGCCGCCTGCTACACTTTCATCCTCTACTTCGGCCTGAAATACGCGAATATGTACGACGAATAAACCCTAGGGTCAGGTCGGGCAAGGTGTCAATGTTTGAGAATTCTCAAGTATCGACACCTTGCCCGACCTGACCCCGTTTTTTTAAACTGCCTCTATTATTTTGCTTTTTTGATCTGGCGCATGGAAACCGTGCTTTAGAGTGCGGCCTCCCAATTTTTGTCTTGTGCAGCGCACTATCATGATTGCCTCTCTATGAATTTTACGAAGAAGGGCAGTGTCATGAGTGATTCCATCAAAGCATATCTGGTCGGTGGCGGTATCGGTAACCTCGCCGCCGCGGCCTTCATGATCCGCGATGCCGGCGTGGCAGGCAGCGATATCACCATTTTCGAGGCAGCGCCTTTAGCGGGCGGCAGTCTGGATGGCGGCGGCAATGCGGACACCGGCTACACCCTGCGCGGCGGCCGCATGCTCACTACCGACAACTACGAATGTACGTGGGATCTGTTCAAAAGCATCCCGTCGCTGGAACACGTGGGCCAGAGCGTGTATGACGAAACCATCGCCTTTAACGAGATGCACAAGTCGCACTCGAAGGCACGGCTGGTGGATCGCAATCGCTTCCGCCTGAACGTATCGTCTATGGGCTTCAATATGCACGAGCGCGCCGAACTGATGGCGCTGGCTGAAGCGGACGAAGAAAAGCTAGGCAACACGCCCATCACCGACTGGCTCTCGCCGGAATTCTTCGACACCAAATTCTGGTACATGTGGGCCACCACCTTTGCCTTCCAGCCGTGGCATAGCGCAGTGGAATTCAAGCGCTACCTGCATCGCTTCATGATGGAGTTCTCGCGCATCGAAACGCTGGCCGGTGTGAAGCGCACCGTCTACAACCAGTACGATTCGCTGGTGCGTCCGCTGCAGCAATGGCTGCAGGAGCAGGGCGTGCGCGTGGTGCACAACTGCAAAGTGGAAGACATCGAACTGGATGAAGATGGCGGCAATACGATTGCCGAGCGACTGCGCTGCGTGCGTGACGGCGTAGCAGAGGTTATCGAGGTACGCCCGCAGGATCTGGTGTTCTTCCAGAATGGTTCGATGACGGATGCATCGAGCTTCGGCAGCATGCATAGCGCACCGCCCAAACTGGACAAGCGTCATAGTCAGGGTTGGGCGCTGTGGGAAAAGCTGGCGGTGGATCGTCCCCAGTTCGGCAATCCTGCGGCCTTCAATGCCAGCATTCCCGAATCGTGGTGGGAGTCGTTCACTGTTACGCTGAAAGATCCGGCTTTCTTTGACAAGATGGAGCAGTTCACTGGCAATACCGATGGTACGGGCGGGCTGGTGACGTTCAAGGATTCCAACTGGCTGATGTCGGTGGTGCTGGCGCACCAGCCGCACTTTGCCGGTCAGCCGGAGGGGGTGCAGGTATTCTGGGGCTATGCGCTGCATCCAGACCGCGTGGGTAATTTCGTCGCTAAGCCTATGGCCGATTGCACGGGCGAAGAAATTCTGCGCGAACTATGCGGCCACCTGAACTTCGACATGGAGATCATGGAAAAGGCGAACTGCATCCCATGCCGTATGCCTTACATCACCAGCATGTTCATGCCACGCTTCAAGAGCGACCGTCCGCTGCCAGTGCCGACCAACTCGCGCAATCTGGCCTTTGTCAGCCAGTTCGTCGAGATACCGGAAGACGTAGTGTTCACGGTGGAATATTCGGTGCGGGCGGCGCAGATGGCCGTGTATGAACTGCTGAACGTGAAACGCGAAGTGCCACCAGTGAGCCACTACGACAAATCGTTGAAGGTGAAGCTGGAAACCCTAGTGAAAGCCTTCCGCTAGCCAGAAAACGGGGTCAGGTCGGGCAAAGTGCAGGGGTCAGGTCGGGCGTTGGTGCATTCTTTGACTTTTCTCAAGAAGCGCACCATTGCCCGACCTGACCCCTGCCGTTTGCCCGACCTGACCCCGCCGGTGACCCCGCCGGATTAGAGGAAGCGGTCGAGGATTTTTTTGCTGTGCTTGTCTAGTTCGCGCAGGTCGCGTACGAGGAAGTGGATGCCGTGGATGTCGGAGATCAAGAGCGTATCGACGGTCAGGCGGCGGATATCTTCTTCACCGCGCAGCACGAATTCCGTTTCGCCGCGATCGGTCGTCACCGTCCACGTGCACGGCGTAGCATAGCTGGTGACGTTGTGGATGCGGCTGATCTCCGGCATGAACTCGCGCCCCGCCAGTTCTTCGCGCACCAGTGCGCCCGCCTGCGCTTCGAGGTCTTCGATGCGGTCTATCCAGCCCACTTCCTTGCCATCGGTATTGACTAGCGAGATGCCGTCTTCCGGCGCCTGCACAGGAAAGGCGCGCACAGGCGCTACGCCTTCATGCACCTCGCCTTCCGGCGTGGTCAATATCAGCTTGCCGAAGGCGTTGCGGGTCAGTTTGAATTGTGTCGTCATGAGTCGGTTCTCTGCTTATTCTTCGGCCAGGGTGGCGGCATTGCGTGCCTGCGCCTGATACAGGCGGTAGTAGGCGCCTTCCAGTGCCATCAGCTCGTCGTGCGGGCCTTCCTCTACCACTTCGCCGCGATCGAGCACGATCAGGCGGTCGGCCTTCTGCAGCGTGGACAGGCGGTGTGCAATCGCAATGGTGGTGCGGCCCTGTACCAGATTCTCCAGTGCGCGCTGGATCTCTTTTTCCGTTTCCGAGTCCACCGAGGCCGTGGCTTCGTCGAGGATCAGAATCTTAGGATCGATCAGCAGGGCACGCGCAATCGAGATGCGCTGGCGCTCGCCGCCGGACAGACCCTGACCACGTTCGCCCACCATCGAATCGTAACCCTGCGGCAGACGCAGAATGAATTCGTGCGCATGCGCGGCGCGCGCTGCGGCGATGATTTCGGCGCGGGTGGCATCCGGTTTGCCATAGGCCAGATTCTCGGCAATGGTGCCGAAGAACAGGAAGGGCTCCTGTAGCACCAGACCGATATTGCGGCGGTAGTCGGATACGGCGAACGAGCGGATGTCTACACCATCGAGCATGATGGCGCCTTCGGCCACATCGTAGAAGCGGCAGATCAGGTTGACCAGCGTGGATTTGCCGGAACCGGAGTGACCCACCAGACCCACCATTTCGCCCGCTTTGATGTTCAGATTGATGCTGCGGTTGACGGCGCGGTTACCGTAGCGGAAGCCCACTTCGCGCAGGGTGATATTGCCTTCCACTTTGCCCAGTTTGACGGGATTGGCCGGTTCCGGCACCGAGGAAACGTGGTCGAGAATGTCGAAGATACGCTTGGCGGCCGATGCAGATTTCTGCGTCACGGAGACGATACGGCTCATCGAGTCGAGACGGCCGTAGAAACGGCTCGAATACGAAATGAATAAACTCAGTACACCGACCGTGATGTGGCCTTTGGAGACTTGATAGATACCGAACACCCAGATCACCAGCAGGCCGATCTCGGTCAGGAACGACACGGTAGGCGAGAACAGCGACCAGATCTTGTTGAGTTTATCGTTGACGGCCAGATTGTGCTTGTTGGCGGTGCGGAAGCGGTTGGCTTCGCGGTCTTCCTGCGCAAACGCTTTCACAACGCGGATGCCGGGGATGGTATCGGCCAGCACGTTGGTCACTTCGCCCCACACGCGGTCGATCTTTTCGAAGCCCGTGCGCAGACGGTCGCGCACCACATGGATGATCCACGCAATGAACGGCAGCGGCAGCAGCGTAATCGCGGCCATCCACGGATCGATGGTGAACAGGATCACGCCCGTCATGATGATCATCAGGCAGTCGGAGGCGAAGTCCAGAAGGTGCAGCGACAGGAACACGCAGATACGGTCACTCTCGCTACCGATACGCGACATCAGATCGCCCGTACGTTTGCCGCCGAAGTATTCGAGCGACAGCTTGAGCAGGTGTTCGTAGGTAGTGGTGCGCAGGTCGGCGCCGATGCGCTCGGACACCAGTGCCAGCACGTAGGTCTTACCCCAGCCCAGTATCCACGCGAGGATGGCCGAACCGAGCAGGCCGCTCATGTACAGCGTGACCAGATTGGTATCGACGGGCTGGCCGTTCTGGTAAGGGATCAGCACATTGTCCATCAGCGGACGGGTCAGATACGGCGGAATCATGTGGGCGCTGGTACTGAGCAGCATCAGCGTGAAGCCCAGTGCCAGCTGCCAGCGGTACGGACGGGCGAAGCGCCACAGGCGGAACAGCGTCCATGTCGACGGCGGGGTGTACACCACCTTGGTGCAGATCGGGCATTCTTCCTGTTCCGGTTCCAGCGGCGCCTTGCAGCTCGGGCAGACGTTGGCCTCTTCGCGCACTACTGGCAGGCCGGTAGCGTGGCTATCGAGGTGGGCTTCGAACTGTTCCACCAGACGGATGGCCTGCAGATTCTGCCCCAGCGTGAAACGCCATGCGCCGAGCCGGCCTTCGTCATTGAGCAGTTCGATGTGGCCGACGCCCGCATGGTCGTGATGCTGCAGACGCAGCGATTTGGTGAAATGCCAATCTTGCCAATTTTTCTCTCCCGGTGCGCGCGCCAGCAGACGCTGCTCGGTGAGCACCAGCATGCCCTTCGAAAAACGAAGTTGCGCATCCAAGTCAACCTCCAGGGCACTTACAACGTTTTCCCCTTTGGAAAGTTGTGCCTGTATCTCGGTACGCCAGCGCTCGGGCAGTTCGCTAGCGCTAGCGGCGGAGGAAAGTTGTTCAGTTGTCATTGTGCAGCGTACTCCGGAAGGGAAAAGATGGGGACTAGGCAAAATATTCACTCTGCCAGCGCCCTGTTGCGGCTGATATAAGTGCGTATTTACGGTATTCTGTCATTTGTCACAGTTTTGACGGAAAACAAGTAAATACCGGTGTTTTGTATTGGCGGCAAGTATAACGCACAGACATAAACGCTGAAACAGCTTGATGAACTTGATCGAAGCCACAGGTACAACCGGTGCTATTTGGCAGCAAGCAGTAGTTCAGGGGTTAAAATACGGCGCGGGTAGGCCACGGCTGATAACAAAGACACAAGAATAGAAACATGATCAAGAAGAAAGACATCGACATTCTGCGCGTGACGTATCTGCGCGGACCGAATATCTGGACCTATCGTCCGGTGATTGAAGCCTGGCTCGATATCGGTGAACTGGAAAACTACCCCTCGCACCTGCTGCCCGGTCTGTACGAGCGCCTGACGGCGATCCTGCCGGGGCTGATCGTGCACCGTTGCGGTGTGGGCGAACACGGTGGTTTCCTCGAACGTCTGCGCGACGGTACCTACGCTGGTCACATTCTTGAGCACGTGGTGCTGGAGTTGCAGAATCTGGCTGGCATGAAGACCGGCTTCGGCAAGACCCGCCAGATCGGTGAAGATACGGGCCTGTACAAGATGGCTTTCCGCACCCGTCAGGAACGGGTGGGCCGCGCTGCGCTGGCCGCTGGCCGCGACCTGTTGATGGCGATGATCGAAGACCGTCCGTACGACCTCGATGCCACCGTGGCCAAGCTGACCGATATGGTCGAGCGTCTGTGCCTGGGCCCGAGCACGGGCAATATCGTCGATGCTGCCGGCGTCCGCAAGATTCCATTCATCCGTCTGACCGACGGCAATCTGGTGCAACTGGGCCATGGTGCACGCCAGCGCCGCATCTGGACCGCCGAAACGGAAGATACCAGCGCGATTGCCGAAGGCATTGCCAGCGACAAGGATCTGACCAAGTCGCTACTGTCCTCGTGCGGCGTGCCCGTGCCGGAAGGTGAACTGGTGACCAACCGTGAAGCGGCGGCCGAAGCAGCCAAGGATATCGGTATGCCTGTCGCAGTGAAGCCTTACGATGGCAACCATGGCCGCGGCGTTTCGCTCAATCTGAATTCGCCGGAAGAAGTAGCGGCGGCCTACGATGTGGCGGCGCTGCGCGGCGGTAGCAAGAACGTTATCGTCGAGCGTTTCATCCCCGGCGACGAACACCGCCTGCTGGTGGTGGGCAAACGCATGGTGGCTGCGGCTGCCGGCGAATCGCTGTGGGTGACGGGCGACGGCAAATCCAACATCGTCGAACTGTGCAACCTGCAGATCAATATCGATCCGCGCCGCGGCGAAACGGAAGACCACCCGCTGGGGCTGGTCACGCCGGAAAAGAGTCCGGAAATTCTGCTGGAACTGGAACGTCAGAATCTGACCACGCAATCGGTGCCAGCCGCCGGTTTCAAAGTGCTGATCCAGCCGAACGGCAATGTGGCCATCGACGTGACCGATAAAGTGCACCCGCAGGTGGCGGCTATGGCCACGCTGGCAGCACGCGTGGTCGGTCTCGATATCGCCGGTATCGATCTGGTGGCAAGCGACATTACCCGTCCGCTGGAAGAGCAGGGCGGCGCGATTATCGAAGTCAATGCCAGCCCCGGTCTGCTGGCGCACCTGAAGCCTGCCGTGGGCGAACCGCGCAATGTGGGCGAAGCGATCGTTGACCATCTGTTCGCACCGGAGCAGGATGGCCGCATGCCTATCGTCGGCATCGCCGGCAAACACGGCACCACCATGACGGCGCGCATCATCGCCTGGCTGCTGCAGATCAGCGGCAAGAAGACGGGCCTGAGCTGCGCCGATGGCCTGTTCGTCAATGGCCGTCTGCTGCCCCGTGATGGCCTGACGGACTGGGAAACGGGCGAGCGCATGTTGCTCAACAAGAGCGTGGAAGCGGGCGTATTCGAAGCCAGCGCCCGCATGATCCTCAGCGAAGGTCTGGCCTACGACAAGTGCGCCGTAGGCGTAGTGACCGACGTCAGCGATTTCGAAGACGTCAGCGATTTCTATATCGATAGCGCCGACAAGCTGTACAACGTGCTGCGCACGCAGGTCGATGTGATCCTGCCGAGTGGTGCTGCGGTGCTGAATGCCGCCGACGAACAGGTGGTCGAAATGGCCGAACTGTGCGACGGCGCAGTGATTTTCTACGGCGTGGACGAGCATCTGGCCGCCATTGCTGCCCACCGTCAGGAAGCCGGCCGCGTGGTGTTCCAGCGTGCCGACCGCATCGTGCTGGGTGAGGGCAGTGTGGACGTGGCGACGCTGCCGCTGTCGCCACTGGTACCGCCGGAAGCCGTGCTGGCTGCGATTGCTGCCGCATGGGCGCTGGGCCTGACGCCGGATCTGATCGGCGCCGGTCTGCGCACCTTCGAGGCGACCCCGAAAAAAACACATCACTGAGAGAACACACAGATTTATGGAAGTCATCCGTACCCGCGCCCTTCGCGGCCCGAATCTCTGGAGCCACCATACCGCGGTGGAGGTTATTGTTTCGTGCCCGCCTGAGGAGCGTTCGATTGCCGGTATCGCCGGTTTCGAGCAGCGCCTGCATGCGCGCTTCCCGGCCATCGGCGCACTGCAGCCGACCGGCCATTCCGGCGATGTGCCGATGGCCCGTGTGCTGGAAGTGGCCGCCCTGAGCCTGCAGGCGCAGGCAGGCTGCCCCGTTACCTTCAGCCGTACCACGGCCACGCTGGAAGACGGCATCTACCAGACCGTAGTGGAATACAGCGAAGAAGCGGTAGGCCGTCTGGCCATGACGCTGGCAGAAAACCTGATCAATGCGGCACTGGCCGATACGCCGTTCGATCTGAAGGGCGCGCTGGCCGAGCTGGCAGAACTCGATGAAGACGTGCGTCTGGGCCCGAGCACGGGCGCCATCGTGGCCGCTGCGGTGGCACGCGACATTCCGTTCCGTCGTCTGACCGAAGGCAGCATGGTGATGTTCGGCTGGGGTTCGCGCCAGCGCCGTATTCAGGCCGCCGAAACGGATACCACCAGTGCGATCGGCGAAGCCATTGCGCAGGATAAGGAACTGACCAAGAAGCTGCTGCACGCAGCCGGTGTGCCGGTGCCTATCGGCCGCACGGCGGAAGATGCGGAAGACGCCTGGGCAGCGGCGCTGGAAATCGGCCTGCCGGTGGTGGTGAAGCCGAAGGACGGCAATCAGGGCAAGGGCGTCACGGTCAACGTGATGACCAAGGAGCATCTGGAAAAAGCCTTCAACACGGCGCGCGAATTCCGCGACGACATCATGGTCGAGCGCTATCTGCCGGGCCATGATTTCCGTCTGCTGGTGATCGGTAACAAGCTGGTGGCTGCGGCCCGCCGCGACCCGCCGCAAGTGGTGGGCGATGGCGTGCACACGGTGCGCGAACTGGTCAACATCGTCAATGCCGATCCTCGTCGCGGTAGCGGTCACTCGACTTCGCTGACCAAGATCCGTTTCGACGATATCGCACTGGCCCGTCTGGCGCTGCAGGATCTGGAAGCGGATTCGGTACCGGCCAAAGGCCAGCGCGTGATCCTGCGTAACAACGCCAATCTGTCGACCGGCGGCAGCGCCACCGACGTGACGGACGACGTGCATCCGGAAGTGGCTGCCCGTGCCGTGGAAGCGGCGCAGATGATCGGTCTGGATATCTGCGGGGTGGACGTGGTATGCGAAAGCGTGCTGCAACCAATCGAGAATCAGCGCGGCGGCGTGGTGGAAGTGAATGCCGCTCCGGGCCTGCGTATGCACATCGCGCCATCGTTCGGCAAAGGCCGGGCAGTGGGCGAAGCTATCGTCAACACCATGTTTGCACCGGGCGACAATGGCCGTATCCCCGTAGTGGCCGTGACCGGCACCAACGGCAAGACTACGACCGTGCGTCTGATTGCCCACCTGCTGACCGCTAGCGGTCTGCGTACCGGCATGACCAATACCGACGGCGTGTACATCGAAGGCCGCCAGACCGATAGCGGCGACTGCAGCGGTCCGCGCAGTGCACGCAACGTGCTGCTGCACCCTGATGTGGATGCGGCGGTATTTGAAACCGCGCGTGGCGGTGTGCTGCGTGAAGGCCTGGCCTATGACCGCTGCCAGGTAGCGGTGGTGACCAACATCGGCAATGGCGACCATCTGGGGCTGAACTACATCACCACGGTGGAAGATCTGGCCGTGCTGAAGCGCGTCATCGTCCAGAACGTGGGCGAGAGTGGTTATGCTGTGCTGAACGCCATCGATCCTATCGTGGCCGGCATGGCAGCTAACTGCCGTGGCAAAGTAATCTTCTTCGGCGCCGAGCGCGGTCATCCTGTCATCGCCACCCATCTGGCGCAGGGTAGCCGTACTGTGTATGTCGAAGATGGTCATATCGTCGCAGCTGAAGGTCAGGAACAGCACCGCATCGCGCTGAGCGAAGTGCCGATCACCCGTAATGGCACCATCGGCTTCCAGGTCGAGAACGTGATGGCCTCGGTGGCGGCAGCATGGGGCGTGGGCATTAGCTGGGATGCGATCCGTCTGGGTCTGAAAACCTTCGCCAACGATGCGCACAATGCGCCAGGCCGCTTCAACGTGTTCGACTACAAGGGCGCGACGCTGATCGCCGACTACGGCCACAATCCGGATGCGATTCTTGCACTGGTGCAGGCAGTGGAAACCATGCCGGCCAAACGCCGTGGCGTGGTGATTTCGGGCGCGGGCGACCGTCGTGACGAAGATATTCGCCAGCAGACCGAGATTCTCGGTCGTGCCTTTGATGATGTGATTCTGTACGAAGACGCCTGCCAGCGTGGCCGTGGTGATGGTGAAGTGGTGGCGCTGCTGCGCTCCGGCCTGAACAACGCACCGCGCACCAGCCACATTCAGGAAATCTTTGGCGAGTTCCTCGCCATCGATACGGCGCTGGCGCGTCTGCAGCCGGGCGATCTGTGCCTGATACTGGTGGATCAGGTGGAAGCGGCACTGGCCCACATCGCCAAACGCATTAAAGAAGCCTAAGCGTTTTCTTCGCGCGCACAAGGGCAGCTTAGGCTGCCCTTTTTTTATTCTTGATCATTATCTATAACTATTGAATCGATAAATATAATTGGTTTTTATAATAGACTCCTCTTGTTTAAAATGATTTCACTATCAAACAACGAGGAGTAATAGAAATGATTAATAACACCATCACCACCGCCTCCGGTATTCCTGTTGCCGATAACCAGAATTCGCTGACGGCCGGCCCCCGTGGCCCCGTACTGCTGCAAGACTTCCACCTGATCGAAAAACTCCAGCACTTCAACCGCGAGCGTATCCCTGAGCGTGTGGTGCACGCCAAAGGTTCGGGGGCGTATGGCACTTTCACTGTGACGCACGATATCCGCCGCTATACCAAGGCCGATCTGTTCTCCGTGATCGGCAAGAAGACCGATGTGTTTGTGCGCTTCTCTACCGTGGGCGGCGAGCGCGGTAGTGCCGATACCGAGCGCGATCCGCGCGGTTTCGCAGTACGCTTTTACACGGGGCAGGGCAACTGGGATCTGGTGGGCAATAACACGCCGATGTTCTTCATTAAGGATGGCATCAAGTTCCCCGACTTCGTGCACACCCAGAAGCGCTGCCCGCAGACCAATCTGAAGTCGCCTAGCATGATGTTCGACTTCTGGAGCAAGGCACCGGAAAGCCTGCATCAGGTCACCATGCTGTTCTCCGACCGCGGCACGCCGGATGGCTACCGCCACATGGACGGTTTCGGCAGCCACACCTTCAGCCTGATTAATGCGGCCGGTGAACGCGTATATGTGAAGTGGCACCTGAAAAGCCGCCAGGGCATCAAGAATCTGTCGGCGGCGGAAGCCACGCGCATTGCCGGTACCGATCCCGATTACGCCCAGCGCGACCTGTTCGGCGCCATCGAAGCAGGTAACTTCCCCCAGTGGGATGTGAAGCTGCAGGTGGCCACGGCAGCGGAGCTGGCAGCGTGGGAAGAACGTACGGGCTGGAATCCGTTTGATCTGACCAAGGTCTGGCCGCATAAGGACTTCCCGCTGATCCCTGTGGGCGTGATGGAACTGAACCGCAATCCGCTCAACTACCATGCGGAAGTGGAGCAGGCCGCGCTGTCGCCAGCCAACATCGTGCCCGGCATGGGCTACTCGCCGGACAAGATGCTGCAGGCACGTCTGTTCGCCTACCACGATGCACAGTTGTACCGCGTGGGCACCAACCACCAGCACCTGCCTGTGAACGCGCCACGCTGCCCGTTCCACAACCAGCAGCGCGATGGTGCGATGGCGATCTACAACGGCGGCGCCGCACAGAACTACGATACGGTGGCGGCAGCGGGCAGTGCACCGCAAGGCATGGGCCACGGCGAGCCTGCGCTGGAATTGACGGGAGCCGCAGGGCGCTACGATGGACGGGGGCAGGAAGACGACTACACCCAGGCCGGTAATCTGTTCCGTCTGATGTCGCCACAAGCGCAGCAGAACCTGTTCGATAATCTGGCCGGCCCGCTGAGTCAGGTCAGTGACGAGATTATCCAGCGTCAGCTCGCCCAGTTCGATCAGGCCGATCTTGCCTACGGTGCCGGTGTGCGTGCCGCCCTCAAGGTGCGCGGTGTGACGCTGTAACTGTTACGCTGTCGTGCCTAGCACGTCATTACATACTTCCAGCCACGCGCGTGCCGCGTGCGACAGGTAGGGGCCGCGCCATACGTGCGCGGCCTGCCATTGCAGTTCCGGCTCGACCAGTTTCAGCCTGTCCAGATGGCCGATGGCCAGCCGGTGGATCAGCGGCTCCGGCAGCAGCGCCACGCCCATGCCGGCGGACGCCATCGCCACCAGCCAGTCCCACTGCCCGCTTTGTGCGGCAATTTCCGGCGCGATGCCCGCTTGCGCAAACGCGTGGCGCAAGCTGCGGGTCAGCGCAAAATCATCGGTTAGCATCACCAGCGGCAGCGTCGCCAGTGACTTCAGCTTAAGGGTGCTGTGCTGCTTGGGAAAAGTGCCCCGTGCCGCCAGCGCCCAGATCGGATAGCTGACGATGGGCGCGGTCTGCAGCCCCAGTTGCGGATCGGCTGGCAGCACCGTCATGCCGATTTCCAGCTCGCCGCTGGCTACCTGCCGTTCCAGCGCCTGACCCGCATCTTCTTTGAGCGTGAGACGGATGCCGGGATGGCGTTTGCGGAATGCCTTCAGCACGGGAGTGAACAGCAGGTTGATCATGGGCGGTATGCCTATCGTCAGGTGACCGCTCTGGGCCGTCTGCAGATCAGCTACTTCCATCGTTAGCTGCTGCATGGCGGCCAGCATTTCCTCGCCCCGAGCAAACACCACACGCCCTGTATCCGTCAGCTGTAGCTGGCGTCCGCTGCGCAGCAGTAGCTGCGTGCCGACTTCCTGTTCCAGCTGGCGCACCATCTTGCTGATGGTGGACTGGGTGACGTTCAGCTGCTCCGCCGCCTGGGTAAAGCTGTTCAGCCTGACCGTGACCACGAAGTAGCGCAGCGAGCGTAGATCCATGAAAAAAACGACTCCAATCAGAGAATTTAAGTCATGCAGCGACTAATCCATAAATTCTATACTGAAACAAACATACAAGGAGGAGCACCAGATGTACGAACAACGCATACGCCGTCCGGAGTTGATGGGCAAGGTCATGACGGCAGCGCAGGCAGCAAGCCTGATCAAGAGCGGTATGACAGTAGGCATGAGCGGTTTCACCCGCGCCGGTGATGCCAAGGCCATGCCGCTGGCACTGGTAGAGCGCTCGCGCAGCGAACCGCTGGCATTGTCGCTGTTGACGGGCGCTTCGCTCGGCAACGATAGCGATGGCTTGATGGCCAATGCGGGCGTGGTAGCGCGCCGCATGCCGTTTCAGGCTGATGCGGCATTGCGCCGCAAGATCAACACGGGCGAGGTCATGTTCATCGATCAGCATCTGTCTGAGACGGCAGAACAACTGCGCTCGGGCGATCTGAAAGAGATCGATGTGGCGATCGTGGAAGCGGTGGCGATTACCGCCGATGGCGGCATTATCCCCAGTATGTCGGTAGGGAACACTGCCACTTTTGCCCAGCAGGCCAGACAGGTGATCGTGGAGATCAATCTGAGTACGCCGCTGGCGCTGGAAGGCTTCCACGATATCTATCTGCCCGTCGCTCGCCCGCACCGTGGCGCGATTCCGCTGCTGACGCCGTGGCAGCGCATGGGCTGGACGGCGATTCCCGTGCATCCCGACCGGATTGCCGCCATCATCATTACCGATAGTCCGGACAGCCCGTCCAATGCACTGCCGCCCGATGACGAGACAGATGCGATTGCGCGCCACGTGATCCGCTTCCTCGAAGGCGAAGTCAAGGCAGGGCGCATGGGGCCGGAACTGCGTCCGCTGCAGGCGGGCATAGGCACGATCGCCAATGCAGTGCTGCATGGCCTGATCGATTCGCCGTTCCGTAACATGACCATGTATTCCGAAGTGCTGCAGGACAGCGCCATCGAACTGCTCGATTCCGGCCAGTTGTCGATGGCCTCGGCCTCGTCGATCACGCTGTCGGCTGCCATGCACGAGAAGTTCATCCGTAATCTGGAAAGCTACCGCGAGCGCATCGTGCTGCGGCCACAGGAAATCAGCAACCATCCGGAAGTGGTGCGCCGGCTGGGCCTGATCGCGCTGAACACGGCGCTCGAATTTGATATCTATGGCAACGTCAACTCCACCCATGTGGGCGGCACCCACATGATGAATGGCATCGGCGGTTCGGGCGACTTTGCCCGTAATGCCCAGTTGTCTATCTTCGTTAGCAAATCCGTGGCCAAGGGCGGGGCGATTTCCAGCGTGGTGCCGATGGTACCGCACGTCGACCATACCGAGCATGATGTCGATGTGCTGGTGAGCGAATGGGGGCTGGCCGATCTGCGCGGACTGGCACCGCGCGAACGCGCGCCGCTGATTATCGAGCACTGCGCCCATCCCGATTATCGTCCCCAGTTGCGCGCCTATCTGGCCGAGGCGCTCAAGGGCGGAGGCCAGACGCCGCATGTGCTGGAGCAGGCGTTTGCATGGTACGGGCGCTATCAACGCGAGGGGAGCATGCTGGTAAAATAAGGGTCTCGGCACTCTCTCATTACGGATTACCATGACCATTAAAATCAGCCAGAATTTTGACTCGGGCGCGATCGAAGTACTGCGCGCTGACAGCGCAGCCGAGATCGAACTGAACCTGCGCAAAGATAACAACGCGGACATCCATCAGTGGTTCCACTTCCGCGTGCAGGGCGCGGCTGGCCAGCAACTGCGTATGCGTTTCATGAACGCCGGTTCGGCCACCTATGCCAAAGGCTATGAAGACTATCAGGCCGTGGCCAGCTACGACACGGAGACGTGGTTCCGCGTACCGACCCATTTCGATGGCGAAGTCATGACCATCAAGCATACGCCGGACACGGACAGCGTGTACTACGCCTATTTCGAGCCGTATTCGTTCGAGCGCCATCTGCGACTGCTCGGTGAAATCGGCGAGCATCCGCTGGCCCGCGTGCAGGACCTGGGCAGCACGGTGGATGGCCGTGACATGAATCTGGTGGTGGTCGGTAATCCGGACGCCGAAAAGAAAATCTGGGTTATCGCACGCCAGCATCCGGGCGAATCGATGGCCGAATGGTTCGTCGAAGGTCTGGTCGATTCGCTGCTGGACGATGCCAACCCGATCGCGCGCAAGCTGCTGCAGCGCTGCGTGTTCTACATCGTGCCGAACATGAATCCGGACGGCTCCGTGCGCGGCAATCTGCGTACCAATGCGGCCGGTGCCAACCTGAATCGCGAATGGATGACGCCGACGCTGGAACGCAGCCCTGAAGTGCTGTGCGTGAAAGAGAAAATGCATGCCACCGGCATCGACATGTTCTTCGACATACACGGCGACGAAGCGCTGCCTTACAACTTCGTGGCCGGTAACGAAATGCTGGAAAACTTCAGCGAAGAGCGCCGCGTGGCGCAGCAGGCCTTTATCGACCGCTACAAGGCAGCCAGCCCGGACTTCCAGGATAAGTATGGCTACGCGGCCAGCAAGTACAAGGAAGATATGCTGACGCTGGCTTCCAAGTATGTGGGCCACCATTTCGGCTGCCTCGCGGTGACCTTGGAAATGCCGTTTAAGGATAACGCCGATCTGCCAGATCCACGCGTGGGCTGGAACGGTGCCCGCAGTGCGGCGCTGGGCGCGGCCATGCTGCAGCCTATCCTGCTGTCGCTGGACGACTGAGATGGGTGTCGAGATCGAGCGCAAGTTCCTATTGCGCGGCGATGCGTGGCGTAGCATGGGCCAGCCGGTCCTGCTGCGTCAGGGCTATCTGTCCTCGCACAAGGAACGGGTGGTGCGCGTGCGCATCGAAGGCGAGCGCGGCGTCATGACCATCAAGGGGCGCAATGTGGGCGCCGTGCGCGGTGAGTGGGAGTACGAGATTCCGCTGGCCGACGCGGCCGAATTGCTGCTGCTGTGCGAGCAGCCCCTGATCGAGAAATACCGCAGCCGCGTCGACTACGCAGGCCATGTGTGGGAAATCGACGAGTTCCTCGGCGTGAATGCGGGACTGGTGGTGGCCGAGATCGAACTGGACAGCGAAGCCGAACAGTTCGAGCTACCCGAGTGGGTCGGCGAGGAAGTCACCAGCGATGTGCGTTATCTCAACTCCAGTCTGATCAAGCACCCGTATTCGGCTTGGTAAAGAGTGCGCTGTCGCCTATGCTGTAAGCATGGACGACAGCGAATTCTACGCGCTCAAAGCGCACTACGAAGCGATAGTGCCGACCTTGGCAACCAAGGCCGATATTGAAAAGCTACGTGTTGAAATGCTCCATATGGTGGCGGAAACACATAAGTGGATGGTGGCCTCCATGATAGGACTGTTTATCGGCTTTGGTGGCTTGGGCATTGCCATGGGGCAGATACTTAAACCGATTGCTGGCTCTGCACAAGCTGCTCCGCCACAGCCCATCATTCTTTATGTCACGCCGCCAGTGCCGCCAGAAGTGAAAAAGCCCTCGTAATCGAGGGCTTTTGTTTTAATGGAAGTGCTCGGTGCCGGTGGGGGCGTCTTCGGGCATTTCGGCGTGCGCCAGTTCGCCCAGCGGATCGGCGAACAGCGGGGCGCCGCAGTCGTCGCAGAACTCGGCCACATAGCGCTCGCTATGTTTTTTCACCTGCGTGACACCGGCTGCGTTGAGCTGCGCGGTGATCTCGTCCACCGGCGTGACGGGCTTCTGCTGCAGGCCGCCGAAGCCGCCTTGCAGCGGGCCTTCCGGCGGTGTGCCGTCTTCGTCTTCCTGCCCGTACAGCGGCCACACCACGCCATACATCACATCGTTGGAATTACGCTGGGTGAAGGCGACGCGGTATTCGTCGATCTGGCCATCGGCGCTTTCCTCGCCGAAGCCGGCGATCACCGCGCGCAGACCCGCCGGTTCCATGCCCAGCGTGTGGGTCAGATAGTGCACGGCAGCGCGGATCGAGACAGGGCGGATCTGTTTGTCCGCTTCGCGGCAGGCCATGTAATAGGCTTCCGGCAGCAGCAGTTCCACGCCGCAGCCCGGCAGCAGGCGGCTGACGGTAGGCGTGACCTGATTGCGCCACTGCTCGAGCGCATTCGCGCGTTCGGCCGCGTAGTTGCTCTGCAAGGCAGGCATCTGCCAGCGGAACAGCGGGGTGCCGGCCGGTGCCGCCACGGCCACCAGCAGGTAGCGCGTGTCTGCGAGGAAGGGAGCCGTTTCTGGTGTTTTGCTGTCGGCTTTCAGAGCCGTGCCTTTGATGGCAGCCTGACCCAGCTTCTGCACTTTGCCGAAGGTTTCTACATGGCTGCGCGGCAGCTGGTCGATCGAATACAGCGTGGGCGCCATGGCCATGTGGGTGCCATCGGCCAGCAGGTGGGCGCCGAAATGGGCCGACAGCGTGCTCAGGATATCGGCCGGGATGGGGCCGGAAGCGATAGCAAAACGGGTCCATGCGAGGATGGGCGCGGCCACCAGCAGTACATCGTAGGCTTTGCTCACGCCATCCGTTTCGATCTGCAGGGTGGCCGATTCGCTGACGGCTTCCACGCTATCCATCAGGATGTCGTAGGCATTCAGGTCTTCCTTGAACAACTGGTTCAGGGTGGCGTCGATAGTGTCCTGATGGCCAGTCTTGAGGAGCTTCTGCAACTGCGCATCGAGGCTGAGTTCCCATGTCCGCTCTTCGATCCGGCTGGCCGCCTGACCTACGGCATTGGCGTAGGTGACCAGACGCTGGCTTTCGGCAGACAATTTTTGGGATGAATCTTTAGAAGGACGACGCATAACGCAATAAGAGTCTCATAAAAGTGGAAAAAGCGGATCAGTCAAACAAATGATAACCCTTATGACTCTATTGTAGATGATAAGCGTACAAGACGAAAAAAACGCCGGCATTGTGCCGGCGTGGTGTTGTGCGAGCTGGATCAGAGTAGGGCGCTTAGCTGGCCAGCAACTGGCGCAGCACGAACGGCAGGATACCGCCGTGCTTGTAGTAGTCCACTTCGATCGGCGTGTCGATACGCAGCAGCACTTTGACTTCCTGTGCCGGCTGGCCGTCACGGTGGATCACCAGCGTGGCCTGCTGTTGCGGTTTGATTTCGCCATCCAGACCTTTGAGGTCATAGGTTTCCTTACCCGTGATGCCGAGCGATTCGACACTGTCGTTGCCGAGGAACTGCAGCGGCAGCACGCCCATGCCCACCAGATTCGAGCGGTGAATACGTTCGAACGAACGCACGATCACGGCTTTTACGCCCAGCAGCTGGGTGCCCTTGGCGGCCCAGTCACGCGACGAGCCGGTGCCGTATTCTTCACCGCCGAATACCATGGTCGGCGTGCCTTCGGCCACGTACTTCATGGCTGCATCGTAAATCGACATCTGTTCGCCGCTAGGCTGGTGGATGGTGATGCCGCCTTCGACGGCCGAACCGTCGGCCTTGGCTGGGATCATCTTGTTCTTGATGCGCACGTTGGCGAAGGTGCCGCGCATCATGATCTCGTGGTTGCCGCGGCGCGAGCCGTAGGAATTGAAATCAGCCTTCAGCACGCCATTGGCCAGCAGCCATTTTCCGGCCGGGCCGTCTTCCTTGATCGAACCGGCAGGGGAGATGTGGTCGGTGGTGATGGAGTCCCCGAATACGCCCAGCGCACGGGCGCCCGTGATGCCGGTGGCCGCTGCTTTCGGCGTCATCTCGAAGCCATCGAAGAACGGTGGCTCGGCGATATAGGTGGAGGCGGGCCAGTTGTAGACCTGACCTTCCGTGCTCGACACATCTTCCCACAGTTTGCCCGGATTGCCTTTCACGTCGGCGTAGTTGGCCTTGAACACTTTCGCGTTCATGGCGAACTTTATCAGCTTGGCGATCTCTTTCGAGGTCGGCCAGATATCGCCCAGATACACGTCCTTGCCATCTTTGCCTTTGCCCACCGGTTCGGTCATCAGATCGACCGTCATGTTGCCGGCGATGGCGTAAGCCACTACCAGCGGTGGCGAAGCGAGGAAGTTGGAGCGGATATTCGGGTGGATACGCGCTTCGAAGTTACGGTTACCGGACAGCACGGCGGAAGCCACAATGTCGTTGCTGGTGATGGCAGCATTCAGTTCCGGCGTCAGGTCGCCAGCGTTACCGATACAGGTCGTGCAGCCGTAGGCCGTGACGCCGAAGCCCAGCTGTTCCAGATACGGCAGCAGGCCGGCTGCGCCCAGATATTCCGTCACCACGCGCGAGCCGGGCGCCAGCGACGTCTTGATGTGTGGCGCTACGCTCAGACCCGCTTCCACCGCCTTCTTGGCCAGCAGACCGGCGGCCAGCAGCACGCTAGGGTTGGAGGTATTGGTGCAGGAAGTAATCGCTGCGATCAGCACGTCGCCGTTCTTGACGTTGACGCCATTGCTGGTGGTGTAGACGGCGCCCAGATCTTCGGCTTTTTTGTTGAAGCCGTTGTCTTTGGTCGGTTTAGAGAACAGTTCGGTGAAGTTATTCTTGACCTGACCGATCTCGATGCGGTCCTGCGGACGTTTCGGGCCGGCCAGCGAAGGCGTTACCGAAGTCAGATTCAGTTCCACCACACGGGTGTAATCGATCTCGCCCGCTTTCGGCACGCCGTACAGACCCTGTGCCTTGAAGTAGGCAGCAAAGGCGGCGATTTCGTCCTTGCTGCGGCCGGTACCTTCGAAGTATTCGACGGTGGCGTCATCGACGGGGAAGAAGCCCATGGTGGCGCCGTATTCGGGTGCCATGTTGGCGATGGTGGCGCGGTCGGTCAGCGACAGCGTCTCGGTACCCTCGCCGAAGAACTCGACGAACTTGCCGACGACTTTTTCTTTGCGCAGCAGTTCGGTAATGGTCAGTACCAGATCGGTGGCGGTGCAGCCTTCGCGCAGCACGCCCGTCAGGTTCACGCCGATCACGTCCGGCGTCAGGAAGTACACGGGCTGGCCCAGCATGCCTGCTTCCGCCTCGATGCCGCCCACGCCCCAGCCGACCACGCCGATACCGTTGATCATGGTGGTGTGCGAGTCGGTGCCCACCAGCGTATCAGGGTAGTACACCCCTTCGCTGGTTTTGTGCACGCCGCGTGCCAGATATTCGAGATTGACCTGATGGACGATGCCGAAGCCCGGTGGCACCACGCCGAAAGTATCGAAGGCCTGCATCCCCCACTTCATGAACTGGTAGCGCTCGTTATTGCGCGAGAATTCCAGCTTCATGTTCAGGTCCAGCGCGCCTTTTTCGCGGAAGTGGTCGATGGTGACCGAGTGGTCGACCACCAGATCGACCGGCACCAGCGGTTCGATCTTCTTGGCGTTCACGCCCATCTTGTAGGCCACGTTACGCATGGCGGCCAGATCGGCCAGCAGCGGCACACCGGTGAAGTCCTGCAGCACGACGCGGGCCACCACGAACGGGATTTCGTCCACGCGCTCCGCCGTCGCACCCCAGTTAGCCAGTTGCTTGACGTGTTCTTCGGTGACTTTTTTGCCGTCGCAGTTACGCAGCACGGATTCCAGTACCACGCGGATCGAGACAGGCAGGCGCGAGATTTTCGCCCCCAGACTCTGCTCCAGTGCCGGCAGCGAGTAGAACTTGCCGGCTTTGCCGGCGATATCGAATTCCTTGAGCGTATTGAGCGTATTGTGTGCCATGACTTCTCCTAGGTTTGGGGTGTCGTCGGTGCGATGGGAATACCCTGCCGGCGGCAGAGGATTACTGCAGGCTGGTGCCGGTGGCCGCCGCTTCGTTGGCAGCCAGCGGTTTCATCTGTTCGGCGTTGCGGCATTCGTTAGCCAGCTGGCGACCCTGTTTCGAGTCCAGCAGCATGCCCTTGGCAGGAATGCCGATCCAGACCAGACCATACACATGGTTTTCAAAGCGGTTAGCGCCCGTGCTGGTACCCACGCGGGTCAGACGGTGCAGACGTTTTTTCCAGCGCAGGGCGATGTGGGCATCGTCATTGGCGTTTTCGTAGATGGTGATTTTGTTGCCCAGTTCGCAATCGAAGTCGGTCGCCGACGATTCGTGCACGGAGGGTTCGGCCACATCTTCATCCAGCGGTTTGGCTTCTGCCGCTTTGGCAGCAGGTTTGGCCTTGGCAGTTTTTTTGCTGGCGGCCTTGGCTGGCGCATTGTCAGCGTGGGCAGCAGTGCTCAGAGTGAGGGCGGTAAACGACAGGCTGCATGCCAGCAGCAGTTGGGCGAGAGACATGGTGGTACTTCCAGAAAGAGGTTATTTGGTGTTGCCGTTGAGCAGGCCGAGCGCCGTTTCGGGCAGGCTTAAGCCGGCCAGTTTGGCCCGCTGCAGCACAGTCCAATAGTATCTGTAGCTAGCGCGGTCATGCAAGCGGCCATTCTGCGAAATCGGGCCCCATTGCACTGCTGCAGCTTCTAGCAGAATCGCCGTGGCGTCATTGACTTCGGACATGCGCGGCGTAAAGGTTTTGATGATGGGCTTGATCTGGTCCGGATGGATGCTCCACATCCGCGTGAAGCCGAATTCGGCTGCGGCACGCTGGGCATCGTTGGCCGCCACAGCGGCATCCTTGATGTCGGTGGTGACATTGTGCGAAGGCACTTTGCCGTGCGCGTGGCAGGCCGCCGCGACTTCGAGCTTGGCGCGCACCACCAGCGGGTGGGTGAACTGGCCCGGCGTACGCATGGCGCTGGCCGGAATCGCGCCGTAGTGCGAGGAAACGAAGTCCATGATGCCGAACGACAGGCACTGCACCTGCGGCAGGGCAGCGATGGCATAGGCATCGTGCAGCGCTTCGTGGGTTTCGATCAGCACGTGCACGGGCAAGTCTTTACGGCCAGCCTTGCTGGCGTGGGTGTTGATCAGCTTGATCGCCGCCGTGACTTCCTTGGCGCTATGCACCTTGGGCAGCACGATATACGCGAGTTTGCTGGCAGCGGTGCAGATGATCTCGACATCGGTGGCGAAGTGCGGACTGGCAATGTCGTGCACGCGCGCGCCAATGCGGTTGAACTTGTTGTCGTCCGACATGACCAGCGCCGCGACGAGGCGGGCGTGCTCGATTTCGTTACCGGCACTGGCGCCGTCTTCGCAATCGAGGGTGATATCGAACAGGGGGCCAAGTTCTTGTTGCAAGGCAATCGATTTGCGCATCAGCTTTTCGCTGCCGGCGTAATGGTCACAAGCTGGCAGCAGCAAGGGTTGGCGATTGCCCTGGAATAAAACCTCGGATGGATGCATGCGGGATATGTCTGGAACTACGGAGGGGTGAGATGGGGCTGCCGCGCTGCTGTCAGCAGCGCGGCGAGTGCGGCGGAGCGGTGGTTTAACCGGTTCCACTTACGCGGAAGGGAGTGAGGAGTTCAGCCCGGCTTATGGCAGCAGGTGCTTAACGCCTTCGCGCTCTTCGGTCAGTTCTTTCAGGGTGATGTTGATGCGCTCTTGCGAGAATGCATCGATTTCCAGACCTTGAACGATTTTGTATTCGCCGTTTTCGGTGGTGACAGGGAAGCCGAACACGGTGCCTTCAGGGATGCCGTAGGAACCGTCCGATGGGATACCCATGGTGGTCCACTTGCCAGCGGTGCCCAGTACCCAGTCGTGGATGTGGTCGATAGCAGCGTTGGCAGCCGAAGCAGCCGACGACAGGCCGCGTGCCTCGATGATGGCGGCGCCGCGCTTGCCTACGGTAGGCAGGAAGGTGTTAGCGTTCCAGTCCTGATCGTTGATCATGTCTTTTACCGAAGCGCCGTCGATGGTAGCGAAGCGGTAGTCAGCGTACATGGTTGGCGAGTGGTTGCCCCATACGCACAGTTTTTCGATGTCTTTAACAGCTTTGCCGGTTTTGGCAGCGATTTGCGACAGTGCGCGGTTGTGGTCCAGACGCAGCATGGCGGTGAAGTTTTTAGCTGGCAGCGATGGTGCCGACTTCATGGCGATGTAGGCGTTGGTGTTGGCTGGGTTGCCGACCACCAGAACTTTAACGTTGCGCGAAGCGACGGCGTCCAGTGCTTTACCTTGTACGGTGAAGATCTGGGCGTTGGCTTCCAGCAGGTCTTTACGCTCCATGCCTGGGCCACGTGGACGTGCGCCAACCAGAACGGCGACGTCGGCATCTTTGAAGGCCGTCATAGGGTCGGAGTGGGCGGTCATTTCGGTCAGCAGCGGGAAAGCGCAGTCGTCGATTTCCATCATGACGCCCTTCAGTGCTTTCTGTGCTTTTTCGTCAGCAATTTCCAATAGTTGCAGAATAACTGGTTGGTCTTTGCCCAGCATGTCGCCATTGGCGATGCGGAACAGCAGAGCGTAACCGATTTGGCCGGCGGCGCCGGTAACAGCAACACGCATTGGGGTTTTTGCCATGATGAATCTCCAAAGTGGGAATAAAACGTTCTCTAAGCGGGGCCAGTACCGGCCCGGGGGAAACCGTAATCATACTGCATTTGAGTGCTGGCAGGAGTGCCGGAAGGGTGGTCAGACGGGTTGCTGCAAGCGCCTCGCTGGGGAGTTTAGGCCTGTGTCTGGCAGAAGTCAATGCTATCTTATGTCTTATATAAGACAGATAAGTTATTGCTGGTTTTTGCTGGACGGCAGGGGGTATTTGTGGTGAAATCGTGGTCTATGAATTCCGTCCCGCCCAATAATAACCCTGCATCCACTACCGCAAGCGGCAGTGCGGGCAGCGCATCGGCGGCCCCTTCGCCCACGTTCTCGCCACTTTACCAGCAAATCAAGGGTCTGATTACCCAGAGTTTGCAGTCGGGCGAATGGAAACCGGGTGAACTGATTCCCAGCGAAGTAGAACTGGCCAACCGTTTCAAGGTGAGCCAGGGTACCGTGCGCAAGGCGATCGACGAGCTGGCGGCGGAAAATCTGGTCATGCGCAAGCAGGGCAAGGGAACTTTCGTTTCCACCCATCATGAAGCGCGCGCCCACTTCCGTTTTCTGCGCCTGATGCCGGACGAAGGCGTGCCGCACTATCCCGACAGCAAGATTATCGAAGTCAAGCGTATGCGTGCGCCGGCCGATGTGGCGCGCCTGCTGGAGCTGAAGTCGGGCGATGCGGTGGTGTATATCAAGCGGGTGCAGGCGTTCGAAGGTGTGCCTACCATTGTGGAAGAACTGTGGTTGCCCGGCATGATCTTCAAAGGGCTGACGGCCGAGCGCCTGATGGAATACAAAGGCCCGATGTACGGCCTGTTCGAGTCGGAATTCGGTACCCGCATGATACGCGCGACGGAAAAAATCCGCGCTGTCAGCGTGGGTGAGGAAGATGCAAAATTGCTGGGCATCGCTGCCCAGACCCCGCTGCTGGAGTCGGAGCGGGTGTCGTTCACTTATGGTGATAAGGCGGTGGAACTGCGCCGCGGTCTGTACTCGACCGCCCGTCACCATTATCACAACGAATTGAACTAAGTGAGCTGAGCTGTAAGGATCACACGAGTTGATGTGAGGAGATGCCTGTTTGCTGCAATGCAGCGGCAGGTGGCGAAAACAGGGGGGGAATCGAGGCATAACCCTGTTGCGCTGAAAATACGTTGAGCTACAGAAAGTAGCCGTCGCAGCTGTTGACTACCACTATTTTAGTTATATGTAACAATACATATTGGTTAGAAATGCGAAAATCAGCGAAAATCGCATTCTCGAAATTTTTGTTTATGCCTAGGAGGTCTTGATATGTCAGAAGCCGTAAGGGAAGCCCCGAAAAAAGAACGGCCGGAGTTCCGTAACATCCATGTGACGGAATTGTCCAACTACCGCTTGCCTTTGGCTGGCTTGGTATCCATTTTGCACCGCATCAGCGGCCTCACGATGTTCCTGCTGCTGCCATTCGTGCTGTACCTGCTGGAACAAAGCCTGCGCTCGGAAATCTCCTTCGCGTACTATCAAGGCATCGTGTCCTACCCGCTGGTCAAACTGATCATTCTGGCGCTGGTCTGGGGCTATCTGCACCACTTCTGCGCTGGCGTACGCCACCTGATCATGGACATGCACATCGGTCTGGCCAAGGAGCAGGCACGTCACTCGGCCGCTTCCGTGCTGGCAGTGAGCCTGACCCTGACCGCAATCATCGCCCTCAAACTGTTTGGAGTCTTCTGAGATGGCAACTAACGATAACATCGGACCAAAACGCCTCGTCGTAGGCGCGCATTACGGCCTGCGTGACTGGCTGGCGCAACGCGTGACCGCACTGGTCATGGTGGCTTACACCGTGATCCTGCTGGTGTCCTTCCTGACCGGCCAGAACTTCACCTATGAAGGCTGGGCTGGCCTGTTCGCCCAGCAGTGGTTCAAGCTGATCAGCGCCGTGACCCTGTTCGGTCTGTTCTTCCACGCCTGGGTTGGCGTACGTGACATCTGGATGGATTACGTGAAATCCGTCGGTCTGCGTCTGACCCTGCAAGTCGCCACCATCTTGTGGTTGATCGCTTGTGCCGCATGGTCGGTACAGATACTCTGGAGTGTTTAATCGTGGCAGCTATCAAATCTGCAATCCCTACCCGCCGCTTTGATGCGGTAATCGTCGGCGCCGGCGGCTCCGGCATGCGTGCATCGCTGCAACTGGCTGAAGCCGGTCTGAACGTCGCGGTGCTGTCGAAAGTTTTCCCTACCCGTTCCCACACCGTGGCAGCGCAGGGCGGTATCGGCGCCTCGCTGGGCAATATGGCCGAAGATAACTGGTTCTGGCATATGTTCGACACCGTGAAAGGTGGCGACTATCTGGGCGACCAGGATGCGATCGAATTCATGTGCCGCGAAGCACCGAAGGTCGTGTACGAACTGGAACACTTCGGTATGCCTTTCGACCGTAATCCGGACGGCACCATCTATCAGCGCCCATTCGGCGGCCACACCGCCAACTTCGGCGAAAAAGCTGTACAACGTGCTTGCGCTGCGGCTGACCGTACCGGTCACGCACTGCTGCACACCCTGTACCAGCGCAACGTCCGTGCCCGTACCCACTTCTTCGTCGAGTGGATGGCACTGGACCTGATCCGTGACGCCGAAGGCGACGTGGTCGGCGTGGTTGCACTGGAAATGGAAACCGGCGAATGCATGATTCTGGAAGCTAAGACCACCATCTTCGCGACCGGCGGTGCTGGCCGTATCTTCGCTGCATCGACCAATGCTTTCATCAACACCGGCGACGGTATGGGTATGGCTGCACGTGCCGGCCTGCCGCTGCAAGACATGGAATTCTGGCAGTTCCACCCGACCGGCGTGTCCGGCGCGGGCGTGCTGATCACCGAAGGTGTACGCGGTGAAGGCGGTATCCTGATCAACTCCGAAGGCGAACGTTTCATGGAGCGCTATGCGCCGACGCTGAAGGATCTGGCGCCACGCGACTTCGTTTCGCGCTCGATGGACCAGGAGATCAAAGAAGGTCGGGGCTGCGGTCCGAACAAGGATCACGTGATGCTGGATCTGCGCCACATCGGCGCCGACACCATCCAGAAGCGTCTGCCTTCGATTCTGGAAATCGGCCACAAGTTTGCCAACGTCGACGCCACCAAAGAGCCGATTCCGGTCGTACCAACCATCCACTACCAGATGGGCGGTATTCCAACCAACATCCACGGTCAGGTGGTGACGCCGAACGGCGACGGCACCCAGAAAGTGGTCAATGGCCTGTACGCAATCGGCGAATGCGCCTGCGTATCGGTGCACGGCGCTAACCGTCTGGGCACCAACTCGCTGCTCGACCTGGTGGTATTCGGCCGCGCAGCCGGTAACCACGTGGTGGCACAGAACCTCAAGCAGAAGGAAAACAAACCGCTGCCTAAGGATGCTGCCGACTTCGCGATGAACCGTCTGAACAAGCTGGAAACCTCGAACGGCGGCGAAAAAGTGCAGGGCGTTGCCAACGACATCCGCGCCACCATGCAGAAATACTGCGGCGTGTTCCGTACCGACGAGATGCTGAACAAGGGCGTGGAAGAAATCATGAAGCTGGACGAGCGTCGCAAGCACGTATCGTTCAAGGACAAATCGAAAGTGTTCAACACCGCCCGCGTCGAAGCGCTGGAGCTGGACAACCTGATCGAAACTGCCAAAGCCACCATCGTCTCGGCCGCAGCTCGTAAGGAATCGCGTGGCGCGCACGCCCACAACGATTTCCCACAGCGTGACGATGACAACTGGATGAAACACACCCTGTGGTACTCGGCGGACAACCGTCTGGAATACAAGGCAGTCGTGACCAAGCCGCTGACGGTCGACACCTTCAAACCGAAACCACGTACTTTCTAAGAGCTAAGAACATGGCACGCACTCTCAAACTGAAAATTTATCGTTACGATCCCGATCAGGACGCCAAGCCTTACATGCAGGACGTGACGGTCGAGCTGAAAGACACCGACAAGATGCTGCTCGACGCACTGCAGCGCATCAAGTCCGACGTGGATGATTCGCTGGCCCTGCGCCGCTCGTGCCGCGAAGGCGTGTGCGGTTCGGACGCCATGAACATCAATGGCAAAAACGGTCTGGCCTGCACCACCAACCTGAACGAGCTGACCGAGCCTATCGTGCTGCGTCCGCTGCCTGGCCTGCCAGTGATCCGCGATCTGATCGTCGACATGACCCAGTTCTTCAAGCAGTACGACTCGGTCAAGCCATACCTGATCAACGATTCCATCCGCCCTGAAAAAGAGCGTCTGCAATCGCCAGCCCAGCGCGAAGAGCTGGACGGTCTGTACGAGTGCATTCTGTGCGCTTGCTGCTCGACCTCCTGCCCATCGTTCTGGTGGAATCCGGACAAGTTCGTCGGTCCTGCCGGCCTGCTGCAAGCCTACCGCTTCATCGCCGACTCGCGCGACGAAGCCACCGGCGCCCGTCTGGACAATCTGGAAGATCCATACCGTCTGTTCCGTTGCCACTCGATCATGAACTGCGTCGACGTGTGCCCTAAAGGTCTGAACCCGAACAAAGCTATCGGCAAGATCAAGGAACTGATGGTCCGTCGCGCCATCTGATGCACCACACGGGCGGCGTTGCCAACGCAGGCCGCCCGTTTTTGTAAAGTAGCCGCACCATGACTGCACCGAATACCGCTGCGCACCAGTCTGACCCGGCCAACCGCGCGCGCCTGCGCTGGCGTGCCCGCCGTGGACTGCTGGAAAACGACATCATCCTGACCCGTTTTCTCGATGCGCATGAAACCGAATTGACCGACGAGGAAGTGGACGCCCTGACGCGGCTGCTGGATCTGTCGGACAATGCCCTGATGGATCTGATTTTGGCCCGCAAGGAGCCTGATGGCGATATCGATCTGCCGCAGGTGCATGCCTTGCTGGCACGTCTGCGACAGGCCTGAGCCTGAAGCCCTAGCACTGCAATAACAGGTTTTTTTTACTTTTGTCTCACCTCTCCAAGAAGGAAGAGTTCATGAACACCTCTGATAGCAAAGCCACACTGTCGTTCTCCGATGGTAGCCCATCGGTCGATTTTCCGATCTACAAAGGGACCGTTGGTCCGGACGTGATCGACATCCGTAAACTGTACGCCGGCACCGGCAAGTTCACCTACGATCCGGGCTTCATGTCGACTGCGGCATGTAATTCCTCGATTACCTACATCGACGGCGACAAGGGCGAACTGCTGTATCGCGGCTACCCGATCGAACAGCTGGCCGTGAACGCCGACTTCATGGAATCGTGCTACCTGCTGCTGAACGGCGAACTGCCGAACGCAGAACAGAAAGCCACCTTCGTCGACACCGTGACCAAGCACACCATGGTGCACGAGCAGATGCAGTTCTTCTTCCGCGGCTTCCGTCGTGACGCGCACCCGATGTCGGTACTGGTTGGTACCGTTGGCGCGCTGGCGTCGTTCTACCACGATTCGCTCGACATCAACGATGCCAAGCACCGTGAAGTATCGGCTATCCGCCTGATCGCCAAAATGCCAACGCTGGTAGCGATGGCTTACAAATACTCGGTTGGCCAGCCGTTCGTGTACCCACGCAACGACCTGTCGTACAGCGCCAACTTCATGCGCATGATGTTCGGCAATCCATGCGAAGAATACAAAGTCAACGACGTGCTGGTGCGCGCTCTCGACCGTATCCTGATCCTGCACGCAGACCACGAGCAGAACGCTTCGACCTCGACCGTGCGTCTGGCCGGTTCGTCGGGCGCCAACCCGTTCGCCTGTATCGCTGCCGGTATCGCCTGCCTGTGGGGCCCTGCTCACGGTGGCGCTAACGAAGCCGCACTGAACATGCTGAAAGAAATCGGCACCGTCGAGAACATTCCTGCCTTCATCGCTCAGGTGAAAGACAAGAACTCGGGCGTGAAGCTGATGGGCTTCGGTCACCGCGTCTATAAAAACTTCGACCCGCGCGCCAAACTGATGCGTGAAACCTGCTACGAAGTGCTGGAAGAACTGGGCCTGCAAGACGACCCACTGTTCAAGCTGGCCATGGAACTGGAAAAGATTGCACTGAACGACGAATACTTCGTTTCGCGCAAACTGTACCCGAACGTGGACTTCTACTCGGGCATCGTACAGTCGGCACTGGGCATTCCAGTTTCGCTGTTCACCGGTATCTTCGCCATGGCCCGTACCATCGGCTGGATCGCCCAGTGGAACGAAATGATCGCCGATCCAGAACAGAAAATCGGCCGTCCACGCCAGCTGTTCGTGGGTTCGACCACGCGCGAAGTCAAGCCACTGGATCAGCGTTAATCCGCGATTCAAGCTGCAAAAAAAGCGGGCTACGGCCCGCTTTTTTTTCGTCTGTGGGGTCAGGTCGGGCAAAGTGCAGGTGACAGGTCGGGCAGTGCCCCGTTGCCCGACCTGTCACCTGCACTTTGCCCGACCTGACCCTGTGCTTAGTTGTCCTGATCGAGCAGGGCCTGGATTTCGGCGCGCTCTTTTTTGCTCACATGGCCGCCGCGCAGGGCGGCTAGCACCAGCGCTTTGCCGGAACCGGCGAAGGCTTTCTGGATCAGTTCTTTGAGCAGATTGGTCTGCAGGGCGTCCTGTGCCTGCGCCGGCGCATAGATGTGGGCGCGCTGGCTTTCGTCGCGGCTCAGGATGCCTTTGCTGTGCATGACCTGTAGCAGACGCAGTACGGTGGCGTAGTTCATGTCCGGCCGGCTAGCGAGTGCGGCCTGATGCACCTGCTTGGCGGTGGCGGGGCCGCTGGCCCATAACAGGCGCAGCATTTCCAGTTCGGCGGGAGTGGGTTTGGTGACGAGTGTGTTCATAGAGCGCATTCTTATTAGACTATGCATCTAGATTAAAATATCTAGATGCATTTGTCTAGTTGCGCCACCGGACAGGCGCTTCCTGCCCGGTGTTTTAGGCTGCCGCTCTTGGCACGACATTTACCACTTCATTTCGCCTTTGGCTACTTTGGCGCTGGTGTCCAGTGCTGCTTTGAGGCCTGCTTGCGGATACAGTTGCTGCATGCGGGCGATCAGCGCGGCCGAGTTGGCTGCCGCAGCCGTCTCTGCTTCAAACTTCACCAGATAGTCGCGCGTGAAGCCTATGCTGGCCGGCGTCAGTGCACTGCCCACTTTGTAGTGGCCCGGCACCACGGTGGCTGGCTGCAGGGCGGCGATGCCGTCCAGCGTGGCCAGCCATTGCTGGCGCGAGGCCAGCGTCTGGGTATCGGCGGTCCACACGTGCAGGTCGTGGAACAGCACCACGCCACCGGCTACCGTCTTGATCGATGGAATCCACACATAGCTGCGCTCAGGTGCCGGACCTTGCAGACCAGCGATCTGCAGGGTTTCGCCTTCCAGTTCGATGCGGTCGCCCTGCAGCACCTGCGGCACGATGATGCTGTACGGTGCATTGTCTTTCAGGATAGGGCCCCAGAACGCTACTTTGGCATCCTTTTTCTTTTCGATTGCAGCCACCGTGTAGGAGGTGGCGACGATCTTGGCTTCAGGGAATGCGGCGTGGATGACGTCGAGGCCGAAGTAGAAATCCGGATCGCCGTGACTCACATACACGGTAGTCAGGCGCTTGCCGCTGGCACGGATCTGTTCGACCAGTTTCAGTGCTTCGCCACGCGAGAACTGGGCGTCGATCAATACGGCATCCTTGGCGCCGCTGACCAGCACGGAGGCGACCGGGAAGATGGCTGCTTCGCCCGGATTGAAGACTTCCACCTTGAGCGGGGCAGCGCTGGCGCTGGCGACAGTGGCGGCGAGGGCGGTGCTGGCAACGGCTTGCAGAGTTTGCTTGATCATGATGGTCTTTCGTGTTGGGTTGGAATGACGTCATCTTAAATTGCTTGATCCGGTAGAAAAACGCCGTATCATTCACCAATTAATTGCATAAATCGGACGAATGTATGGACCGGATTACCGCCGCTAAAGTGTTTGTCAGCATCGCTGAACGGGGCAGCATGATTGCCGCTGCCGATGCGCTCGATATGTCGCGTGCCATGGTGACACGCTATCTGGCGGAAATGGAGCAGTGGGCCGGCGCCCGCCTGCTGCACCGGAGCACCCGCCGCCTGAGCCTGACGGATGCCGGTACGCTGACACTGGCACGCTGCCGCAGCATGCTGGAACTGGCTGACGATATGGCGCTCGATGGTGCGGTGGAGGAGGGCGCGCCGCGTGGCCTGCTGCGCATCAGTTGCTCGCAGTCGCTGGCGCAGGCCGTGCTGGCACCGGCCATGACGGCGTTTCTGCAGCGCTATCCGCACACCACGGTGGACATGCAGATAAATAACCGCGCGGTGAATCTGGTCGAGCAACGCATCGATCTGGCGCTGCGCATTACCAATGCGCTTGAGCCTAACCTGATTGCGCGCCAGTTAGCCCAGTGCGATTCGGTGATCTGTGCGGCACCAGCCTATCTGGCCCGTCACGGCACACCGGGGCAGGTGGCCGATCTGGCGCGCCACAATTGCCTGACGTATAGCTATTTCGGCAAGAGTCTGTGGCAATTTACCGACGTTCACGGTGAAACTCTGTCCGTGCCCGTCAGCGGCAACCTGTCGGCCAATGAAGATACCAGTCTGCTCAGGGCGGCGTTGCATGGTGCAGGCATCGTATTGCAGCCCAGGTATAGCGTGATGGCAATGATAGACCGTGGCGAGCTGGTGCAGCTTCTGCCGCAATTCACACCCCAACAGATGGGTATTCACGCTATTTATACCTCGCGCCAGCATATGTCGGCCGCTTTGCGCGCTTTGCTGGACTTTCTGGCGGACTGGTTCCAGCACGATGCCAGCTGGCTGGCACACACGCCTGCCGCGCGCCGTCGTGGCAGGGTAAGCTTAGAATAATGAAAACATTTCGCTTGTCGATACCCTGTTGCGACGCTTAATGCCACATTAAAACGCAAGTTTTCATGGCTTTTTGCCGCACAAATGGTTGTTCGGATACAATACCGGTGCTATCCTGAATGACCGATTTTTGTAGTACCTGAAGAAATATAGCCCTTCCCCACAACTTGATGTGCAATCCGCTAACCGGTCAGGCCGTGTCGCGGAAGGTTAGATTAACCCGCTAATTCCTCGCGAAGCGCGAAGAAAGGTGAGCAATATGATGCAACAATATACGTCCAACTCCTACCTGTTTGGTGGGAACGCCCCGTACGTTGAAGAACTGTACGAAGCGTATCTCGACAATCCAGGTTCCGTGCCAGACAACTGGCGCGCCTATTTCGACGCCATGCAGCACGTCCCGGCCGTCGATGGTTCCAACAAACCCGACGTCGCTCACGCTTCCGTGATCGCCTCTTTCGCCGAACGCGCGAAAGCCGGTCCTATCCGTACCGTGGTTGCTTCGGCCGACGCCGAAATGGGCCGCAAACGCGTGGCCGCCACCCAGCTGATCGCGGCTTACCGCTATCTGGGTTCGCGCTGGGCCAATCTGGACCCGCTGCAGCGTCAGGAGCGTCCTGCTATCCCTGAACTCGATCCTAGCTTCTACGGGTTCACCGATGCGGACATGGACACCGTATTCAACATCAGCAACACCTACTTCGGCCCAGAGACCGCGACCCTGCGCGACCTGCTGAACTTCCTGCGCGATACCTACACCCGTTCGATCGGCGCCGAGTTCATGTACATCTCCGACCCGGCCGAAAAACGCTGGCTGCAAGAGCGTCTGGAAGCGATCCGCTCGACGCCTAACTTCACCGCAGAGAAGAAGCAGCACATTCTGGAGCGCTTGACCGCTGCAGAAGGTCTGGAGCGTTATTTGCACACCAAGTATGTCGGTCAAAAGCGTTTCTCGCTGGAAGGCGGCGAAACCTTCATCGCGTCGATCGACGAAATCATCCAGCGCGCCGGTGAAAAAGGCGTGCAGGAAATCGTGATCGGTATGGCCCACCGCGGCCGTCTGAACGTGCTCGTGAACACCCTGGGCAAATCGCCTAAGGAACTGTTCGAAGAATTCGAAGGCAAGCACGGCGACGACCTGCCAGCCGGTGACGTGAAATACCACCAGGGCTTCTCGTCGGACATCTCGACCGCTGGCGGTCCTGTCCACCTGTCGCTGGCCTTCAACCCATCGCACCTGGAAATCGTCAACCCAGTGGTAGAAGGTTCCGTCAAAGCCCGTATGGATCGCCGCGGCGACCACGCTGGCAAGCAAGTGCTGCCAATTCTGGTGCACGGCGATGCCGCTTTCGCTGGTCAGGGCGTTGTGATGGAAACCCTGAATCTGGCCCAGACCCGTGGTTACGGCACCGGCGGTACCGTGCACATCGTGATCAACAACCAGATCGGTTTCACCACCTCCGACCCGCGCGATGCCCGTTCTACCATCTACTGCTCGGACGTCGTCAAGATGATCGAAGCACCTGTGCTGCACGTGAACGCCGACGATCCTGAAGCCGTGGTTCTGGCTTCGCAGATCGCTATGGACTACCGTCTGCAGTTCCAGAAAGATATCGTTGTCGACATCATCTGCTACCGCAAACTGGGCCACAACGAGCAAGATACCCCGGCACTGACCCAGCCGCTGATGTACAAGAAAATCGGCCAGCACCCAGGCACCCGCAAACTGTATGCGGACAAACTGGTTGCACAAGCTGTGATCCCTGCCGACGGCGGCGAAAAAATGCAATCGGCCTTCCGTGACGCCATGGACGCCGGCAAGCACACCGTTGATCCGGTCATCACCAACTTCAAGAACAAGTTCGCCGTTGACTGGCTGCCGTTCCTGAACCGCAAGTGGACCGACAGCGCCGATACCGCCGTGCCGATGACCGAACTGAAACGTCTGGCTGGCCGCATCACCACCGTACCGGAAAACTTCAAAGTCCACGCACTGGTGGAAAAAGTGCTGGCTGACCGCGCTGCCATGGGCCGCGGCGAGCTGAATCTGGACTGGGGCATGGGCGAACACCTGGCCTTCGCATCGCTGGTCGCTTCGGGCTACGCTGTGCGTCTGACCGGTCAGGATGCTGGCCGTGGTACTTTCGTTCACCGTCACGCTGTGCTGCACGATCAGAACCGCGAACGCTGGGATGCCGGCACCTATGTGCCTCTGCAGAACATCGCCGAAGGTCAGGCACCATTCACCGTGATCGACTCGGTGCTGTCGGAAGAAGCGGTACTGGGCTTCGAATACGGCTACTCGACCGCAGAACCTAACACCCTGACCATCTGGGAAGCCCAGTTCGGCGACTTCGTCAACGGCGCTCAGGTTGTCATCGACCAGTTCATCAGCTCCGGCGAAGTGAAGTGGGGTCGTGCTTCGGGTCTGGTCATGATGCTGCCACACGGCTACGAAGGTCAGGGCCCAGAGCACTCGTCGGCTCGCCCAGAGCGCTTCCTGCAGCTGTGCGCAGACAACAACATGCAAGTGGTACAACCGACCACCGCCTCGCAGATCTTCCACGTGCTGCGTCGCCAGATGGTGCGTCAGTTCCGCAAACCGCTGGTCATCCTCACGCCGAAATCGCTGCTGCGTAACAAGGATGCCGGTACGCCGCTGACCGAACTGGCCAAGGGCGCGTTCCAGACCGTGATCGGTGAAGTCGACGAGAAAATCGACGCCAAGAAAGTCAAACGCGTGATCGCCTGCTCGGGCAAGGTCTACTACGATCTGGTCAACGCACGCAAGACCCGCGGCCAGACCGATACCGCCATCATCCGTGTGGAACAGCTGTATCCATTCCCGCACAAATCGTTCGCTGCCGAACTGAAAAAGTTCCCAGCCGCGACGGAAGTGGTATGGGCACAGGACGAACCGCAGAATCAGGGCCCATGGTTCCAGATTCAGCACAACATCTTCGAGAGCATGGAAGCCGGTCAGCGTCTGGCTTACGCCGGTCGCCCAGCGTCGGCATCGCCAGCCGTCGGCTACTACGACAAGCACTATGCCCAGCAAAAAGATCTGCTGGAAACGGCTTTCTCGAAGCTCAAAGGTTTCATCCTGACCAAATAAGCCCCATGGCGCCATGCCTGATCCGGCATGGCGCCTGACAGAATCAATGTTTATACAGGCGTGACCGCAAGCATGTAGCGGAGCGCCATTACACAATATACGGAGTTATCCATGGCACAAATTCAAGTTAAAGTACCTCAACTGTCGGAATCGGTCGCAGAAGCGACCATGCTGACCTGGCACAAGAAAATCGGCGAAGCAGTTGCCCGTGACGAAAACCTGATCGACATCGAAACCGACAAAGTGGTACTGGAACTGCCAGCACCGGCCGCTGGCGTGCTGGTTGAAATCATCAAAGGCGACGGCAGCACCGTGGTTGCTGACGAAGTGATCGCTGTGATCGACACCGAAGCTGCTGCCGGCGCAACCGCCCCAGCCGCTGCCGCTGCTGCACCAGCTGCCGCTCCTGCCGCTGCTGCTGCCCCAGCTGCCGCTACCGGTGGTAACAAAGGCGACGTGGCTATGCCAGCCGCTGCCAAGATCCTGTCGGAAAAAGGTCTGAGCGCTAGCGACGTAGCCGGTTCGGGCAAAGATGGTCGCGTGACCAAGGGTGACGCACTGGCTGCTTCGGCACCGGCTACCCCGGCCGTCGCTCCGCTGGCTGCTCCTGCCGCTAAACCAGCACTGCAACAAGTTGCTGCACCTGCCGCTGCCAACCTGGGCGACCGTCCGGAAGAGCGCGTGCCGATGAGCCGTCTGCGTGCCCGTATCGCCGAGCGTCTGGTGCAATCGCAATCGACCAACGCGATTCTGACCACCTTCAACGAAGTCAACATGGCGCCAGTCATGGACCTGCGCAACAAGTACAAGGACAAGTTCGAGAAAGAGCACGGCGTCAAGCTGGGCTTCATGTCCTTCTTCGTTAAAGCTGCTGTGGCCGCTCTGAAGAAATACCCTATCCTGAACGCTTCGGTGGACGGCAACGACATCGTCTACCACGGCTACTTCGACATCGGTATCGCTGTGGGTTCGCCACGCGGTCTGGTGGTGCCTATTCTGCGCAATGCCGACCAGATGTCGATCGCTGACATCGAGAAGAAAATCGGCGAATTCGGCGCCAAGGCTAAAGAAGGCAAGCTGACCCTGGACGACCTGACCGGCGGTACCTTCTCGATCTCGAACGGCGGTACCTTCGGTTCGATGCTGTCGACCCCGATCATCAACCCACCACAATCGGCCATTCTGGGCGTGCACGCCACCAAAGATCGCGCTGTCGTCGAAAACGGCCAGATCGTGGTGCGTCCGATGAACTATCTGGCCATGTCCTACGACCACCGTATCATCGACGGTCGCGAAGCTGTGCTGGGTCTGGTAGCTATGAAAGAAGCGCTGGAAGATCCAGCTCGCCTGCTGCTGGAACTGTAATCACCGCTAGTGCGTTCCGGCCCCTGTGCCGGAACGCCATTCAGAGGAAGAACCATGAGCGTTTCCGAAGAAATCAAGCGTTTGCATGAACTGCACCAGTCCGGCGCCCTGTCGGATGCAGAGTTCGCTGCGGCCAAGGCCAAGCTGCTCAGCAGCGGTAGCTATGGCGGCGAGCAGCTTTCCAACGACATCAGCAAACTGCGTCGCTCCAACAGCGACCGCTGGCTGGGTGGCGTGTGTGGCGGCCTCGGTCGCATCAGTGGCGTCGAGACGTGGATCTGGCGCCTGCTGTTCGTGATGTTCGTGCTGACCTTCGGCTTCGGTATCGCGCTGTACATTCTGCTCTGGATCTTTGTGCCAGAAGAAGAAACCATAGGATAAACAATAATGAGCAAACAATTTGACGTAGTAGTCATCGGCGCCGGTCCCGGCGGTTATATCGCTGCCATCCGTGCAGCCCAACTGGGTTTCTCGGTCGCCTGCGTCGACGCATGGGAAAATGAAAAGGGCGGCCCTGCACCGGGCGGCACTTGCACCAACGTCGGTTGCATCCCTTCCAAAGCCCTGCTGCAATCGTCGGAACACTACGAGCACGCTGGCCATGCGTTCAAGGAACACGGTATCGATGTAGCCGGCCTGTCCCTGAACCTGCCGCAAATGCTGAAGCGCAAGAACACCGTCGTCAAACAGAACAATGACGGCATCCTGTTCCTGTTCAAGAAAAACAAAGTGACCTTCTTCCATGGCCGCGCCGCTTTCGCTGGTCCAGCGACTGCTGAAGGCTACCCGCTGGCCATCTCGGCACCTGCCAACGAAACCATCACGGGTAAACAGGTGATTATCGCTACCGGTTCGAATGCACGTGAACTGCCGGGCGCAGCGTTTGACGAGAAACTGATTCTGTCGAACACGGGCGCACTGGCGATCGACGCAGTTCCAGCCAAGCTGGGCGTGATCGGTGCTGGCGTGATCGGTCTGGAAATGGGCTCCGTATGGCGCCGTCTGGGCGCGGAAGTGACCGTGCTGGAAGGCCTGCCAGTGTTCCTCGGCGCAGTTGACGAGCAGATCGCCAAAGAAGCGCAGAAGCTGTTCACCAAACAGGGCCTGTCGATCAATCTGGGCTGCAAGATCGGCGCCATCACCAAGGGCGACAACAATGTCACCGTGGCGTACGAAAACGCCAAGGGCGAAGCACAGACCGCCGTGTTCGACAAGTTGATCGTGTCGATCGGCCGTACCCCGAACACCAATGGTCTGGGCGCTGACAAAGTCGGTCTGGCACTGGACGAGCGCGGATTCGTGGCCGTCGACGGCGACTGCAAAACCAATCTGCCGGGCGTATGGGCTGTGGGCGACGTGGTACGTGGCCCGATGCTGGCGCACAAAGCGGAAGAAGAAGGCGTTGCCGTGGCCGAGCGTATCGCTGGCCAGCACGGTCATACCAACTTCGACACCATTCCTTGGGTAATCTACACCTCGCCGGAAATCGCCTGGGTAGGCAAAACCGAGCAGGCGCTGAAAGCTGCTGGCGTGGCGTACAAGGCCGGTACTTTCCCGTTCCTCGCGAACGGCCGTGCACGCGCACTGGGCGATACCTCGGGTATGGTGAAATTCCTCGCCGATGCCACCACCGACGAAATCCTCGGCGTGCACATCATCGGCCCTATGGCTTCGGAACTGATCTCGGAAGCTGTCGTGGCAATGGAATTCAAGGCATCGGCCGAAGACATCGCCCGTATCTGCCACGCTCACCCATCGCTGTCGGAAGCCACCAAAGAGGCTGCGCTGGCGATCGATAAGCGTACCCTGAACTTCTAAGCAATCCTCTAGCGGACTGCGGGCGGGCTGCGGTCCGCCCTTTTTCTTTTGCGCAGTACAGAACTCGCAGTACATAACTGAATCTCATGAACGTCCAAGAGTTTTACCAGCATGCGCTTGAGCAGCGCAATTTCAAGGCCGATGCTGCCCAGCGTATGGCTGTTGACCGTCTGCAAGTGTGCTATGACGCATGGGTGGCCTACAAAGGCCAGCGTTCCAGCACCTTCAAGCGCCTGATCAACCGGCCCGATGTGCCGCGCGGCGTGTATATGTGGGGCGGGGTAGGGCGCGGTAAGTCCTTCCTGATGGACAGTTTCTATTCGGTGGTGCCGGTGGTGCGCAAGACCCGTTTGCACTTCCACGAATTCATGCGCGGCGTGCACCGCCAGCTCGACGATCTGAAAGGCGTGGCCAATCCGCTCGACGAAGTGGCCAAGCGCGTCGCTAAAAAATACCGACTGATCTGCTTCGATGAATTCCACATTTCCGATGTGGCCGATGCGATGATCATGTACAACCTGCTGAAGGCGCTGTTCGATAACGGCGTGTCCTTCATCATGACTTCCAACTACGATCCGCGGCTGCTGTATCCGGACGGGCTGCACCGTGACCGCATTCTGCCTACTATTGCGCTGCTGTACGAAAAGCTCGATGTGATGAATATCGATGCGGGTATCGATTACCGTGGCCGTGCGCTCGAGCAGGTCGAGTCGTATTACACCCCGCTCAATGCGGACACCGATGCAGCACTGCGTGAGGCCTATGCACGGGTGGCCGAAAGTGCCGATGAAGATCCTGTGATCCGCATCGAAGCGCGCGAAATCCGGGCGCTGCGCCGCGCCGGCACCACCATCTGGTTCGATTTCAACACCCTGTGCGGCGGCCCCCGTTCGCAGAATGATTATCTGGAAATCGCCAGCCGCTTCCATACCGTGATATTGTCCGGCATACCGATGATGTCGGCTGCGCAGTCGTCCGAAGCGCGCCGCTTTACGTGGCTGATCGATGTATTCTACGATCAGGGCGTGAAGTTGCTGATGTCGGCCGAAGTGGAGCCCGAGCAGTTGTACACCACGGGCACGCTGGCCAACGAATTCCACCGCACCGTCTCGCGTATTGTCGAGATGCAGTCGCAGGAATATATGGATAAGGAACAGCGCGCGACTGCCGCAGCGCTGGCCTAGTTTTTTAGGAAGTGTATGTTCATTGCAAGTAAATCGAAGGCGCAGCGTCTGGCGTTGCTGGTGATGCTGACGCTAGGCTTAGGTATGGCGCTGCCAGCGCAGGCCGCTGAGGCCGCGGCGCGCTGGCCGAAAGTGCAGTCGGTCGAGCAGGCCAATGCTGCCCTGCGTCAGGTGGAGCAGGAGCGTGCCGTGGTGCACCAGCAGTTTGCCGATGCCGAGCGGGTCTGCTACGAGCGTTTCTTTGTCAATGCCTGTCTGGGCGATGCCAAGGAAGTGCGACGCGTAGCGCTGGCCGTGCTGCGTGCCGCCGAAGTCGATGCCGAGCACTTCAAGCGCGCCGACTCGGTGGAAAAGCGCGATGCAGATCTGGCCGAACGGGCACGCAAGGATGCGGAAGAAGAGGCCCAGCATGCGGCGCTGCCGCCCAAGCCGGCCAAGGTAGTAGACGATACGCCACGCCCGCCGCCTGTGACCGGGCCGGTGGTGGACCGTGAAGCCCGTCATGCGGAAAAGCTCAAGAAGCTGGAAGCGCAGGATGCGGCGAATGCGGGCAAGCGGGCAGAAAACGTGGCCAACTTCGAGCGCAAGCAGCAGGAATCGCAGCGCCGTCAGGCTGAAGTAGCGCGCAAAAAGGCCGAAAACGAGGCCAAGCACGCGGCGAAAGCAGAAGCGGAACAGCGCAAGGCCGATGCAGCGAAAAAGTGACGCATAGCAGCATTATTTGGCTGGGCGGCGCGGGTAGATTAAACTAGACGCAGTTTGCAGTAGTACTCCTTGTTTCAGTGAAACTTTTGTGTGGGTAGAGACCGAGAATTATGGCTGATGTAATTGATATCCAGCGTCGTCTGATAGAACTCGACGTTGAACACCGCGATCTGGATGCCGTCATCAACATGCTGACGCTCGATGGTCACCATGACCAGCTGCAGTTGCGCCGCCTCAAAAAGCGCAAGCTGCAATTGAAAGACCATATCACTCTGCTCAAGATGCAACTGGTGCCGGACGTTCCGGCCTGAGTTGCGAGCCGTATCGCCTGCCTAGCTAGTATATTTTGACTCAACACCCATCTCCGTCCGCCGCGACCGCACCTGATGCTGTGGTCGGCGAGATTGCCGAAACTCCCCCGGGAAAACATGATGCCGAGGTCGAACGCCTGTTCGGTGCCGGTGGCCCGCTGGGCCCGGCTGTGGGCGACTTCCGTCCGCGCCGCTCCCAGACCGAAATGGCCAAGGCCGTGGCGGCTGCCATCGATAGCCAGACCACGCTGATCGCTGAGGCAGGCACGGGTACGGGCAAGACGTTTGCCTATCTGGTGCCGGCCCTGCTGTGGGGCGGCAAGACCATCATCTCCACGGGGACCAAGAATCTGCAGGACCAGCTATTCCTGCGCGATATCCCCACTGTGCGCGCGGCGCTGCAGGCGCCTGTGTCGGTGGCGCTGCTCAAGGGCCGCTCCAACTACCTGTGCCACTACCATCTGGAGCGCACGCTGCAGAATGGCCGCATGACTTCGCGTGACGATGTGGGGCATCTGCGCGAAATTTCCCGCTTCCTGAAAATGACCAATTCCGGCGACAAGGCGGAACTGGCGCGGGTGCCGGAAAATGCCCTGATCTGGAATCTGGTCACCTCCACCCGTGACAACTGCATGGGCGCCGAATGCCAGTACTATCAGGACTGCTTCGTGATGAAGGCGCGCAAGGAAGCCCAGCAGGCCGATGTGGTGGTGGTCAACCATCACCTGTTCTTTGCCGATGTGGCGCTGAAGGACTCCGGTGTGGCCGAGTTACTGCCTTCGGCCAACACGGTGATCTTCGATGAAGCGCACCAGCTGCCCGATACTGCCACGCTATTCTTCGGAGACACCTTTTCCACCTCGCAAGTGCTGGAGCTGTGCCGCGATGTGCTGGCCGAAGGGCTGGCTCATGCACGCGATGGCGCCGACTGGGGCAAGACGGTGACGGTGGTGGAAAAAGCCGCGCGTGATCTGCGCCTGACCTTCCCGCAGGATATCGTGCGCCTGTCGCTGCCGCAGATTGCGCCATCGAGCGATTTTTTTCCCGCACTGGAAACTCTCAAGGATGAGCTGGACGGCATGCTGGCCGTGCTGGAGACGCAGGCCGAACGGGCCGAGACGCTGGAACAGTGCCGCCAGCGCGGGCTGCAGCTGGCGCAGCAGTTACGCGACTGGAAATTCGATCCGAAAGCACGGGTAGAGAAGGGCGCGGAAGCGGTATTCTGGGTGGAAGCCTATGCCTCGTCGCTGCAGCTGCACAAGACCCCGCTGTCGATCGCGCCCATCTTCAATGGCCAGCGCGAAGGCGTGCCCCGTAGCTGGATCTTCACTTCGGCGACGCTGGCCGTGAAAAACGATTTCAGTCACTTCGCCGAGCAGATGGGCCTGACAGGCGAACCGTCGATGACGTGGCCCAGCCCGTTCGATTACGGATCGCAAGGCATACTGTACGTGCCGCAAGGCTTGCCTGATCCGAATTCCATGGGCTATACGGATGCCGTGCTGGATCTGGCCCTGCCCGTCATCGAAGCGGCCGGTGGCCGTACCTTCCTGCTGTGCACCACGCTGCGCGCCGTCAAGCGGGCAGCCGAACGGCTGCGCGACGAGTTCGAACGGCGCGGCCTGAACTTCCCCCTGTTCGTACAGGGTGATAAAGGCCGGACGGAATTGCTGGACCAGTTCCGCGCGGCCGGTAACGGCGTGCTGATCGGCAGCCAGTCGTTCTGGGAAGGGGTGGACGTGCGCGGTGATGCATTGTCGCTGGTAATCATCGACAAGCTGCCGTTTGCACCGCCCGATGATCCCGTGCTGGCGGCCCGCATCGAAGTGATGGAAAAGCAGGGCAAGAACGGCTTTATGCACCACACCCTGCCGGAAGCCATCATCAATCTGAAGCAGGGCGCTGGCCGGCTGATCCGCGATGTCGGCGATCGCGGCGTGCTGATGCTGTGCGACCCGCGCGTGATCTCCAAGCCTTACGGCAAACGTATCTGGCAAAGCCTGCCGGCCTTCAAGCGTACGCGCGAACAGGCCGATGTGATCGCCTTCTTCCAGTCCTGAACACCCGCGCACACCTTTGCGCTGGCACAAACGCGTGCCAGCGCCGGGCGCTAGAGTGAACTCTGCGCTGCACCGTTTGGCGTGCAGTTACGGAGGATGTCATGGCAATCCGACACGGCTGTTTTATCAGTTATGCCCATGGCCATCACGCATACATGAGCCGCTTCAAGAGCGATCTGATCGAAGCTCTGGCCTGCTATCTGGAACCCCATTTCGATAACGAAGACGAACTGTTCGTCGATAGCGCCCAGCTGGGCGGTGGCGATGATCTCGACCAGCGCATCGCCCGCGCCCTGTGCGAAAGCGTGTGCATGATCGTGATCTACACGCCCCGTTACGAAGCCCATGCCTACACGCGGCGCGAATATGCCGCCATGCAGCGCATTGAAGCGGAGCGCAGCGCCTGGTACCGCCTGCCCAGCCACCTGATCATTCCCGTCATCATGACGCGCCATCCGGCCGGTCTGCCACCGCAGATCGCGGGGCCGGGCATGTATGTGGATTTTTCCCGCTACACGCTGGCCAGCAATTCCTTCAAATCCAATCCCGAGTTTCTACCGGAAATAGAAAAAATCGTCCTGCGCATCGCCGAGCACTACCACTGCCTGAAGCGCTATATGCCGCCCCGTCACGATTGCAGCAAGTTTGTCCTGCCCGATATCCCGCCCGAATGGCGGGTACTTCCTCCCCCTAATTTCCCACGCTAAAGGTCAGTCATGGATACCCAGGCCCTGTTGCTACCGCCGCTCAGCGATCACGGCGAAGTCATCACATTTTATGCCTACCGCGACGCCGCCAGCCGTAGTGCGGCGCTGGCTAATCTGGCGCTGCTGCTGGCGCGCCGGCGCGCCGCTTACAGTCCCGTGCTGATGATAGACTGGGATCTGCAGGCACCGTCGCTGCACCAGTATTTCGCGGCGCCATGCCAGCATGGGGGCGTGCTGGAACTGTTCGAAGCTTGCGCCGCGCAACTGGCGCAATATCAGCCCAGCGGGATCCACGACGACACGCTGCTGGCCTACGAAGTGCTGGCAGCGCTGGACTGGGAACAGTATGTCACTAGGGTGGATCAGGCCAGCCAGCTGTACCTGATGCCGGCCGGCCGGCTCGACCTGCAGTACCGCGAGCGGCTGGCGGCACTGGACTGGGAAGCGCTGTTTCAGCGTTGCCCCGCACTGTTCCGCTGCTTTGCCGCACAGATGGCCTGTCACTTCCGCCATGTGCTGGTGGATGCCGGCGGCGGGCAGAGCGATACGGCCGGCCTGTGCACGACGCTGCTACCGCGCAAGCTGGTGATGCTGTTCGGGCCGGAGCCGGCCAGTCTGGAGCAGGGCTGTGCCATGGTGGCAAGGGCTACCAGCTATCGCTGCAGCCACGAAGACGAGCAGCGCCCCCTGCTGGTGTATCCCGTGGCCGTGCAGCTGGAAGGCGATGATGCGCATCTGCGCACTCTGCGCCGCCATGGCGATGGCCAGCAGCTCGCCGGTTATCAGCCGCAGCTGGAACAGTTGCTGGCTGACTGCTATGGCTTGCGCCAGATTTCGCTCGATAGCTATTGCGACGAAGTCCAGTTGCAGCAGAGCCGCGATGGCGTGCAGCAACTGGCGGTGCGCGCCACGCCCCATGGCGACCGGCATACGCTGGCACGTTCGTATGAAAGCCTGCTGGACTGGCTGGAGCCCGGCTATCTGCCGTGGCAGTCACGCCCGGAACTGGCTGCACTGGAACAGTACAAGGGCTTGGCGGCCCAGTTGAGTGGTAACAGTCTGGCGCTGGCCCAAGCCCAGTCGCAACAGGCGCTAGGGCAGGAGTATTGCGCGCAGCAGCGCTGGGCGCAGGCCGGTGCCTGCTTCGAACAGGCTTTGCAGTTGCGCCAGCAGGTACTGGGGCCGGAACAGCCGGAAACGCTGGCCAGCAAGGGCGCGCTAGCGGCCGTGCAGTACCAGACAGGCCGGCTGGAGCAGGCGCAGATACTGCAGGAATGTGTGGCCGAAGCCTGCGACCGGCTGCTGGGCGGCGAGCATCCGGATACGCTGGCCGCGCGCACGGCACTGGCACTGACGCTGGGCGCGCGCGGGCTGGCGGCGCAGGCCATGCTGATCCACGATGAAGTACTGGCCGTATACGTCCGTCTGCTGGGCGAGCAGCACCGGCTGACGCTGGCCTGCCAGAGCGAGCGGGCAGCCCAGTTATTCCGTCAGGGTGAATACGCCGCGGCGCGCAGTGTGCAGGAGCCTTTGCTGGCAGCCCGCAAGCGCTGCCTGGGCAGCGAACATGCCGAGACGCTGGCCAGCTGCACGGCACTGGCACGCACCATGCTGCAACTCGATGAGCCGGACGTGGCGCACCTTCTGCTCGATGCAGTGTTGCAAATTAGTATCAAACAGCATGGCCTGTACCATGCGGCCGTGCGGCAGGCGCGCGCCGACTTGGCCGAGCTGCTGCGCCAGACGGGCAGCCACGCGGGCCAGCATCCGGGCCAGGCGGATCTGGTGCCGGAACTGCGCCAGCAAGGCGCGCTCGATGCCTATGACGAAGCATTGCTGCAGCCTTTGCAACCCTTGCAGCCTTTAGGCCCCGATACGGCCAGCCTGACGGCCGAGCAGATACTGGCGCTCGATGGCATACCGGCCCAGAGTCGCCGGCGCAGTCGCTGACACAAATTTATCTGCACAGGGGGGCGGTGCGGACGCGCAGGGCGGCCATTGCTTCGGGTAAAATCGTCGTATGAAAATCCTGATCAGTAATGACGACGGTTATCTGGCGCCCGGCATCAACGCACTGGCCGCCGCACTGGCGCCCATCGCCGATATCGTGGTGGTGGCGCCTGACAGCAACCGTTCCGGTGCTTCCAATTCGCTTTCGCTGGACCGGCCCCTGTCGGTGCAGCAGGCCGCCAATGGCTTTTATTTCGTCAATGGCACGCCCACCGACTGCGTGCACGTGGCCCTGACGGGGGTGCTCGACTACCGTCCTGATCTGGTGGTGTCCGGTATCAACAACGGCCCCAATATGGGCGACGACACGCTGTATTCGGGTACGGTGGCAGCCGCCACCGAAGGCTATCTGTTCGGCATCCCTGCCATCGCTTTTTCGCAAGGGGCGTTCGGCTGGGACTATATCGAGGATGCAGCGCGCCATGCGCGTGACATCATCGTGCAGTACATGGCGGCGCTGCCAGCCCCGTATCTGCTCAACGTCAATATCCCTAACTTGCCATACGAGCAATTGCGTACGCCCGTCGCCACGCGGCTGGGCCGGCGCCATCAGGCCGAGCCGGTGATCCGCGCGCACGACCCCCGTGGCAAGGAAATTTTCTGGATCGGACCACCGGGGGCCACCAAGGATGCGGGCGAGGGCACGGATTTCCATGCCTGTGCCAGCGGTCGCACCTCGATCACGCCTTTGCAGATCGACCTCACCCATAAAACCCAGCTGGACGTACTCGCAAAGGCCTTGGCATGACCGACAAAAACCGTCGCTTTCCGCTTCCGCTCTCCTCGGTCGTAGATCAGGGGCATAAGAAGGCTACGGTGTCGGCACCCATAGTCCGGCCACAGACGGCAACCCAGAATGCCGCCCGCCACCAGCCGCTACCGCTGCGCACCAGCAGCGCAGGCAGCACAGGCAGCAAGCCGCTATTCCATTCGCAAGCCCATACCCAGGCGCAGGCGCGGCCAGCGTTCCAGCCTGCCGCCCAGCCGGTGACCAGCCAGCGCAGCAGTCCGCTGGTATCGGATGCCGTGCGGCGCGCCATGGTGCAGCGCGTGGCCCAGCAGGGCGTGCAGGACAGCGTGGTGCTGGCGGCGCTGGAAAGCGTGCCGCGCCATATGTTCATGGAAGAGGGGCTGGCTTCGCAGGCGTATATCGATGCTTCGCTCCCGATCGGCCACCACCAGACGATCTCCCAGCCGTATATCGTGGCGCGCATGATAGAACTGATGCGCAATGGCGGTCAGCTCAAGCGGGTGCTGGAAATCGGCACGGGTTGTGGTTATCAGGCCGCCGTGCTGGCCTGTGTGGCACAGGAAGTGTATTCGATCGAGCGCATCAAGCCGCTGCACGAGCTGGCCAAAGTCAATCTGCGCCCCCTGCGCGTGCCCAATCTGCGGCTGCATTATGGCGATGGTATGCTGGGCCTGCCGCAAGCTGCGCCGTTTGATGGCATCATACTGGCTGCGGCCGGACTGGAAGTGCCGCAAGCTTTGCTGGAACAGCTGGCCATAGGCGGCCGGCTGGTGGCGCCCGTGGGCGCACGCGCCCAGCACCTTGAACTCATTACCCGTACCGGCAAGGCAGAATGGACTAGCGAAACGCTGGAAGATTGCCATTTCGTGCCGTTGCGGGCCGGTACCATCTGATGGGCCGGAATTCCAACTCAGGATTCAGAAGTAAATGCGTATGAGCAAAAAAATAAGCGGACTCGGACTGATATTGGCCAGCAGCGTGCTGCTGACGGCCTGCACTAGCGTGCCGAATCAGGCACCGGTAGTGGACCGTCATGTGGCTTCGAGCAGCAAGCCGGCCGTGGTGGAAGCGCCGCCCGTGGTGCGCGATGAACGCGGTATGTACACGGTGAAAAAAGGCGATACGCTGATCCGCATCGCGCTCGAGTTCGGCCAGAACTACCGCGATCTGGTGACGTGGAATAATCTGTCCAATCCTAACGACATCAAAGTCGATCAGGTGCTGCGCGTGCTGCCGCCCGAAACGGCAGCCGTGGCTGCAGGTGTGCAGACGGGTGCCATCCTGATGCCGCCGGCCGACAAGCCGGCACCCGTCGTGCGCAAGAGCGAACCACGGGGCGACAAGAAAGCCTATTCGGAATCGGCACTGGCCGAACTGCAGCGTCCGGACGGGATAAAAGCCGACAAGACGGCCAGCAAGGCGGGTGGTGCCGCACTGGCGGCCGGCGCCGCCGAGACGGTGGTTCAGGCACCGCTACCAGTGCCGGCCCCAGCTCCAGCCCCGGCCCCGGCCGCCGACGAGGAAAAACTCAGCTGGATGTGGCCAGCCGACGGCAAAGTGATCGCTACGTTTGACGAAGGCAAGAACAAGGGCGTGGACATAGCCGGCAAGGCGGGCCAGCCCGTTGTCGCTGCCGGTGCAGGAAAAGTCATGTATGCCGGTAGCGGCATCCGTGGTTATGGTAATCTGGTGATTGTGAAGCACAGTAATAGCTTGCTGTCGGCCTATGCCCACAATCGCAGCATCGTGGTCAAGGAAGGCAACACCGTAACCAAAGGACAACAGATCGCGGAAATGGGCGACTCCGACACGGACACCGTCAAGCTGCACTTTGAAATCCGGCAGCAGGGCAAACCCGTGGATCCGTCGCGCTTCCTGCCTAACCGTTAGCTAAGCCATGACACCAAGCTCGCACGACTCCATGGATGATGACGCGCTGCCCGACGATTTTCGCGACGAGGGCAGCGAAGAGGTGGCCATTGAACCGGCGGAAGGCGAAGTACTCGCCACCGGCGCGGTGCTGGAAAGCGTCGACGAGCTGAAAAAAGTGCTGGCGGCAGAACTGTCGACCGACACTACCCAGCACTATCTGAACCAGATCGGTACTCGACCGCTGCTGACGGCAGCGCAGGAAGTGCACTATGCCACGCTGGCCAAGAACGGCGATTTCGCCGCACGCCAGACCATGATCGAGCATAATCTGCGGCTGGTAGTGTCGATCGCCAAGCACTACATCAACCGCGGCGTGGTGCTGCTCGACATGATAGAAGAGGGCAATATCGGCCTGATGCGCGCGATCGACAAGTTCGAACCGGAGCGCGGCTTCCGCTTCTCGACCTATGCGACCTGGTGGATACGCCAGAGCATAGAGCGCGCCATCATGAATCAGGCCCGGACCGTGCGCCTGCCGGTGCACATGGTGCGCGAACTGAACCAGATTTTGCGCGGCAAATACCATCTGGAAGCACGCCAGCATGATGGCAAGGATGCCTCGGCGGAGGACATTGCCGAACTGGTGGGGCGTCCCGTGGAAGAAGTGCAGGACATCCTCGCCATGTCCGAACACGCCACCTCGCTCGATGCACCGCTGGATAACGACCCCCAGTCTTCGCTGATGGACATGCTGCCCGGCGCCAGTGAAGACAGTCCCGATGCACGGGCCGAACACCATGAAATGACGCTGCTGGTGCGCGACTGGCTGACCCGTCTGCCAGACAAGCAGCGCGTGGTCATCATGCGCCGTTTCGGCCTCGATAACGACGATCCGGCCACGCTGGAAACGCTGGCCGAGGAGATGGGCGTGACGCGCGAGCGGGTGCGCCAGATCCAGCAGGAAGCCCTCGTCAAACTCAAGCGCGCCATGGCGGCACGCGGCGTGGTGCGCGATTCGCTGCTGTAGTCGCCCTGTCATCTGCTATCATAGCGACCCTGCTGCACCCCGGCTAACTGCCGCGCGCCTGTGGCGCAGGTGCGGCCATCGCCCGCTATTGTCCTTACCTTAAACGCTATGCAAGAAAATACCCTCGTCATCAAATCGCTCGATATGGACGCCCGTGGCGTCGGCCATCTGGACAACGAAGATGGTTCGCCCGGTAAAGTGGTGTTTGTCGAAGGCGCATTGCCGGGTGAACGGGTCACCTTCACGACCTTCAAGAAGAAGAAAAACTGGGAAATGGCGCGCATGGACGAACTGCTGCGCGAATCGTATATGCGGGTGCAGCCGCAATGCCGCCACTTCGCCATTTGCGGCGGTTGCTCGATGCAGCATCTGGAGCCGTCGGCGCAGGTGGCCGTCAAGCAGCGCGTGCTGGAAGATAATCTGGTCCATATCGGCAAGGTCAAGGCCGAGTCGATGATGCGTCCACTGTACGGCCCTACCTGGGGCTACCGCTACCGCGCCCGTCTGTCGGTGCGTCACGTGGCCAAGAAGGGCACGGTGCTGGTGGGTTTTCACGAAAAGAAATCCGTGTTTGTGGCCGATATCCAGAGCTGCGAAATTCTGCCGCGCCATGTGTCGGATCTGCTGATGCCGCTGCGCGCGCTGATCGGTTCGCTGTCGCTGTTCGACCAGATTCCGCAGATCGAAGTCGCCATCGGTGAAGGCGTAACGGCACTGGTGCTGCGCATCATGGCCGCGCTGACGCCGGACGACGAAGTCAAACTGAAAGCTTTTGCGGACCAGCACCAGATCCAGTTCTGGCTGCAGACCAAAGGCCCCGACACGGCCGTGCCTTACTATCCGCTGGGCGACGAACTGCATTATCTGCTGCCCGAATTCGGCATCCGCATGCCGTTCAAGCCGGTCGATTTTACGCAGGTGAACCACTATATCAACCGTGTGCTGGTGGCCAAGGCGCTGCGTCTGCTGGAAGTGCAGCCGCAGGATCGCGTGGCCGATCTGTTCTGCGGTCTGGGTAATTTCACCTTGCCGCTGGCCACGCAGGCACGCGAAGTGGTCGGTATCGAAGGCCTGACTTCGCTGACCGAGCGCGCGCTGGATAATGCCAAGGCCAATGGCCTGTCGGACAAGACCACGTTCTACACGCGCAATCTGTTCGAGATCACGGCCGATCATCTGATCGAACTGGGCAAGTTCGACCGCATGCTGATCGACCCGCCACGCGATGGTGCGATGGCGCTCAGCGAAGCGCTGGTAGCGCTGAGCCAGAGCCGTGCCGACCTGCTGCCACGGCGTATCGTGTACGTGTCCTGCAGCCCGTCCACGCTGGCGCGCGATGCGGGCATCCTCGTCAATGCCGGCTATACGCTGAGCAAAGCGGGGGTGGTGAATATGTTCCCGCACACTTCGCACGTGGAATCGATGGCGGTATTCGATCTGCCTGCGGCCTGAGCCCGTTTCGGCTCGCCCATGCACAACAGCGGAACTTTGTTCCGCTGTTTTTATTTGTGCGGCCGGATCAGGTGCGCGTGATCGACAGGCCGCCATCCACCAGCGCCGCCGTGCCCGTGACGAAAGCGGCATCGTCGGAGGCCAGATACAGTACCGAGCGGGCCAGTTCCTGCGGCGTGGCGATGCGTTTGAGCGCGTGCAGTCCCGTGATGAAGGCTTGCGATTCGGCCGAGCTATTGGTGTCGCGGTACATATCGGTATCCACCGCGCCGGGCAGCACGGCATTCACGCGGATGCCGTGCTGGCCATATTCGGCGGCCAGCGTCTGGGTCAGACCGATCAGCCCCGATTTGCTGGCTGCATAGGCAGCCATGCCGGGGAAGGACACGGTATGGCCGACAAAGGTGGACGTGAAGATCACCGAGCCGCCGCCGTGCTGCTGCATCTGGGCGATCTGGTGTTTGGCACCATAGAACGCACCGGTCAGATTGATGGCCAGCGTATCGTTCCAGCCATCGGCGGAAATACCCGTGCTGGCGCCGCTTTCGCCTATGGTGCCGGCATTGTTGAAGGCGATATCCAGACGCCCATAGCGCTGCACGGCCAGCGCCACCAGCGCCGCCGCATAATCCTCAGAACGGACGTCGCCGGCCAGCGCGACGGCCTGACCACCGGCGGCCTCGATCTCGCCGACCAGTTGCTGCAGTTCGGCGTCACGACGGGCGCCGACTACCAGTTGCGCGCCTTCGGCGGCGAATAGCAGGGCGGTGGCGCGGCCGATGCCGGAACTGGCGCCCGTAATCAGGGCGACTTTGCCGTGCAGGCGCAGGCGGGTGTTTGGGCTAACGCTGGTGTGCTTTGCTGTGGTTTCCATTTTGCTGCTCCTTAAAGTGTGGGGAAGAACGATGTCTGCTACGGAAACCAGTGTAGGGATGAAACAGCGTCCGGATAAGTGAGTAAAAGCAGGAGCTTGTGTTCGGTATAATCGAACAATCAAAGCGCGGAGGGCAGCATGGTCAAACTTGATGGCATCAGCAATTTCGTCGCAATCGCCGAAGCGGGTTCCATCAGTGCGGCAGCGCGCCGTTTGCATCTGTCCAAGTCAGTGGTGAGCGAACGGCTGGCCGAACTCGAGCAGAATCTGGGCGCGCCGCTGTTCCATCGCACTACCCGCAAACTGAGCCTGACAGAAGACGGCAGCGCGTTTCTGGAGCGGGCCAACCGCATCGTCTGGGAAGTGCAGGATGCGGTGGCCGAACTGGCCGAGCGGCGCGGCAGCCTGAGCGGGCCGATGCGCCTATCCGCGCCCGTGACCTTCGGGCGCATGCATCTGGGGCCGGCGCTGTACGCGTTTCTGGCACGCCATCCGGACATTAGCCTCACGCTGGAACTGGATGACCGCCGCATCGATGCCGCCGCCGAAGGCTATGACGCCGTGATCCGCCACGGCACGGTGGAAGACAGCCGGCTGGTGGCGCTGCCGCTGGCGCCTAGCCGCCGTCTGCTGGTGGCCTCGCCCGATTATCTGGCGCGCCAGGGCACGCCCGCATCGCTGGCCGATTTGCGCCAGCATCGGGCCATCTACTACACCAACCGCAACGTGGCCGACTGGCGTTTCGCCGAGGTGGGGCCGGAAGTGTTTGTGCGGCCACCGGCCGCGCTGCGCGTCAACAATGGCGACATGATGCGCGATGCCGCGCTGGCTGGTCTGGGGCTGGCGCTGCTGCCCAGTTTTATCGTTGGCGCAGAACTGCGCGCCGGTACGCTGGTGCGGGTAGACATCGGCCATGAAGCGGCGCCGGAACTGATCTACGTGGCCCACCCCGAAGGGCGCCATGCTTCGCACAAACTGCGGGCGCTGGTGACAGCGCTGCGCGCGCATATCGGTACGCCGCCGTACTGGGACGTTGCGTAGTCAGGCTATAAGTTTCTGAAGTTTGATGTTTTTCCGGTAATGTTGTTGACTTTGCCTGAGGCGTTTGCAACACTGGATCACTCTGATTTTCCCCCTTTCCTTCCCCATACGGAGTTGGCATGCGCCTACTGTCCCGTCTCGCCGTCATGCTTGCCGTGTGCAGCCTGCCGCTGGCCGTTCTGGCCGAAACCTCGATTACCGCGTTTTCTCCGGATGGCGTGGTCAAGCGCGTGCGGCAGGTCAAAGTGCGCTTCAGCGCGCAGATGGTGCCGCTGGGAGATCTGCGGCTCGATGATCCGTTCGCCATCGATTGCGCAGCGCCCGGCAAGGGGCGCTGGGTCGATGGTCGCAACTGGGTCTATGATTTCGAGCACGATCTGCCCGCGGCAGTGGCTTGCCGCTTTACGCTCAAGGACAGCGTGCGCGATCTGGCGGGCCAGCCGCTGGCCGGTACGCGCAGTTACAGCTTCAATACGGGCGGGCCGAAGATCATCATGTCGGCGCCGCGCGAGGGTGCCTATGATATCGATGAACAGCAGGTGTTCATACTGGGGCTGGATGCGCCGGCCACGGCGGAGAGCATCAGCGAATATGCATGGTGCCGCGCGCAGGGCATCAACGAGCGCATCGGCGTACGGCTGCTGGAGGGCGCAGAGCGCCAGCGCATCCTCGATCAGCGCAAAGATCTGGTGGAACGCCATCTGGAAACCTATTACCGCGCACGGGGCGTGGTGTGGCATACGAAACTGGCAGTGCGCGACAAGCGGCTGGAACAACTGGCGCTGACTGTCCTGCAGTGCAAGCAGCGCTTGCCGGACAACGCTGAAGTGACGCTGATGTGGGGCGCTGCCATCGCCGCAGAAAATGGCATGCACAGCGCGCAGGATCAGGAATGGTCGTATCGCACGCGGCCCGATTTCATCGCCAGCTTCAATTGCGACAAGCTCAAAAAGAATGGCGGCTGCATTCCCTTCCTGCCGATGCAGCTGAGTTTTTCCGCACCCGTGCGCAAAGCCGATGCGCTGGCGGTACGCCTGCGCGGTGCCGGGGGCAAGCTTTACCAAGGCACGCTGCCAAAAGAACAGCAGCAGGCGGAAACCGTCAGTCTGCTGGCGTTTCAGGGGCCATTCCCCGAGCGCTCCAGTTTTACCTTGCAGCTGCCGCCTGCACTCAAGGATGATGCTGGCCGCAGCCTGCTTAATGCCGCGCGCTTCCCGCTGGCAGTGCGTACCGATGCGCAGCCTCCGCTGATCAAATTCCCCGCGCGCTTCGGCATCATCGAAGCGAAAGGCGAGCGCATGCTGCCCGTCACACTGCGCAATGTGGAAGCGAATCTGGCACTGGCCGCCACCAGAGTCGATGGTGGCAGCCTGCGCGTCAATGATGGCGCGCTGGCGCAGGACGAACAGGATCGCCGGATGCTGGAATGGCTGCGCAAGCTGACCGGCTACGGCGGCGAGCCGCGCGAGCTATATGGCGATGAGCTGTACCAGCCCGTGCTGCCACAGAAAAAGGATGCTGCTGCCAGTGCGATCGAACGCTTTAGCGTACCCAAACCGGCCGGTAGGCAGGCTTTCGAAGTGATCGGCATACCGCTGCGCAAGCCGGGCTTTTATGTGGTGGAACTGGCCAGCCCTCTGCTCGGCGCCGGACTGGCTGCCAAGCCGGCCACGGCCTACGTCAGTGCCGCTGCGCTGGTGACGAATATGGTGGCGCACTTCAAGCACGGCGCCAGTTCCTCGCTGGTGTGGGTCACCTCGCTCGATCAGGGCAAGCCGGTAGCGCAGGCACAGGTGAGTGTGCGTGACTGCGATGGCAAGCTGCTGCGCCAAGGCGTGACGGACCGCAACGGTGTCGCCAGCTTTAGCGGCGAACTGCCCGAGCACGCATGCAAGAACAGCAGCGGCTACTTCATCACGGCCCGTAGCGGCAGTGATCTGACCTTCACCTTGTCGGACTGGACGCGCGGGATCGAAAGCTGGCGCTTCAATGTGCCCACCGGCGATAGCCGCAATGACCAGGTGCTGGCCACTACCGTATTCGATCGCACGTTGTTGCGCGCCGGTGAAACGGTGCACATGAAGCACTTCCTGCGCCGGCAGACCGAGCAGGGCTTCAGCCTGCTGACGGCTGACAGTGTGAATAAAAGGCGCCAGCATGGCGCTTATGGTCACCAGCTGACGGCCGACGAGCGCAAGGCGCAGCCGGAGCATGTGCTGCTGATGCACGAGGGCAGCGAGCAGCGCTATCAGGTGGCGCTCAAGTGGGGTGCCAATGGCAGCGCGGAAAGCGACTGGCATATTCCGGCCGATGCGCGGCAGGGCTGGTATCAATTGCTGCTGGGCGGGCGTGAAGCGGGCCGTTTCCGCGTCGAACAGTTCCGTGTGCCCACCATGAAGGCACTGCTGCAGGGGCCGAAAACGCCGGCTGTGCAGGCCAGCAGCGTAGAACTCGATGTGCAGCTCAGCTATCTGGCGGGAGGCGCTGCTGCGGGTGTACCGGTACAGTTGCGAACTGTATTGCAGAACAAATCCCTGTACTTCGAGGATTACGCCGACTTCACTTTCAATGCCGGTGATGTAAGTACCGGGATGGAACGCGAGTATCCCGTGTTCGATGACGATGCAGGGCGCTTTGAAAATGCAGCAGAGGAAGAAGCGGAAGGCAGTGTGGCCAGCGGCTTCAAGACGCGTAACGTGACGCTGGATAAGCAGGGCGGTGCGCGCGTCGCGCTGGACCAGCTCCCCGTCGTGAACACGCCGCAGGAACTGCTGACGGAAATGTCGTATCAGGATGCGAACGGTGAAACGCTGTCGGCCAGTACCCGTATCCCGCTGTGGAATTCGGCCTATCTGATCGGCCTGCAACCGGATGGCTGGGTGGCAAGCAAGGATGGCCTGAAATTCACCGTGGTCGTGCTGGATGTGCAGGGCAAGCCGGTGGTGCAGGCGCCCGTTACGGTGGACTTCTTCCAGCGCCTGCAGTATTCGCACCGGCGCCGTCTGATCGGTGGCTTCTACGCCTATGAAAACCAGAGCGAAGTGAAAGCACTGGGGCCAGCTTGCGCAGGCCAGACCGATAGCCGCGGCCTGCTGATCTGCGAAGTCAAAGCACCGGCTGCCGGCAATCTGATTTTGCGTGCCAGCACGGCCGATAGCGCGCAGCGCGCATCCATAACGCAGCGCGAAGTCTGGGTGGCCGATGGCGCCGACTGGTGGTTTAGCGCCAGCGATAATGACCGCATGGATCTGCTGCCTGAGCAGAAGCGCTACGAACCGGGCCAGACCGCCAGCTTCCAGTTGCGTATGCCGTTCCGCGAGGCGACGGCACTGATCACGGTGGAGCGTGAAGGCGTGCTGGATACCTATGTGCGCCAGATTTCCGCCAAAGAGCCCGTGTTCACGCTGCCCGTGAAAGGCAACTATGCGCCCAATGTGTATGTGTCGGCGCTGGTGGTGCGTGGCCGTGCGGCCGGGGTACAGCCGACGGCGCTGGTCGATCTGGGCAAACCGGCCTACAAGCTGGGCATCGCCCCGTTGCGGGTGGGCTGGGCGGCGCACGAATTGAAGGTGCAGGTCAAGGCAGATAAACCGGTGTACCACATCCGTGATAAAGCCACGGTGCAGGTCAAGGTCGCACGTGCCGACGGCACGGCACTGCCGGCCGGTGCTGAAGTGGCACTGGCAGCAGTCGATGTGGGACTGCTGGAACTGATGCCGAATACCAGCTGGGAGCTGCTGGAAGCCATGATGCAGCAACGTAATCTGCAAGTGGAGACGGCCACTGCGCAGATGCAGGTGGTGGGCAAGCGCCACTTCGGCCGCAAGGCCGTGCCGCACGGCGGTGGCGGTGGCAAGGGGGCAGGGCGCGAACTGTTCGACACGCTGCTGTTCTGGAAAGCCCGCGTGGCGCTGGACGCGCATGGCGAAGCCAGTGTGCAGGTGCCGCTGAACGACTCGCTGACCGCGTTCCGCATTGTCGCCATTGCCAGTGCCGACGCCGATCTGTTCGGCACGGGACGCACCGAGATCCGCAGTGCGCAGGATCTGATGCTGCTCTCCGGCCTGCCGCCCGTGGTGCGCGAAGGCGACCGTCTGCGTGCCGGCTTCACACTGCGTAATACGAGCGATGCGGCGCTGCAGGTCGCGCTGACGGCCAGTGCCGGCGGCAAGGCGCTGCCGGCGCAGCAGGTGGCGCTGGAAGCTGGCGCCGCGCAGGAAGTGGGCTGGGATTATCAGGTGCCGGCTGGCGCCACGGCGCTGGCATGGGAGGTAGCGGCCAGCGTGGTGGGCGCCGATGGTGCGGCGGCGCGTGACCGCTTGAAACTGAACCAGCGCGTGCTGCCGGCGGTGCCGGTGCGTACCACGCAGGCCACGTTGCTGCAGCTCGATCATGGCCAGCGCATGCAGATGCGCTTGCCGGACGATGCCTTGCCCGGACGGGGCGGCGTGCAAGTGCAGTTCAGCGCAAGACTGGGGGGCGAACAGGCAGCGCTGCGCGAGTATATGCAGCAGTATCCTTATCGCTGCTTCGAGCAGGTGACCTCGCGTGCCATCAGCCTGCACGATAAGACCCTGTGGCAGCAGAATATGGCAAGCCTGCCGGCCCATCTCGATAGCGATGGTCTGGTTAAGTACTTTGCGCCGATGTCGGAAGGGGATGAAATACTGACAGCCTATGTACTCTCGGCAGCGCGCGAAGGCGGCTATGCCATTCCGGAAGAACTCCAGATCAGCATGTTGACGGGGCTGAGGAATTTCGTCGCAGGGCGCATCGTGCGCTGGTCGGCACTGCGTACCACCGATCTGGCCGTGCGCAAACTGGCAGCGCTGGAGGCGCTGTCGCAGTACCAGCCGATACAGGCGGAACAGCTGGAGTCATTCAGCATCGAGCCGGCGCTGTGGCCCACTTCGGCCGTCATCGACTGGTACCAGATCCTGAAACGTACGCCCAAGCTGCCGCAACGCGCGCAGCGCTGGGTACAGGCCGAGCAGATTTTGCGCGCCCGCCTGAACCTGCAGGGCAGCACCATGGGCTTCTCCACCGAGCGTAGCGATAACTGGTGGTGGCTGATGGCATCCGCTGACAGCAATGCCAACCGCCTGCTGCTGGCAGTGGCCGACAACCCCGGCTGGAAAGACGATATCGGCCGGCTGGCACGGGGCGCGCTGGGACGCCAGCGCAAGGGGCGCTGGAATACCACGGTGGCCAACGCATGGGGCACGCTGGCGCTGCAGCGCTTCTCGCAATTGCACGAAAGTGTGACGGTGACGGGCAGTAGCAGTGCCACGCTGGCGCAGGTCAGCAAGAGCATCGCTTACGGCGGCGATGCCACGGGTGGCAAGCTGCTGCTGCCATGGCCGCGCGGCTCGGCCGAACTGGAACTGAATCACACGGGCAATGGCAAGCCATGGGTCACGGTGCAGACGCTGGCCGCGCTGCCGCTCAAGGCGCCCGTGTCCAGTGGCTATCGCATCACCAAGCGCATCACGGCGGTGGAACAGCAGCAGGCCGGCATATGGTCGCGCGGCGATGTCTACCGCGTCCGGCTGGAGATCGATGCGCAGGCAGATATGACGTGGGTGGTGGTGGATGATCCCATACCCGCCAGTGCCACCGTGCTAGGCTCCGGCCTCGGCACGGATAGCCAGATACTGGGCGCGGGCCAGCAGCAGGGCTGGGTGCGGCCCGCCTTCGAGGAGCGCAGTTTCGACGGCTATCACGCGTTCTACCAGTTTGTACCGAAAGGGCAGTGGAGCGTGGAGTACACGGTAAGGCTGAATAATCCCGGCCAGTTCAACCTGCCGCCGACGCGGGTGGAAGCCATGTACAACCCCGAAATGTTCGGCGAAGTGCCCAACCCTGCCGTGACGGTGAAATGAGCCGGAGGGTGCTGCTGCTGTGCGGGCTGATACTGGCTTGGCCGGTAGCTGCTGCCGTGCCCACGCCCGAACAGGTGCGGCGCGAGTATCGTGCCTCGGAGGCGCAGTTGCTGGACCGGCATGGCGCGCGCATACAGTCGCTGCGCATCGACCTGCAGGGACGCCGCACGCCGTGGGTCGCACTGCAGGATATTTCGCCGGCGCTGCCGGCCGCCGTGCTGCAGGCGGAAGACCAGCGTTTTTATCAGCATGAAGGCGTGGACTGGAGTGCGGCCGGCAAGGCCGCGTGGGATAACCTGTTCCGTAGCCGACCCCGTGGCGCATCCACCATCACCATGCAACTGGCGGCCTTGCTCGATCCCCGCCTGCAGGCAGCCAAGCAGGGCCGTAGCTGGGCGCAGAAGTGGGATCAGGTGCAGGCTGCGCGCGAACTCGATGCCAGCTGGAGCAAGGCGCAGATACTGGAAGCCTATCTGAATCTGGTGTCCTTCCGTGGCGAACTGCAGGGCGTGGGGGCGGCAGCGCGCGGCCTGTTCGGCAAAGTGCCGTCCGGCCTGACGCTGACAGAAGCGATGATCATGGCCAGCCTGCTGCGCGGACCGAATGCCGCACCGGCGCTGGTATGGCAGCGCGCCTGTGCGCTGTCGCGCGAATTGCGCGCACCGGCCACCTGCAGCGAAATCGAACTGCGCACACTGGTGGCGATGGGGCGGCCGCAGATGGCGCAGGAACTGGCGCCAGCGCCGCAAGTGGCGCAGCAGTTACTGGTGCGCGGCGCGCAGAACGTGCGCAGCACGCTCGATGCACCCCTGCAGCTATTTGCCCAGACCGCCCTGCGCCAGCAACTGATGGCGCTACGCGATCGCAACGTTAGCGATGGCGCCGTGCTGGTACTGGATAACGCCAGCGGCGAGATACTGGCCTACGTGGCCAATGCGGGCGGTTCCGAAGTTGACGGCATCACGGCGCTGCGTCAGGCCGGATCGACCCTCAAGCCGTTTCTGTATGAGCTGGCGATCGAACGCCGGCTGCTGACGGCCGCCTCGCTGATGGACGACAGCGCGATCGACATCGCCACCCCCACCGGCCTGTATGTGCCACAGAACTATGACAAGGAATTCAAGGGGCAGGTGAGCGTGCGCACCAGTCTGGCCAGTTCGCTCAATGTGCCGGCCGTACGTACCCTGGTGATGACGGGACTGGAGCGCTTTCATAGCCGCTTGCAGCAGGTGGGCCTGAGCAGTCTGACCGAGCCAGCCGATTTCTACGGCTATTCGCTGGCGCTGGGCTCGGCCGAAGTTAGCCTGCTGGACCTGACCAATGCCTATCGCGTGCTGGCCAATGGTGGCCTGTATAGCGGCGTGAGTCTGCTGCCGCGCAGCGCACCGACCGCTCCTGTCGCCAGCGCATCCGCCGCGGCTTCGGCTGCCGCGCCGCGCCGCGTGCTTGATGCGGGTGCCAGTTTCATCATCAGCGACATCCTATCCGACCGTGCCGCGCGCAGCATCACCTTTGGCCTGAAAAACGAATTGGCCACCGGCTTCTGGAGCGCCGTCAAAACTGGCACCAGCAAGGATATGCGTGATAACTGGTGCATCGGCTATACGGATCGCTACACGGTGGGGGTATGGGTTGGCAATTTCGACGGCCAGCCCATGTGGGATGTCTCTGGCGTGACGGGCGCGGCACCGGCATGGCGCGACGTGATGGACTATCTGCACCGCCAGCAGCCGGGTCGTGCAGCAGCGCCACCGGCGGGCGTACTGGCGCGCCAGATCAGCTACCAGCCCGCACTGGAAAGCCCGCGCAGCGAATGGTTCCTGACCGGTACAGAGAGTCAGCTGATCACACTGGTAACGCCAGCCCAGCGCAGCCCGAAGATCCTGTATCCGCCCGAATCGACCATCATCGCCATCGATCCGGACATGCCGGCAGCCGTACAGCGGGTATTCTTCCAAGCCCAGGCCGGCAAAGGATTGAGCTGGCAGCTGGATGGCACGTTGCTAGGGCAGGCCGCCAGCCCCTACGCCTGGCAGCCCACGCCGGGGCCGCACCAGCTCGCGCTGATCGATAGCGCAGCGCAAATAGTCGCCCAGACCCGCTTCCACGTGCGCGGCAGTGCCACTTCGGTGCCAACTTCGGGGTCAGATCTGTCATTCGGACATTGACGTCGCTACTTTGAGCTAGCTCAAGATCGATGTTGTCAGTCTGTTGTTCTGGCTGCACAATGGCAGATCCCAACGACAGTCCTGATACCGAATTTATGAAACGATTTTTGCTGAGCCTGGCAGTGCTGGGCATGTTCAGTCTGGAAGCTGCGCGGGCGGCTGATGATGCAGCACAGTGCACGGCCGCTGCCGGCACTTATCGCAGCGGGGTCATCGTCAAGGGACCGAAGTTTGCCCATGGGCAGTACCGTAAAGGGGTGGAACTGTCCCATACCCACTTGAAAATGAAGGCAGATCAGGATGGCCAGATATACGACATCGCCATCGATAATGTTTTCGCTCAGGGCTTTGATCCCCGGCAGCAAAGCGTGCCGGCCTCGCTGGAACGGATACGGGTGAACGACCGTGTGGCCGTGTGCGGCCAGTTGTACACGCGCGGCGGGGTAGGCATACACTGGGTGCATACCAACTGTGGCAAGCGCCCCACGCCCAACAAGCCGGATGGCTGGATCAAGCTGGTGGGCCCGGATGGCCGGACCGGCGCCAATATCGAAGACAATAGCGCCTATTGCGGCCTGTTCAAGCACTGATCGCCGCCCCAGTAGTGCTGTGCTTGCTATACTGATGCTTAGTCGTTACTTCTGGGGATAGGTTTGCAAGTCTTTAAAAAACGCTGGCAGCGCTGGGGCGCTGGGGTGGCAGGTGCGCTGGGTGTGTATGCGCTGGCCGGCGGCTGGCTGTTGCCTAGACTGATCAAGAGCGAGCTGCCGGCACTGGTGGCTAGCGAACTGGAACGCAAGGCCAGCGTGGCCGATGTGCGTTTCAACCCTTTCACCTTGCGCCTCTCCCTGCAGCAACTGGCGCTCACCGAAGCCAATGATGCGCCGCTATTCAGCCTCGAACAGCTGGAAGTGGAATTGCAGTGGCGCTCGCTGCTGCGGCGCGCCTGGTGTCTGGGCGATATCCGCTTAGTCGGGCCGCAGCTGCAACTGGCGATCGCGCCGGACGGCAGTTTCAATATCGCCCAGTTGCTGGCCACGCTGGACAAGCACAAGAAGGACGAAGCGGATAGCGGCATGCCCCGACTGGTGGTAGGCCATTTCACGCTGGAGCAGGGCAAGGTGGTGATGCAGGACCGCCATGCCGGCTATCGTGATACGTTTGCGCCTATCGATTTCACGCTTAATAATCTGAGTACGCTGCCGGACGATAACGGCGATTACACCCTGAGCGCCGACGCCGCGCTGGGTGGCAAGCTGCGCTGGAAAGGCAAGGCCTCGCTCAACCCTATCAGTGCCAGCGGTGAGCTAGCGCTGGAGAATGTGGCGCTCGCCGGCCTGTCCAGCTATCTCAAACCATTTGTCCGCATGGGCGTTTCGGCAGGGCGCCTGTCGGCCAGCTTGCCCTATCAATTACGCTACCAGAATGGTCTGGTGGCAGCGAGTCTGAACGGCGCCAGTGTGGGACTGGCCGATCTGGCGCTGCATCAACAGGGCGTGACTACGCCATTTGCCCGCGTGAAGAAATTCGATATCAGTGGCGTAGACCTCGATCTGGCGAAGCAGACGCTGAGTATAGGCGGCATCGGCCTGCACGGTGGTGCGCTGGCGTTGCGGCGTGACGCCCGCGGCATGCTGGATCTAGCTGGACTGGCAGTGCCGGCACCGGCTAGCGCGCCCGCTGCAAAGGCCGCAGCACAGAAAACTGGGGCTGCCTCCATGAAGGCAGCAACCCCGGCCCCGTGGAAGGTGCAGTTGAAGCAGCTCGATCTGGATGGCGTGGCACTGAGCGCCATCGATGAAAGCGTGCAGCCGGCCCTGAAAGTCAATGCGGCCCAGTTGGCGCTGCATCTGAATCTGCAAGCGCAGACCGGCCAGCAGGGCATGCAGCTGCAGCTGGCCGATGGCCGTCTGGCGCTGGACAATCTGCAGTTGCAGAGCGGCGCGGCGACCCCCTTCAAGCTGGCGCGTCTGGCGCTGGAACAGGGCGCCGTTGATCTGGCGGCGAGACGTGCCAGCGTGGGCAAGCTGGTATTCGATGGCGGCCAGCTCGATCTGTCGCGCGATAGCAAAGGACAGTTCCTGCTGCTGCAGGCACTGCCGCAGGCGAAGAATGACGGCCAGCCCAGCCAGCCGGCTGCGCGGACTGCGGCGGCTTCCAGTGCCAGCGCCAGGCCATCCGGCCGGGCTGCGACGGCACCGGCATGGGCTGCAAACATCAAGCGGGTCGAGTTCAATCGTTTTGGCGCACGCTATGACGATGCGGCCAGCGGCATCAAGGCTAATGTGCAGGACTTCCGCCTCGCGCTGAACGATGTGAGTAGCGATCTGGCCCGCGCAGTGAGTTTCGATACGGCGCTGACGGTACGCGAAGGGGGCCAGTTGCAGGCGCAGGGCAAGCTGGTGCCGGCCAGTGGCGGGGTGGAAGCAGACCTCAAGCTGAACAAGCTGGCAATCGCGCCGGTGCAGCCTATGCTGGCCAAATATCTGCGCCTGAAAATCGGCAGTGGTGCCATTTCGACGCAAGGGCATCTGCATGTGGGCGCTGGCATGGCCAAAGATCCGGCACTGCGCTATGACGGCGGGCTGGATTTCGACGAGCTGGTGCTGAACGAAGACGATGGTGACCGCTTCGCGCACTGGAAGCTGCTGCGTGCGGAGAAGCTGGCCTTCAGCCTGAAGCCGGATCTGCTCGATATCGGCGAACTGCGTCTGGTCGAGCCGGATGCGACGCTGATCATCGAAAATGACCGCAGCTTCAATGCGGCGCGGCTGCTGGTACCGCAGCCAGAGGCGGGTACACCCGCCCCAGCGGCAGCTGGTGCTAATGCCACTACGAACGCCGCTGCGGCCACACCATTCCCCCTGAAGATACGCCGCCTGCGTCTGCAGAACGCCAAGCTGGCGTTCACGGACCTGAGCTTGCGTCCGCAGTTCGGTGCCAAGATGTACGAGTTGAACGGGGTGATTACCGGCCTGTCTACGCGCGCCGATGCCAGCAGTCAGGTAGAGATCGATGGCCGCGTGGACGAATACGGTTCCACCCGCATCCGTGGCAAGCTCAATCCTTTTGTACTGGCCGATAACACGGATCTGAGCGTAATCTTCAAGAACGTGGACATGGTGTCGGCCTCGCCCTACAGCATGAAGTTTGCCGGTTACCGCATCGCCGAAGGCAAGATCTCGCTAGACCTGCAGTACAAGGTGCGGCATGCTCAGCTGGAAGGCAATAACCAGATCGTGCTCGACAAGCTGACCCTCGGTGAACGCATCGATAGTCCCGATGCACTGCATCTGCCGCTGGAGCTGGCGCTGGCCATCCTCAAGGATAGCAACGGCCGGATCGAACTCGGCGTGCCCGTATCGGGCGATCTGAACGACCCGCAGTTCAGCTATGGCGCAGTGGTCTGGAAAGCCATCGGCAACATCATGAGCAAGATCGTCACTTCGCCGTTCCGTGCACTGGGCAGCCTGTTCGGCATCAGCGGCGACGAATTGGAAGCCATCAGCTTCGATGCCGGCAGCGCCACACTGCTGCCGCCGGAACGCGAGAAACTCAAGCAGGTAGCGCAGATACTGGCGAAGAAGCCGCAACTGCAGCTGTCGGTGCCGGGCCAGTATGGCGAGGCGCTGGATGGCGCGGCACTGCGCCAGCAGGCGGTGCGCCGTACGGTGCTGCAGCGCGCCGGCGTAACGCTGGCCGCAGATGAAGCGGCCGGACCACTGGATATCGGCCAGCGCAAAGTGCGTTCGGCCTTGCGTGACCTGTATGCGGAACGCTTTGGCGCAGCCGCGCTGGATCAGCAGAAGAAGGCCGCCGAGGCTGCCGCAAGTGCCGGTGTCAAAGGCGGCGCAGGCGCAGGCTCCGGCGCGGGCAATCCGGCTGGCGGCGGGCAGGGCGCGCAAGCGCAGAACGGTGCGGAGCAGAAGCTGCCCGTGCTGCAGCGTATGGCCAAGCTGGTGCAGGGCGAACCGCAGGTGGCCGATGCCAGCGCCTTCTATCAGCAGTTGCAGCAGCGGCTGGAACAGCAGCAGGCCTTGCCGGCCGATGCGCTGCGCCAGCTGGGCACACAGCGCGCCCAGAGCATACTGGCCGCTTTGAAAGAAGCCGGGGTGGCGCCGGAGGCAGCGAAGGCAGTTGCTGCGCAGGCCGTGGACGCACGCGGCGAGCAAAGTCTGCCACTGAAACTGCAACTGTCAGCGAAATAATATAAACAATATGACTGATCGTTCCGCAGCGGGTGCCAGACCTGCCGGTAGCGCACTGCTGGCCGGTGTGGCCCTGCTGGCTAGCCAGATTTCGCTGAATCTGGGTGCGGCGCTGGCCAAGCATCTGTTCCCGCTGATCGGGGTGGAAGGCGTGGCATCGTACCGGGTGGGGATAGCGGCCATCATCATGCTGGCCGTGTTCCGTCCCTGGCGTACGCCGCTGACGCTGGCGCAGGGTATCAATGTGGCCATCTACGGCAGCGTGATCGGGTTGATGAATCTGCTGATCTACCGTTCCTTCAGCCGCATCCCGCTGGGCATCGCCGTGGCCATCGAAGTTGCCGGGCCGCTGACGGTAGCCGTGCTGTCCTCGCGCCGCCCGCGCGATCTGGTAGCGGTGGCGCTGGCTGCCGTGGGGCTGTACTTCCTGCTGCCTATCCACGATGGCGTCAACCAGCTTGATCCGATTGGTGTAGCGTATGCGGCCGGCGCGGCGGTGTGCTGGGGGCTGTACATCGTGTTCGGCAAACGTGTCTCGGTGATGCATGGTGGGCAGTCGGTGGCATGGGCCATGCTGGCCGCTTCCGTGTTCATCGTTCCCATCGGCGCGTGGTACGGCGGCAGCATGCTGCTCACGCCGTCCTATCTGGCCATCGGCCTGGCGATTGCGCTGATGTGCAGCGCCTTGCCCTACACGCTGGAGATGCTATCGATGCGGCGCCTGTCGCAGCGTACTTTCAGCATGTTCAGTAGTGCGGCGCCGGCGTTGAGCGCGCTGGCCGGTATGCTGGTGCTGGGCGAAAGCCTGAGCGCGATCCAGTGGCTGGCGATTGCCAGCATGGTGGCGGCATCGGTCCTGACCACGCTGGGCTGACAGGGAAGCAGAAAAAAATTCTGCTGGAGGGCGGTTGCCAAGCACGGCGCGGGTGGGCTAGTATGGAAGCCGATGCACTTGCATCAGCGTCGCTCGGACGGTTCCGGGCGCTTACGTGAGAACTCCATGACTGATACCACTCCGTCGCGCAGCTTTGCGCGCATAGATCGCCTTCCCCCTTATGTTTTCAATGTCACCGCCGAACTGAAACTGGCGGCACGCCGCCGTGGCGAAGACATCATCGATATGTCGATGGGTAATCCGGATGGTGCGACACCGTCCCACATCGTCGAGAAACTGATCGATACCGTCAAACGCCCCGATACGCACGGCTATTCCGCCTCCAAAGGCATACCGCGTCTGCGCCGCGCCATCACCAAGTGGTATCAGCGCCGCTACAACGTGGAGTTCGATGCCGACAGCGAAGCCATTGTCACCATCGGTTCCAAGGAAGGTCTGGCGCACCTGATGCTGGCCACGCTCGATCAGGGCGATACGGTGCTGGTGCCTAACCCTAGCTACCCTATCCACATCTGGGGCGCCGTGATCGCCGGTGCGAACATCCGTTCCGTGCGCATGACGCCCGGCGTGGACTTTTTCGACGAGCTGGAACGGGCCGTACGCGAGAGCTATCCCAAGCCGAAAATGATGATCCTCGGCTTCCCGTCGAATCCTACTGCGCAGTGCGTGGAACTGGATTTCTTCGAGCGGGTAGTGGCACTGGCCAAGCAGCACAACATACTGGTGGTACACGATCTGGCCTATGCCGATATCAGCTTCGATGGCTGGAAGGCGCCGTCCATCATGCAGGTGCCCGGTGCGCGCGACGTGGCGGTGGAATTCTTCACGCTGTCCAAGAGCTACAACATGGCGGGCTGGCGCATCGGCTTCATGGTGGGTAACCGCGAACTGGTGGCGGCACTGGCCCGCATCAAGAGCTACCACGACTACGGCAGCTTTACGCCTGTGCAGGTGGCGGCGATTGCGGCGCTGGAAGGCGATCAGCAGTGCGTCAGCGATATCTGCGCGATGTACCAGAGCCGGCGTGACGTGCTGCACAAAGGCTTGTGCGAAGCAGGCTGGCAGGTGGAGAAGCCGAAAGCTTCGATGTATATCTGGGCGCCGATACCGGAAGCCTACCGCCATATGGGTTCGCTGGAATTCTCCAAGCTGCTGCTGGCCGAAGCCAAGGTTTGCGTCTCCCCCGGCATCGGTTTCGGAGAGTATGGCGATGGCTATGTGCGCTTCGCCCTGATCGAAAACGAGGCGCGCATCCGGCAGGGGCTGCGCGGTATAAAGGCGATGTTGCGCAAGCCTGAGTAAATTCGCAGCGCATTTACGCCGCATCAAATCGCGCTTTTGATGCGGCGGCTATGGTAGCGAAATTAAGCTACCGGAGCCACGAAGATGTCCACTTCAACCGTACAGATTTGTTTGCGCCGGCTGCAGGCACTGGCGCGTCAGGCCGAACGCTGGCTGGTGCTGCGGCTACTGCCGCAGATCATGGCCACGCTGCCTTTGTGTTTTCTGTGCTGGCGCCATTGCCGTATGCTCGACGGCAAGATCGTGCGCTTGCATAAAATTAGCAGCAAGCTGGAACGCTGGCAGCGCACCATCCGTGCATATGGCAGCGACCCCAGAGCACAACTGGAACTGCTCGACGTTGACCATGCGATGCGTAACGAGATGGCCGCCACGCGCGATATGCTGTGGGGCTTGCGCGCTGATTGCATCGATGTGGAACGGATGTTCAACCAGTTCGGTTACCGCTCGTCCCGTTTGCAGCAGCGTCAGGCGGCGCTGATGACTGTGCTCGATCAATGCTGCGTGGCGGCCAGCAGCGTGCTGGCCGTGATCGCCGAGCACGATGCGGCAGTGCTGCAACGCTTGCGCGCCCACAGCACTGCCTAGCATCAGGCCGTTTCCAGTACGATCTTGCCGCGTGCGCGGTTGCTCTCGATCAGGGCGTGGGCGCGTTTCAGATTCTCGGCATTCAGCGTGCCGAAAATCTCCGTCAGCGTGGTATGCAGCACACCGGTTTCCACCAGTCTGGCGACATCGTTGAGCAAGCGGTGCTGGGCGATCATATCGCCAGTCTGGAACATCGAGCGGGTGAACATGAATTCCCAGTGCAGCGACACACTTTTGCGTTTCAGCAAGCGGATATCGAGGCTCTCCGGATCATCGATCAGCGCCACCTTGCCTTGCGGCGCCACCAGTTCGGCGATCGTCGCCCAGTGCTGTTCGGTCTGGTTCAGGCTGGCCACATAGGTCACCGGCGGCAGCCCCAGACGGGCGATTTCCTGCTGTAGCGGCTGGCTGTGATCGAGCACATGGTGAGCGCCCAGTTCGCGCACCCATGCTGCCGTTTCGGGACGCGATGCCGTGCCGATCACGGTCAGCCCCGTCAACTGGCGCGCCAGTTGCACGAGAATGGAACCGACCCCTCCGGCCGCGCCGATCACTAGCATCGACTGGCCGCTCTGGCCTTTATCGCGGCTCACCTGCAGCCGCTCGAACAGCAGTTCCCACGCGGTGATGGCGGTCAGAGGCAGCGCGGCGGCCTGGGCAAAATCGAGATTGACGGGCTTATGCCCGACGATGCGTTCATCCACCAGATGCAGCGCGCTATTCGTTCCGGCGCGGGTCAGATCGCCCGCATACCAGACCTGATCGCCCGGTTTGAACAGGGTCACCTCAGGGCCGACAGCACGCACGATGCCGGCCGCATCCCAGCCCAGCACCTTGTCGCTGCCTGCGGCGGGCGCAACATTGCGGCGGATTTTCACATCGACGGGATTGACCGACACGGCGCGCACTTCCACCAGCAGATCGCGCCCCTGCGCCACAGGATCAGGCAGTTCGACATCGATCAGGGCAGCGGCATCGCTGATAGGCAGGGACTTGCGGTAGGCAACAGCTTGCATGGATAGCTCCGGAATAAGGGGAATGGGCGTATGATGATTTATTCTGAATATTTGAAAAAGATGGCTCTCGATGAAATACTTTCAAAGGAATTTTGAAAATTGCTGAGGCTAGATGATCTGACCGTGTTCGTCCGCACGGCCGATAGTGGCAGCCTGTCGGCGGCAGCGCGGGAGCTGGCCATTTCGCCCGCGCTGGCCAGTGCCGCGCTGAAACGGCTGGAAGCCACGCTGGGCTGGCGTCTGCTGGCCCGCACCACCCGCACGCTGCGCCTGACTGAAGAGGGCGCCAACTATTTACGCCATGCGCGTGAAGCGTTGCGGCTCTTGCAGGAAGGGCAGGACGCGTTGCAGCAGGGGCAGGATACGCCGGGCGGCCTGCTGCGCATCGCCATGCCGTCTGACCTGGGACGCAATTTTCTGTTGCGCTGGCTGGATGAATTTCAGGCGCTGTATCCACGCGTGAGTTTCCAGCTCAGCGTAAGCGACCGTGTTTCCGATCTGTACCGCCAGCCCGTCGATCTGGCGATTCGCTATGGCCGGCTGGAGGATTCCAGTCTGGTGGCCTTGCCGCTAGCGCCCGACAACCGCCGTGTGCTGGTGGCTGCCCCCGCGTATCTGCAACGCCATGGTGTACTGGTCACATTGCAGGATCTGCTACAGCACAACTGCCTGCGTTTCATGGTCGACGAGGTGATACATGATCGCTGGCAGTTCGGGCAGGGCAGCACGCTGCAGGAATTGCACGTGCAGGGCAATCGTAGCGCCGACGATGCCGATGTGGTGCGGCGCTGGGCCGTGGCTGGTCTGGGCATCGCCTATAAATCGCGGCTGGATCTGGCTGACGATATCCGCGCAGGGCGCTTGCAAGTGCTGCTGCCGCAACTGGCAGGCGAAGCGGCGCCATTGAATATGCTGTGCATGCACCGCCAGCACATTACGCCGACGGTGTTACAGCTGCGCGATTTCCTGCGCGAGCGCTGTATGCAGGCTTAGGAAGTTATTAAATCGGCAGCACGACGCTTGCTGAATGATAAATTCCGCTTACCATAGCCACACCTCACCTGTGGAGATGCTCCTATGAATGAAACCCAGCGCGATATTCTCAGTGCCGGTTTTTCGCTAGCGCTGATAGCGCTTGCCGCCTTTGTCATGCACCGCTTCTTCCTGCCGCTGGTCTGGGCCGGTATTCTGTGTGTGGCAACATGGCCGCTGTATGTGCGCCTGCGCGCCCGCATGGGTGGGCGCGAGGTGCTGGCCGCTGCCGTGCTGACGCTGCTGATGCTGGCCGTGTTCGTGTTGCCGCTGGCGCTGGGCGTGACGCAAGCTGCGCGGCAGGCGCCGGAACTGGCAGCTTTCATCGTCAAGGCCAATACGGACGGCCTGCCCGTGCCAGCCTTCGTGTCCAGTCTGCCCATGGTGGGCGACTGGATCAACGATTGGTGGCAAGCCACACTGAGCCAGCCGCACGGACTGGCCCATCTACTGTCCGAGCATGAAATCAATGGCCTGCATTCGGCCAGCGATATGATTAAAGTGGTTGGTGCCGGTTTTATGCACCGCCTAATGGACTTCGGTCTGGCTTTCCTCTGCCTGTTCTTCTTCTACAAAGATGGCGCCGCTCTGAGCCGCCAGATCCATGCCATCGGCAGTCATTGTGTGAGCGAGCAGCGCTGGGCCCATTTCTCCGCCAAAGTACCGACGGCGATACGCGCTACCGTCAACGGGCTGGTGCTGGTCGGACTGGCCGAAGGTGTGCTGATCGGCCTAGGCTATGCACTGGCTGGTCTGCATTCGGCCGCCGTGTGGGGCGCCGTGACCGGCATACTGGCGATTATTCCGTTCGGCGCACCGCTTGCGTTTCTGAGCGCTGCTGCGCTGCTGGCGAGTCAGGGTGCCGTGGCCGGTGCCATAGCCGTGGCCGTCTGGGGGAGCATTGTGCTGTTCGTGGCGGACCACTTTGTGCGGCCCGGCATGATAGGCAACGCCACTCGCCTCCCTTTCCTCGCCGTGCTGTTTGGCATACTGGGCGGGGTAGAAACGCTGGGACTGGTGGGCCTGTTTATCGGCCCGGTGGTCATGGTGCTGTTTGTGACGCTGTGGTACGAGGCCAATCTGTTTGATGACGGTAGGCCAGTTGCCACACCCAGGTGAGGAGCGCCCACGACGCTGCCGCATCAGCGGGCAGATCGGGCGACTGGGCGGGGCAACTGGCGCCGGCAACCATTAGTGCGCTTTCGACAGAATCAGCAGCCAGCGGCCGAATACCAGCACTTCGAGGTGGCCGGCCTGTACGCCCGTGTCGCACTCGAGGATAGGATTGACAGCGTAGTAGCGCTTGCGGAAGTCACGGCACACTAGCAATTCACGTTTACCCATGCGTACCATGAAAGAAGTCGGCAAGTATTCCATACCGAAGCGGGAACCAAAGCTGCTATTCAATGTAGTCATGTCGTTTCCTTTGAATGCGTTGTGTTAATCGAGGAGTTCAGAATAGCACAACTACTGTATGAATAAACAGGTACTGTGTAAATAAACAGTAAATTTGCTTTTTTGTGGTTTTTCCACCAACTTGAACGGGAAGTAGCATTGACTGACCAAATTTTCAGCAAAGTAGTGCGTTTCATCGAGGCAAGGTTATCGCCGCGGGAGGAATTCGGCCTGCAACTGACGGCCGGCGTGCTGCTGGTGGCGCTGGCCATGGCGATTTTCCATGCGCTGGCCGTGGCCGTATTAGGTCAGAGCGGGATTACCGTACTGGATGAGCAGGTGGCGCAATGGTTCCATGCGCAAGCCTACGAACCGCTCACCACGGTGATGCGCTTTATTTCTATGCTGCACACCGGCCTGCCCATGGTGCTGCTGGTGCTGGCACTGGCCTGGTACTTCTGGCGTAGCGGTGCGCACTACTGGCTGCTGGCCGTGCTGCTGGCCACGCCCACGGGCGCCTTGCTGAATGTGGCGATCAAATACACCATACAGCGGCCCCGGCCCGTATTCGATGAACCGCTAGTGTCTTTAATGACGTATAGTTTTCCTAGCGGCCATACGGCGGCCGCCACCATGTTCTGGGGGCTGCTGGCCTGCTATCTGGTGATCGTGCGGCCCCAGTGGCATGCGCGCTTGCTGGCCGTGCTGCTCAGTATCAGCATGGTGCTGCTGGTGGCGCTGAGCCGTCTGTATCTGGGCGCGCATTATCTGAGCGATGTGCTGGCGGCGATGGCGGAAAGTGTGGCGTGGCTGGCGATCTGGCTGACGGCGCTGTCGACCTTGCGGCGCCGCCGCGTACGCGCAGCGCGTCAGCGTGCGGCGCTGCAGAGCGCCGGGGCGGATTAGGTGGAACGGAACGGAGCGGGCGGTATGCACGAGGAGCATCAGCTGGAACGGGTGGTCGTGCTGATTAATGCCAGTGCCGGTAGCGGCTCCGATGCTGCGCGGGTGGCGGCGCTGGCGCAGCAGTTCCGCCAGCATGGCCAACTGGTCGATGTGCTGCTGGCGCATAGCGGTGCGGATTTGATCAACCATGCACGCCAGGCGGTGGCGCAAGGCGTGGCCACTGTGGTAGCGGGGGGCGGCGATGGGACCATCAATGCCGTGGCTGCGGCGCTGGTGGGCAGCCGCACGCGGCTAGGGGTGCTGCCGCTCGGCACGCTCAATCACTTCGCCAAGGATATGCATATACCGCTGGCGCTGGAAGCGGCCATTGCCACGGTGGTGCACGGGCAGGTAGTACAGGTGGATGTGGGCGAGGTGAATGGCCGCATCTTCCTGAATAATTCCAGTCTGGGCATTTATCCCGACATTGTGCGCGACCGCGAGCAGCAGCAGCGCCGCTTCGGCCGCGGCAAGTGGCCGGCCTTTGGCCGCGCCGTATTTGCCGCGCTGCGGCGCTTTCCGTTCCTGTCGCTCGATCTCACCATCGATGGCGTGCAGCACACGCGCCGCACACCATTTATTTTCATCGGCAATAACGAATACCAGCAAGGCTTGAGCACGGGGCGGCGCAACCGGCTCGATGCTGGCCACCTGTGCCTGTATGTGGCGCAGCGGCCCACCCGTCTGACTTTGCTGCGCTATGCGCTGCAACTGCTGTTCGGCAAACTGGTGCAGGCGCGCGATTTCGACGTGCTGCAGACTACTGCGCTCACGATTGCTACCCGGCGGCGCCATTTGCGCGTGGCCACAGATGGCGAGGTCACGCGCATGAAGCCGCCACTACACTACCGCTCGCTGCCTGCTGCGCTGCAGGTTATCGTTCCCCGCTGAAAGGCTGCTATGCGTACCATCGTCCATCTCTCCGATCTGCACTTCGGCCGCGTCGATCAGGCTTTGCTGGCGCCGCTGCAGCGCTGTGTGGCTGCGCTGGAGCCCGATGTGCTGGTGGTTTCCGGCGATCTGACCCAGCGGGCCCGCACGGCCGAGTTTCAGGCGGCGCGGGCATTTCTCGATACGCTGCCGGGGCCGCAGATCGTGGTGCCCGGTAATCACGACATCCCCCTGTATAACGTGGCCAGCCGTTTTCTGGCGCCGCTGCGCAAATATACGCGCTACGTGACGCTGGATCTGATGCCGGAATTTGTCGATGACGAGATTGCCGTACTGGGCATCAATACGGCCCGTTCGCTGACCATCAAGGATGGCCGCATCAACCGCCAGCAGATCGAGCAGATACACCAGCGCATGAGCGCGGTCGATCCTCACCTGACCCGCATCGTGGTCACCCACCATCCGTTCGATATGCCGGATGACTATGATGCGAAAGATCTGGTCACGCGCGCGCCGCAGGCCATGCAGGCGTTTGCCAATTGCGGGGTGGACCTGCTGCTGGCGGGCCATCTGCATGTGAGCCATGCCCACAATACGGCGCAGCGCTACGAGATCAGCGGCTATGCGGCGCTGATGGTGCAGGCTGGCACCGCCACCTCCACCCGTGCGCGCGGCGAGCACAATACCTTCAACGTGCTGCGGGTGGCGCATGACCGGGTGCAGGTAGAGCGCTATAGCTGGCATGCTGCCAGTGGCGAGTTTACGCCTTGCCAGAGCGAGTACTTCCAGCGCACTGCGGGTGTCTGGACGGAGCAGTGCTGAGGCTGCGGCTGCGCCACTACAGCCAGTAGTGCATCAGGCTGGCCGCCCATTCGCGTAGCCGGTCCAGCCATGAGCGCTGCTGCCACGCGGCGCGGGTGATCTCATCCGAGTTGCGCAAGTCTTCCTGAAACGCCAGTTCCATCTGCTGGCCAAACTCCGTGCCCAGTACCACCACATTCAGTTCGCTGTTGTGCAGAAAGCTGCGCGTGTCGATATTGGTCGAGCCCACGGTAGACCAGAGGCCATCGACCACCGCTGTCTTGGCGTGCAGCACGGTGAGCCTGAGGTGGTAGATTTTCACACCGCTATCGAGCAGCTGGTCGTAATAGGCGTGGCCGGCATAGAACACCAGCCCGCTATCGGAGACGCCGGGCAATATGATGCGCACGTCCACCCCGCGCCGTGCTGCGGCGGTGAGGGCATCGATGGTGTGCTGGTCCGGCACGAAATAGGCTGAGGTCAGGTGGATACTGCGGCGCGCCTGCTGGAACGCTAGCTGGTAGGCCTGATAGATGTCGAAGCGGTCAGTGCTGTCGCTGCCCAGCACCCGCACCAGCTTGTCGCCGGCAGTAACGGTGGGCGGAAAGTAATCGGCGTCGGGCAGGTTCTGGCTATCTTGCGCGGCCCACTGGCGCACGAACAGCCACTGGAAAGCCTGCACGGCGGGGCCTTCCACTTTGATGTGGGTGTCACGCCAGCCTAGCTGTTCGGCGCTGCCATGCTGGCGGCGCTGGCCGGAGGAATGGAACAGCGAACTGCGCGCATAGCTGCTGCTGATGTTGATGCCGCCCGTGAAGGCCACGCGACCATCGACGATCAGCACTTTGCGGTGGTCGCGCTGGTTGAGTTCCCAGTGGTCGCTGCGCAGACGGGCGGGATTGACGGGGTTGAATTCCAGCAGGCGGATTCCGGCAGCGCGCATACGCTGGAAAAATTCGGCCGGCACGCCCAGTGTGCCCACGCTGTCGTACATGATGTTGACGCTGACACCGGCGCGCTGCCTGGCGATCAGCGCGTCGGCAAACTCCAGGCCCAGCCCATCCTGATCGAAGATATAGGTTTCCAGATTGATGTGGTTGCGCGCTGCCCGTATGGCTTTGAGCATTTCTGCCATGGTTTGCGGGCCGTCGAACAGCAGGGTGCAGCGGTTGCCGGCGATCAGGGGCACGCCCGTGGCTTGCTGTTCGAGGAGAGCTTGAGTTGCCGGATCGAGCCGCCCTTGGGGCCAGCGCTTGGCCAGCAAGGCGCGCGCCCGCGTGGTCGATAGGGCACCTTGCGCGCCCTGTATGCGGGGTGTCGCAGCGGGAGCGGTGGCGGGGGCGGGGGCTGGCAGGGAGGCGCAGGCCGCGCACCAGCAAACGCACAGCAGTGCCACGATCAGCCCTCCGTTCCAGCGCACGCGTGGCATCGTCAGTCTCCCGGTGCGGCGGCGGGTGGCTCGGCGGCGCCGAAGAAGAAGCGGATCGGACCTTGCCGCCAGCGCTTCAGTAAGGCCCCCAGCAGTTGCCAGCCTTGGCGGAAGCGCGCCTGTCGTGCGCGTAGTGCCACCCACAGCGCCAGCCCGAAGCTGACCAGCAGGTTGATCGTGCCGATGGCGAGGAAGCCGGCGATAGAAGTGAGCACCAGCTGCCAGCTAGCCTGATGGTCGAGCGCTACCATGGCCGTGGCGAAGTTGGCCGAGGAAAACGTGACGTGACGGATATCCAGCGGCAGCCCCAGCAGAAAGCCTAGCAGCGGCATCACGCCCAGCAATACACCGAAATAGAAATTTCCCATCAGGCCACCCAGATTGTTTTCCAGATAGTGCCCGAGGCGGGCTAGACGCGGCGCACCGATCACCCGTTCCAGCGTGCGCAACTGCATGATGCGGTTGGCCCAGCGGGTGTATAGCGCCTTGTTGTCGTAGTAGCCCGAAATCAGGCCGGCCAGAAACAGGCAGACGCCGGCGATGGCCGCATACAGTAAGGTATAGGGATTGAATGGATCGATATCGTGCAGCAGGTGCATGGCCTTGTCGGGCGTGATCAGTGGCTGGCCCGTCAGATACGGCCAGCTGTAGGCAATCAGCCATGCGGTCGGAATGGCCGTGGCCAGATTGCCCAGTACCGCCATATTCTGGGTGCGGATCACGCGGTTGCACAGTTCGGCCATGCTGTCGATATCGATGTTGCGGCCATCCTTGCTGTGCAACTCGGCCGCAATATGCGAGGCCGTCATGGCTGGCTGCTTGGTGGCGACCGTGAAGTGCAGCAGATGGATGAACATAAAGCCCAGCGAATAGTTCATGGCATACAGGAAGGCGGCCACCAGCGGGGCCGTGCGCAGGTGCGACATCAGCAGCTTGAACAGCGCCATGAAACCGATAACCAGACCGGCGCCAGCCGAGGAGTACAGCATGGCGCGCAGCTGGCTGCGGTCGTCGGCGACATAATGCTCGCCCGTGTGGCTGGCGTTTTCCGTGACATTGCGTGCCAGCAGGTTGATGTTATCCCGGATCAGATCGCGCACCAGATATTTGTTGCTATGGGCGCCTATCAGCTCCTGTGCCAGTGCCAGTGCGGCCATGCGGCGCGCCTGACGTTCCATCGGCTCTACCAGTTCCAGCAGCTTGCGCAGGCGCTGTATGCTCTGGCTCAGCGTTACCAGCAGATAGGTGAGGGCGATACTGGTGCCCTGACTGAGTGCTTTCTTGCGGATACTGGCGATGACCTGATCGCACTGGTCCAGCATCACGCCCAGATGGCTGCCATCTTCTGCTGGCAGCTCAGGCTGAAGCTGGCGCTGCTGCAGGTTGTCCAGATAGCGTAGCACTTCCACGTTCTGCGCCAGAAAGGGCGATTCATAGGTTTCTATTTCGCTGTGAAAATTGGTCAGGCGCGGCTCCAGTCCGATCGCGCTGATGCGGTAGGACAGCGTGCGCATGGCTTCCAGCAGGCCGGGCAGCATCAGCTGCTCGGGCGGCTCGCTGCCGGCGGCGCAGATCACATCGAGCAGCTCCAGCCAGTCCTCGGCCGGTACGGCGGCAATCCAGTGCTGGTCGCTGCGTCGGATCAGCACACGGTCGAGTGCATCGCTCAGATAGTCATCACCCAGCGCGGGCGGCAGGATGCGGTAGGACACACGTTGCTTGAGTTCGCTGAAGAAACCGTCGTTGGAAAGCACCCCGGTTTCTGTGTACAGGCTGGCGTGGCGGCGGCTGCGCAACAGCGTGCAGGCATACTGGTACAGGGCCGCAGCATGCTGGGGATTACCCCGTAGTAGCTGGCACAGCGTGCGTACCCGATACACCGCATCGGCGCTGGCGCGCGGGCTGCGTGGGCGCAGGGTGGCCACCAGTTCGGCCATCAGGCCGAGCTCATTACTGTTGCCATCAAGGCGTTCAAGTATCTCTAGCATGGCGTAGGTAATAGTTGGGGATGTTGCAGTCTAGTACAGCCCCGTTCTCTTGTATGTTCGCTAGCGTACATACAGCCCCAGCTGCTCTGCCTGTGCTGATCCGTGCTAAATTGTCTGTTTTCAAGACGATCGGGAACGCGTATGTATCTGACTTACTTCAACGGTGGCTGGTCCGAGGGCAATACGCCCCTGTTTGGCGCGATGGATCACAGTGTCTGGCTGGGCTCGTCCGTATTCGATGGCGCACGTGCCATCCGTGGCCGCCTGCCGGACTTGCGCCTGCACTTGCAGCGGGTGATCAATTCGGCCGAACGGGTAGGACTGGTGTGCCCCCTGTCGGTGGATGAAATGGAACAGCTGGTGGTGGAAGGCGTGGCCAAATTCCCACCTGATGCCGAGTTGTACGTGCGTCCGCTGGTGTTCGGTACCGATGGCCTGCTGGTGCCGACCAAGAGCGCGTTTGCACTGACCTTATTCGATGCACCCATGCCGAAGTTCCACGGTTTTTCGGCCTGTCTGACAGCGCTGCGCCGGCCTGATCCTTCCATGGCACCGACCGATGCCAAGGCTTCGGCCCTGTATGCGAACTCCTCGAAAGTGATACGCGAAGCGCAGCAGCGCGGTTTTGACACGGCGGTGGTGTGCGACAGTCTGGGCAATGTCGCCGAGTTTGCTTCGGCCAATCTGTTCTTCGTCACGCCTGAAGGCAAGGTGGTCACGCCAGTGGCCAACGGGACTTTCCTGTCCGGCATTACCCGTGCCCGCGTGATCGCTTTGCTGGCGCACGAAGGCATCGCGGTGGAAGAACGTACGGTACGGCCGGAAGAACTGGAAACGGCTGTGGAGATCTTCAATACGGGTAACTATGGCAAGGTGTCGCCATGTACCCGTTATGAAAACCGCCCTTTAGCGATCGGCCCTATCGCCGCGCTGGCGCACGCCCGCTATATGGCGTTTGCCGGTCTGGCCTGAACGTGCGCTAGCGAACGGTAGCGGCTACTTCGGCGTGCAGCTGGCCTTGAGCCAGCGGCCCGTCGATTCCACGGTGAATTTCTGCATGCGGCCATCGCCGGCATCGCTGCTCGCTTCCATACTGCTGGTGAAAGCGCTATCGCCTTGCATTAGTACCGTGCCCTGACCGCGCGCCAGCGGTTTGCTGCACTCGTAGGACAGGCTGTAGCCACCCGCGATGGCGATGCGCTTGCTGCTGCACTGGCCCTGTGCGGGTAGGGGCAGTTCCTTGCTGGCGGCCATTTCCGGCGTAATGCAGTAAGGCCGGCGCAGCGCGCCGTCACTTTTCACGGGCGGCAGTGTCACGCCATTCTGCTGCAGCATGCTGTCCAGCCGGGCCCGCTGCTCCGGGGGCAGGCTGTCCAGCTGCTTGACGGCCGCGCTGATGGCCTGATCGGTCTGGGCATCGGCACTTTTTACCTTGACGCTCAGTTCCCACAGGCCAGGCCGGATGTTCTGGGCGCCTGCCTGTGTGCTTGCCGCCAGTAAAAGTAAAGTCATTGCGCGGAATTTCATGGTGACGTCCTCGATGGTGGGAAGCACAGCATAAACCATCGTCGCTGCTGAGACTAGCCTAGAGCCCCCGTCCGTTAATCAGGCGCAGCAGCACCATGATGATGGCGATCACCAGCAGCACATGAATGAAACCGCCGATGGTATAGGACGTCACCAGTCCCAGTAGCCAGAGGATGATGAGTACGACAGCAATGGTGTATAGCATGGCAATCTCCTGAACGTAGTAAGCGTAATCAGGCCGCTGGCCAGTGTTCACAGCCAGCGGCACTGGATCGGATAGTCGCTTGCCCGGCAATTGCCGTCCGTACGCTGCCGTACTTAATTGGCGCGCAACTGACCGTTCACAATACGCACGGCATCGCCTTCATGCCATTGTGGCTGGGCCGACTGGTGCAGCACGCGGCGCGCGCCGTTATCCATGCGTACGGTAATTTCCCAGCTGCGCGTGCTCTTCATATTGCCTTCCACTTGGTTGCCGGCCACGGCGCCGCCTACTGCACCGGCCACCGTGGCCAGCTGGCGACCATGGCCGCTACCGATCTGATTGCCCAGCAGACCGCCGAGGATGGCGCCGCCGGCCGCCCCCACGCCCGTGCCCTGGCCGCGTTGCTCGACACTGCGGATAGCACTGATCACGCCGCAGCTATTGCACACGGCCGGGGCAGGCCGCGCAGCTGGCTGGCTTTCCGCCATGGCGCGGCTGCTGTCTACCGCTGCGTAGCGCTGTTCTGGTGCCAGTGCTGGCGCTGCGGCTAATGCGGGCGCTGCGGCCAATGCGGGCGCCGCTGCGGGCGCCGCACCGTCGATGGCACTGGCAGCGGGCAGCCAGCCCATGATGGCGGCACTGCCGACGCCGCAGAACAGCAGCACCGCAACCGCGGCGCTTAGGAGTAGCGGGTGCAGGGGGCGGACCGCAGCTTGGTCAGGGTGGGCTGCGGCAGTGCCGCCGATATTGTTGATGTTGTCCATGATGGGCCTCGTCGTAATGTAGTCGATGATGGCAAGATTTTCCGCGAGGACATCTTTTTCTTCCGTGCGTCAGCGTACATACAGCACATCTTTGCAGCTCTACGCTGCCGCTATGCTTACTGACGCCACCATCGATCTCACCCCTGCTGTGCAGCGCCTGCCCGAGAATTTGCTGCTGGCAGCGCTGCCGGAGTCCGAACGCGCGCTGTTGCTGGCGCAATGCGAGACAGTGCGGGTGCAGGCTGGGCAGTTGCTGTATGAGGCAGGGCAGGCGCCTGCCTGCGTGTTCTTCCCGCTCGACACGTTGGTGTCGCTACTGGCGGTGGCCGACGGCCGCTCGACGCTGGAAGTGGGCGTGGTGGGGTGCGAAGGCATGCTGGGCGCTGCCGTGCTGCATGCGGGGCGGCCACTACCGCTACGCGCGGTAGTTCAGCGCAGCGGTTGCTTGCTACGGGTGGAATCTGGCCGTTTCGGCCAGCTGTACCGGCAGATGCCGGTGCTGCAGCAAGCGCTGCACCTGTACACGGAAGCCTTGCTGGCGCAGGTCATACAGATCGCCGTATGCAGCCGCTTCCACATGCTGGAAGCGCGGCTGGCGCGCGTGCTGCTGATGACGCGGGACCGTCTGCACACGCAGAAGTTTCACCTGACCCACGAATTTCTGGCCCAGATGCTGGGTGTGCGGCGGGTGGGCGTGACTAAGGCCGCTTGCGCCTTGCAGGATAAGCAGCTGATAGGCTATAGCCGCGGCAACATCGAAATCCTCGATGCCGCCGGGCTGGAACAGGTGGCTTGCCGTTGCTACGGCCTGGTGCGCGCGGCTAGCGCGGTGGCTTGCTGACCTGATTGCCGATCACGCCACCGACGGCGGCGCCACCCACGGTGCCGGCCGCACTGCCGCCCGTTAGCACCGAGCCGGCGACGGCACCCAGACCGGCACCGATGGCGGTATTCTGGTCGCGTGCCGACATATTGCTGCATGCACTCAATGCCATGCTGGTGCCCAGCAGGGCGACGAGGCCCAGTTTGCGTATGCTGTGTTTCATGTTGTTCTCCTGATCTGATGAGCCGCGCGGGCAAAACTGCCGGCGGCCTGACGCATACTCGCGTGCGGCCGTCACAGCAGCTTGACGCCAGCTTATGCCGGCCGCTGTGTCCGTTCTGTACGCTAGCGCACGTTACGGGACGGGGGGGGGCGTGCGCCGCTCTGCGAGCAGGCTGGCGCAGTCGGTGTCGGCGTTGCTGCCGCTGCTCATCAGGGGCAGGATGGCAGCCACGGGGGCCACGGCGGCCAGTGCCAGCGCGCCACCTGCGCGCAGGGCCAGCACTTTCTTATCGATGCTGATGTCGGGCTGTTTGAAGCTGCCGTGCAGATAGATAGGCGCGCGTAGGGAAATGATGCGCACCCCTTTGGCCTGCGGCCGTAGCGTCAGGTTCAGCTGCTCCTTACTCAGACTGACCTGACCTTCCACATCGATGCGCGCATCGGTGGTGTCGGCCGCGAACAGGCGGGTCTGCATCAGACCGTTGCGCACGGTGAAATCGCTGATCAGGCAGTTCAGCTGTACCTGCCGGTCGCCCACCAGTCTGGTGAGCACCACGCTGCCCAGATTCAGCCCCATTTCTTCCAGCAGCAGCTTGCTGATACTGCCCCGGCTGACCACGCCGCGCAGCTCGCCATTTGCGCTGGCCAGCATGCCGGCCACCGAGTTGCCCTGCGCCGTGAGCGCCAGTTCGGCATTGACTTCGCCCACCGTGGCCTGCATGGCGGCGATGCGGGGGAATAGCTGGGCCAGATGCAGGTGACGGGCATGGGCCTTGAGATCGGCCCCGATGGCATCGGCCAGCGGGCTGCCACTGCCGTCGAGTTTCAGGCTGGCATCGAAGCTGCCACCGGCAATCTCGAATTGCAGCGGCTGTAGACGCAGCACACCATCTTGCAGCAGGATGCGGGTATCCACCTGCGCGATCGGCAAATCCTGCTCGCGCGTGATGCGGCCCGCGCGGAAGCGCACGTCGGCATCGAGTGCGCTCCAGCGGGCCTGATGAAAAGTTTCCACCGGCAGTACTTTATTGGCCGGCTGCACTGGCGCCACACCGCGCTGCTGTTTGCTCTGGTTAGAATCGGCGCCTATCAGCGGGCCCAGATCACTGAGCCGCAGCAAGCCTGCCTGCACCGCACCCGTCAGTTGCGGCCGCTTCATGGCCGCACCGTAGCGGTATTCGAGATTGCCCGCGATGTCGGAGCCGCCCACACGGCCCATGAAAGACTGATATTGCCAGCGGCTGGCCTGCGCGCCCAGTTCGCCATGCAGATGGCCGGCCGTGCTGAAGGGCGGGGTTTCCGGTAGCAGCACGCCGGTCAGACCGTACAGGCGCGCCATGCTGGCGCCGGACAGGCTCAGTTGCAGATCAAGGCTGGTGAGCTGGGCGGGCCGCACCAGTGTGCCGCTCAGGGCCATGCGGCTACCGCCGACGTCGAGCACGGCTTGCAGCGGGTAGGGCCGTTTCTGTTCCTGTAGGCCTAGCAGGGCGCCGGCCTTGCCTTCTCCCTGCACCGGCTGCTGCTTCCAGTGCCCTTGCAGTTGCCATGCCACACCGTAGGGGGCGGCGTGCTCCAGTGTCTGCATGGTGGCGCTGAGGTCTAGCTGCTGTAGTGCATCGCGTAGCTGCAACTGGCCATCACCCAATTGCAGCGTCTGCAGTTCCAGCCGCCATGCCGTGGCTTTCTGCGGCGGCGCGAACCCCCAGTTGTGCTGGCCGTCGGCGCGGCGTAGCAGATGCAGCTGCGGCTGCTCCAGCCGCAGCATGGGAATCACGATGCGCTGTTGCAGCAGCGGCAGCAATTCGATTTCAAGCAGTGCACTGGCGATGCTGGCCAGTTCGCCCTGTTCCGCCATGCTGGCCGGATTGGCCAGATGCAGATCGCGCGCCAGCAGACGCGGCATGGGCAAGTAGGCGCGCCAGCCGTGCTGGTCAGCGCCGAGTTCCGGCCTGTGCCAGCTGAGGGTCAGATCGCCGCGGATCGCAAACGGGCGTTGCAGGGCCAGACTGATTTTTTCGTTAAGCCAGGGGCGGGCGCGGTTCCAGTCCGTGGTGTTGAGCAGCACTACGGTGAGTACCAGCACAAGCACCAGCAGCGCGGCTGGTACGGTTAGCAGCAGCGCGATACGGCGGCGTAGGGGCATGGCAGCACTCCTCGGATGGACTGGGTGGACTAGGTGGTAGGTGGCGCTAGCTTACACCGCTTGCACCAGCCTTGCAGTGTGCTGTTGGCTGAGCGGTGCCTGAGCCGCTTGCGTGCGTCAACGAACGGAAACTCTGCCCCTTGCGGGGCTAAGGTGATGGTATCGACAGGCTAGATAAGGAGAACGACGATGAAGCGATCAGCATATCAGGGCGCCCGCGCGGCGGCGCTGTTGCTAGCGGTGGGTGCAGGGCTGGCCGGCTGTGCCAGCCAGAAGACCCCGGCCACGGCGGATGTAGCAGTCTCCCGTGCCGCGGTCGATGCGGCGGCCAGTGCCGGTGCGGCCGAAGTGGCGCCGGCAGAAATGGAAGCGGCGCGCGCCAAGCTGATGCGGGCCAATCAGGCGCTGGCCACGCGCGATTATCAGGCGGCGGCCGACTGGGCCAATCAGGCTGAAGCTGACGCCCGGCTAGCCCAGAGCAAGGCCAGTTCGGCCAAGGCAGCACAGGCAGCGGAAGAAGTCCAGCGCAGCATACAGGCGCTGCGCGATGAACTGGCGCGCAGTGCCCATCCGGTCACACGCTAGGGAGAATGATCATGTACATCAAGAAAAAAACTGCGATTGCCGATGTGACATGGCCAGCTTTGTGGTGGAACCAGCTACCCAAGCTACTGCTGGTCCTGTTGCTGCTGCTATGGCTGGCCGCTTGCAGTACCACGCCCATGAGCACCATGCTGCTGGATCAGACCCGTAGCGACTATCAGGCGGCGCAGAACAATCTGGCCGTGAGCACGTACGCGGCCACGGAATTCCGTGATGCAGGCGCAGCGCTGGAGCAGGCCAATGCAGCGGCAGGGCGGCGCGAAAGCAGCGAGCAGGTTGATAAGCTGGCTTATGTGGCGCGGCAGAAGATCGCCACGGCGCAGGAAGTAGCGCGCCAGAAGCAGGCCGAAGCCAGCGTGGCGGCGGCCGGTCAGGAACGCGATGCGCTGCGTTTGCAGCAGCGTACCGTGGAAGCCGATCAGGCCCGCAGCGAAGCCGAGCGCGCCAAGGCGCAGGCTGCGGCGATGGCTAGCAGTGCGCGCGAAGTGGCAGCGCGTAATGCCGCCCTGCAGCAGCAACTGGCCGATTTGCAGGCAAAGCAGACCGAGCGCGGCATCATCATTACGCTGAGCGATGTGCTGTTCCAGATCGATAAGGCCGAACTCAGTGCCGATGGCATGCGTACGGCGCAGAAGCTGGCCGATGTGCTGATGCAGGCCCCTCAGAGTGTGGTGCTGATCGAAGGCTTTACCGATAGCACGGGTTCTGCTGACCACAATCTGCAACTATCGCAGCGCCGCGCCGAAGCGGTGCGCAATGCCCTGATCGGCTTGGGGGTGGCGCAGGAAAAGATCGCCACGCGCGGTTATGGCGCTGCCTATCCCGTGGCCAGCAATAGCGATGCCGCCAGCCGCCAGTTGAACCGGCGCGTGGAAATCGTGCTGTCGCAGAACGGCGCGCCCATCGCCAGCCGCCATTAAGCAAGGAGAATATGATGAGTCAAGCTACTATGCCCCATGCGGGCGGTATCGATGTGGCGGCCATCCGTGCCGCCGCGCGCAACCTCAAGGATGGTCCCGTCACGGCCGGGTATCAGGGTGACCGGATGGCCGTGCTGGCCATGCTCAACGATGCTCTGGCGACGGAACTGGTCTGCATCCTGCGCTACAAGCGCCACTACTACACGGTGACGGGGCGCGAACATGCGTCCATCAAGGCCGAGTTTCTCGAGCATGCGCTGCAGGAGCAGGAACATGCCGACTGGCTGGCCGAGCGCATCGTCCAGCTGAACGGGCAGCCTGATTTCAATCCAGCAACATTGCTCGCGCGTAGCCATGCCGAGTATGATGTCTGTGTAGATGTGCAATCAATGGTGCGCGCCAATCTGGTCGCCGAGCGGGTAGCGATAGAGTCCTACCGGCAGATGGTGGAAAAGATAGGCGATAGCGATCCCACCACCCGCCATTTGCTGATAAGGATTATGGCGGTGGAGGAGGAACATGCCGACGATATGCGCGATCTGCTTGAATAAAATGCTGTACAGTGAAGACTGCTGTACAGATCAACCCCACCAGAACAGGAGCTTAATCATGCTGGAACAAAACTTCAGTACCGTGAACAACGATGTGAAAACGCTGGTGAAAGATGCACAGGCATTGTTCACGGCCGCCACGGCGCTGACGGGCGAAAAAGCCGACGAACTGCGCGGCCGCGGCATGCGTGCGCTCGATACGGCACTGGCCAAGGCCCAGGAAGCCCAGCAGAGCGCGATTGCCGCCAGCAAGGAAGTGGCGAAACAGGCCGACGACTACGTCAAGGAAAATCCATGGCGTTCGATCGCTGCAGCGGCTGGCATCGGCCTGCTGATCGGCGTGATCATCGGTCGCAAGTAAGCCATCGTGACGGAGACTCCGCAACGCCCGCCCGGCCTGATTGCTTCGCTGGGCAATATCGCCCGCAATAGCATAGGGCTGATTCTGACGCGGCTGGAACTGGCCGCGCTGGAATTGTCCGAGGTGCGCAACCACTTGCTGCAACTGGTGCTGGTGTTTGCACTAGCCGTGGTGGCGGGCTGCTTTGCGCTGGCCTATGCCACGGTGACCATCGTGTATCTGGCCTGGAATGCCATGGGCTGGCTGATCCTGCCGCTGATGACGGCCGTGTTCGTGGCGCTGGCGCTGGGACTGATCGTGTATGCACGCCGGCTGATCCGTAGTGGCAAGCTGTCCATGCCTGCCACCATGGCGGAACTCAAAGCCGACCGCGATATGCTGCTGTAAGGGGAGGAACGATGAGCAAAGAAGCACAGAGTGCCGCCCTCGAAGCAGAGAAACAGCGCCTGATCCGCGAAGGGGAGCTGTACCGCATCAAGGTGGTGCATGCCAAAGCGCTGGTCGGCAATGCGCTGCAACCGGATGCACTGGTGCAGGGTGTGGTCGAACATGCGGTGGGGCTGGCCCAGTCGCGGCTGGGTGGTCTGCTGCAACCGGGTGGCCTGCAGGGCATGGACGTCAAATGGCTGATGCCGTATGCCGTCACGGTAGGTTCCTACCTGATGCGCAAGCGCATGTTCAAACCCATGCTGGCACTGGTGGCCGCGGCGGGGCTGGGCGCGGCGTGGCTGCGTCGTCGCCGCGATACGGGCGGGGAAGCGCAGGAATGATGTCTGAAACGCCGCTCTGCGGCGTTTTTTCATTGGAGGGTACGGATGGGTAAGCAGGAACGCAATCTGAATCCGGCGCGGCTGCGCGTGGTGCTGGTGCTGCAGGGCGGTGGTGCGCTGGGAGCCTATCAGGCCGGAGTGTTTCAAGCTATGCATGAACATGGCTTGGCGCCGGAATGGATAGTGGGCACCTCCATCGGTGCCATCAATGCCGCCATACTGGCTGGCAATCCGCATGAAACACGGCTGGAACGGTTGCGCGAATTCTGGCAGGGCATAGCCCATCGCGACAGCTACGATATGCGTCGCGTGCCTGACCTGCAGCGGCGCTCGAATGTGCTGCTGCAAACTTGGGACACGCTGCTGCGCGGCGTGCCGGGCTTTTTCCGGCCGCGCTGGCCCAGCATGTTTCCGCTGGGCTTGGCCGTAGCGCCTGAACAGGCCAGTTTCTACGATACGAGCGAGTTGGAAAGCACGCTGAACCGCTTGATCGACTGGGATTATCTGAATCAGTCGGGTGGTATGCGCCTAACCGTGAACGCGCTGAAGGTGACTTGCGGCACCTTGCGCAGCTTCGATAACCGCCAGCTGACGATCAGCGCCGATCATATCCGTGCGAGTGGCGCCTTGCCGCCCGGTTTTCCGCCCGTGCGCATAGACGGCGAGCTGTACTGGGATGGCGGGCTGTACTCGAATACCCCGCTGGAGACTGTGCTCGATGATGCGGAGCAGGTCGATACGCTGTGTTTCATGGTCGATCTGTGGAGTGCCGACGGGCGCGAGCCGACCACACTGGACGAAGTACAGACGCGCCAGAAGGATGTGACGTTTGCTTCCCGTTCGCAGCGCCACCTCGATGATTATGTGAAGCGTCACCGCATGCAGCAGAAAATTCGCGATCTATATCTGGCACTGCCCCAGCATGCGCAGAGCGAACAGGGTGCGCGCGATCTGGCCGAACTGGGTTGCGGTTCCACGCTGCATGTGGTGCGCCTGCCGTACGCGGGACGCGACTGGAATATGGCAGCCAAGGATATCAATTTCTCCCGGGGTTCCATCGAATGGCGCTGGGAGCAGGGCTATCAGGATGCGCTGCGCGCCATACACGCGGCGGGCTGGCTGGGTCTGGTGAGCGAAGATACCCCGCTGGTGGTGCACGAGCTACCGCCCGTACACCATGAGGCTGCTAGCAGCCGGGCTTAATAGCGGTAGACGCGGCCATCGATCAGACGCACGCGATGGCCCACCCGCAGATCGTCCAGTGCATCCTGATTGATGATGCGGTAGTCGCCGTTATCCATGCGCACGCTGATCTGGTATTGCTGGCGCTGCTGTGTCTTGCGCTGGCTCTCGATATTGTTACCGACCACGGCACCGCCCACGGCGCCGGCCACGGTGGCGGCGGTACGCCCGCTACCACTGCCCACCTGATTGCCTAACAGTGCACCGACCACGCCACCAGCCACGGCACCGGCACCGCTGTTGCTGTTGCTGACATTTACTACCTTGATGGCATCGATGGTGCCATAGCTGGCAGCGTCGGACTGGTTGGCGTAATACCCCTGCTGGACAGGGGGCGGATTATTCGCGCAGCCGCCCAGCAGGACAGCACTGGTCAGTAGCACACTGAACGTGGTGGCGAAGGTGTGGGTAGTGCGCATGATCTTCCTCCTTAAACAATATCCTCAGAGTAAGCCGCAGCATGGGCAGGGTCTGTGCGCTGCTGCACCAAGAGGGGGAAACGGCGTTTTTGTACGCTAGCGTACGGATTACTGTCGGGTTGGCGCGTACAACGTCAGACATCGGTGCCCATGCCGGGCACCCGATAGCACTGCACAACTGTTCCGACAACATCAAGGAGAATGCCATGAAACTGACTCGACATATTGCGACTGCTCTATTCACTGTTAGCCTGCTGGCCGTTGCTGGCTGCGCTCCCACCACCACGCGCGAAGGCACGGGCGAATACGTGGATGACTCGGTGATTACCACCAAAGTGAAAGCCGGCATCTTCAACGAGCCTAGCTTGAAATCCACCGAGATCAATGTGGAAACCTTCAAGGGAACGGTGCAGCTGAGCGGCTTCGTGGCCCAGCCGGACGACATGGCCAAGGCCACCGAAATTGCCCGCAACGTCAAGGGTGTGAAAGCCGTCAAGAACGATATCCACGTCAAGTAAGCTGTTGAAGCAAGCAGGCTGGCTTGTCGCGCGCCGAAACTTGGCTAAGATGTAGCTTGGACGGCAAGCCGGCATGGTGCTGGTGCCATACGCAACAGGGGGACGCCATGCAACCCGAACATGACAGACGCCAGCAGTGGCAGGGCGATAGCGCAGCCGAAGGCTGGCAGTCGCTCGAACATGTAGTGCGGCAGGCGCTTACTGTGCAGCGTGATCTGGGCACCGCCAATGCGGTGGAGTTTCTGCGCAAGATAGGCGTCAGTCCGGGCGTGATTGCCCGTGTGCTGGCGCCCGATGCGCGCCTGCGCGAAGCAGATCAGCTAGCGCTGGCCAGCAGCGTGCCCGTGGCGGAACTGCCCGTCGCCTCGGCGGCCTATTACTGGCGCTGCCGCCAGCAATAAGCGTGTCTGGTGGGCGCACAGACCCTGCGCCTCCTGTGGGGGATCAGGCAGCGCGCGTGCCTGCGCGCAGACTGCCGTGCTGCATAGCATACTGACGGGTGAATTCGGCGCCGAGAAAGAAGATCTGTGCCGAGTAATACACCCACAGCAGCAGCGCCACCATGGCGCTGGCGGCGCCATAGCTATCGGCCAGTGCGCTATGACCGATATATACACCGATCAGATGCTTGCCCAGCGTGAACAGCGCTGCCGTGCCGAGGGCGCCGATCAGCACATCGCGCCATGCCAGCCGGACTTGCGGCAGCAGTTTGAAAATCGCAGCAAACAGGGTGCTGATGACCAGATAGGTGAAAAAGGCGTTGAGTCCGCCCAGCAGGGCCGCCAGATAGCGGTTGTCGGCGCTGCCTAACTGATCGAGCAGGCTGAGGGCGGCGCTGACGGCCAGTGATACCAGCAGCAGAAAAGCCAGCACCAGTATCATGCCCAGTGACAGCAGGCGGGTACGGATCAAGGTCAGCAGCGCGCTGTCGCGGGCGGGGGCGATTTGCCAGATTTCATCCAGACTGGCTTTCAGCTCGGCGAATACTGTGGTGGCGCCTACCAGCAGGATCACGGCCGCCAGCGCCGTTGCCCAGTGGCCTGCTGCGGGATTGCTGGCACCGGCCAGCAGCAGTTCTACCGCTTGCGCCCCATCGCGGCCCAGCAGTTGGCGCAGCTCGCCGAATAGCTGGCCTCTTGCTGCCGCCACGCCGTACAGGCTGCCCGCGATGGCCAGCACAAACAGCAGCACGGGCGCCAGCGAGAACAGTGTGTAGAAAGCGAGCGCCGCACCTTTGCTGGCGGCGCGGTGGGCTAGCCAGTCATGGATGGTGGCATGCAGTAAGCGGTAGCCGGAGGCGAGCACACCACGCATGGCTGTTTGCGCGCCTTACTGCACACGCCGTTCGACGGTAATCTGCTCGACTTCCACACGGCGGTTAGGCGCGAGGCAGGCGATCAGTGCACTACGCTGCTTCTGCTGGCACTGGACTACGGCATCAGCCTCGCCTTTGCCCACGGCATTCAGGCGGGTGGCGGCAATGCCTTTGCTGACCAGATAGTCTTTCACGGCCTGTGCCCGGCGCTCCGATAGCTTCTGGTTGTAGCGCGGACTGCCTAGCCGGTCGGTGTAGCCGGTGATGACCACTTGCTCCACGCCCGGGTTGGCGTTCAGCAGTGCGGCGATATCGTCCAGTTTGGGCTGGCCCGATTGCAATTGTGCGCTGTCGAAGGCGAACAGTTCGGTGGCCGACATGGTGACTTTCTCGAAGCGTGCCGGTGGCGGCGGTGCGGGTGGTACGGGCGTGGGCGGTGGCGGTGGTTCGGCCGCAATGGGAGGTGGCGGTGGTGGCGGAGCTAGCGGTGCCGGTTTGGGCGGGGCATTGAAGGCGATGTTCAAGCCTATGGTGGCATAGTAGTTATTGCTCTTGCTGCTGGGGAATGTGTCGCCACGCAGGAAGCCGTGCACGTTGCGCAAATCGGCCTGCAGGCTGACCCGCTCGCTCAGGTCAGCCTGAAAGCCCAGGCCCGCACTCACATAGGGGGAAGTCTTGCTGTGTTCCGCCATCAGCGGCAGATTGCTTTTATCGCGCTCGGCACCGAGGCCGATCAGCAGGAATGGGCGGAAACTCTGGCGCGAAAACAGATACAGGCCATCGACACCCAGCGTGTTCTGCTGGTAGCGCCGGCCGCCGTCGCGGCTACGGGCGTAGCTGGTGCCCAGTTGTACATCCCACGCTTCGCTGACGGGTTTGCCGATGCGCAGGCCCAGACCATAGCCGCGTTTGTCCGTGCCGAAGTCGCTATCGGGTTTGATGGCATTCAGGCTCGGTTGCACATACCACGAGGGATTGATGAGGGGATCTTGTGCTTGCACCGTGCCGGACAGGCACAGCGCGGCGCTGGTGAGTGGAATAAGAGGAAATATAGATGGGATGAATTTCACTGGGACGCTCCGTTTCTGTTTGTAGGTGAGGGGCGGCAGCAATGGCCCGGCATCGCTGTTGGAGTGGAGACTAGGCCGATAGTTGGTCCTCATCCGTACGCTGACGCACGGAAGCTTGAGCTATCTCAAACGGCTCGCTATTGCTGCAACTTCCGCTATTGCAAGAGGTCACATACATAAGCCCAGCTTCTGTGAGCAATGTTCGCTGCCGCACAGACTGAAAAGCTGCCAGCCGTCATTCTTGGCGTCAGAGTAGCGCCGACTGTGTCGGTAATCGAGATAAGGAGTCTATCCATGTATGCAGAGCGACCAACCCAGACGGGGCCAGACACCACGCCAGTATCTGCTGCCCACCACCAGCCTTCCGGCCTGATCGAGCGTCCGGCACCGCCTATCGATCGCAAGCCCGGCCTGTGCATGGCTTCCATCGAGCGCGTGCGCTCCACTTCGGCCACCATGCGCCGCATTGAAAACATGCAGAAGCTGATAGGCGAATTACAGCTGCATGAAATGCTGGCCGACGAGATTGCGTGGTTCCTTAAATTCTCTCCTTCCGGCGCACGCAAATACATCCGCGACCTGCGCGAAGCGGGCGTAATCGAACTAGCGCGCTATGTGGAAGGTACCGCCACCTATCTGGGCAAAGCCGTGTACCAGCTGACGCCGGACCCCGAGCGGGTGCGGGCGTTTCTGGCGGCCATAGTCCAGCCCAAGCGCGAAGGTGCACCGGCGCGCAAGGAACGCCCCGGTCTGCGCGAGCAGGCCATGGCGGGCGCCGGGCGCCACTTCCACATTCTGGCAGACGATACCCATTACGCGATCAGGGTCAACCGTAGCCCTGTGATGCGCGATCCGCTGGTGGCCGCCCTGTTCGGTTCCGCCCCGGCCCAGCACAAGGAGCAGAGTCTCTGACGGGGGCGAGCAGTGCAGGTATGATGAACAGCCGGCGTGACCGGCTGTTTGCATATTGAAAAGCCGCCGCCACGCCCCATGTAGGCTGGACTCGAACTCGAACGGATGGGCGACCGATGGATGCACTGCTCTGGATAGCTTTGACGGCGCTGTTGATAGCACTGCCGCTGTATTACCCGCGCTGGCGTCTGCGTCGTGTGCTGGCGCAGCCATTGCCGGCTGCCGCACAGGCCACGCTGGAACGCTATCTGCCCGTCTACCGGCGCATGCCACCCGACCTGCAGCAACAGTTGCAGCGTCTGATCAGGCAGTTCTTGCACGAGAAAAAATTCATCGGCTGCGAAGGGTTGGAAGTGACGGATGAGATGGCCGTGCTGATCGCTGCGCAAGCTTGTTTGCTGTTGCTGAACCGCCCCAGCAAAGTGTATCCGGCGCTGCACACCATTCTGCTGTATCCCACCGAGTTTGTCGCACCGCGCGCCCATGTAGGACCGGGCGGCGTGGTCACGCCGGGTCACCAGAGTATGCTGGGCGAATCGTGGGATGACGGGCGGGTGGTGCTGGCATGGGATGCCGTGCTGCGCGGCATGGCTGACTGGAGCGACGGCCATAATGTGGTGCTGCATGAATTTGCCCACCAGCTCGATAGTGAATCAGGCCGTGCTAACGGTGCGCCCTATCTGGGCAATCCGGCCAGCTACCGCGAATGGTCGGAAGTGCTCACGCGCGACTACAACAACCTGCGGCTGCACGCGCTGTACCGGCAGGACACGGTGATGGACCCGTATGGTGCCACCAGCCCCGCTGAATTCTTCGCCGTGGCGACGGAAACCTTTTTCGAAAAGCCGTATCAGATGGCAGAACATCATAGCGAGCTGTTTGCCGAATTGAGCAAGTATTACCGCGTCGATCCCCGTCAGTGGATCAGTGCGCCGCCCGTGGTCATACCGTCCAGCTACGCGGCGCCCGCTTACTGGTAGCGACTTTAGCAGGCTGACAATCATGCTGTTTCTGCACTGTTGCAGCTGATTGTTGCTTATGCGAGACGCCGCCTGCACGCCGGCCTTTTTTCGGTATGATAGGCGCATCAGGTTTTCAACCGGCAGCCGTTGCAACTGCGCGTTCTGATAGGAGATGCGTCAATGACACAGGCATGGCTAGAGCTTACTCGCCCCGATGGCCGCGATGTGCGGGCACCGTCCGAAGCCCAGATGGCGGCGGCGCTGGCGGACGTCTACAGTGGCAAGGTGGCGAATCCCGATGGTGGCCCCGGCAGCGCCGTGCTGCGCTTCGGCTATGACGACGGGCTGATGTATGAAGTGGAAGTCTCCGGTGGCGGCGATGTGCGCTTTGCCGAATGGTCGGATCGCGATTGTGAAATCGCCTTGGCCACGCCGCGCACCATGCAGGCCTTGAAACAGGCCGATGCCTTGCAGCTATGGCGCTTGCTAGCCCAGCGGCAGGTGGCCAAAATCCGCAGCCAGCCGTGGCTGAATAACGATTAACTTCCTCACCATCCGGCGGGCGCTGGTGTCAGCTGCTGTAGCGATCTTCAGGCCGCCCGGCCGCGCCCTAGTTGTTCGGCGCGGGTCTGGCAGACGATGCACAGGCGGGCATCGGGCCGTGCCTGCAGGCGCGAATAGCCGATAGCTTCACCACAGGTCTCGCACAGGCCGTAACTGGCTTCGGCAAATTTGGCCAAGGCATGACGCACGCTCTGCAATTGCTGCAAGGTGTGCGCAGCCGCTTCCACATGCTGGGCCTCGAAGTTGCGCTGGCTGGCATTATCGGATGGCGAAGCCTGCACTTCATGGGGCAGGGGGCGCCGCAGCGCCGCCGTATGCAGGGTTTCGTCGGCCAGCTGGGCCAGTAGCGCGGCATAGTCCTGTCGCAACACTTCCTGCAAATGTTGCCATTGCTGAGTTTCTAGTCCGTTCATGACACCGTTCCCGTTCTGCCTGTGGGTTAGACCGGGCTAGAGTCTTTTTGTTCAGTCATCAGGGCGCAGCATGGTCGAAGGCATCGAGCTGGTGCTTGAGGTTTTCCAGTGGTTTGAGCAGGTGCTCGGGTTTGCCGCTGGCGATGGCAGCGCCCAGTGCCAGCAGTTCGGCACTGAAGTCGAATACATCCTTGATGTGCTGGATCTGTTCCAGTTTCACACGGGCGCGCGCGGTGACAGCCAGCAGCTGCTGCTGGGCCGGATCCAGCCCGCTAGCTGCCAGCCTGGCCGCATCCAGATACAGGCCGTTGGCACACATGCGCAAAGCCACTTCGCGCCCGAACAGGGCCTGTATCTGGGCCTGCGCTGCCGCGGGCGGGCGCAGCGCCTGCAGGATACGGCGGTGCAGCGCGGTAGCGCATTCGCTGAGCTGGCTGGCCAGTGCTTCGATTTCCGTCACGTTACTCATGGCACACCTCCGTTGCTGGTGCTGGCAGGCAGTTGCGCCAGCAGGGCCTGATGCTGCGCGATGATGTTGTCCAGATGCTGGCGCGCCAGCGTGCTGCGTAGCTCGAACAGGCGGTATTCATTGCGCTTTTCCTGTTGCAGTACGCCCGCCACTGCGCGCAGCAGGCGCTGGCTTTGCGGATCGGCATACGGCAGTTCCGTTTCCAGTAGCCCCAGCACGATGGCCTGTTCGTTTTCGCTGCTGCGCTGGTATAGCCGCAGCAGGTTCTGCATAGCGCTCAGAAGCTGCTGGACGGCGGGCGCACCTGCCTGCAGCAATTCTTGCACAGCGGCCTGCTGGGCCGGTGCCGTGACGGCACGTGCTAGCAGGCGGCTCAGGCCGGTGAAGGCAGTGACATGGCGGTCGTCTAGCCCCTGTGCGGGCCAGGCGCGCAGGCCGCTGCCCATCGCCTTGATCTGGTCTTCCAGATCGTACTGCTTGTCGCCCGCCAGCCGTCCCAGTGCCTGCATATAGGCAAGCACGCCGCCATGCAGCTTGACGAAATCATCACAGGCTTGCTGGCGCTGGCGGTCCTGCTGGCGCTCGACGGCATCGGCCTCGGCGCTAAGAAAGGGTTGTTCGCGCTGGTAGGTGTGGCGGTAGCGCTCGGTGAGTTCGTGGTAGCTCTGCAGCTTGGGCGCGAGCGCAGCGAATTCGCGCACGGCGGCTGTTTGCGGCGTGCTGCTGGCACAACCGGTGAGCAGCACGGTGCAGCTCAGTATGCAGCCCGCCAGTGCAGCAAAGGAATAGGAACGCATGGGCTCTCCTGCGGAAAAAGCCCAGTCTGTTCCGGCCGGTTCGGGCCGTATTGAGCTAGCGCAAAGGTGCTAGCTGGTGAGTGCGGTGCGCCACGACAGCCCCGCCAGCGTGTCGCCGGCCGGCAGGTATTCGCAGCCCAGCCAGCCGTCGTAGCCGAGGTCGTCGATCAGGCGGAACAGGAAGCGGTAATTGATTTCGCCCGTGCCCGGCTCATGCCGGCCCGGCGTGTCGGCAATCTGCATGTGGCGGATCAGGGGCAGGCGGGCACGGATAGTGTTGGCCAGTTCACCCTCCATGCGCTGCATGTGGTAGATGTCGTATTGCAGGAACAGATTCTGGCAGCCCGCTTCGGCAATGATGTCGGCCGCCTGCTGGCTGGTGTTGAGCAGATAACCGGGCATGTCGTAGTGGTTGATCGGTTCGATCAGCAGATTGATGCCATGGGGGGCCAGCTTGCCGGCAGCATAGCGCAGGTTGTCGATATAGGTGGCACGGGCCCGTTCCGGCGCCAGTCCGGCGGGCAGCTTGCCCGCCATGCAGTGCAGCTGGCGCACTTCCAGTTCCAGCGCGTATTCGAGCGCCGTATCGACCCCGCTGCGGAATTCATCGAGCCGGCGCGGGTCGCAGGCCATGCCGCGGTCGCCTGCATTCCAGTCGCCGCAGGGCAGGTTGAATAGCACGAGCTGGAGCTGATGGCGGCGCAGGCGTTCGGCCAGCTGATCGGCATCGTAGGCATAGGGAAACAGGAATTCCACGCCGTCGAAGCCCGCTTCGCGCGCCAGCGCAAAGCGCTCGAGGAAGGGTACCTCGTTGAATAGCATGGTGAGATTGGCAGCGAACTTGGGCATAGTGATTCCGGCAGTCAGGCAGAACCGCTATCCTAGCCCAAAATCCGCTGTGTAGGACGGTCCGCGTGCGCTGTGCAGCACAGCGCAGACCGTTGCGGGGGAGGGCTTAGCGGCCGCGACCGCCAGAGCGGTGCTGGGCGGCGCTGCGCGGTGCATTGCCGTTGCCATTGCCGCGCGGACCGGCGCCATTGGCGCGCGGGCCGTTGCCGCCGCCATTGCTGCGTCCACCATTACCACCGCCATTACCACCGCCGTTGCCACGGGGGGCATTGCCGCCGCCGTTGCTGCCAGCACTGCGGCCAGCGCCGTTGCCGCCACCATTACCGCCGCCGTTGCCACCTGCGCTGCGCTGGCCGCCACCGCTGCGTGGCTTGTTGCCATGGCGGCTAGGACCGTTGCGGTGACCGGGGCCGCCGCTGCGCAGCTGGATAGGCTGGGCGCGGGCATTCGGATCCGGCTCGAAACCGGCGATCACTTCGCGTGGCAAGGTCTGCTTGATCAGCTTCTCGATGTCTTTCAGCATCTCGTGCTCGTCCACGCAGACCAGCGACACGGCTTCACCGGTGGCGCCGGCGCGGCCGGTACGGCCGATCCGGTGGACATAATCTTCCGGCACATTCGGCAGATCGTAGTTGACCACGTGCGGCAGCTGGTCGATATCGATACCGCGCGCGGCGATGTCGGTGGCCACTAATACTTGCAGCGTGCCATCTTTGAATTCGGACAGGGCGCGGGTACGAGCCGACTGGCTCTTGTTGCCGTGGATGGCCATGGCGCCGATGCCGTCGGCGCCGAGCTGATCGACCAGTTTGTTGGCGCCGTGCTTGGTGCGGGTGAATACCAGCACCTGGGTCCAGTTATGCGCCTTGATCAGGTAGGACAGCATAGGGTGTTTCTTGTCGCGGTCGACCGGATGGATTTTCTGCGCAATGATTTCCACGGTGGAGTTGCGGCGTGCCACTTCGATGGTGGCCGGCTTGTCCAGCAGGCCGTCGGCCAGCGCCTTGATCTCGTCCGAGAAGGTGGCCGAGAACAGCAGGTTCTGGCGCTTGGGCGGCAGGGCGGCCAGCACTTTGCGGATGTCGCGGATAAAGCCCATATCGAGCATGCGGTCGGCTTCGTCGAGGATCAGAATTTCGATCTGTTCCAGTTTGACGGTGCCCTGTTCCATGTGGTCGAGCAGACGGCCCGGCGTGGCGACCAGAATATCGACGCCATGCTTGAGCTGTTTGATCTGCGGGTTGATGCCCACGCCGCCGAAAATTACGGTGGAGTTGAGCTTGGTGTATTTGCCGTACACGCGCACGCTTTCCTCGACCTGGGCCGCCAGTTCGCGGGTCGGCGTCAGGATCAGGGCGCGGATAGGGCGCGGCGCCGTGTTATTGGCCAGTGCCAGACCACGCGCGTCGGTGGACAGGCGGTGCAGCACGGGCAGGGTAAAGCCGGCGGTCTTGCCGGTGCCGGTCTGTGCGCCTGCCAGCAGGTCGCCGCCATTCAGGACGGCGGGAATCGCCTGTTGCTGGATGGGGGTGGGCGCAGTGTAGCCCGCTTCAGTGACAGCGCGGACGATGGCATCGGACAAACCGAGGGATGTAAAGGACATGGTAACTCTAAGTGAGGATAGGCCTGTCGCCAGTTGCTGGCGCCAGTCGCAGGCAATCTAGGTGGATGATACTGCGGCAGAGGACTGGTCAAAGGGGGCCGCAGAGCAGAGTATAACAGCTTCATCCGTATATTGTTTCAATACGGAAATGAAAAAGAGAGCAAATGCTCTCTTTTTTTGTAACAAGCTGGCAGTCCGGCCTGCGAACTGCCTGTCACCAGCGCCGGCTTATTCTGCGGCAGGCGCAGCCGGTGCGGCTGGCGTGGCGTGGAACGGGGTCAGCAGACCAACCATCTGGCCGAAGATTTTCGGGCTGGCAGCAATGATGTCGCCTTTGTACAGGTAGTCGGATTCACCGTTGAACTCGCCAACGATACCGCCAGCTTCCGTCACCATCAGCGAACCGGCGGCGATATCCCAAGGCTTCAGGCCTTTTTCGTAGAAGCCGTCCAGACGGCCGGAAGCCACGTAGGCCAGATCCAGCGCCGCGCTGCCGGGACGGCGTACGCCGTGGCAGCGTTCGGCCATGATGCCGTACATCTTCAGGTATTCGTCCAGCGCCTTGGCATTGCCGGCCACATAGCCGGTCGACAGCAGGGCGTTAGCGATGCGGTCCAGTTTGGTAACACGGATACGCTTGTCGTTCAGATAGGCGCCGCCGCCTTTGGTGGCGGTGAACAGGTCATTGCGGACTGGGTCGTAGATCACGGCTTGCGTAACCACACCGCGCTGAGCCAGCGCGATCGAGATCGAGTACTGCGGGAAACCGTGCATGAAGTTGGTGGTGCCATCGAGCGGGTCGATGATCCAGGTGTATTCACTCTCGTCGTGGGCGTTGGCAGATGCGCCCGACTCTTCGGCCAGGAAAGCATGGTCAGGATAGGCTTTGGACAGCACTTCGATGATCGCCTGCTCGGCGGCCTGATCGACATCGGTGACGAAATCCTTGTGGTTTTTCTCGTTGACGATCAGACGATCCAGATCGAACGAAGCGCGGTTGATGACCGCGGCGGCGCGGCGGGCGGCCTTCACCGCCGTGTTGAGCATAGGGTGCATGTAAGCTTTTTCCGTTAAAAGAACGCTAACGCCCAGCGGGGGCCTCAGCCTGCCCGGCAGCACGATAGAGTACAAGAGTGAATTAAAGAGCGGAGCGGCGCCGACAGGGTAAAATTCCGGAAAATCTTAGTATCGATACCGCGCAATAGCGCTATTTTAAATGAACCTGCCCGAAATCAACACGAATCTTTTCAAACGGCTGCGATTTATTCTGGTAGAAACTAGCCGAGCAGGCAATATTGGCGCCGTGGCAAGAGCCATGAAGACCATGGGTTTTACCGATCTGGTACTGGTCACGCCCCGTTTCGAGGGTGCGCTGGACGACCCCGAAGCCATCGCTTTTGCCAGTGGCGCGGGTGATATTCTGGCCTCGGCACGCATAGTGGGCAGCATGGCCGAAGCGCTGGACGGCATTAATTTTGCCGCCGCCGTGTCGGCCCGGCTGCGCGAATACTCGCCCCCTGTGCTGACGCCGCGCGCGCTGGCCGGTCAGTTGCTGGCCCAGCCCGAACTGCATGCAGCCTTGATCTTTGGCAACGAGCGCTTCGGTCTGCCCAATGAGATCGTCGAGCGCTGCAATGTGCTGATCAATATTCCCGCTAATCCCGATTATTCCTCGCTCAATCTGTCGCAGGCGGCGCAGGTGCTAGCCTATGAATGCCGGATGGCGGCGCTGGATGGTGCACCCAGCGTGCGCCAGCCTGCCGGCGATGCCAACGAGATCGGTTTTCAGGGGGAAGCGGCCAGCGTGGCCCAGATCGAAGGCATGTACCAGCATCTGGAACAGGCGCTGGTCGACATCGGCTTCCTCGATGCCAGCAATCCGCGCAAGCTGATGCCGCGGCTGAAACGCATGTTTGCCCGTGCCCAGCTGGAACAGGAAGAGGTGAATATTCTGCGCGGCATCGCCCGCCACATGGCCGGACGACGCCAGCGCAAGGATGGCGCATAAATAGAACGTTCACTCTATTTTTGCTGACTCTGCGGTTAGTTGATTCACGTACACTAGTTAGATAAAAAAATAACCAGTAGGACGGAGACATGAGCAACCGCAGATCTTTTCTGAAGATAGGCGCGGCCGCGGCCATTACTTTGGCGGCGGGCGGAGCTATCTATCGCATGGTGAGCCCGACACCATTGCCCCATCCCTTTGCGCTCGACGGTGAAGCCAGGGCGGCGCTGAACGCCATCATACCCGTGCTGCTGGGACCGTTGCTACCGAGCGATGCGGCGGCCCGTGCACAGGCGTTGAACGCCACGCTGGAACGTACCCATGGCGCGATTCGCGGCTTGCCTTTAACCACCCAGAAAGAAGTGCAGGATCTGTTCGGCCTGCTTGCGCTGGCCCCCGCGCGGCGTCTGCTGGCCGGCGTCAGCGCCAGCTGGGAGCAGGCCGAACCGGCCGAAGTGGCGGATTTCCTGCAAAGCTGGCGCAGCCACCGGCTGGCCATGCTGCAGACCGCCTATCTGGCGCTGCATGATCTGGTGCTGGGCTCGTGGTATGCCGATCCTTCTTCATGGGTAGCCATCGGCTACCCCGGTCCGCGCAAGGAGTTGCTGAAATGAGTGGTATGAATCTTCCCCGCAATATACCTATCAATCAGACCAAGGCGCTGATCCCTGATCCCGTACAGGCCGGTCTGGCCAGTGGCTGGCAGGTGACGGATGCCAGCCGTCTGAACGCTGATCAGACGCTGGAAGCCGACGTGGTGATCGTCGGTAGCGGTGCGGGCGGCGGTGTCACGGCAGAAATTCTGGCCCTGTCCGGCCTGCGCGTACTGATCGTAGAAGAGGGCGCGTTGCATTCTTCCAACGATTTCAATATGAACGAGGCGCAAGCCTATCCCCAGCTGTATCAGGAATCGGCGGCCCGTAAAACCCGCGACAAGGCCATCAATATTCTGCAGGGTCGCACGGTAGGCGGCAGCACCACCGTCAACTGGACCAGCAGCTTCCGCACGCCCGATAGCACGCTGGGCTACTGGCAGCGCAAGTTCGGCCTGCATACCTACAGCACCGAGGCGCTGGCGCCGTGGTTCGAGCTGATGGAGCAGCGTCTCAACATCAGTGACTGGAATGTGCCGCCCAATGAGAACAACGATATCCTGCGCCGTGGCGCCAGCAAGCTGGGGATTCCCACCTCGCTGATCCGGCGTAACGTCAACGGCTGCTGGAACCTCGGCTATTGCGGCATGGGCTGCCCCACAAATGCCAAGCAGTCGATGCTGATTACCACCATCCCGTCGGCACTCAACCACGGTGCCGCGCTGCTGACGCGGGCGCGCGCCGAAAAGCTGGTGCTGCAGGGCGATAAGGCCGTGCAACTGGAATGTCTGGCGCTCGATGCTGCCGGTCTGGCCCCCAGCGGGCGCAAGCTGACCCTGAAGGCGCGCCACTTCGTGGTGGCCGGTGGCGCCATCAATTCGCCTGCCTTGCTGATGCGTTCGGGAGCGCCCGATCCCCACGGTCTGCTGGGCAAGCGGACTTTCCTGCATCCGGTGGTGGTATCGGCCGCCACTTTTGCCGAACCCGTCAACAGTTTCGCCGGTGCACCGCAGACGGTCTACTCCGACCACTTCCTGCACACCCAGCAGATCGACGGCCCGATCGGCTACAAGCTGGAAGTGCCGCCCCTGCATCCTCTGCTGCTGGCCACCACCAAAGCCGGTTTCGGCGCCGACCATGCGGCCGACATGGCGCAGTTCCCCTACAAGCAAGCCACGCTGGCGCTGCTGCGCGACGGCTTCCACGCCGATGCGCCGGGCGGCAGCGTGCTGCTCGATAGCCATGGGGCGCCGACCTTGGACTATCCGATCAGCGACTTTATCTGGGACGGCGCGCGCCGCGCGCTGCTCACCATGGCCGAAATCCAGTTCGCCGCCGGTGCCAAAGATGTCGCCCCCGTGCATGAAACCACGCCGCTTTACCGCAGCTGGGCTGAAGCGCAGGCCGGTATCAAGGCGCTGCCCATGAAGCAGCTGGCGATGCGGGTGGTCTCGGCCCACGTGATGGGCGGCTGCACCATGGCCGATGATGTGCGGCAGGGCGTGACGGCGGCCGATGGTCGCTATCACGGGCTAAGTAACGTGTCCGTGCATGACGGCTCGCTATTCCCTACTTCGATCGGGGCCAATCCCCAGCTTTCCATCTACGGTATCGTGGCGCGGCTGGCGAGTACGCTGGCCGAACAGCTGACGGGGCAGCCGGCAGCGCGGCCAGTGCGCAGCTAGGCGTACGCGTTTTCTGGCGTCGGGTTATGATGGCAGCATGATCCGACGCGTCGTCTTCCTCTTACTGGGTTTGCAGCTGGCTACGGCGCTGATCGTCGCCGCTACCCTGCATCGCTACTGGCAACCGGCCGGGCCGCTCTACTGGCAGTTGCTGCTGGAACTGTTTTACCTGCTGTGCGGGGTGGTGCTGGTACTCGCGCTGCGCCTGCTGATTTCGGCAAATAATTTCCGTTTGAGCTTGCGCGACCAGCCGCAGGCGCCAGCCTTGTCCCTGCCACAGCTATTCATGCTGCTGGCACACGAATACTGTTCCAACCTGAAAACCACCAGTTACGACATGCTGCATCCCGTCGGCCTGCAACTGCCGGCCGGACAGCACGGCTTGCCCGTGCTGCTGATCCACGGCTATGGCTGCAATAGCGGCTACTGGCGTCCTTTAAGCGCGTTGTTGAATCAGTCTGGTATTGCCCACTTAGGGGTGGATCTGGAGCCGCCCGGTGCTTCCATCGACGACTTTGCCCCGCAGGTGCGCGCTGCCATCGACCAGCTCTGTGCGGCCACGGGGCAGCAGCGCGTGGTGATCGTCGGCCACAGCATGGGCGGGCTGGTCGCGCGTGCCTATCTGCGCCGCTATGGTGCTGCGCAGGTGGCACGGGTGATCACGCTGGGCACGCCGCATCAGGGGACGGCGCTCTCGCTGGCCAAGTTCGGCATCGGCCAGAACGTGCGCCAGATGCTGTATGACAGTGAATGGCTGCGTGGACTGGCCGCTGGTGAGGCGAATACGCAACGCGGTTTGTTTAGTACGATTTATACTTTGCATGACAATATTGTCGCGCCAGCCCAGTCGGCGCAGCTTGCCGGTGCACGTCAGCTGGCATTCGAGGGGATCGGACACGTGGCGCTGGGCCGGCATGCGGAAACGTTGCCGTGTGTCATGGACGAAATTCTGGCGGCCACACGCTTGTGACATTGTGAGAGTATTTTCGTTGACGGTTGCTGTATGTTGGTTAAGCTATAGCTAGCAGACAAAGCAAGGTGCCACCATGCCCACTGATTTTGGTAGCCTGATACTCAATGAAACACCGGATGCGGTCATCGTCACTACGCTGGCCGGTGTGGTGGAATGCTGGACCAATGGTGCCCAGGCTGTCTTTGGCTATACCAGTGACGAAGCGCTGGGGCATACGCTGGCCGAACTGATCGTGCCGCAGGGGCTGCTGGAAGAAGAAGCGGGCGTGATCGCCCATACGCTGAGCACGGGGGCGGCCAATTACGAATCCATGCGGCATGCCAAGGATGGCGCGCTGGTGTACGTGGACAGCAGTTCCAAGCTGGTGCGCGATGGGGCCGGCCAGCCCGAGCACATCCTGTGGAGCAAGAAAGATGTGACGGCGCTGAAAGTGTTGCGCGATGCCAAACTGGTGGAGGCGCGCTTCGATGGACTGCTGGAATCCATGCCGGACGCCATCTTGCTGGCTAATTCGGGCGGGCGGGTGGTGCTGGCCAACCGGCAGGCGCACACGCTATTTGGCTATCCGCAGGGGGCCATGCGCGGCCTGCCGCTGGAGCAGTTGATGCCGCAAAGGTTCCGCGTATCTCACCTGCAGCACCGCAGCGAATATATGAAGCAGCCGCAAGTGCGGCCCATGGGTTCGGGGCGTGATCTGTACGGCTTGCGCAGCGATGGCATGGAGTTCCCCGTTGAAATCAGCCTGAGCCCCATCGTCACGGAAGAAGGCACGCTGATCATGAGTGCGATCCGCGATAACACGGAGCGCAAGCGCATCGAGCGTACCCTGCAGGAACAGAACTCGGAGCTGGCCCGTGCCAGTGCCGCCAAGGACCGTTTTTTAGCGGGCATGTCACATGAATTGCGCACGCCCTTGAATGCCATCATCGGCTTTACCGGCACCATGTTGATGAAGCTGCCGGGGCCCATCAACGAGGAACAGGAAAAGCACTTGCGTACGGTGCAGAGCAGTGCCCGTCACCTGCTGTCGCTGATTAACGATCTGCTCGACCTGACCAAGATCGAAGCGGGCAAGCTGGAGCTGGAACTGGCGCCGCTGCAGTGCCGCCAGCTGATCGATGAAGTGCTGCTGCTGTTCCGGCCGCAGGCGCGGCAGAAAGGGCTGGAACTGGAATTCGTCGGTCCCGATGCTGACCTGACGGTGATGGCCGACCGCCGCGCCCTGCAGCAGATTCTGATGAATCTGGTGCATAACGCCATCAAGTTCACCGAGCACGGCAAGGTGCAGGTGAACCTCGATACGGCGCAGGTCAGCGAGCGCGATTGCGTCACCATCAGCATCAGCGATACCGGCATCGGGATTGAAGCGGAAGACCGCGGTGCCCTGTTTCAGGCCTTTTCCCAGCTCGATGCGGGCAAGGTGCGCCAGTTCGAAGGGACCGGGTTAGGGCTGCACCTGAGCCAGCGGCTGGCGGTGCTGTTGCAGGGGCAGATACTGTTCAATAGTGAATATGGCGTGGGCAGCACTTTTACGCTGGCCCTGCCGCGAGAATAAACCAGGAGGCCGTACTGTGGCAGCACGCATCCTCATCATCGAAGACAATGCGACCAATCTGGAGCTGATGGTTTACCTGCTGCGCGCCTATGGCCACAGCACCATCAGCGCCGGTGATGGCGAGAGCGGTGTGGCGCTGGCGCGCCAGCACCGCCCCGATCTGATCCTGTGCGATGTACACCTGCCCCGTCTCGATGGTTATGGCGTGGTGGCGGCGCTCAAGGCCGATGCCACCATGCGCCATATTCCGCTACTGGCCGTGACGGCGCTGGCCATGCTGGGCGACCGCGAAAAACTGCTGGCGGCCGGTTTCGATGGCTATATCGGCAAGCCGGTCGAGCCGGAGCGCTTTGTTAGCCAGATCGAAGCCTATCTGAAGCCGCGCGAGCAGACTGTGGCCACCATCCTGATCGTCGATGACCATGTGCTGAACCGCGAATTCCTCATGACGCTGCTGGGCTACGATGGCCACCGCCTGCTGGAAGCGGCCAATGGTGCCGATGCTTTGCGCATAGTCGAGGCCGAGAAGCCGGATCTGGTGATCTCCGACATCCTCATGCCCAGCATGGATGGTTATGAACTGGTCACCCGGCTGCATGCCAATCCCGCCACGGCCAAGGTGCCGGTGATTTTCTATACTGCCATCTATCGTGAACGGGAAGCCATGGCGGTGGCGCAGAGTTGCGGCGTGCGCTGGGTATTGCCCAAGCCGTCCGATCCGGAAGTGATACGCCGTACCGTACAGGAAGCGCTGGGCATGCAGGCCGAGCTGCCACCGGTGCGGCATGTGATGGAGCCACCCATGGACGGGCGCTTCCACCATTTCGACGACAAGGTGGCCGAGTATCTGGATGAGCTGGAAAACAGCAGCCGCCAGCTGTCGCGCATTGCCGACCAGTCGGGCGATGCCGATAGCGCAGCGGGCGAGCATCTGGAGCGCATGACACAACGTCTGACCAGTTCGCTCTCGAGTCTGCAGGCCGTCAGCCTGCGCCTGACGGCGCTGATCGAACTGGGCATAGAACTGGGGGCCGAGCGCGATCCCGGTGCGCTGATCGAGATCGGCTGCCGCGTGGCGCAGAATATCTGCGTGTCGAAATTCGCCTGCATTGGCATGCTCGATAGCGAAGCCAGCGAACTCAGTTATTTTGCCAGTTGCGGTGCTGGCGTGCCGGCCCGCGCACTGGCCACGGCGCCCCGTGCCGGTGTACTGCGCGGTCTGCTGGAACAGCGCCAGACCTGCCGCCTGAATGACGTGAATGGTGATCCGGCCAGCATTGGCTTGCCGTCCGACCATCCGGCCGTGCATTCCTTCCTCGGCGTGCCGATTGCTGCGCGCGAGCGCGTGCATGGCTGGCTGTATCTGGTCGATAAACTGGGCTCGGAAGGTTTTTCCGAAGTCGATGAGCGGGTGGCCATCACGGTGGCCGCGCAGATTTCGGTGGCGTATGAAAACCTCTCCCTGTACGAGGAAATCAAGCAGCACCACGCCCAGCTGACGGCCGATATGAATGCCCGTATCCGCCTTGACGAAGATCTGCGCCGCTTCCGGCTGGCCATGGATGCCACGGCCGATGCCATTTTCCTGCTCGACCGCAGCGCCATGTGCTTTGTCGACGTGAATGCCACCGCCTGCCGCATGCTTGGCTATCCGCGTGAAGATTTTCTGCGCGTGCATCCCGATGGCAGCGGTCTGGGCGCGCTGGAGCCGCTGGAGGACCTGTTCCGCAAGCTGCTTTCCGGCGAGCAGAGCGGCGCCATGAGCGAATTGCAGCTGCATTGTCAGGATGGCTCGCTGCTGTCGGTGGAAGTGCAGCGCCGCACGCTGCGTTCCGGTTCGACGTGGATCATGGTGGCGGTGGCGCGCGATATCACCGAGCGCAAGGAAGCCGAGCAGCGCCTGCTCAAATTAGCCCACTTCGATACGCTGACGGGGCTCCCCAATCGTAGCCAGTTCTATGATTCGCTGGGCCACTCGCTGCATCAGGCGGCCGAGCATGGCTGGTCGCTGGCCGTGCTATTCCTTGATGTGGACCGCTTCAAGAACGTCAACGATACGCTGGGACACACCATCGGTGATGAACTGCTGCGCCAGTTCTCGAGCCGGCTGGTGGATTGCCTGCGTGTGCGCGACACCATAGGCCGCTTCGGCGGCGACGAGTTTGCCGCCATCCTGATGCTGCCGGAAGGGCCGCAGGCGGCCGTCACGGTGGTGGACAAGATCCGCGAATCGATGCGCCGGCCGTTCGATCTGCGCGGGCATGAAGTGACGCTGACCTCCAGCATCGGCATTTCCGTCTATCCCGACGATGGCGACGATCCCGATACCCTGATCCAGTATGCCGATACGGCCATGTACCGCGCCAAGGAAGCGGGACGCGATGCCTTCCGTTTCTTCACGGCGGAAATGAACGCCCAGTCGATCGCCCGGCTGGATCTGGAAATCGCACTGCGGCGCGCCATCGATAACGAGGAATTTGTGTTGCACTTCCAGCCCAAGGTGAATATCGCCACGGGCCGCATCAGCGGTGCCGAAGCGCTGATCCGCTGGCGCCGTCCCGGCCATGGCATGGTGTCGCCGGCGCTATTCATTCCGCTACTGGAAGAAACGGGGCTGATTGTGCGGGTGGGTAACTGGGTGCTGCGCGAAGCCTGCCGCAAGATCGCCGAATGGAGCAAGTCCGGCGTTGGTGCAGTGCACCTGTCCGTCAATGTCTCGGGCATACAGTTCTTTGTCGGCGGGCTGGAAGAAGAAGTGCTGAAAGTCATACGCGAATTCGACATTGCCCCGGAACTGCTGGAGCTGGAGCTGACGGAAAGTTCGCTGATGTCGAATGCGGAGGAAACCATCACCGTGCTGCAGCATCTGAAAGCGCTGGGTATCCGCATCTCCATCGACGATTTCGGCACTGGCTATTCCTCGCTGGCTTACCTGAAGCGCTTCCCCATCGACAAACTGAAGATCGACATCGCCTTTGTGCGCGAAGTCACCAGCAATCCCGATGATGCGGCCATCGTGCTGGCCATCATCAACATGGCGCACAGCATGCAGCTGGAAGTGATCGCCGAAGGGGTGGAGAAAGATGCCCAGCTGGCCTATCTGCGGCGGCATAACTGTGACGAGATGCAGGGCTATCTGTTCAGTCGCCCCTTGCCGGAAGACGAATTCGAGCAGATGCTGCGTCAGGGCCAGTCCCTGCAGGCGCCGCAGGAAGTGGGGCTGGTGGGCCAGCCCACACTGTTGATCGTGGACGACGATGCCTTTATGCTCGATGTGCTGTCCGATTTTCTCGGTCAGGATGGCTACCGCATCCTGACCGCGCAGACGGCGGCCGAAGGCTTCGACCTGCTGGCGCATAACCGCGTGCATGTGATTCTGTGCGACCAGTGCATGCCGTCCATGAGCGGGACGGAATTCATGGAGCGGGTAAAGAATCTGGCGCCTGATACTTTCCGCATCATGCTGTCGGCCTATACCGATCTGTCGCCCATCATGGAAGCCATCAACCACGGGGCGATCGACCGCTTCTATACCAAGCCGTGGCAGGGCTCGGTGCTGCGCGAGAATATCCGCGAAGGCTTCCGCCTGCAGACCCAGTTACATGGTGGCGTGTTGCTGACAGCGCATTAGATTCCAAGCTCTAGTTTTGCTGATTACAATAAAAAAATAATAACGCAAAACAATTTGGGGACGCTCCATGATCAAGAAGTTGAAGCCGGAAGACGATGATCAGCGCATGGCCGACGCCATGCACATGTCGTCGCAGGAAATCTGGCAGGCCGGCCTGCATGCCTTCGCCAAAGCGCAGGAAGAGGGCGGCAAGATGTTTTCCATGCAAGTTTTCGAAGAGCGCGTGCTGCGCGCACTGAGCGCCATTGGTGTGCCGACGGCGGCCGAAGTGGCTCGGCTGCATGCACGGGTGGATGAACTGAGCGCCGAGCTGGCGGCACTCAAGGCGCAGCAGGGCAATCGTCCGGCGGCGCACTGATAGATATTTCTAACTTCGCGGCAACGGTGTTATGCTTGCAGGAGAATAAACAGAGGTTTCCTTGCTATGCTACAAAAAGCACCCCGCCGTACCCGCGAACGCATCCTAGAGCTGTCGCTGCGCTTGTTTAATGAATTTGGCGAGCCGAACATCACGACCACCGTGATCGCCGAAGAAATGAATATCTCGCCGGGGAACCTCTACTATCACTTCCGCAACAAGGACGACATCGTCAATTCCATCTTCGTGCAGTTCGAGGCGGAGATCAACCGGATTCTGACGGTGCCGGACGGGCGCCGCTCCAACATCGAAGACGTGTGGCTGTATCTGCACCTGATGTTCGAACTGATCTGGCGCTACCGCTTCTTCTACCGTGATCTGAACGATCTGCTGTCGCGCAACCGCAAGCTGGAACTGCACTTCAAGCAGATTCTGGCGCACAAGATCAAGGTGGCCAAGCAACTGTGCGAAGATTTGCGCAGCGAGAAATCGCTGGAAGCCTCGGATACCGCCATCGATGCCATGGCCACCAATATGGTGGTGGTGGCGACCTACTGGCTGTCCTACGAATACGTGCGCAATCCGCGCAAATACAGCGAGCAGCAATCGATGGCCGATGCGCTGGCGCGGGGCTGCTATCAGGTGCTGTCGCAGATCGGCCCGTACCTGCGCAATGAAACCAGTTTGCTGTTCCAGAAACTGTCCGAAGAATACCTGAAGAAACTCAAGTAGGCCGACCTGTATGGCGTGGACTCCTTTCCCGTATCCTGATCCCGCCTATGTGCACACGCCGGAAAGTCTGGCGCGCCTGTGGCCCCGTCTGCATGCGGGCGACCGCGAACCGTGGCCCGACAATCCCAAGCTGGTGCAGGCATGGATCGCCTTCCATGCGGGCGAGTTCGAACATGCGGCCCGCATCGGCCTCGACGTGGGCGTGCCCGGTTATTCGGTCGCACACAAAGCCATCTGCATCTATGCCCAGTATCTGGAACCCAGCCTGATGAAAAAGCTGGCCACCTTCGAATGCGTGGCCGAACGCTGCGAACGGCAGCAACAGGAACAGCCCGATAATCCGGCTGGTTTCTACTGGCATGCGTATGCGCTGGGCCAGTATTCGCAAGGCATCTCGGTAGTCAAAGCACTGGCGCAGGGACTGGGCGCCAAGGTGCGCGGCAGTCTGGACACCACGCTCAGTCTTGCGCCGCAGCGGGCCGACGCGCAGGTGGCGCTGGGCATCTACCACGCCGAAATTCTCGACAAGGTAGGCGCGCTACTGGGCGGCCTGACCTACGGCGTGAAAAAGGAAGAAAGCTATGCCGCGTTCGAAAAAGCGCTGGCATTGACGCCGGACTCTGCCATCGTCAAAGTGCGCTACGCACGGGCCATGCAGATGCTGGACGGAAAACGACGACAAGCTGAAGCGCGTGCCCTGTATCAGGCTGCTGCGCGCTGTGTGGCACTCGACGCACTGGAGCGGCTCGATGCCGATCTGGTGCGGCGCCAAATGGATGAGGAAGAAGAAACTTGAAAGCGATTTGTGTTTATTGCGGTGCCAATCCCGGCCATGATCCACAGTATGCCGAAGCAGCGCGTGCGCTGGGGCGGGCACTGGTAGCGCAGAATCTGGCGCTAGTGTATGGCGGTGGCAATGTCGGGCTGATGGGTGTCATTGCCGATGAAGTGCTCAAGCACGGTGGCGAAGTGACGGGCGTGATCCCCACTGCGCTGGTGGAACGCGAAGTAGGACACAATGGCCTGACGCGCCAGTTCATCGTCAAAGACATGCATGAACGCAAAGCCATGATGGCCAGTCTGGCCGATGGTTTCATCGCCATGCCGGGTGGCATGGGCACGCTGGAAGAACTGTTCGAAATGCTGACCTGGTCGCAACTGGGCATACATCGCAAGCCCATAGGGCTGCTGAATGTGGCCGGCTTCTACGATCAGCTGGCCGGCTTCATCCAGCACGCCAGCACGCAAGGCTTCATCCGTCCCGAGCATGTGGCGCTGATGCAGCTGGAAGCCGAACCGGAACGCCTGTTACAGCGTCTGAAAGGCGCGGGCGCCTGAGCATTGCCTGGCGCCATCAGTTAGTCTTCACGGCGCTCAGGTCCACAGTTTCTCGCCCTGATGATCGAGGTGCGTCAGGTAGAGGCGTAGGTCGAATTCGTACTGGTGGTAGTTGGGCTCCATGTGCGTGCACAGCTGGTAGAAGGCTTTGTCGTGCTGCTTTTCCTTCAGGTGGGCCAGTTCATGCACGGCGATCATGGTGAGAAATTCCATCGGTACGGCCTTGAACATGGTGGCCACGCGGATTTCATGCTTGGCCTTGAGCTTGCCGCCCTGTACCCGAGCAATCGAAGTATGCAGCCCTAGCGCATGGTTGATTACGTGGATCTTGCTGTCGTATTCGACCTTGTTGACGGGTTCCGCATTGCGCAGATGGGCGCTGCGCAATTCCTGCACGTAGTTGTACAGCGCCTTGTCGGTGCGGTAGTCGTGTGCCTTGCCGTAGCGGCTTTTCAGTACGGCCGCCAGTTTATCCTGCGCCATCAGTTGCGCCACTTGCGTCTGGGTCTGTTCGGAATAGGCACTCAGGTACTTCAGGCGGGACATAGCATAGGGCGGGAATAATCGAGGCGTGAATGTACCACAGCCGGCCGGATGAGCGCTAAAAGCACGGTTTTTTCAATCGCTATATAATCGACTATATGACGACTCTTGCGATAGGGAAAAGTATGGCTGCGACGACTGCGAAACTGGCCGCGCTGGCGGCATTGCTGTGCGGCGTGGCCGTGCTGCCGGCCCGTGCGGGCGAATTGACGGTATCTGCCGCTGCCAGCCTGAGTAACGCTTTCAAGGAGATTGGCGCTGCCTATGAAAAACAGCATGCCGGTAACAAGGTGCTGTTCAATTTTGCCGCCTCCGATGCGCTGGTGCAGCAGATCGCCAAGGGCGCACCGGTCGATGTGCTGGCGACCGCCGATCAGGATGCCATGGATCGGGCCAGTAATCTGAAACTGCTGGATGTTGCCAGCCGTCGCAATTTTGCCAGCAACACACTGGTGCTGATCAAGCCGGCTGATAGCAAGCTGGCGCTGGCCGGTCTGCGCGATCTGGCACAGGCCGGTGTGCAGCGCATTGCGCTCGGCAATCCGGCCAGTGTGCCGGCAGGGCGCTACAGCCGCCATGCGCTGGAACAGGCCGGACAGTGGAACGGCGTGGTCAACAAGCTGATTTATGCCACCTCGGTACGCCAGTGTCTCGATTACGTGGCGCGCGGCGAAGTCGATGCCGGTTTCGTGTATGCCACGGATGCGGCACTATTCAAGGACAAGGTGCTACTGGTGGCAACGGTACCGACGGAGACACCCGTGACCTATCCGATTGCCGTCACTGCGGGCAGTACGCAGACGCCGGTGGCACGCCAGTTTGCCGAGTTTATGCTGTCGGCGCCGGCGCAGGCTATCCTGAGCCGCTATGGTTTCGGGCGGCCATAAATGCAGGCGACGCTGATGGCCGAACCGGCGTGGGTGGCGCTCGCTCTGTCGCTCAAAGTGGCCTGCTGGGCTACGCTGATCGATCTGGTGCTGGGCGTGGCGCTCGGCTATCTGCTGGCGCGCAAGCGCTTCGTGGGGCGCGAGCTGCTCGATGCGCTGCTGACTTTGCCCATGGTGATGCCGCCCACGGTGCTCGGTTATTATCTGCTCGTGCTGATCGGCCGCAATGGCCCTATCGGTGCATGGCTGCAGCAGATGTTCGGCATCCAGCTGATCTTTAGCTGGCAGGGCGCGGTCATCGCCGCCGCCGTGGTGGCATTTCCGCTGGTGTTGAAGGGGGCGCGGGCCGCGTTTGAAGCGGTCGATACCCAGCTGGAACAAGCCGCAAGCGTACTGGGATTGTCGCCATTGGCCGTGTTCCTGCGGGTCAGCCTGCCGCTGGCATGGCGCGGTGTGCTGAGCGGCACGCTACTGGCCTTTGCCCGCTCCATGGGGGAATTCGGTGCCACCCTGATGGTGGCTGGCAGTATACCGGGCAAGACCCAGACACTGTCGATCGCTGTCTACGAAGCCGTGCAGGCAGGGCAGGACGATACGGCTAATCTGCTGGTGGTGATTACTTCGCTGGTGTGCATGGTGGTGCTGGTCAGTGCCAATAAGCTCACGCCGCAGCGCTCGCAACAGGTGTGACATGACATTCGACGTCGATATCCGCAAGACGCTGGCCGCAGGGACGCGCCGCTTTACACTGCAGGCCCGCTTCCGCTCGGACAGCCAGCGCATCGTGCTGTACGGCGAATCAGGTGCCGGCAAAAGCATGCTGCTGAAAGCACTAGCGGGGTTGCTGACGCCCGATCAGGGCCATATTACGCTGGACGGGCGCTGCCTGTACGGGGCCGCGCAGGGCATCAATCTGGCGCCGCCACAGCGTCAGTTAGGTTATCTGTTTCAGGATTACGCTTTATTCCCCCATTTGAACGTGCGGCAGAATATCGCTTTCGGCCTGCAGCGGGGCTGGCGCAATCCTGCCCGCACGCATGACGACGACACCGTGCGCTACTGGCTGGCTGCGCTGGAGCTCGATGGTGTGGCGGCGCAATTGCCGCATCAGCTATCGGGCGGCCAGCGTCAGCGGGTGGCGCTGGCGCGCGCGCTGGCGCCGTCGCCTAGAGCGTTGCTACTGGATGAACCATTTGCGGCACTCGATCCGGCACTGCGTCAGCGCATGCGTGCCGAGCTGGACAGGCTGCAGCGTCAGCTAGCCATCCCCATGCTGCTGATTACCCACGACCAAGATGATGTGGCAGCCTTCGGCGACCACCTGCTGCGCATGGAACAGGGGCAGCTGATCGATACGGCGCAATGCTTGCAAGGAGTGGCGCATGAAGCATGAAGACGAACTGACGCAGGGCGGCATGGCGCTGCAAGGCAGCGTATGGATGACCATAGGCGGGCAGAAGCTAGGCGGACGCGAGCGCATGGAACTGCTGGCGGCAATAGCCGAACATGGTTCCATCACGGCGGCAGCGAAAGCCGTGGGGCTGAGCTACAAAGGGGCATGGGACGCCATTGAAGCGATGAACAATCTGGCTGGCGAAGCTTTGCTGGAACGGCTGGCCGGCGGCAAGGGCGGTGGCGGAACGCGCCTCACGGCACGGGGACAGCAACTGGTGGAAAATTTCGCCAGGATCGATGAAGCCCACCAGCGTTTTGTGGCCGCGCTGAGCAGCCAGTCACATGCACTGGCCGATGACCTTTTACTGATACGGAACCTGACGATGAAAACGAGCGCGCGCAACCAGTTCAGTGGCAAAGTCCTTGCGCTGGTGCGTGGCGCCGTGAATGACGAAGTCACGCTGGGAATCGCTGGCGGCCAGCAGATCGTCGCCACCATCACGCGCGACAGCAGTGACAGCCTCGGGCTGGTGCCCGGTGTGACCGCGTGGGCGTTGATCAAAGCCAGTTCCATCATCGTAGTGACCGAGCCTGAAGGTGCCCGTTTTTCTGCCCGCAATCAGCTGAGCGGCACCATCAGCCGTGTGCAGCAAGGTGCCGTCAATACGGAGGTCAGCATTGCGCTGGCCGGCGGTGCCACCATTGCGGCCATCGTTACACGCGAAAGCGGCGAGGCGCTGGAACTGGCGGCCGGGATGCCCGCCACGGCCATCTTCAAAGCCTCGGCCGTCATCCTCGGTACCTGAGCAACTTACGGCAATCAATGGTTGGCCGCCTTGCTGCTCTGACGGCTGCCCCCCTTGCTGCTTTGCTCCGCGCCACTTTGGCCCGCTGCCTGCTGGGCCTTGGCGCGCGCCGCAGACTGGCGGCTCTCGCCCCCTTTGCGGCCTATGGTAGCCATGTGGGCGCGATCCCGGCTGACGGCTTCGCCCCCTTTCTGTCCGGCGCGGCGCGCTTCCTCGCTGTCGAATTCATGTGCCGTGCCTTTCTGGTGTGCGGCCTGGCCGCCCTTGCTGGCGATGCTGCGCTGGGTTGCTTCGTCCATGGCGGCAAAGCCCCGCTTGGCGCTGCTTTTGGGTTTGATGTTTTCATTGCCGGAATTACTGGCCATAAGTCCTCCTGGATAATGTTGGCGACTGTGCGTCGAAGTGGCGGGTAGCGCTCGCTGCCCTGCTTGATTAGAGAAGCGAGGTTGACGAAAGTTCCAGTGCGCCTAGGCCGTTTAGTTGCGATTAGTGGTGGGTGGCGGATCCGGCCACGCTGGTCTGTACGCTGGCGCGCGGCACACTGCTGCTGGCGGCCTTGCTGGCCTGTTCCATGCTGCGCTCGAAGGCTGTCAGGTGTTCATGCGTGGTCTGCAGCATGTTGGAGTGAGTCAGGCTCAGAATATCGATCAGTTGTAGTTGCAGGTCGCCCAGACTCTGCATGGCGGTCAGCAGGTGCTGACCCAGTTGCTGGTAGAAGGCAACGATCTGCAGGTAGTCGGGCGCGGGCAGGGGGCGGTTGGTCATGATGGATGCTCCTCGTGAGTGGGCGGGCCGGCGCTGGCCGGATACCCGATAGAGGCTGATCAGCGGCCAAAGTTCCCGTGCTAGCGACGAGAAGTGTTGCATCCGGCGCCTGCACGGGGTGCCATGCTGCTGATGAATTGGGCAGTTCCTGCCCAGCCGTGCGACAATACCGGCCTTGTATGAATTCTAACGATGGTAGAAATGAGCAATCCCGAATACATTCTGACTCTCTCTTGCCTCGATCAGCGCGGTATCGTGCACCGCGTGTCGGGCTTTCTGGCCGAACATGGCTGCAACATTATCGATTCGGCCCAGTTCGGGGATAGCCAGTCGCAGTTGTTCTTCATGCGCGTGCATTTCTCGCTGGAAGATAGCGGCCTGAGCGACGCTGCCCTGCGCGCCGACTTCGCCACGCTGGCCGCCAGCATGGGACTGGACTGGGAATTGCGCGATGCCCACTACAAGCCGCGCGTGATGCTGATGGTGTCGAAGATCGGCCATTGCCTGAACGACTTGCTGTTCCGCTACAAGAGCGGCCTGCTGCCGGTGGAGATTCCTGCCATCGTGTCGAATCACATGGATTTCTACCAGCTGGCAGCCAGCTACAACATTCCGTTCCACTATCTGCCACTGGCAACGGGCGCGTCGGAAGAAACCAAGCTGGCGCAGGAAGCCAAGATCATCGAACTGATCAACTCGCACCAGATCGATCTGGTGGTGCTGGCGCGCTATATGCAGATTCTGTCACCTAGCCTGTGCGCGGCGCTCAAGGGCAAGGCGATCAACATCCACCATTCCTTCCTGCCTAGCTTCAAGGGCGCCAAGCCGTATGCGCAGGCGCACCAGCGCGGCGTGAAACTGATCGGCGCCACCGCCCACTTCGTTACCGGCGATCTGGATGAAGGCCCGATCATCGAGCAGGATGTCGAGCGGGTCGATCATTCGATGGATGCCGATACCCTGTCGGCTATCGGCCGCGATGTCGAATGCGTGGTGCTGGCGCGTGCCGTGAAATGGTTTGTCGAGCACCGCGTTTTACAGAATGGCGACAAGACCGTCGTCTTCAAATAACACTAAAGAGTAGTCCTGATGGCCCTTAAAGCAACAATTTACAAAGCAGATCTATCGATTGCGGACATGGACCGCAATTATTACGAGTCGCCGGCGCTGACCATGGCGCGCCATCCGTCCGAAACGGACGAACGCATGATGGTGCGGCTGGTGGCGTATGCCATCCATGCCAACGAGGCGCTGACCTTTACCAAAGGTCTGTTCGACGTGGAAGAACCTGATCTGTGGCAGAAGGACCTGACCGGCGCCATCGAACTGTGGATCGAAGTGGGGCAGCCGGACGAGAAAGTGCTGCTCAAGGCCTGTGGCCGTTCCGAGCATGTGGTGGTGTATAGCTACGCGGCCACCAGCCATATCTGGTGGAAGGGGCTGGCCAACAAAGTCGAGCGCTGCAAGAATCTTAGCGTGATCAATCTGAACGCCGATGCGACCGAGCAACTGGGCCGCATGGCCCAGCGCACCATGCAGCTGCAATGCACCATACAGGATGGCCAGATCTGGCTGACTGACGGCACCACCACGGTGGAAATCGGCCGTGAAATCTTCAAAAGCGAGCGGGATTAAGTGCTAACGGCCACGCTGCGGGCAGAGTTGCCCGCAGCGTGGCC
>NZ_CAXIQN010000010.1:0-19300 GCF_964031615.1 Duganella fentianensis
ATGATAGTGCTGCAACCAGTGTGAAAGTAGGTTATCGTCAAGCTAGTTATTAGAAAAACCCCCTTCAGTCTTTAGGCTGTTGGGGGTTTTTTGCTTTGGGTCTCCGCACGGCCTCGCTCGCGGTCATAGCCTTGTCATGCTCGTTGGCTAGACTTTGTTTTTTTCAATTGAGGCCAGAAAAGCATGAAAAAACTTTCCGTGATATCGCTTGCGGTGTTTTCCGTACTGGCAGGCTGCGGCGGTGGCGACACGGCAGCACCAGCTAAAACCCAGACTACCGGCATCTTCCTCGACGGGGCGGTGGAAAATCTGGACTATGTCTCCGGTATCGGTGCTAAATCCAGCACCTCGGCTAAAGGCGAGTTCACCTGCTACGCTGGCGAAACGGTCAGCTTCAGTGTCGGTGGTCTGGCGCTCGGTAGCGCACCTTGCGCTAGCACCATCACCCCGCTGCAACTGGCTGGCGTTGCCGATATCAAGGATAACAAGGTCATCAACCGTCTGCTGGCCCTGCAATTGCTGGACGAAGATAGCGATCCTTCCAACGGCATCAAACTGACGGCCGAAGTAAAGACGGCGCTGGCTGCCAAGAGCGCCGATTTTGCTCTTGATGCAACTGCTTTCAATACCGCGATGACGGCTCATCTGGCAACCGCTGGTAGCAAGTACGCTGTGCGTACCATCGACGATAGTCGCCGCGCGCTGGTGCGCGAGCACTTCGAAGATACGCTGGCATCCAAGCTGGGCACGCCAGTTGTCGAGGCATTCACCCAGACTACGCCACTGGGCGCCGTAACGGTCAATGTTACCCGCTACCAGATCCAGTCTGCTGCCAGTTTCTATGTGCCGTATGAAGGTAGCAATGCCAAGGTCAAGGAAGAATTCCCGCAGGGCTTCCTGCCATCGTACGGATCGTCGCTGGCCTTCAAGGGTACGAATGCCAACGGCGAGCTGGAATTCTATGGTCTGACCGACCGCGGCCCTAACGGCGATGGCCCTAACGTGCCGTCCCTCAGCGGTAGCGGCGTGACGGGTGCCAAGATCTTCCCGTCGCCGAGCTTTACGCCTTCGTTCGGCGTTATTACCGTTGGCAAATCTGGCGCGGTGCTGACTTCGTCAACCCCGCTCAAAGTGTCGGCGACGGTGAATGCTTCCGGCCTGCCGGTAGCACCTGGCAATGTAGGTAACTCCGCCGAACTGCCAGTGTTTGACGCGATGAAGTATGACGCTTCCAGCAAGGCCTCCTTCAATGCTGGCGGTCTGGATACCGAAGCCATCGTGGTGGATAAGAAGCGCAACGTCCTGTGGATCTCCGACGAATATGGTCCGTTCATTATCAAGGTTGATCCGGCCACCGGCGTTATCCTCAACAAATACGCTCCGGGCAGCGGCTTGCCGGATATCTTCCTGAAGCGCCGCGCCAACCGTGGCATGGAAGGCATGACGCTGGACACCAGCACCGACAAGCTGCATGGTTTCCTGCAGAGCCCGCTGACCGACGGTAACGCCTTGTATTCTGTAACGGGCAAGAACGAGTCGATCGAACGCTTTGCGCGCTTCACGCGCTGGATGGAATTCGATCCGAACACCGGCACCTCGGGCAAGATGTACGCATACCCGCTGGACGGGGCTGATTATCAGGATGGCCGTACTGGTAATGCCAAACTGGGCGATATTGTTGCACTGGGCAACGGCAAATTCATCGTGATCGAGCAGGGCGATGCACCGGGTGGCAAGGTATTCAACAAGCTGATGCTGGTGGAAATCGGCGCTGCAACTGATATCGCGGCAGCGGCCTACAACGTCAAGACTTCGGATCTGGAAAAGAGCAGCATGAGCGGCACCGTGGTTAACGGCGCTGACTGGAAATCGGTCACCACGCTGAAGAAAACCCTGCTGCTGGATCTGAACGCAATAGGCTGGCTGGCAGAAAAAGCCGAAGGTCTGACCATCGTTGACGGCAATACCCTGGCGCTGGCCAACGATAATGACTTCGGCATGAAAACCAAGGTTTACACTGCAGCTGGCACGGTGGTGGAAGATGCTGATGTCACCAAGTGCAATATCGATGCGGCTGGCGTGATCATCACCAGCAGCAGCGCCGGTTGCAATGCGGCGAATTCGATCCGCGTAGCGCGTGGTGAAGACCGCGAGCGTCCAAGCCGGCTCTGGCTGATCAAGTTCGCCAAAGCACTGACGGCGTTCTGATCTCAGGGTGGTTCAGCGGGCGTAAGCCTAGCCCGCTAGGCACTACCTGCTTTGCTGATGCTCTCGCCATCCTCTTTGCGCAGCGACCAGAAGGTCAGCGAGGAGAGGATGGTGACCACCGCCAGCGTGAGGAAGGCATGATGGATAGCGCTCGTCAGTGCCAGTCGGTTCGACTGTGGTACATCACCAAGGAACCAGCCCGTCAGCAGTGATCCGGTAGCGAGACCGAAGCTCATGGACAGCTGCTGCATGGAACTGGCGATGGTGCTGGCCATACTGGAGTCGGCGGCTGTGACATCGGCATAGGCGATGCTGTTCATGCTGGAGAATTGCAGTGAATTGAAGAAGCCCAGCATCAGGCTGATGCCAACAATGAGATATAGCGGTGTACCCTGTTGCACCAAGCTGTACAAGCTGATGGTCAGCCCTATCAGTACCGTGTTGACGATCAGGACCTGGCGGTAGCCGAAGCGATTCAAGACCCGCGCGGAGATCAGCTTCATGCCCATGGCGGCAGCCGCTGAGGGCATCATCAGCAGGCCCGATTGCCATGCAGGCAGGCCTAGACCTAACTGGTAGAGCAGAGGTAGCAGAAACGGCAGGCCACCGACGCCGATACGGGTGATGAAGCCACCGAGCACTGACACGCGGAAGGTCCGTACCCTGAACAGCGCCAGTTGCAGCAGAGGGTAGACGGTATCGCGCGCATGCCAACCATAGGCCAGTAGCAGGCTAAGGGCAATCAGCATTAGGACGGCGGCGGAAGTGATATCGATCTGGTGTTCGCCAAAAATCTCTAGTAGCCACGATAGCAGCGCCACTCCGGTACCGAACAGGACTAGCCCGATCAGATCGAGTGGGCGGGCTGCCTCGCCGCGATAGTCCGGCATGTAGCGGTGCGCCAGAAAGATGGCGGTGATGCCAACGGGGACGTTGACGAAGAAGATGTCGCGCCACGTCAGCCAGTGCACGATCAGACCACCGACCGTGGGACCAAGCAAGGGGCCTATCAGCGCGGGTACGATGACGAAGTTCATCGCCGACAGTAGTTCGGATTTGGGAAAGGTGCGCACGATAGTCAGGCGACCCACCGGCATCATCATCGCGGCGCCAAGGCCTTGTAGCAGGCGCGCCGCGACCAGCATGGGTGAGTTGATGGATAGGCCGCACATTACCGACGCTAAGGTGAAAATTGCGACGGCACTCATGAATACACGGCGGGTGCCATAGCGGTCGGCCATCCAGCCGCTGATGGGAATGGAAACGGCGAGACTGAGGATATAGCTGGTGACGACTGCTTTCAGACTAAGGGGCGTCACTTGCAGACTGGCCGCCATGCTGGGTATCGCCGTATTGACGATGGTCGAATCCAGTTGCTCCATGAAGAGGGCAGTCGCTACAACCCAGGGCAGATAGCGTTTGGCGGCAGAGGTATCCATGCCAATGATTGTCACACAAAAGTAAAATGCCCGTCATCGTGTGGTCATGTATGGCGCGTAAGTTGGTGTTCATCGCAAGCGACGATGGAGTCATGATGACGATAGCCCCCCCGCCTTCAGGCCGACGGGAGTTTCTCCGGCAGATAGCATCGACTGCGGTATTGGGCGCTGGTCTGGCCGCTTGCAGCAGCCCGGCAGTTCAGAGCTACGATCCTGTGATGCTGCAGTTCCTGCATGGCGTTGCGAGTGGTGACCCGTTGCAGGATAGGGTAATTCTCTGGACCCGTGTTACGCCCGCCAGCGCGCAGGAGGGCATAGAGCAGACGGTGTATTGGCAGGTGGCTACCGATGCTGCGATGCAGATGCTGGTTGCGCAGGGCAGCAGTATCACTTCCGCAGCGAGGGATTACACGGTGAAGGTGGATGCCGCCGGGCTGCTGCCTGGTCATGTGTACTACTATCAGTTTTCCGCCGATGGTGTGCACTCGCCAATTGGTCGTACCAAGACGCTGCCCCGTGCCGATGTGCGTCAGGTACGCATGGCAGTATTTTCGTGCTCGAACTACCCGGCCGGATTCTTCAACGTGTATGCCGATGCAGCACGCCAGAACGACATCGATGTAGCGCTACACATCGGTGACTACATCTACGAATACGAAAGTACCGGCTATGCCAGCAGCCATGCCGAGGCGCTCGGGCGGATTTCGGAACCGCGCGAACTGCTGCTGCAGCTGGAGGACTACCGCCGCCGTTATGCGCAGTATCGCAGCGATCCTGATTTGCAGGCAGTGCATGCTGCGCTGCCGTTTATCACTGTCTGGGACGATCACGAGTTCGCCGACGATACGTGGCGCGAAGGATCGGTGGCGCACGAAACCCGTAAGCATGGCCCTTTCAGCTTGCGCAAACAGGCCGCCATGACGGCCTACCATGAATGGCTGCCTATCCGTCTGCCTGATTCATCCAGCCCCGAGAAAATCTACCGTTCCTTCGATTTCGGTTCGGTGCTGTCGCTGCACATGCTTGACACGCGGTTAGTTGGACGCGATCAGCAGCTGATGATGTCGTCCTATTACGATGCGCAGCGTAATTTCGACGCGGAGAAGTTCCGTCACGATGTGAGCTCGCCACGCCGGCAGATGCTGGGCAGCGAGCAGATGGCATGGCTGGAGCAGCAGGTGCAGCAATCCGGCGCGCGCTGGCAGGTGCTGGGCCAGCAGGTGCTGATGGCACGTATGGAGTATCCGCTGGCGATCGCCATGGGTAAATGCAACTGCACCGATTATTCGGCACTGAAGAAGCGCGCCGTGCGCGACCCGGCTGCGCTGGGCAAGAAGGAACAGGACTGGCTGGGTACAGCGACGCTGCCGTGCTACATGGATTCGTGGGACGGCTATCAGCATGATCGCGAACTGGTGTTCGGCATGATGCAGCGCCACCGCAAGAATCTGGTGGTGCTGGCCGGTGATACCCACAACGCTTGGGCTAGTGATCTGCATGATGCACAGGGATGCCAGATCGGCGTGGAGTTTGCCACCGCTTCGGTGTCGTCGCCGGGCATGGAAGGCGCCTATCGCGACTGTGATCCCGAAGATGTGGCGGCGATGATGGTGGATCTGATCGCGCCGCTGTATTACGCCCAGACCAGCAAGCGTGGCTATATGATCGTCACCGCCAGCCACGAGCAGGTGCGCTGTGACTGGCGCTTTGTCGATACCGTGATGCAGCGCGAGTTTGTGGCTGCCACTGAGCGCAGCCTGCGTACTCTGCCGGGGCCGGGTAACCGCCGCATCGAGGAATGCGCAGCTAGCTAGCCGGCGCGCGCTCAGGCGCTGACATCGACACTATCGTTGCGCAATACGCACAGCGCATCAAGCAGTGGCTGTGCTGCATCGGCCAGACGGTCTAGACTGGCTTCGCGCAGCGCGTGGGTATCCACCGCGTGGTCGCTGGCGAGGCCGGCCCAGCGCAGCAGGGCGCCGCTGGCCGAGGGGGTATCGAACAAGCCATGCAGATAGGTGCCCAGCACCTGACCATCGTCCGACACCGCACCTTCCGCGCGGCCGTCGATGAGGAAGGCCGGATGCGCCAGCGCAGGCCCGCGCGACTCGCCCATGTGGATCTCGTAGCCGGTGACGCCGGCCTGCTGCGGATCGAACATGCAGCTGCCCTGTACCTGCTGCAGACGTTTATGGCTGGTCATTTCCGTTTCCATATTCAGCAGGCCCAGTGCGGCTGAACTGCCTGCGCTGCCTTCCACGCCGCGTGGATCGTGCACCTGCTGCCCCAGCATCTGGAAGCCGCCGCAAATGCCGATGACCTTGCCGCCATAGCGCAGATGGCGCGCGATCTGCTGCGGCCAGCCCTGCTGCGCCAGCCATGCCAGATCGGCGCGGGTATTCTTGCTGCCGGGGAGGATGATCAGATCTGCCGGTGGAATAGGCTCGCCCTGACGGACGAAACGCAGATCGACATCCGGGTGAGCACGCAGCGCATCGAAGTCGGTGTGATTGCTCATGCGGGGCAGGCTGGGCACCACAACACGGAACGCCCCGCTGGATGCCTGCACTGGCTGTACCGAATCTTCAGCATCGAGGTATAGCCCATGCAGGTAGGGCAGCACGGCCAGCACTGGCTTGCCGGTCTGCTCTTCCAGCCACTCCAGCCCCGGCTCCAGCAGGCTGATATCGCCCCGGAAGCGGTTGATGACGAAACCGATAATCCGATGCCGCTCGCTGGGCGAGAGGCAGGACAGGGTGCCGACCAGATGGGCGAATACGCCGCCACGGTCGATATCGGCCACCAGTATCACGGGGCAGTCGACCGCCTCGGCAAAACCCATGTTGGCGATGTCGCGGTCGCGCAGGTTGATTTCGGCCGGGCTGCCGGCGCCTTCGACGATCACGCTGGCGTATTGCTGGCACAGGCGCTGGTGCGATTCCAGCACCGCCTGCATGGCGATGGTCTTGTACTGGTGATAGTCGCGCGCATCCATCTCGCCGCGAACTTTGCCGTGGATGATGATTTGAGCACCGATGTCGCTGGAGGGCTTGAGCAGGACAGGGTTCATGTCCGTGTGCGGTGCCAGCCCTGCGGCGATCGCCTGCAGCGCCTGCGCGCGGCCGATCTCGCCGCCATCTTCCGTAACCGCGCTGTTAAGCGCCATATTCTGCGGCTTGAAGGGAACTACCCGTATGCCTTTGCGATGCAGCAGACGGCATATTGCGGCAACGATGGTGCTTTTGCCGGCGTCCGAGGTGGTGCCCTGCACCATCAGTGTAGAAAAAGGAAAGCTCATATCAGTTGTTCCGGTGCTGGCGTGCCAGTTCGAGTTTTTCACACAGGGCGGCAGTACCGGCCACCATGCGCGGGCCGGCGCGGTTGAGTAGTTCGCCGTTGAGGGTGAACAGATTATTGTTACGCACCGCCTTCATGGTGGAATACGGGCGCCACAGATTGACGCCGCCATAATTTTTCTCGGCGGTGCCGAAGATGGCTTCGGGATCGGCCTGCAGCACGGCTTCGATGCTGACGACAGGCGCAGTGACTTTGAGGTCGGCAAAGATGTTGACGCCGCCGCACAGACGCATGGCATCGCTGACGATGGAGCTGCCGCTCAGCGTGTAGAGCGGCTTGTCCCACACCTGATAGAACATGCGTACTGGCGGGCGGTTGCCATATTGCTTGGCTAGCGCGGCGAACTGGCGGCTGATTTCTGCTGCAGCAGGCTGCGCGATATTTTCAGTGCCCATTAGCTGGCCAAGGCGCAGCACATTGTCGGCGATGCCTTCGAGTTTCTGCGGTTCGCTATGGAACAGTGGTACGCCCAATTGGCGCAAGGTGTCGATCTGGCGTTCGGAACTGCCGTGCATCCAGATGACGATCAGATCGGGCTTCATGGCGATGACGCGCTCCATATCCACCAGACGGTTATCGCCTACGCGAGGCAGTTTTTTTGCCGCTTCAGGATAATCGCTATAGGTCACGGCACCAACGATCTTGTCGCCGCCACCTGCGGCGTACAGCAATTCTGTCACGTGCGGCGCCATGGCGATGATGCGCTGCGCAGGTTTTTGCAGCGTCACCAGATTGCCGTCGTCGTCGCGCACACTGATGGCGGCGTGGGCGCTGGCTAGTTGTGCCAGTAGCAGGGCGGTGGTGAGGTACTTCATACGCTGTCCTTGTTGGTCCATAAAGTGAGAGCTTGTGTCAGCCGCTGCCAGCCTATTTCGTCAGGCGGCAGGCCGAGCCGGATGCCGCGCCCCGCATGGGTGAACAGGCGTACCCAGATACCCCGTTCGGCCATGTGCTGCCAGAAGGCTTCCGCCTGCGGCTCGGGCCACCACTGAAATAACGGTGTCCCGTGGCTGCTGATGCCGTACTGGGCCAGCAGTTGCTGCAGACGTGCGCCGCTGCGCTGGAGCTTCTGGCGGGTCTGTTCCTGCCATGCGCTGTCGCGCAGTGCGTCCAGTGCGATCTGCTGGGCGGGGCCGCTGACCGTCCACGGGCCGAGCAGATCGGCCAGTGCCTGGAGTAATTCCGGTGCCGCTGCGACAAAGCCTAGCCTTATGCCGGCCAGACCGAAGAACTTGCCGATCGAGCGCAGCACGATGAGTCCGGGTTGCTGACTGTGGGCGGCGACGCTGTGCTGGGGAGAAGTATCGCCAAAGGCTTCATCGACCACCAGCCAGCCACCACGAGCCGCCAGTTGCTGCGCCCAGCGCAGCAAGGTCTCTGGCGGCACCACGGCGCCAGTGGGATTGTTGGGGTTGCAGATGACCATGACATCACTGTGCACTAGCGCCTGTTCCAGATCAGCGTAGGCGACTTGCCTCAGGGTGTGACCATGCTGCTGCCAGTGGTGCGCATGCTCGGCATACGATGGGGCAGAGACGGTCACGCGCGATGGGGCACGTAAGCGCGGTAAAGCCTGTATGGCAGCTTGCGTGCCTGCTACCGGCAGCATCAGTGGGGCGCCGTAAAAGCTGGCGGCGGCCTGTGCCAGTTGCACTGACGGTTCGGGCAGACGGTGCCACGCATTCGCGGCAATCGCCGGTGCCGGATACCAGTGCGGATTGATGCCGGTGGAAAGGTCCAGCCAGTCATGTTGGCCAAAGCGTTGCGCGGCGGTGCGCAGGTTGCCGCCATGTTCAAGCATGCTGGCTCCAGAATTGTGCGGCGTTGGCTAAAGCGGCCAGCGCTAGCCAGAGCAGGGAGGTGTGGCAAACCAGTCGCCATGCGCGGTAGATATCCGACCCCGTGGCGTGGTCACCTGCGCCAAGTTCCGGGCGTTTTTCCAGCACGCCGTGATAGATCGCTGCGCCGCCCAAGCGGATGCCCAGAGTACCGGCGCCGCTGGCCATGACAGGGCCGGCATTCGGACTATCCCATGCTGGCGCCTGTTGCCGCCAGCAGCGCCATGCGCGTTGGCGTGCTTCCCATGTCGCCGCCAGCAGGGTGTAGCTGAGGGCGGTCAGACGTGCCGGTAGATAGTTAAGGGCGTCGTCCACGCGCGCTGCGCAGCAGCCGAACTGGCGCAGGCGCTCGGTGCGATAGCCCCACATGGCATCGAGCGTGTTGGCCATGCGGTATAGCACGGCGCCGGGACCACCGGCCAGCATGAACCAGAACAGGGTGGCGAAAACGGCGTCGTTACCGTTTTCCAGCAAGGATTCGATGCTGGCGCGGGTGAGGTCCGCTTCACTGGCACGGCTGGTGTCGCGGCTGACGATGCGTGCGGTTAGCTGCCTTGCCAGCGGCAGATCCTGTTGTGCCAGCGCGGCGGCGATAGGGAGATTATGTTCGCCCAGACTGCGCAGGCCCAGACTGAAATACAGCAGCACCGCATGGAGCGCCCAGAGCGCATAGGTGTGCGGGGCGAGCCAGCACGTCAGCGCCACGCTTGCAGCGCTGACGGGAAGTACGGCGAGCAGCCACGCCAGAGCACCGCGCCAGAAACGCAGCCGGCCCAGATTCAGGCGACGCTCCAGCGCAGACGCCAGATGGCCGAAGCCCACTAGCGGGTGCCAGCGCCGTACTTCGCCCAGCAGCAGGTCGAGCAGCACCCCTGCCGTCAGTAGCAGGGTGATGGCGTTCCAGTTCAGCCCTGTCAGCACGGCGCTCCCTTGAGCACCAGCGGCAGGCCGGCAGCAACCAGCACGGCGCGGTCGCATAGCGCTGCCATGGCCTGATTCAGGCGACCCTGTTCATCCATGAAGCAGCGCGAAATGGCGCCGATGGGCATGATGCCCATGCCGACTTCATTCGACACCAGTATCACGTCGCTGCTGCAGCGGGTCAGCGCGCTGGCCAGCATGTCCTGCTGTTCGTGGAACAGCGGCGGCAGGGTGATATTGCCCACGTCGGGATATTGCTCGCCGCTGCTGAACAGCAGATTACCCAGCCACAGGGTCAGGCAGTCGACCAGTATCAGACGTTCCGGCGCTGACCAGCGCAATAGCTGATTGCCCAGCGCCAGTGGCTCTTCTACCGTGATCCATTCGGCTGGCCGGCTGGCGCGGTGGTGGCGGATGCGCTCGGCCATCTCGCTGTCGCTGGCACTGGCGGTGGCGATATACACCACTTCTTTGCCGGACTCGATCGCCAGCTTTTCTGCATAGCTGCTTTTGCCCGAGCGCGCGCCGCCCAGTATCAATGTGCGCATCATGCTGCACTCCTCGTGAACAGGGCCGCCGTAGCGGCCGGATTGGAGGGGAAATAGGCGTGGAAATACGAGGCTGTCAGCGACCCATGGCGATACCACGCTTCACCCTGCTGGCCGGATGGGTGTTTGATGGTGTGTGCTGCTGGTACCACTACTGTCTCCAGTTGCGAATAATGGAAGGTATGGCCGCGCAGCTCTCCCTGCGCTGTGGGCAGGGCTTGCAGGCCCAGACCAGACAGGCGGGCGCGCATGCTGACTGCGCCGGGGAGTAGCGCCGCCATGGGCCAGCGAACGCCCGCCTGATCGGTCAGGGTTTCGGCCAGTGCCATCATGCCGCCGCATTCCGCTACGATGGGCAGGCCAGCGGCATGGGTCGCGCGCATGGATGCCTGCCAGGTGCTGGCCTGTGCCAGCGTCTGGGCGTGCAGTTCGGGATAGCCACCGGGCAGATACACAGCATCGGCTTCGGCCGGAACCGGCTGGTTGGCCAGCGGCGAGAAGAACTTCAGGGTCGCACCCAGTTCGCGCAGGGTATCCAGATTGTGCGGGTAGATAAACATGAAGGCCTGATCGCGCGCCACGGCGATCGTGCGTCCCGCTAGCAGATGCTGCGCTGCTGGCTGCGGCGCGGCGGCGCAAACGGAGACAGAGGCAGAAGAAGGAGCCGACGCGGGCAAGGCAAAGCGTAGCGGCGGCATGGCGTCCCATGCCTGCTGATCGAATACCAGTTGCTCGGCCAGCTGGTCGAGCAGCGTATCGATATCGCTCACGTCATCGGGCAGCATCAGGCCCAGATGGCGTTCCGGTAGTGAGCGGGCCTGTTTGGGTAGCGTGCCGAACAGGGGGATGTCGCGCAGCGAGGTGGTTACCATGCGTGCATGGCCTTCGCTGGCAACGCGATTGGCGATCACGCCTGCCAGTTGTACCGGACCATAATCGCGTAAGCCCTGTACCACTGCACCCGCAGTTTGCGCCATGGCGCCAGCATCGATTACCGCCATGACGGGTACGCCGAATGCGCGCGATAGATCAGCCGAAGAAGGCGTGCCATCGTACAGGCCCATCACGCCTTCTAGCAGCAGTACGTCAGCTTCGGCTGCTGCCTGTGCCAGCTGGCTGCGGCAGAGTTCTTCGCCCACCATCCACAAGTCGAGCGAACGCACGGAGGCACCACTGGCGCGCTCCAGTATTATGGGATCGATAAAATCGGGGCCGCATTTGAATACCCGCACCCGCTGGCCCTGTCTGACCAGTTTGCGCGCCAGTGCCGCCGTGACGCTGGTCTTGCCCTGACCGGAAGCGATGGCGGAAACCAGTACGGCGCGGGCTTCTACATAGTGCGGGCTTACCATTCAGTGCCCGCCTGTGCACCGATGCCGGCCTTGAAGGCATGCTTGACCACGTCCATGTCGGTGACGGTATCGGCAATCGCGATCAGTTCTGGCGGAGCGCCACGGCCGGTAATGACCACGTGTTGCATAGGCGGGCGGGCCAGCAGATCGCTGATGACGCTATCCGTATCGAGGTAGCGGTATTTCAGTGCGATGTTGAGTTCATCGAATACCACCAGTCCGATCTCGGGATCGGCCAGAAAGCGCTTGGCCTGTTCCCACGCCAGTTCGGCCTTTTCGATGTCGCGTTCGCGGTTCTGGGTTTCCCATGTATAGCCTTCGCCCATCGAGTGAAAGCTGACTTCTTCGGGGAAGCGGCGCAGGAATAGTTCTTCGCCTGTCTGCATGGCGCCTTTGATGAACTGCACCACACCGACCTTCATGCCATGGCCCATGGCGCGGATCACCATGCCGAAGGCGCTGGAACTCTTGCCTTTGCCATTGCCGGTATTGACGATGATGATGCCGATCTGCTTATCGGCTGCGGCGATCTTGGCATCGATGATGGCTTTCTTGCGTTCCATGCGCACGCGGTGGCGCTCGTTCAGTGCATCGATGTCGTGGGTATTCTGTTCGGTCATGCTGTTGCCTCGGAAGGGATGAAGATGCTGCGGTTGCCGTGCTGGAGTACGTCGATGGGGTGGCCCAGATAGCTGCTCAGGATGTCGGCGCGCATGACGTCGGCGATAGTGCCGGCCAGCCAGCGTCCGTCGCCCATCAGCAGCAGGGCGTGGGTGGAGACACTGTGCGCCAGCGTCAGATCATGGCCTACCATGATGGCGGTCTTGCCCTGTTCGCGGCAGAGTCGCGCCAGCAGGCGCATGACGCTGACCTGATGGGCCAGATCGAGCGCATTGGCTGGTTCGTCCAGCAGCAGCAAGGGGGTATCCTGCGCCAGCATGGCGGCAATTGCCACCCGCTGGCGTTCACCGCCGGACAGAGTACGCACATCGCGGCCGGCCAGATCGTCGACTTCCATGGCCGCCAGCGACTGCATGGCGATGGTGTGGTCGTCGCTGCCTTCCCAGTAACGGTTGTCGTGATAGGGGTGGCGTGCCGACAGTACGGTTTCCAGCACGCTGTAGGCAAAGGCATCGCTGCGGCTCTGTGCCAGAAAAGCCCGCTGGCGTGCCAGTTCCGCCAGTGGCCATGCGGCTAGCGGTCGGCCAGCGATGGCGACATGGCCGCTATCGGGTGCGCGCAGTCCGGCCAGGGTTTTCAGCAGCGTGCTTTTGCCGGCGCCATTGCGGCCTATGATGCTCCAGCACTGGCCGTCGCCTACTTGCCAGTCGAGCGCGCTGACCAGCTGGCGCTGGCCGGCTTTCAATGAGAGTTGATGAGTGCTGAGCATATTATTTCCGCAGTCGGTGCAACTGGTAGAGGAACACGGGCGCGCCGATCAGCGCCGTGACGACGCCGACCGGCAGTTGCTGGGGCGCGATGATGGTGCGTGCCAGCGTGTCGGCCAGCAGCAGGAAGGTGCCGCCTGCCAGTGTGGCGGCGGGGATCAGCAGGCGGTGATCGGGGCCGACGGCAAAGCGGCAGGCGTGCGGCACGATCAGGCCGACGAAGCCTATGCTGCCGGCACTGGTGACGGCGCTGGCAGTGAGCAGGCCGGAGACAAAGAACAGACCTTTGCGCAAGCTGCCCACCCGTATGCCCAGCGTAGCTGCCGCTTCGGCATGCAGCGCCATCACATTCATGGAACGGGCGCTACGCAGGGCAAAAACCAGCGCGCCCGCCAGCACCACCCATGGCAGCGCGCGCATAGGTGCGCCAGCCAGATCGCCGATCATCCAGAACACCATGCTGCGCAAGCGGCTTTCCGGTGCAATCGACAGCATCAGTGTGACCAGCGCCATGCAGGCCGACGACAGGATCACCCCTGTCAGCAGCAGCAACGCCGTTCCGCCTTCGGCTGCCGTGCCGCCGCGCAGGTCGCGCCGCGCCAGCAGATACAGCATCATGGAAACCGTGACGGCGCCTGCAAAAGCTGCACTATCGACCACCCAGACGGCGCAGGCAAACAGCAGGGCAGCCAGTGCGCCCACCGAAGCGCCGGCCGAAATGCCCAGCACATAAGGGTCGGCCAGCGGGTTGCGCAGCAGCGCCTGCATCATGACGCCAGCCAGCGCAAGTGCTGCGCCAGTGACGAAGGCCACTAGCGCGCGGCTCAGGCGCAGATCGAGCAGGGTGGCGGCCAGCGTCTGCGCCTTGCCATGGGCCAGTTCACCCAGCGCCGCCGGAATGTCGGCCAGCGCTATCTGCACCGAACCCGTCATGCCGGAAAAAATCAGGCTGGCCAGCGCGAACAGCAGCAGCACCGTCAGTATGACGGTGGAGCGCTGACGCAGATGTTGTGGATTCGGATGCATGGTTTACTTCCTGTTAAGTGGCTGATCTGCCGGTGGCTTGCTGGGCTGCCGGCAGGTTACACCATTGCGGCTGATGGATCTTCTTGATCCTCTTGATCTCACTGGTAGCCGTAGCGCAGCGCCACGTACACCTTGCCCATAGGGGAGGCGTAGTTACGCGCCAGATCGTACTGCTTGTCGGCGAGGTTATTCCAGCGTGCCAGTGCCGACCAGTCGCGACTGAACTGGTAGCTGCCATACAGGTTTACCAGACCATAACCGGGCAAGCGGTTTTTGTTGGCGGCATCGTCGTAGCGTTCACCCGACAGCACGACTTCCACCCCGGCTTTCCAGCTGCCGCCGTCATAGTTGGCGGCCAGATTGCCGTGCTGCTTGCTGCGACGTGCCAGCTGTTTGCCGCTGGTCTCGTCTTTCGGATTCTGCAGGTCGGCGCTGGCCGAGAAGTTGTAGGCCCCCAGCTGCTGGCTGGCCGCCAGCGTCAGGCCGGCCAGCAGGGCGTGGTTGACGTTATAGGCGCAGCCATTTTTGTAGGTGCCGCCGTAAGGGCAGGGCGTGGTGTTGACCATCAGGTCGGTCAGGCGGTTGTGGTAATAGGTAGCGCTCAGTGCGCGGCCGTTAGCGTCATAGTGCAGGCCTGCCTCGGCATTCTTACCCAGTTCCGGTTTGTTGGCAGAATTGCCGTAGCCAGGGTAGTACAGCTCGTTGTAAGTCGGTGCGCGGAAGCTGGTGCCGTAGCTGGCGCTGGCGCGCAATGCGGGGGTGAAGAAATAGCCATAGCCAGCTGCGCCGGTGTTCTTGGCACCATAGATAGAGCGATCGCGGCGGATACTGGCGTTAAACAGCTGATCGCCGCGGCGCGCGTTATACGAAGCTGCCGCGGAATTGGTGATGCGCTGCGGACTAGTGAGCTGGTAGCCATTGGTTTCCACCTCTTCCTTGCGGCGCTCCAGCAGCAGTTGCAGTATGTCGTGCCCCAGCGTGATGTCGTTCTGCCAGCTCCAGCTGGTCTGCTTGGTATTGATGCGCGAGTAGCCGGAAGCGGCCGCGCTGGAATAGGTGGAACCGTCGTCGCGGGTCTGGGCTAGTTGCACTGAGCTTTGCCAGTTCGGCAGTAGCTGGTTATGGCTGTAGAAGGCGACGCTGTTGATCGTAGCGATGGAACGCACGTCGAACGGGGCGGCGCCACCGTCGTACTGTGAGCGCAGTGAGCCGTGCATCAGCTGGGTACCGATTTCTTGCCCTTCTGCCCATGCAAAGCTCAGGCGGGCGGCGGCGTTCTGGCGGTCGTAGCCGTCCTTATCAGGATTGTAGGAAGTGCTGGTGGGGCGGGTCGCCGAGAAGCCGTCTGACTTTTCCTTGCCCGCGCTGATCGCGTAGCTAAAGCCTTGCAGGCTGCCCGCGACTGCCGCCTCTGCGGCGCGGGTGTTGTCCGTGCCGTAGCCAGCGGAAGCCGTCAGCGTTGCGGCACCCTGTCCCTTGCGGGTAAAGATCTGGATCACGCCGCCGATGGCGTCGGCACCGTACAGGGAGCTCAGGGGGCCGTAGACGATTTCGATGTGGTCGATGGCGCTGAGGGGAATGGCGCTCCAGTTGGCTGCGCCGGTGGAGGAGGAGCCTATGCGTATGCCATCGACCAGTACCACGTTCTGGTTGCTGTTGGCGCCGCGCAGATACACGCTGGCATTGGTGCCGGAGCCGCCGGTGCGGGCGATCTCGATACCGCGCTGGCGTTGCAGCAGATCGATAATCGAACCAGCGCCCGATGCGGCGATCTGTTCGGCGCTGATGCTGATGGTGTCGCTAATGGTCTCATTCAGCGTTTGCGGGCTGCGGGTAGCTGTAATGACTACGGAAGGTGCGGGTTCTGCGTGCAGAGCTGGGCTGGCCAGAGCCAGTGCCAGCGACGTCCATGCCGTCGGGCGGGTAATGCGATGAGAGTTCATGCTATTTTTCAGTTATGTGCAACTGGCCGACATCCCCGTAGGCCAGATTGAACAGAGGTGAGAAACGCAGGGTGAGGCTAGCCAGAGCAGCACTGCTGCTCGATCCGCTCGCGCACATCCCGTTCGCTCACTTCCACCTGTTCTGGCCGGTATCCGGGCTGACAAGTAAGCCGACTCACCTTCCCATGCAAAGCACAGTGGTTATCCGAGGCGGTTTGTCGCACGTGGCGTACGACACTTGTTGACCGTTGCGGGGGCAGCACACGCAGGCTCTTTCCTGTGGGTCTGAGCTTCGTGTTTCCCGTTTAACTGCGCATCTGGACAGACGCGCGAGCACCAAAACCCCGCCATTATACGGCTTTGTTCAGGTTTGCAGCAGCAAAGTGCTGCCATAGTCGATGTGGTGGGGCCGCTGCGCGGCCTCCAGTGCCACGGCGGCTGGCGCTAGTCCGCGCTGGCAGGCCTGCAGCAGGCGTATAGTGCCGGCGTGGCAGATGACGATGGCGTCCTGCTGCTGCGCGCGCCAGTGCTGGTAGAAAGCCGCGACACGCTGTGCCATTTGCAGCACGCTTTCGCCGCCGCCGGGATGATAGTGCACCATGTCGGCCGCCCATGCGTCGATCTCGTCACGGGGGATATCGTCCCAGCGCTGTAGTTCCCAGCGGCCGAAGTGGAGCTCTGCAAGGCGTGCATCGCTGATTGCCGGTGCTAGATCCAGTGTCGTGGCCAGATGCTGCGCCAACTGGGCACAGCGTTGCAGAGGGCTGGTGTAGAGCGCCATGCCGCGCGCTGGAGTGGCCATCGCTGCATCGGGAAGCATCTCGGCTAGCGTGGCCGCCAGTACGCCGGCAGCTTGCGCAAGCACTACCGGGCTGACAGCGAGATCGCTGCTGCCATAGCAGATGCCCGCTTCAATCATGGGCTGCGGGTGGCGTATCAAGAGCAGGCGCATGGCGCTAGAGGTGCAGCGCCGCCGTACTGGTGGTAGCCAGTAGCGCCAGATAAATGGCAACTTCGCTTACCTGCTGAACAGCACCCAAGCAGTCGCCCGTATAGCCATCTAGCCGCTGATGGATTTTCTGGCCTAGCCAGATGGCTGTGAGGAGCGCTACCACTAGGCCGTAGCCTAGTGCAGACCATGTCAGCCAGCCGGTAGCGATTAGCAGCAGGGCAGGCATTAGCGCGGTGATGCAGGCGATTGCAAACTCCCCCGTTTGCATACTTTGCGCCAGCGGCTTGGCTTTGCCCTCTTCACGTGCATAGCGCATGCGCCAGATCAGCGCTGTGGCCATCAGGCGCGATAGCGGGTGAGCGAGCAGCAGCGCGCTGATGGCCATAGCCGGTTCGAGCATGGCCAGCGTGCTGCACTTCAGCCCCAGCATGCAGACGATGCCGATTGCCCCGTAAGCGCCTATGCGTGAGTCCTTCATAATTTCTAGCACGCGCTGGCGGCTCATGCCGCCACCAAAGCCGTCGCACATGTCGGCAAAGCCATCCTCGTGGAAGGCGCCTGTGGCGTAGATGGTGGCCGCGGTCGAGAGTAATGCTGCCACCGGAGCTGGCAGCAGCAGGGCCACAAGCCCATACACGCCAGCCCCGATGAGCGCAACCACGACGCCTACCAGAGGAAAGTAGCGCGCGGCCTGATTCAGCCACGCAGCGTCGAAACCCACCCAGCTAGGTATGGGCAGGCGGGTGAAGAACTGCAGGGCGGTGAAGAACAGGCGTAGCTGGTGCATAGACTTACTTTACTCGGATTTTTCGCTGACCTGTGCGGACTCGAAGGTGGCCATCTGGTTGACGAAGTTGGCGGCCGCATGCAGCAGTGGCAGAGCGAGTGCACAACCTGTACCTTCGCCTAGCCGCAGGCCGAGGTTGAGCAGTGGGCGTGCCTGCAGTGCGTCCAGCATCTTCTGGTGCCCTTGCTCATTCGAGCAGTGGGAGAACACGCAGTAGTCGAGAATAGCTGGCTGCATGCGGGCTGCCACTAGCAGTGCGCTGGTGACGATGAAGCCATCGATCAGCAGCACTTTGCGCAATTCGGCCGCCTTCAGCATGGCACCCGCCATCATGGCGATTTCGAGTCCACCAAACGTGGCGAGGATATCGAATGGCGTCACTGCGTCGGCGTGTTTGGCAACAGCGGCCTCGATCACGCGCTGTTTATGCAGTATGCCTTCGGGCGACAGGCCCGTGCCTGCACCGACACATTCAGCGACGGGGATGCCCGTCAATTTATGCATGAGTGCGGCGGCGGCTGTAGTATTACCGATGCCCATTTCACCGAAGCCCACCACATTGCCCTTCAGATCAGCGGCCAACGCCTTGCCAGCCTCAAGCGCAGCCGTGCAGCATGTGTTGCTCATGGCTGCTTGCTGGGCGAAATTCTGCGTGCCCTTGGCTAGCTTGCGATCGATCAGCCCATCGCGCGGACCAAAGTCGTGGTTCACACCTGCATCGACGACATATAGAGCGCAGTTATTCTGACTGGCGAAGACATTGATCGCTGCGCCCTGGGCGAGGAAGTTTTCCACCATCTGCCACGTTACATCTTGCGGATAGGCGGAGATGCCCTCAGCCACCACGCCGTGGTCGGCGGCAAATACGAGGATGGCGGGCTCTCTGATGCTGATCTGACGGGTGTTCTGTATCAGACCTAGCTGTTTCGCCAGTGTCTCTAGCGCGCCCAGACTGCCCAGCGGCTTGGTTTTGTTATTAATAGCGCGATCCAGCTCTGCTGCGAGTGCCTCGCTGCGGGTGGTCTGTATGGTAGGTGTCAACATTATAGTTTTTGCAAATCGGAAGAAGCCGGTATTCTACCCTTGTCAGGCAGGCGCTTCCTTGCTATAGTTCGCCCCCTCGCAAAACAAGGCGCCCAGCGCTGAGTTAAACGAGAAAAAAGTAAGACTTGACGGAATGTTTGAAACGCCTCATAATCTTGCCTCTTCGCTGATGAACACAACGCTTCTCGGCAAGCAGTACCAAAGACAAGTTCTTTAAAAATTCACAGTCGATAAGTGTGGACGTTTGATGAAAGTGCACACGAAGCTAGTCTTCGTGATACTTAAAAAATATCAAATGTTCACAAGAAATAAATGAAATAGGACGCTTTGTAAAAGAAGCGAACTGTCAGTATTTTGAGTGAGCGACCCAGCAGCAATGCTGGTGGCAGAAATGCCAAAAAACAGAGATTAAACTGAAGAGTTTGATCCTGGCTCAGATTGAACGCTGGCGGCATGCCTTACACATGCAAGTCGAACGGCAGCACGGAGCTTGCTCT
>NZ_CAXIQN010000011.1:0-15692 GCF_964031615.1 Duganella fentianensis
AACAGGACCGTGAAACAACTCTGCGCCGATGATAGTGCTGCAACCAGTGTGAAAGTAGGTTATCGTCAAGCTAGTTATTAGAAAAACCCCCTTCAGCCTCAGGCTGTTGGGGGTTTTTTGCTTTTTAAGCCATGTTTTAACTGTGAAAAATTGATCTATCACAGTCGGTGCGACTGTCACAGTTGTTTCAGATTGGAGCAATCTGCCACGCTGGTACAGGGTAAAACGCTTGGCACGGGGCTTGCTCTATGACTGTTATTCTTAAAACAGTCAGGAGACTTCACCATGAAAAGCACTATCCGCACTTTTGCCGCAGCCCTCATCGCCAGCTCGGCGCTGTTCTCACTCAATGCCTTTGCCCACGGTAACGTGGTGCCACAGTCCGTAGACACTACCGGCCTCGCGCCTATCGGCGACAAATGGGCCGAGCAGAATCCTTACCGCGGTAACAAACTGGCACTGAAGATCGGCGCTTCGGCTTACAACCAGAACTGCGCGCGCTGCCATGGTCTGGAAGCTGTTACCGGCGGTATCGCCCCTGATCTGCGCATGCTGGATCGTGATTGCATGGACGTGAAGAACGACAGCAAGAAAAAGGCTTGCTTCAAAGAGATCGACAACTACTTCCTGACCTCCATCCGTAACGGTAAAGTGCGAAATGGTGCTGTCTACATGCCTCCGTTCGAGGGTGTGTTCAACCAGGAAGCCATGTGGGCCATCAAGACCTATCTGGAAGCCCGTCGCGACGCTAGCAACTAATCGGAGCCTGCCATGCTGAACTCTACTTTGCGTAAGCTGGGACGAGTACTACTGGCAGCAGGTGTGTGCGGCAGCGTGGCGCTGCCCGCACATGCGGACTGGGACAAGATCCACCAGTCCGGCACGCTGAAAGTAGCGGTGTACGAACAGTTTGCACCTTTCTCCGACCGGAATGCTGGCATCGATGTGGATCTGGCCAATGCACTGTCGGCCAAGCTGGGCTTGAAGCTTAAGCTGCTGCCATTCCCTGCTGGCGAAAACCTCAGCGATGACCTGCGCAATATGGTGTGGAAGGGCCACTACCTTGGCTATGGCCCAGCCGATGTGCTGTTGCATGTGCCAGTGGAACCGCAACTGATGAACGAGAATGGCAAGGTGAGTATTTTTGCCCCTTACCATGTGGAGACAGTAAGGCTGGTGCGCAGTGCGCGCACGATGCCGGAATTCGATGGTGTCGATTCGCTGGCTGGTAAGACTATCGGTGTGGAGAAGGTATCGATCGCCGGTATGGTGCTGCTGGGCGAAGGCAATGGTCGCTTCCGCGATAAGGTACGGATCTTCGAGACTGCTGGTGAAGCACTGGCGGCGCTGAAGGCAGGTGAGCTTGATGCAGTGCTGGCAAATCGTTCGGAAATTGAAGCGACATTCCGCGACGATCCCGCATTTCCTCTGAACGAGGTGGCGTTCCAGCGTTTGCCGCGTGCTGGCTGGGCAGTGGGTATGGCAGTGCGCAAAGACGATCAGGACGTAGCACGCATGCTGCAGCAGGCAGTGAATGAACTGCGTGCCAGTGGTGAACTGCAGGCGATCTTTGCACGCCACGGTGTGCACGAACAGATGCCCTGAATTGCCGTGACATAGTGCCGGCGCTACACCGCAACGCCGCCCGAATCAACAACGCCACCGTTATGGTGGCGTTTTCTTTTTTCCGCTACTTAGAACTGATACTGGGCGCTGGCGCCGAGCAGCCAGTTGCGCGTTGGCGCAGCTTCGTAATAGCGCTTATTGCTATCGCCGACGATCACGGACCCGACATACTGGCGATCCAGCAGATTGTTCAGACGGACGAACTGCTTGAACTGCCAGCCGTGCCAGCGCTGGTTGCTGCTGACACGTGCATTCAAGGTTGCATAGCCCGGCGCTGCCTGATCGGCGTTGGCGTCGTCTGCATAGATACGGCTGGATGCCTGCGCTTCGATCGCAGCGCTGAACATACCGGAGCTATCCTTCCATGCGAGATCGGCATAGCCATTCGCATTTGGCACGCCCGGCAAACGGCTACCTTTTAGCACCGTGCCAAAACTCTGGTCATACACTGCGCGCAGGCTGGTCAGCGCCACATGGCTGCTCAGGCCATAGCGCCAGTTAGTATCGAGAGATACTTCCAGCCCCTGACGCAAGGTGCGCCCTGCATTGCGGTAGCTGGTGCGGCCGCCACTGCTGCTGTCTACCACCAGTTCGTCGGTTGTACGGATCTGGAACACGGCAGCATTGATGCGGGTGCTGTCGCCACTGCGTAGCTTGATTCCCGCCTCTAGATGTTTGCTTTGCGCCGCCTGCAGACGGAAGTTAAAGCCACCACCTGTACCGGAGTAGAACAGTTCATTTAGCGTAGGTGTTTCAAAACCGCGCGCGGCGCTGGCGTAGGCGTGCAGCGCCGGCGTAAATTTGTACAGCACACCTGCCACTGGCGTGGTGTGACTGTAGGAGAGTGCCCCGCTGTCATTGCCGTTGACCAGATAGTGGTCATCCACCGAAATACGTACTCTGCTATGGCGCAGGCCCGCGCTTAACAGCCATGGGCCGGATTGCCATTCGGCCTGCAGATACGGTTCGGTGCTGCTGACATTATCGGTTTCCGAGCGGCGCAGTGCGCCTTTGACGCCGAACTGGGTGCCGATGAAATTTTCGTAGCCGCGCCGGTCATCGCCGGAATGACCATATTCCAGCCCGATGGTGGTGCTCAGCGTGCCGTCTGCCAGCCCCGCAACATGCAGCCAGCTCAGATCCGCCCCATAGAAATTGCGGTCGAAGTCCACTACGCCGCCGGAGTGGCTGGCCGGTGCCTGAAAAGCCTTGGAGAACGCCTGATACTGGATTACCTGACGGTTGCCGCCATAGGTACTCAGGTGCAGCCGGTCGGCACCGAACTGCTGCTCCCAGTTAGCGCCGATCTGCTGATGGTCGATGCTCTTGCGGGTGTTATAGCGATCAGCCAGCGTGCGCTTGGGCGTCTGGGTATCCGAGCCATCGATCTCGCCGGCACGGGGATCGCGCTGGTAGGTGGCCCATGTGGCGCCCAGCGCATCCTGCGTGTCGCCTTGCCGCAGTCCATTCGCGACGATGGTCAGCACGGCATTATCAAGTGGTTTGAGCGTTAGCTTGGCCGCAGCCTGATCGCGTTTGGCGGCACTGTGGGCACGGTAGCCATCTGTTTCGAAGCGCGAAGCGTCTAACACATAGCCCACGCCACCTTGCTGCCCCTGCGCATTGAGGTCCAGTTTATGGCTGCCATAACTGCCGGCCGTTACAGTCGTCTCGATGCTAGGGGCACCTTCGCCATCGCGCGTGAATAGCTGGATGACGCCGCCCGAGTGGTTGCCGTAGATGGCGGAGAACGGGCCACGCAGTACTTCGATACGCTCGGCCAGATCGAGATTGAAGGTAGCTGCCTGCCCCTGCCCATCCGGCATGCTGGCAGGGATGCCATCGGCGATCAGGCGTACACCGCGCACACCAAAAGCCGAGCGGGCGCCGAAGCCGCGCGAGGATATCTGTAAGTCCTGCGCATAGTTCTGGCGATTCTGTGCCACCAGTCCCGGTACGGCGGCCAGTGCTTCCGAAGCGTTGACGCGGGCCTGCGCTTCGCGGATACGCAAGCCATCTACTACATCAATGGCGGCTGGCATGTCGAATATCGTGTGGCCGACGCGGGTGGCACTGACGACGACGGTGTCGACGGGCGCGCTGCCCTCGTCGGCGGCGCAGGCAACGCCACCGAGCGCAAAGAGCGCGGCGACGGCGTTGAGGCGGTGTAGCTGTTTCATGTGGTCTCCGTTCTGGTGAGTGTTATACCAGACCTGTAAGCAATATGTTTGCCATACCGCTGCCGTCGGGATTTGTGGTGGCACGGCGTTTGCACTAGCTATCGCATGCGCGCGCGATCCCGCGCGCGAACGACGAAAGGCGAACCCGTGAAAACTCCCATTCTGCTTTCCCTGCTGACTGCACTGGCCATACCGGCGCTGGCAGCGCCACTGGCCTATGTGCCGAACGAGAAGTCCGGCAATGTCAGCGTGATCGATACCTCGACAGATACCGTGCTGCGCCAGATCGCCGCCGGTAAGCGCCCGCGCGGTATCGCCATCGATCCGGCTGGCGCCCGCCTGTATGTGACGGATGCCGTGGCCAATGAGTTGCTGGTGCTGGACACGGCGACGGGCGCCACGCTGCGTCGCATCGCTCTAGGCAAATCGCCCGAGGGCGTGAACGTGTCGCGCGATGGCCGGCTGGTCGCGGTGGCGGTAGAGGAGAGCAAGAGCGTGGCACTGATCGACACCGAACAGTTGCGCGTGGTGGCCGATATCCCTGTGCGCGGCAAGAACCCCGAGCACGCCGTGTTCAGCCCGGACGGGCGCTGGCTGCTGGTTAGCGCCGAGGAGGCCGAACAGGTGGATGTGATCGAAGTGGCGGCGCGGCGCCAGACCGGCACGGTGGCAGTGGGCCTGCGCCCGCGCGGGATGGGCTTTACGCCCGACGGCAGCCGCGCCTATATCGCCTGCGAACTAGCCAGCGCCGTGTATGTGGTGGAGATGGCGACGCTCAAGCAGATTGCCCGCATACCGGCAGGGAAAAATGCCAACGGCATCGCGGTGCACCCATCGGGCGAGAAGGTGTATGTCTCGAACGGCATCGATGCGACAGTGATGGTGATCGATACCGCCAGCCAGCAGGTGAGCGCCACCGTGGCAGTGGGCAAGCGCCCGTGGAATATGGCGCTCACGCCTGACGGCGCCAAGCTGTATGTGGCGAATGGCCGCGCCAATAGCGTCTCCGTGATCGACACAGCCAGTGCCGCCAAGCGCAGCGATATCAGCGTGGGCGAACTGCCATGGGGTGTGGTGATCCACTGAGCGCTGCTCCATGCGCTGTTACACCTGTTCCAAAGCTGAACAGCTGTAACAGTCACCGGCACCTGTAATCCGACCGTTTCCCTTGTTTTCCCTAGGCCGTAGCAGTGACACAGCAGTAGCAGCGCGAGCTGGCACGGTGTTTGCGAAAAGGAGGATGTGCACTACCCAACGCCGCACTTCGCGGCCTTATATAACCACAGCAGAAAGAGGACGACATGAATCTGGCAGATATCAGCAAACTGGGCGTAGCTAATCCGTTCAAAGCACGCTATGACAACTACATCGGCGGCAAATTCGTCGCCCCGGTAAAAGGCGAGTACTTCGCCAACGTAACCCCGATTACCGGCCAGCCGTTCTGCGAAGTGGCCCGCTCGACCGCAGAAGACGTGGAACTGGCACTGGACGCAGCGCACGCCGCGAAAGAAGCCTGGGGTAAAACCTCGCCGGCTGAACGCGCCAATATCCTGAACAAGATGGCTGACCGCATGGAAGCCAATCTGCAGCTGATCGCTACCGCCGAAACCATCGACAACGGCAAGCCTATCCGCGAAACCATGGCCGCCGACATCCCGCTGGCGATCGATCACTTCCGCTACTTCGCCGGTTGCATCCGTTCGCAAGAAGGTTCGGTTGCCCAGATCGATTCCGAAACCTACGCATACCACTTCCACGAGCCGCTCGGCGTGGTGGGCCAGATCATCCCTTGGAACTTCCCTATCCTGATGGCTGTCTGGAAGCTGGCACCTGCACTGGCAGCCGGTAACTGCATCGTGCTGAAACCAGCCGAGCAGACGCCTGCTTCGATCATGGTACTGCTGGAAGTGATCGCTGATCTGCTGCCACCGGGCGTGCTGAACGTGGTCAACGGCTTCGGTCTGGAAGCTGGCAAACCGCTGGCTTCGAGCAAGCGCATCGCCAAGATCGCCTTCACCGGCGAAACCGGCACCGGCCGCCTGATCATGCAATACGCTGCACAGAACCTGATCCCTGTCACGCTGGAACTGGGCGGCAAATCGCCTAACATCTTCTTCGAAGACGTGATGGATGCCGACGATGCCTTCTTCGACAAGTGCCTCGAAGGCTTCGCCATGTTCGCGCTGAATCAGGGCGAAGTCTGCACCTGCCCATCGCGCGTGCTGATTCAGGAATCCATCTACGAGAAATTCATCGAGCGCGCCCTCAAGCGTGTGGCTGCCATCAAACAGGGTAACCCGCTCGATTCGAGCACCATGATCGGTGCACAGGCATCGCAGGAACAGCTGGAAAAAATCCTGTCCTACATGGACATCGGCAAGCAGGAAGGCGCACAGTTGCTGGCTGGCGGCGAGCGCAATGTGCAGGGCGGTGATCTGGGTGGCGGCTACTACGTGCGTCCTACCGTCTTCAAAGGCGACAACAGCATGCGCATCTTCCAGGAAGAGATCTTTGGCCCAGTGGTATCGGTCACCACCTTCAAGGACGAAGCCGACGCACTGCGCATCGCTAACGATACGCTGTACGGTCTCGGTGCCGGTCTGTGGACCCGTGATGGCAGCCGCGCCTTCCGCGTAGGCCGCGCCATTCAGGCTGGCCGCGTATGGACCAACTGCTACCACCTGTACCCAGCCCACGCAGCCTTCGGCGGCTACAAGCAATCGGGCATCGGTCGTGAAAATCACAAGATGATGCTCGACCACTACCAGCAAACCAAGAACCTGCTGGTGAGCTACAACCCGAACGCACTGGGCTTCTTCTAACCATGGACCACATCATCGCCCGTGTCACGGCTACGCCAGCCGCAATTGATCTGATCGTAGCCTTGCGTCGCCGTCACGGGCCGGTGATGTTCTTCCAGTCCGGCGGCTGCTGTGATGGCAGCGCGCCGATGTGCTACCCGCTGGGCGAATTCGACGTGAGCGATACCGATGTATATCTCGGCCACCTGGATGGTGCCGCGTTCTACATGGGGCGCGAACAGTTCGAATACTGGGAGCACACGCAACTGATTATCGATGTCGTCGCAGGGAACGGAGGGATGTTCTCGCTCGATAACGGAACCGGCTGGCGGTTTATCACCCGCTCGCGCCTGTTCAGCGACGATGAGCTGGCAGTACTCGGCTCGGCAGCATAGCAGCACATTACAACCATAAAATCCGGAGATCAAAGTGCAGAAAATTGTCATCGCATCGCTGGCGGGGATGTCCTTCCTGTCGCTGGCCCATGGTACCGAGGTCAGCTCGGCCATGCTCAAGAATGCCGCAACCAACACTAGCAGCGTGCTGTCGTTCGGTCTCGGTTCGGAAGGTCAGCGCTACTCGCCGCTGACGCAGGTGAATAGCAAGAACGTGGCCAAACTGGTGCCAGCGTGGTCGTTCTCGTTCGGCGGCGAAAAGCAGCGCGGTCAGGAATCGCAACCGGTGATCCATAACGGCAAAATGTTCGTTACGGCTTCGTACTCGCGTATTTTCGCGATCGACATGAAGACGGGCCAGAAACTGTGGAAGTACGAACACCGTCTGCCAGATGGCATCATGCCTTGCTGCGACGTGGTGAATCGTGGTGCCGCACTGTTCGGCAATCTGGTGATCTTCGGTACGCTCGATGCACAACTGGTGGCACTCAATCAGGACACCGGTAAAGTCGTCTGGAAAGAGAAGATCGATGACTACGCCGCCGGCTATTCGATGACAGCAGCGCCGCTGATCGCTGACGGCGTACTGCTGACCGGCGTATCGGGCGGCGAATTCGGTATCGTAGGCCGCGTCGAAGCGCGCAACCCGCTGACCGGCGACCTGCTGTGGACCCGTCCGACCGTGGAAGGCCACATGGGCTACCGTTACGACAAGGATGGCAAAGCCATCGAGAACGGCATCTCCGGTACGCTCAACAAAACCTGGCCGGGCGATCTGTGGAAGACTGGCGGCGCTTCGACCTGGATGGGTGGCACCTATGATTCGAAGACGGGTCTGGCCTACTTTGGCACCGGCAATCCGGCACCGTGGAATAGCCACCTGCGCCCCGGCGACAATCTGTATTCGTCGTCCACTGTGGCACTGGATGTGAAGACCGGCCAGATTAAATGGGCTTACCAGAACACCCCGAACGATTCGTGGGACTTCGACGGTGCGAATGAATTCGTCACCTTCGATATGGATGGCAAACGCTATGGCGGTAAAGCGGACCGTAACGGTTTCTTCTACGTGATCGACGCGGCCAGCGGCAAGCTGCAGAACGCTTTCCCGTTCGTGAAGAAAATCACCTGGGCTTCCAGCATCGATCTGAAAACTGGCCGTCCTAACTTCATTCCTTCCAACCGCCCTAGCGATCCGACTAAAGGTGAAGAAGGCAAAAAAGGCAGCACGGTATTCGCAGCACCAGCCTTCCTCGGTGCGAAGAACCAGATGCCGATGGCCTATAGCCAGCAGACGGGCCTGTTCTATGTACCTGCCAATGAGTGGGGCATGGATATCTGGAACGAGCCTATCAGCTATAAGAAAGGCGGCGCCTATCTGGGCGCAGGCTTCACCATCCGTCCACTGTTCGACGATTACATCGGCGCGCTGCGTGCGGTCGATCCTAAGTCCGGCAAGATCGTATGGGAAGTTAAGAACAATGCGCCGCTGTGGGGTGGTGTGATGAGCACTGCCGGCAATCTGGTGTTCTACGGTACGCCGGAAGGCTTCCTGAAAGCGCTCGATGCCAAGACGGGTAAAGAACTGTGGAAGTTCCAGACTGGTTCCGGCGTGGTTGCACCTCCTGTCACGTGGCAGGATGGTGACACCCAGTACGTGGCCGTCGTGTCGGGCTGGGGTGGCGCAGTACCGCTGTGGGGTGGCGAAGTGGCGAAGAAAGTCAACTTCCTCGAGCAGGGCGGTTCGGTATGGGTATTTAAGTTGTCCTCCAAGTAGTCAGTAGTTTCGGGTACGTTTTGCGGCGGCTTCGGCCGCCGTTTTTTTTGCTTGCGCGCTACTGCAGCAAGGCTTACCTGAAGCTCTGCAACGATCAAAATCTGAACAGTGTGCCGTGGCGCTGATCCGTAACTGCACAGCTTTTTCACACACTGCTCGCGCGCTCACTCTGGCGCAGACTAGGCACGCAAATTGCCATATCCCGTGTACATCGCTTGATGTAGATAACCATTCCAAAAATATCGGGAGACATAAATGAAAAAAGTAATCGTGCTGGGCGCATTGGCTGTAGCAGGTACTCAGGCTGCACAGGCTGTCGATTTCAAGGCGGGTGAGTGGAATGTAGCGCTGGGCGGTATCGTCAATGCGTACTACACGCAAGTGTCGTGCAGCGGTGATGCAGTGGGCGGGCTGGCGCTGGGCGGCAAAGGTCTGGGGTGCGGTGGCGAGAACAACCGCACCACCATCGGTAACGGTTTGCTGCCCAATGGTCTGGTGACTTCGGCCACGTCGAAGCAGGGCGACTATGACGTCAAGGCGCTTATCGGCATCTACAACGCTACTTCGACCGACAGCGCGATTGCGGCCAACTCCGGCGTCGATGTGCGTCAGGCTTACTTCACTTTCGGCAATGCCGAAATGGGCACGGTGAAGCTGGGCCGCGATAACGGCATCTTCGGCGCCAATGCTATCTTCGGTGATATGACGCTGATCGGTTCGGGCGCGCCGGTACAGGCTACCCAGCGTGGCCGCGTAACGCTGGGCCATATCGGCGCAGGCTATAGCTATATGGGCTACTACGGTCAGATCGCCTATAGTGCACCGAAGTCGGCCAGCGGCGTGGGCTTCGATGCTGCTGTGGTCAGCCCGGTGGCTGATACGCCTATCGTCGCGGCACCAGCCTACTCGGCTAAATCCAGCCCGCAGGTACAGGCGCAGCTGACCTTTGCAGCCGATGGCCTGAAGGCCTGGGTCGGCGGCAAATCGCAGAAATTCTCGGCCTCGGCTACCGGCGCTAAAGACTTCACCATGTCGGCAGTAGAACTGGGTGCGACCTATCAGGCCGGTGATCTGGGCTTGCTGGCCAATGTGCAGAGCGGCACTGGCCTCGGCATTCTGTCGGATGCGGATCAAGGCAATACCAAGACCAATGCCTATCTGGTACAGGGCACCTATAAAGTGGCTGACAAAGTCAAAGTGGGTATCAACTACGGGATCAGCCGCAATGATAAGAATACCGCCGGTACTGGCGGTCTGAAATCGAATGCCAATCTGACGCTGGGTGCCTACTACACGCTCAATAAGGTCATCACGCTGGTCGGTGAAGTGGGGCAGACCCGCTCCAAAGGCTTTACTGGTGGCGAAGCAAAGATGAATGGCGCTTCGTTTGGCGGCATCATCTTCTTCTGATGCGGTCTGCCTTTCAGGGCTTGCGCGTGCCGTGCTGGCGCGCGCTGTTCGCTGGCCTGTGTCTGTGTTTGGCAGCGCTGTATGCTGCCACACCGGCGCAGGCTGGCGTGCTCACGCACGCAGAACTGGTACGGCGCTTCCCTGCGCCGCTGATCGTTGGCGAGCGTGATACGGAACTGCCGGTGTGGCCGCTGTTCAAGCAGAACGCGACCGCGACCGAGCTGGTCGGCTATGTCTTCGAGTCCATCGATCTGGCGCCGATACCGGGGTTTGCCGGCGTGCCGCTGAATCTGATGGTGGCGATCGATCCCAAGGGTGTGTTCCTCGGCGTGCAGGTGCTATCCCAGCATGAACCGGTGTTTCTCGATGGGCTGGGCGAAGCGCCGCTGCTGCAGTTTGTGCAGCAGTACAAAGATCTATCGCTTAAACAGAACATCAGCATCGGACAGGGTGCGCATGGCGCTGCCCGTAACGATGCGGCCAATGCCCGTATCGATGGCGTCTCCAAAGCCACGGCCTCCGTGCGCATCATCAATCAGAGTGTACTGGCGGCGGCGCTGAAGGTGTCGCGCAAGAAGCTGGGCTTCGGTGCGGCGCGCGATCCGGATCAGATTGCGCAGGTGCGCAGCGATATCTTCGCGCCGCGCACATGGCAGCAACTGTGTGACGACGGGCTGGTGCAGCATCTGCGCGTCAGCAACCGCATGGTAGAGAAGCTGTTTGCCGATAGTGCGGGGGCGGGCCTCGATAGCACGGCGCTGAGTCAGCCGGACGAGTTGTTCATCGATTTGTATCTGGCTTATGTATCGGTGCCTTCGATCGGGCGTAATCTGCTCAATGAAGCAGGCTGGCGCAAATTACAGGGGCGGCTGGAAGCGGGTGATCATGCTTTGCTAGTGATGTCTTCTGGGCGCTACAGCATTACCGGCGAGGACTTCGTGCCCGGCAGCGTGCCGGAGCGCCTGTTGCTCAGGCAGGAGAAGCTGCCTATCGATATGCGTGATCTCGATCTGGATCTGCGGCTGGCGCAAGGTATACCAGCATTCGATAGCGTCACGGTGCTGAGGGTTATCGCACAGGCGGGGCTGGACCCAGCCGGGTCGCTGGACTTTGCGTTGCCTATCACGCGCAGCAAAGGCATCGTCTATCCGGAGCGGATTACGCGCGAACTGCCGGTGTCGTACCGGCTGCCATCGGATTTGCTGATACCGGCACAGGCCAGCAGCAAATCATGGCAGGGTATCTGGCGCGCGCGCCAGTATGAGCTGGCCGTGCTGGTGGCGGGGCTGCTGATGCTGGCCGCAGCATTGCTGCAGCAGCGCCGTCTCGCAAGTGATGGCCGACGCTTCGCCTGGCTGCGTCGCATCTATCTACTGTACACCGTCGGTTTTATTGGCTACTACGCGCAGGGCCAGCTTTCGATCGTGAATCTCACCGGAGCGATACAGGCGCTGTTGGCGGGGCGTAGTCTGGAATTCCTGCTGTTCGATCCCATGACCGTCATGCTGTGGGGTTTTGTGCTGCTCTCGCTGCCGTTGTGGGGCCGCGGCACCTTCTGCGGCTGGCTATGTCCGTTCGGGGCATTGCAGGAATTCAGCCATCAACTGGCGCGCCTGTTACGGTTGCCACAGATACGCCTGCGCACACGGCTTGACCAGCAGCTGAAGCGCATCAAGTACGTGCTGCTGGCGCTGATACTGGGCAGCGCCTGTATCGCCAACGCGTGGACTGATCGACTGGTGGAGCTGGAACCGTTCAAGACGGCGATCACGCTGAACTTCGTGCGCAGCTTGCCGTATGTACTGTATGCGGTGGCGCTGCTGATGCTGAGTGGCGTGATCTATAAATTCTATTGCCGTTATCTGTGTCCGTTCGGCGGCGCGCTGGCGCTGCTAGGCAAGGTGCGCTGGCTAAGCTGGATACCGCGCCGCAGCGAGTGCGGAACGCCGTGCCAGACCTGCCGCCATCGCTGCGACTATCAGGCTATCAGTCCCACCGGCCATGTGGACTATGACGAGTGCTTCCAGTGCATGGATTGTGTGGTGATCTATCAGAGCGAGCAAAAATGTGCGCCGCGCATGCTGGAGTTGAAGCGGGCAAACGTGATTCCGATCCATCCTGTGATGAATTCCGGAGAGAGTAAATGAAACGACGTACCTTTATTGCCAGTGCCGTCGGCAGTATCGCCGGCGTTGCCGGCTGCGTGTGGCCGCATGGCGCCAAGCTGCATACTGGCGCGGCGCTGGCCTTCGGCACCACCATCTCTATCTCGGTGGTGCACACGGATGCGGAATTGGCTGCGCGCGCGATCAGCGATGGATTGCGCGCTGCGCAGGAGGTCGATAGTCTGATGAATATCTACCGCCCCGAGAGTCAGGTGTATCAGCTGAATCGTGATGGTTACCTGAATCAGCCGGACCAGCGTTTGCTGCAAGTGTTGCGGCAGGGCGTCCAGCTATCGCAACTGACGCAAGGGGCATTCGATATCACGGTGCAGCCATTGTGGCTACTATATTCAAAGGCAGCCGCCGAAGGTGGGTTGCCGGATGCCGCGGCAGTCGGGCGGGCAAGGGCGCTGGTCAACTGGCGTGAGCTGGAAATCGCGTCCCATCAGGTGCGCTTGCACCGCAACGGCATGGCACTGACACTGAACGGGCTAGCGCAGGGCTATGCAGCCGATCAGGCGCTTGCGGCAGTGCAGAAGCATGGTATCCGCGATGCGCTGCTGGATACGGGCGAGTTTATCGCCCGTGGCCAGCGCGGCCAGCAGCGCCCGTGGACGCTGGGCGTGCGCGACCCGCGTGACGAGCACCGACTGGCAACCACCTTGCGGGCGCAGGGATGCAGCGTGGCCACCTCCGGTGATTATGAGTGCCGCTTCACGCCGGACTATCGACACCACCATATCTTCGATCCGGCGCTGGGTGATTCGCCGGCGGAACTGGCCAGCGTCACGGTGCTGGCGCCGAATGCCATGCTGGCCGATGGCCTGTCAACGGCATTCATGGTGATGGGCTGGGAACGGGCGCAGGCACTGGCAGCACGGATGCCGGCTGTGGATTTGCTGGTGATCGATAAACAGGGACACAGCCGCTGCTCGGCAGGATTCCCTGCCGAGGTGTGAGGCGGCTTACTTCAGGTTAGGCACTTTACGGTAGATGGTATTGCGCGAAACGCCCAGTGCACGGGCGGTCGCCGAGACATTGCCGCCGTTGGCTTCCAGTGATTTCAGGATCACGGATTGCTCCATCTCTTCCAGATTGGCGCCGCTAGCCACCATCTGTACCGGATCCGGCGTGGCCAGTTGCGTGGCGGCTTGCTCGATATCGTCGAGGAAGTCGTCCGGCATGTGGCGCAGACAGATCTCGTGCTCGTCGCCAGCCATCACGATGGCGGTACGCAGCAGATTGGTCAGCTGGCGGAAATTGCCGGGCCAGCGGTGCTGGCGGAACAATTGCAGGATTTCCGCCGAAACGTAATAGCGGCCGTTGTTGGATTCGGTCGCCAGTATCTTCTTGACGACGGTTTCCAGATCGGTGCGCTCGCGCAGCGGCGGCAGTTTGACCACTAGCCCGTTCAGACGGTAGTACAAGTCTTCGCGGAACAGTCCTTTGGCGATGCGGTCACGCAGGTTGTGATTGGTGGCGCAGATCAGTTCCACGTTGACGGGGATGGATTTATCACTGCCCAGTGGCGTTACCGTGCGTTCCTGCAGCACGCGCAGCAGGCGCGCCTGCAGACTGAATGGCATATCGCCGATCTCGTCGAGGAACAGGGTGCCGCCATTCGCCTGCAGGATCTTACCGGTGGCGCCTTTCTTGCGCGCGCCCGTGAAGGCGCCGTCTTCGTAGCCAAATAGCTCCGATTCAATCAGCGTTTCAGGGATGGAGGCGCAGTTGACTGCCACGAAGGGGCTCATGGCACGCGGTGAATCATTATGAATGGCCTGTGCCAGCAGTTCCTTACCAGTGCCCGTCTCGCCCATGATCATGATGGGGATGTCCTTGCCCAGTACGCGCGTGACTTTTTCGATCACCAGTTCCAGCTGCTGGTCGCCGGTGCGCAGATAGCGCAGGCCGGACAGGCGGCGCGCCGAACTGGCGGCCTGACTGGCAGACATCGGTGCCGGCGCTGTGGCAGGCGTGGCGCGATCGGACGTCAGCGATTGCTGGAACACGCTATTCGACAGGCGCAACTGGGCGCGCCCATACACGCTTACGCCATTGTGCATGCACAGATTGAGCAGGCCGGGTGAAGCGGTGCGGTAGTGGTCGAACAGCGCCGAGACGGGCAGACCGAACAGGGAACTGAAGGTATGCGATTGCAGCGCCGCCGTGGATAGCCCCAGCTGGAACAGACCGTTACGATTGGCGGCGAGGAAGCGGCCGCCGGGGCTGAAGGAGGCGATACCTTCCATCAGTGTGCCGATAAATTCGGGGCGGGCGTGGAAGCGGATGGTGATGGCGTCCTCGAAAGCAGCCGAGAACAGCTGATTTTCGATCATCAGAGCGGACATGCGCACCAGCGCCATGGTGTGCTTGTGATAGCTGCGCTGGTCACCCGATACATCCAGTACGCCGATGACATTGCCCTGGTGGTCAGCGATCGGCGCGGCCGAGCAGGTCAGAAAGTGGTTGGCCGACAGATAGTGCTGGTCAGCGTGCACCAGTGCCGGCGTGCCTTCCGCAATAGCGGTGCCGATGGCATTGGTACCACGGCTTTGCTCGGACCATGCCACGCCGGGCTGCAGTGCGACACGGCTGGCTTTTTCCAGAAAGTCGTCGTCGCCCAGTGAATGCACGATCACACCCTTGGCATCCGTGAGGATAACCATATTGTGGGTATTGACGATTTGCTGGTACAGCGTTTCCATAGCCGGAACCGCATGGGCGTGCAGCAAGCGGTTCTGCTCTATCAGTAGGGAGAGGTCGTTGCGGGCTAGCGGCGCATAGTCCGGCGCAGACTCGCGGCGCAAGCCGTACTGCTGCGAGCGCGTGTGAGAGGTTTCAATTATCCGTGGCATATTGTCGGCCCACGCCATACTAAGGCGCGAACTGTTCATATCTGGAGCAGTCTGGTATTCCATAATGGTCTCGTTGTCTCCGGCGGCCGTGATCGGCTCTGTTTTGTATGCCTAGGTGTTCCATAATGTAGCACCTGTGCAAAATGTGAGCAAAAGCTCTCTTTTTATGCGTTGCATTACTGTTCAAAGCAAATGAAGTGCCAGCCTTAAATAAGACTGGACGGCTATGGGGGAGGCTTGCTATAGTTCGCCCCCTCGCAAAACACGGTGCCTAGCACTGAGTTGAACGAGAAAAGAAGTAGGGGTTGACGAAACGATCTAAACGCTTCATACTCTTGCCTCTTCGCTGATGAACACAACGCTTCTCAGCAAGCAGTACCAAATAAGTTCTTTAAAAATTCACAGTCGATAAGTGTGGACGTTTGATGAAAGTGCACACGAAGCTAGTCTTCGTGATACTTAAAAAATATCAAATGTTCA
>NZ_CAXIQN010000012.1:0-35640 GCF_964031615.1 Duganella fentianensis
AGAAACAGCAAGGAAAGGCCGGCCACCTCGCCATGAGGCTGCTCTACACCGACCTGGTCATCCTGGACGAGCTCGGATACCTTCCGTTCAGCCAGAATGGTGGGGCTCTCCTATTCCACCTGATCAGCAAGCTCTATGAAAAAACTAGTTTGGTCATCACCACCAACTTGGGCTTCTCAGAGTGGGGATCTGTTTTCGGTGACGCAAAAATGACGACAGCGCTTCTCGACCGCCTCACACATCATTGTCATATTATCGAGACGGGCAACGACAGCTATCGTTTCAAAAACAGCTCAACCCAACAGATTGGAAAGGAGATCAAGCACAATTTAGTACCCCAATAAATCCGAAGAAATCATCCGAAGAGCGGGTCAGAATTCGGTGCAAATTACGGGTCAGAATCAAATGCAAACTAACAAGTTGGGGGTAGTACCCCTTATTTAGCTGTGATAGAGTTGCAATTTCGAGCTGCGTCTTACCGCGACTTGACCTCAGCTTGAACAATTCGCCGCCGAATGATTGGTCAAAGCTTTTTCGTCCGACACTCATCCTCATTCATCGCAGAAACCCATTGTTACCTGAAATGCTAGCCGAAGTAGCATCCTAACTCAAACAATTCTTTTTAAAATCAATGAGTTATTCGTATCGTTATAACGATGCGGAATTTTGCTAAACGGGTTTGTCTGAAGTGATGAGTAGTTAAAATCTGGGTCGGTGTCCCAGGAGGATAGAAATCGTCAGAGTAAGGCTTTAACTTTGATGATTTGTGAGGGTAACTTTGACGGTGGCCACTTTTCGAAGAATTTTTTCTGCGAGATGAATACTAGCCTCGCCAGCGTAATGATTTAATGAATTCCTGTGTCAACTCGAGAGTTGACCGTTAGACATCTTGACGATTTGGACGGTTGCGCGTGGTGAAAAGGTGAGCCCGAAATGGAGCGGACGCGAGAATTTCGCCAGTAGAAAACGCCGATCTACATACATCGGCGTTTTTACCTTTACTTCTGGCTGCCCGAGAGTCGAATTACCAGCACAAGGATTTTCAGTCCTTAGTCCATTTTACGGAAGTGAAAAAAGTAGGTCAGTCGCATCAACTAATGATTCTCGGTCGCAGACTTGTGGCGCCAGTTGCAATTACTCTGGCGCCCTACGAGTTTTGTTACTGTTTACACGTCGATGTTACCGGCGCGCAGCGCATTGTTCTCGATGAAGGCGCGGCGTGGCTCCACTTCGTCGCCCATCAGCGTGGTGAAGATCTGGTCGGCGGCAATCGCGTCTTCGATCTGTACCTTGAGCAGACGGCGCACTTGCGGGTCCATGGTGGTTTCCCACAGCTGATCCGGATTCATTTCACCCAGACCTTTGTAGCGCTGTTTCGACACCACGCGCTCGGCCTCGTCACGCAGCCATTCCATGGCGTGGTGGAAGTCGACCACACTCGATTCCTTGGTGCGCTCGCCTTCGCCGCGGCGCACATAGGCGCCTTCGCCGATCAGGCCCGTGAAGGTGGCCGAAGCGGCCGCCAGCACGGCGTAATCGGCGCCGCGTACGAACTCGGCGTCGATGGCGCTGACTTTGACGTTACCGTGGTGCATACGTTCGATCCACAGCAGGTGCTTGGCAGTCAGCTCGTCCGAGCGTACCGACACTTTCACGTTTTTGTCGTTGATGTTGGCGTTCAGCGCTGCTGCCGAAGCTTCCGCCAGTTCCGCCGTATCCAGATTCAGCGTTACGCCCGTCATGATGGCCGTCAGCGCTGCGCGGTCGATCACGCGGGTCAGACGGGTCATGATGACGTTGGCCAGATTGAACTGGCGTACCAGTTCGGCCAGCGCTTCGCCGACGATAGGATCGGCACCTTCGCGCGGGGTCAGGGCGGCCGTGTTCAGCGCTACATTCATCATGTAGGTGGCTTCTTCGGCGTCGTCCTTCAGATAGCGTTCGTCGCGACCGGCTTTGACTTTGTACAGTGGCGGCTGGGCGATGTAGACGTGGCCACGCTCGACCAGTTCCGGCATCTGGCGGTAGAACAGGGTCAGCAGCAGAGTACGGATGTGGGCGCCGTCGACGTCCGCATCGGTCATGATGATGATGCGGTGGTAGCGCAGTTTTTCGACGTTGAATTCGTCGGGGCCAATCGAGGTACCCAGTGTGGCGATCAGGGTGGTGATCTGTTCCGACGACAGCATCTTCTCGAAGCGCGCCTTCTCCACGTTCAGCACCTTACCGCGCAGCGGCAGAATCGCCTGGAACTTACGGTCGCGGCCCTGTTTGGCCGAGCCACCTGCGGAGTCACCCTCGACGATGTACAGTTCGCACAGGGCCGGATCTTTTTCCTGACAGTCGGCCAGCTTGGCCGACAGGCCCAGACCATCCATCACACCTTTACGGCGGGTCAGGTCACGGGCCTTGCGGGCCGCTTCACGGGCGCGCGCAGCTTCGACGATTTTGCCGCAGATGATTTTGGCGTCGTTGGGTTTTTCCTGCAGGTAGTCGGCCAGCGTTTTTGCCACGATCTCTTCGACCGGGCCACGCACTTCCGACGACACCAGCTTGTCCTTGGTCTGCGAGGAGAATTTAGGCTCTGGTACTTTCACGGACAGCACGCAGGTCAGGCCTTCGCGCATGTCGTCGCCGGAAATCTCGACCTTGGCTTTCTTGGCCAGTTCCTGCTCTTCGATGTATTTGTTGATCACGCGGGTCATGGCCGCGCGCAGACCGGTCAGGTGGGTGCCACCGTCACGCTGGGGAATGTTATTGGTGAAGCACAGTACCTGTTCATTGTAGGCATCGTTCCACTGCATCGACACGTCCACCGAGATATTCGTGCCCTGATCGGACAGACGTTCGCCCGTCGCCTGGAACACGGTCGGGTGCAGCACCGTCTTGGCTTTGTTGATGTATTCGACGAAGCCGCGCGTGCCGCCTTCGAAAGCAAACACTTCTTCCTTGCCCGTGCGCTGGTCGGTCAGCTTGATGTTGACGCCATTGTTCAGGAAGGACAGTTCGCGGATACGTTTGGCCAGAATTTCGTAGTGGAATTCGACCACGCCGAAGATGGTTTCGTCAGCCCAGAAGTGCACGTCGGTACCGCGCTTGTCGGTTTCGCCGATGACTTTGATAGGCGAGACCGCCACGCCATCCTGCATGCTCATTTCGCGGTTCACAGGCACGCCACGGGCGAATTCCATGAAGTGCACTTTGCCGTCGCGGCGGATGGTCAGCTTCAGGGTTTTCGACAGTGCGTTTACGCACGATACACCCACGCCGTGCAGACCGCCCGAGACTTTATAGGCGTTCTGGTCGAACTTGCCGCCAGCGTGCAGCTCGGTCATCACGATCTCGGCAGCGGAGCGCTTAGGATCGTGCTTGTCGTCCATCTTCAGGCCGGTCGGTACACCGCGGCCGTTGTCGCTGATCGAGATCGAGTTGTCCGCATGGATGGTGACGACGATTTCCGAGCAGTGGCCAGCCAGCGCTTCGTCAATCGAGTTATCCAGCACTTCGAACACCAGATGGTGCAAACCGGTGCCGTCCGAGGTGTCACCGATGTACATGCCGGGACGTTTGCGCACCGCTTCCAGACCCTCGAGGATCTGGATCGACGCGGCGCCGTATTCTTCGGTCTTGGCCGGAGCGCTTGCTGCTTGTTCTGCTGGAATGGCGGACATGTGCTGCTTTCTTTTATATCTGGACAGTAAAAAACGCGGTACGACGAACTATGCTAATCACTCAGGCTGGATCAGATCCGCATCGGCATGACGACATATTTAAAGTCGGCATTGTCGGGGATGGAAATCAGCGCGGACGAATTGGAATCGCCCAGTGCCACATTGACCTGATCGCATTTCAGATTGTTCAGTACGTCGAGCAGGTAGCTGACGTTGAAACCGATATCGACGCTGTCGCCGCCGTAGTCGATTTCCAGTTCTTCCACCGCCTCTTCCTGATCGGCATTGGTCGAGCTGATTTTCATGCTGCCCGGGGTGATGATGCAGCGCACGCCTTTGAATTTATCGCTGGTCATGATGGCGGCACGTTGCAGCGAACGCAGCAGCTCATCGCGGCCGATGGTGAATTCGTTCTGATAGCCCTTAGGAATCACGCGGGTGTAGTCAGGGAACTTGCCTTCCACCAGCTTCGAAATCAGTTCGATGTCGGCGAAGCGCAGCTTGACCTGATTGGCGGCGATATCCAGTTGTACGGTCTCGTCGTTTTCTTCCAGCAGGCGCTGCAGTTCGATGATGGTCTTGCGCGGGATGATGACTTCCTGACGGGCAAAGGTCTGCTCCGTTTCCACTTGGCAGAAAGCCAGACGGTGGCCGTCGGTCGCCACGGCGATCACGTTGTTGCCATCGAGCACCAGCAGCAGGCCGTTCAGGTAGTAACGGATGTCCTGCTGGGCCATGGAGAAGTGCACCATGTTGAACAGGTGCTTCAGGGTTTTTTGCGGCAGGGTCACGCTGGCGCTGTAGCTGTCGGCTTGCTGCACGGTGGGGAATTCTTCCGCAGCCAGCGTTTGCAGGGCGAAGCGCGATTTGCCCGACTGTACGGTCAGACGTTTGTTCAGCAGCGTCATGGTGACGTCGCCCGATTCCGGCAGGGCGCGCAGAATGTCCAGCAGCTTACGTGCGGCCACGGTGGTGCCGGTGACTTCCGCGCCGGAACCGATGTCGGCGTGGGTGGTGATCTGTACTTCGGTGTCAGTGGACAGGAAGGAGACGCTCTCGCCCTCTTTGCTGATGAGGATATTGGCCAGAATCGGCATAGTGTGCCGACGCTCGACAATACCGCTCACGATCTGCAGTGGCCGGAGAAGAGTATCTCGGGTGGTTTTGACCAATTGCATAGCTTATCCTCAGGTTTAAAGATTGAATCGTAAATTTTTAACAACTTTGCCTTGTGGGCAGATTGCCTAAATCATAAAGGCAAAGCACGGCTCTTGCCACCCTCCGGCATCAGCCTTTGAGGGTTTGCTCGAGCACGTGCAGCTCGTGGTTGCATTCCGGATTTTTGGTGCGGTCCAGCGCGATCTTGCGCACGGCGTGCAGCACGGTGGTGTGGTCACGGCCACCGAACAGTTCGCCGATCTCCGGCAGACTCTTCTGCGTCAACTCCTTGGCCAGATACATGGCGATCTGGCGCGGACGGGCGATATTCGCCGGCCGGCGCTTGGAATACATGTCGGCCACTTTGATGTTGAAGAAGTCGGCCACGGTTTTCTGGATGTTCTCCACCGAAATCTGGCGGTTCTGCACCGACAGCAGATCTTTCAGCGCTTCCTTGACGATGTCGATGGTGATGTCTTTGCCGTGGAAGCGCGAGTAGGCCAGAATCTTGCGCAGTGCGCCTTCCAGCTCACGCACGTTGGAGCGCAGGTGCTTGGCCACGAAGAAGGCCACGTCGTCCGAGAAGGTCACGCCTTCCTGCTTGGCTTTCTTGAGCAGAATCGCCACGCGCATTTCCAGTTCCGGCGGTTCGATGGCCACCGTCAGACCCGAGTCGAAACGCGAGATCAGGCGGTCGTCCATGCCCGTGATTTCCTTCGGATAGGTATCCGAAGTGATGATGATCTGCTTCTTGGCCGCGATCAGCGCTTCAAACGCATAGAAGAATTCTTCCTGCGTGCGGCTCTTGCCGCCGAAGAATTGAATATCGTCGATCAGCAGCATGTCCAGCGAGTGGTAGTAATGCTTGAAGTCGTCGAAGCCTTTGCGCTGGTAAGCCGTCACCACGTCGCGCACATATTGCTCGGCGTGGATGTAGCGGATCTTGGCGCCGGGCTGGTCGGCCATCACCTGATTACCGATCGCGTGGATCAAGTGGGTCTTACCGAGGCCCACGCCACCGTAGAAGAACAGCGGGTTGTAGGACACGCCCGGATTATTCGCTACCTGAATGGCAGCGGCGCGGGCCAGCTGGTTGGCCTTACCGGTCACGAAGCTATCGAAGGTGAGATCGGTATTGATGCGGCTCTGCTCGCGGCGCGGTGCGGCCGAGGCGGGCAGTTCCGGTACCGATGGCACAGGGTCGGCCATGCGCGCGTTACCGCTAGGCGCACCGCCATTGATATCAGGAACCGGCGCAACGGTGCTGGCCTTTTTCGGCGCGGACAGGCGCGGATCGAGCACGAACTGCACTTCCGTCGGGGCGTCCCAGTACTGGCAGGCCAGCGCCGTGATGCGGCTGGCAAACTGGGTCTTGACCCAGTCCAGTTTGAAGCGGTTAGGGGCGGCCATGCGCAGCTTGCCCGCCTCGTAATCGAGGGGGATGAGCGGCTTAATCCACGCGCTGAATTGTTGCGGCGTCAGCTCCAGCTCCAGCTGGGCGGAGCACGTCTGCCAGAAATTTTCCATGAATCTTATATCTATTCTTACACTGCTCTTGACGACTGCAGTACTACTGATCAGGGTGCAATCGAACCCGGGGTTCGTCACACGTAACGCGCTATTCTACTCTCGCCGGGCGAAGTTATCCACAGGCGCGACGCTTATTTTTCGCATCCGCAGCGCATCGCCGGCGCCATCAGTTGTTGACAAGGGGGGGCAAAATGCTGATAATTCAGGGTTCCCCGCCCGTATTCCGTGTTTATTCACTATGACGTCAATATGGAGTAAGCGTGGATTTAGCGGGCGATGAGATGGACCCAGCTTGTGCCGGTATCGGTGGCATAGGTGCGCGAAGTGTCATTGGCACCAAAAACTGACGGGGCCACAACCCGATTTTGCATTTTTTTCTGCTTTAAGCGAGACCAACATGAAACGTACTTACCAACCTTCCGTCGTGCGCCGCAAGCGTACCCACGGCTTCCGCGCTCGTATGGCTACCCGTGGTGGCCGTGATGTGCTCAACGCACGTCGCGCAAAAGGCCGCAAGCGTCTGGCTGTATAAGCCACCGCTTGTTAGCTGATCGCATGGACAGCTGTTTGCAAAACGGCTCGACAGGCGAAGGTTCACACGACTTCGCGCGCGTTCGGCGCATCGTTAAAACGGATGAATTTTCATCCGTTTTTCGTTTGCGCCCTACGCAAAAAAGCGCCCATTTTGTGCTCTACACCCGTCCCAGTGCGCTGCCCCATGCGCGCCTCGGGGTGGTGGTGGCCAAACGGTTTGCGCCGCGCGCAGTAACGCGTAACACCATTAAACGGGTCACGCGCGAACTGTTCCGTCAGACTGGCCTGCCGGCGATCGATTGTCTGGTGCGTTTATCCAGACCGGTCAATAGCAAGGACGGTCCAGCCACCTCGGCGACGTTAAAAGCGGCGCTGCGGGTGGAATTGTCACGTCTGTTCGCTCAGGCCAGAACGGCAGCGGCGCGTGCGCCCAAGCCGGCCTTGTCTTCGGCGCCACCGCCTCCATCTGCCGCATCATGAAAAAATTGCTAGGTTTTCTGGTGCGCGGCTACCAGCTGGCTATCAGCCCGCTGCTGCCGCCTTCGTGCCGCTTCTATCCGAGCTGCTCGAATTACGCACTGGAAGCGTTGCAAGTACATGGTGCTGCGCGGGGCAGCTGGCTCGCCGCCAGGCGCATCTGCCGTTGCCATCCGTGGAATCCCGGTGGCCACGATCCGGTGCCGCCGGCCGATAGTAATAAATCGAATTCTTCAACGACCGCTTGCGGTTGCAACCACTCCTGATAAATACCGTAATGGATATCAATAAACGTACCATCCTGTGGATCGTGTTTGCCGTGTCGATGATTGTTCTGTGGAACAACTGGCAAGTATCGAACGGCCATCCATCGATGTTTGCACCGCCGCCGCCGCAAACGGCCAAGGCGCCGGAAGCGAAGAAAACTGAACTGCCAGCCTCGGCAGCAGCCACGGCACCCGCCGCTGTCGCTGGCGCAACGGCAGGTGCCCCTGCGGCCGCTGAACCGTTCAAGAGCGAACGTGTGACCATTACTACCGACCTGTTCCGCGTTGACGTGGATACGCTGGGTGGTACCATCCGTCGTCTGGAACTGCTGAAGTTCAAGGACGGTATCGATGAGACCAAAAATCAGGTGCTGTTCGATGTGGACGGCGCTACCGGCAAGACCTATCTGGCGGAAACCGGCCTGATCGGCGCGCCTGGCCTGCCGAACCACCAGACGGGCTTCGTGGCCAAGCCTGGTCCGCGCATGCTGAACGACGCTAACCAGATCCAGCTGGTACTGGAGGCGGAAGCGGGCGGCGTCAAGCTGACCAAGACCTTCACCTTCAAGCGCGGCGACTACGTGATCGATGTACGTCACGACATCACCAACGTGGGCACGGCACCGATCAAACCTGAGCTGTACCTGCAACTGGTACACGACGGCAACAAACCAGCAGGCGATTCTTTCTTCAACAGCAGCTACACCGGTCCTACGCTGTACACGGATGCGGATAAATACCACAAGCTGCAGTTCGAAAAAGTGGAAAAAGCGGCAGTTGAAGCGGCCAAGACGGGCAAGGATGCCCTGCAGGATCACCCGACCAAAGCCGACAATGGCTGGTTCGCGATTTCCCAGCACTTCTTCGTTTCGGCTTTCGTCCCGCAGGACAAGCTGGCCCGTACCATCTTCACCCGCAAAGTGACGACTAACCAGTACGCCATCGGCGTGACCCAGCCACTGGGTACGCTGGCACCGGGCGCCACCATCAGCAATGATGCGCGTCTGTATTCCGGCCCACAGGTAGAAAAACTGCTGGAACAGGTTACCCCGGGTCTGGATCTGGTGAAAGACTATGGCTGGCTGACCATCATCGCCAAGCCTATCTTCTGGGTCATGGACCAATTGCATAAAGCACTGGGCAACTGGGGCTGGACGATTATCGCCTTCACCATCCTGATCAAGCTGGCCTTCTTCCCGCTGTCGGCCGCTGGCTACCGCAGCATGGCCAAGATGAAAGTGCTGACGCCTAAGATGCAAGCCATCCGCGAGCGCCACAAAGGCGATCCGGCCAAGATGAATCAGGCCACCATGGAACTGTACAAGGCCGAGAAGATCAACCCGCTGGGCGGCTGTCTGCCGATTCTGGTACAGATGCCGGTGTTCATCGCCCTGTACTGGGTGCTGCAAGCGTCGGTGGAAATCCGTGGCGCCGCATGGCTGGGCTGGATTACCAATCTGGCTGCACCGGACCCTTATTTCGTGCTGCCAGTGCTGTACGCGATCACCATGTACATCACCACCAAGCTGAACCCGGCACCGGCTGATCCGATGCAGGCCAAGATGATGCTGTTCATGCCGCTGGCCTTCTCGGTGATGTTCTTCTTCTTCCCGTCCGGTCTGGTACTGTACTGGGTGGTGAACAACATCCTGTCGATCGGTCAGCAGTATGTGATCACGAAGAAATTCGCTGCACCGGAAGCTGCTAACAGCTAAATCGCACCGAAGTTTGTTGCACAAAAGCCCGTGTTGATCGCGGGCTTTTTTTTACTTGGTTACAATCCCATCATGAATATCGATTCTTCCCCTATCGCCGCGATTGCCACCGCCCCCGGACGCGGCGGCATCGGTGTGGTGCGCGCTTCCGGCAAAAACCTGCAAGGGCTGGTCACAGCGCTGTTCGGCACGACTAAATTGCAGCCACGGCATGCCAGCTATCTGCCGTTCCGTCAGGCCGATGGCAGCATCATCGATCAGGGCATTGCCATCTTCTTCCCCGGCCCGAACTCTTACACGGGCGAGGATGTGCTGGAACTGCAGGGCCATGGCGGCCCCATCGTTCTGCAACTGTTGCTGGCACGGGTGCTGGAGGTGGGCTCCGAACTGGGCTTGCGGCTGGCCGAGCCGGGTGAATTCACCCGCCGCGCCTACCTCAATGACAAGCTCGATCTGGCGCAGGCCGAAGCGGTGGCCGATCTGATCGATGCTTCCACGGAAGCGGCGGCCAAGTCGGCTTCGCAGTCGCTGTCCGGTGCGTTCTCGAAAACCGTGAATGCGCTCGTAGATGGCGTGACGGGCTTGCGCATGCTGGTGGAAGCGACGCTCGACTTCCCTGAAGAAGAAATTGATTTTCTGGAAAAATCCGATGCCCGTGGTCAGTTGAAGGCGATTGTGGAATCGCTCGATCAGGTGTTCCGTCAGGCGGCGCAAGGCGCGCTGCTGCGCGAAGGTCTGAACGTGGTGCTGGTGGGCCAGCCGAATGTGGGCAAGTCCTCGCTGCTGAATGCGCTGGCGGGTAATGACGTGGCGATCGTCACGCCGATCGCTGGTACCACCCGCGACAAGGTGACTGAAACCATACAGATCGAAGGCATCCCGCTCAATATTATCGATACGGCTGGCATCCGCACGGTGGATGACAGCATTGATGTGGTGGAGCGTATCGGTATCGAACGCACTTGGACGGAAGTGGGCAAGGCCGATGTGATTCTGCATCTGCTCGATGCCGATCAGGGGCCGACGCGCGCTGATGAAAACATCATGGCGGCTTTCCCGCCGGAAGTGCCGGTACTGCGCGTGTGGAACAAGATTGACCTGTCCGGCCACAAGCCTTCCGTCGACGAGATGGCCGATGCGGTGCACGTGTATCTGTCGGCGCACGAGAATCTGGGCATCGATCTGCTGCGTGCAGAACTGCTACGCATCGCCGGCTGGCAGCAGACGGGCGAATCACTGTATCTGGCGCGCGAACGGCATCTGATCGCACTGAAAAATGCCGGCGCCCATCTGGCGCGTGCCGGTGAACATGCAGCGCAGAATGACCAGTCGCTCGACCTGTTCGCGGAAGAACTGCGGTTGGCGCAGGCTCAGCTTTCGAGCATCACGGGCGAATTCTCGTCCGATGATCTGCTGGGCGTGATCTTCAGCCGCTTCTGCATCGGCAAGTGAATTCGAATTTAATGGAATCTGTGCCAGTCCAAGTGGGTGAGATCTCACTGTGAAATGAATCTGAGCGTTTTCCAGCGTTAGTAATTGAAATCCTTCAGTGCAAAACGATGATTGTGTAGGCGAGCCGGGCCTTCGATATGGCGCGTTTGGAAACTCAAGAATGGGCCTATGTAATTAGCAGTGTCTGCAAGGCCAATCTTTATTGCGGCGCTCCTTATTCAACTTGAATGTATCAATCATCTAGTGCATCATTCCCTCTGGGAATTATTAGGGCGGAGTTGCGCCTAGCAAGGATTTTAAGTGCCGTTCGTTTTCGATTTGGGCTTATACATCTGGCCACCTTCTGTCGCAAATAGGGGAGCGTTAGAGGGATGAGCGCGTCTGAGGTAACGACGAGACTGCCCGACTTCAACTGGACAGACGCTGACCTTCTGAAGTTTATGGCGGAAAATTGGGGCATGGTAGACCCCAACCACATTCGGGTGAGGGGGCGCTTGCGCGTCGCAGACGCTGGCGGTTTTGGTTTCTTGGAAGACCTGTCTGACGCAGTTAGCGGCATTAAGCTGCAGTCGCTTTCACACATCTCTCGTGTGCAGCAAGGTGTCTTTGTCGCACCGCCTGACTTGGACGCTCTGCTTACCCGTTCGGGACCAACCGAATATGCAGTTGCCGAGTTGATGCTCGCGCCACTTTTCCGGCGGCAGCAACGAAATGATCCGCTTGCCTGCATGGTGCGGCCACATTCGCTGATGGCCTTAAGCCGTGCGCCGGAGACTTGGGGCTTGAAATCAACTGAAGAGGACAGAGCCCTATTGCTGCTGGATCAGGCCCGTGAGGCAATTACGGCTCAGCTCGAACAGGACACAGCGAAAGTTGCTACAAAGCTTGAGCACTTACAGACCGAGTGTGCCCAACAGGAGGCCACACAGAAGGTACTGCAGGCCACCCTCGACGAGGCTGACGAACGGTTGTTGGCTGTACGCCAGCAAACGGAAGCGCTGAACGTAGATTTTAATGTGAGGAGCAGTATTTTGGAGGACAAGCTACGTGCGCTCGATAGTTTGCTGCGCCAACGGGGTGAGCGGCTTGTCGCGCTTGACTTGGTCGAAAAAGAGGATTTGCTCGAACTGATTCCTCCATCCGATCAATCGGATACCCGTATTGGACACGATTATCTAAAAGTACTTGCAGGTGACTTTGCGCAGCTGGCGCCATTTATTCAAGCGCGACTTTGGTCGAAAAACATGTTGTTTTCGCAGGGCCAGTTGCGTGATTTTTTGGCACTTATGCGTACCCACGACCTTGTGGTGCTGGCGGGTGATTCTGGCTCAGGTAAAACAAGTTTAGTACGAGCGGTTGCAGATTCGATTGGTGGGCGCTGTACGGTAATACCGGTCAAACCTAATTGGACAGGACCGGAAGATTTGCTTGGGTACTACAACCCGATTGAGCGAAGCTATCATGCAACGCCTTTTCTTCTTGCCTTGCAGGCTGCTGAGCGTGAGCCTGAGATTATTCACTTCATCTGCCTTGACGAGATGAATCTTGCGCGCGTTGAACATTACTTTGCAGATTTTCTTAGTCTGCTGGAAGAGCGCGACAAGACCCCTATCATCCCCTTGTATTTGGCAGACGAGGAGCAGCATGTTGTGGTCGAGTACAACCATTTCCTCACACTAGAGCAAGAGGCGCGACATCGTACAGGTATGAAAGAAGGGGCGACCTTCCTCGATATGCTGTTGAACGAGCAAGCGAATGCGACGTTGCATCAGCTTGGCGGGTTTCAAGACAACGAATCCATTTTGTTACACCATTCGCGATTGCGCAGGTCCGCGAGAGCCCTTATACGTACGCCCAGTTGCCTTAGGTTTCCAAGCAATGTGCGTATTATTGGTGCCGTGAATATTGACGAAACGACCCACTACCTATCGCCCAAAGTACTGGACCGTGCCCATGTTCTTCGTTTTCGCAATCCCTTACTGATGGATTGGGATGCGATCCAGGCTGAGGTTCAGCACTTTGAAGTCGACATCACGCTCCCACTGCGTTTGTCAGCGGAGGACTTAGGCCTGCGGGGAAGTTATCCTGCATACGACCGGACAGCTCCCTATGCTGCGCTGCTAACTAAGCTGACACGCGATCATCTGGCTCCGCTGGGTGTCGAGTTCGGACTACGTGCGATCCGGCAATCGCTGGGCTATCTACAGGCTGCACAGGCGGCTGGGATTGACGACCTAACAGCACTTGACAACATCGTACAACACAAGATTCTGCCTAAGCTAATGTTGGATTCGACCCGTACTGATGCCAGCGGGCGTAGCAAACGCGAGATCCTCATCTCCTTGCGCGAAGCGCTAGCTGTCGCTCTAGCTGGGTTACAGCCCAGCGTCGGAGAAGAAACTGCGCTGACAGCGCTAGACCAGTTGATTGGTTCCCTAAATAGCAATAACGGAATCGCCAATTATTGGTTGCGTTGATGTTCGCGTCGTTACACGCCCACTATCTCGAGATTGAATGGCAAGAAGCCGGTTGCGCGCGCACGGTCAAGGTGTCCCCCGAACCTATCGAAATATGCGAACTAGACGGTGGAGTTTTGTGCGCCGAGACTCAGGTTTTTCATGATTTGTGTCCTTGGGTAGGACTACGCCTTGAGGGCGAACTTACCGGCATCACTCCTGCTTTTGAGAGGGCAGATGGCGTCCTGATGCCGATGCTCCGACTCGAGGATGGACACGGCGAGCATTGGTGGGTGCAAGACAATGGCTGGGATCCGGTTGGCAACCGGCACCTGAGCGAGTTGCATCGTAGCATGGGCCAGTTCAATGTTGTGCTTGGCCCCCACCGCCTTTTGCTTAACAACGTCATTGATGGGTTGAGCAGAGTGCAGGTCGAGGAATATTTGCACGATTTTCAGCATGATCTGGTCTGGTTAGTTATGGGGTTTGGGGGAGCCACCGGATCAGCAAGCAGTGGTTTCCAAATGAATCGTGAGCTCATCGAAGCATTGGAGGCGTTTGCTGCAGCAGCGCGTCAGGTACTTGTTCGTCCAGCTAACTCTGTATGCGAAGTACAAGTGGAAAAAATCCCGGCTCGCGTGCGGCCAAACTCGGCAACGTTTCGGCAATATCTTCGCAATCCAGTGGCCCACCGCCTGCCCAGTCGCGGTGTGCAAGAAACGCCCGATATTGCCGACAATCGTTACCTACGCCATCTTGTCCAGGTTTGTGAAAAGCTGTGCTCTAGCTTGACGAAGGCGGTCGGCCAACAGGCGATCCGATTAGCTGACCGTGCCCGGCTCGAGGCTGAACGTGCTGCCGTCTATAATAAGATGACGCATCGGCAGGTTGACCCAGAAATCTTTGATCGCCAGCTTGCCGAACTCAAAAAGAAGTTATCACAAGTTGAAGCCTACTGCGATGTCGTTCCTGCATCTGATGAGAGGCTGCGTACACTGGAGTTTCAGGTTGGGGCAGCCTATGCGAAATGCACGGATAAATTTTTCTATAACAATAGGGATGGGAGCGTAGCAGCTGGCGAAAGCAAAGAATGGCAATATGAATTTAGTACGCTTCAGATTCCCCAAACCTTGGCCGATGTAATTAAGCCAACTCTGAGTTTCTGTGATTACTATCGCATGGTGGGTACCGGAGGTGCCAGACTAGAATTTACCAATAATGGAAAGCCATATCGGGCAGTCCACTTTACTGGAGTCAGTTCCATCAAGCCGTTCACAAAAGCGTTAGCGCGAAAATTCGACAAACGCGCGCAGTTGGAGGCTAACAACTGGTTAGCCCCTCTGACAGTAAAGGAACGCCAAGAGAGCCAGCAGGAAGCGCATACTGCTCACCTACGAGGGCAAACCTATCGCCAGTACGCTCAGAAAGCAGAGCAAATTTCGTCTGCGTTGAATATGTGCCAGAAAGAACTCCGGGCTCAAGACCTGCATTGGCAGAGGCTAGAGGTGGTGCCGTCGGTGACGCTGCCAATGGGCGTGCGTTTTAGCCAAAGTCCGAGCTATGCGGCCTGTAAGGTCGCTTTTTCTAAGCTGACCCAACTCGTCCAACAGGGGGGGCTTAAGTTAGATTCATTGGAAGCACTTGACCGGATTAGTGTACTTCATGCAAGTGCGCTTTACGAACGCTGGTGCTTAGTGAAGATCCTGTCGATCTTGATTGAAGACTACCATTTTCAACCTGAGGCTGGCTGGCAAGAAGAGTTAATACGCGCAGTTTCTGGAAAGCCTGAGACGCTAGAATTGATCTTGCAGCGGAAAGACGTCGGAATGTCTGCATCTCTTGAGATCCAACCAGTACTACCAAATGGAAGACGACCGGATTTCCGACTGCGGTTTTTCTATGACGACAAGCCATCTGCGCCTGACCTTCGTGATAAGGAAAGAAGGCGAGAGAAGCAGCCTAGCGCGCCGCCATTCAGGAAAGAGGGGTTAGGCGGACTGGTACTCGATGCGAAATTTCGTACGAGTTGGCGCAGAGGTGAACTTGGGCGCATGTTAGCCAGTCTGGTTGAGGAAAAGGACTATGGTCAACAGGGTGATCGGGTTTTCATTTTGCACCCTGCGCCAAAAGCGATCTTGAAGCCAACTTCACCATTAAGCTGGGGAAAAGACTGTGATTATGGGCAAGAAGCTGGAAACGGGCACTCCAAGGGGGTGGTTTATCTTGCCCCTGGTGTTGGTGCAAGTAATCCGGAACTTAACCTTCGACGATTGCTCATATTGCAATTGCAAGCAAGCTTTCCGACGCCTTCCGAAGTTAATTTAGATGGTGGGAGTATCTGGAAGAGCAAAAGCTTTTGCATTCGCTGCGGAAAGGCCCATCAACCATGTGATGTCCAGCATCAATCAACTCGGCGTGGAAGTAGTTTTTGGATCTTGTCGTGTAATGAATGTCAGATGCACACAATTCGTACTCATTGCTACGGTTGTAATTCGAGTCTCATCTTTAAGAATGGCCTTAATCTGACCTACCACAGGACTGTTGCGGACCAGATTACAAATGTTGTATGTCCGCAGTGCGGCAAATACTTCGACAATGACCTGCATGGTAGAGAGCAAGGTACTGGTATGCAGGACGGCGACATCTAGAACAGTAGTTGGCTTGTAGCTGTGGGAATCGCCACAATTCTGGACAGGGTAATTGTGCGGCGTTGACAGGGGGGGTGCCGCATCCGATCATGGGGCATGGAAGCGCGCATCGCCAAACTTGAGGAATTCGCTGCCGACGCCAAGCAAAGGCTGGTGTTGATCGAGACGCGTCTGGATCAGACCGCCACCAAAGCCGATGTGCATGAAATGACGGCGGCGATGATCAAATGGACGGTGGGCACTGCCGTTGCTATTGTGGTGGCCGCGATCAGTGTGATTACCGTCGTCGTGAATACGGCCGCCCAGCGTAGCCCCGCCGGCGTGGTTCCTACTTCAGCGCCGGTCATAATCTATCTGCCGGTGCCAGTGCCGCCTGCCTCGACTTCGGCTGCGCAGCCCTCCCGCTAAGCGCTAGGTTTGTTCTTCTTCGACTGCCAGCACATGCAGTTCGACCCTGTCGCGGCCATTGCGCTTGGCCTGATACAAACAGCTATCGGCCGCCGCTAGCAGGCTGGCCGCATCGGCCAGATGCTCGCGATGGAAGCTGGCTACGCCTATGCTGAGGGTGACGTGGGGGCGGGTAGCGGCCGGTGCATGCGGCAACTGCAGGCTGGCCACGTGGGCGCGGATGGCTTCCGCGTGCTGGGCTGCCTGCTCGGCGCTGGTGTCGGGCAGTACGGCGGCAAATTCTTCGCCACCGTAGCGCGCGGCCAGATCGGCCGGCCGCTGCAGCATGGCGGCAAAGGCTTCCGCTACCGCCGTCAGGCAAGTGTCGCCCTGCTGGTGGCCGAAGTGGTCGTTATAGGCTTTGAAGGAATCGATGTCCATCAGCAGTAGCGATAGCTGGCCGCCGTTGCGCTGGGCGCGGCGCAGTTCGCGATCCAGTGCCACATCGAAGTGGCGGCGGTTGGCGATACCCGTCAGCCCATCCACATACGATTGCGCGCGCAGCGCTTCGGCCTGTCCGCGCAACTGCTTTTCCTTGTCCACCGTAACGCTGACGTCGCTCACTTCGATCAGGCAGTAGTGCTGCTTGCCTTCCGTGAACGGGGTGACGGCGACGGCCTGATCGATGCGTTCGCCGCCCCATGTGCCGCTGGCATACAGGGGGAAGGGCGCACGCTGGCTAGCGGGCGACAGGCGCTGCGGCAGCTTGCTCTGCATGGCGCTTTGCACCAGCTGCTCCAGCCGCTGGCCGGCCAGTTCGGGGAACAGTTCGAACAGGGGACGACCCAGTACGCGGCTGGCCGACAGGCCGGAGTGGCTGGCCAGCCACTGGTTCCACACCACCACGCGTAAATCGGGATCCAGCACCATCAGCCCCATGCTGGCCAGCGCCAGTATGCGGGTGGACAAATGGGCGTGGCCGCTGGCGGCGGCCGGAGTGGCGATGGTGCTGTCGGTCATGCGAATTTCCTTGCTGGGCATGGGGGATGACCGATTATAAGCGCTACGCGCTCCCCGCAGGCGTGTAGGCCAGCCGCGCATCCTGGCGCAACAACTGGGTCATCATCTCGGCCGGTATCGGCCGGCTGAAGTAATAGCCCTGTATCACGTCGCAGCCGTGTTCAGCCAGATAGGTGAGCTGCTCGGCCGTCTCCACGCCTTCCGCCACCACCTTGAGTTTCAGGCTGTGCGCCATGGCGATGATGGCGCGCACCACGGCGGCATCGTCGGTGTTGTGGGGCAGTTCGCGGATGAAGGCGATATCGATTTTCAAAGTATCGACGGGGAAGCGGCGCAGATAAGCCAGACTGGAATAACCGGTGCCGAAATCATCGATGGCGATGCGCACGCCCATGGCCCATAGTGTGGACAGGGTGGCGGCCGTGCGGCTCAGATCTTCCATCAGGGCGGTTTCCGTCACTTCCAGCGACAGCAGGGCGGGATCGATGCGGTGCCGTGCCAGTGCTTCGGCTACCGTATCGACCAGCGTGCAGGTGCTGAACTGGTGGCTGGCCACATTGACCGCCACGGGCAGTGGGCCGGCATCATCGGCGGCCCACTGGGCGATCTGCCGGCAAGCCTGTTCGATCACCCATGCCCCCACTTCGCGGATCATGCCGGTCTGTTCCAGCAGGGGGATGAATTCGGCCGGCGAGACGACGCCATGGCCGGGCCGGTTCCAGCGCAGCAGCGCTTCCGTGCCCACCATGCGGCCCGTGCGTAAATGGACTTTGGGCTGGTAGTACAGCTCGAATTCGTCGCAGGCGCAGGCGTGGCGCAAAGCCTGCTCCAGCTGGTAGCGGTGTTGGGCTTGTTCGTTCATGGCATAGGTGAAATAGCTGCACTGATTACTGCCCGATTGTTTGGCCTGATGCAGGGCGATGTTGGCGTAGCGGATCAGGGTGGCGGCATCGACTGCATCGTCCGGATACAGCGCCACACCCATGCTGACGCTGAGCGCACGTCGACCTTCCGGCAGGGGGAAAGGTTCGTGCATGGCAGCCTTGATCAGGGCGACGATGCGGCCACAGTCGCTGCTGTGTTCGAGCGCGGGCAGCAGCAGGGCAAATTCGTCGTTGCCGAAGCGGGCCAGACTGGCGCGCGGTGGCGCCAGCCGGTTGAGCCGTTGGGCCAGCAGGCGCAGCACGCCATCGCCGGCCGGATAGCCTTGCGTGTCGTTGAGACTGGTGAAATTATCCAGATCGATCAGCAGCAGTGCGCTGGGATGGGGCTGGGCCGCAGCCAGCTGGGTGGCCAGCGACTGGGAAAACAGCTGGCGGTTGGGCAGTCCCGTCAGGCTGTCGTAGCTGGCCATGCGCAGGCCGTAGGCACGGGTATCGTTGTACAGCAGGCGCACTTCCAGCAGGTTGCGGATGCGCGACAGTAGCTCGCCCGGATCATAGGGTTTGGTGAGGAAGTCTTTGGCACCCGCTTCCAGCGCGGCCAGCTTGCTGTCGTAATGGGCCGACAGCACCAGCACGGGCAGATACTGGTCGGCCTCGATCTGGTACAGCGCTTCCAGTACCTGAAAACCATCCATGTCCGGCATCTGCAGGTCCAGCACGATCAGGTCGTAGGCATGGCGGCGGTGCAGCTCGGCCACGCTGGCTCCATCGCAGGTGCTGCTGACATCGGTGTAGCCGGCGCTGGCCAGTAGCTGGCTGAGTATGTGATTGCTGAGTTCCTGATCATCGACCAGCAGGATGCGGGCACGGTGGAGTAGTTCGGCGGCGATCATGGCAGAGAACCTTGGGGATAGACCTGGGCGATGGCATCGAGCAGCAGCTGGTCATTGACGGGCTTTTGTAGATACGCCAGCGGTAATTGATGCAGGGCACGGAACTGCTCCTGCGGTTTGGGGTGGCCACTGATCAGGATGACGCCCACTTCGGGCGCCAGCGTGGCCAGTCTGGCCTGCACGTCCAGCCCGGTCAGATCGGGCATGTGCACATCGAGGATGACACAGCAGGGATGCTGCTCCCCTAGGGCTTGCAGAAATACGCTACCGCTGGCAAAAGCGCGCGCACTGAGCCCGGCCGAGCGCAGCAGGCGCACCAGCGCACGGCAGATGGCGGCATCGTCATCGACAACGGCAACCCAGGGTGTTTTTGTTTCCATGAGGCCACAGTAGCGTGCTGCTGTGGTGCTGCCTATGGGACTTTGGGCTTACGCCGTATGGTTTATGCGACGGGGGGCGGTTGCTGGCGCACGCGGTCCACCATGCGCACCAGGGCGGCCAGCGAACGTACTTCCATTTTTGCCATCACGCGAGCGCGGTGCACCTTGATGGTCTTTTCGGCTGCGCCCAGTGTGGCCGCTACCTGTTTGTTGAGCAGGCCTTCGATGATCAGGTCCAGCACTTCCGTTTCGCGCGGAGTCAGGGTGGCCAGTCGCTGGCGGATAGCAGCCAGTTCCTGATCGGCATCGCGGGCGCGGCGGTTGCTGGCGCAGGCCTGTGCTACCGCTGCCAGCAGGCGCTCGGCATCCACCGGCTTGGTCAGGAAGTCGGCCGCGCCCAGTTTCATGGCGCGCACACCGGTGTCGATATCGCCATGGCCGGAGAGGAAGATCACCGGCAGCAGGCTGGCCCGCTCGCTTAGCGCCTGCTGCAGCGCCAGTCCGCTCATTTCCGGCATGGCCAGATCGAGGATCAGGCAGCCTTCCGCCTGCGCATCGACGCTGCGCAGAAATGCGCTGGCGCTGGCAAAACTCTGCACCGTATAGCCGGCCGAGTTGAGCAAACGGGTCAGCGCCTTGAGGATGGCGGGTTGATCGTCTACCAGATAGATCTGCAGGCTCGTATTCATGACTGGGGCTGTTCGGCCAGTGGCAGGCGCAGGTGGAAGGTGGCGCCACCATGGGTATTGTTTTCCGCCCACAGCCGGCCACCATGGGCATCGACGATGCTGCGGCAGATCGATAGTCCCAGCCCCATGCCGCGCGCCTTGGTGGTGTAGAACGGGGTGAAGATCTGCTCCAGTGCTTCGGCCGGAATGCCGCCACCGCTGTCGCTGATGCTCAGTTGTAGCGTATGGCCCACATGAGCGCTGCGCAATTCGATCACATTGCTCTGTTCCAGATGCTGGCTCTGGGCATCGCAGGCATTCATCAGCAGGTTGAGCAGCACCTGCTGCAGTTGCACGGGATCGGCTTCCAGCGTCAGGGTTTCCTTGCACAGCTCGGTGCGCAGAGTCAGGCGCTGGTGGATCAGGTCATTGCTGATCAGGTGCAGCACGCTATCGATCAGGCTTTGTGCGCTGATGCGCTGGCGCTGGGCATCGTGCTTGCCGAACAGGCTGCGCAGACGGGCAATGATGGCACCGGCCCGCTGGTCTTCCGTCACGATGTCGTTGAGGATTTCCTGCACTTCCGTCAGATCCGGCGTGGGCATGCTGAGGAAGCGCTGGGCTGCCTGTGCGTTACTGAGAATGGCAGTGAGCGGCTGGTTCAGTTCGTGCGCCAGTGCGCCCGACAGTTCGCCCAGCATGGCCACCCGCGCCAGATGGGTGACTTCCTTCTGCTTCTGCTGTAGATCCAGTTCGGCCTGCTTGCGGCTGGTGATGTCGAGCGAGACACCACGCACCAGTGTGGGACGTTGCTGGCGGTCGAATTCCACGCTGCCGTGCGAGCTGATCCAGCGCTGGCAGCCGCTCGGCAGTTCGATGCGGAATTCCATATCGTAGCGGTTGGCGCCGAACAGCGTGCTGTCGAGCGTGCGCTGGACTTGCTGGCGGTCGGCCGGATGCACCCGTGCCAGCAGATCATCGAGCGTCAAGGCTTGCTCGCCCGTGAAGCCGAACAGTTCGCGCCATGCTGGCGACACCCAGATCTGCTGCTGGCGCAGGTCGCGTGTCCAGATGCCCAGATGGGCGGCGCGGGCCGCCAGTGCCAGCCGCTGCTCGCTTTCGGAACTGTCGGCACGGGCCCGTTGCAGGTCGCGTGCGGCAATCTGCAGGGCTTGCGCCAGTTCGCGTGCTTCGCTGAAGTACAGCCGCGGCAGCGGCAGCGGCACAGCCTGCCCCACCGCCAGTGCCGGCGCGATCAGCGCCTGGATAGAGCGGGTGACGCGGCGCGCCAGCCACAGGGCGCAGGTGCTGCCCAGCGCCAGTGCAATCACGCTCAGCGTAATCAGCCAGAACAGGCTGCGTCGCAACGGGGCGGTCAGCTCATCGTGCGGAATGCCGAGGATGGCAGTCCAGCCGGTCTGGCTGGAACGGTGGTAGACGAATAGCGAACGGCGCCCTTCCAGCGTATAGGATTCGAACATGGAGCTGCGTTCGCGCGACAGGGGCTGGCGCAGTTCGGCCGGTAGCTGCTGGCCCGCCAGCCGCGCCATATCGTGGCTGCGCGTGATGATGCGGAATTGCTGGTCGACGATGCCGGCCCGCCAGCTATCGGGAAACTTCTGCTCGAATAGCAGGGGCTGCAGGGTGGCCGGGGTGACGGTGGCGTTGAGGCTCATGATCATTTTGCCGTCGCGCATCACCGGCACGGCAATGGTGACGATGGGGGCGCCGGCCAGCGGGCCGATGAAGATGCCGGAGACGCCGGGCTGGCCGCTGCTGCGGGTACGCTGGAGCAGCGGGGTGTCGCCTAGCCGTGCCAGCGGGCTGCCATAGGGACGCAGGCTGGAGAGCAGGATCTGGCCATCGAGATCGATGAGCAGGATGCTATCGACGTGCAGCTTGTCGACCATGGCGCTGACGCGCGCATGAAAGCTGCGCAGGTCACCACTCTGCAGTAGATGGGAACCGGCCAGTACTTGCAGAGCTAGCTGGGTGCCGCGTACTTCACGGTCCGCTGCGGCGCTGATATGGCGCGCATGGTTGAGCGTATTGTCGACCAGCCGGGCTTCTTCCTTGCGATAGAAATTGATAATCAGCACGGCCAGCACTGCCACGATGGGCAGGATGCAGGCCGCCACCAGCAGGGTCAGCACGCGGCGTACACTGGGTGGAGCGGAAGACTGGGCAGGAGGGACTGTCATCGGATGCGCAGAGGGAAGCAGGCGCTGATGATTGTATTGAAGATTGCCGTGCGTCACAACTTAGCGTATGCAAGCGTCGTATAGGTGCCGCACTATCGATTCCGGCCTTTTAATTAAAAAATATTTCCTCATTCGGACCAGCCTGTTTCCCGCAGCGAAACGCCCGATTCTGCCCATTGCGCGGCGCAGGCACGGGGTATGAACCTGCTATCATGGGTCGCTTGAGAATTCTCATGCACGTGTTATTCCGCTGAAGTAATCTTGCAACGTTGACCTGAGCACGGCCCTGGAAAGGAGGCGATCGTGGATCCGATACAAGAGAGCGTACAGGATGACAACACCGGCGTGCCGCCTGCTGCGGCCACGCCGCCCGCGCCCATGCGCGCGCGTCAGGCCTTGCCGCCCAAAGGGGCGTGCTGGTATTGCGATAAGCCACTAGATAATGTGCGCCGCTTCTGCGACAAGGAGTGCGCCGATGCGTTCGACGAGGAAAAGGAATATACCCGCTAGTCCGGCAGCACGTCCGCCGGTAGCAGTGCCAGTGCGGCTTCGTAGTCGAACAGCAGCACCTGTTCCCGTAGCGCCAGATAGCATTCCTGGCCCAGTGTATGGCTGAGGGCATCGGCCGATTGCTCGATCACATCCACTGCCGCGCCATCGCCGCAATCGAGCAGGCTGGCCAGATGCTGCACCAGTGCCAGCGAGGTCGGCATGTGGCTGGCAACATACGGTGCTGGTGCCGCCTTATGATCTTCCTGTAATACCACCTCGATCTGGCGCAGCAGCGCCTGCAGTGCCGCTTCCAGCGCAGCGAGCTGGCTGTCATTGCCGCCGCTCTCCAGTGCATGGGCCAGACGGGCCACCTGCCGTGCGCCTATCATGCCGGCCGCACCTTTCAGAGTATGGGCAATGCGGGCGGCTACCACATGGTCGCCGGCGGCGCTGGCAGCGCGCGCCTGTGCTGGTGCATCTTCATAGCGCTGGCGGAAGCGTAGCAGGATCTGCTGGTAGAGGGCACGGTCGCCCATCAGTTGCTGCAGTCCGGTGCCGGTATCGAGGACGTCGGTGTCGGGAGTGGTCATGGCAGGCGGCTGGATCAGAGGTGGCGAATGCGCATAGGGATTCATTCTATGACAGATTTCAACTTGATAGCAGGATAGTGTGGCCATCCGCTCAGGGTAGAATGGCGCTTGCCCGGGCAATGCCCCGGTTTTAACTGGATAGAACGCTTTGAAACCACACCACCACGCGCGTGTACAGCGCGCCAAATTTGCCCTGCCCAGTATGGTGACGCTGATGTCGATCGCCTGCGGTTTTGGCAGCATCGTGATTTCGGTCGATAACGCCCGCATCGGCGCGGCACAGGATTACCGTCTGGCCGCTATTCTGCTGGTGCTGGCCGGCGTGTTCGATGCGCTCGACGGGCTGGTGGCGCGTGCCACCAACACTACTTCCGAGTTCGGCATGCAGCTCGATTCCATCGCTGACGTGATGAACTTCGGCTGTGCCCCCGGCCTGCTGCTGTATTGCTACGGTTTTGTGCAGTTAGGGGCGGAGCAGCCTATGCTGCTGCGGCTGGGCGGCATTGCCAGCTTCTTCTTTGTTGCCTGCGGGGCTTTGCGGCTGGCCCGCTTCAATGTGAATGTGGGGCGTACCGATCCGCGCTATTTCGTCGGCATGCCGATCACGGCCGGTGCGGCCTGCGTGGCTTCGGTGGTGGTGGCATGGCCGCAGCCGCCTGTCACGGTGCTGCATGGCGGCCTGATTGTGGCGCTGCTGTTCGCGGTGGGCAGCCTGATGGTGTCCACCGTACGCTTCCCTAGTTCCAAGCAGAAGAAGAGTGCGCTCGCGCTGCTGCTACTGGTGCTGAATCTGGGCCTGCTGGCATGGCTGCAGGCGCTGTATTTTGCGCTGTTCTTCGCCGTCTACATCGTCCTGACGCTGGCACTGAATCTGGCGTGGCAGCGCGGCTGGCGCGGGATCGCGCCGCCGCAGGTTTTTCATGACTGAGGCGCCGCGCCTGACTTTGTACGCCTGATCAGGCGACCTCGTGGCCCCGTGCCGCGCGCAGGATGGTGAACCACTGGCTGCGGCTCAGGCTGAACTGCGTGGCCTGCACGGCGTCCGCAATGGCGCTGATGCGGCCCGTGCCCGTGAGGGGAATCGGGCGCGACGGCAGCTGCATAATCCACGCAAACACCACGCTGGCAAACGGTTGCTGCAGTTCGGCGGCGACCTGTTCGATGGCGCCACGCACACGCTGGCCAGCGGCATCATTGTTGCTGAATAGACGGCCACCGGCCAGCGGCGACCAGATCATCGGTGCCACGCCCAGATCCTGCAGGCCGTCGAAGGTTTCGTCGAACATCGGTGCCACGTGCAGCGGCGAGAATTCCACCTGATTGGTGCTCAGTGCAATGCGCCGGTTCAGGCATTCGAACTGGTGGCGGCTGAAATTGGAGACGCCGAAGTGGCGTACTTTACCGGCCTGCCGTAAGGCGTGGAAAGTCTCGGCCATGACATCGAAATCCATCAGCGGATCAGGGCGGTGGATCAGTAATAGATCAAGATGGTCGGTGCCCAGATTGCGCAGCGACTGCTCGACGGAGGCGGTAATGTGGCTGGCGCTGGTGTCGTAATGCTGGATGGTGTGCGCCGGACGGGCGGCATTCACCAGCTTGATGCCGCATTTGCTGACCAGCTGCATGCGCTGGCGCAGGCCCGGCTGCAATGCCAGTGCTTCGCCAAACAGCGCTTCCACGCCATAATCACCATAGATGTCGGCATGGTCGAAGCTGCTCACGCCCAGTTCCAGACACTGCTCGATCAGGCGCAGACGCTGTTGCGGCGTCAGCTGCCACTCCTGCATGCGCCACATGCCCGCGACGATGCGGGACAGGCTCAGGCCATCCTGACGGGTCAGGCTGGCGGGGCAGGACAGCGGATGCGAGGGCGTGTTGGACATGGCAGACCTTTGTAAAAAGTAGGCGGCCATTATACCGAGTGGCTGTAATTTTATTACATCGGGCGATGAAGAGTTGTTGTTATGACTTGAAAAATGCCGTTTCCCTGTATCATCAGGGCAATCGCGAAATTTGGAGTACGTGTAGTGGGGATTATGTCCTTGTTCAAGCGCTGGCTGGGCGGCGCAGCGCAGCAAGCGGCGCCGGTGCTGCCGGCCGTGGCCGCGCCAGCGCGCCCGCTGGATGCCATGCCGGTCGTGGTGCGGGCCGAGATGATCGACCAGCGCCACCGTCTGTGCGGCTACCGCTTCCACGCCGTGGCCCGCCCGCACGGCGCGCCGCTGGCGGAAAGCGCCATGGTGGCGGCGCTGCTGGAAGCCCGTGTGCCGGAATTCGCCGCCCAGCGCGTGGCCCTGATTCCGCTCTCGCTAGATGCCGTCACCTTCGGCCGCCATGTGCCGCTGCTGGCGCCGCATACGCTGTTTCTGCTGGACCGGCGCCATACCGAACTGCCGGTGGAGCAACTGGCGGGACGCATGACAGCGCTGCGCGAGACGGGCGCGCAGCTGGCTCTGCGCGGCGTGTCACTGGCGCCGGAAGAAGCGCCTTTGCTGGCGCTGTGCGATATGGTGCTGCTGTACCTGAACGAACATAGCCTGCCAGCGTTTCAGGTACTGATCAAGCAGTTACGCCAGCGCTATCCGGCACTGAAACTGTGTGTGGACGGGCTGGAATCGTGGAACGAGCAGCGTATGTGCCTGTCGTGGGGCTGTGATTATTTCATGGGTCCGTTCCTGACTACCCGCGACGAGGCTGACAGCGAAGGCAAAGTGGACCAGAGCCGCATGACCTCGATCGAGCTGCTGAACCTGCTGCGCACGGAGGCCGAACTGCCTGCGCTGATCGATGTGGTCAAGCGTGATCCCGGCATGACTTACCAGTTGCTGCAATGGGCGAATGCGCCCGCCAATGGATTGGGCACGCAGGTGACCAGCTTGCAGCAGGCATTTCTGGTGCTGGGGCGTAATCAGCTATACCGTGCGCTGACGGTGTCGATGTTCCGGCTTGGCAGTGGCGCGCATCAGGCGCGCGATGAATCGCTGCTGGAAGTGGCGCTGACACGGGCCCGTTTTCTGGAAACCTGCAGCCATCTGCCTGCCGCCCAGCGCGATGAGCTGTTTCTGGTCGGGATGCTGTCGCTGTTCGATGTGATGCTGGGTGTGCCGATGGCCGAGCTGGTGGGTAAGATGCAGCTGTCGCCGGAAGTGCGTGAGGTGCTGCTGGAGAATCGCGGTCCGTACGGGCCGTATCTGATGCTGGCGCTGCTGTTCGAGCGCGACAAGGTGGAGCGGGCGCTGGAACTGGCTGGCCGCATGGGGCTCGATGCCGACCGGCTGACCCAGGCCGGACAGGAGGCCTTCCAGTGGGCGCAGGAAGCGCTGCATCACACTGCGGCGGCCAGCTAGCTGGCTAGTTAGCCTAACGCAAGGCAAGGCAGGGCAGGACGGAACGGCCCCCGATGGGGCCATTCGTCCTGTCGCGGGGATTACTTCATCCACAGGCGCAGGGAGTCCCATGCGCGGCCGAAGATGGAAGCCTGATCCACGGTTTCCAGTGCCACCACGGGCAGTTCCAGCAGCGGCTTGCCGTCCACCATCATCTTCAGGGTGCCGACGCGGCTGTTTTCCGCCAGCGGGGCGACCAGCGGGTCTTTGCGTTCCAGCAGCGGTTTCATTTTGGCAGCCACGCCTTTCGGTACCGTCACCAGCACGTCATTGGTGAAGCCGATCTTCACGCTGCTATGCGAACCCTTCCAGATTTCCGGCGTTGCAATGGCCTGACCCTTGGAGTACAGCTTGACCGTATCGAAGTTCTGGAAGCCCCAGTTCAGCAGCTTCTGGCTTTCCTGCGTACGCGACTGGTCGGACGAGGTGCCCAGCACCACCGAGATCAGGCGGCGTTCGCTGGCGCCGTTAGGACGGTGGGCCGAAGCGATCATGCAGTAGCCGGCCGCTTCCGTATGGCCCGTTTTCATGCCGTCCACGGTAGGATCGAGCCACAGCAGGCGGTTGCGGTTAGGCTGGGTGATCTTGTTGTAGGTGAAGCTTTTCACCGAGTCGATCTTGTAGAACTCGGGGAAGTCCAGAATCACGCGCTTGGCCAGTACCGACAGATCCTGCGCGGTGGAATAGTTTTCCGGGCTGGGCAGGCCGTGCGGATTGGCGAAGCGGGTGTTGGTCAGGCCCATGCGCTGGGCTTCCTTGTTCATCATCGCCACGAAAGCGCTTTCGTCGCCGGCTACCGCTTCAGCCAGAGCCACGGCGGCATCGTTACCGGACTGCACCATCAGGCCGTACAGCAGATCGTTGATGCTGACGGGGGTGGCCGGATCGATGAACATCTTCGAGCTGGAAGAATCCACTTTCCATGCCTTGGTCGAGACATTGACCATCTGCTTGAGGTCGATCTTCTTGTCGCGCAGCGCGCCGAAGGTGACGTAGGCCGTCATGATCTTGGTCAGCGAGGCTGGTTCGATGCGGGCATTAGGTTCTTGCGAAGCGATGATCTGGCCGCTGGTGGCGTCCAGCAGCAGCCAGGAGCGGGCGGCGATGGTCGGTGGCGGCAGGGTTTGCGCAACGGCGTTGGTCAGCATCAGGACACTGGTAGCGAGTGCCGCAATAATTTTCTTCATGGATGTCGGTCAGCTTATACGGTTAAAGGCGCCTACCCTAGGCGGGTAGGGCGCCGGTCAGACAGGAGCAGGAATTATAGAGCTTCAATCGGCGCTTGCGGCGTCCGTTTCAGCAGCGTCCGCTACATTCGGGCGGTGCCACAGTTGTGTGACCCAGCTCTTGATGTGTTGGAGCTTGCGGTGGAAGAAGTGGTCGGCACCGGGGATCACGATTACAGGAATGTCCTGCGGGCGCAGCCAGTCCAGCACGTCGATCAGGGGAATGGTGTCATCGTTCTCGCCGTGGATCAGGATGGTATCGGCTGGCACGCTGGCCATTTCCCATTTACCTGCTGCGCTGCCCACCAGTACCAGCCGCTCGGCTGGCGTGCCCTGCGCCGCCAGCTGGTGCGCCAGATGCGATTGCACGAAGGTGCCGAAGGAGAAGCCGGACAGGGCCACGGGCAGGCCCGGATAGCGTTCGGTCATCCATTTGTGCAGGATGGCCATGTCTTCCATCTCGCCTTTGCCGTGGTCGTGCACGCCTTCGGAAGCGCCCACGCCGCGGAAGTTGATGCGTGCCGCCACATAGCCCAGATTGACGAAGGTGCGCGCCAGCGTGACGGCCACTTTATTGTCCATGGTGCCGCCATACAGCGGATGGGGGTGTGCCACCAGCGCGATGCCGCGCGGGCTGTCTTTCGGGAAGTCCAGTATGCCTTCCATCTGGCCGGCGCCGCCGGTCAGGGTAAATTTTTCAGTCTTGATCATGGGTGTTTACAGTTTGAGACGTTCGACGACCTTGCCTTGGACCAGATGGCTGTCGATGATTTCATCGATATCGCTGTTGTCGACATAGGTGTACCACGTGCCTTCGGGATAGACCACCAGCACCGGGCCTTGTTCGCAGCGGTCGAGGCAGCCCGCCTGATTGATGCGCACCTTGCCGGCGCCGTTCAGATTGAGTTCCTTGCAGCGCTGTTTGGCGTGCTTCTGGGCAGCCGCCGCGCCGTGTTCGCCGCAGCTGGCGCGGCCATCGTCGCGCTGGTTCATGCAGAAGAACACATGGTGTTTGAAGTACGGAGTGTCGCTCATGGCGGTATCGGGTCCGGAAAACTAAGGTGGCGCTATGATACCTCAGGGGGCGCCCGACGGTGCACGGGTAGCCACAGGAACCAGAGCGCGGCCAGCGGCCATAGCAGGGTGAGGAACTGGGCCGCACCGTTAAAGTTGAGGAATTTGCCCTGCACCCACGATTGCAGGGTGACCACGAAATACGGGTTGGACGGGGTGGTGTTGATGATCACCAGACTGAGCAGCAGAGTGGTCAGGGCTAGCCGCCGCTGTGCCAGATGGGGCGCAAAGGTCAGGCCGGCCAGCATGATGGTGCCGATCAAAAAGCCCCCTTCGGCGCCGGGCGTGACCCAGACAAAGGCGTTTTCCGGCGAAAACAGCAGGGCGGTGGCCAGTGCCTTCACGACGATGGCACTGGCGATCAGTCCACCCATCAGCAGGCCGCGCGGGGCCGGCTTGCGCAGCACGCATAATAGCGTCAGGGCGGCGCCCACCATGCCGCAGGCAGTGATGATGGTTTCGGACAGCCAGTACTGCTCCACCGTCAGCACGCTGTCGGGGCGCAGGTACTGGGCCAGATCGATGTCCGTATCGAGCAGTTGCGACAGCCATTCGGACAGAATGGGCAGTAGCTGGCCCAGCCCGAACAGGAAACTTTGCGGGTAGATCTGCGCCAGTGGCCACAGTGCCAGCAGCACTAGTCCGTGACTGGCATGGGGCGCGAACCAGCTTTTGCGCAGGCGCTGCAATTCGCTCTGGTCGAGCAGGCGGCGCACGGTCAGCACGCCGATCACCGCGCCCAGCATGCAGCCCACGCTATTGGTATAGAAGTCCAGATTCGACGACACCCGGCTAGGCAGATAGGTTTGCACGCCTTCCATCAGACCGGACAGCAGCAGCCCGCTGGCGCTGGCCAGCAGTAGCGCCGCCCAGCCCTGCAGACGCGGGTAGAGCGCATACACGATCAGGGTGCCGAGCGGTATATAACCGACCACGTTGATGATGGCGTCGAACTTGGTCCAGTAGCGCGGCATCTCGCCATGTTCGAGGAAGATCAGTGGCGACAGGCCCTGATTGTGCCAGCCCGTGAAGGGGAACCAGCTGGCATAGACGATCAGCAGCACGTACACCAGCAGCGCGCCACGGGTAAATGGCGACGTTTTGCTGGCGGGGGTGTGCTGTTCCACGTGCCGCGTTCCGGTCTTATGGCTGCGCCACGCTGGCCAGCCATGTCAGCAGGTCGGCCGTCAGTGCATCGCTGGCCTCGGCCAATGCCTGCGCGCCACCGGCGGCATCCGGCGTGGTGGCGGCCACGCTGCGCTGGAAGGTACGCTGATCCAGCAGGCGGTGGTTACGGAACAGCGAGGCGCGTACATTCAGCACACCATGGCTGCTGCTGGCGCTGGTGAAATTCTGGCCGAACTCGTTGACCTCTATCCTCAGCACGGTAGGGTTGGTAATCGCGTCGGTGGTGGACAGTACTTTCACGCCTGCCTGGGCGAAATTGGTACGCAGGCGCTGGCCCAGTAGCTGGAACGGGGTGGCGGCCCACTGGTTGTAGGCATACGGGCGCGCCTGCCGCGCATCGGCGTAGAGCAGGCGATACTGCATGTGTTCCGTATCAAGGGCGCTGGGGCCGGTAATATCGGCCACGATCAGGGTGCCGATCTTGCTGCTGAGGGTGGCGGCTGGCAGCGGACCGAAATCATAGCGCGCGATCGACGGTGGCGTGCTAGCGCAGCCGCCTAGTAGCAGGGCGCAGGTGGCAAGGGCGAACAGGTGGCGTAGCGTGGCAGTCATCGCAGTTTTCCTCATTTGGCGCTGGCGGAGTAGCCTGCTTCGCCGGGGCCGGGCGGGGTGCCGGGGGCGCCGAAGATCAGGCTTTGCGGGCGGTCGTTAATCTTGTTCATGGTCTTGCGCAGCGCGCGCATGGAAGCGCGGGTATCGTCCGACAGCGAGTTGACCTGCGGCAGGGTATCGAGCTCCAGTTCGCCCGCGACGGTTTCGACCGAGTTAGCGATGCGTTCGGTGGTATCAGTCAGGCGGGCGATAGGGCCATTCGGGGCCTGCAGGTGCTGCACCATCTGGTCGGCATCGCCAGCCAGACGGTTAAAGCTTTTCAGGGTCTGCTGGGTCTGGTCAGCCAGTTGCGGCAGGCGTTCCAGCGTGGGTTGCAACTGTTCCGGCAGGGCGCGGTAGGCCTGTGCCGTGGCGCTGATCTCGCTGAAAGTGTTGAGGATGGCGCGCTGATTCTGTTCGCTGAGCAGATTGTTCAGGCGCTGGGTGGCGATTTCGGTCTGGTCCAGAATCGCTTTGCCGCGTTTTTCCAGCACGTCGAACAGGCCGGGGCGCAGTGGCACCCGGGCTGGCGTATCGCTATTGGTGGCTAGTCGCGGCGAGCCTACGCTGTCGTCATCGAGCTGGATGAAGGCGATGCCTGTTACGCCCTGATAGCCTAGCGTGGCGAAGGTGGTGCTGGTAATCGGCGCATCCTTGTTGATGTTGAGGGTGACCAGTATCTGGCCCGTGACGTTCGGGTCGAAGCTGATGCTGGCGACTTTGCCCACCTGCAGACCGCGATAGCGCACCGGTGCTTGCGGGTTCAGGCCCGGAATCGGGCGGGTGGTGGCCAGTACATAAGGCGCGCGCTCCACGCGGTCGCGGTTGAACCAGAGGCCGAACAGGACGGCGGCAATCAGCAGGGTGATCGTGAAGAAGCCGGTAGTGAGGGCATGGGATCGGTTTTCCATCATTGCTCCTGAGGGTTTTTCTCGTTCAGGGCTTCCAGCGCGCGGCGGCCGCGATCGCCGAGGAAGAATTCATGAACGAAGGGGTGATCGACCTGTAGCACTTCTTCCAGTGGGCCGAGGGCGATCACGTGTTTTTCTGCCAGTACGGCGATGCGGGTGGAGAGAGCGAACAGGGTATCGAGATCGTGCGTCACCATCACGACGGTGAGACCGAGTTCGCGGTGCAGCGATTTAATCAGGCTGACAAAAGCTTCCGACAGGTCGGGGTCCAGACCTGCAGTGGGTTCGTCAAGGAACAGCAGCTTGGGCTCCAGCGCCAGTGCGCGTGCCAAGGCTACCCGTTTGACCATGCCGCCGGACAGGTCGGATGGCATCTTGTTGGCATGCTCGGGGCCCAGACCCACCATATTCATCTTCAGTAGTACGGCATCGACGATCAGGTCTTCGGGCAGGGCATGCAGTTCGCGCATGGGCTGGGCGATGTTTTCCAGCACCGTCAGCGCCGAGTACAGCGCGCCTTGCTGGAACAGCATGCCCCAGTGGTTGCGCAGTTGCTGCAACTGGGCCGCATCGATCTCGCTGATATCTTCGCCGAACACCCGCACGCAGCCGCGCGCCGGGGTTTCCAGCCCTAGCATCTGACGCAGCAGGGTGGTTTTGCCGGTACCGGAACCGCCCACGATGGAGAGGATTTCGCCCTGCTGGATTTCCAGATTCAGATCCTGATGCACTACAGTGCGGCCGTACTTGGTCCACAGACCTGTGATTTCCACGATAGGCACGCTGCCGTCCAGCGTCAGCTCGCCATCGCCGCGGCTACCGCCGCAACTGCGTTCGGGGACCAGTGCCGGATTCGCCATCAGAAGAACCCCACGCCGCTAAACACGATGGCGAAGACGGCATCGGCCAGTATCACCACGGTAATCGCGGTGACCACCGAAGTGGTGGTGCCGCGTCCCAGACTTTCCGTATTCGGTTTGATGCGCAGGCCGAAGTGGCAGGACACCAGTGCGATCAGCATGCCGAACACGGCGCCTTTGCCCAGACCGATCATGTAGTTCGCCAGCGGCACGGCGTCGGGCAGCTTGGTGATGAAGTATTCGGGCGACAGATTCAGTTCCACCCGTGCCGACACCATGCCGCCTATCAGTGCCATGGTATCAGTCCAGATCACCAGCAGCGGCATGGAAACTGCCAGTGCCAGCACTTTCGGCAGCACCAGCCGGAAGCCGTGCGAAATCCCCATGACTAGCATGGCATCCAGTTCTTCTGTCACCCGCATTACGCCCAGTTGCGCGGTAATCGAGGAACCGGAGCGGCCCGCCACCAGAATCGCGGCCAGCAATGGTCCCAGTTCGCGGATCACGCTCATGCCCAGCAGGTTGACCAGATAGATGTCGCCGCCGAAGGCGCGTAGCTGCTGGGCCGAGAGGTAGGACAGCACCACCCCGATCAGAAAGCCCACCAGCGCGGTAATGCCCAGCGCCTGAAAACCGGCATGGAAAATATTCGCGGAGATCTCCTTCCATGGCCCTTTCATGGGCGCACGGGCGAAGCGTCCCGCGTCGATCACAACCTGCCCCACCAGCCGCATGAAGCTGATCAGGTGAGTGACGAACTCCATCATCATGAAGCCTAGCTTCATGATCCATGTCAGTCGTTGCGGGCGGGTGGCGGGTAGTTCCAGCTTGCCGGTGGCTTCCAGCCGGATGAAAAATTCTTCCTGCGCAGGCGCCAGTTGCAATTGGGCGGGGCGGGCTTTGCCCCAGGCGTTCCAGAATAGCTGGGCGCCGATGTGGTCCATGCTGTCGATGGCGCGCAAATCCCACTGCGGGTTTTTGCCTTTGAGGGTGAGCAGTTGCTGCTGGATGGTGGCCATGGCCTTGCCCTGTGCCAGAGCGTGCACTTGCCACGTGCCGCCTGCCGTGACCGTGGGGTCGGCGGCAGTCGCTTGTGAGAGTGTCAGGATAGGCTCTTTAGCAATGGGCATAATGGCAGTTTAAGGGACTTTCGCCTTGACCGCTACCTATCCATGCGCGGCGTTGCCGGACAGTACCTAGGCGGCCAGATGGCGCGCCTGACGTGATGGTGCCGCCGTTTCGGCTCCGGCGGCGCCCCCTTTGAGGCGCGAGCCGGACTCGTTGCGGCCTGCATAGTCACTGGCCAGCAGGGCGTCGGCTTCGGTTTTGCTCATGCCGCGCGTCTGCAGCCAGCGCGCTACCATGGCCGCCAGACGATCAAGGGCAATCCGGTGGGTGGCGTCGGTATTCGCGTATAGCCAGTCGGAGAAGGCCATGAACTGGCCGAATGCATCGTCACCCAGCAGCACCGGCAGGGTGTTGCCGAAGCGGCCGGAGTTGGCCACCAGATCCCAGTAGCGCGCAAAGCGCACCAGTCGCTGCATGGTGGGGAAGTCGATATCGCGGTTGGCGAGGATGGTGTACGGCGCATATGGCTCGAAAATCAAACCATATTCCTGCGTATGACGGATGATCGGGGTGCCGCGCAGGCGCTTCAGGATACCGAACTGGATTTCATGGGGATTTAATGCCCATAGCTTGTTAAAGCCTTCGGCAAAGCTGTCCACCGTTTCGCCGGGCAGGCCCGCAATCAGGTCGACGTGCATGTGCGCGTGGGATTGCTGGGTGAGCCAGCGGATATTGTCGGCGGCCTTCTGGTTATCCTGCTTGCGGCTCACGAGCGTCTGCACGGCCGGGTTGAAGCTCTGGATGCCGATTTCAAACTGCAGGGCGCCAGCAGGGAATTTGCTGATGCCCTCTTTTAGTGCGTCAGGCAGATGGTCGGGGACTAGCTCGAAGTGGGCGTACACGGGGTCGTCCGGATGCGCTTCCAATTTATCGAGGAAGAACTGCATGATCTTCAGGCTGGTCTTGATATTCAGATTGAAGGTGCGGTCGACGAATTTGAATAGCCGTGCGCCGCGCGCATACAGCGCTTCCATCTCGGCGAGAAAGTCGTCGAGCGGGAAGGGCCATGCGGTCTTGTCCAGCGCAGACAGGCAGAATTCGCATTTGAACGGGCAGCCGCGCGAAGCCTCTACATATAGCGTGCGGTTTTTGATGTCGCTGTCGCTATATAAGGAGTAGGGCAGCTTGATCTGATCCATAGGTGGCTGCACGCCCGCATGGATCTTCATTAGCGGCTTGGGGCCGTGCAGAATCTCGCCGCACAGTTTGGGGAACGTCACATCGCCCCAGCCGGTAATGACATAGTCCGCCAGTTTGACGATCTCCTGCTCGTTCGATTCATGCGAGACTTCCGGTCCGCCCAGCACTACGACCACGTCCGGCGCTACCCGCTTGAGCATGGCGACCACGCGGGTAGTCTCTTCCACGTTCCATATATAGATGCCGAAACCGACGATGCGGGGTGCGTGCGCCAGTATGCGTTCGACGATCTCGGTAGTCTTCGCGCCGATGACGAATTCCTGCAGCTTGGTCTGCTCCTGCAGTTCGCCCATATTGGCGAGCAGGTAACGCAATCCCAGCGAAGCATGGGTATAGCGAGCATTCAGAGTAGTGAGCAGAATAGTCATGGTGCGGCAAAGTAGACGGGCAAAGGCGGTATTTTACCCTTGTCAGCCAGTGGCTTCCTTGCTATAGTTCGCCCCCTCGCAAAACAAGGCGCTCAGCGCTGAGTTGAACGAGAAAAAAGTAGGGGTTGACGAAACGATCTAAACGCTTCATACTCTTGCCTCTTCGCTGATGAACACAACGCTTCTCAGCAAGCAGTACCAAAGACAAGTTCTTTAAAAATTCACAGTCGATAAGTGTGGACGTTTGATGAAAGTGCACACGAAGCTAGTCTTCGTGATACTTAAA
>NZ_CAXIQN010000013.1:0-369436 GCF_964031615.1 Duganella fentianensis
ACAAAGCCGAACAGGAGGCCCGCTAATGAGTGGAAACTGGTTACAGCGCTGGTTCGGGCGCGGCTGGCTGTCGATGGGCTATCTGTTCCTTTACCTGCCGATTATCGTACTGGTCGTATTCTCGTTTAACAGCTCGCGTCAGGACATGATCTGGAGCGGCTTCTCGACGCGCTGGTACACGGAACTGCTGAACGATACGGAGATCATCGGCGGCTTCTGGCTGTCGATCCGCATCGCCGTACTGACCGCCTGCGCGTCCGTGGTACTGGGTACGTTTGCAGCCTTTGTGCTGAACCGCTATCAGCGCTTCTATGGCCGCACACTGTTCTCCGGCATGGTCAGCGCACCGCTGGTGATGCCGGAAGTGATTATCGGTCTGTCGTTGCTGCTGATGCTGGTGTCGGTACAGAAGCTGTTCGGCTTCCCTGAGCGCGGCCTCACCACCATCTGGCTGGGGCACACGCTGCTGGGCATGGCCTATGCGGCGGTGGTGGTGCAATCGCGTCTGCAGGAGATGAGCAAATCGCTGGAAGAAGCGGCCATGGATTTGGGCTGCAAGCCGCATCAGGTGTTCTTCCTCGTCACGCTGCCGAACATTACGCAGGCACTCGGTTCGGCATGGCTGCTGACGTTCACCCTGTCGCTCGACGATGTGGTGCTGTCGGCCTTCCTGTCCGGCCCCGGCTCGTCCACCATGCCGATCGTGATCTTCTCGCGTGCCCGTCTGGGCCTCGATCCGCGTGTGAACGCCGTCGCAGCATTAACGATATTGGTAGTTTCCATCGGTGTGGTTGCTTCGAGTTTGTACATGGCGCGTGCCGAGCGCCTGCGGCAGAAACAGATTTCCGCTGCCTTCAAAGCAGATAACGAGTAACGCTAACAACAATCATAAGGAGTAGCTATGCACATACTGAAGAAAGTCGTACTGGCTCTGGCCGTTGCTTACCCAGCCATTGCTGGCGCGCAGACCAACAAGGAACTGAAGGCCGAACTCGAAGCGCTGAAGAATCAGGTCAAGCGGCTGGAAGCCCTGATCGAGAAGACCGGCGCACAGGCCCAGCAGGCTAGCACGCAGGCAGTGCAGGCCAGCTCTCAGGCGGCACAGGCCAGCACGCAGGCTGCCGAAGTGAGCGCCAAGGTAGCGCAGGCGGCCGATAACGGCGTCGATCCCGCCGAGTTCAATCGCATCCGTATCAAGACCGAGGCCATGGAAGACGCCACCGAAGCCAATGGCTTCAAGGGTGTGAAGATTTCCGGCTACGTTGATCCGACCTATATGTACAACCGCAATGCGAAGACCTCGAGCTTCGTCTTCCTGAACAATAACAGCGCAGTCAACGGCTCGACCGAGACCTTCGGCTACGACAACACCTTCTTCGGCAGCGGCATGCTGAACTTCGAGAAGGAACTGGAAGGTGGCACCAAAGTCAAAGTCAGCATGATGCCAAGTAAGAGCGCCGGCGCTGGCTACAACTTCGGCAATCTGGTGCATGAAGCCACGCTGGTGGTGCCGCTGGGTGACCTGAATACGCGACTCATCGCCGGTCAGTGGGCTGACTGGACGGGTTACGAGATGATTCCATCGAACCAGAATAAGCTGATTACCCACAATCTGCTGTTCGACTTCTCCGCGGCTAACTTCTACACGGGTGCCGGTATGGAGTTCGTCAACGGCCCGTGGGATACCAAAGTCATGATGGGTAATCTGAACCGTTCGCGCATCGATACGGGCAAGCGTCAGACTCCGGGCCTGTTCTATCGGGTTGACTACGCGCGCGGCGAATTTAATGGCTTCGGCTTCTCCGGCATCCACGCCGGCTTTGATGATCATGACCAGTTTGGCCGCCTCGACCTGATGGAGGTGGATGGCTACTTCAACCGTGGCGACTGGAGCGTGCAGGGTCAGCTCTCGTATGGCCGCCAGAAGGCTACCGAGTACAACGCCTTTAGCGGCAATGGCACCCACTGGTTCGGCTTATCCGGTCTGGCTGCTTACAAGGTCACGCCACGCTTCGAAACCATTGCGCGCTTCGACTACATCAACAATCGCGGCAATGGCGGTGGCGTATTCGGTTCGACCTTCGGCGGAGTATGTCAGGACACTACCGGTGCCGATGCCAATTGCCCGGACGGCCGCAACGGATTCGGTTCCAGCATGATGTTTGATGGCAGCAGCTGGGTGGTTTCCGATCCGACGCAGGGCACCCGCCGCTACGCGCTGTCGCTGGGCGTGAACTATGCGCTGATGCCCGGTGTGAATCTGAAGGGCGAATATCGCTACGACCGTTCGTCCGGCAATGTATTCAAGACGTTTGATGAAAACTACCGCAAAGACAACCACGTGCTGGGTGTTTCGACGGTGGTCAGTTTCTAAAAAAGAGAGTAGTGGAGGCGAAGATGACAGCAACATCGTGGCATGAGCGTGCAGCACAACTGGCAATCGATGGCCGCGCCGTAATCGGCGGCCAGCGGGTATGGGCTGTGGCCGGACAGCAGTTTGAAAATCTATCGCCGATAGATGGACGCAAGCTGGGTATGGTGGCACGCTGCGATGCTGCCGATGTTGATGTTGCCGTCGCCGCGGCGCGCGCCGCATTCGAAGACCGGCGCTGGGCTGGCAAATCGCCGGCACAGCGCAAGCGCGTGCTGATCAAATTTGCCGATCTGGTGCAGCAGCACGGTGCCGAACTGGCGCTGCTGGAAACGCTGGATATGGGTAAGCCCATCAAGTACAGCCAGAGCGTGGACGTGGGCGCCACTGCCAACTGTCTGCGCTGGTATGGCGAAGCGATCGACAAGGTGTATGACGAAATCGCCCCGACGGCTGATAGTAGTCTGGCGCTGATTACGCGCGAGCCGGTGGGCGTGGTAGCCGCCATCGTGCCGTGGAATTACCCGATGATCATGGCGGCATGGAAGATCGCGCCGGCGCTGGCAGCAGGCAATAGCGTGGTGCTCAAGCCTTCGGAAAAATCGCCGCTGACGGCGCTGCGGCTGGCAGACATTGCGCTGGAAGCAGGTATCCCTGCCGGCGTATTCAATGTGCTGCCCGGTTATGGCCACGAGGCCGGTGCGGCGCTGGCGCTGCACATGGATGTGGATTGCATAGGCTTTACCGGTTCTACCAAGGTGGGCAAACAGATCATGCAGATGGCTGGCCAGTCCAACCTGAAGCGGGCATGGACGGAACTGGGCGGGAAATCGGCCAACATCGTCTGCGCCGACTGTCCCGATCTGGATGCGGCCGTGGCAGCGGCCATCGGTTCGATCTATTTCAATCAGGGCGAAAGCTGCAATGCACCTTCGCGCCTGTTCGTGGAAGCCTCTATCAAAGATCAGTTCATCGAGAAGGCACTGGCGATGATGCCTAGCTATCAGCCCGGCGATCCGCTCGATGAAGCGACCGTGATGGGCGCGATCGTCGATGCGACCCAGATGAAGACGGTGCTCGGTTATATCGAAGCGGGCAAGGCCGATGGCGCCCGTCTGCTGTCGGGCGGCCAGCAGTCGCGTACGGCCAGCGGCGGCTACTTCGTCGAGCCTACCCTGTTTGACGGCGTGAATAGCGAGATGAAAATCGCTAGAGAAGAAATCTTCGGCCCGGTGCTGTCGGTGCTCAGCTTTACTGATCTGCAGGACGCTATCAAACAGGCCAATGCCACTTCCTACGGCCTGCAGGCGGCCGTGTGGACGGCCGATTTGTCGAAAGCCATCCAGACGGCGCGTGCGCTGCGTGCTGGTACGGTACACGTCAACCAGTACGACGGCGACGACATCACCGTACCGTTCGGCGGCTACAAGCAGTCCGGCAATGGCCGCGACAAGTCGCTGCACGCCTTCGATAAATATACCGAACTGAAAACCACCTGGATACAGATCGGCTGAGAGTTCCCATGAATCGCACCACATCGACTACCCGTTCCGTCACCGAGCAGCAGCGCGAGCTGGCCGCGCAAGGCATCAAATATGTCTTCGCCCAGTTCACAGATATCCATGGCGCAGCCAAAGGCAAGCTGATACCGCTGGCCTATCTGTCCGATATCGTTGCGCCCGGTGCAGGCTTTTCGGGGCCGTCGATCTGGGGTACTGGGCTGCCGCGTAATGGCGCTCGTTCCGAGTACTATGGCCGTGCCGATCTGGCTACACTGCAGCCTATGCCGTGGATGCCCGGCTATGCGCGGGTGGCGCTGGATGGCTATGTGGCGGGGGAAGCATTCGATGCCTGCCCGCGGCAGGTGCTGCGCAAGCAGGTAGCGCGGCTGGCGCAATATGGCTGGACCCTGAACGCCGGTCTGGAGCCGGAATTTTTCCTGCTGGAGAAAGGCGCCAAGGGCTACGATGCGGAGGCCGGCGATACGCTGGAAAAGCCTTCGTACGATAGCAAGAGCCTGATGCGCAAGCGCGACTTCCTCGATCAGCTTAGCACCGGCTTGGATCAGTGCGGACTTGGTGTATTCCAGATCGATCACGAAGATGCCACCGGCCAGTTCGAGGTCAACTACCGTTACGCCGATGCGCTCAAGGCGGCCGATAACTTCATGCTGTTCAAGATGGCCGCACATCATCTGGCGGAAGAACAGGGCATGCTGTTTTCCATGATGCCCAAGCCGTTTGCCGACCGTCCCGGTAGCGGTCTGCATTTTCACCTGTCGCTGGCTGACGCCAGTGGCAAGCCCCTGTTCGCACTGGGCGCCGGCGAGGCGGAACAGGGCGAGCATGGGCTGGGCCTGTCGCCGCTGGCCTATCAGTTCATGGCGGGGCTGCTGCGCCACGCGCCAGCGCTGACGGCACTGTGCGCGCCGACGGTGAACTCCTACAAGCGTCTGATGTGCGGCGAATCGCTGTCCGGCACAAGCTGGGCGCCAGCGTTTATCGGCTACGGCGAGAATAACCGCACGGTGGTGGCGCGGGTGGTGTATCAGCGCATCGAATGGCGTCTGCCTGATAGCTCGGCCAATCCCTATCTGGCGCTGGCCGGTGTGATTGCCGCAGGACTCGACGGGATCGAAAACCATCTGCCGGCCAGTGCGCCCGTCAATGCTGATGTGTATGAAATGTCGGCCGCACAGCGCGCCGAACTGGGGCTGCAGATGCTGCCGCAGAATCTGGGGGCAGCCGTGGCTGCGCTCAAGGCTGATACGGTGCTGGCCGATGCGCTGGGCACCAGTCTGGTCAAGGAATTTACCTCGCTAAAGCAGGCGGAATGGCTGGAATACTGCCAGCACGTGAGTGCGTGGGAAACCGCCCGATATCTGGATCGATACTGACATGCTCCTGAAAAGAGAAGTGCACCTGACGCAGAACTCTTATTACGAGGCTAGCGTCTCCCGACCCACGCCTGAAGCATCGCTAAAAGGTGCCATTCGCGCCGATGTCTGCGTGGTGGGCGCCGGTCTGGCGGGACTTTCCGCCGCGCTGGAACTGCGTCAGCGCGGCTTTACGGTGGCGCTGCTGGAGGCCAAGACGGTAGGCTGGGGCGCATCGGGCCGTAATGGCGGGCAGCTAATCGCCGGCTATGCCAGTGATGACGCCATCGAGTCGCAACTCGATGCGGCGTCTGCGCGCGAAGCGTGGCAGGTGACGGTGGATGCGCTGGCACTGGTACGCCAGCGGATTGCCGACCACCAGATTGATTGCGACTTTGTGCCCGGCTATATGAGTCTGGCCGTGAATGCGCGCAAGGCGCGCGAACTGGCCGGCTATAGCGAGCAGCTGATGCAGCGCTATGGCTATGCCGTGCAGCCGATTGCGCCGGCCGATGTGGGCAACTGGATTGCCAGCGACCGTTTTCACTCGGGTGTGTATGACCCGCAGTCCGGCCATCTGCATCCGCTTAAATATACGCTGGGGCTAGCAGCGGCGGCGCGTGCAGCCGGTGTGCAGATTTATGAGAACTCGCCAGTGCACAAGGTGCACCGCGCCAACCGCCCCGTGGTGCATACGGAGCAGGGCAGCGTGACCTGTGACTTCGTGGTCATGGCCGGCAATGTGTACCTGAATGAGTATGGCAAAGCGGTAGCACCAGAACTGGCACCGCGCATCATGCCGGTGGGGACTTACATCATCGCCACCGAACAGATGGCGCCGGAACGGGCGGCAGAACTGATACGCCACCGCGCTGCCGTGTGCGATACCAATTTCGTGCTCGACTACTTCCGTCCCACGGCTGACCACCGCATGCTGTTCGGTGGGCGCGTGAGCTATAGCGGGGCGACGCCGCTGAATCTGGCCGGCTCCATGCGCCAGCGCATGCTGGCGGTGTTCCCCCAGCTATCCGATCTGGCCGTGCCGTATGCGTGGGGCGGCTTTGTAGACATCACCATGAATCGCGGGCCTGACTTTGGCCGGCTCGATCCGAATATCTACTACCTGCAGGGCTTCTCCGGCCACGGACTGGCGCTGACAGGCATGGCTGGCCAGCTCGCTGCGCAGGCGATAGCAGGGCAGGCCAGCCGCTTTGATTTACTGGCGCGTCTGCGCCACCACAACTTCCCCGGCGGCGCCGCGCTGCGCACTCCGGCCCTCGTACTAGGCATGCTGTATCACAGGATTAAAGATTTGATGTAACTAATTGATGTAACGACGGGAGACGTAAAATGGAGCAGGTCATGATGGATTTTCTGCGTGAACGTAATATTCACGAAGTAGAGTGTGTGATAGCTGACATGACCGGCATCGCACGCGGAAAAATACTCCCCAAGGACCTGTTCCTGAGCGAAGGCGAAATGCGTTTGCCCAAGAGCGTGTTGCTGAATACGGTGAATGGCGAACAGCCTAACAACATGCCGTATGTAGGGGCGACTGATCCCGACATGATCTGCAAGCCTGATCTGGCCACGTTGCGGCAGGTGCCGTGGGCGGCCGAGAATGTGGCGCTGGTGATTCACGACTGCCAGAATTTTGACGGCTCGCCCGTCGGCCTGTCGCCACGGGCCGTGCTGCGCCGTGTGCTGGCGCTGTATGCGGCGCGCGGCTGGCAGCCTGTGGTGGCGCCCGAGATGGAATTCTATCTGGTCGCGCGCAGCAGCAACCCGCATGAACCGCTGGCACCACCACTGGGCCGCAGCGGCAAGCCGGAGTCGGGCCGCCAGTCGTATTCTATCGACGCGGTGAATGATTTCGATCCCTTCTTCCTCGAACTGTCCACCTTCTGCAAGCAGCATGATCTGGGCGTGGAAACACTGATCCACGAAGCCGGTGCAGGGCAGATGGAAATCAACTTTACCCATGGCGAAGCGCTGGAACTGGCTGACCGCGTGTTCCTGTTCAAGCGTGCCGTGCGCGAAACGGCGCTACGTCACGGCATCTTCGCCACCTTCATGGCCAAGCCCATGGAGACGGAACCGGGCAGCGCCATGCACATACACCAGAGCGTGCTGGATAAGGATGGCAACAACATCTTCACGACGGAGACGGGCGAAGCCAGTCCGCTGTTCTTCAACTATATCGCGGGGCTGGAGCGCTATACTTCGGCGGCTACCTTGCTGCTGGCGCCGCATGTAAATTCCTATCGTCGTCTGTCGCGCTTCATGTCGGCGCCGACCAATGTGCACTGGGGCTATGACAACCGCACCTGCGGCATCCGTGTGCCGAACTCGAATCCGCGCAACCGGCGCGTGGAGAACCGCGTGCCCGGGGTGGATGTGAATCCGTATCTGGCCATGGCGGCTACGCTGGCCTGCGGCTATCTGGGCATGCTGGAAGGCTTGCAGCCGTCCGATCCTACCTACGGCAGTGCCGAGCATGTGCACGACCAGTTACCGCGCAATCTGGAAGACGCCATCATGCGTCTGCGCGAGTGCAAGCCGCTCAGCGAAATATTGGGCGAGCTGTTCGTACAGGCTTTCTGCGAGGTCAAGGAACTGGAGTTTGCTACCTACAGCCGCGTGATCAGTTCGTGGGAACGCGAACATCTGATGCTGCTGGTGTGAGGAGAGCGCCATGCACACACCCCGCACAGGTCTGAACTGGCAGCGCGCGCAGGCGCTGGCCGTCAGCGAACGCGCCAGCTATGTGGCGCGCAATCCCATCTCGGCAGGCCTGGCACAGCAGGCCGGACAGCACATGCTGTTCGGTGTGCCCATGCACTGGATGAACGACTGGTCAACGCCGTTTGCATTGACTGTGGCCGAAGCTAATGGCGCGCGCTTCCGCGATGCAGACGGCCATGAGTACACCGATTTCTGTCTCGGCGATACGGGTGCCATGTTCGGCCATGCGCCGCCGGCCGTAGCGCAAGCGATTGCGCGCCAGTCGGCACGCGGCTACACGGCCATGCTGCCATCGGAAGATGCGGCGCCCGTGGCTGCCGAACTGGCACGCCGCTTCGGACTGCCGTACTGGCAATTTGCCCTGTCTGCATCGGATGCCAACCGCTTCGTGCTGCGCTGGCTGCGTGCGGCCACGGGACGCAGCAAGATACTGGTGTTTAACGGCTGCTATCACGGCACGGTGGACGATGTGTTTGTCGATCTGGTGGATGGCGTGCCGACCCAGCGCGACAGTCTGCTGGGACAGGTCTATACGCTGACCGAGCAGACGCTGGTGGTGGAGTTTAACGATCTGGCGGCGCTGGAAGCTGCGCTGGCTAAGGGTGATGTGGCCTGCGTACTGGCCGAACCCGTGATGACGAATATCGGCATGGTGCTACCGCAGCCCGGCTATTGGGAGGCGGCACAGGACATCATTCGCCGCCATGGCAGCCTGCTGGTAATCGATGAAACCCATACCATCAGCAGCGGGCCCGGTGGCTATGCGCGTGTGCATGGCATTGCGGCCGATGCGCTGGTAGTGGGCAAGCCGGTCGGCGGTGGCATACCGTGCGCCGTGTATGGCATGACGGCGGCGCTGGCGGCACGGGTAGAGCAGGCTAAACGAACTGCACCGGCAGGGCATTCCGGCGTGGGCACGACGCTGAGCGCGAACATGTTTGCCATGGCCGCCATGCGCGCCAATCTGGAACAGGTGATGACGCCTGCGGCCTATGACTATATGTTTGCGCTGGCGGCACAGTTAGCCGATGGCCTGCGTGGCGTGATTGCGCGACACGGTCTGCCGTGGTGTGTGACGCAGGTGGGCGCGCGCACGGAGTTCCAGTTCTGTCCTGTGCCGCCAGTGAATGGCACGCAGGCGCAGGCCATACTTGATAGCGAACTGGAACACATCATTCACCTGTATCTGCTTAACCGTGGGCTGCTGATTACGCCGTTCCACAACATGCTGCTGGTGTGCCCGTCGACGACGGCGGACGACGTGCAGCGGCTGGTGGCGGCGTTCGGGGAATGTGTGCAGGCCTTGCTGTAGCAGGCGACGGCTTACGCACGCCGCCCATACAGCAGTGCCTTAGAGTGGCGGCTTAGAAGCAGTGTTCCAGCGCAGGGAAGCTGCCGTCCTTGACGGCGCTGACGTAGGCGCTGATGGCCGCATCGATGCTGGTCTGGCCGTCCATGAAGTTTTTCACGAAACGCGCTTTGCGGCCGGGGAATACGCCCAGCAGATCGTGCATCACCAGCACCTGACCGGAGCAATCCGGACCGGCACCGATGCCGATGGTAGGAATGGCCAGCAGGTCGGTGGTCTCCTTGCCCAGTGCGGAAGGGATGGCTTCCAGTACCAGCAGCGTGGCACCGGCCGCCTGCAGCGCCAGTGCGTCGGCTTTCAGCAGGTCGGCGCTTTCCAGCGTTTTGCCCTGTACCTTGTAGCCGCCCAGCTGGTGCACCGATTGCGGCGTCAGGCCGAGGTGGGCGCAGACAGGAACCGAACGTTCGGTGAGGAAGCGTACCGTTTCGGCCAGCCATGCGCCGCCTTCCAGTTTGACCATGTGGGCGCCCGCGCGCATCAGTTTTACGGCATTGTCGAACGCCGCCTGCGGGGTAGCATAGCTACCGAACGGCATATCGGCCAGCACCAGTGCAGATTTGCTGCCGCGTGCTACCGCTGCCGTATGGTAGGCCACTTCCTCGACCGTGACAGGCAGGGTGGAGCTGTGACCATTGCAGACCATGCCCAGCGAATCGCCGATCAGCAGCACTTCGACGCCGCAGCGATCCATCAGGGCGGCAAAGCTGGCGTCGTAGCAGGTCAGCATGGTGATCTTCTCGCCATTGGCACGCAGTTGTGCCAGCGCCGGACCGGTGATCGCTTTGACGGCCGCCGTTTTGGCCGGTGCAGGCGTCGCGCTGGCAGCAGGCTTCTGGCTTGCAGCCATTTCGTTTCCTTGCAGGTAAGCAGACATGGTAATCCTTTAAAGATGTGCTGACCGCGATAGTGTAGTCCTAACTGCTATCGCGCGCTGTAAAGTCAAGAGATCAGGTGATCTGGTCTATGCGCTGATCGGTTACGGCCGCAGCGTAATCCTGTGCTGCGCCGAGACCGGGAATATGGATGGCCGGTGCCAGTTCCAGCAGCGGCACCAGTACAAAGGCCCGCTCGGTAATACGCGGGTGCGGCACCGTCAGTGTGGGCGTATCGATGCGGGCATCGGCGTACAGCAGCAGATCGAGGTCCAGCGTGCGCGGCGCGTTGCGATATGGGCGCTCGCGGCCGTGGGCCTGTTCGATGCCGTGCAGAGCGCTTAATAATTCGGCGGCGCCCAGCGTGGTGCTGATGCGGGCCACGGCGTTGATGTAATCGTCGCCACCCGCATCGATGGGCGCGGTGCGGTATAGCGAGGACGCGGCCATCAGCGTGCAGCCGGACAGGGCCTGCAGGCGGCGCAAGGCATCTTCCACCTGCGCGCGCGCGTCGCCCAGATTGGCGCCTATACCGATGTAGGCAATGGCGAAGGGCAGGCCGCCCTGTTCGGCCATGTTATGGATACTCATGATGCTGCAGCAGCTTAATCGTGCTCGCCGTGGCTGGCATCGTTAGCACCAGCATTGCTGCCGCCTTCACCACCTTCGCCGCCACCTTTGCCGGAACGGTTACGGCCACCGCGACGGGGGCCGCGTTTGCGTTTGGCGCCGCCGCTGCCAGCCGGCTGGCTGGCGGCCGTGATCAGTTGTTCGCGCTCGGCCTCGTCGCCCTCGTAGAAGGCGGTCCACCATTCGCCGATCTCTGCGTCGATTTCACCCGAAGCACAGCGCAGCAGCAGGAAGTCGTAGCCGGCGCGGAAGCGCAGGTGTTCCAGCAGCTTGTACGGGGCTTTGCCGACGCGACGCTCGAAGCGCGGCTGCATGGCCCAGATGTCGCGCATGTCGGAACCGATCTTGCGTTGCAGGGCCAGTTTTTCCGTCTGCGATTCAAGCACATCGTCGGCGGCCAGATGCAGCGCAGGGATGGTCTGCTCGCCCGCTGCGCGGTAGGCTTCCCATTTTTCCAGTACCTGATGCCACAGTAGCGACGCAAACAGGAAGCCCGGCGAAGCGGTCTTGCCAGCGTGGATGCGGGCGTCGGTGGAATCCAGTGCCAGCGTGACGAACTTGGCGCCCAGTGGCTGCTCCAGTACCACGTCCAGCAGCGGCAGCAGGCCGTGGTGCAGGCCCTGCGTGCGCAGTTGCTGCAGGCAGGCCAGCGCATGGCCGCTCATCAGCAGCTTGAGCATTTCGTCGAAGATGCGCGCAGCTGGCACGTTGTTAATCAGCGGTGCCATCACCTTGATCGGTGCGCCCGTATGCGGCTCGATCTCGAATTTCAGTTTGGCGGCGAAACGCACCACGCGCAGCATGCGCACGGGGTCTTCGCGGTAGCGGGTTTCCGGCTGGCCGATGATGCGCAGCGTTTTGGCGCGGATGTCGGCGATACCGCCGTGGTAATCGAGCACCTGCTGGTTGGCCGGGTTGTAGTACATGGCGTTGATGGTGAAATCGCGCCGTGCCGCATCTTCGGCCTGACTGCCGAAGGTGTTATCGCGCAGCACGCGGCCATGTTCGTCTTTCGGTGCATTGTCCGAGCTGGTGCCACGGAAGGTGGTCACTTCCAGCAGATCCTGACCGAACATCACGTGCACGATCTGGAAGCGCTTGCCGATGATGAAGGCGCGGCGGAAAAGCTTGCGCACCTGCTCCGGCGTGGCGTTGGTGGCGATGTCGAAGTCTTTCGGCTTCACGCCCAGTAGCAGGTCGCGCACGGCGCCGCCCACCACAAAGGCTTCGAAGCCGGCTTCCTGCAGCGTGCTGGTGACGCGCACGGCGTTGTTGGACAGCAGACGCGGATCGATACCATGGGCGTCCGGCCCCAGCACCACGGGGGCGCTGGTATCGCGTTCGGCCTTGCTCTTGGTGCCGAGGATTTTGCGGATCAGTTTCTTAATCATTGAATAGGTCGATATGTGGCCAGCCATGTTCGGCGGCGTGCTGTTTGAGTTTGGCGTTCGGATTGGTGGCGACCGGATGGCTGACGATGGACATCAGCGGGAGGTCGTTATGCGAATCGCTGTAGAAGTGCACCGTACCGAAGTCTTCCAGCTGCTTGCCCATGTTGGCCAGCCATGCTTTGGTGTGGGTGACTTTGCCCGCGCCCTGGGTGGGTGTGCCGAGCAGCTTGCCCGTCAGCTTGCCCTCGCTATCGGTTTCCGGCACGGCAGCGATCAGGTGCTCCACGCCGAGCGCCTTGGCGATAGGGCTGGTGACAAACTGGTTGGTGGCCGTGACGATGGCCACCAGATCGCCCGCATCGCGGTGCTTCTGCAGCAGCGCCAGTGCGCTCGGACGGATCGCCGGCAGGATCACTTCGTTCATGTATTGCTCCTGCATGGCGGCCAGGCGCTCGCGCGGGAAGCTGGCCAGTGTGCCGAGCGAGAACTCCAGATATTCGACCGGATCGAGCGTACCAGCCTGATACTGGGCGAAGAAGGCATCGTTACGGCGGGCGAATTCGGCCGCATCGACTGCGCCTATGCGCACGAGGAACTGGCCCCACTCGTAGTCGGAGTCGATAGGCAACAGGGTATGGTCGAGGTCAAATAAAGCGAGATTCATCATGCTTGGGCTTCCGCCTGCAACCACTCGCGCAACAAGGGCAGGGTGATCGGGCGTTGGGTTTGTAGGGAATACTGGTCCAGCGAGTCGAGCATGGTCGAGAGTGACCGCATGTCACGCTGGAAGTGCGACAGCAAATAGGGTATCACGCCCGGCGACAGGGTCAAGCCACGGGCACTGGCTGCTGCTGTGAGAGCAGCGGCCTTTTCGTCATCGGTCAGGCCGTGCACCTGATAGATCAGGCCCCAGCCCATGCGGGTACGCAGGTCTTCACGCACGGGCAGCACGGCTGGTGCCACCGCGCCGCTGCACACCATGTAGGCAGAATTGGCGCGGATTTCGTTGAACAAGGCGAAAGCGTCGATCTGCGCCAGCGGCGAGAGTTTTTCGCAGTCGTCCAGCAGATACAGGTCGACCTCGGGCGAATAGACGAATTCGGACTCGATCGAAAACGGCGAGATATAGCGCGCGCGCAGCTGGTCCGCCTCGCTGCCGGCGCTGGCCAGCGCCTTGAGCAGGTGGCTCTTGCCCACGCCCTCGTTACCCCACAGGTAGGCGAAATGCTCGCGTGCGCTGCGGTCGGCAAACTGCCCCAGCAGCGCCACCGCTTCGGCGTTCTGTCCTACCTCGAAGGCACTGAGGCTGTGCACCGGGTCCGCGCCTAAATCGAGCACCAGCTGCTTCATGGCGCCCGCCTGAATGTGATCATTTGCATAACGTTTTTCTGTTCCACGTTACGCATTATAGAAGCTGCTACGCAGATAGTGGCTGCGCAGGTGTTTAAAGGCCACCATCAGGATGGCCGAAGCGGGCAATGCCAGCAGCACGCCGACGAAGCCGAATAGCTGGCCGAAGGCCATCAGGGCAAAGATCACGGCCAGCGGATTGAGGCCGATACGCTCGCCCACTAGACGCGGCGTGAGGAAGAAACCTTCGATGACCTGACCGGCGCCGTAGATGATGGCCACGGCCACCATGCCACTGAGGTCATTAAACTGCAGCACGGCCGATATCAGCGCCAGTACCAGCCCCAGACCGAAACCGAGGTAAGGAATGAACACCAGCAGACCGGTGATAATCCCCACTGGTAGCGCCACTTCGAAACCGGCAATGCCCAGCGCCGCCGAGTAGTACACGGCCAGTACCAGCATCACCAGCAGCTGGCCGCGCAGATATTGCGCCAGTAGGGCATCGACTTCCTCGGCCATGGCCACGGTAGCGCCTATCCAGCGGCGCGGCACGCAGGCGGCGATGCGCGCCAGCATGGCGTGCCAGTCCAGCAGCAGGTAGAACAGCACCACGGGGATCAGCACCAGTGTGGCCAGCCAGCCCAGTACCGCCGTGCCGCCCGTACGGGCCGAATTCAGTGCGGCGCTCCAGATTTCATCGCCGCTGGTGGCCATCTGCTGCGACACCAGTTTTTTTATGCCGGTGCTATCGAGGCGGATTTTCACGCCCAGTTCCTGCAGGCGCGGGCCTAGCAGATCGTTGATCTTGGCTAGAAACGCGGGGATCTGCGCCTGCATCAGGGGGATCTCCTTTTGCAGCACGGGCACCACGATCAGCACCAGCGCCGTCAGCGCGGCGAAAAACAGCAGCATCACCAGCACCACCGCCAGTGCGCGTGGCAGTTGCCAGCGGTGCAGGCGCAGCCGGTGCAGCGCATCGACGCCGGGATTGAGCGCATAAGCGAAAATGGCAGCGGCGAGGAAGGGCGTCAGAATGGGGCCCAGCGTCACCAGCAGGAAGAAAAATGCCGCCCAGACCGCGAGCCAGAATGCTGTTTGCTTTTGCTCTAGCGTGAGGGGAAATGGCATGGAGTGTGATTTAGATAGTTAAAAACGGCTGTGGCGCTAGGCATTTTGCTAAAATAGCGGTCTTACCGGCTTGTTGCGCTGCTTTTTTGCGCATTTTCGTGCCATTTTGCTACGAAACAGGTCGCCGCCTTCTATTTTACCGCCTCCGCTGCGAAATACACCATGAGCCAAACTTCTAATGTTTCCCTGTCTTACCGTGATGCCGGCGTCGATATCGATGCAGGTGACGCTTTAGTCGAAGCGATCAAGCCATTTGCCAAGCGCACCCTGCGCGAAGGCGTGATGGGCGGCTTGGGTGGTTTCGGCGCCATGTTCGAAATTAGCAAAAAGTACAAGGAGCCAGTGCTGGTTTCCGGTACCGACGGCGTGGGCACCAAACTGAAACTGGCGTTCGAACTGAATCGCCACGACACCGTGGGGATCGATCTGGTGGCCATGAGCGTCAATGACATTCTGGTACAGGGCGCCGAGCCGCTGTTCTTCCTCGACTATTTCGCCTGCGGCAAGCTGGATGTTGCTACCGCCACCGACGTGATCAAGGGCATCGCCCAGGGTTGCGAACAGGCTGGCTGCGCGCTGATCGGCGGCGAAACCGCTGAAATGCCTTCCATGTACCCAGCCGGTGAATACGACCTGGCCGGTTTCGCCGTGGGCGCAGTAGAAAAATCGCAGATCATCGACGGCACCAAGATCGTACCGGGCGACGTGGTACTGGGTCTGGCCTCGTCGGGCGTGCACTCGAACGGCTATTCGCTGGTGCGCAAGATCATCGAAGTGGCCAAGCCAGATCTGGAAGGTGACTTCCACGGCCGTAAACTGGCCGACGTGCTGATGCAGCCTACCCGCATCTACGTGAAACCGCTGCTGGCGCTGATGGCTTCGATGGAAGTCAAAGGCATGGTGCACATCACCGGCGGCGGCCTGGTAGAAAACATCCCGCGCGTACTGCAGGACGGTCTGGTGGCCGAACTGGATGCCAAATCGTGGACCATGCCACCGCTGTTCACCTGGCTGCAGCAGCATGGTGGTGTGGCTGACGCCGAAATGCACCGCGTCTTCAACTGCGGCATCGGCATGACCGTGATCGTATCGCAGGAAAACGCTGCCGCTGCCAAAGCCCAGCTGGAAGCGGCTGGCGAAACCGTCTACACCATCGGCCGCATCCGCGCCCGCGTGGGCGACGAGCACCAGACCATCGTGGTGTAACCCCTTCGGGGTCAGATCTGTCATTCGGACATCCGTGACACAGTATTGAGCATACTCAATACCTGACCCCAGCAAGTTGCGCCGGAAATGTTATTTTCCGGCGCAACTCTTCAGTTGAGCGTTGAATTTCCGCGCACAGAGTTTTGAGTTTGATCAAAAGTGCGCGTCGAGTGTCCGAATGTCAGATCTGACCCCGAAGTTGATCTCGAAGTTTGGGGACGGGGGCGGGGCGCAGGCGGAATGCGTCTGGCATGCCGGAGCCTAGTAGCGGTCGCAGATACAGGCGGAAGGCGTCCGTGACGTCGGTGCCGCTGGCGCTGATGAACTCGTCCTCCATGGTGCGGGTCTTGCCCGCGACTGCGTCCAGCGGCAGCAGTTCGTAGTCGACTGAATAAAAGCCGGTGCGTTTGATGGCCACCGAGCCATTGCGCTGGCCCCACATGGCAAACTGCACGGCTTTTTCGCCGACTTCGCGCGCCTCGCGCTGGTCCACATCGGAGACGCAGCCTATGAAGGAACGCTGCAGATACCCGAAGGTGTCGCCCCTTACCCGTTTGATGCCCAGCTTGGCTTTGATCTCGTCGCACAGCAGATCGGCCAGCGCACCCGTGCCCGATAGCTGCACATTGCCATGGGCGTCGCGCTCGATATCTTTCGCTAGCAGGCTCGCTATCGGTGTGCCAGATGCGTCGTGGATGCCTTCCGAGACGGCGATCACGCAGCGGCCATAGCGCTCGTAACAGGCTTTGACGTCGTGCAGGAACCGTTCGAGCGAGAATACCCGCTCGGGTAGGTAGATCAGGTGCGGCCCATCGTCGGCAAACTTTTTGCCCAGCGCAGACGCGGCGGTAAGAAAGCCGGCATGACGGCCCATCACGACGCCCACATATACACCGGGCAGGGATGCGTTATCCAGATTGGCGCCGGCGAAGGCCTGTGCGACGAAGCGCGCGGCCGAAGGGAAACCGGGCGTGTGGTCATTGCCAACCAGATCGTTGTCGATAGTTTTGGGGATGTGGATGCAGCGCAGCGGGTAGCCCGCTGCCTGCGCCTGTTCGCTGACGATGCGCACCGTGTCGGACGAGTCGTTGCCGCCGATGTAGTAGAACTGTTCGATCTGGTGCGCTTGCAGCACCTTGAAGATTTCGACGCAATACGGCACGTCCGGTTTGTCGCGGGTGGACCCCAGTGCCGAGGAGGGCGTGGCCGCCACCAGTTCCAGATTGTGGCTGGTTTCGCGCGTCAGATCGACCAGATCTTCGTTGATGATGCCGCGCACGCCATGCAGCGCGCCATACACCAGACTGACATCGCGGAAGCGCCGCGCTTCCAGCACCACGCCTGCCAAGGACTGATTGATCACGGCGGTCGGCCCGCCTCCCTGTGCGACTAGAATTTTGCCTGAAGACATGCCTGCTCCTCCGTATCCGTTGAACCAGCTGTCCCCAGACTATAGCGCGAACTTCAGTGCTTGCCGATATGTTTGTCGAGGAATTTCTCCACGCGGCCCCAGAAATCGTAGCGCGTGGCCGGCAGTGCCCAGCCGTGGCCTTCGTCGGGATATTCGATCCACTCCACATCGGGATTCGTCTGCTTCACGGCCTGATAGAAGCGCGTGCCATGAACCAGCGGCACGCGCAAGTCGGCGCCGCCGTGCGCCAGCAGCAGCGGCTGTTTGATGCGCGCCGCCTGCAAGATGGGCGAGGTGGCTTTGAGCTGCTCCGCATCTTTTTCCGGATCGCCCACCAGTTGCGGTATGCCGTACTGCTTCCAGTTCTCCGACATGTCCGAGACATAGGCCCAGTGGCCGGTGCGCATCAGGTTGATGTCGGTTACGCCGGCCCATTCGATGCCGCAGCGGTACAGATCGGGATCGTTCACCAGTCCCATCAGGGTGGCATAACCGCCGTAGCTGGCACCGGCAATGCAGATGCGCTGCGCATCGGCCGTACCACGGGCGATGGCCCAGCGTGCGCCGTCGGCAATATCGTCCTGCATCTTCAGGCCCCATTGCTTCCAGCCGGCGCGGAAATGCGTGCGCCCGTAGCCCGTGCTGCCACGGTATTCCGGCTGCAGCACGACGTAGCCGCGCGAAGCGAGGAACTGGGCTTCGGCATCCCAGTGCCAGCTATTGCCCCGTATATAAGGGCCGCCGTGTACCAGTACCACCATGGGCAGGTTCTTGCCGCTGCCGGTAGGTACGGTCAGCCATGCCGGAATCGTCATGCCATCGCGCGCCTTGTAGTGAACCAGCGTGGTATGCGCCATCTGCTGCGGCTGTATGGCGGGATGGCTGCCGCCTATCAGTTCCAGCTTGTTGGTATCGCGGTTGTACAGCATGGTGCGGCTAGGCCAGATATCGGCATAAGCGCGCACCAGCAGCCATGGCGATTCCGGCTGGCTCGGCGGGGTTAGCAGGTTGATGGTGTTGGGCAGCATGGCGTCGATTTTTTCCTGCATGGCCTTGTAGTCGCCATCCAGCCACTCGGTCGCATAGGCGTCGTTCAGATAGCGGATACCGATCAGCTTTTCGCGGTTCATCAACAGGCGGCCGCTGAAGTCGTAGCCTTCCAGTCGCACCACGGCTTTGTCCGACAGTGTCAGCGTGTTGACATCGAAGGTGTACACGGCCGTGGTGTCTTTACCGTGGTTGCTGATCACGTACAGCCTCCCATCGGGGCCGAAGCTGAGCGGGGTGAACGCGCCCGCGCCGCCACTGTAGGCATTGAACTCGGCCAGCTTGCGCCATACTTTGGTGGCGGGATCGAGGTAGTGGATGGCACTGGTGTCCTTGTCCAGCGTCTGCACCAGCCGTGGCTCGCCCTGATAATCGAGCAGCCAGCGCATGGTGTTATCCGGGCTGTTGATGCGTTCGGCCGCCAGCCGCCCCGTCACGGTATTGATGCGTAATAGATTGACGTAATCGAGCTGCGCGCGGCCACTGTAATGGTGGTCCAGCACGTATAGATAATCGCTATTCTGGGCGCCGTGCTGGCCCATCAGGTAGGTGTGCCACGGCAGCAGGTCGCGCCGACTGCGCAGATTGGAGCCTTCGGTGATAAACGGTGAACCAGCGCGCATGGCCAGTTGCAGAAAGCCCGTGCCATCGCGGTTGACGGCGTACAGGCCCGGTGCATACAGGGTGTTACCCTGCGCCAGATCATTGTCGGCGGCAGTGAATGCCAGCCGCTGGTCATTCACCCACTGGAAGTCGCCGATATCGGCATCGGTGAAATTACCCACCACGGTGATTTTCTGGGTCGCGAGTTCCATCACGGCCAGCCGTTCGCGCTTGCCGGCCGCGCCGATTTTCACGGCCAGATATTTGCCGCTGGGCGAAAGCTCGGCATCGCTAAGTTCCGGATTGGAAAAGAAATCTTGCAGCGACGGGCGTTCCCCCGCCTGCACGCTGGCGCAGCAGAGCGGCAGCAGCAGGACGGCCAGACGCAGGAGTGGGTGCAATAGCATGGTCGGCTTTCGTGAGTAGGAGTTTAGATTGTTACTAAATAGCTAACTCCAACACGATAACACTTAGTTATAAAAAAATCTATATTGCTGTTGTTGACTATTGTTCCGGTGCGCGGATGTAATCGATCAGCGCCACGGTGGCGGCGCCGGGCGCTGGGGTGCACAGGCTGATGATGATCATGCTCAGTATGCCGGCCGGCACGCCGAAGATGCCGGCCGAAATCGGGGCGATGTGGAACCACTGGGCTGCGCTGCTGCCACCCAGAATGGGATTGGTGTGCAACATGTAGTAGACGCATACGCCGAAGCCCGTCAGCATGCCGGCCACGGCGCCCTGTGTGGTGCAGCGTTTCCAGAATACGCCCAGTACCAGCGCAGGGAACAGGGTGGAAGCGGCCAGCGAGAAGGCCGCGCCCACCAGCGACAGGATATCGCCGGGTTTCTGCGAAGCCGTGTAGGCCGCCACAAACGCCACGCCCAGTAGCAGCAGTTTGGAGATAGTCACGCGCTTCTGGGTCGAGGCGCTGCGGTCCACCGTTTTGTAGTACACGTCGTGCGACAGGGCGTTGGAAATTGCCAGCAGCAGACCATCGGCGGTAGACAGGGCGGCCGCCAGACCGCCTGCTGCTACCAGCCCCGAAATGACATAGGGCAGGCCGGCGATTTCCGGCGTGGCCAGTACCAGCACGTCGGCATCGATGGTGATTTCGGCCAGCTGCACGATGCCATCGTGGTTGATGTCGCTGATGCTGAACAGGGGATTGAGCTTGTCCACATTGGCCCAGTAGGATACCCAGTTGGGCAGGTGGTGGTAATCGATGCCTACCAGCGCGCTGTAGATGTCGTATTTGACCAGCACGGCCAGCGCGGGGATAGTCAGGTAGATCAGCAGGATGAAGAACAGGGTCCAGAATACCGAGGTGCGGGCTTCGTGCACGTTCGGTGTGGTGTAGGAGCGCATCAGGATGTGCGGCAGTGCTGCCGTGCCCAGCATCAGGCAGAACACCAGTGCGAGGAAGTTGTTGCGCTTGATATCGGAAGTGGCCGGATCGCCCGGATAGGGGGTGGCGTGCGGGGTGATCGGTTCGGCCCGCGCCAGCGCCTGCGTGCGTGCTTCGCTCCATACCCGCTCGGCTTCTTCGGCGGATTTGGGATAGGCGATCAGGGCCCGCTCGGCGCTGCGGATTTCCAGCAACGAGGCGTTACGGTGCTTGACCTTGTCCAGCTTGTGCTGCACCTCGATGCGACCGGCTTCCCACGAGGCGGGCAGGCCGCGCAGACGGCTGTCGTAGTCCTCGGCACGCTGGCGGAAGATGGCACGTACTTCCGCTTCGCGCGGGTCGGCCTGCAGCACGGCTTCGCGTGCGCTCAGCTTGGGTAGCAGTTTGCCGTAGGCCAGTTGCGGAATGGGGTTGTCGCTATGTTTGGCCGATAGCCAGATGGCGGGAATCAGGAAGGCCACTACGATGATGATGTATTGCGCCACCTGCGTCCACGTAATGCCGCGCATGCCACCGAGGAAGGAGCACACCAGAATACTGGCCAGACCAAGGAAGATGCCGACCGAGAAATCCACTCCCGTGAAACGCGAGGCAATCAGACCCACGGCGTAGATCTGCGCTACCACATAGGTGAACGAGACTATGATGGTAGCGGCCACCGCCAGCAGACGCACCACGTTGCCGCCGCTTTCGGGGTTGCTGGCTCCGCCATAGCGCTCGGCCAGAAAATCGGGGATGGTGTACTGGCTGAATTTGCGCAGATAGGGCGCGATCAGCAGTGCCACCAGACAGTAGCCGCCGGTCCAGCCCATGATGTAGGCCAGTCCGTCGAAGCCGCGCAGATACAGGCCACCGGCCAGACTGATAAAGCTGGCGGCCGAGATCCAGTCGGCTGCGGTGGCCATGCCGTTGAACACGGCCGGCACGCGCCGGCCGGCTACATAGTATTCCAGCACGTTGGAGGTGCGGCTGATCACGCCGATCGTGGCATACAGCACGATGGTGCAGAACATGAACAGATAGCCTATCCAGATGCGTGACATGCCCTCCTGTTCGAGCACTGCCAGCGATACCAGAAAACCGGCAAAGCCGGCCGTGAACATCAGGTAGTAGCTGCGCAGGCGCTGGCGGAAAGTGCGGGCGGCCTTCATGGACGCGCCTCCTTGCTGGCAGGGCGTGGCGCGCGCGCGGCCTTGTCGAGTCGCCGCATGCGCCATGCGTAGTAGGCCAGTATGCCCAGATACACCAGCGACGAACCTTGCGCAGCCAGATAGAACGATAGTGGCCAGCCGAACAGATTAAGGTTGGTCAGTTCGCGCGCGAAGAAGGCGGCGCCAAAACCCGTGACTAGCCATAGCAGCAGCAACTGTATCGACAGGCGGCGGGTGCGCTGCCAGTGTTCGGCGCGGCTGATCGGCGTGATTGGCGGCACTACTGGCGGCACTGCAGCCGGCGCCGCTGGTTGCGGGGCTGCGCTGGTCTGCGGTGGCGTGGCGTTATCCATAATACGGTGCTTCGCTTTCTTCTATCGGCGGCTCGGGTGGCAGCGGGAAGGCCAGCCGGAACAGGGCGCCCGGTAGCTTGGGCTGGGTGGCGCGCGGATTGTTATAGATTTCCACTTCGACGCCATGCTGGTGGGCGATTTCGCGCACGATGGCCAGCCCCAGACCGCTGCCCTCGGCCTTGTTGCCGAGGATGCGGTAGAAGCGCTCGAATACGCGCTGGCGCTCGGCCGGCGCGATACCGGGCCCCGTATCTTCCACTTCGAGGATGGCGTGCTGTTGGTCGCTACGCACGCGCACGGTAACGCTGGCGCCAGCAGGAATATAGCGCAGTGCATTGTCGATCAGATTCGACAGCATTTCGCGCAGCATGGTGGGATTGCCTTCGATTTCCAGCGGCTCGTCCGGGCCTTCGTAACCGAGGTCGATGCGCGCCGCAAACGAGGCCGAGACCCAGTCCTGTACCGTGCTGCGTGCCAGATCGGACAGGCTCAGTAACTGCATGCTGGTGCCGGCCTGCGGCTGGTTTTCTGCGCGCGCCAGTGCCAGTAGCTGGTTGACCAGACGGGTGGCCGCCTCCGAACTTTTGGCCAGCTGTTCCAGCGAGCGGTGGATTTCCGTGCTGTCGGTCTGACGTAGCGCCAGTTCGGACTGCATACGCATGCCGGCCAGCGGGGTTTTCATCTGGTGCGCCGCATCGGCAATGAAGCGCTTCTGCATCTCGATCGAGGAGGACAGTCGCGCCAGCATGTCGTTGAGCGAATTGACCAGCGGCGAAATCTCTTCCGGCACCTGATTCGGCGCGATCGGGCTCAGGTCATCGGAACCGCGCGCACGGATGCGCTCCTGTAACTGGGCCAGCGGCGACAGCCCCCGTGCCAGCGCGAACCACACCAGTGCCAGCACGATGGGCAGGATAATGAACTGGGGCAGAATCACGCCCTTGATAATTTCGTTGGCCAGCTGGGCGCGCTTTTCCAGCGTTTCGGCTACCTGCACCAGTGCCAGTGGCGCTTCGGTGCCGGGTTTGTGCTCAAGCCGCACAAAAGCGTAGGCGATGCGCACGGGCGTGCCGTGCATGCTGTCGTTGCGGAAGTGGACGTTGGCGCTGGTGGGCAGCTCTTCCTCGTCGATGACGGGCGGTGGCAGATCGCGGTCGCCGTCGATATGTTCGCCGTGCGGGCCTTGAATCTGGAAGTAGACGTTGTCGATATCGTCGGCACGCAGAATGTCGCGCGCCGAGCCGGGCAGCCCCTTGATCACTTTGCCATCGACCGCACGCACCTGCTGCGCTAGCACGGTGACGCTATCTTCCAGCGCATGGTCGAACGGCTGGTTGGCGATGGATTTGGCCACCAGATAGGTGATGGCGATACTCATGGGCCACAGCAGCAGCAGGGGCGCCAGCATCCAGTCCAGAATTTCGCCGAACAGCGAATGCTGTATGCCTTCATCCGCCTCCGCCGCGGGCGGCTGGTATTCCAGCGCAGCTTCCTGCTGCACGGCGGAGTCCTGTGTCACTTGGCCGGTTCCGCGAATTTCTCGAGGCAGTAGCCTAGCCCGCGCACGGTGGCGATGCGGATACCGCCCGTTTCGATTTTCTTGCGCAGGCGGTGCACATACACTTCGATGGCGTTATTGCTGACTTCCTCGCCCCATTCGCACAGGTGATCGACTAGCTGCTCTTTGGAGACCAGACGGCCGCTACGCGCCAGCAGGATTTCCAGCAGGCCCAGTTCGCGCGCCGACAGATCCAGCATCTGCTCATTGATGTAGGCGCTGCGGCCCACCTGATCGTAGCTGAGCGGGCCATGCTTGACGATGGTGCCGCCACCGCCGGCACCACGGCGCGTGAGGGCGCGTACGCGCGCTTCCAGTTCGGACAGGGCAAACGGCTTGGCCATGTAGTCGTCGGCGCCCAGATCGAGGCCGTTGACGCGCTGCTCGATCGAATCGGCCGCCGTCAGAATCAGCACGGGCAGACGCGATTCGCGTGCGCGCAGGCGGCGCAGCACTTCCAGACCGGACAGCTTGGGCAGTCCCAGATCCAGTATCAGCAGATCGAATTCCTGAGTAGCGAGGGCGGTGTCGGCTTCCTGACCATTGCCTACGCAATCGATGGCATAACCCGACTGGCGCAATGAGCGGGTCAGGCCATCGGCCAGAACGCTGTCATCCTCGGCAAGTAAAATACGCATGTAAAACACTCCGGCTGTACGAGTCCGTATTGTGTTGCATTTCGCGGCAAGAGGCGAGTTTTTGTGAAATCTCAAAAATTGTTTAAAAATCCTGCTTGCATTGATCACTGTTTTTTTATACAGTACCGACTGTAGCAAACCACCAACCCCGCTGAGAGAACATTATGGACGACAAAAAAGCTGTAGTACCTGCCTCTGAGAAAGCCAAGGCACTGGCCGCCGCGCTGGCTCAGATTGAAAAGCAATTCGGCAAGGGCTCCGTCATGCGTATGGACTCCAGCACGCCTATCGAAGAAGTGCAGGTTGTCTCCACCGGTTCGCTGGGACTGGACATCGCGCTGGGTGTGGGCGGTTTGCCACGCGGCCGTGTAGTCGAGATCTACGGTCCTGAATCGTCCGGTAAAACCACGCTGACCCTGCAAACCATTGCAGAGATGCAGAAACTGGGTGGTACTTGCGCGTTTATCGATGCGGAACACGCACTGGACGTGGTGTATGCCCAGAAACTGGGTGTGAACCTCAGCGAGCTGCTGATTTCGCAGCCGGATACGGGCGAACAGGCACTGGAAATCTGCGATGCGCTGGTACGTTCCGGCTCCGTCGACATGGTGGTAGTGGACTCCGTGGCCGCGCTGACGCCACGTGCCGAGATCGAAGGCGATATGGGTGATGCGCTGCCGGGTCTGCAGGCCCGCCTGATGTCGCAGGCACTGCGCAAGCTGACCGGCTCGATCAACCGCACCAACACGCTGGTGATCTTCATTAACCAGATCCGTATGAAGATCGGTGTGATGTTCGGCAGCCCTGAAACCACCACCGGCGGCAATGCGCTGAAGTTCTACGCATCCGTGCGTCTGGATATCCGCCGTACCGGCTCGATCAAATCGGGTGACGAAGTGATCGGTAACGAAACCAAGGTGAAAGTGGTCAAAAACAAGATCGCGCCACCGTTCAAGGAAGCCCACTTCGATATTCTGTACGGCGCCGGTACTTCGCGCGAAGGCGAGATTCTTGATCTGGGCGTGGAAGCCAAGATCGTCGAGAAATCCGGTTCCTGGTATAGCTACAACGGCGAGCGCGTGGGGCAGGGCAAGGACAATGCCCGTATCTTCCTGCAGGAACGTCCGGAACTGGCATGGGAAATCGAGAACAAGGTGCGCGAATCGCTGGGCGTGCGGGTCTTGCCGCCGCTGGCCAGCGACAAAGGCGACACCGTGGTGAAGCTGAAATCGGTCGATAAAGGCGCCGACGCTGCCTAATCAGTAGCGCCGGATAGCGAGCCAGCCATGGCAACCGTCGAACTCAGTCTCAAAGCCCGCGCGCTGCGGCTGCTGTCGCAGCGCGAACACAGCCGGCTCGAGCTGGGGCGCAAGCTGGCCCGCTATGCACAAGAAGGCGACGATGTGGAAGCGTTGCTCGATCTGCTCGAGCAAAACCGCTGGCTGTCGCAGGAGCGCTTTTCCGAAGCGTTGATCCACCGTCGCTCGGCCCGTTACGGTAACGGGCGGATTGTTGCAGAATTGCAAAGCCATGGCATCCGTGGCGAAGAACTGGACCGGCTCAAACAGGGGCTGGCCAGCGATGAAACCGCGCGCTGCGTGGAAGTGTGGCAGCGCAAGTTCGGCAGCGTGGCCGAAGATGCCCAGCAGCGCAACAAACAGATGCGCTTTTTACTGCAGCGGGGCTTCTCCCAGCGTGCCGTCCAGACAGCGTTAAAAGGAAGCGAGCAGTTCGACGAGTGATCGACCTCTGAGCTAGGCCAGAATTTCTGCCGCATTGCATCATGCAATGTTTCTATGGCAGAAATACATTTTGTGAATCTCTTATCAAAATAGCCTCAGATAGCAGATTTTGCGCGGAAAAACTTATGTTTGCGCGCAACAAATCGCCTCTATGTGCTACACTTTTATGGTTTTTGCAGCGCCGCAGGTGCGGTAAGTGTCCGTAGAAGCTGCGGATACGTGCTTTACAGCACATGGCTGCTTACTAAATTTCTGTCGCGAAAGCGGCATCGGTCTATGTCCCTGTCAACCCCAGTTAACCGACGTGCGCTACGGCACACGCGCGCAATTGTCGTCCAAGCGTACGCACGCGAGGATGGACTATGGGATCTTGACGCGCACATCTCCGATATCAAACAGATCGACACCGTGCTGGCTTCGGGCCCACGCGCTGCCGGGTCTCCTCTGCATGACCTTCATCTCCGCCTGACCGTAGATCGCCAGCTCACCATCGTCGATGCCGAAGCCGCGTCCGATGCCGTGCCGTATCCCGGTCATTGCGATACCATCGCGCCCGCCTACAAGGATCAACTGGTGGGCCTGAATCTGATGCAGGGCTTCCGGCACGAACTCAAACAGCGTCTGGCCGGCACCGCCGGCTGTACCCATCTGACGGAACTGGCGCAGATACTGCCGACCGCCGCCGTGCAGGCCTTCGCCAACGACGTCTGGGCGACCAATGATGCCGCTACGGAAGACCATGGCACGCCTCGTCAGAAGCCGTTTCAACTAGATAAATGTCACGCGCTGCGCACCGACGGTGCGGCGGTGGCGCAGTTTTACCCGCGCTGGGTGGCCAAAGCAGCACCGAGCAGCGCGTAGCAATCTCTGCTTATAGAAACACCTTATATCGCAGTATTTCCGCAGTATTTTCGTAATATCAACCGATTTTTACACATCAGCATCAGAAGGGAAGCCAGCATGAAAATCCATGAGTATCAAGGCAAAGAAATCCTCCGAAAATTCGGAGTGACGGTTCCACGTGGTATCCCGTGCATGACCGTTGAAGAAGCAGTCAAAGCTGCTGAAACCTTGGGCGGCCCAGTCTGGGTTGTGAAGGCACAGATCCACGCCGGTGGCCGTGGTAAAGGCGGCGGCGTTAAAGTTGCCAAGTCGCTGGAACAGGTGAAAGAATACGCTGACCAGATCATGGGCATGCAGCTGGTAACCCACCAGACCGGCCCAGAAGGCCAGAAAGTACGTCGTCTGCTGATCGAAGAAGGCGCCGACATCAAGAAAGAACTGTACGTTTCGATGGTGACCGACCGTATCTCGCAGCGCGTGGTACTGATGGCTTCGTCCGAAGGCGGTATGGACATCGAAGAAGTGGCTGAAAAGCACCCAGAACTGATCCACTCGATCGCTATCGATCCATCGGCAGGTCTGACCGACGCTGAAGCTGCTGGTATCGCTGCCAAGATCGGCGTACCAGAAGGCTCGATCGCTGATGCCGTGACCAACCTGAAAGGCCTGTACAAAGCCTACTGGGAAACCGACGCATCGCTGGCCGAAATCAACCCGCTGATCCTGACCGGTTCGGGCAAAGTTATCGCTCTGGACGCCAAGTTCAACTTCGATTCGAACTCGCTGTTCCGTCAGCCAGAAATCGTCGCTTACCGCGATCTGGACGAAGAAGATCCAGCCGAAGTGGAAGCTTCGAAATTCGATCTGGCCTACATCTCGCTCGACGGTAACATCGGCTGCCTGGTGAACGGCGCTGGTCTGGCCATGGCAACCATGGACACCATCAAGCTGTTCGGCGGCGAACCAGCTAACTTCCTGGACGTAGGCGGTGGCGCTACGGCTGAGAAAGTTACCGAAGCCTTCAAGATCATGCTGAAAAACCCAGGCCTGAAAGCCATTCTGGTGAACATCTTCGGCGGCATTATGCGTTGCGACGTGATCGCCGAAGGCGTGATCACCGCTTCCAAAGCCGTTTCGCTGCAAGTACCGCTGGTGGTGCGCATGAAGGGCACCAACGAAGATCTGGGCAAGAAGATGCTGGCCGATTCCGGTCTGCCTATCATCGCAGCCGACACCATGGAAGATGCAGCTAAGAGCGTTGTTGCCGCAGCTGCCGGTCAAGCTTAATTAAGGAATCAACATGTCCATTCTGATCAATAAAGACACCAAAGTTGTTACCCAAGGGATCACCGGTAAAACCGGCCAATTCCACACCCGCGGCTGCCGCGACTACGCGAACGGCAAAAACTGCTTCGTTGCAGGCGTGAACCCTAAGAAAGCCGGCGAAGACTTCGAAGGCATTCCAATTTTCGCTAACGTTACCGAAGCGAAAAAAGAAACCGGCGCCAACGTGTCGGTAATCTACGTACCACCAGCAGGCGCAGCTGCCGCTATCTGGGAAGCCGTCGAAGCTGAAATGGATCTGGCCATCTGCATTACCGAAGGCATTCCAGTCCGCGACATGATGGCACTGAAAGACCGCATGGTGAAAGCTGGTTCGAAAACCCTGCTGCTGGGCCCTAACTGCCCAGGTCTGATCACCCCGGACGAAATCAAGATCGGCATTATGCCTGGCCACATCCACAAGAAAGGTCGTATCGGCGTGGTATCGCGCTCGGGTACCCTGACTTATGAAGCAGTGGGTCAGCTGACCGCGCTGGGTCTGGGCCAGTCGTCGGCAGTTGGTATCGGCGGTGACCCGATCAACGGCCTGAAGCACATCGACGTGATGAAGATGTTCAACGACGATCCAGATACCGACGCCGTGATCATGATCGGTGAAATCGGTGGTCCAGACGAAGCCAACGCGGCTCACTGGATCAAAGACAACATGAAAAAACCAGTCGTCGGCTTCATCGCTGGCGTTACCGCTCCTCCGGGCAAGCGCATGGGCCACGCCGGCGCGCTGATCTCGGGTGGCGCTGACACCGCACAAGCTAAACTGGAAATCATGGAAGCTTGCGGTATCAAAGTAACCAAGAACCCATCGGAAATGGCCCGTCTGCTGAAAGCCATGCTGTAATCACAGCTTTCCGTTAATGGAAATCAAGGGGAGCTCAGGCTCCCCTTTTTTTATTTCCGAATGACAAAATTTGTCATTGGCAAAAAACGGCACTGACTTTTTACGATGAAGTGACAAAAAACGGCAGTCTGATGGGCTAGAAGTGACAGAATTCGTCAGAAATAGGCCGTAATCGGCGCTGAAATGGGCTGGCACGCCGCTTGCTCTAAGGAAAGTGTAGGCAACAACTTTTGTTCAACACACACCCTGGAGTCAAAAATGAAAACCATGCACATGATGAAAAAACAAGCACAAGCCGGCTTCACCCTGATCGAACTGATGATCGTTGTCGCCATTATCGGTATTCTGGCTGCTGTAGCGATTCCTGCTTACAGCGACTACACCATCAAAGCCAAGATGGCCAATGCGCAAGGCGCGATCGACTCGATCAAATCGGCTGTGGCGCTGTGCGCACAGGAAGGCGGCGGCGACCTGACCGGTTGCGACGCCGGCCAGAAAGGTGTGCCAACCTTCACCGAAACCAAAGAAGTCAAATCGGTTACGGTGAAAGATGGCGTGATCGAAGAAACCTTCTCGACCGGCGTGGGTAAAGACATCGACGGCCTGACTGCTACCTTCACCCCGACCATTGCTGCAGGTGCTGCCAACGTAACGTGGAACGTCACCACCACCGTGACCAACGACACGGCGAAAAATGCTCTGACCAAAAACAACGTCACGCCATAAGCGCATGATGACATGAAAAAAAACCGGCCTCGGCCGGTTTTTTTTCGTCCTGACGGCACCGCTTAAACGATTTTCTGGCGGTCGGCGATCAATGCTTCGTAGGTCAGGTTCTGCAGCATGGTGTGGTGCATAGGGTCGAGGTCGACGAACTGCACGCCATAGGTGAAGACTTCAGGCTGGTCGCCGCTAGTTGGTTTGACCACATTGATGTTGCGGATAGTGGCAGTCGGGTTGATGCGCACCTGACGGTTGCCGGGCTGGGCGATCAGGTAGAACGACAGGCCCACTTCGCCGCCGTCATCGGCCAGCGGCTTGGGCGATTCGATCAGGGCGCCGGACACGCTGAGGTTGACGAGGAAGACCGAGCTGGTACCGGCCGAGGAAGTCACCTGCGCGGGAATATCGACCTTGACGCGCATGGCCGTACGCAAACTAGTGCCCTGTATCGACACGGGGAAGGACAGGTGCACATAGAACATAGGGCGCGGGAAGACCCGCTGCACCACACACGAAAACGAGCACACATTCACCCCGGAAAACACGCGTATGGTCAGCTTATCGCCATCGTTGACAGCGATCGGCGCACCGCTCTCGAACGGAATCTTGACGATCATATACTCGTCTTTCACCCAGCCGACCAGGGTAGAGAAATGCTGGATGGGTTTGATAGTGCGATGGGTGATGAACTGGATGCGGCTGCCCACCTGCAAGTTCATCTGCTCGAACTCGTACTCCTGGGTTTTGCTTTCGTTCGATGGAGGGTTGCTGCTCATGCAAATTCTTTCACGTATGCGCCTGACGGCAGCGGCCAGCCTGCGGAAAAATTACCTCTGTGGAAAAGATTATATACGTGTGTTCCAAAGGTAACAATCAGACAATAAACCAATTCGGGGTCAGATCTGTCATTCGGACATGCGAAGCGCACCTTTGATCTATCACAAAAGAGGATTCGTAAATCGAATCAGCACATGCATGATTGTGAAAGAAATCGACCTACAGCTAAAACAAACTAGTATGAGAAATATCAATAGTGTTGGTTCGATGTCCGAATGACAGATCTGACCCCGAAGTTTTTAGCTGGTGGCGCTCCAGTCGCCCGATTTGCCGCCGTGCTTTTCCATCACGCGGATGTCGCTCATCACCATGCCACGGTCGACCGCTTTGCACATGTCGTAAATTGTTAGCAGGCCGATCTGTACTGCCGTCAGGGCTTCCATTTCTACCCCCGTCTGGCCGTGGGTTTCGACTTGCGCCGTGCAGTGCACGCTGGCGTTGGCTTCGTCAGTGACGAAATCGACGGCGACGCGGGTCAGGGCCAGCGGGTGACATAAAGGGATCAGGTCGCTGGTGCGCTTGGAGGCCATGATGGCGGCGATGCGGGCAATGCCCAGTACGTCGCCCTTCTTGGCCGTGCCGCTAGTGATGATAGCCAGCGTTTCCGGCTTCATGCGGATGCTGCCGCGCGCGACGGCGATGCGGTGGGTGCTGCTCTTGGCGCCTACGTCCACCATGTGGGCCTGACCGCTGGCGTCGAAGTGGGTCAGGTGTTCGCTGGTGGCGGCGTGCTCGGTGGGGCTTACGGTGGAGGTCATATTATTGCTCGGCAGATTACGTCATGGGACAGGCTGCAAGCCCGCCCCGGTTGCGGGTATCATATCACCGTGAATGCCAAACCCCGTTCTATGCGCCAGCGCCTGACCGCTGCCCTGCTGTTGCTGACCATGCCGCTGGCAATGGCGCAGGATGTGCTGGCGCCTGCCAAAATCCCCAACCTGCCTGCGCTCGGCGATACCGAGCGGCAGGATTTGTCGCCTCTGATGGAACGTCGGCTGGGCGAGGAGATCATGCGCGATATCCGCCGCAATAACGATTTCCTCGATGATGCGCCCATCCTCGAATACCTGAATAACTTCGGTAATGCGCTGGTGGCAGCCCGCCCCGATGCCCGTGGCGAGGCGAATTTCGATTACTACTTCTTCGCCGTGCGCGATCCCCAGCTGAATGCGTTTGCCTTGCCCGGTGGCTTTATCGCCGTGCACTCGGCGCTGCTGCTGGCAGCGCAGACGGAATCGGAGCTGGCCTCCGTGCTGGGGCATGAAATCGGCCACGTGGCCCAGCGCCACATCGCCCGTTCTATCGGCCAGCAGAAGCAGGATGCGCTGATTCCGCTGGCTGCCATGATACTGGCCGTGCTGGCCTCCAAGGCGGGCGGCGATGCCGCGATCGGGGTGTTTTCGGCCGGGCAGGGGCTGGCCATCCAGCGTCAGCTGAACTTTGGCCGTGATGCCGAACGCGAGGCTGACCGTATCGGTTTCCAGATCATGGGCGCGGCCGGCTACGATACTTCCGGCATGGTGGCCTTCTTCCAGCGTATGCAGATCGCTACCCGCAACTATAGCGACCGGGTGCCGGCCTACTTGCAGAGCCACCCGCTCACGACTGAGCGTATCGCCGATATTCAGGCGCGTATCCGCGATCAGCCTTACCGTCAGCGGCTCGATAGTCTGGACTTTCATCTGGTGCGGGCGCGTGCACGGGTACTACAGGACCCCAGTACGCAGGGGCTGGCTGAAACCCAGACTTTCTTTGAATTGCAGTTGCAGCAGCCGGGCCGCCAGCAGGTGGCCGCTGCCCAGTATGGGCTAGCGATGGTGGCACTCAAGCGCGAGAACTATGCGCTGGCGCAGGAGTGGCTGGATAAGTCGCACGCGACGATCCGCAAGCCGCCGGCAGCGGGTACCTTCGGCGTGGCTGCGGCGCCGGAGGGGGAGATCATCTACGTCAGTACGGCACTGGAGATCAAACTGGCCCAGCCCGACAAGGCGGCCCTGCAGCAGCAGGCGCTGGCCGATGCGGAAGCGGCCCATCTGGTGTATCCGCTATCGCGCGGCATCGCCCACCAGTACGGCGAAGCGATGATCGCCGCCGGTCAGCTGGAGCGGGCGGCGGTATATCTGCGCGATCAGGTGCAGCTGTACCGTGATGATCCGAATGCCTATGATCTGCTAGCGCAAGCCTATGCCAAGCAGGGCAAGCAGGCCTTGCAGCATATTGCGCTGGCCGAATCGTATGTGCTGCAGGGCGGTGTGCTGTCGGCGCTCGATCAGCTGTCGTATGCGCGCAAGGCGCCCGATGCCACCTTTTACGATCAGGCGGTGATCGATGCGCGCGAGCGCGAACTGCAGGCGCGCCGGCGTGAAGAAATGGGCGACAAGTTCAAGAAGGATCTGCAGCCGGCGCCGGCACGCTGACATAGCCGTAGCGGGCGGGCAGGCTGGCTGCCTGCACCCGCTGTACGGGATGACCACGCAGCGTCAGGCTGGCACTGCTATGGCCTTCCAGCCAGTCCATCAAAGCTTCATCCGTGACGGGGCTGTAGCCGCTATGCAGTTCGGCTAGCACGCTGGCCACGTCGCGATCATCGAGCTGGGCCAGTACGTCGGCGCTGCGCAATAGCAGCGCGCCCTGTTCCGTCAGCAGCACTTCGTCGATGGCGCCCAGCGGCACGCCTGTGTGCAGCAGCCAGCCCTGTACGGGATCGGTACGCACGATATACGGCGCCGCTTCCAGTTGGACATACACGCGCTGCGGACCGTTCTGGAAATACCAGCAGCCGCGTGCATCGGCCCCGTAGTTGCGGGCGATGAAGCTGCACAGGGCGGCGTGCTGCAACTTGTCACCGGGCAGGTTCAGGTGCTGGGCCCGTTCGTCGCGCATGCGCCAGTGGCCGCGCGCATCGAGTAATAGCCAGCCGTAGCAGTGCGGCACGTTGGGCCATTTGGCCAGTGCCTGTTTGACGATGTCATCCATGTTGGGAGAGTCCGGTAAAAGGTGCGGCGCCCTGCGTCATGAAATGCAGCAGGCGTTGCGGCAGCCAGTGCAGGCTGCCGGGCAGGCGACCCGCGGCAAAGCCTACATGACCGCCCTGCGCGGGGTATTCCAGTTGCACACAGGTAGCCGCCTGCTGCGGCAGATGCTGGCCGGGCAGGAAGGGATCGTTGCGGGCGTTGAGGACTAGCGTGGGCACGCGGATTTCGCCCAGCACATGCTTGGCGCTGGCGCGGTGCCAGTAGTCTTCCGTGTTGCGGTAGCCATGCAGGGGGGCTGTCACAACGTTGTCGAAATCATACAGGTCGCGCGCGGCATGCAGGGCTCGCAGATCGAATAGATCGGGGTACTGCTGTAGTTTGGCTACGCACTTGGGTTTCAGGGTTTGCAGGAACATGCGCGTGTACAGCATGTTGAAGCCGCTGGACAGGGCCGCGCCCCCTTGTGCCAGATCGAGCGGTGCCGACACGGCGCAGGCCGCATCCACCAGACCCGCCTGCTGGCCGGATTCGCCCAGCCAGCGCAGCAATGCATTGCCGCCCAGCGAAACACCGGCTGCGTAGAACGCTGGACGGGCAGGGTGCACGCTAGCAGTGCTGGGGTGGTGCGGTGTGGCCGTGTGGCGCGCATGCAGGCGGCGGATGATCCAGTTGATTTCTGTTGCATCGCCCGAATGGTAGAAGCGCGGTGCGCGGTTAGGTTCGCCCGAGCAGCCGCGGAAATGCGGCACGGCGCCCGACCAGCCCCTTGCTGCTACGGCGGCCATCAGGGCGCGTGCGTAGTGGCTGTCGGAGCTGCCTTCGAGGCCGTGGAATAGCACCACCATGGGCTGACCCGGCTGGCCATCGACAAAATCCACATCAATGAAGTCGCCGTCAGGGCTATCCCAGCGTTCGCGCCGGTAGTGCACGGGCGGCTTGCGCAGGCATAGCGCCGGATAGATGGTCTGCAGGTGGCCGCTCGGTAGCCATGCGGGCGCGGGATACTTCACGGCACTATCCTGTCAGTGCAGTATCTGGCTGCGCGCTTCGGTCGGCACCGGGCCGGGGGCGATGGAAACGTGGTGCAGCACAATGCGCCAGCCACGCGGCGTCTTGACGTAGACATTGCTGGCCAGCAGATGGATATCGTCCTGCTGGGCCACACTGCTGATTTCTACCACCGTGTGCACGGAGCTCATCAGATTGTGGGTTTCGTGCAGCTGGATGGGCACGATGTGCAGGCCGCCATGTTCGAGGATGGCGGCCCACGAAGCACGGATAGCGGCGTGGCCGATCAGGCGCGGGCCGCCCGGATGGATGCAGACGATTTCGTCGTCTTCGGCCCACAGTGCCATCAGCGCGTCGAGATCGGCGCGGTTGAGGGCATCGTAAAACGCCACCTCGGTTTCGGCGGCACTACCATTGAGTTGCTTGACGCGTTTGGTGGGCATGCTCGCTCCGTGGGGCGTTACGCTGATGGCGGCGGCTTAGTGGTGGCCGACCACGGTGCCCGGCTTCAGGCGGTAGGCCGTGCCGCAGTATGGGCACTTGGCTTCGCCATGCTGGAAGTCGAGGAACACGCGCGGGTGGGATGACCACAGTGGCATGGCCGGATTAGGGCAGTGGGCTGGCAAGTCCTTGCCTTCGAGTTCGACGGCGTTGGTGGTGGTGGCAGTGCTCATTTCGTATGCTCCGAGGACTAAGGAAAACCACGATTTTAACGGATTCGCGCATAGAGCAAAAATCATCGGTAAAATAGCGCCTCTACCGTCCCGCTGCGCCGCGCGCTGTGGCAGGAATGCTACATGATCTCGCCATGACCGAACCTAGCAGCGCTCACCCTTCCGATCCCCCTGTCTGCATCGTCTCCGCCCACCACGAAGCTGCGTGGCGCGAAGGCCTGAAGGTCGGTACGCCCACCCTGTTCGGTATCGGCGCGTGGGGGCTGGTAGTCGGCATCGCCATGGTGAAAAGCGGTCTGACGGTGGTGCAGGCTCTGGGTATGACCTTGCTGGTGTTCGCTGGTTCTGCCCAGCTTGCTGCCTTGCCGCTGATCGCCAGCCATGCGCCCATCTGGGTAATCTTCCTGTCGGCGCTGACGGTAAATCTGCGCTTCGTGATCTTTTCGGCCCTGCTGGCGCCCCATTTTGCCCAGCTGCCGTGGCGCAAACGCGCAGCGCTCGGCTATGTGGCCGGCGATATGACGGTGGCGCTATTCCTGCATAAGTTCCCCGATCCGGCGCCGCAGCCGGGCAAGCTGTCCTACCTCAAGGGGCTGACCTATCCCAACTGGGCGGCGTGGCAGATCGGCTCCATCGCCGGGATATTCGCCGGCAGTGCCGTGCCGGCCGAATGGGGGCTGGGCTTTGCCGGGACGCTGGCCATCATCTGCGTGATGGTGCCGCTGATCGTGGGCCGTCCCGCTCTGTGCGGCGTACTGGTGGCCGGTGCCGTGGCAGTGCTGGCCGTGGGCCTGCCGTACAAGCTGGGCTTGCTGCTGGCGGTGCTGCTGGGCATGCTGACGGCGATGGCCGTGGAAGAGGTCGCCGAGAAATGGCGCCAGACCTACGGAGACCGGCCATGAGTGACTGGGAAATCTGGCTCACCATCGGCGTGCTGGCTATCGCCACGGCCGCTACCCGCAGCTCGTTCTGGCTGGTGGGGCATCACATCAATATTCCCAAACGGGTGCAGGAAATGCTGCGCTATGCGCCCGCCTGTGCGCTGGCGGCCATCGTGGCGCCCGATCTGATGCTGGTAAATGGTACGCCGGTGTTGGACTTGAGCAACATCAAACTGCTGGCCGGTATCGTTGCTACGATCTTTTATTTGCTGCGGCGCAATATGTTGCAAACTATCCTATTTGGCATGGGCTTTTACACGGCTTTGCGCCTGCTGCATGTATTTTAATAACAGGAATTTAAGCCTCTGCTTGCGGTAAAATAGCGTACCTTTTTCAACTCGACCTTTGGGTAACCATGTCCGCTGTTTTGAACTTCATCCGTCTGCAAGATCTCATCGCCCAGAATGCGCTGCAAGGCAAGCGCGTTTTCATCCGCGCCGACCTGAACGTGCCGCAAGATGACGCCGGCAACATTACTGAAGACACCCGCATCCGCGCATCTGTGCCGGCCATCCGCGCTGCCGCTGCCGCTGGCGCCAAAGTGATGGTGACCTCCCATCTGGGCCGTCCGACCGAAGGCGAGTTCAAAGCAGAAGACAGTCTGGCCCCGGTGGCGGCCCGTCTGGCCGAGCTGCTGGGCCAGCCTGTTGAACTGAAACAGAACTGGGTGGACGGCGCCGGTCTGGAAGGCCTGCAGGCCGGTCAGGTGGTACTGCTGGAAAACGTGCGCGTGAACCGCGGCGAAAAGAAAAACAGCGACGAACTGGCGCAGAAAATGGCCGCCCTGTGCGACATCTATGTCAATGACGCTTTCGGTACCGCCCACCGCGCCGAAGCGTCCACCCACGGCATCGCCAAATTCGCCCCTATCGCTTGCGCCGGTCCGCTGCTGGCTGCAGAACTCGATGCATTGGGCAAGGCGCTGGGCGCACCAGCCCGTCCGCTGCTGGCCATCGTGGCCGGTTCCAAAGTGTCGTCCAAGCTGTCGATCCTGAAGGCACTGGCCGACAAGGTCGACAATCTGATCGTCGGTGGCGGGATCGCCAACACCTTCATGAAGGCTTCCGGCCTGAACATCGGTAAATCGCTGGTCGAGAACGATCTGGTGGACGAAGCCCGCGCCATCATCGATCTGATGGCCAAGCGCGGCGCGCAAGTGCCGATTCCTGTCGACGTAGTGTGCGCCAAGGAATTCTCGCCGACTGCTGCCGCTACCGTGAAAGCTGTGGCCGACGTGGCGGACGACGACATGATTCTGGATATCGGCCCGCAGACGGCTGCCACGCTGGCCGCCCAGATCGCCAAAGCCGGTACCGTGGTATGGAATGGCCCGGTCGGTGTGTTCGAGTTCGATCAGTTCGGCGAAGGCACCAAGACGCTGGCACTGGCGATTGCCCAGTCGCCGGCCTTCTCGATCGCCGGTGGCGGCGATACGCTGGCCGCGATTGCCAAATACGATATCAGCGCGCAAGTCGGTTACATCTCGACGGGCGGCGGCGCCTTCCTCGAATTCCTCGAAGGCAAAACCCTGCCGGCTGTAGAGATTCTGACCCAGCGTGCCGCAGCGCAGTAAGTAAGCTAAGCAGTAAAACCGTAGGCGTAAGGGTAGGGCTAGTAAAAAGCACGGTCGTGCGATGTAGCAAATTGACAGTAAAATTCAATTTATGCTTGAGAATGACTAAAATTTCGTAGCTTTGCTACATTTTAGTCTTGTTGCATCACCGTTCCGCTCCCCCTGTTTCGGGGAGTGTTTGCTAGCCCTAACGCCCAAGGATGACTATGTCCCGTAGTACTAAAATTGTCGCAACGATAGGCCCAGCCTCCACTGATTTCAACGTCCTGGTACAGATGATACGGGCCGGTGTGGATGTGGTTCGTCTGAACTTCTCGCACGGTAAGGCGCAGGATCACATCGACCGCGCCCGTCTGGTACGCGAAGCGGCGGCCGAAGTGGGCCGTGAAGTGGCCATCATGGCCGACATGCAGGGACCGAAAATCCGCGTTGGCAAGTTTGAAAATGGTAAGATTGACCTCGCGAACGGCGATAAATTCATCCTCGACGCGAAGTGGGGCGAAAACGGCGAACTCGGTAATCAGGAGCGCGTTGGCCTCGATTACAAGGCACTGCCGCAGGACTTGCGTGCGGGCGACAAGTTGTTGCTCAACGACGGTCTGATCGTGCTGACGGTCGACAAAGTCGTTGCCCATGAAATTTTTACCACCGTGAAAATCGGCGGCGAGCTGTCCAATAACAAGGGCATCAATCGCCAGGGTGGCGGCCTGACGGCACCGGCCCTGACCGCCAAGGACATGGAAGACATTAAAACGGCGATGAGTTTCCAGTGCGACTATCTGGCGATCTCGTTCCCGAAAAGCGCCACCGATATGGAAATGGCGCGCCAGCTGGCAAATATCGCCGGCGAACCGTTTGGCCACAAGCCGCAGATGATCGCCAAGATCGAGCGCGCCGAAGCCATTCCGGTGCTGCAGGAAATTCTCGACGCCTCCGACGGCATCATGGTGGCACGGGGCGATCTGGCAGTAGAAGTAGGCAATGCCGCGGTACCGGCATTGCAGAAGCGCATGATCCGTATGGCGCGCGAGTCGAACAAGCTGGCGATCACGGCGACCCAGATGATGGAGTCGATGATCTTCAATGCCGTGCCGACCCGTGCCGAAGTATCGGACGTGGCCAATGCCGTGCTGGATGGCACGGATGCCGTAATGACCTCGGCGGAAACCGCCTCCGGTCGTTACCCAGTTGAAACTGTAGAAATGATGGCCGCGATTTGCGTAGAGGCCGAGCAGTCCGAGTACAACAAGCTCGACGCCGACTTCCTCAACGCGACCTTCACCCGGATCGACCAGTCGATCGCCTATGCAGCGCTGTTCACCTCGCACCATCTGGCGGTGAAAGCGATTGTGGCGCTGACGGAATCCGGTTCGACGGCACTGTGGATGAGCCGTCACAATATTGATACGCCGATTTACGCGTTGACGCCGAGTGTAGGTACCCTGCGCAAGATTGCGCTGTACCGCAACGTCAAAGCCTACAATCTGGTGCAGACGGCGGAAAGCGCCGTGGTGCTGAAGCAAGCGGAAGACCTGCTGGTCGAACGCGGCATCGTCAAGAAAGGTGACATGATTGTTGTTACCTGGGGCGAGCCGATGGGGCAAGTGGGCGGCACCAACGCCATGAAGATCGTTAAGGTCGGCGAGTTTCACTAAGTAAGTCCGGTAGCAGCGCTCTCGCGGAACGAGGGCGGGTAGGCTCCGGCAACCAGGTTTTTTTATTGTTTGGAGTATTACCATGTCCCTCGTATCCATGCGTCAACTGCTGGACCATGCTGCTGAAAACGGCTATGGCATCCCTGCTTTCAACGTCAACAATCTGGAACAAGTGCAGGCCATCATGGCTGCAGCCGATGCGCTGAACGCGCCGGTGATCATGCAGGCGTCCGCTGGCGCCCGTAAATATGCTGGCGAAGCTTTCCTGCGCCACCTGATCGACGCTGCTGTCGAAGCCTATCCGCACATCCCTGTCGTTATGCACCAGGACCACGGCCAGTCGCCAGCCGTGTGCCAGGCCGCGATCCGCTCGGGCTTCACTTCGGTGATGATGGACGGCTCGCTGGAAGCCGACGGCAAATCGGTCGCTTCCTACGAATACAACGTGGAAGTATCGAAAGAAGTCGTGAAGTTCTCGCACGCTATCGGCGTGACGGTGGAAGCCGAACTGGGTGTACTGGGTTCGCTGGAAACCATGAAGGGCGATAAGGAAGACGGCCACGGCGCCGACGGCACCATGACGCGCGAACAGCTGCTGACCGACGTGGCACAAGCTGCCGACTTCGTGCAGCGTACCCAGTGCGACGCGCTGGCCATCGCTATCGGTACCTCGCACGGCGCCTACAAGTTCACCCGCAAGCCTACCGGTGACATTCTGGCCATCGACCGTATCAAGGAAATCCACGCGCGCATTCCTAACACCCACCTGGTGATGCACGGCTCCTCGTCGGTGCCGCAGGAACTGCTGGCCATCATCCGCGAATTCGGCGGTGACATGAAGGAAACCTATGGCGTGCCTGTAGAAGAAATTCAGGAAGGCATCCGTCACGGCGTCCGCAAGATCAACATCGATACCGACATCCGTCTGGCCATGACTGCGGCAATCCGTCAGTTCCTGTTCCAGAACCCGTCGAAATTCGACCCGCGCGACTACCTCAAGCCAGCCCGTGCTGCTGCTGAGCAAATCGTACGTGCCCGTTTCCAGGCCTTCGGCTGCGAAGGTCAGGCCGGCAAAATCAAGCCAGTTGCACTGGAAAAAATGGCACAACGCTACACGGCCGGCGAGCTGGCCCAGATTGTGAAGTAAAATTCTGTTTTGGAACGGGTTTATTCCGCCAGGAATGAACCCGACACTGGACCGGCGGCCTCGTTTTCACCCCGCCGGTTTTCGCTTTTCTATACCGCTAGTCAAACCACCCTCCGCTATGAACAGCCTCTATCAGACCTCCATCAAGTCCCTGCCACTGCTCGGCCACGGCAAAGTCCGCGACAACTACGCTGTCGGCGATGACAAAATCCTCATCGTTACCACTGACCGCCTGTCGGCTTTCGACGTTGTCATGAACGAGCCTATCCCCGGCAAGGGCATGGTGCTGAACCAGATGAGCGATTTCTGGTTCGAAAAACTCGGCCACATCGTGCCTAACCACCTGACCGGCGTAGCACCGGAATCCGTGGTGGCTGCCGACGAAGTGGCGCAGGTCAAAGGCCGCGCTGTGGTGGCCAAGCGTCTGAAACCGATCATGGTGGAAGCTGTGGTACGTGGCTACATCATCGGATCCGGCTGGAAAGACTATCAGGCTACCGGCAGCATCTGCGGCATCCAGCTGCCAGCTGGTCTGCGTCAGGCCGAGAAGCTGCCAGAGCCACTGTTCACCCCTGCGGCCAAAGCCGATCTGGGCGAGCACGACGAGAACATCAGCTTCGCAGACATGGAAAGCCGCATCGGCGCCGAACTGGCTGCCAAGATGCGCGACGTGAGTATCGCCCTGTACAAGGCGGCTGCCGACTACGCCGCCACCCGCGGCATCATCATCGCCGACACCAAGTTCGAATTCGGTCTCGATGAAAACGGCGTGATGCACCTGATGGACGAAGTGCTGACGGCCGATTCGTCGCGCTTCTGGCCTGCCGATTCCTACGCACCGGACATGTCGCCTCCATCGTTCGACAAGCAGTTCGTGCGCGACTATCTGGAAACCCTGACCGACTGGGGCAAAACCGCTCCGGCACCAGCGCTGCCAGCGGAAGTCATCGAAAAAACCCAGGCCAAGTATTTCGAAGCCATCGAACGCCTGACGGGCGAGAAGCTGAAGGTCTGAGATGAGCGCGAATGCAAATAGCACGCCGCTGGTCGGCGTGATCATGGGTTCCAACTCGGACTGGGACGTGATGCAGCACGCGGTCGCCATTCTGAAGCAGTTCGGCGTGCCGTTCGAAGCGCAGGTGATCTCGGCCCACCGTATGCCGGACCAGATGTTCACCTACGCGGAAAACGCCCGTAGCCGCGGCCTGCGCGCCATCATCGCCGGTGCCGGCGGTGCAGCGCACCTGCCGGGCATGGTAGCGGCCAAGACCATCGTGCCGGTACTGGGCGTGCCCGTGCCGTCCAAATACCTGCGTGGCGAAGATTCGCTGCTGTCCATCGTGCAGATGCCGAAAGGCGTGCCGGTATCGACCTTCGCCATCGGCGAAGCCGGTGCGGCCAATGCTGCGCTGACGGCAGTGGCGCTGCTGGCGGCGACGGATGAAGCACTGGCGCAGCAACTGCTGGCCTTCCGCGCCACCCAGACGGCAGCTGCCGAGGCCATGACTCTGCCCCTGTAATTGGGCGACACAACGTAACGATATAAACGGTATGAGTAATTTGACGTCTTCCCCGCAACAATCCCGTACGCCGGTGCTGCCTGCCGCTAACCCGCCTGCATGGCTGGGCGTGATGGGCGGCGGCCAGCTGGGCCGCATGTTCGCTCAGGCCGCCCAGAGCATGGGGTATCAGGTGGCCGTGCTGGAACCGGCGGCAGCCTGTCCGGCGGGGCAGGTAGCGCAACGTCTGATCGAGGCTGGCTACAGCGATGTGGCCGGTCTGGATGCGCTGGCAGCGCAGTGCGCTGCCGTCACGACCGAGTTTGAAAATGTGCCGGCCGATTCTCTGTCGCGGCTGGCACAGCAAGTGTTTGTAGCACCGAATGCGCATGGCGTGTCGGTGGCACAGGACCGCATCGCCGAAAAGCGCTTCTTCGTTGACTGCGCCGAGAAATCCGGCGTGCTGCCGGCGCCACACAAGACTATCGCTAGTGCAGCCGATATCGACGCCATCAGCGACGATCTGCTGCCCGGCATCCTGAAAACGGTACGCATGGGTTACGACGGCAAAGGTCAGGTACGCGTACGCACGCGCGACGACGTGCGCGCCGCTTTCGCCAGCATGAACGGCGTGACCTGTCTGCTGGAGAAAATGCTGCCACTGGCCTACGAAGTGTCGGTACTGACGGCACGTGGTGCCGATGGCGAATCGGTGGTGTATCCGATCGCTGAAAACGTGCATCGCGACGGCATCCTGTTCACCACCACCGTGCCCGGCCCCAACGTGTCGGCCGAAAGTGCACTGAAGGCCCAGCGTGCAGCGCAGGCGATTGTGGCCGAACTGGGTTACGTGGGTGTGCTGTGTATCGAGTTCTTCGTGCTGACGGATGGCACGCTGGTGGTCAATGAAATGGCGCCCCGTCCGCACAACAGCGGCCACTACACCATCGACGCCTGCGTCACCAGCCAGTTCGCCCAGCAGGTGCGTGCCATGGCTGGTTTGCCACTGGGCGATGTGCGCCAGCATTCGCCCGCCGTGATGCTCAACATCCTCGGCGACGTGTGGTTTGAAGGTGATAGCAATACGCCGCGCGAACCGGCGTGGGATCAGGTGCTGGCGCTGCCGGGCGCTTGCCTGCACCTGTACGGCAAGGACGATCCGCGCCGCGCCCGCAAGATGGGGCACCTCACGTTTATCGCGCCTACGCTGGAGCAAGCGCAGCAGCAGTTGCAGGCTGCCTGCGCCATTCTAGGTATCGCGGCGTGAAGTCTGGTCTGACACAGGCAGCAGGATCAACTGCCGCTGCTGCCGATGCTGCAGCCATTGCTACCGCAGCCGCCGTGCTGGAGCAGGGCGGGCTGGTGGCTTTCCCGACCGAGACGGTGTACGGCCTTGGCGCCGACGCCGAGAATCCGGCCGCAGTAGCGCGCATCTATCAGGCCAAGGGCCGGCCTAACGATCATCCCGTGATCGTCCACGTGGCGCCTGAAGCGGAGCTTGATTACTGGTGCACGGATATTCCCGTACAGGCGCGCCAGCTGGTGCAGGCTTTCTGGCCCGGCCCGCTGACGCTGATCATGAAACGTGCCGTGCATATCCCCGCTGCCGTCTCTGGCGGTCAGGACACGGTGGGCATACGCTGCCCGTCCCATCCCGTCGCCATCGCTCTGCTGAGCGCATTCAAAGGCGGCAAGGGCGGGGTGGCGGCACCATCGGCCAATAAATTCGGCAGCGTCAGCCCGACCACGGCGCAGCATGTGCGCGACGAGTTCGGACTGGATGCCCATGACGATGGCCCGATGGGCGGTGCCGCCGATGGCGAAAGCTGCGATGGCGCGCTGCTCAGCGTGGTGCTGGAAGGCGGTTCCAGCGCCGTCGGTATCGAATCGACCATCGTCGATCTGTCGCGCCTCGCCACGCACGGCCCCGTGCTGCTGCGTCCCGGCCATATTACGGCGCAGCAGATTGCCGACGTGATCGGCATGCTGCCCGCTGCGCCCGATCAGGCCGCTCCCCGCGCTTCCGGTACGCTGGAATCGCACTATGCACCGCGTACTCCCGTCACCATGCTGGATGCGGCAGCACTGCCGGCCACGCTGGCCCAGTTGCAGGCGCGCGGCGTGCAGGTGGCCGTCATCAGCCACACCCTGCCAGCCTGCGGCCATGCCCAGCGTCACATGCCGGCGACGGCCGCAGCGTATGCCTATGGCCTGTATGCCGCGCTGCGCGACATGGATCAGACCGCTTGCGATCTGATACTGGTGGAAACCCCGCCACAGGATGATCAGTGGCTGGGCGTGAACGACCGTCTGCGCCGTGCCGTGCACGGTTCGGCTGGCGTCATCGCGCGCCTGCTGGCCTGAACTGCCTAGCCCGAGTCCGGCGGCCGGATGGTCCGCTGGGCTTGCTTTCCTGCTAAGATTCAATTGCTGCCGGTCACCCAGTTTGCCCGGCCGTCTGACATTCTGGCGGGGGCGCGGCTCCCGCATCTTGCGAGGATTAGCCTATGGATACGCGCTGCACTTCTGCTTCTTTCTTTTCCCTGACGGCTCCCCCGTCGCGCACCCGCCACAGCGTAGTGCTGGCGCTGGCTGCCACGATTGCAGGCACGCTGACCGCGTGCGGTGGCGGTAGTCCTGCTAGCCAGACCGGCGGCCCCGTGGTGCCGCTGCCACCCGTGACACAGTTGCGCGGCCAGCCGGTCGGTGCGGCCAGTCTGGTACCGGCGGCCGTGGGCGGCTTTAGTGTCAACACCGTGCAACCGGCGCAGATGAAGGCGCTGGTGGAAGCCAGCGTTAGCTATGGCGCCGCCGTCACGGGCACGCCGACCTGCGCCGTCACCACTTATACGCTGCGCTACCACACGCTCGATGGCAAGGCAGCCGATACGCAGGCCAGCACCGCCATCATGGTGCCATCCGGCACGGATCCGGCCTGTCAGGGCGGTCGCCCCGTGCTGCTGTACGCGCACGGCACCTCGGTGCTGAAGAACAATGACATGGCCGATCTGAGTGCCACGGAAACCCGTACCGTGGCGGCCATGTTTGCCGCCCAGGGCTATATCGTGGTGGCGCCCAATTACGCCGGTTATGCCGGCTCCTCGCTGGACTACCATCCCTACCTCGATGCCAGCCAGCAGGCCAACGATATGATCGATGCGCTGCGTGCCGCCCGCAGCGTGTTTGCCAGCATCGGCGCCACCCCGTCCAGCCGCTTGATGGTGAGTGGTTACTCCCAAGGCGGCTTCGTGGCCATGGCCACCCAGCGTGCCATGCAGCGCGATTATGCGGGTGAATTCAATGTCACGGCGGCGGCTCCGCTGTCCGGCCCGTATGCCTTGCTGCAGTTCGGCGACACTATCTTCAACGGCGCCCCCAGCGTCGGTTCGACCGGCTTCATGCCCATGCTGATCACAGCAGGCCAGCGCGCCGGTGCCGGCCTGTACAGCAGCCTGACGGATCTCTACGAAGCGAAATATGCCAGCGGTATCGATACGCTGCTGCCGGGCAGCCTGAGTCTGGGCGCGCTGGTCACGGCGGGTAAGTTACCGAACGATGTGCTGTTCGATCTGGCCTCGTTGCCGCAGGCGGCTGGCTATAGCCGATTCTTCGGCACCGACCACTTGCTACAGACGGCCTACCGCAACAGCTATTTGAGCGACCTCAAAGCCCAGCCGTGTAACGCAAGCAATAATGCACCGCTGAACTGTGCACCGACTCATACCTTGCGTAAATGGCTGCTGAAAAACGATCTGCGCAACTACACGCCCACCGTGCCGCTGTTGCTGTGTGGCGGCAATCAGGACCCCGTGGTGCCGTTCGCGAATACGGACGCAGCGGTGGCGTATTTCCGTGCGCAGAATATGGGTACAGGGCTGTTGAGTGTGCTCGATCTGGATGACTCCTCGCTGCTGGCAGACTACCGCACCGTGCGCACGGAATTTGCGCTGGCCAAGCAGGTGCTGAAGCTGTCCGTAACGGAACAAGGCGGCACCAATGCACAGGCCAATCAGGTGGTGCTGGATAGTTATCACGCCGGGCTGGTAGCACCGTTCTGCCTGCGCGAAGCACGCAAATTCTTCGACGCTGCACCAGTACGGTGAATGGTGCTTAGCAGCATACGCTCGCTGTAAAAAAAGCAGCGAGCAAGCGTTCTTTTTTGGGTACAAACGCCGCGTTTTTACAGTGCATCTCTATACAATGGCCGCTAAGGCTGGCATATTAATCAGGTTGCGAATAGCACAACCGTTCGTATCACACCATAAAAGAATTTTTCTAGGAGACAACATGCGTCATACCAAATTAGCATTGGCGGCAGCAGCCCTGGCCATACTGGCAGGTTGCGGCGGCACCGACCCTACGCCCGGCGCGCAAGTTCTGAAGAAGCAGTACAGCGCACAAGTATCGTTCGGTGACAGCCTGTCCGACGTTGGCTCCTACGCCGTAGGCACCGTCGTTGCTCTGAAGGGCGGCAAATTCACCATCAATGGCGATAACACGGCCACCAATCCTGCTCTGACGGGTAAAAACTGGACCGAACTGATGGCCGCCCAGCTGGGCCTGCCAGCACCATGCCCGGCGGTGACGGGTCTGGACGGTGATGCCAGCAAAGGTTTCTCGGTACCGCAAGTGGCCCACGCTGGCTGCTACGGCTACGCCACGGGCGGTTCGCGCGTGACCAATCCTGTCGGCCCTGGCCACAAACTGACTGGTAGTGCGCTGGGCGCGCTGACCATCCCGGTCGCCACCCAGATTGCCAACCACCTCAAAATCGTCGGCGGCAAATTCAAAGGCGACGAAATGATCTTCGTCATGGCCGGTGGTAATGACGTGCTGTTCAACCTGTCGGCGCTGAGCGCTGCGGCTACGGCAGCCGGTACGGCGGCTGGCGGCACGGCTTACGTCACCAGTCTGGTGGGCCAGCTGGCTGCCGGTGCCACCAATCCGCAGGCAGCTGCTGCGGCCATCGGTCTGGCCGCCCAGACGGAAGCGGCACGCGCCGGTAGCACCCAGACTTCCATCACCCAGGTAGCGATCGGTACTGCTGCTGTGCAGCCGGGCAATTCCTCGGTGGCTTCGCCTGCCGTGTACGGCCCTATGGTGACGAAAGCGACGGCCGATGCCACCGCTGCCGGTGCGAAAGCCGGTGCCGACTACGCTGCGGCCCACAGCCCTGAGCTGGTAGCGGCCATGGCGCAAGCGGGTAACGAACTGGTGGCACTGGTGAAAAACCAGCTGATCGCCAACGGCGCCAACTACGTCACCGTGAACAACCTGCCTGACGTGGCCACCACCCCGGCCGGTCTGTCCAAAGATGCTTCCACCCGTGCGCTGATCAATGCCATGGTGGCGGCTTTCAATGGCGCGCTGAACACGGGTCTGGCAGCGGAATCGAAAGTGCTGATCGTTGACGTGTACGCCGTCAGCCATGATCAGGCGACCAATCCCGGCCCTTACGGCCTGACCGTGGTGAACGAAACCGCTTGCGACCTGAGCGCCGCCAAGAACCCGCTGGGTAGCGCGCTGGGCTGCAACGGTGGCAATCTGAAGGCTGGCGATGTGAGCCACTACTCGTTTGCCGATGACGTGCACCCGACCCCGTTCAACAACCTGCTGCTGGCCCGCTACACGGCCGAGAAAATGGTTGTCAAAGGCTGGCTGTAATTCAGTCGTCGCCGGCCGCTATCCGGGACAGATAGCGGCCCGACTTACATCACAAAAAATTCTGGAGACGATATGAAGAACACCTTGAAACTGCTGGCGCTGGCTGGCGCGATGTCGCTGGCGACGGCTGCCTCGGCACAACAGACTGCCGGTACCTGGCTGGGTACGCTGGGCATTAACAAGATCACCCCGAAAGTGGATTCGGGCGATGTCTCGGCACCGGCGCTGCCGGGCACCAAGGCCGACGTGGGCACGGACAGCAAGCCGCGCTTCGCGATTGCCTACATGCTGACGGATAACGTTTCGGCTGAAATCGATCTGGGTCTGCCTTACGAGCACGACCTGATCGGTGCCGGTGCGATCGAAGGCACGGGCAAGCTGGGCACCTCGCAAGTGCTGCCACCGACCGCGTTCATACAGTACCGCTTCCTGCCGGCCAACGCCGTCTTCCGTCCTTACGTGGGTCTCGGTCTGACCTACGCCATGTTCCAGAAGGAAACTGGTTCGGCCCAGATGACGGCGCTGCTGAACACGGGCGGTCCCGGCACCACCTTCAAGCTGAACGACAAGATGGCGCTGAGCTACCAGATCGGCGGCACGGTGCGCATCAACGACAAATGGTTCCTCGATGCCACCGTCATCAAGACCAAGCTGAAGACCAAAGTCACCTTCTCGACGGGCCAGACGCAAGATGTCCGCCTCGACCCGCTGGCAGTCAGCGTCAGCGTAGGCTACAACTTCAAAGGCTTCTAAATCGGGGTCAGATCTGTCATTCGGTCATCCGGCATGAACGTTTGACAGATCTCAAGCAGGCATAAAAAAAAAGCGGCGCTGAATTCAGCGCCGCTTTTTCCTTTTCAGCCCGTATTACTGGAAGGCTTGAATGCCGGTCTGGGCACGGCCCAGTATCAGCGCATGAATGTCGTGCGTACCTTCGTAGGTATTCACCACTTCCAGATTCACCATGTGACGGATGATGCCGAACTCGTCGGAAATGCCGTTGCCGCCCAGCATATCGCGCGCCATGCGTGCCACGTCCAGCGACTTGCCGCAGGAGTTACGCTTCATCATAGAAGTGATTTCCACGGCTGCCGTGCCCGCATCTTTCATGCGGCCCAGTTGCAAGCAGCCTTGCAGGCCCAGCGTGATTTCCGTCTGCATATCGGCCAGTTTCTTCTGGATCAGCTGGTTAGCGGCCAGTGGGCGGCCGAACTGGTGACGGTCCAGCACGTATTGACGGGCCGTGTGCCAGCAGCTTTCCGCCGCACCCAGTGCGCCCCAGGCGATGCCGTAGCGTGCCGAATTCAGGCAGGTGAACGGGCCTTTCAGACCACGCACATCAGGGAAGGCGTTTTCTTCTGGTACGAACACATTGTCCATCACGATTTCGCCCGTGATGGAAGCGCGCAGGCCGAACTTGCCGTGGATGGCAGGAGCGCTCAGGCCGTCCATGCCTTTTTCCAGCACGAAGCCGCGGATCGCGCCTTCATCGTCCTTGGCCCAGACCACGAACACGTCGGCCACTGGCGAGTTAGTGATCCACATCTTGGCGCCCGTCAGCGCATAACCACCGGGCACTTTGCGTGCACGCGTGACCATCGAACCGGGATCGGAACCGTGGTTAGGCTCGGTCAGGCCGAAGCAGCCTATCCACTCACCGGTGGCCAGCTTGGGCAGGTATTTCTGTTTCTGGGCTTCCGTACCGAACTCGTAGATCGGCACCATCACCAGCGACGACTGCACGCTCATCATCGAACGGTAACCGGAATCGACGCGCTCGACTTCGCGCGCGATCAGACCGTAGGCCACGTAGTTGAGGCCGGGACCGCCGTACTGTTCCGGAATGGTCGGGCCCAGCAGGCCCAGTTCACCCATTTCGCGGAAGATGGAGGTGTCCATCTGTTCGTGGCGGAATGCTTCGAGGATGCGCGGGGCCAGCTTGTCCTGACAGTAGGCCGCAGCGGCATCGCGCACCATGCGTTCTTCTTCGGTCAGTTGCTGGTCCAGCAGCAGGGGATCATCCCAGTGGAACTGGGCACGGGCTTGGCTCATGTGTGGTCTCTCATTATGGTGAATGCTGCAAGCATTCTATGCCGCCCATGACGCGGCGGCTTTCCAAATGGCGACACCAATTTCCGTTTTTAGCCCAGATTGCCGAACTGGCCACCGTGGAAGATCAGGGGCGGGCAGGGCGAGAATTCGCACAGTTCCACTTCACCCACGAAAATCACATGGTCGCCTTCCGGATAGCGGCTGCGGTTATGGCACTCGAACCAGGCCGAAGCGCCTTTGAGGATGGGGTGTCCCGTGCGCGACAGTTCGTACTCCACGCCTTCCCACGGATCGATGCCGCGGGTGGCAAAACGGGTGGCCAGATGAGCCTGATCGGCCGCCAGCACGTTGATCACATAGTGCGAATTGCCCGTAAAGATGGGCATGCTGTTGGCTTTATTGGCCAGACTCCACAGCACCAGCGGCGGTTCCAGCGAGACGGAATTGAAGGAACTGGCCGTGAGCCCGCGGAAAGTACCATCGGCCAGACGCGTGGTAATCACGGTCACGCCGGTGGCGAACTGACCCAGCGCCTGACGGAAATGGCGGGTGTCGAAACTGGGGGCAGGGGCACGTGGGGAAACTGTATTCATGGAAAACCTGTGTTTTTCCCACATTATGCCAAAAATTAAGGCAGTCCACCGGAGGCGGCGATTTTCCTGCTGATGAAAAATCCCGCTTGACTTAGAGTGCACTCTAAGTCGCAGTATTGCGTGGTCCCTGCATGGAGGTGGAATGAAGATAGGCGAACTGGCGCAGCGTAGTGGTCTCACGGCCCACACGCTGCGTTATTACGAGAAGATAGGTTTGCTGTCCTATGCGCAGCGCGACGCGGGCGGCCAGCGCCGCTATGACGATAGCGTGCTGGTGTGGCTGGCGTTTATCGGCCGGCTGAAAGCCTCCGGCATGCCCTTGCAGACCATGCTGGAGTATGCGGCCTTGCGTGAGGCGGGGCCGCAGACGGAGGCCCAGCGTTTGCAATTGTTGAGCGAGCACCGCCTGCAGGTACAGGCCCGGCTGGCACAACTGCAGGATTGCCTGCAGATGCTGGACCGGAAAATTCTTGGCTACACCCATACTCTGCAAAGGATGCCCCAGTATGACCACTCCCTGCCCACCCGCCAGCAACGACCGCTGGCTAAGAGGTCAGCAAAAACTCGCTGAAATCGACGGCGCCGCCGGCCAGAACGTGATCGATGCCCTAGCCGATATCGCGCCCGATTTCGCCAACTACCTGTTCGAATATCCGTTCGGCGACATTTATTCGCGTTCCGGGCTAGACCTGCGTGCACGCGAAATTGCCACTATCGCCGCGCTGACGGCCATGGGCAATGCGGCGCCGCAGCTGAAAGTGCATATCGAAGCGGGCCTGAATGTGGGCCTGCAGCGCGAGGAAATCGTCGAGATCCTGATGCAGATGTCGGTCTATGCAGGTTTCCCTGCGGCCCTCAACGGCCTGTTCGCGGCCAAGGAAGTGTTTGCCCGATATGCGCCGGCCCCGCCAGTTGCCACGGGCGGGGCGCCGGCCTAGCGGCCGCAGGCTGCGGCGTGATTTCTGCTATATTTCTCTGATCGTCGCTGGACTGTTCTGCGCACCGGCGTGTACAAGGAGAAAAGTCGTGGAAACTCATCTGCAAAGTGAAATGGAAACTGCCGTTCTGGGGGGCGGGTGCTTCTGGTGTCTGGAAGCGGTGTTCGAGCGTCTGCGTGGCGTGGCCGAGGTAGAGTCCGGTTACACGGGCGGGGCGCAGCCCAACCCCAGCTACGAGCAGGTCTGCACGGGCGAGACGGGCCATGCGGAAGTGGTCAGGGTGCGTTTCGATCCGGCCGTGATCAGCTACCGCGATTTGCTGGAAATCTTTTTCACCCTGCATGATCCGACCACGCTGAACCGGCAGGGCAACGATGTGGGCACCCAGTACCGTTCGGTGATCTATTACCAGTCGCCCGAGCAGGAAGCTACGGCGCGCGAAGTGATCGCCCAGATGGCGGGCGTCTGGGATGCGCCCATCGTGACGGAACTGTCGGCGCCGCAGCCGTATTTCCGCGCCGAGGAATACCACCAGCATTATTTCGAGCAGCACCCGCTGCAAAGCTATTGCGCTTTCGTGGTAGCGCCCAAGGTGGCCAAGCTGCGCAGCCTGTACGCGGCGCGGCTCAAGTAGGCGCCGCCGCCGTGTACATATAGCGGCGCGACCAGGGCAGGGTGCTGGCCGCCTGGCCGGCTTTGCGCGCCACGATCTGGTACAGGCTGATCCAGTCCTGTTCGAAGGCATAGCTGGCACCGGCCAGATATACCTGCCAGATGCGGTAGCGCTTTTCGCCGGCCAGCGTTTTCAGGCGGCTAGCCGCCGCTTCGTAGTTGTCACTCCACAGGGCGCAGGTGCGGGCGTAGTGGCGGCGCAGGTTTTCCACGTCGAACACTTCCAGCTGGCCTTGCTGCATGCATTTCAGCACATGGCCGATGTGCGCCAGTTCGCCTTGCGGAAACACATATTGCTCGATGAATTCGCCGCCCCCATACGGTGACTGGCCATTGGCCGGATCGCTGCTGGTGATGCCATGGTTCATGACGATGCCATCATCGGCCAGCAGGTGCGCCACCGCAGCAAAATAGTCGGGCAGATGGCGCACTCCCACATGCTCGAACATGCCGACACTGGTGATGCGGTCGAACTGGCCTTGCACGTCGCGGTAGTCCTGCAGGCGGATTTCCACCAGATGCTCCAGCCCCGCCGCACGCACGCGCTGGCGCGCCAGCGCATACTGCTGCTCCGATAGCGTCACACCCACGCAGCGGGCCTGAAAACGCTGGGCCGCGCGGATGACCAGCGCGCCCCAGCCGCAGCCGATATCGAGCAGGTGCTGGTGCGGCTGCAGGGCGATCTTGCGCAGGATGTGGTCGAGCTTCTGCAACTGGGCCGTGGCCAGATCTTCATGGCCTTGCTCGAAATAGGCGCAGGAATACACCAGTTCGGGATCGAGGAAGGTCGCATAGAACTCGTTGGAGACATCGTAGTGGTAGGCGATGGCGGCGGCATCGCCCTGCTTGCTATGGCGCCAGTTGCGCACCACCCGCGCATAGCGGCCTTCCACCCTGAGGGTATTGCGCGCCAGTGCCGTGACGATGGCTATCATGTCGCGCGCTGCGCCTTGCACTTCGATGCGGCCTTCCACATAGGCACGACCAAGGCTGGACAGCGAAGGACGCAGCAGATAGCTGGCCGCGCTCATGTTGGGCAAGCGGATGGTGACGCGCGGCGGCAGGGCGGAAAAATCGATGCGCTGGCCGTCCCACAGTTCCAGTCGCAGGGGCAGTGCCAGCTGCTGGCGCATGGCGCTACCCCACGCGCCGAGGCGGGCCGCCAGTCGCGCGCCCAGCCTGAAATGCAGCGCCGGATAGAGCGTCAGACGTTTCCCCATGCAGCACCTCCGAAAAAAAAAGACCACCGCGAACGATGGTCTTCTGTGGGGCGGGGCGCTGCGCTCAGGGCTGCAGACGTTCCCGGGTCCAGCTGCCATCGGCCTGTTTGCAGTACACAATGCGGTCGTGGAAGCGCGAACGGCGACCCTGCCAGAATTCGATACGCACCGGATCGAGGCGGTAACCGCCCCAGTGCTCGGGCCGCACGGGCTGGTCGCCGCTGGCTGCCGCCACGGCATCGTAATTCGCTTCCATCTGCGCGCGATTGGCGATCGGTTCGCTCTGCTTGGAGGCGATGGCGCCGATCTGGCTTTTCACGGGACGGCTGTAGAAATACTTGTCGCTTTCTTCGCGTGAAGTTTTCGTCACCGTACCTTCGATACGTACTTGCCGTTCCAGTTCGCTCCAGAAGAATAGCAGCGCGGCGTGCGGGGTGGCGCGCAATTGCTGGCCCTTCTGGCTGTCATAGTTGGTGTACCAGGTGAAGCCGCGCTGGTCGTACTGCTTGATCAGCACGATGCGCGAGCTGGGGCGGCCTTCCGTATCCACCGTGGCCAGACTCATGGCATTCGGCTCGTTGACCTTGGCGTGCATGGCTTCCTCGAACCATTTGCCGAACTGGGCGATCGGATCGTCCAGCACATCGTCTTCCGTCAGGCTGGCACGGCCATAGTCGAGACGGATGTCGGCCAGCACCACGCCATTGGCCACCGTGTTATTGACGGGCACTTGATGCTGCTCCGGCACCTGACTCTGCGGCAGAGCCGGCTTGATGCCGCGCCGTGCCTGCATGGCGCTGCCCAGCTGTTCCATCTGTTCGTGGCTGAACAGGCGTTTGGCCATGGGGGCGATATTGGTCTCTTCCACCGCCATGTGGCTGGTGTAGCGTTCGATGAATTGCTGGACGTCGGCATTGTCGAGCTCGGCCGACTGGCCTTGTGCGATCTGTTCCAGCTGGGCATTCAGTTCCTGCCATGCCAGATCCATCTGGGCGTGGTCGGCCAGAATGCCGGGGATGATCTGCTCCAGCAGCACGGCGTCGGCCTCGCGCGCCGTGGCCTGCAGCATGGGCATGAGGTTTTCTTCTTCATCTTCGTGGTGCAGTGCGGCGGCGTGATTGAAATACTTCTGCACGGCCTGCGCGGCCTTGCGCGCATCGGCGTCGGCGCCGTGCACGGGCAGGTGCTCCAGCAGTTTCTGCAGGGTTTCCAGCTGTTTGCGGATGCGGTCATGGCAGTGCTTGAGCACGGCGATAGGCTGGTTGAAATCGGGGGCGGTATCGAACAGATGGTGGCTCATGGCTTGCGGCTCGGACTAGGTGAGAAAATCATTCTAGAATATTTTTTATGGCGGCGTCCGTTAAAATGACGGGATGAACGCTGATAACCCTACCTCCTTTGAGGAAATAGATTTCGAACGCCGCTTCGGCGGCATCGCCCGTCTCTATGGCGCGGCGGCACTGCAACGCTTCCGCGAGGCGCATGTCTGCGTGGTCGGCACGGGCGGCGTGGGCTCGTGGGCAGTGGAAGCGCTGGCGCGCAGCGCGATCGGCCAGCTGACCTTAATTGATCTGGATAATGTTGCCGAATCTAACATCAATCGCCAGATTCAGGCGCTTAGCAGCACGGTCGGCAAGGCCAAAATTACTGCGCTGGCCGAGCGCATCGCCGAGATCAATCCTTTCTGCGTGGTCAACCAGATCGAGGACTTCGTTACGGTGGACAACGTGCCGGACATGCTGGGGCAGGGCCGCTATGATTACGTGATCGACGCAACTGACAGCGTCAAGGACAAGGCCGCCATGATTGCATGGTGCCGCCAGCAGCAGATCCCCATGGTGATCATCGGCAGTGCCGGTGGCAAGACCGACCCGACCGAAATCGCCATCCGCGATCTGGCCCGCACCGAGCAGGAACCGTTGCTGAAAATGGTGCGCAAGACCTTGCGCAACAAATATGGCTACCCGCGTGGCGAGAAGCATAAATTCCACGTCGATGCGGTGTTTTCCATGGAGCGCATCCGTATGCCGGAACAGGCCGAAGCCTGTGCCATCGACGACGCGGCCAGCGCCGGCGTGACGGGCCTGAACTGTGCCGGTTTCGGTTCTGCCATGGTGGTGACGGCCACCTTCGGCATGGTGGCGGCCAGCCACGCGCTACGCCATCTGGCGCAGCAGGCTCAGACAGATGAGGCGGTGGCTGGTGGTGCGGCACTGGCCGACGCTGCGGCCAGCGTGGCGACGGGCGCACTGTCCGCCTGAAAAGTGTGCTCAGGCTGGCAGTTTTGCTATCATGTGCGCGCTGGCAGGGACAGACCTGCTAACACTAGACCCAGAGAGAGACGATATCATGCAGCGTAGTTCCATTTTTGCCGCCGTGCTGTGTGCACTGGCTACCAGCTTCGCTCAGGCGCAAGCGCCTGGCGCACCCAATGCACCCGTTGCACCGGCCGAAGTTCCGCCGCCACCACCGCTGGTGGTGGGTTCGGCCACGCCCGGCCCTGCCGCCGAACAGCTGATCGTGACCGATACCAAAGTCGGCACGGGGCGCGAAGCCACTACTGGCAGCACCGTGTACATGCACTATTCGGGCTGGCTGTACCGCCCGCTGGCCAAGAATATGCACGGCAAGTTGTTCGATTCTTCCGTGGGCCGCGAGCCGCTGGAGTTCATGCTGGGCGCCGGCCGCGTGATCAAAGGCTGGGATCAGGGCATACAGGGCATGCGCGTGGGCGGCAAGCGCACGCTGATCATTCCATCCGAACTGGCCTATGGTTCACGCGCTGCGCCGGGCGGCAATATTCCGCCGAATTCGGCGCTGATCTTCGACGTCGAACTGATCGATGTGAAGTAAGCTGGACGCTACCGGAGCGGGGACAGTCAGTGTAGACTGGCTGACATCCCCTCACTCCGGAGTTGTCCATGAAAATTGCCAATAACGTTACCGAACTCATAGGCCGTACCCCGCTGGTACGCCTGAACCGCCTCAACGTCGGTAGCACCGCCCAGATTCTGGCCAAGCTGGAATTCTTCAACCCTGCCCACAGCGTCAAGGACCGTATCGGTCTGGCCATGATCGAGGCGGCCGAGGCGGCAGGGCTGATCCGTCCCGATACCATTATTCTCGAACCCACTAGCGGCAATACGGGTATTGCGCTGGCCATGGTGTGCGCTGCGCGCGGCTACCGCTGCACGCTGGTGATGCCGGAAACCATGAGCCGCGAACGCCGCATGCTGCTGCGCGCCTATGGTGCCGAACTGGTGCTGACGCCCGGTAGCGAAGGCATGCTGGGCGCGATTGCCAAGGCTGAACAGCTGGCGGCCGCCGACAGCCGTTATCTGATTCCCCAGCAGTTCAACAATCCCGCCAATCCGGAGGTGCACCGTCGCACCACGGCAGAAGAGATCTGGGCCGATACGGATGGTCGGGTGGATATTCTGGTGGCTGGCGTGGGTACGGGTGGCACCATTACCGGCGTGGGCGAAGTGCTCAAGCAGCGCAAGCCGGGCTTCCGCTGCGTGGCAGTGGAGCCTGCCGCATCGCCCATGCTGTCGCAGGGCACCAAAGGACCGCACCCGATACAGGGCATCGGTGCCGGTTTCGTGCCGGCCGTGCTGAATACGGGCGTGTACGATGAAGTGGTCACCGTGCGCAACGAAGATGCCTTCGAGACGGCGCAGCAGGCCGCCCGTCAGGAAGGTCTGCTGGTGGGCATCTCGGCCGGTGCCGCGCTGTGGACTGCGGTACAGGTGGCACGTCGTCCGGAAAATGCCGACAAGATCATCGTCACCATCATTCCATCCTTCGGCGAGCGCTATCTGAGCACGCCGCTGTACGCCGGTCTGGCCGACTAGACTACGTGTTTGGCCGTCTGCAGGCTGCAGGCCGGGGCATCAGCGCCCAGCCGCACCTGCAGCGTACTGTGATGGATAGCATACTCTTCGCGCAACTGGCGGCTGATCGTGTCCAGTGCCGCATCGCCGGGATGCCCTTGCGGTGTCACCAGTTGTACCGTCAGCGCCGTTTCCGTGGTGCTCATGGCCCAGATGTGCAGATCCTGCACCGCGCTCACGCCCGGCTGGGCGCGCAGGAAGTCGGCGATCTGCGCGCCGTCGATATGGTCGGGTACGGCCGCCATCACCATGCGTAGCGACTGCTTCAGCAGCGCCCATGTGCTGTACACGATGAAGCCCACGATCAGCATACTGACCACCGGGTCTAGCCAGTTCCAGCCCGTGTACATGACCACCACACCAGCGATCAGCACGCCCAGCGAGATGGCGGCATCGGCCGCCATGTGCAGATAGGCACCGCGGATGTTCACGTCATCCTTGCTGCCAGACATAAACAGCCAGGCCGAGAAGCCGTTGATCAGGATGCCCACACCGGCTACCAGCGAGACCGTCAGACCGCCGACCGGATCAGGGTGGATCAGTTGCTGCACGGCTTCCCATGCAATCCCGCCACAGGCGGCCATCAGCAGCATGGCATTGAACAGCGCGGCCAGCATGGAACTGCTGCGCAGGCCGTAGGTGTAGCGTCCGTTCGGCAGGCGCTTGGCGAGGATGGCGGCGCCCCATGCCAGCATCAGGCCCAGTACGTCGGACAGGTTGTGGCCGGCATCGGCCATCAGCGCGGTGGAGTTGGCGAGAAAACCGTAGCCGAATTCGATGGCGACAAATACCGAGTTCAGCAGAATAGCGATAGCGAATGCCCGCCCCATGGTGTTGGGATCGCCGTGATGGTGGTGATGACCGTGCCCGTGGTCATGGCTGCAGCCCTTGCTGCCATGCTGGTGGGCGTGTGCATGTTCGTGCTCGTGGTCATGATCATGAGAGTGGTCGTGGTGGTGGCTCATGCCTCGCTCCCGTTCGCCGGTTCGGCGATGTGTTCCAGCATATCGTTGAGTACACCGCTGATGTGGGCATCGGCGGCGGAATAGAACACCTGCTTGCCCTGCCGTTCGGATTTGACGATGCGGGCCGCGCGCAGCAGGCGCAGGTGGTGGCTGACCAGCGAGCTGCTCAGTTCGAGCGTGCTGGCGATGCCGCTGACGGCAATCGGCGCGTCCAGACAGGCCAGCACGATGCGCAGGCGAGTGGGATCACCGAGCAGATGGAACAGGTCGGCCAGTTGGGCGATGGCAGGATCGCAGACCGTAACGTCGTGGTGGCAGCTCATAATACCAACAAATGAATAGATGTTCACATGTTAGCAGAAAAAATGCAGCCGCGCGGGCTGCATCGTTTTACGGCAAGGTCAGTAGCACTTTGACCGTCTCATCCACCGAGGCTTTGTTGATATAGCCAATCGCGCTAGGGTCGGACGCCACAGCCTTCTTCACCGCCGCATCGCTAGGATAGGCCTTGGGGGCGGTGCCCTTGCCGGCAAACTCGATTTTGGCCCAGGCCGCCTCGACTTGTGTCACCGATTTATTCGACAGCTTCTGGTAGAACTCCTTGCGGATGGGGGAGTCTTTACCCTGTTCGATGGGGGTGAACTGGTTGGATTGGCCGAGGAAGAACTGGGCCGCCTGTTCCGAGAACATACGCGAGGCCTGATTAGCTGTGCTGGTGATGACGACGATTTCGGCACGGGCCGGCAGCGCAAGCGTAACGGCACCACACAGGGCCAGCAGGGTGTACAGCTTTTTCATGTTGAGCTCCTATGCATGGAATCAGAACAACTGGTCGTAGGACAGGCGCATGACGGTGACATCGCCACCGAAGTTGCGGGTCACATCCTTGTTGCGGTCGATCTGGCCCTTGATGGCACTGCGGATGCCGAGGTCATAGCGCAAGGTGAGCGACCAGCGCTTATAGCTCTGCGGTGCATACATCAGGCTGTTGCTGGTCTTTTCCTTGTAGCTGGCATAGTTGAGGAACGGCGTCCAGTCGCCGTAGTGGTAGCCGGCACCGAAGGTGTAGGCTGGTGCCGTGATCTTGTAGCCGCTGTCGAAATCGCGCGTCAGCTGGGTCACTTCGGTCAGCACGAACCACGCGTCCAGATCCAGATTGTTGGCCAGACCATAGGCACGCAGCTTGGCTTTATCATCCAGCCCCTGCAGCGCATTGGTGGTACGTACATCGGTCTGCATATAGACAGCGCGCGCGGTCAGCGCACCCTGGCTGATTTCCAGATCGGCACCGACCAGATTATTCCATTCCACCCGGGTTTTGCTGCTGTAGAACAGGCGGTCGTACAGAGCATCCTTGACAGTTTCCTTGCCGCCGAACAGACCTACGGCCACATTGGTGTCGCCCACCATCGTGCGGTAGCGTACGCTGGCACCGTTGTAGTTGGTGGCTTCCCAGCCATACAGTTCTGGTGGTACACCTACCCAAGGATAGGACATGCCGATGTCCTGGAAGTCGGAATAGAAATACAGCGGGATGCGCTTGCGGCCCAGCTGGATTTCCCAATTTTTGGAGGGCGCATAGCTGGCATAGGCCCACTGCAGATTCGGGCTGGTGTCGCTGCCGCGCACCACCACCTGTCCCACCAGATTGAACTGTGGCGAGATGACATATTTGAGCTGGACGCCGGCGCGCGATTCCGGCCGCAGCGACAGGCTGTCCGTGTACACGCCGGCATTACCCCAGTCTGCCGTGTAGCACGGGCAAGCATGGCCATCGATGCTGGCCGGGCCGTTATAGTCGGCGGGCAGGCTGGTGCCGGCAGTGCGGCCCGCGACCAGCGACAGGAAGCCGCTGATCTTCAGATTCGATTCGCTGTCGTCGGCCTGCGCCAATGGCGCGGCCAGCAGACCCATGCTGCTGCCCAGTACGGCCAGCAGGCTGGTGATGGAACGAGGGTGGCAGGATGCTTTTTTTATCATATTAATCTCCCTGTATCGGTTGAAGAACCGGCTCCACACGCAGATCGTTCACGTTCAGCCGTTCTGTCTACAACATAGGCCAGTTTTCCTACGGCAGACTTACTTCTTGCAATTCAAGGGGATGATTCGTTGTCCTGATGCAACAGATCGATGGCAGGCCAGCGTGTCGCTGCGGGCGGGAGGGGCGGGAGCAATTTGATGTTGCTGCTGCCACGCGGGGAGCGTTGGGCAGCAGCAGCGCAGCAGGCTTACTTGGGCAGTTCGGCCAGCAGCTGGGCGCGGGTCTTGGGATCGAGCTTGAGGATGGCTTTGTCCAGCTTGTCGGCGCGTTCCAGTGCCAGCAGCTGGGCTGGCGTGAGTTCCTTGGCCTGCTGCACGATGGGGGCGGGCGGTGCCACCGGTTTGAAGAATAGCGCCTGTCCGGCCAGTACCAGCAGCGCACTCAGCGTGGCTACACCGGCCGCTGCCAGCAACAGTCGTTTTTCCCGTCCATCAAAGCTGGCGCTGGTGGGCGCGACGGCATTCGATGGACTGGCTGGCGCCGGCGCGTGGCTGGCCGGTTGGCCGGACGCTGGCTGAGTAGCTGAATGGGGCGCCGCCTGCGCTGCTGCGTCATGTTCCAGCGCTTCGTTGGTGGCATCGAGCACGGCGCCTTTGCGCCGCGCGGTGGGCGATTCGGCGGCCAGTCCGCCAGCCGCACGGGCATGCCGTACTAGCTCGCGCGAGGTGCTATCCATCAGCGCCACATGGCGCTGCACGGCATCTTCCAGTACGGCTTCGTTGAGGGCCACCAGCGCAAAAACAGGATCATCGATATCGATCTTGACGCCCGTCTTTTCGAACACCAGAGTACGCAGCTTGTGCTGATCCATGGTGGCTTACCACTCCACTTTATCGAGTTGTTCGAACAGGTCGCGGAACACCACTTTGATGCGCTGCTTTTCCATCAGGTTGAACTTGTCGCTTTCCTTGACTTCGGCCGCGGTCAGGCGCGCCGTATTCATTTTCTTGATGTCGGCGCCGAAGGTGTCGGCATTGCGCGCCGACAGCACCACGCGGCCTTTGACGCGGGAGGAATTGTCGGCATAGGTCTGCGATTCGGTGAACTGCTTGCCGGCTGCCGATTGCAGCAGACCGAAGTGTTCGTTTTCCCACAGCACCAGCGGCACCTTGGTCGATTTGGCGGTGGAGACAAAACCCATGGCCGTGTCGTGCAGGGTATCGCCGCCGCCGACGATGGTATGGATATAAACTTTGCGGCCGGACTCTTCCAGCAGCGAGAAACAATCGTTTTCGATCAGATAGCCCATCAGGGGCGAGAAGGTGTTGGCGCCGTTATCGATCACGCAGTTGCCTTCTTCTTCGAGGATGTCGATCATCAGCGCATCGAAGCGTTTCGGGTCGATGGTGCGGCTATCCGTCATCACCGGCACATGCTTGACGTTCATGGCCTTGTAGCGCGAGAAGGTGGCGTTTTCCTGGTCCGTGTCATAGCAGCGTAAAGGCGTTTCATCTTTGCTGGCAACCCACTGCGCGAGGATGGTGGAGACCAGCGTCTTGCCGATACCGCCTTTGCCCTGAAGGATGAAATGTACCGTGTTTTGCATCGAAATTACTCCTGATTCATTGGAAACCCGCGCACCGACGCGCCCGAATGCAACGAGAGTAGTGGTTTTGGCGCGTGCTGGCAACCGCCAGTACGCGCCTGATGCGTTTAGTTTGTCGTTTAGGCAATGAAGCGTAGCAAACCCTGTAGCGCGTGGATCACGGTCTGGGTGCGCACCGACTGACGGTCGCCCGTAAATACCAGTCGTTCCGTGTGTACCTGATCGCCTTTGGCCCAGCCGAAGCAGATGGTGCCGACCGGTTTGCCCGGTACGGCGCCGGTAGGGCCGGCAATGCCGGTGGTGGACAGCGCCACGTGGGCATTGCTGTTGCCCAGTGCGCCCGTGGCCATGGCGGCCGCCACTTCTTCCGACACGCTGCCCAGTTGGGCAATCAGGGCGGCCGAGACATCCAGCATTTCCGTTTTCGACGCGTTCGAGTAGGTGATGAAACCGCAGTCGAACCAGCCGGTGGAGCCGGCGATTTCCGTGATGGCCTGGGCGACTCCGCCGCCGGTACACGATTCTGCCGTGGCCAGTAGCAGGCCGCGGGCCTGCAAGGCCTGACCTACCTGAGTAGCGAGGTCGAGGATAAGTTCGCAATTATTCGAGTGCATGGCTGTCTCCTTCGTGATCGACAACCCACTGTAACATGGCCTTCGTACGCCTTGCCAGCGAGGCCGTTCCGCTTTGCCTGAATCGCAACATTTATTTTCAACAGAAGCGACTGGCGTGCGCCACAGATTGATCAAGGTGATAATATTGCCAATTAAATTCGAGTGCCAATTTCGTTACGACGCAGCGGTAAACCGGTACGCCCCATTGGAGGTGCCATGATCAGCCAGAACGACATCTATCACGCCCGGATTCTGATCGTCGACGATCAGCCGGTGAACGTGGAACTGCTGCAGTATCTGTTGCAGTCCAGTGGCTATCAGGCCGTCAGTGCCACCACCGATCCCCGTGTGGTGGCGGGCTGGCACGCCGCCCAGCGCTACGACCTGATCATTCTCGACCTGCAGATGCCGGACATGAGCGGCTTCGATGTGATGGCGGCCCTGAAGCCGCTGGAAGCGGACGCATGGCTGCCCGTGCTGGTGGTAACGGCCCAGCCCGACCACAAGATCCGTGCGCTGGAAATGGGCGCGCGCGATTTCCTCAGCAAACCCTTCGATCCGCTGGAAGTACTGACCCGCATCCGCAACCTGCTGGAAGTGCGCCTGTTGCACCGCGAAGTAAAGCGCTATAACGCGGGACTGGAGCAGACCGTGCGCGAACGTACGGCCGAACTGCAGCGCTTCCGCAGCGCCATGGATGCCACGGCCGACGCCATCTTCCTGCTCGATGCGGCCAGTGCCGAACTGGTGGATGTGAACCAAGGTGCTTGTCGCATGCTGGCCTACCGCAGCGACGAACTGCTGGGCCAGTCGGCCAGCCGGCTGGGGCTGGGTTCGCCCGTGGCACTGCGCGCGCTGACGGGGCAGTTGGCTATTGAAGGGGCGCCGCCCATGCTACAGGAACTGGAGCTGATGCGTAGTGACCTGGTGGCTGTGCCGGTCGAGCTGAACTGGCAGTTGATGCAGCGGCCCGACCAGCCTGACGTTCTACTGGGCGTGGCGCGCGATATCAGCGAACGCCGGCTGGCAGCGGAACAGCTGGAACACATGGCCCATTACGACAGCCTGACGGGGCTGCCCAACCGCACGCTGTTCTTCCGCACGCTGGAAAACGCCGTGGCGCTGGCGCCCGAACAGGACCAGTGCATCGTGGTGATGTTCATCGCGCTGGATCGTTTCAAGAGCGTCAACGATACGCTGGGTTCGCTGCATGGCGATGAGCTGCTGCGCCAGTTTGCCAACCGTTTGATGCAGTGCGTGCGCCTGCGCGACACGGTAGGGCGCATGGGCGGTGATGAATTTGCCCTGATCCTCGGTGCACCGCGCGAGCAGCTCGATCCCGTGCAGACAGTGCACGATGTGCGTGCTGCCTTGCGCCGTCCGTTCGAACTCGATGGTCACCGCGCCGAACTGAGTGCCAGCATCGGTATCGCCATGTATCCCGACGATGCCAGCGAGGCACAGGCGCTGGTGCAGTATGCCGACATTGCCATGGAGCGGGCGCGCCAGTCCGGCCGCGATGGTTTCCGCTTCTACACGGCCGGCATGAATGCGCAGGTGGCAGCCCGGCTGGATCTGGAACTGGCGCTGCGCCGGGCACTGGAACAGGAACAGCTGCTGCTGTACTACCAGCCCAAGGTGCAGCTCGATACGGGCGAACTGGCCGGTGCGGAAGCGCTGCTGCGCTGGCAGCGGCCCGATTACGGGCTGGTCTATCCGGCCGAATTTGTCTCCGTGCTGGAAGACACGGGCCTGATCGTGCGGGTGGGCGCGTGGATCATCGATGCGGCCTGCCGCCAGATCGGCCTGTGGCTGCGCAATGGCGTGGGCCCTGTACGGGTGGCGGTGAATGTGGCCAGCCGCCAGTTTGTCGAATGCGATCTGGCGCAGATCGTGCAATCCGCCCTGCAGCGGCACGGTGTGCCGCCCGAACTGCTGGAACTGGAACTGACGGAAACGGCGCTGATGTCGAATTCCGAGCGCACCATCGGCGTGCTGGCCCAGCTCAAAGCCTTGGGCATGAAAGTGGCGATCGACGATTTCGGTACGGGCTATTCTTCGCTGGCTTATCTGCAGCGTTTCCCTATCGATAAACTGAAAATCGATATCGCTTTCGTGCGCGATATCACCACCAATCCCAATGATGCCGCCATCGCCCGCGCCATCATCAATATGGCGCACAGCCTCAAGCTGCGGGTGATTGCGGAAGGGGTGGAAACGGATGATCAGCTCGACTATCTGCGTCACAGCGATTGCGACGAGATTCAGGGCTTTCTGTTCAGTCAGCCCTTAACGGCGGCCGATATGGCCACGCTGGTCGGTTCCGGGCGTGGCCTCGCTGCTTACGACGTGAAGTGATCGAAGCCTTGTAATTGCAAGGACAGGGCGGCGCCGCTGGCATCGGTCAGGCGCAGGCCGCTGGCGGCATCGATGCTGCCCACATGGGTCACGGGCGTGGCCACGCTGGCTGCAGCGGCCAGTATGGCGCCACGGGCGCTGACGGGGGCCGTAAAGCACAGCTCGTAATCATCGCCACCGGCCGCCGTGTAGGCGCGCCGCAAGGCCGTGTCGCGCGTGGCGAGGATGGCACCAGCTGGCAGGGCATCCACATTCAGGGTGGCGCCCACGCCCGACTGTTTGAGTATATGTCCGAGATCGCCAACGAGACCATCGGAAATATCGATGGCGGCGTGAGCGATCCCCTGCTGAGCCAGCAGCATGCCCAGTTCTACCCGTGGTACGGGCAGGTGCATGCGTACGGCCGCGGCCTGCAGGCTGGCCTCGTCCAGTACCACTTCCTTGCGGTAGCCAGCCAGTGCCAGACGGGCATCGCCTAAGGTGCCGGAAATCCAGATATCGTCGCCGGCTTTTGCCGCGCTGCGGCGCAGTGCCTGCCCCGGTGCTACTTCACCGAATACCGTGATGCAGATATTGAGTGGGCCTTTGGTGGTGTCGCCGCCTATCAGTTCGATGTTGAAGGCATCGGCCAGCGCGAACAGACCGCGCGAAAAACCATCCAGCCAGTCACGTTCGGCGGCCGGCAGCGCCAGTGCCAGCGTGAAGCCGACGGGGCGTGCGCCCATGGCCGCCAGGTCGGACAGATTCACGGCCAGACTCTTGTGGCCCAGCCGGTAAGGATCTTCGCCGGCGAAGAAGTGGCGGCCTTCCACCAGCATGTCCGACGAAATTGCCGTCTGCATGGCGGTGGTGGGGGTGAGCAGGGCGCAATCATCACCGATGCCGAGGGTGGCGCGCTGGGGATGACGGGGGCGCTGGAAGTATTGCTGGATGAGGTCGAATTCGGAAAGCATGGCGTATTGTACGCCCGCGCTGGCTGCCGTTTGCACTAGGTAGCGCTAACCTGTTATAGGCATTGGAAATTTCTATTAAATTTCATCGATCGATATGAAATTATGATCATTGCTGAAAAGTGCACATGTTGAAGCGAACGAAGGATTAATGCCGCTAAAAGCGTCAAAAATTCGGTTTTGCTGTGTTCCACATATCAATAATGCTGATAACCGTCATAGCTGTTGGTGAAAATACCTACTTAATTGAAAGAATTGGTCTGTTAGAATCAATGGCTTTCCGACAGTACAAACAGGAAGGCAGCACAGCATGGATTCGTCCTCCGAGAAAAAAGAAGAGATCCGCCAGCAATTGCGTCTGGCCGCGCTCGAGTATCACGAGATTCCCACGCCGGGCAAGATTAGCGTCACGCCCACCAAGCAACTGACTAACCAGCGCGATCTGGCGCTGGCCTATTCGCCGGGCGTGGCTGCGCCTTGCGAAGAAATCGTGGTCGATCCGGCCAATTCCTACAAATACACGGCACGCGGCAATCTGGTGGCCGTGATCACCAACGGTACTGCCGTGCTGGGTCTGGGCAATATCGGCCCGCTGGCCGCCAAGCCGGTGATGGAAGGTAAGGGCGTGCTGTTCAAGAAGTTCGCCGGTATCGACGTGTTCGACATCGAGATCAGCGAATCCGATCCGGACAAACTGGTGGACATCATCGCTTCGCTGGAACCGACTTTCGGCGGCGTGAATCTGGAAGATATCAAGGCACCGGAGTGCTTCTACATCGAACGCCAGCTGCGCGAACGTATGAAGATCCCCGTCTTCCACGATGACCAGCATGGTACGGCCATCATTGTTGGCGCGGCCATCATGAACGGCATCCAGTACGTGGGCAAAGATATCAAGAACTGCAAACTGGTGGTATCCGGTGCCGGTGCGGCGGCACTGGCCTGTCTGGATCTGATCGTCGATCTGGGCTTCCCGCTGGAAAACATCTTCGTCACCGATCTGGCCGGTGTGGTCTACAAAGGCCGTACCGAACTGATGGATCCGGACAAGGAACGCTTCGCGCAGGATACGTCGGCGCGCAGCCTTGGTGAAGTGATCCACGATGCCGACATCTTCCTCGGTCTGTCCGCTGGTGGCGTACTGAAACAGGACATGGTCCGTGCCATGGCCGCCAAGCCGCTGATTCTGGCGCTGGCCAACCCGAATCCGGAAATTCTGCCGGAAGACGTGCGTGCCGTGCGCGATGACGCCGTGATCTGCACGGGCCGTTCGGACTATCCGAATCAGGTCAACAACGTGCTGTGCTTCCCGTACATCTTCCGTGGTGCGCTCGATTGCGGCGCCACCACCATCACGCGTGAAATGGAAATCGCCGTGGTGCACGCGATTGCCGAACTGGCGCACGCCGAACAGTCCGACATCGTCGCCACCACCTATGGTGTAAGCAACCTGTCGTTCGGCCCGGAATACCTGATTCCTATGCCATTCGATCCCCGTCTGCTGATCAAGATCGCACCAGCCGTGGCCAAGGCAGCGGAAGATTCGGGCGTGGCGACGCGTCCGATCAAGGACCTGCAAGCCTATGCCGACAGCCTGCAACAGTTCGTCTACCGTAGCGGTACCTTCATGAAGCCGCTGTTCCAGCTGGCCAAGAAGACCCCGAGCGATCTGAAACGCATCGTCTACGCCGAAGGCGAAGAAGAGCGCGTGCTGCGCGCGGTACAGGTGATCGTCGATGAAAAACTTGCGCGTCCGATTCTGGTGGGCCGTCCGGCCGTGCTGGAAGCCCGCATCGCCAAATTCGGTCTGCGACTGAAGCAGGGCATCGATTACGATGTCATCAACCCCGACCATGACGAGCGCTATCGTGATTACTGGCAGTCGTATTACGAACTGACTTCGCGCAAGGGCGTGACGCAGGAATACGCCAAGCTGGAAATGCGCCGCCGTCATACCCTGATCGGCTCGATGATGATCAAGAAGGGCGATGCCGACGGCATGATCTGCGGCACCTTTGGCACCACCCAGCTGCATCTGCATTACATCGATCAGGTGCTGGGCAAGCGCGAAGGCGCCTGCGTGTACGCGGCCATGAACGTGCTGATCATGCCTGAGCGTCAGCTGGTTATGGTAGATACCCACGTCAACGAGAACCCCAACGCCAAGGAACTGGCGGCAATTACCGTGATGGCCGCCGAGGAAATGCGCCGTTTCGGCCTGTCGCCACGGGCTGCGCTGCTGTCGCATTCCAACTTCGGTTCGTCCAATAGCGAATCGGCGCAGAAGATGCGTGCGGCCCTGCAACTGGTCAAGGAACTCGATCCGACGCTGGAAGTGGATGGCGAAATGCACGGCGATACGGCGCTCGATTCCAAGCTGCGCAATGCCATCATGCCGCACTCGGAACTTAAGGGGGATGCTAACCTGCTGGTAATGCCGAACATTGACGCCGCCAACATTGCCTACAACCTGGTGAAAACGGCGGCCGGCAACGGTATTGCCATCGGCCCTATCCTGCTCGGCTGCGCCAAGCCGGTGCATATTCTGACGCCATCGGCCACGGTACGCCGTATCGTCAATATGACGGCACTGTGTGTGGTGGATGCGGTAGCCCAGCGCAAAGTCTGATGATTTTGGCGTTGCTGCGCTGAAGTCAAAGAACGGGCCGGTTCGGTGACGAACCGGCCTTTTTTGCTTTTTTGTTAGTTATTTGATGCATCGCAGGTAACAAGTTGTAACTAATGTAATGACATATTTGGTGAGAAGTGTGGCGGAAGTGGTCTGTTACAATAGTCGGCTATACAGCCTCAGATGATTTGGATTTCGATTCACCATGGATAAAAGAAAAACAGCCCTGATTACGGGCATTACCGGTCAGGACGGTGCTTATCTGGCGCAATTGCTGCTGGAAAAAGGTTATCAGGTCTACGGTACTTATCGCCGCACCAGTTCCGTCAATTTCTGGCGTATCGAAGAACTGGGTATCCAGTCCCATCCCCATCTGTCGCTGGTCGAATATGATCTGACCGACCTCGGCTCCTCCATCCGTCTGCTGCAGAACACGGCGCCGGACGAGATCTACAATCTGGCGGCCCAGAGCTTCGTCGGCGTATCGTTCGAGCAGCCGGTGACGACTGCCGAAATCACCGGTATCGGTGCAGTGAATCTGCTGGAAGCGATCCGTATCGTCAATCCGCAGATCCGCTTCTATCAGGCTTCGACGTCGGAAATGTTCGGCAAGGTGCAGGCCGTGCCGCAGAAGGAAGATACCCCGTTCTACCCGCGTAGCCCTTACGGTGTGGCCAAGCTGTATGCCCACTGGATGACGGTGAACTACCGCGAGTCTTACGGCATCTTCGGTAGCTCCGGCATTCTGTTCAACCACGAATCGCCGCTGCGTGGCCGCGAGTTCGTTACCCGCAAGATCACTGATTCGGTGGCCAAGATCCATCTGGGCCAGCTCGACGTGCTGGAACTGGGCAACCTCGATGCCAAGCGCGACTGGGGCTATGCCAAGGAATATGTGGAAGGCATGTGGCGCATTCTGCAGGCCGACCATGCGGACACCTATGTGCTGGCCACCAACCGCACGGAAACCGTGCGTGATTTCGTCAGCATGGCGTTCAAGGCTATCGACGTGGCGCTGGAGTGGAGCGGTGCGGCTGAACAGGAGATCGGCACCTGCAAGAAGACTGGCAAAGTGCTGGTCCGTGTGAATCCGAAATTCTATCGTCCGGCCGAAGTGGAACTGCTGATCGGTGATCCGGCCAAAGCCCACAAGGAACTGGGCTGGAAGCCTGAAACCACGCTGGAACAGTTGTGCCAGATGATGGTGGAAGCTGACCTGCGCCGTAATCGCGCCGGTTTCTCTTTCTAAGGACCAGGCCATGACGCTGGAAGGCGCCGGCAAGCGCGCCCTGATCACGGGGCTGTCCGGCTTTACCGGATACTACGTTGCCGAGGAGTTGCGCGCCGCCGGCTATCAGGTGTACGGCACCATTACTCCGGGGCGCACTGCCGCCGAAGGCGAGTTTGCCGTTGATCTGAATGACCGTGCCGCACTGGCGCAGGTGGTGCAGCAGGTGCAGCCCGATGTAGTGGTGCATCTGGCCGCCATCGCGTTTGTGGCCCATGGCGATGTGGAGCAGATTTACCGCGTCAACGTGATGGGTACGCGTAATCTGCTGGAAGTGCTGGCTGCGCAGACGCATAAGCCGTCCGCCGTGCTGCTGGCGTCGAGCGCGAATATCTACGGTAATACCGAGGTGGGCGTGATCGATGAAGCGGTGCCGGCTGCGCCGGCCAACGACTATGCGGTCAGCAAGCTGGCCATGGAATATATGGCGCGGCTGTGGCAGGACAAGCTGCCGCTGATCTTTGTGCGACCTTTCAATTACACCGGCGTAGGCCAGCAGGAAAACTTCCTGCTGCCGAAAATCGTCGGTCACTTCCGCCGTCAGGCCAGCGAAATCGAACTGGGCAACCTGCACGTGTGGCGCGATTTTTCCGATGTGCGCATGGTGGCACGCAGCTACCGCCGCCTGCTGGCCGCCGCGCCGGTGGGGCAGACCTTCAATGTCTGTTCCGGTCAGGGCTGGTCGCTGGGCGAAGTGCTGGACATGATGGGCGAGATCGCCGGTTATAAAATCCATGTGCGGGTCAATCCCGCCTTCGTGCGCGCCAATGAAGTGGTGCGGCTGGTGGGCGACAATGCCCGCCTGAGCGCATCCATCGGCGCGCTGGAGCCGGTGCCGCTGGCCGACACGCTGCGCTGGATGTACACGGCGTGAATGCCCCACTGAAAACTGCAGGCCTGCGCGTAGGTCTGTCTACCACCACGGTAGAGCCGGCGCTGACGGGCGGCCGCCTGGACGGGCTAGGCGTGTATAGCCGCGCCCTGCTGCAGCATCTGCCTGCAGCGGGCGTGGAAGTGCTGCCGTTTTCGTTTGCACCGCCCGGTGACAAGCCGCGCCTGAAGGTAGGCCGTGCTTTGCCGCTATCCTTCCCGCTGGCGACGCTAGGCGATCTGCTGCTGCCGTCGTCGGTACATCTGAGCACGCAGGCAGCACTGGGCCGAGGTGCCGCGCCGCTGGATATTTTCCACGCGACCGATTACCGCATCGTGCGCATGGATTGCCCCGTGGTGGCAACCCTGCATGATGCCCTGCCGATTTCCCATCCCGAGTGGTGTAGCGCCAAACAGCGCAAGCTGAAGAACTGGCTGCAGATCAAAGCTGCACGCAAGGCGCAGCATGTGATTACCGGCTCGCAGTTCTCGATCCGCGAACTGGTGGAATGCTTCGGCGTCGATGAACAGCGCATCAGCGTGGTGCCGCATGGCGTACGCGCCGAATGGTTCGATGCACCGGCCGCCGAAGCCTGTGCCGCCACGCTGCAGCAGTATGGCCTGCGCGCGGGCTATTTCCTGACGGTGGGCACGCTGCAGCCGCGCAAGAATGTGGGCCGGTTGCTGGAAGCCTATCTGGCGCTGCCGCCTGTGCTGCGCTCGGCGCGCCAGCTGGTGATCGTCGGTGCGCCGGGCTGGCGCAGCGAGGAACTGGTGGCGCAGATCAAGGCGGCGCAACAGCGTGGCGAGAACGTGGTGTGGCTCGATCAGCTGACCGACGACGCCCAGTTGCAGCAGCTGTATGCCAGCGCTGGCGCGTTCATTTTCCCCACCCTGCACGAAGGCTTCGGTCTGCCTTTGCTGGAAGCCTTTGCCAGCGGCGTGCCGGTGGCCTGCTCCGGCACCACCTCGCTGCCGGAAGTGGCGAACGGCGCCGCACTCGAATTTGATCCGCTCAGTGTGGGCGAGATCAGCAATGCTATGACCACGCTGGTGCGCGACGACACCATCCGCAACCGCTGCATCGCCGCCGGCCGCCGGCGTGCGCTGGAGCTGACTTGGGATGTGGCGGCACGCCGCACCGTCGCCGTGTATCAGCAAGTACTTAAGCGATAATCTGCCATGCGCGTACTGCATTTTTACAAGACCTACTACCCCGACACCTGGGGTGGCATCGAGCAGGTGATCCGCCAGCTCTGCGTAGGCACCAGCCGCCTTGGCATCCATAACGAAGTGCTGACGCTGACCCGCGATAGCGGTCCGCGCCAGATGGAAATCGAAGGCCATACGGTGCACCGCATGCCGCTGGCGTTCGAGATTGCCTCGACCGGCTTTTCGTTCGCCGCGATCCGCCAGCTGGCACGGCTGGCGCGCGAAGCGGATGTGATCCACTACCACTTCCCGTGGCCATTCATGGATCTGGCGCACTTCATGGCGCGCATCAAGAAGCCCAGTCTGGTGACCTACCATTCCGACATCGTGCGGCAGAAAAATCTGCTGCGCGTGTATGGCCCGCTGAAGCGCCAGTTCCTGCGCGATGTCGATGTGATCGTCGCCACCTCGCCTAACTACATGGCGTCTTCGCCTGTGCTCAAGCGCTTCCAGCACAAGACCCGCACCATTACCTACGGGCTGGATAAGAGCATCTATCCGCGTCCATCGGATAGCGTCAGGCAGCAGTGGCGCGCCCGCTGCGGCGAACGTTTCTTCCTGTTCGTGGGGGTGCTGCGCTACTACAAAGGCCTGCACATCCTGCTCGACGCGATGGCCAAACTCGACTATCCAGTGGTGATCGTCGGTGCCGGCCCGATCGAACAGGAACTCAAGCAGCATGCCGCGCGGCTGGGTCTGACCCATGTGCTGTTTGTGGGCGCGCTGGAAGAGGAAGACAAGGTGGCATTGCTGGAGCTCAGCTATGCCATGGTGTTCCCGTCGCACCTGCGTTCGGAAGCATTCGGCATCTCGCTGCTGGAAGGCGCCATGTATGGCAAGCCGATGATCTCCAGCGAGATCGGTACCGGCACCACCTACATCAATATCGATAATGATACGGGGCTGGTAGTGCCACCGGACGACGCGCAGGCGCTCGGTGCTGCCATGCGCACGCTGTGGGACAACCCTGAGCGCGCGGCGGAAATGGGCCGGCGTGCCGAAGCGCGCTACTGGGAACTGTTCACTGCCGAGACCATGGCGCGCAACTACGCCGAGCTTTACCGCGAACTGGCGGGGTAGAATAGCGCCATTCAATAGCCCCATTCCAGAATAGCCGGAGAGTCGCGTGCGCTGCCTAGTCATCGAAGACGAGATCGACACCTCGAATTACATCTGCAAGGGCTTGCGCGACGCCGGCCACAGCGCCAGTGCCTGCGCCAGCGGTGCCGAAGGCAAGGCGCTGGCGCTGGGCAGCGAATGGGATATCGTCATCCTCGACCGCATGCTGCCCGGCTGCCGCGACGGTCTGGCCATCGTCGAGCAGATGCGCGCACAGGGCAAGAGCACTCCCGTCATCATCGTCAGCGCGCTCAATTCCATCGAAGCGCGCGTGGGCGGCCTGCGTGGCGGCGCCGACGACTATCTATCCAAACCATTTGCCTTTTCCGAACTGCTGGCGCGGGTCGAAGCGCTGCAGCGGCGCAGCGCACCGGGCGCCGATAGCGCCCAGCTGCAAGTGGCTGATCTCAAGCTCGATCTGCGCACATTGCGCGTCACGCGGGGCAATAAGGTGATTGCCCTGCAGCCGCGCGAATACCGTCTGCTGGAATACCTGATGCGCAATGTGGGGCAGGTGGTGACCCGCACCATGCTGCTGGAATCCGTGTGGGATTACCACTTCGACCCGCAGACCAATGTGATCGATGTGCAGATCAGCCGGCTGCGCGCCAAAGTGGACAAGGACTTCCCCGTGATGCTGATCCACACCCTGCGCGGGGTGGGCTATCGCATGGGGGACGGCACGGAAGCAGGTAGCGCCCTTGAGTAGGCTGCGCACCTCGATTGCCGTCAAGCTGGTGCTCGGTTATGGCCTGCTGGGCACGGCCTCGATTGCGCTGGTGTCAGCGGTGTTCTATCGGGGCACGGTAGGCGTGCTGGAACGCGAGAACGATAGCCGGCTGATCGCTCAGGCCGACCGCGTGATGGCGCGTGCGACGGGGCGGCCGCACAAGGTGCTGCTGGCCGAAGTGCGGCGCCAGCTCGATGACGGCATCGACAGTGACCGTGAAATCTTCGAACTGGTGGCCGCCGATGGCCACGGCGAAGTGGGTAACCTGAGTAGCTGGCCGGTGCTCTCGCCCGAACGCGAAGATGACAACCAGCAGATCGTCAGCTCGGTCGTGCTGCGTGCCGGTCTGCCTACCCGTGCACGGCTGGTGATGCGCCCGCTGCGTCAGGGCGGCATGCTGATCGTGGGGCGCGATCTGGCCGAACAGGAAGCTGTGCGCAAGGTGATTTGGCATGCCGTGCTGGCCGGTGCTGCCGTCTCGCTGCTGCTGACGGTGGGCGGCGCGCTGCTATTCCGCAGCATGACGGAGCGGCGGCTGGGAGCGATCCGCCGCACCGCCGCGCAGATCGAAGCGGGCGATCTGAGCTCGCGCATACCGGTGGCGGGCGACGATGAATTTGCCCTGCTGGGCAGCGATATCAACCGCATGCTGGACCGTATCGAACGGCTGATGGACGGTATCCGTCATGTCTCCAACGCGATTGCCCACGACTTGCGTACACCGCTGGGGCGGATCCGCAGCAAGCTCGATGAAGCGCTGCGCCATGAACCTAGCGTGCCCCGTCTGACGGGCGCCGCGCACGATGCGATCGAACATATCGATGACCTGATCCGCCTGTTCGAACGGCTGCTGCAGATTGCGGAAGCGGAATCGGGCGTGCGTACCCGCTTGTTCGAGCGGCTGTCGCTGGCGCAGATTGCGCGCGACATGGGCGAGATGTATGAAGCCAGTGCCGAGGACCGTGGCGTAACGCTGACGCTGGAACTGGACGATGCGCTGCAGGTGGATGGCGACCGCAATCTGCTGGCCAGCGCGGTGGCCAGCCTGCTCGATAACGCCATCAAATATGCCGGTGCGGGCGCCACCGTGCGACTGGGCGTGCAAGCGTATCAGGGCCGTGCCGCCATCGTGGTGGCCGATACAGGGCCCGGCATACCGGCTGCAGAACTGGGCAAGGTGACGCAGCGCTTCTACCGCGTGGATGCCAGCCGCCACCTGCCCGGCAACGGTCTGGGGCTGGCCATCGTCTCGGCCACGGCGCTGTCGCACGGCGGCGAGCTGCAGCTGGAGGATGGGGCGCCGGGACTGGTGGCGCGCATCCTGCTCCCACTGCCGGCGACCAAGGCTATCTGATAGATTGCATTTATAACAAAATTCATGAATACTGCTAGCGTTGATCCGCATCTCGCCGGATCTCGCTCAGGGATAAATGCAACGATGGCTTTTCTGACCAAGAAAAAGATCGTGCTGGCCGTTGGCCTGCTGATCGTGGCCGGCGCAACGTCGGCCTGGTATGCCCGCTCCAAACCTGCTGCCGTCGAGCCAGCGCGCTTCCGCACTGCGCCGGTCGACCGTGGCACCATTACCCAGACGGTGACGGCCACCGGCACCATCAATCCGGTGGCGCTGATTAATATCGGCTCGCAGGTGTCGGGCACGGTGAGCGAACTGAAAGCGGATTTCAACGACCATGTAAAAAAGGGGCAGGTGCTGCTGAAACTGGACCCCACCATCTTCAACGCCGTGATCGCCCAGAGCGAAGCGCAACTGGCGTCGGCGCGGGCCAATCTGCGGCTGGCGCAGGCCACCTTCCAGCGCAATCAGACGCTGGTGGCGCAAAGCTTTATGTCTTCGCTGACGCTGGACCAGTCGCGCCGCGAAGTGGATGTGGCGCAGGCCAATGTGCAGCTGGCGCAGGCCCAGCTGGCAAGAGCGCAGGCCGATCTGAATAACTCGGTGATCCGTTCGCCCATCGACGGCGTGATCATCAAGCGGACGGTGGATCTGGGCCAGACGGTGGCCGCTTCGTTCACCACGCCGACCCTGTTCCAGATCGCGCGCGACCTGACCAAGATGCAGATCGACACCAGTGTGTCGGAAGCCGATGTGGGCGCGCTGAAAGAAGGCCAGCAGGCGCGCTTTGTGGTGGATGCCTATCCGGACAAGGAATTCGAAGCACGCATGCGCCAGTTCCGGCTGGCCGCCAACGTGGTGCAGAACGTGGTGACCTACAATGTGGTGCTGGACGTGGATAACAACGAGGAGCTGCTCAAGCCCGGCATGACGGCGCAGGTGCGGCTGCTGGTGGGGAATCGCCAGCAGGTGCTGCGCATACCAACGGCAGCGCTGCGCTTCCGACTGAGCGACGAAGAGATCGAAAAGCAGAAGCAGCAGGCCAAAGCGCTGGCCAGTGCTTCGGCTAGCGCTTCGGCTAGCGCTAGTGCTAGCACCAGTGCTGCGGCCAACGCTGCAGCAGCGGCTACCGCAGCCGCCGGCAAGGCCAGCGAGAATGTGGCGGCGCAGGAGGACGATGCCGCTTTCCGCAGCAAGAGCGAACTGGCGCGCACTTTCAAGATCTACACGCTGGATGACAAGAACCAGCCGGTGGCAAAGGATATCCGCATCGGCCTGTCCAACTTCCGCTATACAGAAGTGGTGGGTGGCGACCTGAAACAGGGCGATAAAGTGGTGACCCGCACCATCAACGAGAAATCGGGTGAGCTGTGACAGCGCCGCTGCTGATCGATATCCGTCAGGTCACCAAAAGCTACCACTCGGGCAACGTTGAAACGCAGGTGCTGTTCGGAGTGGATCTGGCTGTGCCAAGGGGCGATTTCGTCGCCGTGATGGGACAGTCCGGCTCCGGTAAATCGACCCTGATGAATATCTTCGGCTGTCTCGATCAGGCTAGCGGCGGCAGCTATATGCTCGACGGTGTGGATACGCTGACGCTGTCGCGTGCCGAACTGGCCACCATCCGCAACCGCACCATCGGCTTCGTGTTCCAGAGTTTTAACCTGATCAAGCGCATGAGCGTGGCAGAGAATGTAGCGTTGCCGCTGATCTATGCGGGCGTGTCACGCTCCAAGGCGCATGCCAAAGCGCTGCTGGAGCTGGAGCGGGTGGGGCTGAAGGACTATGCCAAACGCACGCCCAACCAGCTCTCTGGTGGCCAGCAGCAGCGCGTGGCGATTGCCCGTGCGCTGGTGGGCGATCCGCCGCTGATACTGGCCGACGAGCCGACCGGCAACCTCGATACCCAGACCAGCATCGATATCATGCGCTCGTTCCAGCAGCTCAACGAACAGCGCGGCATCACCATCCTGCTGGTGACCCACGAGCCGGACATCGCTGCCTATGCCAAGCGCCTGATGCGCCTCAAGGATGGCCGCGTGCTGTATGACGGCCCCGCTGCGGAAGGCTTGCGCCAGCTGGCAGCTAGCCACGAAGCTCTAACGGTATAAATCATATGAATCCTTTACAGATCGTGGTGGAAGCCTTCCGCTCCATGATGGCCAACCGGCTGCGCACCCTGCTGACCATGCTGGGTATCATCATCGGGATTACCTCGGTGGTGCTGCTGCTGGCCGTGGGCGACAGCATGAAGCGCTTCATCGCCAAGGAACTGGAACAGCTAGGCACGAATATGCTGTTCATTTCACCGGGCGGCGATCGCGCCCAGCAGCAGCGCATGCGTACAGGCGCAGCGCCGGCACTGACCATGGCCGATGCGGCCGCACTCAACCAGTTGCCGTCGCTGGCCGGTGCTGCACCTGTGCTGCAGGGCGGCTTTAATCTGGCCGTCGGCAACGAGAACGCTTCCAAGACGGTGCACGGGGTGTCCACGGCCATGTTCAAGATCCGCGGCTGGAAAATCGATCAGGGCAATGTGTTCAGCGATGCCGATGTGCGGGCGGCGGCACGCATGGTGGTGATCGGCCACAAAATCGCCGACCAGTTCTTCTACAAGACCGACCCGCTGGGCAAATACATCCGCATCGAGAATGTCTCGTTCCAGGTGGTGGGCGTGCTGTATGGCGAGGGCAAGCAGGTCGATGGCGGCGATCTGGCCGACTATGTGCTGGTGCCGATTACGGCGGCAGCAGCGAATCTGGTGCGCCTGCCATTCCCCGGCAATGTGCATTATGTGGTGGCGCAGGGTAAATCGGGCGGCAACCTGCAGGATGCGATACAGGATATCAACGAGACGCTGCGCGACCGCCACCACATCAAGTACGAACAGCCGGATGACTTCCGCATCGATAATCTGGCCTCGTTCGCGGAAACGGCGCAGAAGATCAGCGCCGGTCTGGCCGCCTTACTAGGCCTGATCGGCGCCATTTCGCTGATCGTGGGCGGGATCGGTATCATGAACATCATGCTGGTTTCGGTCACCGAACGTACCCGCGAAATCGGCATCCGCATGGCGATCGGCGCCAAGCCACGCGATGTGCTGTGGCAGTTTCTGACGGAAGCCGTGGTGATCTGTCTGGTCGGTGGCCTGTTCGGCATTGTGCTGGCCAGCGGTGCGGCGGCAGCGATTACGGCGACTGGCAAGTTCGATGTCTTCATCACCTTGCAGGCCGTGGTGGTGGCCTGCGGCTTTTCCAGTCTGGTGGGGGTGTTCTTCGGGTTCTATCCGGCGCGGCGTGCTTCGCGCCTGCTGCCGGTGGATTGTCTGCGCTACGAATAGTGGCAACGCTGGCGTGCCGGCACGCCAGCGTCAGAAATCGAACTTGCTGCTACGGCCTTCCTGCGGTTTGCTGGCGGCCTGTGCTTGTGCCTGCTGTTCGCGCAGCGCCTGTTCGCGTCGCTGCAAGGCTTCCAGTTTGCGCTGGGCCTGACGGGCATTGAAATCCACCACGCGCTGCTGGGCGGCGCGGCCGACTTTGCTGTTGTGCAGGATGGTGATCTTCTGCTGCATGGCCACAGCCCACAGCACGAATACCAGTACCAGCGCCAGCAGGTAGACGGTCTGCCACAGGGCGTAGTTTTGCTGGATGAAGGGGAACAGGGGACGAGCATCTTCCAGCCAGCCTTGCCCCAGCACGGCGAAAAATCCCGCCAGCGCGCCCCATGCGGCGGTCTTGGCAATCAGCCAGCGACTGGCTGTTACCCGTTCATCCCAGTAAGCTAAGGAGTCAGAAGACGTGTCGCGCGGCATGGCAGTAAATCAAACGTGTGCAAAACAAAAGATAGTGCGAATTATGACATATTTTCCTCAGGGGAAACTATTCTAGCACTAGATTGCAACACGGAAGTCTTAGCTGGAAGAGGACCGCAAGCGCCGTTCGGCCAGTTCGAATAGGCCCATGCCCGCCACCATGGCCGCCACAAAACCCGCTGCTTTGGGGTAGCCGGCACCCATGGCCACCAGTGCCGGACCGGGGCAGAAACCGGCCATGCCCCAGCCTATGCCGAAGGCGGCGCTGCCCAGCACCAGACGGGCCGTGATGGTGTTATTGGCGGGCAGTTGCATGGGCAGGCCCAGCAGGGAAAGCTGGCGTCGCCGTGCCAGCATGAAGGTTATGCCGCCGATGCCGATAGCACCGGCCATGACCAGGGCCAGCGAAGGGTCCCAGTGACCGGCCAGATCGAGAAAGCCCTGTACCTTGACGGGGTTGGCCATGCCCGAAATGATCAGGCCGAGGCCGAACAGCAGTCCGGCCAGCAGAGAAGTCAGTACCAGCATATCAGGCTCCCAGCAGATGACGTTGGATATACACAGTGATGAAGCCGGCGGCCATGAAGGTCAGAGTGGCAACGATGGAGCGCACGGCGCCGCGCGACATGCCGCACACGCCGTGGCCGCTGGTGCAGCCGCCCGCGTAGCGGGTGCCGAGGCCGACGATGAAGCCGGCCGCCAGTACCGTGCCCCAGTCGGCGTGGATTTCCGGTGCGGTGGCGTAGCCGATCAGGCTGGCCACAAGGGGGGAACCGATCAGTCCGGCCAGAAAGGCCAGCCGCCAGTGGCGGTCATTGCGCGGCCAGCTGAGTAGTCCGCCCAGTATGCCGCTGATGCCGGCGATACGGCCATTGAACAGTATCAGTACGCTGGCGGCAATGCCGATGATCAGGCCGCCCGCGAGGGACAGGCCGGGCGTGAAATGGCTGAGATCGATGGTCATGCTCTAATCCTAGTCAGGTTGGGGGCAGAATTGCTGATACAGCACTTGCATCACGGCCAGCGCCTGCGTGCTGGCCACCGAGTAATAGATGTTCTTGCCGTCGCGCCGCGTGTGCACCAGCCCGTTGCTACGCAACACGCCCAGCTGCTGCGACAGGGTGGGCTGGTGGATGGATAGCAGAGCTTCCAGTTCTCCTACGGAATGCTCGCCCTGCGACAGCTGGCACATCAGCAGTAGCCGGTCGGGATTGGAGAGTACGCGCAACAGGCCGCAAGCTTGCTCGGCGGCGGCATGCATGGCATCTAGCGGCAGGGTGAGAGTATCGGGCACGGCATATCCTTCATTTTGTGGTTTTATATTATATTGAAAAATATAGTGTTTGTGCGATAAAATTCAAGTGCCAAATAACCACCAATCCGATGACGAGGATGACATGAATCTTTTCCGTCCACAGGCAGTGCCCACCGTAGGCTGGCACTATGACCGTTTTGCGCTGGCGCTGCACTGGCTTAGCGCCGTGCTGCTGGTGTTCATGACGGGGTTGGGCTGGTACATGATGGAGATCGAACACACCCCGCCAGCCAAGCCGTATTTCATCCTGCATAAATCGCTAGGCCTGATCGTGCTGGCGCTGGTGCTGGTGCGTATCTGGTGGCGCCGCGGCCATCCGGTGCCGCAACTGCCGTCGCAAATGCCGGCCTGGCAGTTACGTGCCGCGCAGATGGTGCAGGTGGGGCTGTATCTCTGCATGCTAGCGTTGCCGATGGCGGGCATAGCCGGTGCGGCGCACAGCAAGTCGGGACTGGTGTTCTTCGGCTATGTTCTGCCACGGCTGGCTGCGCCTAATCATGACATGGCCGAAACCTATTACGACATCCATGGAGCGCTGGTGTGGCTGCTGGTAATACTGGTGTGTGCCCACATCGCTGGTGCCCTCAAGCACCGTTTCATCGACAAGGACGGCGTATTCGAGCGCATGGTGCCGGGGCGGGATTAGGCTGCACTAGCATTACGGCAATAAAAAAAGCACTGACGAGTCAGTGCTTTTTTTGTATCTCTGGTGCCCGAGGCCGGACTTGAACCGGCACGCCTTGCGGCGGCGGATTTTGAGTCCGCTACGTCTACCAATTTCATCACTCGGGCGACGCGAGCGTCATTATCACTGATTTGCCCTATTGCTGCAAGTTCGGGGTCAGATCTGTCATTCGGACATCCATGGCGCACTTTTGCGCCAGATCAGCACCTGCACCATATTCCCTAGAGTTAAGCAGATCGACAAATCTATCTGAAATGACTAATTCAGCTTTTTGAGGTTATGACTTTTCTCAATGGTGAGCGCTGCATGTCCGAATGACAGATCTGACCCCGAAGTTTGGCCTCGAGGTTGCACTGAGATTTGCGGTTTATCGCGCTAGTTTGCCGTTGGTGCCGGTTTATCTGCGGCTCGTCGCATAGGCCAGTTAGGGCTGATTTTTCTTGCTATTGTGCTTACGTCGACCGCTGAAAACCAAGTCCAGCGGTGACTCCTGTAGCGCTAGAACTTCCCCCCTATCTTACTATGGAGCACACCATGAAAACTCTGATCGCCGCCTTAGCCGCCACCCTCACTCTGGGCCTCGCCCATGCCGCCGATGTAACGGTGCAAGTTAAACCCGCCCCCAGCTATCACTTGAACCAGCAGGAACTGTATGACCTGGAGCAGTCGTTTGCTCTCAGTAATGGCCAGACCATGAAGTTCACCACCAATCTGACGCGTATCTATGTGCAGGTGGATAAGGGGTCGCGTGTGGAAATTTTCCCGGTGGCGAAAGATCGCTTCCAGAGCGATGCCGGTACCCAGTTCGAGTTCCGCGACGATAATGAAACCGTGGCCGTGGCTAATTTCGGGCTGCTGCCTATGGCCGAAGCACCGGCCAAAGCCGTGGTGCTGGCGCGCCGCTAATACACTGCTAACCCGCGCCAGCGTCCCCCTTAGTCTGCCCGGCGGTACAGGCGGAAGCGTTCTTCGCGATCCGCCGCACGCCGCCCTTCCCACAGCAGTTGCCATTGCTTGCCCCGGTACTGGGGCAGAATCTCATGCTCGTCCTTCACCCGTATGCTGTCCTGTAACAGCAGCAGCTCGCAGCGCTGCGGCTGTATGCCTTCGAACGGCAGCGCGCCGTAGTAGGCGAACGAGGCGCGCTGGGCGGGACCCACATTGGTGGCGATGCAGCCGCCGCCTGCCGGTACTTTTTCCGCAATCTGGCGCGCTACGGCCGCATAGCTCTTGGAGTAGTTGACGTCCGGCAGGAACAGCGTCATCAGCAGAATCCAGATCAGTATCAGGCCGCCCGACGACAGTACCACGGCGCGCCACAGTACTGCCGGCTGACGCGAGACGCGCCAGTGCACCAGCACGAACCAGCCAGCGGTGGCCGCCAGTGCCACCAGCAGGGCGATCCAGCCCAGTTCCGGCGTGAAGCCGGGCACCAGTTTCAGTGCGTTCTTAGCGGCTTTCGGCGGCCAGCCCGTCAGCTTGGCAAACCAGAAGATCCAGATGATGGCGGCGCACAGCGTCAACGCCATCACGGAGAACCAGTCGATGGCGTTAATCGCGCCCCGCTTCATGGTCAGCAGGCCGAAGGCGGCCATGATGGCCAGCGGCGGCAGCAGTACTAGCAGCTGGCTTTGTTCCGGCAGCGGATGGAACAGAGTCAGCAGCATGCCCATGGTGACAAACGCCAGCGGCACGACGATGTGCAGGGCGCGGCGCTGACGCCGCCAGGCCCACACCGCCCAGCCGGCAAATGGCCACGCCGGCCAGTAGAACCAGGTGCCCACACGCAGGAAGAATTTGACCGACAACATACTCGGCAGGCCTAGCTGGAGCAGATTCCAGCCCAGCCAAGCCTGCAGCGGTTGCTGGCCATACGGTTGCAGTAGTTGCGCCGGCAGCAGCCACAGGGCCGCCACGGCGGCACCTACGGCCAGTGTGACAGCCAGATCGCGCACGGCGCGGATGGCGGGCTGGTCGAGCCAGCGGGTGCAGGCAAACAGGGCCAGCATGAGGAAGACGGGGGTAATCCAGCCGCGCGTCAGGGTCAGCAGGCCGACCGCCAGCCCGCTCAGGGCGGCATTGCGCAGCGATGGCGCTTCCGCATAGCGCACGGTGCGGTACAGCAGCAGGGTGACCAGCGAGACCTGCAGCGCTTCCGAGGTGGTTTCATGGCTGTGCAGCAGCAGGCCCAGACAGCCCAGATAGATCAGTACGGCGGCATCGGCCAGCGTGCGGCCAAAGTCGTTTGGTTCGGGCTGGCCGCCGAAAGCCAGCCGCAATGGCTGGGCATCTTGCCGCCGGCCCAGATTGAAGGTGGCGTACCACAGTGACAGCACACCCAGCAGGAAGATGCCGACGGTGGCGACCCGTGCCGCCAGCACGTCGCCCAGCAGTGGGCCAAACAGTTTGATGCCCAGTGCGCCCAGCCAGAACGCCAGCGGGCCTTCTTCCGGCATGGACAGGCCGGCGATATTCGGCCACAGCCAGTCCTGCCAGCTGCCATGGGCCATCGTCCACATGATGCCGAAGCTGGCAGCGTCGTCGTTCTTCCATGGTTCGCGTCCGATCAGGCCGGGCAGAATGTAGAGCAGGCCGAGGGCGAACAGGGCCCAGCGTGGCAGGGCCAGCGTGGCGGCGGCAGGAAGACGGACGGGCTTCATTGATCAGTATGCGAGTGAAGTAGTATGCGAGTATGAAGGAAACGCCGGAGGCTAGAAACAAAAAAAGCAGCCAGAGGCTGCTTTTTCTGAAGCGGCGGCTGGATTAGCCTGCTGCAACGGCAGTTTTGGAACCAACGGAACCAAATTTCTGACGGAATTTTTCCACGCGACCAGCGGTGTCGACGATCTTGTGCTTACCGGTGTAGAACGGGTGCGATTCAGCCGAAACCTCGATCTTTACCAGTGGGTATTCTTGACCATTGTGCTCGATGGTTTCACGGGTCTGGATGGTCGAACGGGTAACGAATTTGAAATCGCACGACAGGTCGTGGAACACAACTTCGCGGTACTCTGGGTGGCCTTCTGGTTTCATAATTGCTCTCGGTTAGGTAGGTAGCCAAACAGCACTTCGTCGGTCGCTACTGCTTCTTGACCCGATTGCCGCTCACTTGCCTGATTTAAAAAATAATACGGTCGCGTATTATACAAGAAAATCGGGCCCTTGCCACGGTTTAGGTGGCAAGGGCCCGACGGGCATGATGGGGGGGCTGATTAGCCGCCGCGTCTCATCATGTCGAAGAACTCACCGTTGTTTTTGGTGGCCTTCATCTTGTCGAGGATGAACTCCATCGCTTCGATCTCGTCCATCGAGTACAGCAGCTTGCGCAGAATCCAGATCTTCTGCAGCTGGTCAGGCTTGATCAGCAGTTCTTCGCGGCGGGTGCCCGATTTGTTCAGGTTGATAGCCGGATACACGCGTTTCTCGGCCAGACGGCGCTCCAGGTGTACCTCCATATTGCCGGTACCCTTGAATTCTTCGTAGATCACGTCATCCATACGCGAACCGGTTTCGATCAGCGCAGTAGCGATAATGGTCAGCGAACCGCCTTCTTCGATGTTACGGGCGGCGCCGAAGAAGCGCTTAGGACGCTGCAGTGCATTGGCGTCCACACCACCGGTCAGTACCTTGCCGGAGGCCGGGATCACGGTGTTGTAGGCGCGTGCCAGACGGGTGATGGAGTCGAGCAGAATCACCACGTCTTTTTTCATTTCGACCAGACGCTTGGCTTTTTCCAGCACCATCTCGGCAACCTGCACGTGGCGGGTGGCCGGTTCGTCGAAGGTGGAGGCGACCACTTCGCCGCGCACCGAGCGTTGCATTTCCGTCACTTCTTCCGGACGTTCGTCGATCAGCAGCACGATCAGGGTCACATCCGGGTGGTTGGCCGTAATCGCGTGGGCGATGTGCTGCAGCATCACGGACTTACCGGATTTCGGCGAGGCCACCAGCAGGCCGCGCTGGCCTTTGCCGATCGGTGAAATCAGGTCGACGATACGGCCGGTGATGTTTTCCGTACCATTGATGTCACGTTCCAGACGCAGCGGCTCGTTCGGGTGCAGCGGCGTCAGGTTCTCGAACAATATGCGGTGTTTCGATGCTTCCGGCGATTCGCCATTGACCTTGTCCACCTTGACCAGTGCGAAGTAGCGTTCGCCGTCTTTCGGGGTACGTACTTCACCTTCGATCGAATCACCCGTGTGCAGGTTGAAGCGACGGATTTGCGATGGCGAAATATAGATGTCGTCGGTCGACGCCATGTAACTGGCGTCGGGCGAACGGAGGAAACCGAAACCGTCGGGCAGCACTTCCAGAGCGCCGTCGCCGAAGATCTGTTCACCCGCCTTGGCGCGCTTCTTCAGGATCGCGAACATCAGCTCCTGTTTGCGCAGCCGGGCGGCGTTGTCGATATCAAGACCGATGGCCATCTCGAGCAGCGCCGAGACGTGTAAGGCCTTTAATTCAGATAAATGCATAGTTGTTGAGTGTCCCGTGACGGGAAAGTAAAGGTAGGGGAGGGAACGACGTGGTGTTGTTTAGAAGGCGACGTTGCGAGCGCAACGTCGTCCGTGCGGCCGCCGCAGCGGCTCTGCAGATATTTTACTTAGATATTGCTGTCGATGAAAGAGGTCAGCTGACCTTTTGCCATTGCGCCAACTTTCTGGGCAGCGGCCACACCGTTTTTGAACAGAATCAGGGTAGGAATGCCACGGATGCCGAATTTGGCAGGCACAGCCTGATTGGAGTCTACGTCCAGTTTGGCGATGGTCAGTTTGCCGTCGTATTCCTTGGCCACTTCTTCCAGAATCGGGGCAATGCTCTTGCAAGGGCCGCACCATTCAGCCCAGAAATCTACCAGCACAGGGCGGTCGGACTTCAGTACGTCGGCTTCGAAGGATGCATCGGTAATGTGTTTGATATTTTCGCTCATATATTCCTCAATCGAGGTTCTGTGGGATGAATAACGCCTGGGGATTATGCCACGTTGTCTGCAAGGTCATCAGGGTTGCCTAGTGGGCAGCACATGGGGACCAAATGCGCGAATTCAATGTGCTAGAGGGGATGGCAACAAGATCGGCAGGCGGGGATGGCAGAAATAATAACCCATTTTTTAAAAATGTGCGGCAAATTGTCGCAGGGGCGGAAATTTTTGCCGGACTAGTGGTCGGCGGCGACTTGCTGCCCGCCGTGCGGGGCGCTGCTGACTGCCGCAGCGCCGGTGCCGCGAGCGCTGGCTGGTGCGGTGGCCGGACGCAGGCAGAGCGCCAGCGCGCTGACGGCGCGGCGCTCATCGGTCACCGGCTCGATATTTGCCAGCAGCCACAGTACGGAGCCGGCGGGTGTCGGCAGGCCGATCAGGGTGTCGATGACGGGGGCGGCACTGGTTAGCGCCTGTTGCAGCGGGTGGTTGCTGGCGTCGTAAGGGCTGCCGTCGGCGCGCAGGGCGGGCCAGCACAGCTGTCCGGCCGGCGGCGCAGCCTGCGCCAGCAGTTGCCGGGCACACTGGTTGGCGGCGCGGATCTGGCCATCCGGTGTGAGCAGCAGCATGGCATCGTTGCCGGCATCCGGCAGGGTGCTCTGGCTGGCCGCTTCGGTTTGCAGGCTGGGGACGCTGTTGGTGCGCGCCCAGCCGGCTTCAGTGCTGGCGGTTGCGCTAGTGGCTGCATTAGTAGCTGCATTAGTGGCTGCGCTAGTGGCCGCATCAGGTGCTGTAGCGGCGAGCGTGCTCTGACGGGCTGGCCGGTAGACGGGCAGCAGGCGGTGGCGCAGGCGCCACAGCAGCGCGGCGATCAGCAGCACCACCAGCAGCGGCAGCAGCCATGGCAGGTGACGGCGCCAGCCCTGCTGTGCTTCCGGCTGATACAGGAAACCATCGAGTTTGAAGTCTTCCGGCAGCATACCTTGCGCGATATAGCTGCTGGCGATGGCTTGCCAGCGCACGGGATCGCTGTAGCCCAGTTCTATGCTGTCCTGTGCCAGCAGGGGCACGATGTGCTGGGCTTCATATAGCAAGTGTTCGCGGCTGTGGCGGTGGGGGTAGCGCGCGCGGATCAGGTCGACCAGCTGGTCCGGATGCTGCATGGCGTAGGCCCAGCCGCGCAGCGTGGCCGCGCGCACGGCGGCAGCGCGCTGGGGATGGTTGCGCAGCTCGCTTTCGGTGGTGTACAGCACGTCGCCATAGAAGTCGTCACCTTGCGCGCGGGGGCTGAGGATCTGGTAGCCCAGGCTGCTGTGTTCGAGGATGTAGGGGGCTTCGGTGGTGTAGATGGACATGGCATCGATGCGGCCATCGAGCAGATCGTCGTAGCTGAAATTGTGGGTGACCGGTAGCAGCGATTCGGTCGCTACGCCGTGCTTGCGCAGGAACAGGGCCAGTTCTTCATTGTTCGGCGCCAGCATGATGCGGCTATTCGGTTCCAGCTGCGCCTTGCCGCCCACGCCACGCCGCACCAGCAGGGCGGCGGCCGAGTGCTGGTAGAGCGAGGCCAGTACCACCACCGGCAGGCCGCGCGCACGGGCTGCCAGCAGGGCGGTATTGCCGATGCCATACTGGGCTTCGCCGCGCAGCACGGCTTGCAGGCTGTCCTGGCCGGGCTGGGCTTCCAGCAGCCGCACGTCCAGCCCTGCTTCACGGTAGTAGCCCTGATCCTGCGCCGCGTAGTAACCGGCGAACTGGAACTGGTGGCGCCACTTGAGCTGGATGTTGACGGTTTCGCCGGGGTCGCCCGCATGGACGCTGCCAGCTAGCAGCAGTCCCGCCAGCATGGCCAGCAATAGGCGCAGGCTCAGGTACGCCCGCTTAAGGGGAATGGCAATGCGACGCAATGGCAGGGGCAGATGGCGGCGCATGGTCAGGTTCTGCTAGTAGCCGACGCTGCCGGCAAACTGGTAACGATGGCCCGGATGCCACATGGTGGCCAGCGAAGCCACCTGACCGTTGGAGCGGGTCTGTCGGCGCAGCACCAGACAGGGCTGGCGGGTATCAATGGCCAGCATGTCGGCCACATCGCGCGGGGCGGGCAGGGCTTCGATGCTATAGGTGGCGTCCTGCAGGGGCGCCGCGCGCATCAGGTATTCATTCGGTGTGATGCTGGCGTAATCCTGTTCCATATAGTCGGGTGCCAGCTTGGGATTGGCCCAGCGGTCTTCCACCTGTATCGGCACGCCGTTCTCGAAATGCACGATGACGGAATGGAACAGCGGGTGGCCGACGGGCAGATCGAACTGGCGTGCCAGCAGTTCGCTGGCCTTGCCCCGTTCCAGCTGCTGCAGGCTGCTGCGGTGGGCGTGGCCACGGGCACGGATTTCGTCGGCGATGGAGCGGATTTCCACCAGCGTGGCCTGCACCTTCTGCTGTGCCACGTAGGTGCCGGAGCCCTGTCTGCGGGTCAGCACCTGTTCGGCGGTGAGCTCGCGCACGGCGCGGTTGACGGTCATGCGCGACACGCCGAACTGCTTGACCAGTGCCTGCTCGGAAGGGATGACATCGCCTTCCTTCCATGTGCCATTGGCGATCTGGGAAAGCAGATAGTCCTTGATACGCTGGAATATCGGGGTGTTTTCTGACTGTGCTACGGCTTCCAAACGGCTTCTCCGAGGGGCGCCGGACTGGCGCGCTGCATTTAATTCTAGCATTGGCTGCTTGCCAGTTGAGCATCTTTGTGAATTTTTGTGGCAGCAGCGTACAATTCAAAAGCAAGCGCCGGAGTGTGACGCTGCGCGGCGCCGGATAAGCTGGTGACCTTCCTTATCCGAAGCAGGAGTCCAAGATGGGCAAAACAGCAAAGCACCGCAGCGCCGCCGGCTACCAGAGCGAGGCCGAGCGCTGGGCCGCCGTGCAGCAGCGCGACGGCGCGGCCGATGATATCTTCTGGTATTCCGTGCGCAGCACGGGCGTGTACTGCCGGCCGTCCTGCGCTGCCCGTCCCGCCTTGCGCCAGAATGTGGCCTTCCACGCCAGCCGTGAGGAAGCGGAGGCAGCCGGCTTCCGCCCCTGTATGCGCTGCAAGCCGGACCAGCCGCCGCTGGCCGAACGGCAGGCCGCGCTGGTGGCGCAGGCCTGCCGCCTGATCGAGCAGGCGGAGACCCCGCCCGAGTTGGATGCACTGGCCGCCGCCGTGGGGCTGTCGCGCTTCCACTTCCACCGCATGTTCAAAGCCGTTACCGGCATCACGCCCAAAGCCTATGCCAGCGCCCAGCGCGCGCGGCGGGTGCAGCAGGAGCTGGGCGCTGCCGCCAGCGTGACCGACGCCATGTACGCGGCGGGCTACAATTCCAGCGGGCGCTTCTACGCCCAGTCGCCCGCCGTGCTGGGCATGACGCCCGGTGCCTACCGCGCCGGTGGCCGTGGCAGCCAGATCCGCTTTGCCATTGCCCAGTGTTCGCTGGGGGCGATACTGGTGGCCAGCACAGAGCAGGGCATCTGCGCGATTCTGATCGACGATGATGCCGATTTTCTGCTGCGCGATCTGCAGGACCGTTTCCCTGCCGCGGAATTGCTGGGTGCCGACGCGGACTACGAGCAGGTGGTAGCGCGCGTGGTGGGCATGGTGGAGCAGCCCTCGCTGGGACTGGACTTGCCGCTCGATGTGCGCGGCACGGCTTTCCAGCAGCGCGTCTGGCAGGTGCTGCGCGAGATACCGGCGGGGCAGACCGTCAGCTATGCCGAACTGGCGCAGCGGGTGGGGCTGCCGCGCGGTGCCCGTGCCGTGGCCAGCGCCTGCGCCGCCAATGCGCTGGCGGTGGCGATACCTTGTCACCGCGTGGTGCGCAATGATGGCAGCATCTCCGGCTACCGCTGGGGTGTGGAGCGTAAAGCCCAGTTACTGGAACGGGAGGCACAGCAGTGAAAAATGGCGAACTGGATTTTGCCGCCGGTGCCGCGCCACGTGCGCCGCGCAAGGTGGTCCCCTTGAGCGTGGCGGCGGATGCGGCGCAACAAGAGCAGGCGCAGGGGGCGGCGCAGAATCAGGCTCAAGCTCAGGCGCAGAATCAGGCGCAGAATCAGGCGCGGCGTGGCGTGGGGGCGGCGGCCGGCATTGCCGTGCACGTGGCGGGGCTGGACTGGCAGACCATCGAAGACGAGCTGCTGGCGCATGGCTATGCCACTGTGCCCGGTATGCTGACAGCCGAGGAGTGCCGCGCCATGGCGGCACAGTACGCCCAGCCGGAACTGTTCCGCAGCCGCGTGGTGATGGCGCAGCACGGCTTCGGCAGCGGCGAATACCAGTATTTCCGCTATCCGCTGCCATCCATGGTGGTGGCGTTGCGCCAGTCGCTATATGGCCCGCTGGCGCAGATCGCCAATCGCTGGCATGAATTATTGGGCGTGGATAGCCGCTTCCCGGCCGAGCATACCGAGTTTCTGGCGCGCTGCCATGCGGCAGGCCAGCAGCGTCCTACGCCTTTGCTGCTGCAATATCAGGCGGGTGACTACAACTGTCTGCATCAGGATCTGTATGGCGAACATGTCTTCCCCTTACAGGCAGCGATTCTGCTGAGCGAGCCGGGGCGGGATTTTACGGGCGGGGAGCTGGTGCTGACGGAGCAGCGTCCCCGTATGCAGTCGCGGGTGGAGGTGGTGCCGTGGCAGCGCGGTGATCTGGTGATTTTCCCCGTCGATCAGCGTCCCGCACAAGGTGGGCGCGGAGTCTACCGCGTGCACATGCGGCATGGCGTGAGCCGGCTGCGCAGCGGCTGCCGGCACACGCTAGGCATCATTTTTCACGACGCGACCTGAACGCTTTTCTGGGTCTGGTACAAACGGGCGTAGATGCCGTTGTGGCCCAGTAGTTCGGCGTGACTGCCGACTTCGGCGATGCGGCCGCCGTCCAGCACCACGATGCGGTCGGCATTCTCGATGGTGGACAGGCGGTGCGCAATCACCACCGTGGTACGGCCCTGCATCAGCACTTCCAGTGCCGCCTGCACCAGCCGTTCCGATTCCGTATCCAGCGCGCTGGTGGCTTCGTCCAGTATCAGGATGGGCGCATTCTTGTACAGCGCGCGGGCAATCGCCAGACGCTGGCGCTGGCCGCCGGACAGGCGTAGCCCGTTTTCCCCTACCGAAGTCTGATAGCCCTCGGGCTGGCGGGCGATGAATTCGTGCGCATGGGCGGCCCGTGCCGCCGCCTCGATGCGCTGCTGCGACGGCGCCGGATCGCCATAGGCGATGTTGGCTGCCAGCGTGTCATTGAACAGCACCACATCCTGACTGACTAGCGCGATCTGGCTGCGCAGCGACGCCATGGTGTAGTCGCGCAGGTCGACGCCATCCAGCCGGATGCTGCCGCCGCTGACATCGTAGAAACGCGGCAGCAGGCCGGCCAGCGTGGTTTTGCCACTGCCGGAACTGCCCACCAGTGCCACCGTTTCACCGGCAGCGATATCGAGCGTGACGCCATCGAGTGCGGGTCTGGCATCGGCATCGCTGCCGTAACGGAAGCTGACCTGATCCAGTTGCAGATGGCCGGCGGCCCGTTCGATCTGGCGTGTGCCCTGATCGGCTTCCGCTTCCGTATCGATCAGACCGAACACGGATTCGGCCGCCGCCATGCCGCGCTGCATAGGCTCGTTGATCTTGGTGAGGTTTTTGATCGGCGACTGCATCGCCATCAGCGAGGACATGAAGGCCACGAACGCGCCGGGCGAGAGCGCACCGGCCTGCGCGCGCAGCAGGGCAAAGTAGATCACCGACGACAGGGTGATACCGATCAGCAGCATGATGATGCCAGAGTTGAGCGCCGAGGTGGCTGCGTGCTTGACGGCCAGTTGGCGGTTCAGCTTCACCACGCTGTCGAAACGCTGCTGTTCGTAGTGCTGGCCGCCGAAGATTTTCACCACGCGCTGGCCGCTGATGCTTTCATCCAGCACATTGGTCAGCTCGCCCATGGCGGCCTGCGCGCTCTTGCTCAGGTGGCGCATGCGCCGGCCGGCAAACGTCACGATGGCCGCTACCAGCGGCAGCAAACCAAGACAGAACAGTGCCAGCTGCCAGTCGATGATGAACAGCGTGGTCAGATAACCGATGGTGGCCACGCTGTCGCGCATGGCCACGTTGACCACCGTGATCACGGCTTGTGCCACCTGCGCCGCATCGAAAGCTACCCGCGACAAAGTTGTGCCGGTAGAGGACTGGTCGAAATAGCCGTTCGGCAGGCGCATGATGCGGGCGAACATGACTTCGCGCAGATTGGCTTGCACGCGGCTGCTCAGCCATGCGGCGCCATATTCGGCGGCAAAGCTGGACACCATGCGCATGATGGCCAGCGCCAGTATCACGGCGGGTATGGCCCACAGGGTAGCGTGGGCGGGATTTTGCGGCAGCAAGCGCCCCAGCCATGCCTGCATCTCGGCCAGCAGGCCGGTGGCGGGGCGGGCTGGCAGCAGGCTGTGGCTAGGGGCCAGCGCATCGACCACGTTCTGTAACTGGCGGATCAGCAATACGTCGGCGGCGGCAGCCAGAGCGACGGCGATCAGGGTCACGCCAGCGATCCACAGATAGGGGCGGAATTGCTGGAGCAGACGTAAATAGAGTAATCGGCTGGACACGGGTTGTGGTGAGAGAGCGGCGAATCCGACATTGTAACCAGAGTTTGATTGACCCCGGCCTAAACTTCGCTACACTCTGGTACTAGGTTCCGGAATGGAGAGTATCGATGCGCACTACCGTTTTCTCGCCCGCCCCTCTGGCGGGCGCCGTTCGTCAGGCTAGTACCATTACCCTGCTGGTTGCCGGCATGGTGGCAGGACTCGCCGCTGTCGCGCCACTGGCGCAGGCCGACACCATCATCGACCGCGCCAACGGCTATACGCTGACGGCCGACGGCACGCTGCAGCGTTTTACCTCGCTGGCCTTCGATGATCTGGGAAAAATCGTGGCGGTAGGTAGCGAAAAGGATACAGCGGCACGGCTGCCCAAGGCGGAGCACATCGATGCACAAGGCAAAACCCTGCTACCGGGCCTGATCGACGCGCACGGCCATGTGTTCGGGCTGGGCGAGATCGCCGCCGGCGTGGAACTGTTCAATGCCACCTCGGTGGGCGGTGCGGTACGCACGGTGGCCGAATTCGCCCGGGCCCATCCGCGCAAAGCGTGGGTGATAGGGCGCGGCTGGAATCAGGAAAACTGGAAACTGGGGCGCTTCCCTACGGCGGCCGAACTGGATGCGCAGGTCAATGACCGCCCCGTGCTGCTGCACCGCGTCGATGGCCATGCCATCTGGGTGAATACCAAGGCGCTGGAAATGGCGGGTGTGAGCCGCGAGACACCGGACCCGAAAGGCGGCAAGATCGAGCGCGACGCAGCCGGCAGGCCGACCGGCGTGCTGGTGGATGCGGCGATGGAACTGGTGGAGAAAGTGGTGCCGCTGGCGACGCCGGCCGAAGCACGCGCAATGCTCGATAACGCGCTGACGATACTGGCGAAAATGGGCCTGACCAGCGTTCACGATGCGGGCATCACGGTGGCGCAGGATGATTTGTACCGCGACTATGCCGACCATGGCAAGCTGACTACGCGCGTCTACGGCATGATAGGCGATACGGCGGCCGACTTCGATGAACTGGCCAAGGATGGCCCGCTGCATTCCTATGGCAACGACGTGTATGCGCTGGCATCCGTCAAACTGTATTCCGACGGGGCGCTGGGTAGCCGCGGCGCGGCGCTGCTGGCGCCGTACTCGGATATGCCTTCGACCAAGGGGCTGCTGTTCTACCCGCCGGCTGAAATGCTGGCCAAGATGAACAAGGCCATGAAGGCCGGCTATCAGGTGAATGTGCATGCCATCGGCGATGCCGGTAACCGCCAGATACTCGATGCCTATGCCCAGCTGATCCCTAAATATAACGCGGTGGGTCTGCGTCACCGCATCGAGCACGCGCAGGTGGTAACGCCGGAGGACATCCCCCGCTTCAAGACGCTGGGCGTGATCCCGTCCATGCAGCCTACCCATGCCACCTCCGACCAGAATATGGCCGAGCAGCGTGTGGGTTCCGAGCGCATCAAGGGCGCCTATGCATGGCGCACCTTCCTCGATCAGGGTTCGCGCATCGCCTGCGGTTCCGATTTCCCGGTCGAGTCGCCCAACCCGTTCGAGGGGCTGCATGCGGCCGTGACGCGGCAGAACAATGCGGGCCAGCCGGCCGGTGGCTGGTATAAGAATCAGGCCATGACGCTGACCGAAGCGCTGCGCTGCTTTACGCTCGATGCGGCCTATGCAGCCCATCAGGAAAGCGTGATCGGTTCGCTGGAACCGGGCAAATGGGCCGATTTCATCCTGATCGACCGCGACCTGTTCAAAGTGCCGCCTGAGCAGATCGGCAAGACGCAGGTGCTGCAGACGTGGATGGGTGGTAAGCGCGTGTACAAGCGCCAGTAGGGCGCAGCGCAGGCGGCTGGCCTGACCCTGAAAAATCGGTTGACTCGGTTGTATATACAACTTATGCTGTGACGAAGCGCTGGTTTTGCTCGTCTGTACCTGCCTGATTTTTGTGCAGAGCGTATGGATGCAGCAGTTGCCAGCCCCCACTCAACCGAACAGGAGCCAGCATGACCAGCCATTTAGACAGCGATCCACGCTTTGACGCCAGCCGCGAAATTCGCGCCCCGCGCGGTGCCGAGCGCACCTGCAAGAACTGGGGTGCCGAAGCGGCCTACCGCATGATCCAGAATAATCTGGACGCGGAAGTGGCGGAAAATCCTAAACATCTGGTGGTGTATGGCGGCATAGGCCGCGCCGCCCGCAACTGGGCCTGCTACGACCAGATTCTGGCTTCGCTGCGCGAACTGGAAGATAACCAGACCTTGCTGATCCAGTCGGGCAAACCGGTGGGCGTATTCCAGACCCACGAAGACGCGCCGCGCGTGCTGATCGCCAATTCCAATCTGGTGCCGAAATGGGCTAACTGGGAACACTTCAACGAACTCGATCGCAAGGGCCTGTTCATGTACGGCCAGATGACGGCCGGTAGCTGGATCTACATCGGCACGCAGGGCATCGTGCAGGGCACTTTCGAAACCTTTGCCGAAGCAGGGCGCCAGCATTTCGGCGGCGACCTGAAAGGCCGCTGGGTTCTGACCGCCGGTCTGGGCGGCATGGGTGGCGCACAGCCGCTGGCTGCCACCATGGCCGGTGCCGTTTCGCTGAATATCGAGTGCCAGCAGAGCAGCATCGATTTCCGTCTGCGTACCCGTTATCTGGACAAGCAGGCCGCGAATATCGACGAGGCGCTGGAACTGGTGCGCCAGCACAAAGCCAATGGCGATGCGATTTCCATCGGCCTGCTGGGCAATGCGGCCGACGTGCTGCCGGAACTGGTGCGCCGCGCCCGCGCGCAGGGGCTGGTGCCGGATGTGGTGACTGACCAGACTTCCGCCCACGATCTGATCAACGGCTATCTGCCGCAGGGCTGGACGGTGGAACAGTGGAAGGCTGCGCAGCAGGACGCCAGCCGCCACGCCGAACTGAAAGCTGCGGCTGCTGCATCGTGCGCCGTGCACGTGCAGGCCATGCTGGACTTCCAGACGCTGGGCGCCAAGGTGGTCGACTACGGTAACAACATCCGTCAGGTGGCGTTCGATCAGGGTGTGCAGAACGCCTTCGATTTCCCCGGTTTTGTTCCGGCCTATATCCGCCCGCAGTTCTGCGAAGGCCGTGGCCCGTTCCGCTGGGTGGCGCTGTCCGGCGATCCGGAAGATATCTACAAGACTGACGCCAAAATCAAGGAACTGTTCCCGCACCACGCGCAGGTACACCGCTGGCTGGACATGGCGCGCGAACGCATCGCCTTCCAGGGGCTGCCGGCACGGATCTGCTGGCTGGGTCTGGGCGAGCGCCATATCGCCGGTCTGGCTTTCAATGAAATGGTGCGCAACGGCGAACTGAAGGCGCCGGTGGTGATCGGCCGCGACCACCTCGACACGGGTTCCGTGGCCAGCCCTAACCGTGAAACGGAAAGCATGAAAGATGGCACGGATGCCGTGTCCGACTGGCCGCTGCTGAATGCGCTGTTGAATACTGCTGGTGGCGCCACGTGGGTGTCGCTGCACCATGGTGGCGGCGTGGGCATGGGCTATTCGCAGCACTCCGGCGTGGTGATCGTGGCCGACGGCACGGATGCTGCTGCCAAGCGCCTCGCGCGCGTGCTGGTCAACGATAGCGGCACGGGCGTGATGCGCCATGCCGACGCTGGCTACGAGACGGCTATCGCCTGCGCCAAGCGCAATGGCCTGAACCTGCCGATGATTCCTTAAGAACCGAACCGGATACCGAAATGACTCACACTGTAACTGCTCTGACTCTGAAACCGGGCGCACTGACGCTCGACGAACTGCGTGCCGTCTGGCGTGCTGCCGGCCCGCTGTCGCTGGCGGCGGAAGCCTATCCTGTCATCGAAGCTTCGGCGGCGGCCGTGCAGGCCATCGTCGCCAAAGGCGATGCGGCATATGGCATCAATACCGGCTTTGGCCTGCTGGCCAAGACCCGCATTCCGGACGATAAGCTGGAACAACTGCAGCGTAACCTGATCCTGTCGCACTCGGTGGGCACGGGCGAGCTGATGTCGGATGCTGTCTGCCGCCTGATCATGCTGATGAAGATCGGCAGTCTGGCGCGCGGCTTCTCCGGCGTGCGCCCGCTGATCATCGATACGCTGATCGCGCTGTACAACGCCGGCATCATGCCGGCCATTCCGGCCAAGGGTTCGGTCGGCGCTTCGGGCGATCTGGCGCCACTGTCGCACATGACGCTGGCCATGCTGGGCGTGGGCGAAGTGCGCGTGAACGGTCAGCTGATGCAGGCAATCGATGCGCTTAAAGCGGCTAACATCGCGCCGGTAGTGCTGGCGGCCAAAGAAGGTCTGGCGCTGATCAATGGCACGCAGGTTTCCACCGCGCTGGCGCTGCACGGTCTGTTCATGGCCGAGCGTCTGCTGGAAGCAGGCATGGTAACGGGTGCGCTGTCGCTGGATGCGGCCAAAGGTTCGGATTCGCCGTTCGACGCCCGCGTGCACGAAGTGCGCGGCCAGCCGGGCCAGATCGCTGCTGCGGCCATCTACCGCGAACTGGTCAGCAATAGCGCCATCCGCGCCTCCCATCTGGTGGGCGACGAACGCGTGCAGGACCCGTACTGCCTGCGCTGCCAGCCGCAAGTGATGGGCGCCTGCCACGACATCATCGCCAATGCTTCGCGCACGCTGCTGATCGAAGCCAATGCCGTGACCGACAATCCGCTGCTGTTCAAGGATGGCGAGCTGTCGGTAGTGGTTTCGGGTGGTAACTTCCATGCCGAGCCGGTGGCGTTTGCAGCCGATACGCTGGCGCTGGCCATCGCCGAAATCGGCAGCATTTCCGAGCGCCGTATCGCGTTGCTGATTGATGCAACCTTGTCCGGTCTGCCGCCATTCCTCGTGCGCGAGCCGGGTGTGAATTCGGGATTCATGATTGCCCACGTGACGGCGGCCGCGCTGGCCTCCGAAAACAAATCGATGGCGCACCCAGGCAGCGTGGATACCATCCCCACGTCGGCCAATCAGGAAGACCACGTCAGCATGGCCACCTACGCGGCGCGCCGTCTGGACGACATGGCCCACAATACCGCCGTGATCCTCGGCATTGAACTGCTGGCTGGTGCACAGGGTATCGATTTCCACCGTCCGCTTAAGACCTCGCCGCAACTGGAGCACGTGCATGCGCAACTGCGTAGCCGCGTGCCGTTCTTCGACGCTGACCGATTCTTTGCACCCGATATCGAAGCGGCCAAAGGCATGGTGTTGCGCGGTGATCTGAGTGCGTCGTGCAAATCGCTGTTCGCAGCGCTGGGCCACTAACAGGGGAGGCGGCATGGACTTCCGTTTCAATGCAGGCAGCATACCCTTGCTGGTGTCCATGCCGCACGTGGGCACCGATATTCCCGACGAGATCACGGCGCAGATGACGCCGGCCGGTGCCGACCGTCAGGACACCGACTGGCATCTGGTCAAGCTCTACGAATTCCTCGGCGAGATGGGGGCGTCGACACTGTCGGCGCGCTGGTCGCGCTATGTGATCGATCTGAACCGGCCACCGGAAGACAGCAATCTGTATCCGGGGCAGGACACCACGGGCTTGTGCCCCGTCGATACCTTCCACCGCGAGCCGCTGTACCGCGACGGCTGCCTGCCGGATCAGGCGGAAGTGCAGCGCCGTCTGGCCGCCTACTGGCAGCCCTACCATGCGCAACTGCGCAGCGAACTGGATAGGCTGCTGGCGCTGCATGGCCGCGTGGTGCTGTGGGATGCCCACTCCATCGCTTCCATTGTGCCGCGCTTCTTCGAGGGCAAGCTGCCGGATCTGAATTTCGGCACGGCCGATGGCAAAAGCTGCGCGCAGGGTCTGTCCGATGCGGTGGTAGCGCAGGCGTTGGCGCAGGAACACTACAGCATCGCCGTGAACGGCCGCTTCAAAGGTGGCCATATCACGCGTCACTATGGCCGTCCGGCGTCGAATGTGCACGCGATCCAGCTGGAGATGTGCCAGTCCACTTATATGGACGAACAGGCGCCGTATGGCTACCGCGCCGATCTGGCCGCACAGGTACAGGGCGTGCTGCGCTCCATGCTGCAGGCGGCCGCTGACTGGAGCCGCGCATGAGCGGGGTGAGTATGCAACGCAATCAGCTGTTTGCCCGTCACGCACTACTGCCGCAAGGCTGGTGCAACGATGTGCTGATCGCATGGGATGCGGCGGGCACCATCACGGCGATTACGCCCGATGCCGCCGCTGCTGCAGCCGTGGCAGACGGCTCGGTGTCCGTGGTGAGCTATGTCCTGCCCGGCATGATCAATCTGCATTCGCACAGCTTCCAGCGCGCGCTAGGCGGCCGTACGGAAAAAGCCGGGCCGGGGCGCGACAGCTTCTGGACGTGGCGCGAACTGATGTACCGCTTTGCCCGCAATATCACGCCTGAACAGATGGAAGCCATCGCGGCGCAGCTATTCGTCGAATGTCTGCGTCACGGCTACACTTCGCTGTGCGAATTCCACTATGTGCAGCGTGCACCGGACGGCAGCATGTATGCGCAGCCAGCGGAAACAGCGCAGCGCGTGATTGCCGGTGCGCGGCTGGCCGGCATAGGCATGACCATGCTGCCCGTGTTGTACAGCTATTCCGGTTTTGGCGAGAGCCCCTTGAAACCCGAGCAGCAGCGCTTCCGCACCGATGCCGCCGATGTGCTGCGCATTATCGAAGCGCTGGAACCGCTGCGCGACGCCCAGACGGAAGTTGGGGTGGCGCCCCATTCGCTGCGCGCTGCCACGGCGCAGCAGATCAATACCGTGCTGGCGGCCTTGCCTGCCAGCCGTCCCGTTCATATCCACATCGCCGAGCAGATGGCCGAAGTACAGCAGGCGCTGGACTGGTGCGGCCGCCGTCCTGTGCAGCATCTGTATGATCAGGTGGAGGTCGATCAGCGCTGGTGCCTGATCCACGCCACCCATCTGGTGCAGGATGAAGTGCAGAGCATGGCGCGCAGTGGCGCCGTGGCCGGCCTGTGCCCCACCACGGAAGCCAATCTGGGCGACGGCCTGTTCCCGCTGGAAGAATTCCTGTCGCTGGGTGGGCGCTTCGGCGTGGGCAGCGATTCGCATATTTCGCAAAGCGCCGTGGAAGAACTGCGCTGGCTCGAATATGGCCAGCGTTTGCAGCAGCAACGGCGTAATATTGCAGTATCGGACAGTGAGCGCAACGTGGGCGACTTCCTCTGGCAGCGTGCCCTGCAGGGCGGCGCACAGGCCAGTGGCCGCCCGGTGGGCACGCTGGAAGTAGGGCGTCGCGCCGATCTGGTGGTGCCGGACGAGGATCATCCGAATCTGCACGCGCTGGCGCTCGATGAAGTGCTGGGCAGCTTTATCTTCAGCGGCAACGACAATCTGGTGCGCGATGTAATGGTTGGCGGACGCTGGCTGGTGCAGCGTGGCCAGCACGTGGCGCAGCAGGAGATCGCGGCGCGCTTCAAACAGACTTTGACTGAACTGCGGGAGTTACGATGAGCCAGCTTATCCAGTATGCCAGCCTGCGTCCCACGCCATGGAAGAACGGTGGCGGCAGTACCACCGAAATACTGGTGTCGCCTGCCGGTGCCGGCTTCGATAGTTTCGACTGGCGCATCAGCCTTGCGACGATTTCCGAGAGCGGCCCGTTCTCCGTGTTTGCCGGCATAGACCGCACGCTGGCGCTGGTGGATGGCGATGGTGTATTGCTGGACTTCGGCGACGAACGTTTTGTGCTCAGTCCCAGCGATCCCGTGATCGAATTCGATGGCGACGCGGCCGTGCATGCCACCGTGGCCGGCGATGTGACCACGGATTTCAACGTGATGACGCGGCGCGGCGCCTGCCGCCACCGGCTGGAATTGCAGGTGGTGCGTGGCAGCCAGCCACTCAAGCGGCGCGCTGCCACGACGCTGCTGTTCCTCGCCGATGGCGAAGGGCTGACAGTGAGCAGCGAGTGCGAACGCGTCGCCATGGTGCGCTACGACCTGCTGGTGCTGGAAGACGGGCAGGATTGGCACATGGACGCGGCGCAAGCCACGGTATTCGTGGTCGATATCATCAATCACTAGGAAGCTGTAACGATGTGGGATGTGTTGTTTACCAATGTGCATCTGGCCACCATGGTCGATGGCTATGGCGAAGTGCGGGATGGGGCAATCGCTGTCAGGGATGGCCGCATCGCATGGCTGGGGCCTATGGAGCAACTGCCGGCGGACGGGCAGGCCGCGCGCGTGCATGATGGCGCAGGCTGCTGGCTGACGCCGGGCCTGATCGACTGCCATACCCACATCGTCCACGCCGGCAACCGTAGCGACGAATTCGAAGCGCGCCTGAACGGCGCCACTTACGAGGATATTGCCCGTGCCGGTGGCGGCATCATGTCCACCGTACGCGCCACCCGTGCCGCCAGCGAGGACGAACTGCTGCAGGCCAGCCTGCCGCGCGTGCGCAGCTTACTGGCGGAAGGCGTGACGACGCTGGAAATCAAATCCGGCTATGGCCTGACGCAGGTCTCCGAAGCGGCCATGCTGCGCGTGGCGCGCCGCATCGGGCGCGAACTGCCGGTTGATGTGGCGACGACCTTCCTTGGCGCCCATGCCGTGCCGCCCGAGTTTGCCGGCCGCGCCGACGATTACGTCGATGCCGTATGCGCCATGATGGCGCCGCTGGCCGCAGAAGGGCTGATCGATGCAGTCGATGCCTTCTGCGAGCGCATAGGCTTTACGCCGGCCCAGACGGAGCGCGTGTTCGCGGCTGCCAAGGCACTGGGCCTGCCCGTCAAACTGCATGCCGAGCAGCTGTCCGATCAGGCCGGCGCAGCGTTGGTAGCGCGCTATCAGGGGCTGTCGGCCGACCACCTTGAGCATCTGAGCGCCAGCGGCATCGCTGCCATGGCGGCTGCCGGTACGGTAGCCGTGCTACTGCCCGGGGCCTACTACTTCCTGCGCGATACCACGCCGCCACCGGTGGCGGCACTGCGCGAGGCCGGTGTGGCCATGGCTGTGGCGACGGACTGCAATCCCGGCACCTCGCCCATGACCTCGCTGCTGCTGGCCATGAATATGGTGTGCACCCTGTGGCGTCTGACGCCGCTGGAAGCGCTGGCCGGCTGCACCCGCCATGCCGCGCGTGCGCTTGGGCGGCAGGATCGCATCGGCACGCTGGAAGTCGGCAAGCAGGCTGATTTCGCGCTGTGGCGCATCGCCCGTCCTGCCGACCTGTCGTATGCTATCGGCCATAACCCCTGCTGCGGCGTGGTGCAGCGCGGGGTGTTGCGCCAAGTGTTGTCTGGCGCGCCGATTTAGAGGGTAGCCTCGGCAAATTTTACGGAATAGCACGGGCGATCGGTTACAGTATGCGATGCTCGTTCTAACGTAACAGGAAGCCCATGTTTGTCGTGAATTCCCTCCGCGCGGCCGTTTTGCTGACGCTGAGCGCCACTGCGCTGGCGCAGGAACCCGTTCATCCGCAACCGGCGCCCGCGCCGCATGTGCCGGAAGTGCAGGTAGCCCCTGCCGTTGCTGCAACGACGCCCGCCACGCCGAGTGCTGCGCCGGTCGTTCTGCCTACGCCACCCGGTGCGCGTCCTTTTGCCGAGATTGTGCGCGGTGCCGCCCATGTAGCGGGTTTTCTGGGGCTGTATCAGAAAGAGGAAAAAGTCTGGATCGAACTGCGTCCCGACCAGTTCGACCGCCCTATGTTCATGTCGGTAAATACGCCTAACGGCATCGGCGAGCGTGGCATCTACGGTGGCCAGATGGGCATGAGTCAGGTGGTAGTGTTCCACCGGGTGGGACCACTGGTGCAGCTTATCGCTAAGAATACGCGCTATGGCGCCAAGGCCGGTACGCCGCAGGCACTGGCGGTGGCGCAGGCTTATTCGGACAGCCTGCTGGCGATTGCGCCCGTCATCAGCGGCCCGCAGGCGCAGAATGGTGCCATACTGATCGACGCCAGTACCCTGCTGTTCGGCGACATGGCGGGGTATGGTACGCGGCTGGAAACGGCTTTCCGCCTGCCGTATGCGGTGGATGCGCGCAACAGCAGTTTCCAGAGTGTGCGTTCGGATGACAGCATGACCGGTCTGCAGGTGCAGGCGCATTACTTTGTCCCGCGCCTGCCTGCAGCACCGGCAACGGCCGCCGCAGCGGCATCAGCGCAGGCGAGCGGCTATGCCCCGCCGACCACGCTGCCCGATGCGCGTAGCCTGTTCCTCGGTTTCTATTACAACTTCATGCCACTGCCCGCCCAGCCTATGGCGGGCCGGCCGGCCGATGAACGCATCGGCCATTTCGTGCGCACCGCGCATGATTTTTCCGACGATGTGACGCCGACGACGGCGGTGCATCTGGTGGAGCGCTGGCGTTTAGAAAAGCTGGACCCTGCGCTGCCACTGTCGGCGCCAAAACAGCCCATCGTCTACTGGATCGATGCGAATGTGCCGCACAAGTACCGCGAGTCGGTGAAGCAGGGCGTGCTGGCATGGAATGCGGCGTTCGAGCGTATCGGCTTCAAGGATGCCATCGTGGTCAAGCAGCAAAGCGAAACCGACCGTTTCGACACCCTGGATGCGCGCCACGCTTCGGTGCGCTGGTTCTTTGGTAACGATGTGGGGTTCTCGCTAGGCCCCCGTCAGGTGGATCCGCGCAGCGGCGAAATTCTCGATGCCGACATTGCTGTTTCCGATGTGTTTGCCCGTGGTGCACGGCGCCAGATCGCCAGCGATGCGTTGGCCGCGGCGGATGACCGTTGCCAGTATCAGGATGGCGTGACGACGGAACTGGAATTTGCCATGGGCCTGCTGTCCACGCGCAGCGAAACGGATATGGCCGGCCCCGAAGCGGAAGCGCTGGCGCAAGCCTATGTGCGCGCCGTGGTGATGCATGAAATCGGCCACACGCTGGGCCTGCGCCACAACTTCCGCGCTTCCACCGTGTATAGCCTGAAGCAGTTGCAGGATGCGGAGTTCACCCGGAAGCATGGCATGGCCGGCTCGGTCATGGACTACACGCCGTTCAATCTGGCGCTCAAGGGCGAAACGCAGGGCGAGTATGTACCGTCGGCACTGGGGCCGTACGATTACTGGGCCATCGAATACGCCTACAAGCCTATCGAGGCGGCGCAGGAAAAAGAGGAGCTGGCACGCATCGCGGCCCGTTCGGGTGAGCCGGAACTGGCCTTTGGTTCCGATCTGGAAGCGGGAGGTTTCAATACCGATCCTGCCGTGAATTCCTATGATCTGGGTAGCGATCCGCTGGCCTATGTGCAGCGCCGGCTGGCCATGTCGCGCGAACTGTGGGACCGGCTGGAACGGCGCACGCTGAAACCGGGCGAGAGTTTCGACAGTCTGCGGCGCGGCTTCGAGAACGGCTATCAGCAATATGCGCGCACCCTGCCGCTGGCAGTCAAATACATCGGTGGCGTCAGCTATGTGCATGACCATGCCGGCACCGGACGGGCAGCTTTTACGCCGGTGTCGCTAGCGCGCCAGCGCGCTGCGCTGCAGCTGATTACGGGAAGCTTGTTCAAGGCTGACAGCCTGCATTTCTCGCCCGCACTGGTGAGCCGCTTGACGCCCGAGCCGTTCGAGATGACGGCACGGCCGGATGTGTCGGTGGGCGCGCGCGTGCTGGCTTTGCAGACGGCAGCGCTGGATCAGTTGATGGCGGATGCAGTGGCCACGCGCCTGATTGATTCGCAGGAGAAGCTTACCGACAAGCGGCAGGTACTGAGTCTGGATGAACTGTATGGCAGCCTGCAGGGCGCCATCTGGAGCGAACTCAAATCGGGCAAGGAGATTACGCCGGCGCGGCGCAATCTGCAGCGTGAACATCTGAAGCGGCTGTGTGCGGGACTGCTGCGCAATCCCACCCCCACGCTGGCCGATGCGCGCAGCCTGCAGCGCCAGTATGCGCTGCAGTTACAGCGTGAACTGCGTGCGGCGCAGGGGCGCTCTAACGGCAGCAAAGCTAGCCGCGAAGTGCAGGCCCATCTGGCCGAAGCTTACGAAACTCTGAGCCAGACGCTGAAAGCGCCGCTGCTGCGCAGCGGCACCTGAAAGCACAATAGCGGCCTAGCTGCCGGACGACATATGAGTCAGCGCATTGCCCGTCACGCGGCAGATGCGCCAGTCGGGCAGCAGGTCGGCGCCCATGCCCTCGTAGAATTTGATGGCGTTGGCATTCCAGTCCAGCACCGACCACTCGAAGCGGCCGCAATCGCGTTCCACCGCCAGCTTGGCCAGCGCCACCAGCATCTGCTTGCCGTAGCCATGGCCTCGGCGCGCCTGCTTGACGTACAGGTCTTCCAGATACAGCCCTTTCTTGCACAGGAAGGTGGAGAAGTTGTGGAAGAACAGGGCAAAGGTCACCACTTCGCCTTCCGTTTCGCCTACGATGGCTTCACATACTGGCTTTGCGCAGAACAGGCTATCGTGCAGCATGGCGGGCGTGGCCACCACCATGTGTTCGAGTTTCTCGAACACGGCCAGTTCGTAGATCATGCCGAAGATGGCTTCAACGTCGGCCGGCGTGGCCGGGCGGATAGTCAGATTGCTAGTGGTCATAGTTCAGTCCGTACTGGTGGATGGAGAGGGGCTATCGGATTTCAAGGCCCAGGCTACGCTGGAAATACACAGGATCATGCCCAGCCATTCGAGCGGGCCGGGACGGTAGTGTTCTAGCTGGATCGACAGCAGTACCGAGATCACCGGCGTTACCACGCCGATGTACACGGCCTTGTGCGAGCCGATGCGGTGGATCAGGGTGAAGTAGGCGGCAAACGCGATCACCGAACCGAATAGCGACAGATATAGCAGGCCGCCCCAGTAAGGCAGGCCATGGGGCAGGCGGAACGACTGACCGCTGGCCAGTACCCACAGCGCTACCAGCAGGCTGCCCCAGAGCATGGACCACGCCATGGTCAGCAGCACATTGGGCGACTGTTCGCGCACTTTGATGACCACCACATTGCCGACCGAACTGGCGATGGTGGCGGTCAGCGCCAGTACCAGCCCCAGCAGGAAGTGGCCGTTGCCGCCCGAACGGATTTCCGCCCAAGCGTCACCAATCGACTGATAGAACAGCAGGCTGACACCGGCAATTGCCACGGCACCGGCGCTCCACGTGCGCCAGCTTAGCGGTGTGCCGAAAAACATGCGGTTGAGAATGGGATTCCAGAACACCATCAGGGCGAACAGCACGGCTACCAGACCGGATACCAGATACTGTTCCGAGGTGTAGGTGCAGATATAGCTGATGCCGAACGTGGCGCAGCCTTGCAGCAGCATCCAGCGCTGCACTCGCCATGGCATGCGCAGGCGGTCGCCGCGCACCAGACACCAGGCGAACAGCACGGCCGCCGACAGGGCAAAACGGTACACCACGGAGACGGCTGGCGGAACCTCGCCCAGTTGCAGGGTGATGGCAAAGAAGGTGGAGCCCCAGATCAGGCAGGCAATCAGAAACAGGATAGGAGAGGACATCGGACGAGTATAGCGGTGGGCGGCGGTGCTTGCCTAGCGGATAAATTTTGTTGCGACGCAACAGAAAATGTCTCTACTGAGCCTAAATTTGTATCATTGCGTAAAAAATGAGCAATTTGTAGAAAATGCAAGTATGATGGAATGACACATCATCGAAGGAGGGCGCCATGAGTACCGCGCTACAGATCAAAGTTGTCGGCCTACTGGGCTATGTTGCAGTCAGCACCGCACTGGTGCTGATGCTGCCGGACGACGATGTGCACAGTGCAGCGCAAACCCTGTTTGCGCTGGCCAGTCTACGCTAGTAGGCCAGCCGCAAGCGGCGGTACAGGAAGCCCAGCACGAACAGCGGGCCAATCAGCAAAAAGCGCAGATCATCAAAGAAGGAAGGTTTTTTACCTTCGATCTTGTGGCCGATGAACTGGCCTATCCACGCCAGCACAAACACACTTAGGCAAACGGACAGAATCTGGTTTTGCGGCAAGACCGCGAGAATGGTCAGCATGCTGCCCGACATCAGCAGCATCCCCAGTGCAAACGGGCGCGACAGCTTGAAGTAATAAGCCAGCGCGGCCACCACCACCCCTGCGGCCAGCAGCGGGTGCATTGCCCACAGCAGTCCCAGCAGGGTAAATACGATGGTGGGCACACAGACGATGTGTATCCATTCATTGGTGGGATGCAAGTGGCTGGCGCTGTATTGCTCCAGCAGCACGTCGATGGTGCGGGTCGATGGCATGGCAGTCTCCGTGGTAGTCGTCATACTTTTTAGTACGATCGTGCGATGAATTCTACACGCAGTCTGCGGCTATGGCGCAGCTTGCGTAGAATGCCGGCTATGGATACCACACTTGATTCGGCCAGCACGGCCGTGGATGTAGATGCAAGCGACGGGCAACGCCAGCGCTGCTTCCCGCCCGTGGTGGACGCGCATACCAGCGTGCTGATACTGGGCAGCCTGCCCGGCGTGCAATCGCTGGCCAAAGCGCAGTATTACGGTAACCGCCAGAATGCCTTCTGGCGCCTGATGTCGGCCGTGCTGGCCACGGATCTGGTGGGGCTGGACTATGCCGCGCGGCTGCAGACTTTGCTGGCGCACGGCTTTGGCCTGTGGGATGTGGTGGCCGAAGCGCAGCGTGCGGGTAGCCTCGATAGCGCCATCCGTCAGCGCGATGATAACGACCTGCTGGCGCTACTGGCGCGCTTTCCCACCATACGCACGATAGGCTTCAATGGCGGTACGGCAGCGCGGCTGGGCCTGAAGATACTGGGCGAGCGCGCAGCACACTACCGTATCGTTGAGCTGCCATCCAGCAGCCCTGCCTATACTTTGCCTTACAACGAAAAGCTGCTGCAATGGCAGAAACTGGGGCAGGCCTGACTGGCTGCTGGTGGAACTGCGCAACGGACTGGCTTACCCGAGCGGTTGAACTGCCAGACGTAAGCCCATGGCAGCTAAGATGGCACGTAGGGTGCGAATTGATGGATTACCATGCTCCGATAAGGTGCGATACATCGTGTTCGGATTAGCTTCGGCAACTCGAGCAATCTCTTGCACACCACCGAATGCCGCGCTCAAGGAACGTAGAGCGAGCATTAAGTCAACCTCGTCGCCGCTAGCCAGCACGTCGTTAAGGTAGTCTGCTGCCAGCGCTGGGTCAGCACGGAACATGGCGGCAGTTGCTTCATCATGAGAGCGGTGAGGCTTTTCCATTTCTGCTTTTCCAGTCCTGCAGCATCTGTATCGCCGCTCAGACCACTGGCGAGCCGAGCCACGCGCCGGATGATGGCGACTTTAGCTTGGCGGTCACGTAGCCTATCCAACCATTCCTGATACCGATCTCTGCCTTGTGCGTCAATGTAGTGCAGTATGTGATACATATTAGCCTATAAGCGAATATCGGCAAGTGCATAGATCGGACTGCGCGGCGCTCCGGAGTAAGCTAGCCGGCGGATGAAAGAATGATCTCCATGAATATCGGATCTAGTCTAAGTTGGATGGCTTGGAACTGGATACGAAGAGTAGAAGTGTTTGCGCTCAGTCAAACGAGTAAATTTTCCCGCGGCTGACAGGGTAATTAAGAGCGCCCGCGTTAGCGGATCTGATTCAGTTCGTGGTAGTACGGGCCAGTACGCGCACCACGGTCTGGCGGTAGTCGCGGAAGCCCATGCGCAGGTAGAGCTGGTGGGCGGGATTGTCGTGCATCACGTGCAGGAAGGGCGTGTCGCCGCGCAGCATTTGCTGGCGCAATACTTTGCGGATCAGCGCGGGTGCCAGTCCCCGTCCCTGTGCCGATGGGTGAGTGCACACGCCGCTGATTTCGCACAGGCCCGGTGCGCGCAGGCGCTCGCCGGCCATGGCGATCAGCTCGTCATGCTCGAAGATGCCCCAGTATTCGCCCAGTTCGATGGTGCGCAGGCCGAACGGCCCCGGCTTGCACAGCTGTGCCAGCGCCACCGCCTGTGGCGCATGTTCGGCTGTCAGGCGTATCGCCTGCGGCGCCGTATCGGTGGCCGGACATTCGCCTGCCCACACCATGCGGAACATGGATGATTCCACTTCGATCTGCCAGCCCTCGGGCACCGGCCCCTGCCAGCTATCGCAGTAAAAATGTTCACCAGCCTTGCAGACTTCGCGCAGACCGTCGAAGTCGGGCTGTGCGGGATCGGCAAACGCGATGATGGGCGAGAAGCCTTCCACATAGCGCCGCGCACCACCGCTGCCGCTGGCGTAGCAGGCATGCGGCCCCGTCAGCGCCTGCCAGAAAATATGATCAAGTACGACGGGGTCGTAAGCCATGGGCTTAAGGTCCGACCGGCACGATGGTGGTGGTGCCGTCCGTCGTGATGGCGATCAGGGTCAGGCCATCGCCCGATACGGCCATCTGGCGCGCCGCCAGTTGCTTGCCTGTGCTGGTCAGCTTGAACTGGTTGAGCAGGGTGCCGCTGCTGCTATATAGCCAGATATCGCTGACCGCGCCATTGGCGGCCGTGCCGCAGTAGAGCCGGCCATCGCTGCCCACTTCCACATTGTTGGGGGCGCCATCGCCGGCGGGCAGATAGGCTAGCACGCCCAGATCCGCCGGATTCAGGATACTGCACGATTTAGGCGTGGCGCTGGCGCTGTAGAGGCGCGTGCCATCCAGACTGACGGCGATATCCTGTCCCTGCGTGCCGGCGCCCGCGTGGCTGGCGGCCGTGACTTTGGCGGGATACAGGGTGCCGCCGTTGAGCGCCGCGTAGTCCACGCTATAGGTAGCGATCTGTACCGTGCCACTATCTTCGCTCTGCTGCAGCAGACGTTTGCCATCACCGCTGACCGCCAGCGTGCCGCTGCTCAGTGGCAGGCTGAGCTTGGTTTTATTGCTGGTCAGGTAGGCCGCACCATTACTCAGTGCCAGGATCTCGACGCCGTTCGGACGCAGTATCTTCAGGCGGGTGTTGCGGTCCGCTGCACTGAGCGCCAGATTGCCTGTCACCGTCTGGGTGTTCAGGTTGATAGTGACGAGGGCCCGGTTGCTCAGGTCCAGCAGATACAGCAGGTCGCCATTGGCGCTGGTGGTCATGTCGCCCAGACTGCTGGCGAGGCCGGTAATGCTGGCCACTTTCTGGCCCGTATATAGGTGGTAGACATCGATATAGGCGCTACCGTTGTGTACATAGGCATACGGGCGGATCGGGTCGGTGATCACATTGCTATATGGCAGCACGGTGGTGGTATTGCTGCTCGGTGTGCGGCTGCCTTTCCAGAAGGCGACGCGGATTTCTTCCGGTGCTACTGCGTCCGTATCGGTCGGGGTGATGGTGACGGTGGCCAGATTCAGCGAGTCGGCTGCCAGCGAACTAGGGTCGGCCACCAGTGCGATCTTGTTGCTGGTAACGTTGGCGGCTAGCCAGCTTTCGCTGGAGCTGGCGCTCATGCCGCCAAAGTTGCCGAAGTTGTCAGTGACGGTGATGGTACGCGTCAGGCGCGACCAGCCGGGCGAGCCGCTCAGGGCAACCGCCGTTTCGGACGGGATCAGCGTGTGCTTGTCCTTGTTGATGGTCAGCAGCACGGCAGCCTTGACCTGATCGCCATTCACGCTGGCGGTGGCGTTGAGCAGGAGCGAACTGCTGCCCACGCTGGCGCTGTTGGGCGCGGCACTGAAAGTGAGCTTGCTACCCGTCTGGCTGACCGTGCCGCTGGTGGCGCTGGCGCTGGCCCATGCCGGCAGTGCATCGAGTACCCATGGCCAGCTATTGCTCAGCGTGTTCAGGCTGAGCGTGACGGCCGGCGCGCTGCTGAAGTCGCGGCCATAGGTACCGCCCAGCGTGACGGCATTGACCGAGGCGCTCAGGGTGGCGGCAGTCAGGTTGAGCGTCACGGGCAGGGTGCGTGTGCTCAGTCCCGGCGCGGACAGGCTGAGGGTGTTGCTATAGCTGCCGCTGGCCAGTGTGCCCACGCGCGGATCGACCGACAGCGCCATGCTGGCGGGCGTGGTACCGCTGCTAGGCGTGACGCTGAGCCAGCCTACGCTGGCGCTGGCGCTCCAGTTGGCGGTGGCTTTGTCATCCGTGTCGATGCTGATGTTCTGGGCCGGTATCGGTGCGCCATTGATGGCATTGAACGTCAGGCCGCTGGAGTTGCTGATCAGACCGCTAGGCTGGACTGACAGAGTGGCAGGCAGGGTGACGCTCTGACCATCGCTGGCACTGATGATGATGGTGGTGCTGTATTCGCCTACGGCGAGGCCGCTGGCATCGAAGCTGACGGCCAGCGTGGCGCTGCCGCTGCCGCTGGTGACGGCCGGCTTGAGCCAGCTGGCACCGCTGGCCACGCTCCAGCTACGGCTGCTAGCGACGATGCTGACGTTGATCGGGCTAGCGGCAGCGCCGCCCAGATGGATGGTGCCGGCCAGCGCGGTGGCCGGTGTAGCGCTAAAGGTCGGCTGGTCGGCCGGGACGATCTGCAGGCTGTAGGGCAGGCTGACGGGTGAACCGGGGAACTGGCTGGCACAGGCGCTATCGCGGCACAGGCGCACGCTGAAGTTGCCGCTATACGTACCCACGGCCAGCCCCGGTGCTGTCTGCAGCACGGCGTGGTACTGGCTATCGCTATCGCGTACTAGCTGCGGGTTCGGCTGCAGCACGCCATTGCTATCGACCACGCTGGCAAATACGGTGCCCGTCACTTCGGCTGGCCGCGCCACCGCCGCGATCACATTCAGTGTCAGCGATTTGCCTGCATTCACGCTGGCGCGCACGGTGTCGGGATTGAAGGTGAGCGCAGGGCTGACCACCGGCGTGCTGCCACCACCACCGGTGCTGCCACCACCCCCGCCGCCGCAGGCTGCAAGGGTAGCCAGCAGCAGGGCACAACTGGAATAGATGAAAGTCGACGCGACGGAACGGCGATGCAGCATGGGGATTCCTTGTAGGCAGCACGTATCGTGCCTCAGCCTACAATTGTTGTTCACCCGCAACAGGGTGTCAAGCTGGCTCAGAGGGCGAGTTCCGCCTCAGTTCTGCCCTTTGAATCCGTCCGGCCTATTTCTGCAGGGTGGCCGCTTCATAAGCGCGCAGCTTGTCCAGCTTGGCCGCGTACAGATCATGGTCGCTGCGGGTGGTGCTGTTGGCCAGTGCCTTGACCATGTGCGTGTCCGCTTCGCGCAGATAGCCCAGCCGGTAGTCGGCCAGTGCTAGCCAGAAGTGGAATTCGTGATAGTCCGGCACCCGTGCCAGTTCGCGCTTGAACAGTTCGCGCGCCCGCTGGAAGTCGCCGAGGCGCATGGCGGCCTGCCCCAGATTGAAGTAGTAGAACGGTGGCTCCGGTTCCAGCGCGGCCAGTTTCTGGCGCAGCTGTGCTGCTTCGGCCCGTTTTTCCGCTTGCGGCTGGGTTTCCAGCGCCTGCGCCAGATTCGATAGCACGATCACGTTGTCCGGCCGCTGCTGCAGGGCGTAGCGCAGCGTGCGTTCCGCTTCGGGCAGGTTGCCGTGGTGCTGGTAGATCACCGCCAGCGTGTTGTAGGCATGCAGGAAGGCGGGCGCCTGTTCGATGGCTTTGCGCACTAGCCAGTAAGCCTGATCGTACTGGCCCTGCGCCAGCAGTTCGGCGCCGCGGTTGTTCAGGTACATGGCGATGATGGTGTTCTCATCGAGCGGCCTGGCGTTTTCGCGCGCCTTGGCCGTGATGGGGATGAAGTCCACCGTCAGCGGGCTGGAGAGGTCCACCCCGAAGCCATTGCGGATATCCGTGCGCTGCTGGCCTAGTGTGAGGTTGACGTGGTTGCTGGCGAAGTAGAGGTCGCCCGTGCGGCTCCAGCTTTCATCCACCTGCACCTGCTGGAACTGTACGTTCAGATTGAGTTCGCGTGCCAGTGCTGCTGTCATGATGGCTAGCGACAGGCAGTTGCCGGAACGGGCGGCAAAGGTTTCTGCTGCATCGCGCGTCATGGCGGCATCGTATTCGAGCTGCAGCTTATCCTTGCGGTAGAGCGCTTCGAATAGCACACGGCGCACGTCCTTGTGCAGCAGGTTGTGGCTGACTTCGCGCTGCAGGTAGGCGCGCATCTCGGTATTGACGGCAAAGATATGCTCGGTGTCTACCGGTGTGGCCGGCGCAGCAAATAGCTGGTCGTGGAAGAGTTGCGGCGCCGCTGGCAACTGGGCCAGCGGGGTGGTGCTGGCGCAGCCGCCCAGCAAGGCGGCGCAAAGCAGGATAGTGCAAGCTCTCATGACAGTCTCCCGTATCGGCGGGACTCTATGGGCTAGCGCAGTAAGGCTAAGACTAAAACTTGGCTACCGGGTTCCGCTGAAGGAAAGTATCCTCGCCTGTACGGGCACTGTCAAACGCTGCTTCAGGCGAGCGGGCGCAGTTCCTGCGGCTGGCCGTCGGCGTCGAAACGCAGCGCTACCGACAGCTGGTTCAGCCCCAGACTGGCCAGTGCATCACGCACGTCGTCGACTTCGATTTCCAGATCAGCCGTCAGGTCGAGTGGCCGGTCGCATTCGGCCAGCACACTGTCGCCTGCACGCAGTTGCACGCGCAGAACCATGTCATCGTCGATATCGGTCGGCGCGATGATGGCGTGCAGTTGCTCAGCCGCGTGGCCGTCCATGGCCTGATTCAGCGTGGCCAGCATCTGCAGCATGGCGTATTCGGCCTGCGCGGTGGTGCGCGCGCCGAAGAACAGATCCTGATACAGGAAGTTCAGGCGCAGTGCCGGGTCGCTGCCGCGGCCACGGCCCAGGCAGCGGGCCACCATCGGGGCATACTGCTCGGTCCATTTCTGGTAGCGCTCGGCGCGCTGGGCAAAATAGGCATCGGCGGCTTTTTCCTTGGCCGGCACGGCGTAGAATGGATCATCGGCGCGCTTGAGGGCAAAGCCCAGCAGGAAGCGCAGTTCGACTGCGCTATCGTCGGCACCGAAAGCGCTGGGCGCCCAGCCGGCCGCCATGCTGCGCTCCAGCGCCGGTGCCGCCATGATCTTCTTGTTGTTCAGTGATTGCTCGGCTTCGCGCACCATGCTGTGCAGTTGGCCGTAAGTGATCTTTTCGATTTCGCTGAGGTCGTAGGCGTGGCTGACCAGCACCACGCGGGCGCGCGGGCTTTCCAGACCGGCATCGGTGAAGCTATCGAGCACGGCATCATACGCCGCGCTATCCTGAAAATCGGCCGCCGCATCCAGCCCGCCCTGACTGTGCACGAATACGGGGATGGCGAAGGCGTCGATTTCCATTTCCGGCGCATCGGCATGGCGCAGGCGTACGCTGGCCGCGCCTTCTTCGATGGCGTTGCGCAGGTAGCGATAGCCGTCGACGGATTCGTCGCGTGCCAGTTCGATCGCGCCATACAGCACTTCATCCTTGCTCTGGTTGAGCAGCTTGCGCAGCAGGCGCTGGAATTCCAGCTTCTTCTGGGCCAGCTCGGCGTGGGTGGCGGCGGCCACGATGTCGTTATTGAATTCACCATCCGACAGGTCGAGCGCGAGGGCGCACAGTTCGGTGGTCTGCTGTTCGTCTTTGAGTTCCGGCGCGTTGGCCGATTTGCGCGGGACGGGGCGCTTGTTCTTTGCCATAGTCTATCGTTCGGTATGCAGGGCTTCGTTGAGTTCTTCCAGCAGGTCGGCCGTTTCATCTTCCGTCAGGCCCAGATGGCGGCAGGCGAAATCGCGGCCTTTTTCCCATTCGTAGGACATGCGGCGGCCGTGGAAGCGCTGGATGCCCTGTTCGGCCAGCAGTGCCAGCGAGACCAGCGAGCGGATCGCGTCATCGGTGGCAGGGTCTTCCAGCACGCTGTAATCGTGGTGGTGCAGGATGGCCCAGCTGACATCGGGCGACAGGCCCCAGTTGCGCGCCAGCAGACAGCCGATGGACGCGTGGTTGGTCTGGTAGCGCTGGTCTTCCAGCTGGGTAAAGGGATTGATGTGATCGTCGCAGGCTTCGTTATAAGTCTGCGCGTAGTCGGCAAAGCGGTTCATCAGCAGCGGCACGCCGATATCGCAGAACAGGCCGAAAGTATGGGCGATGTCGGGCGGGGCGATGCGCAGTTTGCGCGAGCAGAACACCACGGCCTGGGCACGCCGTGCCGAGATTTCCCAGAAGGCGTTCAGGTCGGCTTCCTTGCCTTCGATGGCCTGACGTGCCAGCAGGCCCGTCAGCAGGGCCGCGCACTGGCTGATGCCGAGGAAATTGATGGCCTGTTCGACCGATTTGGCTTTGCGGGCAGCGCCGAAGAAAGGCGAATTGGCTAGCTTCAGCAGCGCGCCCGACATGCCGACGTCATTGCCGATGATGCGGGCAATGCGGCGTGGTGATGGATCGGGCTGGGCCAGCTCGCGCTGCAGATCGACCAGCAGGCTGGGCCGAGGCGGAATCCGGATCGAACGGATCAGCGCATCTTCTACGGCGTGGTCGTCGGGCTGGGCGTGTGGTGCTACTGGTGTCATCGTAATCTTCAGGGTCGGGTACAAATGATGCCAAAGCGACACTATAAACTAGTGCGCTCTGTCGTGCCCCCTAATTATCGCCGCAAGCTGCGGCGCTGGATATCTAAATTTCCCGATTTTATGTGCCGAATGACAATTTTTTGGGGCGGCCCTCTAGGGAAAAAGAACATTTTTATATCATTTTGTGCCGCCTTGTGTACGCCTAGTCCAGATTGCGATTTCGACCACGCCGCGCTGGCTGTGCGGCTAGCACCAGCGCCGTGCCGCTAGCGGGACTGGCGGCCGGCATCTGGAATACGGCCACCGCGGCCGAGAGCTGGACCGCCTGCTCCTGCAGGCTGGCGGCGGCGGCCGCCGCCTGCTCCACCAGCGCCGCATTCTGCTGGGTCACATCGTCCATCTGGCCCACCGCCAGATTGACTTCGGCTATGCCGCGCGCCTGCTCGGCACTGGCCTGCGAGATGTGGGTGATGATGTCGTTGACCTGCTGGACCGAGGCCACCACGTCGTTCATGTGCGCACCGGCCTGTTGTACCGAAGCGCTACCGCTATCGATGGTGGCCACCGAGGTGGCAATCAGCGTCTTGATCTCGCGCGCGGCGGCGGCCGAGCGCTGCGCCAGCGTGCGCACTTCGCTGGCCACGACAGCAAAGCCGCGCCCCTGTTCGCCCGCGCGTGCCGCTTCCACGGCCGCATTGAGGGCGAGGATATTGGTCTGGAAGGCGATGCCGTCGATCACGCTGATGATGTCGACGATCTGGCGCGAACTGCTGCGGATATCGCCCATCGTCTGCACGGCCTGCTGCACGGCGCTGCCGCCTGTCTGCGCCAGTTGCGCCGCGCTGGCCGCCAGCTGGCAGGCCTGACGGGCGCTGGCGGCGTTGTGCTGCACGGCTTCGGTCAGGCTGGCCATGGCGCTGGCAGTCTGCTCGAGCGAACTGGCCTGCAGCTCGGTGCGGCTGGACAGATCCAGATTGCCGCTGGCGATTTCGTGCGCGGCCACGTCGATGGTCTGCACCGCCGTGCGGATGATGCCCAGTGTCTGGGTCAGATTATCCATGGTGCGGTCGAGCATGCGCGCGGTGTCGGCGATTTCGTCGCGCCCGTCATTGCTGGCGCCTGTAATCAGGCGGCCCGCCGCCAGTGCCAGCACCACATCGGCAATCGCGCGGATATCGCGCAGCATGGCGCTGCGCACGGCCATGGTGACGGTCAGCGACAGCAGCACAGACAGCAGCACCAGCACGGCCATGCCGCTACTGAGTTGCTGGAACTCGGCGCGCGCCTGCTGGTGCGCCTGTGTGCTCAGTTGCTGTTCCAGTGCGGACAGGCGCGCCAGCAGGGTATTGAGCTGCTGGAACTGCTGCTCGGCCTTGGCCATGGCATTGGTGGCGATGCTTTGATCCATCGCCGCCATGTCCATGGTGTCCTGCACGGCTTTGCGGTAGGCTTGCAGGGTGCGGCGCGATTGTTCGACGATCTGCCGCTCGGCGCCATCGTCGCTGGCCGCCATGTCGCTCCCCAGCTGGCGCAGTTGCTGGTCTATGCCGTCGTGACCCTGATGAATCTGGCGGTTCAGTTCATCCAGCCGGTTCTGGGCAAAGCTGCCATTCACCCATGCCAGCAGCTGGTAGATGCGGGCATGGGCATAACGCACTTCGGCGCTGATATCGGCGGCGTTCTTGAGCCGTGCCGTGCGCACCTGCAGCAGGTGTTCCAGTGTGCCGTTCTGGCGCTGCATGCCGTAGTAGGCAGCGCCCGCCGTGAGCATCAGCAGGCACAGTACCAGTCCCGGTGCCAGCAGCAGTTTCGGTCCGATCCGCAGTGTCTTCAGCATGGCCAGCCTCCGCCTTATTTTTTATAGATGCCCGCTTCCAGCACCACATCACCCACACGCAGGATGTAGGTGGTCTTGGGTTCGATCTTGCCGGTGGCGGGATTCTTGTACTGGTAATCGACCCAGCCATGGCCTTTTTTGGCCGCCAGTTCGATGATCTCGCGGCGGTACTTTTTACCGCTGGCATCCGGCATATCGGTCAGGTCTTTGCCGACGATGCTGGCGTTGACGGGATGGGCCAGCACGATGCCGCTGGTCAGATCGCGTACATCGATGTACAGCGTGCCTTGCAGGTAGTCGGGATCTTTGGCGCTGACCTTGCGCAGCAGTTCTTCCTTGCCGTGCGCCTTCAGATAGGCGGCGCCTTTTTCCACCATGGCGATGGCATCTTTCTCGGTGGGGTCGGCAGCATGGCCGGACAGGGGCAGCAGCAGGGCCGTGCTGACGGCCAGCAGGGATAGCAGTTTCATGACAGTTCCTCGTGTGAGAGTGGGAGAGTGACTAGTGGCTGCTGAACTGTACGCCGCTGGTCTGATGAGGAATTGCGCTGCCGCAAGTTCTAGCTTGCTGGCAAGTTCGTCCGCCATCTGCATCAAGGCAAAGAAAATTTCCACTCATCATTTTTTACGTGCTTGATGCACGGCAATTGCAGGTGCGCGGCGCGGCCTAGCATGCAGCTATTGCCCGACTGCTGCTGCGGTCTAACCCAGCCCCACCTGCGAGAGGAATTGCCATGAATATCGTGCCGATGCGTGACGCTGCCGCGCCCAAGTTCCAGCCGTATATCCGCCAGACCATCAGCCGCGCGCGCCAGTGGGAGTGGCTGGCGCCTGAACTGCAGGAAGCCGTGCGGGTGGTGTCGCATGTGCTGCCGTTCCGTACCAATGCCTATGTGATGGACCAGCTGATCGACTGGAACAACGTCCCCAACGATCCCATCTACCGCATGACTTTTCCTCATCGCGACATGCTGGCGCCGGACGATTATGCCCAGTTGCGCGAACTGGTGCTGGGACAGGGGCAAGCAGGACCGGCGCAGGCGCCATCGGCCGCGCTGGCGGCACTGGTGCAGCGCATCCGTCTGCGCATGAATCCCCATCCGGCCGGACAGATGACGCACAACGTGCCACGGGTGAACGATGCGCCGCTCAAAGGCATGCAGCACAAATATAAGGAAACCGTGCTGTTCTTCCCTAGCGCGGGCCAGACCTGCCACGCCTATTGCACCTTCTGCTTCCGCTGGCCGCAGTTCGTCGGCATGGAAGACATGAAGTTCGATGCCGCCGAATCGCAGCAGCTGGGTGCCTATCTGCGCCAGCATCCGGAGGTGACGGATGTGCTGATTACGGGGGGCGATCCGCTGATCATGAATACGCGTGCGCTGTCGGCCGTGATCGAGCCGCTGCTGGTGCCGGAACTGGCGCACATCCAGAATATCCGCATCGGCACTAAGTCAGTGGCGTACTGGCCGCAGCGCTTCGTCACCGACCGCGATGCCGATGACCTGTTGCGGCTGTTCGAGAAAGTGGTGGCGAGCGGGCGCAATCTGGCCGTGATGGGGCACTATAGTCACGCGGTGGAACTGCGGCCGGAAATCGCCCAGCAGGCCGTCAAGCGCATCGTCGGCACGGGGGCTACCTTGCGCATGCAGGGGCCGCTGATCCGCCACATCAACGAAGACCCCAAGAGCTGGGCCGAACTGTGGCAGACCGGTGTGCGGCTGGGTGCGATTCCCTACTATATGTTCGTCGAACGCGACACGGGGCCGCGTGAATACTTCCAGCTACCACTGGCACGCGCGCACGAAATCTTTCAGGCGGCCTACCAGATGGTGTCTGGTTTGTCGCGCACGGTGCGGGGGCCATCCATGAGTGCCTTCCCCGGCAAGGTGGTGATCGACGGGGTAGCGCACATCGGTGGCGAGAAAGTGTTTGCCCTGCAGTTCCTGCAGGCGCGGAATCCGGACTGGGTGCGCAAGCCGTTCTACGCGCGCTATGACGCGAATGCCACGTGGATGGATGAACTGCAGCCTGCGTTTGGCAAGGAGAAGTTCTTCTTCGAGGAGGAGGGCGGCAGCCGCAGCGAGCCGCAGCCCGACTACACCCCGCACAAAGTGATCCCGCTGCGCCGTGCCGAGGCCGAGTCGTGTGCTGGCAACAGCACCAGCGGCAGCTTTGCGGGCGGCTGCGATGCCGGTTCTGGCGCCGATCTGCCCCATTCGGCCTAGGTGCCGTCATGTCCGACCGCCACCTGTTCGGCATGGTGTTCCTGCCTTTCGCCTTCGGCCACTTCCTGCAATGCCTGCTGCGCAATGTGAATGCCACGCTGGCGCCGCAGTTACTGGCCGCGCTGGCGCTGACACCCGGCCAGCTTGGCCTGCTCACCAGCATCTACTTCTTCACCTTCGCGCTAGTGCAGCTGCCGGTCGGCATGGCACTCGACCGCTGGGGCCCTGCTCGGGTGCAATGGCCGATGCTGCTGCTGGCCATGCTGGCCGCACTGGGCTTTGCCGGCGGCCAGCAATTTAGCCAGCTGCTGGCCGCGCGGGCCCTGCTGGGCTTCGGGCTGGGCGGCTGCTTCATGGCGGCGCTGAAGGCTTTTTCGCTGTGGGTGGAACCGGCCCGCCTGCCTTCCATGCAGGGCTATCTGGTAGCGGTGGGCGGCATGGGCGCGGCGTCCGCCACGCTGCCCGTCAGCTGGCTGCTGCACTATGCGGGCTGGCGTGGCGTGTTTATCGGGCTGGCGCTGCTGGTGCTGGCGGGCGCGCTGCTGCTGCGCTGGCGTGCGCCGCAGCTTGCCGTCAACCGCGCCGCCCCCGCCAGCAGTGCCGCGCTGCGGCTGGTGTGGGGCGATGCCGGCTTCCGTCAGGTGCTGCGCCTGCTACTGCTGCCGCACATGGTGTATTTCGGCGTGCAGGGGCTGTGGCTGGGGCGCTGGCTCAGCGATGCGGGACGCTATACGGAAGCGCAGGTAGGCTATCTGCTCTATCTGAGCATGGCCGCCATCATACTGGGCGCCATCGGCGTGGGCCAGCTGACGCAGTGGGCGGCGCGGCGCGGGGTGGCTATGCTGCGCATTGCGGCCTGCGGCGTAGCGCTGTTCCTGCTGGTGCAGCTGGCCATGCTGTGCCAGTGGGTGCCTGCCTTTCCTGTGCTGGTGGTACTGTTCACACTGACGGGCACCGCCACCGGCATGGACTACACCATCCTCGCGCAGAGCATGCCGGCCAGCCTGAGTGCGCGCGCCGTCACGCTGCTGAATCTGCTGATCTTTCTGGGTGCCTTCGCCGTGCAGGCCGGTTTCGGTCTGGTGGTAGCGCTGTGGGCACCCGATGCGCAGCAGCAGTTGCCGGCGCAAGCCTATCAGGCCGGCTTCGCTCTGCTGATCGTGCTGCAGCTGCCCGGTTTATGGCGTTACCTGTGCCCTCAGCGATCCGGTAGAATGGGGCTACGTCCGGCCACTAGCCTCAGTACACCACGATGACCACATCTCCTAGCGTGTTTAATGCCTTGCCCGCCGAATGGCGCAACTGGATCATGGAAAATCTGGCACGCGGTTGCCGGCCGCTGGAAATGGCCAACAGCATGGCGGGCTCGGGGCAGCACAGCATGGCAGTAGCGATGGCCGCGATCGATGCCGCCATTGCCCTGCGCGCCGGCAGCGAGGGCGCAGCGGCACCCGCGCAGAGCGCTTTCACGGCACCGCAGCAGATGCCCTATATCGATTTAAGCAGCAACCGCATCAGCACACCGGACCGCGAAGTGGATGTGCTGTTCGTACTGCAGCAGCCGCAGATCATCCTGCTGGGGAATGTGCTGAGCAGCGAAGAGTGCGACGCGCTGGTAGCCCATTGCGGCAACCGCTACACGCGTTCCACCGTCACGGCAGAAAACGATGGCGCCAGCGTGGTGCACGAGGGCCGCACCAGCGAGATGGCATTTATCCGGCGCGGCGAAGCGGAAGTGGCCGAGCGCGTCGAGCGGCGGCTGGCTGCGCTGGCACACTGGCCGGTGGAAAACGGCGAGCCATTCCAGTTGCAGAAATACGGCCCTACGCAGGAGTACCGGCCTCATTACGACTGGCTGGACCCTGAGAGCGGCGGCCATCGCAGCCATCTGGCGCAGGGCGGCCAGCGGCTGGCCACGTTTGTGCTGTATCTGAGCGATGTAGTGCAGGGCGGCGGCACGGCTTTCCCCGGGCTGGGGCTGGAGGTGTATCCGCGCAAGGGTAATGCCGTGTGGTTCCTCAACACCGATGCCAACCATCAGCCGGACCGCCAGACCCTGCATGCGGGCGCACCCGTGGTGAGTGGCACCAAGATCATCGCCAACAAATGGCTGAGGCAGGGGCGCTACGGTTAGAATGGCGGTCTACACCACCCTGCTAACCTAGGATAGATATGAGACTCGTACGCTATGGCCGTCCCGGCAAAGAAAAACCCGGCCTGATTGATGATGAAGGCAAGCTGCGTGACCTGTCCGGCGTGATCAGCGATATCGACGCGGCACAGCTGGCACCGAAGGCGCTGCGCAAGCTGGAGAAACTGCCGCAGGCGTCGCTGCCGCTGGTACGCGGCAATCCCCGTTTCGGCGTGCCGGTGGCGCGCGTGGGCAAGTTCATCGGCATCGGCCTGAATTACTCCGACCATGCGGCCGAAGCGGGCATGCCGATACCGCAAGAACCGATTGTGTTCATGAAGGCCATCAGCTGCCTGAACGGCCCTGATGACCCCATCATGCTGCCGCAAGGCTCGAAGAAAACCGACTGGGAAGTGGAACTCGGTGTGGTGATCGGCAGCCGTGCCCAGTATGTGAGCGAAGCAGATGCGCTCAAATACGTGGCCGGCTATACCGTGGTCAACGACCTGTCGGAACGCTCGTTCCAGCTCGAGCGCGGCCCGCAGTGGGACAAGGGCAAGGGCTGCGATACCTTCGGCCCCGTCGGCCCATGGCTGGTAACACCGGAAGACATCTACGACCCACAGCAGCTGGATCTGTATCTGGAACTGAACGGCAAGCGCATGCAGTCTGGCAGCACGGAAACCATGATCTTCACGGTGGCGCAGATCGTCAGCTACCTGTCCCGGTTCATGACGCTGGAACCGGGCGACATCATCGCCACCGGCACGCCACCCGGCGTAGGGCAAGGCCGCAAGCCGCAGCGCTTCCTCAAGAAGGGCGACAAACTGCGTCTCGGCATTGCCGGGCTGGGCGAGCAGCAGCAGGAAGTCATCGCCTGGCAGAAGCGCTAGGCCGGGTTTTTTTTCACCCGCTTGAGCGCAGCCGCAAGCGCGTCGTCCAGCCGTTCAGTGATATCGGCCAGTTCGCTATCACTGACGATGAAGGGCGGCGCTAGCAGAATATGGTCACCGAGCTGGCCATCGATGGTACCGCCCATGGGGTAGACCAGCAGGCCGCAGGCCATGGCCGTCTCCTTCACCACCGCATGCAGTGCCAGCGCCGGATCGAACGGCGTCTTGCTGCTGCGCTCCTGCACCAGTTCCAGCGCCATCAGCAGACCACGGCCACGGATATCGCCCACATGCGGATGCTGGCCGAACGCCTGCCGCAGCAAACGGCGCAAGGTAGCGCCGCGGGTGGCTACAGCTCCCAGCAGATTATCGCGCTGTATCACCTTCTGCACCGCCAGCGCGGCCGCCGCCGCAATGGGGTGGCCCATATAGGTATGGCCATGCTGGAAAGCCCCGCTGCCATCGCGCAGGCGCTGGGCGATGTGGGCCCGTGCCAGTACGGCGCCGATGGGCTGATAACCGGCGCCCAGCCCTTTGCCTAGCACCACCAGATCGGGCAGCACGCCCTCCTGCTCGAAAGCGTACAGCGTGCCCGTGCGCCCCATGCCGCACATCACCTCATCGAGGATCAGCAGTATGCCGTACTGCTCGCACAGCTTGCGCACGCCACGGAAGTAGCCGAAGGTGGGCGGGACAGCGCCGGCGGTAGCGCCAACCACCGTTTCGGCCACGAAGCCGATGATATGCTGCGGCCCGTGCGCGAGGATGCACTGCTCCAGCTCGGCCAGCAGGGTAGCCGTGTAATCGGAACTGGTCTGGCCGTCCAGCCGTTCGCGGTATTCGAAGCAGGGCGCCACGCGCGGCACGGCCATCAGCAGCGGCTCGAACGGCCGGCGTCGCCACGCATTGCCGCCTATCGCCAGTGCCCCCAGCGTATTGCCGTGATAGCTCTGGCGCCGCGCGATCAGCAGGGTGCGCGTATGCTGGCCCGCTTCGACGTAATACTGGCGCGCCAGCTTGAGCGCCGCCTCCATCGCCTCCGATCCGCCGGAAACCAGATACGCATGATCGAGATCGCCCGGCGCATCGCCGGCCAGCCGCTGCGCCAGATCCTCCGCCGCCTTGCAGCTAAAGAAAGCCGTATGGGCATAGGCCAGCTGATCGGTCTGGGCATGCATGGCCGCCAGCACATCGGGATGGGCGTGCCCCAGCGACGACACGGCCGCGCCGCCGCTGGCATCGAGATAACTGCGACCCTGCTGGTCGCGCAGCGTAATGCCGCTGGCACTGACGGCCACGGGTGGCGTGCGGCGCAGGTTCCGGTGCAGCAGATGGCTCATGGCATGCTCCCCTCATGGCGGAAGTCAGACAATAAACCAGCAGCGCTTGCGCTCTGTTGATCTATGCCGCACCATGCTCAAAAAGCGGGGTCAGGTCGGGCAAAGTGTAAGTGTCAGGTTGGGCAGCGGGGCAAAGGATGCAGAAGTTCAACTGTGCCCCGATGCCCGACCTGACACCTGCACTTTGCCCGACCTGACCCCTGCCGTGGCGACACCCATGCCGTAAGCAGGGGCGGCTGGTGGGAGGAGAGGCTGGCTTAGCCGATCAGTACGCGCTTGAGCCACGCGCTGATGTGCACTACTTCTTCCTGGCACAGCGAGTGCTGCATGTAGTAGTCGTGCCATTCGACGTTGTAGCCCAGTTGCTTGAGCAGGTCGCGCGACTGGGTGGCGCGGGCAATCGGAATCACCGGATCCATCTGGCCGTGCACCATGAAGATAGGCGTGGCCAGACTTTGCGGCGTATGCTCGGCCGCGGCCTTGGCAGCGATCGGCACATAGCCGGACAGGCACATCATGCCGGCCAGCTTTTCCGGCTGGCGCATACCGGTCTGCAGCGTCATGGCGCAGCCTTGCGAGAAGCCGGCCAGTATGATGCGGTCAGCCGGAATGCCGCGGGCTTTTTCGCGCGCGATCAGCGCTTCGACTTTGGCTTGCGAAGCGCGCAGGCCGGCTTCGTCTTCCTGCCGTCCCAGATCGGTATTCACGATGTCATACCACGCACGCATGACGTAGCCACCGTTGATGGTGACGGGCATGGTGTCGGCATTCGGGAAGATGAAGCGGATGGCCGGCAGGCCGCTCAGATCGAGTTCATGCAGCATCGGCACGAAGTCGTTGGCGTCGGCACCCAGACCGTGCATCCAGATGATGGCAACGGTAGGATTCGCACCGGTTTCTTTTTCGATGGTTTGCAGCAGTTGGCTCATGGAGTTCCTTATTTTGCAGGCGGACGCAGGGCCGACTTGGGACGGAAGGCTTTGCATTGCGCCGGATCGGTTTCCATATACGGGCCGCCGATCAGATCGATGCAGTAGGGGACGGCAGCAAAGATGCCGCCTACCAGTGTGGCGCCTTCGGCGTCCTTCAGTCCGCCCAGCGTTTCGGCGATGGCTTTGGGCTGGCCCGGCAGGTTCAGTATCAGCGCTGCGTGGTCGGCGGTTTCGCGGATCACGGCAGTCTGGCGCGACAGGATGGCAGTCGGCACGAAGTGCAGACTGATCTGGCGCATCTGTTCACCGAAGCCCGGCATCTCCTTGGTGCCCACGGCCAGCGTGGCTTCCGGCGTCACATCGCGCCGCGCAGGGCCGGTGCCGCCCGTGGTCAGCACCAGATGGCAGCGCTGCTGGTCCACCAGTTCCACCAGCGTGGCTTCGATCTGCGCGCGCTCGTCGGCGATCAAACGGGTCTCGACACGGAATGGCGTGGTCAGGGTGCGTGCCAGCCAGTCCTGCAGGGCAGGAATGCCCTGATCCTGATACACGCCACCACTGGCACGGTCGGAAATCGACACCAGCCCGATCAGCAGGGTGGTGTCGCTGTTCAGATTACTCGTCATCTTCTTCGCTATCGGCGTCGTCGGCTTCGCTGCTGGCAGCTTTTTTCTTGTCCGCTTCGATTTGCTTCAGAATCTGGAAGATTTCGCGATAGGCTTTCGGCGGCTTGTTCTCGGCCTGTTCCTTGCGGGCGTTACGGATCAGGGTGCGCAGATGCTGCACATCGAGTTCCGGATTTTCCGCCAGCAGGGTGGTCAGGGCGTTGTCGTCGGCCAGCAGCTTGTCGCGGCGGCGTTCCAGCGCGTGCATGGCAGCCGTATCGGCTTTGGAGGCGCCTTTCCAGCTATCGATGGCGCGCTGGATGGCGGCCACTTCCTCTTCGTCCAGCGTACGCATCTTTTTACCCACGAACTGCATTTGGCGACGGCGGCCTTCGTGGTTGGTGATGGTCTGGCATTCGAGGATGGCGTCGCGCACGTCCTCGGGCATAGGCACCCGTTTTACGCGGTCGCGCGGTTCGTTGACGAGGGCTTCACCCAGTTCCTGCAGGGCGTTGACCTGACGTTTGAGCTCGGACTTGGAAGGGCGTTCGTACTCTTGCTCGAATTCTTTCGAGCTAAAGCCGACGGCTCCGCGATTAGGATTTACCATATTATTAACTTTCTCTTCGGTGCGTGGCCGCACCTGTAAACTGTAAACGACTGCTATGATACCTGTTTTAGCAGTCACCCGAAGATTACAGCCCATGAGCGATACCCATTTTAGCCATACTCAGGACCAGTTGAAACAGCTTGCACAGGACGTGCTGACCTACGCCAGAGAGCAGGGCGGTACTGATTGTGCCGTCGAAATCAGCGAAGGCAGCGGCCTGTCGGTGTCGGTGCGCAAGAGCAAAATCGAGACCATCGAGCAGAACCGGGACAAGGGCATGGGCGTCACCGTCTTCGTGGGCAAGCGCCGCGGCAATGCCAGCACTTCGGATTTTTCCGCCGCCTCGCTGAAGGCCACGGTGGAAGCGGCCTACAACATCGCCCGCTTCACGGCTGATGACGATTGCGCCGGTCTGGCCGATGCCGATCAGCTGGAAATGTCGCCCCGTGACCTGCAACTTTACTATCCGTGGGATATCAGCACGGCCGACGCGGTAGCGCTGGCGCAGCGCGCCGAAGCGGCCGCGTTTGCTGTCGACCCGCGCGTGACCAATAGCGAAGGCGCCGGCGTGCACGTGCAGCAGTCGCACTTCGTCTCGGCCAACTCGCGCGGTTTCATCGGCGGGTATCCGTATTCGCGCCACACCCTGTCGGTGGCACCGATTGCGGGCAAGGGCGCGAATATGCAGCGCGACGACTGGTACTCGTCGGTGCGTGATGCGCGTCTGATGTCGTCGCCGGAAGCCATCGGCCGCTATGCTGCCGAGCGCGCACTGGCGCGCTTGAACGCGCGCAGCATCGATACCCGTACCTGCCCCGTACTGTTCGAAGCACCGCTGGCCGCTGGCTTGCTGGGCGCCTTCGTACAGGCCACTTCGGGTGGTGCGCTGTACCGCAAATCCAGCTTCCTGCTCGACTCGCTGGGCAAGCAGGTGCTGCCCGAGCATATCCAGATCACGGAAGACCCGCACATCATCGGCGGCGTTGGCTCGGCGCCGTTCGACGAAGAAGGCGTGCGTACCCACAAGCGTGATGTGGTCAAGAATGGCGTGGTGCAGGGCTACTTCCTGTCCACCTACTCGGCGCGCAAGCTGGGCATGCAGACCACCGGTAACGCTGGCGGTTCGCACAATCTGGCGCTGACTTCCTCGCTGACGCAGGATAGCGACGATTTCGTCGGCATGCTGCGCAAGATGGGCACGGGCCTGCTGGTGACGGAACTGATGGGGCAGGGCACCAACTACGTGACGGGCGACTATTCGCGTGGCGCGTCCGGTTTCTGGGTCGAGAATGGCGTGATCCAGTATCCGGTGGAAGAAATCACCATCGCCGGCAACATGAAAGACATGCTGGCGCAGATCGTCGCCGTTGGTAACGACGTTCTGGTACGCGGCACCAAGCAGACCGGCTCCATCCTGATCGAAAACATGGTGGTGGCCGGCAGCTAAGGCTGCAAATGAAAGCGGCGACGGACAGTCATATCTGTGCCGCCGCCGTGTAGCCCTGCTTTCAGGGCAGGGCTAATCCTACTTCCGTATCGCTACATTACTGCTGGGCCAGCAGCGATTGCAGCACTGGCTGCAGTACGGCTTTACCCAGTTCGGCGCTGCGGGCGCCATTCCAGCCCGTTTCCGGATCCGGATCGTTGGCGTTGTCCTTGAACGGCATTTCCAGTGTCAGCGACAGGCAGCCGAAGGCGTGGGTGATGTGCGGCGAACCCATGGTCAGCGTCTCGGGCGTGTATGGCGTTTCGCCGTAGCCGTATTCGTCCTGGAAGTCCGGGCTGGCGATCAGGAAGTTGTCGATGAAGTACTGCTGCGCTTCGGCCTGATCCGGCGTGAAGTCCGGCAGCGATTCGCTACCGGCCACGAACACGTAAGGCAGACCTTCGTCGCCATGCACGTCGAGGCACAGGTCGCAGCCGATTTCCAGCATCTTGTTCTTGACCAGGAAGACTTCCGGGCTGCGCTCCATGGTCGGGTTCAGCCATTCGCGGTTCAGGTTGGCACCGGCCGCATTGGTACGCAGATTACCGCGCACCGAGCCGTCCGGATTCATATTCGGTACCACGTAGAACACGGCTTCTTTCAGGCACTGGCGGCCGAACGGGTTGGCCGGATCGAGCAGCGCTTCGACCATGCCTTCCACGAACCACTCGGCCATGGTTTCACCGGGGTGCTGACGGGCGATGACCCACACCTTCTGTTCCGCTTCCGGATTGCCGATCACCAGCATGTTCAGATCGTGGCCGTCGATGGTGCTGCCCAGATCCACCAGTTCCACCAGCGGCGACAGCTGGGCATTATCCAGCAGGGCCAGATGGCGTTCCCACGAATACGGCTCGAAGTAGGCGTAGTAGACGCTGTCGTATTCGGGCGTATGCTCGACCGTCATGACCTTGCCGTCGTAGCGGGTCGGCACGCGGAACCAGTTCTCGCGGTCGTAGCTGGCCACGGCCTGATAGTCTTTCCAGCCGTCCGGATAGGCGGCGCTACCGGCGTTGAGGAAGTTCATGGTCAGCGGGGTGGCTTTGCCACCTTGTACGCGGAAGTAGAACCACTGGGTGATGTCGGCGTGCGAGTCCTTGCGGATGTTCAGGTCGATATTGGCCGGATCGTCGGCGCGGATCACTTCGATGGCACCAGCGTCGAACTGGTGGCTGATTTTGATAGGCATGGCGGAATCCCGTAAATTCTGTGTTGTGTGGTGTGCACTTGTGGCGCAGTGCCGACATGATACAGGGTTGTGCCGCACTGGTGCCGTTTCTGCGATTGCCAGCCCTGACAACTGGTTCTACACTGGGCAGCCACACTATCCCACAGGAGAACTGCATGCAACGTCGTTCCTTCCTCAAGCATGGCACGCTGGCGGCTGGCGCCGCAACGGTGGCCGCACCGGCACTGGCGCAGGGCGGCCCTGCCATTAGCTGGCGCCTCGCTTCCAGCTTCCCGAAAACGCTGGATACCATCTACGGCTCGGCCGAGCGCTTCACCAAGCGCGTGGCGGAATTGACTGGCGGCAAGTTCGTGATTCGCCAGTTTGCCGGCGGCGAGATCGTGCCCGGGCTGCAGGTGATGGATGCGGTGCAGGCCGGAACGGTGGAGATAGGCCATACGGCGTCCTACTACTATTTCGGCAAAGATCCCACGTTTGCCTTCGACTGTGCGGTGCCGTTCGGCCTGACTTCGCGCCAGCAGACGGCGTGGATCGATCAGGGTGGCGGGCGTGAGTTGCTGCGCGATTTTTTCAAAGGCCATGGTCTGATCAATCTGATGGCCGGTAATACGGGCACCCAGATGGGCGGCTGGTTCCGCAAGGAGATCAAGACGGTGGCCGATCTGAAAGGGCTGAAATTCCGTATCGCCGGTTTTGCCGGCCGCACCATGGAACGCATGGGCGTGGTACCGCAGCAGATCCCCGGTGGCGATGTGTATGCGGCGCTGGAAAAAGGCACCATCGACGCGGCCGAGTGGGTGGGGCCGTATGACGATGAAAAGCTGGGGCTGGTGAAAGTGGCGCCGCATTACTATGCGCCGGGCTGGTGGGAGGCGGGGCCGCAGCTGTCGCTGTACGTGAATATCAAGGAGTGGGAAAAGCTGCCCAAGGAGTACAAGGCGGCCATTGAAGCGGCCAGCTTCGAGTGCCACGTGGCGATGCAGGCCGAATACGATGCGCGCAATCCGGCTGCACTGGCACGGCTGATCAAGAATGGCGCCAAGCTGCACACCTTCTCCAAAGAGATCATGGATGCGTCGTACAAGCATGCCACCGATATCATGGAAGAGGAAGCCGGGCGCAATGCTGCCTTCCGCAAGATCTACGAGCCGTGGAAGAGGTTCCGCAACGACCAGAACCAGTGGGCGAAGGTAGCAGAAGCGCCGATGCAGAACTTCCTGATCGGTGCTGGCCGCAAGTAGGCCCAGAGTTCCGCAGACCGGCCTAGCTGCTGGTCATTGTAGCGTTTAGCACAGTCCGCCGAAGCGTTCGAAATAGGCTGCGGCGGCTGCCGGTGCTGCCGCGTCTTCCTTCTGCAGCGCAGCGTCGATATGCTGCTCGGCCGCGCTCTGCACGGCCTGATAGATTTCCCGCGCCAGTGCATACGCCTGACTGCCCGGCCACGGCGCCGGCAGCAGTTCCAGCGGTAGTTGCGGATCATGCAGCTGTACACGGCGGTAGGCATGGATGACCAGTGTGCGCATGACGAAAGCCTGTTCCGGCGTGATTTCGACTGCTGCTTCTTTCAGTATGGTTGCCAGCGGCGCAAAGCGGCTGATGAAATGCCGATAGGCGTCCGCTACTTCGCTCAGATCCCAGCCGCTGGACAGTAAGTCCGTCAGCGGGCGACCGCATACCTGCGGCAGTGCCTGTCCCTGTACCACAAACACTTTACCGGCGATGCCTAGTCGCTGCAGCAGTTCGTCCAGCACCACGGCTTCTGCCGCCGGATGTCCCATGATGCCGGGCGCAATCACGCCATAACCTTCCCATAGCAGTTCCTTGCGCAGGGCGCTGCGCTCGGCCGCATTCAGCGCACCATCGCCGTTGATGACCAGCGTCCAGCTGCCGTCCCAGCGGTGCACCAGCGGGGCATAGATGCGCCGGTAGGCGTGCACGAAGCGCTGCATGGCCGGTGCCGTAATGGCATAGGAACTGCGGCGGCCATCGCGCTGTGCACCCAGCCAGCCTTCCTGCGCCAGCCGGAATACGGAGGTGCGTAGCAGGCGGTCGTTGACGCCGAATGGCGCCAGCAGCTCGATCAGGCTGCCCAGCCAGACCATGCCGCCATGGGGCACGATGCTGTCGCCGAAGATGGTCACCACCAGCGATTTCGAGCGCGGCGGTTCGTTGGCGAGGAAGTCGTCTATCCAGTCTTGGCAATCCATGGCGGTCCGGTTCTAGCGGGTGGGGCAGAAAAAGGCAGCAGTTTACTTGGCCTGCGGCGGGCTGCTGAAATTATTTCATAAGCTTGCCGATAGGATACATGAAAATGATTTGAGTCAAAAAAATCGTAGTCATGCAAATATTTGTATCGTATTATGGCGCCATAAATTATTAGAACTATCCGTAACTAGGAGACAGCCATGTACGCACAAATGGTGGAGACTGGCTTGAACGCCGTCCGCTCGGCCGAGGATATGGCCGACGACGAACGCGCGTTTCAGGCGCGTATCGATGCCGGCATCAAGATCGAAGCCAAGGACTGGATGCCCGAGGCCTACCGCAAAACCCTGATCCGGCAGATTTCGCAGCACGCCCACTCGGAGATCGTCGGCCAGCTGCCGGAAGGGAACTGGGTCACGCGCGCGCCTACCCTCAAGCGCAAGTCCATCCTGTTGGCCAAGATACAGGACGAGGCAGGTCATGGCCTGTACCTGTACAGCGCGGCCGAAACGCTGGGCGTCTCGCGCGACGAACTGCTGGAGGCGCTGCATAGCGGTAAAGCCAAGTATTCGAGCATCTTCAATTACCCTACGCTGTCGTGGGCGGACATGGGCGCCATCGGCTGGCTGGTGGATGGCTCGGCCATCATTAACCAGATTCCTTTGTGCCGCTGCTCGTATGGCCCGTATGCGCGCGCCATGATCCGGGTTTGCAAGGAAGAGTCCTTCCACGCCCGTCAGGGCTACGACATCATGCTGGCGCTGGCACGCGGTACGCCGGAACAGAAAGCCATGGCACAGGATGCGCTGAACCGCTGGTGGTGGCCATCGCTGATGATGTTTGGCCCGTCCGATGCAGATTCCGTCAACAGCGCGCAGTCGAGCAAATGGCGCATCAAGCTGTTCTCCAACGACGAACTGCGCCAGCGCATGGTGGATCAGACCGTGCCGCAGGCCGAATATCTGGGCCTGACCATCCCCGACCCCAAGCTGAAATTCAACGCCGAAACGGGCCACTACGAATTCGGCGAGATCGACTGGGCCGAATTCCATAACGTCCTGAAGGGCAATGGCCCATGCAATCGCGAGCGCCTGCGCACCCGCGTCACGGCATGGGAAGAGGGCGAGTGGTTCCGTGACGCGCTGCAGGCCTACGCCGACAAACACGCAAAATAAGCCCGCCTGATGATCTGAGCGGCGCACAAAAAATAATTGGAGACCAAGATGAGCAAACAATGGCCACTGTGGGAAGTCTTTATCCGCAGCCAGCACGGGCTGGCACATAAGCACGTTGGCAGCCTGCACGCACCGGATGCGGAAATGGCCGTCAACAATGCCCGCGATGTGTACACGCGGCGCAATGAAGGCGTGAGTATCTGGGTGGTGCGCGCGGCCGATATCGTGGCCAGCAGCCCGGCCGATAAAGGCGCCCTGTTCGATCCTGCCAATAGCAAGGTGTATCGCCACCCGACCTTCTTCCCGATGCCGGAAGAAGTGAAGAACCTGTAAGTGGAGCGCAGCGTGGATAAGCACAACACCTTCGAATACCTGCTGCGCCTCGGTGACAATGCACTGATCCTGAGTCAGCGCCTGTCGCAACTGTGCGGCAAAGGGCCGGCCATGGAAGAGGATATGGCGCTGACCAACGTGGCGCTGGACCTGCTGGGCCAGACCCGTTTGTGGTACAGCTATGCCGCTGAACTGGAAGGCGCGGGCCGCGATGAAGATGCGCTGGCCTTCCGCCGCGATGCGCACGAATTCCGCAACTGCCTGCTGCTGGAACAGCCCAACGGCAATTACGCCGATACCATGGTGCGCCAGTTCTATTTCGATACATGGCACTACTTCCTGATCGAAGGCCTGACCCGCAGCAGCGATGCGCGTATTGCCGCGATTGCGGAGAAGTCGCTGAAGGAGGTCAGCTACCACTTGCGCCGTAGTGGCGATCTGATCGTACGCCTTGGCGACGGCACGGATTTCAGCCATGCCCGCACGCAGGCTGCAACCGAAGCGCTGTGGATGTACAGCGGCGAAATGTTCGCTTACGACGCGCTGGATCAGGCCATGGTGGCGGCCGGCATTGCGCCGGACGGTGCTGAGCTGCGCCGCCACTGGCTGGCGCATGTAGAGTCGATTTTCAAGGAAGCCACGCTGACCATGCCACCGGCCGATGCATGGATGCAGAGCGGCGGCAAACAGGGCCGTCATAGCGAGCATCTGGGCTATGTGCTGGCCGAGATGCAGTTCCTGCAGCGCGCCTATCCGGGCGCAACGTGGTAAAGGTAGCGCCATGAACGCCAGCGTAGATAGCATAGGCAGCACTGGCAGCTTCACGGCCGCACAAGTGTGGCAATGGCTGGGCGAGGTGGCCGATCCGGAAATTCCCGTGATCTCCATCGTCGATCTGGGCATCGTGCGCGAGGTGCAGGTCAGTGCCGACGCAGTCTGCACGGTGGTGATTACGCCGACCTACTCGGGCTGCCCCGCCATGCAGGTGATTGCCGATGCCATTAGCGAAGCTTTGCGCGCCCATGGCGTGCAGCAGATCGAACTGCGCAACCAGCTGTCGCCCGCATGGACTACCGACTGGATGAGCGCCAGCGGCAAGGCTGCCCTGCGCGGCTATGGCATTGCGCCGCCCGCCCAGCAGGTGATCGACATCAGCGGCCTGCAGCGCCATGCGCACGGTTCTGCGCAAGGCCCTGCTCACGCGGCCATCTCGCGCAGCGTGCCCGCGCCGCAGGTCGAATGCCCCCACTGCGGCTCGGCGCATACCACGCTGACCAGCCAGTTCGGCTCCACGCCCTGCAAAGCGCTGTACAAATGTCTGGACTGCCACGAGCCGTTTGACTACTTCAAGTGCCATTAACAATTACAACATCATGAGCCAATTCCATACCCTGAACGTTGCCAAGGTTACCCACGAGACGCGCGATACCATCGCCGTTACCTTTGCCGTGCCGCCGGCCTTGAAGCAGGAATTCCAGTACCAGCAAGGCCAGCACCTGACGCTGCGTACCCATATCAATGGCGAGGAAGTGCGCCGCTCCTATTCCATCTGCGCCAGCGTCAAGGAAGATACGCTGCGCGTGGCCATCAAGCGGATTGCGGGCGGGCTGTTTTCCGGCTGGGCGCATGAAGCCCTGCAGGCCGGTGTGGCAGTAGAGGTGATGCCGCCCATGGGCCACTTCAACCTGCCGCTCGATCCAGCCGCCCGCAAGCACTATCTGGCGGTGGCGGCAGGCAGCGGTATCACGCCCATCCTCTCCATCATCAAGACCACACTGGAGACGGAGCCGCACAGCAGCTTTACGCTGTTCTACGGTAACCGCGCTTCCTCGTCGGTGATTTTCAAGGAAGAACTGTCGGAACTGAAGGACACCTATCTGGAACGCCTGACACTGGCCTATGTGATGAGCCGCGAGCAGCAGGATATCGAATTGTTCAACGGCCGCATCACTGGCGAGAAGTGCACGCAGCTGCTGCAGCACTGGGTCAAGGTGGAAGATCTGGATGCCGCCTTCATCTGCGGGCCGGAAGACATGATGCTAGGCGTCTCGGCCGCATTGCAGGAAGCCGGCATGCCTAAGGCGCAGATCAAGTTCGAGCTGTTCGCCACCAATACCGCCCGCCCTGCGCAGCGCAGCAGCGAGCACGCGGCCGAGCGCCATGCCACGCAGGTCACCGTCATCATGGATGGCAATGCCAGCACCTTCTCCATGAATCAGGATCAGGAGTCGCTGCTCGATGCCGGTCTGCGTGCAGGGCTGGATATGCGCTACTCCTGCAAAGGTGGCGTATGCTCTACCTGCCGCTGCAAGCTGGTGGAAGGCAAAGTGGATATGGATGTGAACTACGCGCTGGAAGACTACGAAATTGCCCGTGGCTTTGTACTGAGCTGTCAGAGCTTCCCCGTCAGTGACAAAGTAGTGATCGACTTCGATCAGGCCGAATAAAGCCGGCTGCATCATTCAGGGAGATAGCATGCAATACCAGAATATCCTGTTCAGTATCGACGCCGGCATCGCCACGCTGACGCTGAACCGTCCCGATAAACTCAATAGCTTCACACAGGCCATGCACGAGGAAGTGCGCCATGCACTGGCGTGCGTCCGGCAGGACAGCAGCATACGTGTGTTTGTGCTGGCAGCGGCGGGACGCGGCTTCTGCGCGGGACAGGATCTATCCGACCGCGCTGTGGCACCCGGTGCACCGGCCGTCGATCTGGGCGAATCGGTAGAGAAGAATTACGCCCCGCTGGTGCTGGCGCTGCGCGCCTTGCCTATGCCGGTGATTTGCGCCGTCAACGGCGTGGCTGCCGGTGCCGGTGCCAATCTGGCGCTGGCCTGCGACATCGTGGTAGCAGGTGCTTCGGCTTCGTTCGTGGAAGTGTTCTGCAAGCTGGGGCTGATTCCTGATACGGGCGGTACTTACTTCTTGCCGCGACTGGTGGGGAATGCCCGTGCCATGGGCATGGCCATGCTGGGCGAAAAAATCCCGGCGGCGCTGGCCGAGCAGTGGGGACTGATCTGGAAATGCGTACCGGATGCGGAACTGGCCGGCACCGTACAGGCCATGGCCCAGCATTTCTCTAGCGCGCCTACCAAGGGTCTAGCCTTTACCAAACAGGCGCTGTATGCCAGCCCGCAGAATACGCTGGCGGAACAGCTGGCACTGGAAGCTGGCATGATGAGCGAATTAGGCCGCAGTAGCGACTATCGTGAAGGCGTGGCAGCGTTCATTGAAAAGCGCGCACCGCAGTTCAAGGGAGAATAAGCATGGCAGCTCTGAATACCGGCCGCACTGTTGCCGTTATCGGTACGGGCGCCATGGGCGCAGGCATCGCGCAGGTGGCCGCCGTTGCTGGCTACACCGTGCGGCTGTACGACAACCGCCCCGAGGCAGTCGCCAAAGCCATGTCCGATATCGCCGCTGCGCTGAACAAACTGGTGCAGAAAGAACGTCTGGGCGCAGTGGAATGTGCGGCTGCGATAGCCCGCATCCACGCGGCACTGAACCTGAACGATGTGGCGGACGCAGGGCTGGTGGTAGAGGCCATTGTGGAAAATCTGGAGGTTAAACGTGCGCTGTTTGCCGAATTGGAAAGCGTGGTGGGTGACGCCTGCATCCTCGCTACCAATACCTCGTCGATTTCCGTCACCGCCATTGCGGCGGGATTGAAGCTGCCGCAGCGACTGGTGGGGATGCACTTCTTTAATCCCGTACCTTTGATGGCGCTGGTGGAAGTGATCAGCGGTCTAGCAACCGATGCAGCCGTCGCGCAGACGGTGTTCGATACGGCCGCAGCGTGGGGCAAGAACCCCGTGCACGCACGTTCCACGCCGGGCTTCATCGTCAACCGTGTAGCCCGTCCGTTCTACGCGGAAGGCTGGCGTTTACTGAGTGAGCAGGCGGCCGATGCTGCCACCATCGACGCGGTGATGCGCGATGCCGGTGGCTTCCGCATGGGGCCATTCGAGCTGATGGACCTGATCGGCCAAGACGTCAACTTCTCCGTCACCCAGTCAGTGTTTCAGGCCTATTTCAATGATCCCCGCTTCACTCCGTCCATCCTGCAGCAGGAACTGGTCAACGCCGGTTTCCTTGGCCGTAAATCTGGCCGCGGCCTGTATGACTATAGCGCCACTGCCGGCGCAGGTAGCACACTGCCAGCCCAGGCTGAAGCTCCGCAGCCCAAGCCGGAATATGTGAGCTACACGGTGGCGCAAGGCACCCAGGCTTCCCACCTGCTGGGCGCGGCCATCAGCGATGCACTAGCAGCACGCTTGCGCGCCGCCGGCATTCAGGTCACCCACCGCAAGGCACCTGAAGCGCGCGGCAACGGCATGCACGATGAAGCGCCGGCTTTCCACTGCAATGGCGCCGCCCTCTATCTGACCGATGGTCGCACGGCCACCCAGCGTGCGCGCGACAATCAGCATCCCGATACGGTGCTCTACGATCTGGCACTGGACTACGGCAAAGCACCACGCATCGCCCTGTGCTGTGCTGACCAGTGCTCGCCTGCGGCCTATCAGGCCGTGGTGGGCCTGCTGCAATCTGCCGGCTTCATCGTCACGCGGCTCGATGATGTGGCAGGCATGGCCGTCATGCGTACTGTCGCCATGCTGGCCAACGAAGCGGCGGATACTGTCAATCAGGGCGTCTGCAATGCGCAGGCGGTCGATACAGCCATGCAGAAGGGCGTCAACTACCCGCGTGGCCCGCTGGCGTGGGCCGATGCCATCGGTATCGATCTGGTGGTGAGGGTGCTGACCCATCTGGCCGCCGGCTATGGGGAAGACCGCTATCGCGTCTCGCCACTGCTGCGGCGTAAGCTGGCGGCTGGAGCACGCTTCCATGCATAACACGCCGCTCGATCCGCAGGCTGCCAGCGTGCAGGCACAGGCGCTGGCCGCGGCTGTCGGCGAGGCGCTCTACGCGCGTGATCCAGCCTCGAAGGCGCTGGGCATGCAGATCGTCGAAATGCGCGCCGGCTACGCGCGCATGAGCATGACGATACGGCCCGATATGCTGAATGGCCACCAGAACTGCCACGGCGGTTTCATTTTCACGCTGGCTGATAGTGCCTTCGCCTTCGCCTGCAATAGCCATAACATCAATACCGTGGGCGCCGCCTGCAGCATCGACTATCTGGCACCGGGCCGACTGGGCGATGTGCTGACTGCGGAAGCGGTGGAACAGGTGCAAACAGGCCGTAGCGGCGTGTACGACGTGACGATCCGGAATCAGGAGAATCGCATCATAGCCCTGTTCCGAGGCAAGTCGCATCGGGTAGGCGGGGAAATACTACCTACCAAAGAATCTCAGGAGACATTGTGAACGAAGCATTTATCTGTGACGCCATTCGCACCCCGTTCGGCCGCTACGGCGGCGCGCTGGCCAGCGTACGCCCCGACGATCTGGGCGCGCTGCCGATCGCCGCGCTGATGAGCCGCAACCCCGGCGTGGACTGGAGCAAAGTGGATGACGTCTATTATGGCTGCGCCAATCAGGCCGGCGAAGACAATCGCAACGTAGCGCGCATGTCCGCGCTGCTGGCCGGCTTGCCGGTCGAAGTGCCTGCCTCCACCATCAACCGCCTGTGCGGCTCCAGTCTGGACGCAGTAGGCATGGCGGCACGCGCCATCAAATCGGGCGAAGCCCAGCTAATTATCGCCGGTGGCGTCGAGAGCATGACGCGCGCGCCTTTCGTCATGGGTAAAGCCGATAGCGCCTTCGCGCGTGCAGCGAAAATCGAGGACACCACCATAGGCTGGCGTTTCGTTAACCCGCTGATGAAAGCGCAGTACGGCATCGATTCCATGCCGGAGACGGCAGAAAACGTGGCGCAGGAATTCGCCATCAGCCGCGCCGATCAGGATGCTTTCGCTCTGCGCAGCCAGCAACGCTGGGCCGCCGCCCATGCTGCCGGCGTGTTCCGCGACGAGATCACGCCGGTCACGCTGCCGCAAAAAAAGGGCGATCCGAAAATCGTCGATACCGACGAACATCCTCGCCCGGATACCACGGCAGAAATGCTGGCGAAACTGAAAGGCGTCGTGCGGCCGGATGGCAGCGTCACTGCCGGTAATGCCTCCGGCGTCAACGACGGCGCCTGCGCCATCCTGCTGGCATCTGCTGCCGCTGCCGAACAATATGGCCTGAAAAAGCGCGCCCGCGTACTGGGCATGGCCACAGCCGGTCTGGCGCCGCGCATCATGGGCTTCGGTCCTTCACCCGCCTCGAAGAAAGTGCTGGCACAACTGGGTCTGAGCATCGCCCAGATGGATGTGATCGAACTGAACGAAGCCTTTGCTGCGCAGGGGCTGGCCGTCACCCGTGATCTGGGACTGGCCGACGATGCAGCGCACGTCAATCCGAATGGTGGCGCCATCGCCATCGGCCACCCGCTGGGCGCTTCCGGTGCGCGGCTGGTGCTGGCGGCACTCAATCAGCTGGAGCGTACGGGCGGCCGCTATGCACTGTGCACCATGTGCATAGGCGTGGGGCAGGGCATTGCCGTTGTGATCGAGCGCGTCGAGCAGGAATAACGGGGGGAGGCTGCATGGTCAAAGTCTACGAAATCAATGGCGTCACGCCCGTCGTCCATCCTACCGCCTACGTGCATCCCAGTGCGGTGCTGATCGGCGATGTGATCGTCGGCCCGCGCTGCTACATCGGCCCGCTGGCGTCACTGCGCGGTGATTTCGGTCGCCTGATACTGGAAGAAGGCGCCAACCTGCAGGACACCTGCGTGATGCACGGCTTTCCCGGTGCCGATACGGTGGTCGAGCAGGATGGTCACATCGGCCATGGCGCGGTACTGCACGGCTGCCGCATAGGCCGCAATGCGCTGGTAGGCATGAACAGCGTAGTGATGGATAACGCCGTGATCGGCGCGGAAAGCATCGTTGCTGCGATGAGCTTTGTGAAGGCCGGCATGGAAGTGCCGGCGCGCAGTCTGGTGGTCGGTTCACCCGCCAAAGTAGCACGCGCTCTACGCGACGATGAAATTCAATGGAAGAGCGCCGGTACGGCGCAGTATCAGGAACTGGCAGTGCGCTCCATGCGCACCATGCGCGAAACAGAAGCGCTGACGGAACTACCGGCGGAGCGGCCACGCATGGAGTGGGATAGCACGCTGCCGCTGCACCTGCATAAAAACGCCTCGGCATAAACAGTCTAGGTAAAAAAACGGAGACACGAGATGACACAAGTAGCAACCCTGCAAAGCTTTATTGGCGGGCGCTGGATCGGTAGCGAAGCTGCCCTGCCTTTGCGCGGCGCCTTGAATAATGCGCTGATTTATCACACTCACGCAGAGCAGATCGATTTCGATGAAGCCGTTACCTACGCCCGCAAGACTGGCGTGCCGGCACTGATGCAGATGGATTTCCAGCAGCGCGCGGCACGCCTGAAGGCACTGGCGCTGTATCTGCTGGGCCGCAAGGAAGAACTGTATGCCATCTCGCACCTGACCGGCGCTACCCGCGCCGATAGCTGGGTGGATATCGAAGGTGGCACCGGCACCCTGTTTGCCTACGCCAGCATGGGTAGCCGCGAACTGCCATCGTCGAATGTGCTGCACGAAGGGCCGGCTATGGCACTGGGTAAGAGCGGCGGCTTCGCCGGTACCCACATACTGGTGCCGCGCGGCGGCCTCGCCGTGCATATCAACGCTTTCAACTTCCCCATCTGGGGCCTGCTGGAAAAATTTGCGCCGAGTTTTCTCGCCGCTATGCCGTGCATAGGCAAGCCCGCCACCGCCACCAGCTATCTGACGGAAGCACTGGTGCGCATGATGCACGAATCCGGCCTGCTGCCGGAAGGCGCGCTGCAACTGGTGATAGGCTCGACGGGCGATCTGCTTGATCGCGTGAATGGCGCCGACGTGGTGACTTTCACGGGTTCAGCCGATACCGCCGCCAAGCTGCGCGCGCACCGGAATCTGATCGCCAACTCAGTACCCTTCACGGCCGAAGCCGATTCGCTCAACTGCGCCATACTGGCGCCCGATGTGACGCCGGACGATGCCGAGTTTGATCTGTTCGTCAAAGAAGTGGCGCGCGAGATGACGGGCAAGGCAGGACAGAAATGTACCGCCATCCGCCGTATCCTCGTACCGGAAAATCTGGTCGATGCGGTAGGCACGCGCTTGCGCGAGCGTCTGGCCAAAGTCAGTGTGGGCGATCCTTCGGTGGAAGGTGTGCGTATGGGCGCGCTGGCCTCCAAGGATCAGCAGCGCGATGTGGCCGAGCGCGTGGCAATGCTGGCGCAGGGTAACGAAGTGCTGTTCGGCGAGCGCGATGGCTTCAGTCCTATAGGCGAAGGCGTCAGCGAAGGGGCATTCCATGCGCCGACGCTGCTGCTATGCCGCGACGGCATGAGTAACGACGCCGTGCACGACGTGGAAGCCTTCGGCCCTGTCAGCACCATCATCAGCTATCACGGCATCGATCAGGCCATGGCGCTGGCCGCTCGTGGCCGTGGATCGCTGGTATCCACGCTGGTGACGCGCGATCCGGCCACGGCCGCCTATGCCGTGCCTATGGCCGCTGCCTCCCATGGCCGCGTGCTGATACTGGATCGTGAAGCGTCGGTGGATTCCACCGGCCACGGCTCGCCCTTGCCGCAACTGAAACACGGTGGCCCCGGCCGTGCCGGTGGCGGCGAAGAATTAGGCGGCATTCGCGCCGTGCGCCATTTCCTGCAACGTGCGGCGGTACAGGGCTCGCCCACCATGCTGGCGGCTGTGACGGGTGAGTATGTGCGTGGTGCTAAAGTTCAGGAAAGCGAGCAGCATCCGTTCCGCAAATACTTCGAAGACTTGAAAATGGGCGATTCCCTGTTGACCCATCGCCGTACGGTCAGCGAAGCCGACATCGTCAACTTCGGTGGTGTTTCGGGCGACTACTTCTACATGCACTTCGACGAGATCGCCGCAAAAGACACCCAGTTCGGCAAGCGTATCGCCCACGGCTATTTCGTGCTTTCGGCTGCTGCCGGCCTGTTTGTCTCGCCTGCACCGGGGCCGGTACTGGCCAACTATGGGCTGGATAATCTACGCTTCATTACGCCGGTGGCGATAGGCGATACCATCCGTGCCCGCCTGACCTGCAAGCGCAAGGTGGACCGCAACCGCACCGATGACAAAGGCATCGGGCAGGGCGTGGTGGCATGGGATGTACAGGTGACCAATCAGAATGACGAACTGGTAGCCAGTTACGACATTCTGACGCTGGTGATGAAGCGGCACTAGGCCATAAGCCGCCGCAGGCGGCTTGGTGGTGACCTATTTACGCAGACCGAATGGATCATCGATGCTGTGGGCCGGCTCGGTGAACCATTTCGGACCATTTTCCGTCATGTAGAAGTGGTCCTCATGGCGCACGCCGAACTCGCCCGGGATGCAGATCATCGGCTCGTTCGAGAAGCACATGCCTACATCCAGCGGCGTCTTGTCGCCACCCACCAGATACGGCCACTCGTGGATATCGAGGCCGATGCCGTGGCCGGTGCGGTGCGGCAGGCCCGGTAGCTTGTAGCCGGGGCCGAAGCCGTCGGCTTCCAGCGAACGGCGCGCAGCCGCGTCCACTTCTTCGCAAGGCACGCCCAGTTGCGCGGCATTGAAGGCGGCCTGCTGGGCGGCTTTCTCGCTGTTCCAGACGGAGCGCTGGCGTTCGCTCGGTGTACCGTACACATAGGTGCGGGTGATGTCGGAAATGTAGTTGTGCAGTTTGCAGCCTGTGTCGATCAGCACCGTGTCGCCTTCTCGCAACGTTTGCACATAGCTCACGCCATGCGGGTAGGCCGTGGCTTCGCCGAACAGTACGATCACAAAGTAGGAACCGGAAGCGCCCACTTTGCGGTGCGCGAGGTTGATGAATTCTTCCACTTCCGTGGTGGTGATGCCCTCGCGCAGAATACTGGCCGTGGCCACATGGACCGCCAGCGTCATGTCCTTGGCGCGCTGCATCAGGGCGATTTCGTTCAGTGATTTGCGGGTGCGGCAGTGTGCCGTCACGCTGCGCGCATTCTCCAGTGCATAGCCGTCAGCCAGCGGGCGGATGCCATCGTAGATGAAGAAGGCAGCGCTCTCGCAGATGCCGATGCGCGGCGCACTAGCCCCGGCGGTGGCCGGTGCTATGCCCATGCGCTGCAGCGTATCGACGAACAGCTGGTAAGGGCTTTCGTGCTCGTGCCAAGTGTTGACGCGGCCTTCCACCAGCATGAAGTCTTTCAGCGTGCTCTCTTCGAAAGCGGGAGCGATGTATTCCACTGCGCCGCTGGCGGGCAGAATGGCGCCCACCATACGTTCGCTCGGATACCAGCGCGTGCCGGTGAAGTACATCAGATTGGCACCTGCATTGATGTAGATGGCCGCAATGCCCTGCGCCTGCATGTAAGCCTGTGCCTTGGCGATGCGTTGCAGATGTTCGTCTTTGCCGATAGGGACCGCGCCTGCAGTCATGTCCGACAGGGAGGCCAGCGCCTCTTCGATGGTTTTTCCACCTATGGTCATTTTTATATCCCTGAGTTATATCTCTGAGTGGTACGCCGGTAAGCGTCAGGCGGGGATCATAGCAGTTTTGAGCGGGCAGGCTAGTAACAGCCTGTGTCTTGCGCAATTGCAGTGTGCCGATTTCGGCATCGGCCTGATCGGCACACGGCGGGCTAGTTGGTCAGCAGGCTAACCTTGTCGATGACGAAGAACGTGGGCTTGGATCTATCTTCGTGCATGGCGAAACTGAGCGTCAGCGTCTTGCCCTTCTGCGCCAACACATCGAAGCTGTGCAGCTGATAGCCCGCCACCGCATCCTTATTGCTGTAGCGCGCCAGCGTGCGCACGACTTTGCCCGCGCTATCCTTCAGCGTCACCGTCAGCTGGTCATACGCCACGGGATGGACTTCACCCGTCTCGATATGGCTGGCAAAGCTCAGCGTCGCCTGCGTGGCACTGGCCGGTATGCTGAAACTCTGCGTCAGCACCTGATTGGTGCTGTGACCCTTGCCGCCCATGCGGGCGTAGCGCACGCCTTCGTAGGCTATCTGCGCAGGATCGCTGCCGATAACGACGGTAGAGCCTTTCCAGCCTTTGATGCCATCCTCGAAGCCACCATTGACGATGCGCTCCGTGCCCTGCGGCTCGTCACCACCGCCCTCGGCCTCGTCGATATCCGCCCCCACATTGATGGCCGCATAGGCGCGCTGCACGGCGATAGCTTCTTTCGAGTTGGCGCCATATAGTTCCTGCGCCGCTTCCAGTACCTTGGCACGGGCATCGGCATAGCCGGTAGTCGAGGTGAACTTGGTGGTGAGTGCCTTGAACCAGATGCGGTAAGCCTTGTCGCTGCCTATGCCATGCATGGCGGCCGGCGTGCGGGTCAGGAATTTGCTGTAGTAGTCCGAGGCCGGATCGGCCTTGGAGCCTTGCGCGAGGAAGTAGAACATGCGGTTATTCGGCCCGCTCGAATAGTGTACGTCGAGGTATTTGAGCGAGCTGCTCCACGCATCGGGGCTGCTGCCGTCCTTGCTGGGGCGGTACATCCAGCGTAGCGGCTGGCCGTTCTTGCTGATCTCCGTGCCCATCATCCAGTCGTTGCCGCTGGCGGGTATCAGGCTACCCGTGCCGCCGGCACGGGCATAGGCTTCCACCATCTCGCCACCGACGTCGGAGTTCGATTCATTCAGGCCGCCCGATTCGCCCGCATACACCAGATCAGCCGTGGCCGCAGTCACGCCGTGCGACATTTCGTGGCCGATCACGTCGATTGCGCCTAGGCTGTTGAAGTGGCTGCCATCGCCGATGTACATACACTTGCAGCTATCGTCGTAGAAAGCGTTGTCGTAGCTGGTGTCGACATGGGCGGCGATATAGGTGGCGGTGTTGTTACCGTCCAGCGAATGCCAGCCTAGCGCATTGCGATTGGTGTCATAGGTATTCATCAGCCCCCACAGGGCGTTGACGGCAGCCGTCTGGCCGTTAGCACTGGTGGTGCTGCCGCCGCTCACATACTGCTTGCCATCGCCCCAGGTATTGCTGCTATTGGTGTAGATGTTGCCGGGATCGGGATTGTCGGCCGAACTGTGGTTGGCATTGGTGATCGCCATGCCGCCGAATTTTCCGCCCGTGCCGCGCGAGGCATCGAGCATCTGGAAGCCGTTGGCGGCCGCACTGGTATTGATAGGCACCACACCGTTGTACTGGCTGTTGCCGCTGCCGACCACGGTCTTCAGTGCCGGCCACTGGGCCAGTATCTCGCCCGTGCGGGCATCTACGATGGTGTCGTAGTACACCGGCTTGTTGTCCTGTGCCATGCGGGTTTTGACGTAATAGGCCAGCGCATAGCGCTCGATGACTTCCTGCAGATCCTCCGCATTCAGCTCGGTTTCCTGTTTGGCCTGTGCCGCTGGCACCCGCACCGTGCGCGCAACGGGGAAGATCAGCAGTTCGGCGCTGGGCGGCCAGCGGTCCACCCCGCGCGGCGCCACCGAACTGGCAGCGATGCGGATTGCATCGGCCGCGCTGATGGTGGGCGTGGCATCGGCTGCAGCCAGTGGCGCCAGACCTTGCGCTGCAAGGCTGCGCCTGTCCTTGCTAGCCACGCTGACGATGCTGCCGTTGGTATCCGTCACCACCACGGACTCGGAGCCGAAAATACGCAAGCCTTTGTAAGTGTGCTGGGTGCGCACGATTTTCTGTCCGGCCCCGCCCGGATGCTGGCTGCTCAGGCGCACGCTCAGCTCCGGCGCCAGCCCGCGCGCGCTATCCATCGCGCTCAGCTGGGTAAGTAAATTGCTGCTCTGCTGCGGAGTCAGTGTGGTAACGGGCGGCGCCATCAACTGGGCCGCAACAGCTTGGCTACTTATGGTTGCAAGCAGAACCCGGAGTACGCCGGACAGTGCAGGTTTCATCATCATCTCCCTTGATAACGTTTCCACTTATGCGGCCTATTCCGCACGGCGGATAGAGCACGCTAGTGCCGCGGCAGGGCGTGGGTACTGTCACAAATCAAGGGCGGTGCACGGCCAGATTTCAAGTGCGGTTAATGCGCCACACTTTGCTTGAAAATCAGTCAAAACTTGGTTGCAAAATTCTAACATTGCGACTTAAACTAGTTGATGCTGATGCGGATTAAGCTTCGCAATCAGACCATAACAAGCGCAGGGCACAACCCCTAGAAACAAGCGCATCGGGAAACCAGGAAGAATTCAATGAACGCATACCCAAACCACGCCATCTCCCATGCCCGCACGCTGAGGGCAACCTGTCTGCACGCGCCGCCCCGTAGTTAATTTCGATCCATTCCTATAGTCGTCACCGGCCTGCGCTAGCAATGCCGGCGGCTGGCATTGCTGCTGCGGCGCTGTATTGGCATCGCTGAGTAGCGTGTCCTATTTTTGTCGTTATTTTTGTCCGCTGTGTGCGGGCAGGGGAGCTTGCATGCCATCGATATCTACCAGTGTCGAACGCATCGTGATGGAGTCTTCGTTTCTGATGGAAGGTTTGAGCCGTAATCTGATCAACCTGTCGGAACTGGCGCGCCAGCTGCAACCGCAGCTGGAAAGCGATATGTGGCGTCCGGTCGGTCAGGCGGCCGTGGTGATGGCACTGCGTCGTGTGGCCGAGCGCCTGCCGGATGCCGCCAACCAGCCCGCCGCTGTCGTACCGCGTACGGGCGAGCTGACCACCCGCACCGAGCTGACGGAGTACACCTTCCGGCATTCCGACAGCATAGGCGAATGTCACCGCCAGCTGCTGGATCGTACGGCGGCCATGGAAGGCGCGTTCGTCACGGTAACGCGTGGCGTGAATGAAGTGATGGTGATCTGCGGCCGCAGCGTGACGGCGGTGGTGGAGCAGGTGTTTGCTGGCGAACGTCTGCTGACGCGGCAGGACAATCTGAACGCGCTGACCATGCACCTTGATCCTTCCTGCAGTCGCACTTCCGGTCTGCACCATACCCTGCTCAAGCAGCTGGCGTGGGAGAAGGTGGAAGTGGTGAATATGATCTGCACTTACACCGAAATGACCATACTGCTGGAACAGAACCAGACGGGCGCTGCCTTCAACGTCATGTCGCGCGCGCTGGCCTGAGCGCGCCAGCGCTTATTTCTTTTCTTCGTCGCTAGAGAAGTTCAGGGTGGGGGCTTCGCCGTCCGGGTGTTCTTCGCCGGCCGCAGCGGGGGCGGGGTCGTCCAGCCGTAGTTCCAGCTGCTCTTTCATATCCACCTTCTTACCCACCGTAACCAGCTGGGGGAAGCCGATAATCAGGGCCACCATCAGTATCTGGATCAGCACAAACGGAATCGCGCCCCAGTAGATATCGCTGGTCTTCACTTCCTTGGGCGCTACCGAGCGCAGATAGAACAGTGCGAAGCCGAACGGCGGGTGCATGAAGGAGGTCTGCATATTCACTCCCAGCAGCACGCCGAACCAGATCAGATCGATGCCCAGCTTGTCGGCCACCGGCCCCACCAGTGGCACCAGTATGAAGGCCAGCTCGAAGAAATCGAGGAAGAAGGCCAGCGCGAAAAACAGCAGGTTCACCACGATCAGGAAACCGGTCGTGCCACCGGGCAGGGCGGATAGCAGATGCTCTACCCACAGGTCGCCGTTCACGCCACGGAACACCAGCGAGAACACGGTAGAACCGATCAGGATGAACACCACGAAGCAGGACAAGCGGGTGGTGCTGTGCATGGCCTGCCTGGTCAGGTCCAGCGTCAGGCACCGGTTGAACAATGCGAGCAGCAGCGCGCCCATGGCGCCCATGCCGCCGCCTTCCGTGGGCGTCGCCAGCCCGATGAAGATGGTGCCCAGCACGAGGAAGATCAGTGCCAGCGGCGGCACCATGACGAACACCACTTTCTCTGCCATGCGCGACAGTAGCCCCAGTTTGAACTGGCGGTTCAGCAGCGCGAAGACGAAGGCGCCGATGATGCCTACTGCCGCAGCGGCGATACCCAGTTCGTCGCTGGCCAGCGCAGGATGGCGCTCGCCCCAGTAGCGCGCGAACAGCCATGCGGCGGCAACTGCGCCCAGTACCAGCACCAGCAGCGAACGTACGCCGCTATCGCCATTCGGCTGGCGCAGGTTGCGCGCTTCCAGCGGCAGGGCTGGTACGGCTGCCGGCTTGAAGATGGATAGGGCCAGCACATAGCCCGCGTACAGTGCCGTCAGCAGCAGGCCGGGCGCAAACGCAGCGCGGTACATATCGCCTACCGAGCGACCCAACTGGTCGGCCATCACGATCAGCACCAGCGAGGGGGGAATAATCTGCGCCAGCGTGCCGGAAGCGGCAATCACACCGGCGGCCAGTTTGCGGTCGTAACCATAGCGCAGCATCACGGGCAGGGAGATCAGGCCCATCGAGATGACCGATGCGGCTACCACGCCAGTGGTGGCGGCCAGCAGCGCGCCGACGAAAATCACCGCATAGGCTACGCCGCCGCGGATAGGGCCGAATAGCTGGCCTATGGTGTCCAGCAGGTCTTCCGCCATGCCTGAGCGTTCCAGTATCAGCCCCATGAAGGTGAAGAAGGGGATGGCCAGCAGCGTATCGTTGGCCATGATGCCAAAGATGCGGTTGGGGAGTGCCTGTAGCAGTTCCGGTTTCAGCAGCCCCAGTTCTATGCCCAGTAGCCCAAAACACAGGCCGTTGGCCGCCAGTGCAAACGCCACGGGAAAACCCGACAGCAGGAACAGCACCAGTACCGCGAACATGATGGGGGCGAGATTCGCCGTCAGGAATGCTTCCATGGACTTCCTTTATGACGTGCTGCTTGGGCTAGGGACTCAGTCGATGTGGTTGGCGGCCTTGATGGCGGCGATTTCCTGCTGCGGGTTGTGGGCCGCGCGGCTGAAGCTGCGATCGTCTATGCGCCCAGCCAGATAGGCGATGCGCTTGATGATTTCGGCCAGCGTCTGCAGCACCAGCAGCAGAAAGCCCAGTGGTACCAGCAGCTTGGCCGGCCAGACGATCAGGCCACCGGCATTGGGCGACATTTCACCGCTTTGCAGCGACAGTAGTGCATACGGCGTGCCGTAGTAGAGAATTAGCAGCGCAATCGGCAGCAGGAACAGGATAAAGCCGATCAGGTCTATCCATACCTGCGTGCGGCGCGAAAAACGGCTGGTGATGACGTCGATGCGCACATGCTCGTCGCGCTTGAGGGTGTAGGCGGAAGCCAGCATGAACATGGTGGCGAACAGATACCACTGGATTTCCAGCCATGCGTTGGAACTGAGATTGAAGCTGTAGCGCATCAGCGCATTGCCGGTGCAGATCAGCACAGCCGCCAGTAAAGCCCAGCCGACGGCATGGGCGATGGCTTCGTTGAATCGGTCGATGGCGCGGGCAAGCTTCATGAACATGAGAACTCCTCTACGTCCGGCAACGTCTCCGGCAGGGCATTGCAATGGCAGCGTAGCTGCTTGGCTGCGTGTTTGCAGTCAGGGCTGGATGCAGCAGCTACGCCGGACCGCTCTGATCCGGCGCAGCGAGGCAGGATTAGCCTGCCAGTTGGGCGCGCACGCGTGCGATGGCTTTGCGCACTTGTGCCGGCGCGGTGCCACCCACGTGGTCACGTGCGGCCACCGAGCCTTCCAGCGTCAGCACGGCGAATACGTCGTCGCCGATCAGTGGCGAGAAGGCGCGCAACTGTTCCAGCGTCATTTCGGCCAGATCGATCTTCAGGCCGTCGCAGGCACGCACGGCATGCGCCACAGCTTCGTGGGCATCACGGAATGGCAGACCTTTTTTCACCAGATAGTCGGCCAGATCGGTAGCGGTGGCGTAGCCCTGCAGCGCTGCGGCACGCATGGCGTCCGGCTTGACGCTGATGCCGCCCGCCATGTCGGCGAAGATGCGCAGCGTATCGACCACCGTATCGACGGTGTCGAACAGCGGTTCCTTGTCTTCCTGATTGTCCTTGTTGTAGGCCAGTGGCTGGCCTTTCATCAGGGTCAGCAGGCCCATCAGGTGGCCGTACACGCGGCCCGTCTTACCACGTGCCAGTTCCGGCACGTCCGGATTTTTCTTCTGCGGCATGATGGACGAGCCGGTGCAGAAGCGGTCAGCGATATCGATGAAGCCTACGCGTGGGCTCATCCAGATGATCAGTTCTTCCGACATGCGCGACACGTGGGTCATGATCAGCGAAGCGGCAGCGGTGAATTCGATGGCGAAGTCGCGGTCCGAGACGGCATCCAGCGAGTTGTGGCACACATCGTCGAAGCCCAGCGTCTTGGCGACGCGCTCGCGGTCGATCGGGAAGGTGGTGCCGGCCAGTGCAGCGGCGCCCAGCGGCAGACGGTTGACGCGCTTGCGGCAGTCCAGCATACGCTCGGCATCGCGGCCGAACATTTCGACGTAGGCCAGCATGTGGTGGCCGAAGGTGATCGGCTGGGCGACCTGCATGTGGGTGAAGCCGGGCAGGATGGTGTCGGCGTTTTTCTCGGCCAGATCCACCAGCGCGCTGCGCAGCGAGTGCAGCAGGGCCAGCACGTCGTCGATGGCGGAGCGTACGTACAGACGGATGTCGGTGGCTACCTGATCGTTACGCGAACGGCCCGTGTGCAGGCGCTTGCCGGCATCGCCGACCAGTTCGGTCAGGCGTTTTTCGATATTCAGGTGCACATCTTCCAGATCGAGCAGCCATTCGAACGTGCCGGCTTCGATTTCGGCGCTGATCTGCGCCATGCCGCGTTCGATTTCGGCGCGGTCTGCCGCGCTGATGATGCCTTGCGCGGCCAGCATTTCGGCGTGCGCCAGCGAACCCTGAATGTCGGCCTTGGCCATGCGGTTATCGAAAAATACCGAGGCGGTGTAGCGTTTGACCAGATCGGAAACAGGTTCGTTAAAGCGGGCCGACCAGGCTTCGCTTTTCTTGGAAAGTTGTGCAGTCATAGTAGAAGCGTAAGGGGATGCTGATTAATGTCAGCGGTGATTATAAACCGGGGCTGCTCAAAAATATGTCAACCTTGCGTTTTTGCCTACTAAAATCAGGCCACAACCCCGGTTTTTTGGGTGTTTTTGCTGAATCAGGTCTTACTGCCAGTTCATCAGGCAGGGCGGTACCAGCATGGCCAGCGCCAGTACGGCGTAGATCAGTTGCAGCGGAATCATCCACTTGGCCCAGGTAATCCATGGGATGCGGGCTAATGCCAGCACGCCCACGGTAATGCCCGAGGTAGGGATCATCGGGGTGGTCAGTTCGCCCAGTTGGAAAGCCAGAATCGCCGTCTGGCGCGTCACGCCCACCAGATCGGACAGGGGCGCCATGATGGGCATGGTGAGCGCAGCCTGCCCGCTGCCGGAGTGGATGAAGAAGTTGATCACGGTCTGGATGCCGAACATTTTCCATGCCGCGAACACGGGCAGCGAGGACTGCACCAGCGGCATCAGGCCGTGCAGCATGGTGTCGATGATATGGGCGTCGCGCGCCAGAATCATGGTGCCGCGCGCCAGCGCAATCACCAGTGCCGTGCCGACCAGATCACGCGCGCCCTGTATGAAGCTCTCGACGATCTGGGTGGAATCCAGTTTGCCCACCAGACCGATGACGATGCCCATCACCAGGAACAGTGCAGCGATTTCATCGATATACCAGTCGTAGCCCACCACGCCGCCTACCATGATGGCCAGCGAGGCGACGAAGATGGCCAGTACCAGCTTGTGGCGGCCCGTAATGCCGTGGAACTCGCCCAGACCATGCGGCTGTTCTTTGCGCTTTTCCAGATCCAGCGCATAGGTAGGGCTCAGTTGCGGGTTCTTCTTGACCCGCGCCGCGTACCACATCAGGAAAGCGATGGTGACGCCGGTGGCGATCACCCATACGATCAGGCGATAGCCCCAGCCGGAGAATACGGGAACGCCGGCGATGCCTTGCGCGATGCCGACGTTGAAGGGGTTGAGGAAAGCGGCGCCGAAGCCCACCTGCGAGCCGAGGAAGGGAATCGAGACGCCGGTCACCGTGTCATAGCCCAGCGCCAGTGCCAGCGGCACAAAAATCATCACAAACGGGATGGCTTCCTCGTTCATGCCGAAGGTGGCACCGCCGATCGAGAACATGGTGACGAACACGGGGATCAGCGCCTTCTGGATGAAGGGCGAGCTGTCATGCGCGCGCGCCAGCGCCTTGATCATGGCATCGACGGCTTCGGTCTTCTGCAGTACCGCGAAGGCACCGCCCACCACCAGTACGAAGCCGATGATCAGCGCCGCTTCCACAAAGCCCTTGATAGGTGCTTTGATCAGCGCCGTTACGCCCTGCGGTACGCTGGGAATGTAGTGGAAGCTGGCCGGATCGATCAGCTGCTTGCCGTTCACCAGATGGGTATCGTATTTGCCGCCCGGGACCAGCCACGTGGCCGCGGCAATCAGCGCCAGGATGATGAACAGCAGGACGAAAGTATGCGGCAGCTTGAACTTTTTTTTGCCGCCGGGGGCGGCTTGGTGGCTAGGGACGCTCATGGATGGGCTCTCTTATTGGCTCAGCAGATCACCGGCGCGGTAGGCCGTGGCACCGGCGATTTTTCCGATGTTCATGCCACGGATGACGTGGCGGTGGGCGCTGCGGGCGAAGAATACGCCGGCCACGCCAGCATGGATAACCGTGGTCTCGCCGCTGACGGGATCGATGATGTCGGCAATCGCATCGCCGGCCGCCACGCGCTCACCCAGCTCGCGCGTGTAGACCAGGATGCCGGGGTGGGGCGCGTACAGCGGCTCCACGCCTTCCAGCGGGGTGGCCTCGCACAGCGGCGCCGGCAGCACGCGGGCGGCGGCTTCGGCGGCCGCATCGGCCGCCAGCACCACGCCATTCAGGGTGAGGAATTGCAGCAGACCGGCAGCATCCTTCTGTGCCAGTGCGTAGTGCACTTCCTGCTCGCCGCGCAATTCCACCGTGGTGGAAACGCAGGCCGGCGGGATCGGGTAGCGCCCTTCGAAATGGCGCTCCAGATCCCACCACAGGCGGCTGCAGGCTTCGTCGAACGGTTCGCCGCCCGCCTGATAGGCCAGCAGCACGGCATGGGCACCAATGATGGCCGACAGCGGTGCGATGGCCTCGGCCAGCGGCGTACCGGCGTAGATGTGTAGCGCGGCTTCGTTATCGCAGTGCAGATCGAGCACGATGTCGGCATCGATGGCCATGGTCATCAGGATTTTCTTCAGCGCTTCCGCATCCGTGGCGGGATGCCATGCAGCGATGGAGTCGCGCGCATGGGCGCGGATCAGGGCCACGTTGGCGTCGGCATCCTGCCCCAGCAGGCCGTCCAGCGAAGCTTTCAGATCATCGGCCACGTGCTTGTAGGCGCGGTTGAAATTGATGCCGGTGGTCAGATCGAAGCGGCCGAAGGCGGCGCCGTGGATGGCCTGTGCCAGCCCGATAGGATTGGCGGCCGGAACGAGGATCACTTCACCCTGCAAACGGCCCGCTGCTTCCAGTGCAATCAGTTCCTTGCGCAGGAACTGCGCTACCAGCATGCCCGGTACTTCGTCCGCATGCAGCGAGGCTTGTATATACACCTTCTTGCCGCTGCCCGGCGTTCCGAAGTGCAGGCTGGTCAACTGGTAGTGGGCGTTGCTGTGCGCGCCGGAAATGGGGTGCTGGTGTACTTGCATGATGGCCGTGGCGAGGTCTGTGAGTGATTCGACAAAGATTGAGTATGTAGCACTATTTTCACAAAGTAAATGTACATATGTGGAATCTGTGCAGGGTTCCTTGAGTTTTGCTCATGATATGCGTACAGTTAGTTTAATGTAATCATTTCTTCAACTGAGAGAGCAAAACATGGGTGCAACACGCAAATTGCAGGTTTCGAATATGGCGCTGGCGATCAAGCTGGCGCTGGGAGTGGGGGCCGTGGCTGGCCTGATGCAGCAGGTACAGGCGCAGGAAGCGGCCGTTAGCGCTGTGCCGGTGCCCAAGGTGGAAATCACCGGTTCGGCGATCCGCCGCATCGAATCCGAAACCGCATTGCCGGTGCAGGTCATCACCCGTGAAGAAATCGACAAGGCCGGCGTGACCACCGCATCCGAACTGATGGCGCGCGTGTCGGCCAACGTGGGCGGCCTGACCGATGGCGCCTCCATCAATGTGGGCGGCGACCAGCGCGGTTTTAACAGTGCCAACCTGCGCGGCATCGGCACCTCGTCCACGCTGGTGCTGCTGAATGGCCGCCGCATGGCCAACTTCGCTTCGCCCGGCGACGACACGGGCGTCGATCTGAATAACATCCCTGCCGCTGCCATCCAGCGCGTGGAAGTGCTGCTGGACGGCGCTTCCGCGCTGTACGGCACGGACGCTATCGGCGGTGTGATCAACTTCATCACCCGCAAGGACTTCCAAGGGCTGGAACTGAATGCCTATGGCAGCAAAACGCAGGAAGGCGGCGCTGGCAAGCGCACCGCCAGCCTGAGCGCGGGGACGGGCGATCTGGGCCGCGATGGCTACAACGTCTTCGCCGTGGTGGACGTACAGCGCACGGGGGCACTGAATACTTCGCAGCGCAAATTTATCGACGACCTGAAGATCGCCGAACGCCTGCCGCACCTGCTATCCGGCTATACCAGTCCGGCCAATATCCGCCTGACCGGCGCCCAGCGTGATTACCTGCAGGAGCAGGGCTTTACCATCAACGGCAAACCGATCACCAACCGCACCATCAATCTGTCGCAGCCTAATTGCGCACCACCGGCCAATCTGTACCTGCCGAATGGTACTGGCGGGGTGGATGCCTGTACTTACAACTACATGGGTGACACCGAGCTGTATCCGAAGTCGGACAAGGTCAATCTGCTGTCGCGCGGCGTGCTGCAGATCAATCCGGACAACCAGCTGTTTGCCGAAGTGGCGCTGAGCCGCTCCAAGACTTACTACGTGGGTTCGTCGGCGCGGGTGACGGGCGTGGTCAATTACAAGCGCATTCCGGCACTGGCCAAATATGACCTGGAATCGGAAGCTGCCAGCGCCGACGACGATGTGGTGGGCGATGTCACCCTGCGTATGCGCCTCAACGAAGCGGGCCGCCGTACCAGTGAACTGACCAGCGAAAGCCAGCGCATCGTGCTGGGCCTGACGGGTAGCGCCGGCGGCTGGGATTACGACGTGGGCCTGAACCACAGCGTGAATACCATCAAGGACAAGGATACCCACGGCTACGTGCTGTACGACAAACTGATGGAAGGTATCTACAATGGTCTGATCAATCCGTTCGGCCCTTCCAGCGCTGCCGGCGTGGCCCTGCTCGATTCGATCCAGGTCAATGACGATGTGCGCCATGCGCGCGGCGTGATGGATTCGATCGACTTCAAGGTCTCGCATACGCTGGGTGCCATGGGCGGCGGCGATGCTGCCATGGCGATCGGCGGTGAAGTGCGCCACGAGCGCACCGACTTCACGCCGTCGGCACTGCTGATGAGCGATAACATCAACAACGACTTTGCACCGGAAGGTGGCCGCGCCACCAGCGACAAGCGCAGCGTGCAGGCTGTGTATGGCGAGCTGCTGCTGCCGTTCACCAAGCAGCTGCAGGCGCAGGTGTCGGCCCGTTACGACCACTATCAGGTGGTGGGCGGTGCGGCCAGCCCGAAAGTGGGCCTGAGCTACACCCCGAGCAAGACCATGCTGTTCCGCGCTTCGGCGGGCCGTGGCTTCCGCGCACCATCGATGTCCGATCTGTACCGTCCTACCGTGTTCAGTTCCACCGCCACGCTGCCGGATCCGGTGTACTGCGCCACGGTGGATAACAACTTCGCCGATTGCGCCGACAACTGGGATACCCGCCGCTATTCCAACGACAAGCTGAAACCTGAGCGCAGCCGCCAGTACTCGCTGGGCATGGTGCTGGAGCCAGTGAAGAATGCTTCGCTGTCGCTGGACTACTGGAACATCAAGCGCACCGACCTGATTAGCGAACTGGGTGACGACGTTATCCTCGGCAATCTGGCCAAGTATGGTGATCTGGTACACCGCGATGAAGATGGTCTGATCAACTACATCGAACTGCGCAAGGAAAACCGCGGCGCGCAGATTGCCTCCGGTCTGGACCTGACGATCGACTATCGTGGCGTGCAGACGGCACTGGGCCGCTTCGGTGGCCATCTGTCCGGCACCTATGTGCTGAATTCGAAGATCCAGAACAGCGTGGGCGATGTCTACCTGAGCAATCTGGGCCGCTTTGTCACGGATAGCGTGGTGCAGCGCTGGCGCCACACCATCACCTTCGACTGGGATAAAGGCCCGTTCTCGGCCAGCCTGTCGAACACCTATTCGAGCGGCTATGAAGACCAGAACACGGCAATTAATATCGACGATGGTTCGGTGGTTGCGAAAAACCGTGTGAAAGCCTACTCGCTGTGGGATCTGTCGGGTGCATGGCAGGTGAACAAGGCGCTGAAACTGCGCGCCGGCGTGCAGAACCTGCTCGATACGGCGCCACCGTACTCGAATCAGGCCTTCTACTTCATCTCCGGCTATGATCCGACCTACACCGATCCTCGTGGTCGTCGCATCTTTGCCACGGCTAATTACGCTTTCAAGTAAAGTAACGTAATGATGCATTAAGCCAGAGCGGCCAATTGATTGGTATGATCTGCGCTACGACGGCGCCGCGCGTGAGTGCGGCGCCGGTTTTACTAGGAAGGGCTACATGAATTTCTCAGGTTTTAAGCTACTGCGAGTGCTATTGCTATGGCTGCTGCTGTGCGGCGCCAGTGTGCAGGCGGCACAGGTAGCGGTCAGCACGCCGGCCGCCAAAGCGCCGGCCAGCAAACCGCAGCAGGCCGCAAAAAGCTCGAGCAAACCGGCCAAGGCGGTGCCGCCGCCCAAGCCGGTGCTGGCACCACCGGCCGGCAATCTGGTTATCATCGGCGGCGGTCTGCGTGCCGACAATGCGGAAGTCTGGCAGCGCATCGTCCAGCTGGCAGGCGGCAAGGGCGCCCGAATCGGCGTATTCGGCTCGGCCTCGATCAATCCCGAGCAGTCGGCCCAGAACACCATCAACAAACTCAATCAGTACGGCGCACAGGCCTTCTTCATTCCGCTCGGCGTCACCCTGCCCAATAGCGACTACCGCAAGGCGGCAGAAGATCCGGAAGTGGTGGCGGCGATTCATTCGGCCACCGGCATCTACTTTACCGGCGGCGATCAGGCGCGGATTACCCGTGCGCTGGTACGGCCGGACGGCAAGCATACGGCGGCACTGGATGCCGTGTGGGATGTGTACCGCGACGGCGGCGTGATCGCCGGCTCCAGCGCCGGTGCAGCCATCATGAGTACCACCATGTTCTACGACGCCAAGAGCACGCTGGAAATGCTCAAGCAAGGCGTCACGGAAGGTAACGAGATTTCGGCTGGACTGGGCTTCATCGGTGACGATGTGTTTGTCGACCAGCACTTGCTGGTACGGGGCCGCTTTGCCCGCATGATTCCTGTGATGCTGAAGAAGGGTTACCAGATCGGTCTGGGCATCGATGAAAATACGGCCATGGTGGTCAATGCCAAACGCGACGTGGAAATCATCGGCTATAGCGGGGCACTGCTGCTCGACCTGTCGGCCGCGATTACCGATCGTGGCATCAAGGGCTTTAACATCAGCAATGCCACCATCAGCTATCTGGACCGGGGCGATAAATTCAATCTGGTGACGCGCGAATTCACCCCGTCGCCCGATAAAGCCGACAACAAACTCGATCCGAATCAGCCGGAAACCCGCGAACCCGTATTCACCAACGACATACTGGGGAATAACGCCGTGCTGGATCTGATGGTCAATCTGATCGACAACGCCCAGCAGGAAGCCATCGGTATCGCTTTTGGCAATCCGCGCGATGCCTATCCCGATATCGGTTTCGAGTTCAGATTTAGTAAAACTATCAACAGTGTCGGCTATAGCTCGACCGAAGTGGAGGCTTACTCCGTGCTGAAGTTACGCATGGATGTGCGGCCGATACAGTTACAGGCGCCGCTCTATCGCTACCGCTAGCAGCCGGCAAAAAATCAGGTATATTGAAGGGATGGCGTGTGTAGCGCCATCCCTTTTTCTTTGCGGAGGCGGCAATGCGTAGGGCGGATACATGGTGGCAGCGGGTAGTGCAGGCAGCATTGATGCTGGCCGTGCCTTTTGGCGCGGCGCAGGCTGCAGCGGATGCGCCCAAAGGCTCGCTGGTCATCATCGGCGGTAATCTGCAGGCGGACAATGCCGAGGTATGGCAGCGCATCGTCCAGCTGGCCGGTGGCCCCGGCGCCAAGCTGGCCGTGCTGCCTTCTGCCGCGGCCGATCCCGTCCCCGTCGGTGCCGCCATCGTCGAGCGCTTCCGCATGTATGGCGCCGACGCGTTTCTGGTGCCGCTAGCCGTAAAACTGGCCGATAGCGATTACCGCCAGGTGGCCGACGATCCGCAACTAGCCGATGCTGTGCGCAGTGCGGGCGGCGTGTTCTTTGCCGGTGGCGATCAGGCCCGCATCACGCAGGCGCTGGTGCGGCCGGACGGCAGCCGCAGTGCCGTGCTCGATGCCGTGTGGGATCTGTACCGCAATGGTGGCGTGGTGGCCGGAAATAGCGCTGGTGCCGCCATCATGAGCAGCACCATGTTCTATGCACCGGGCCCGGTGTTTTCCGCGCTGCGGGCCGGTGTGACGGAAGGGCGCGAGATTGCGCCGGGGCTGGGCTTCATCGGTGACGATGTATTCGTTGACCAGCACTTCCTCGTGCGCGGGCGCTTCGCCCGCATGATACCGGCCATGCTGAAGAAGGGCTACAAGTTCGGCCTCGGTATCGATGAAAATACCGCCATGGTGGTGGATAGCCGCCGGCAGGTGGAAATCGTCGGCCATCGCGGCGCGCTGCTGGTAGATCTGCGCCGCGCCACCACGGATGCCAGCCATGGCGGCTTTAACGTCGCCAATGCCATGCTCAGCTATCTGGACAAGGGCGACCGTTACGACCTGTCCAGCCATACCTTTATTCCTTCTCAGGCCAAGGCGGGCGGCAAGCTCGATCAGCGTGCCGTACAGATGGCGCAACCCGTGTTTTCCGCCGATATACTGGCGCGCAATGCGCTGATGGAGTTGATGGAAAATCTGATCAACAATCGTCGCAGCGAAGCCATCGGCATTGCCACCAGCGGGCGCAATTCGCCGCTACCGGAACTGGGCTTCCAGTTCACCTTCAGCAAAACCCGTGACAGCGTGGGCTACGCCTCGGCTGCGCAGCAAAGCTATTCCATCCTGAATATGCGGCTCGATATCCGCCCGCTCGATATCGGCCAGTCGCTTAGTTCGTCACTTAGTCAGTCGCTGCCGCAAAAGAACTAGCGTCGCTGCATGCCGCCGCTGCGCTGGCCGGATTAGAATGATGGCCTGCCATATTTCACCGATAGGAAGATCATGTCCCTGTTTGTTTCCCGCACGCCGCTGCGTGCTCTGGCCAGCGCGCTAGCGCTCACTTGCGGCCTGACCGCACTGCTGCCGCTTTCGGTACACGCTGCGGCCAGTGCCGCCGCCGTTGCCGCCGCTTCCGTCAAGGCCACCCAGTCGGCCACTGTGCGGGTGGATTATATGCATAGCGGGAATGCGCTCAACGAGAACTACGCGCTCGAACGCGTGGTGATTGAACCGCTGCCGTGGGCAGGCGATATGCGCCGCGCCATCGATGACACCAACCGTGGCAATAACATGCTGGAAGTGGTGGACAGTAAAACCGGCGAGCTACTGTATTCGCGCGGTTTCTCCACCATATTTGCCGAATGGCGCACCACCGAAGAAGCGCAGCATGCCAACCGAGGCTTTCAGGAGTCCGTACGTTTCCCGAAACCTGACCGGCCAGTGCGCGTGCGCATCCTCAAGCGTGATGACCGTAATGCCTTCTCGGTCGTGTGGACGGCCGAAATCGATACCGATGCCATGGACGTGGTACGCAAGCTGCCCGCCGCACCGGTCAAGCCGATTGCGATCCGCGTCAATGGCCCGTCGCCGCAGAAGGTCGACCTGCTCATCGTGGGCGATGGCTACACCGCAGCGGAACTGTCGAAGTTCGAAGCCAGCGCGCGCAAACTGGCCGACCATCTGTTTGCTACTTCGCCGTTCAAGGAACGCGCCAGCGACTTTAACGTGTGGGCACTGGCCATGCCGACAGCAGAATCGGGCGTCTCGCGTCCATCCACCGGTGTGCATCACGCTTCGCCGCTGGGTACACGCTACGACATCTTCGGTAGCGAGCGCTATGTGCTGACCACCGATAACCGCGCCCTGCGCGAACTGGCGCAGTATGCTCCTTACGAGTTCATCGAAATTCTGGTGAATAACGAGACCTATGGCGGTGGTGGTATCTTTGGCCAGTTCAGTACGGCGGCCGCGAATAACGATTGGGCTAACTACCTGTTCGTGCACGAATTCGGCCACCACTTTGCCGGTCTGGCCGACGAGTACTACACCTCGCCGGTGGCCTATCAGTCGGGTGCAGCCCGTCCCGAACCATGGGAACCGAATGCTACGGCGCTGCGCGATCCGGCCAATCTGAAATGGAAGCGCTTTGTTACGGCAGGCACGTCTCTGCCGACGCCATGGCCTAAGCAGACTTACGAAACCGCTTCGCGCGCCTATCAGAAGGAACGTGCGGCCTTGCGTGCAGCGCAGCGTCCGGAAGCGGAAATGAGCGCATTGTTCAAGAAAGATCTGGCCGAGAGCACGGCGCTGTTCACGCCCGATCCGCACTATCATGCAGTAGGCGCGTTCGAGGGGGCTAACTATGAAGCGAGCGGCTACTACCGTCCGCAGATGCAGTGCATTATGTTCGACCGTAGCGAGAAGTTCTGCGCCGTCTGCGCCGACGCGATCAGCACCATCATCGATCTGTATTCCCGTCAGGCGAATTAATAGGCGAGTAGAGCGGATTCAGTGACGTACGCCGACGGTGGCAGATTTCTGCCGCATTTTATCGGCGTACATTTCCACGTCGGCGTGGCGCATCAACTCCCGCAGGCTATCGCCATGCTGTAAGTAGAGCGCCAATCCTATGCTGGCGGACGGATGCAGGCAGATATCGTTCAGCAGCACTGGCTGTGCCACGGCGTGGCGGATCTTGTCGATCACTACTTCGGCCTGTTCGGAACTGGCAACGCTCTCCAGTACGGCGACAAACTCATCGCCGCCGATGCGGGCAACGGTGTCGACCGATCTGACACATAGGGAAATTCTGGCGGCGATGGTCTTGAGCAGCAGGTCACCCACGTCATGGCCGTGTTCATCATTGATGGCCTTGAAATCATTCAGGTCGATAAACAGCAAGGCGCCGCCGCTGCTGTCGCGCTGCGCCCGCAGTATGGCGGACTGCACCCGGTCCTGGAATAGCCGGCGGTTCGGCAGACCAGTCAGCTCGTCGTACTGGGCTGCATCCAGCAATTCAGCCTGCAAAGTAATGCGCTGGATGGCCGCACTGGCCTGCATCGCTGTGAAGCGGAGGATCTCCTCGTCGTCGCTGTGCGGGCTTTCCAGAGAGATCTGCAATTCACCGATCTTGATACCGGCCTGCTCCAGCGGGTAATGCCGCAAGGTGGCCGCCTCCTGCGCCATCTCGCCACAGGCAACGTAGGACCAGCGCCCGCCGTCTAGAACGAGAGCCAGTCCACGGCAGAATGTGCGGCGTTGCAGGATGGCGTAGAAGCTGTTGCAGAGCATTTCCAGCGTGCCTGAATGGTGCGCTGCAGTGGCCAGTTCGGCCATGGACTCGTAGGTGCGCGATAACTGCACCCGTTCCGTTACATCGCGCGCCACGCCTATCCGGATCTGTTCCTCGGCCATCCAGTAGGCGTTCCATTGCAGGTGGGCGATAGTCCCATCTTTGCGCACATAGCGGTTTTCGAAATTGCGGGAATGCTGGCCTTGCAGGACTTTCGCCATCGCCGCTTCTGTGCTGGCAAGATCCTTGGAATAGACAAATTCACGTAGATTGCGTCCCACCAGTTCCTCGGGGCGGTAGCCGAGGATGGCACAGGCGGCTTGATTGACGAAGACGATCTGACCATGATCCTGCACGAGAAAAATCGCGTCCAGCATCAAATCGGCTACTTTTTTTATGCTTTTTTTCATGGTCAGAGCATTAGCGACAGTGAAGACCGGAGCCTAGACTATCGGCGTCAGCGTGGTCGGCTTCAGCTTGGTAGCCAGCGCCTTGCCTTTGCGGGCGCGCTTGCCGAAGTGGACCGCCAGTGCCGATGCCGACAGACGTTCTTCCTGCGGCTTGGAAGCACGGCCGATGCCGGAAACAATTACGCCTTTCTGGCTGATAGGCTGGGCCGCGATCAGGGTTTCCTTGTCCTCCAGCTCCATCAGGATCACGCCACGGCCGCCGTTGGTCAGCACCTTCATTTCGTCCAGACCGAACACCAGCACGCGTGCGTTGGCCGACAGTACCGCTACGGCGCTGGCCGTATCGGGGATGACAGCCGGTGGCAGCGGGGTGGCGCCTTCGTCCAGCGTGATGTAGTTTTTGCCGCCCTTGATGCGGCTGACCATATCGCCTGCCTTGGCGACGAAGCCGAAGCCGGCGCTGGTGGTCAGCATCATCTGGGTGCTGGCGCTACCGGCGTAGTAATGCAGGATGCGGCTGCCGCTAGCCAGATCGATCAGCGTGGTAATCGGCACGCCATCGCCACGCGCGTTCGGTAGCGCAGCCACCGGCACAGAGTAGATCTTGCCGTTGCTGCCGAAGGCCAGCAAGTGATCCACCGTGCGGCATTCGAACGCGCCATACAGGCTGTCGCCCGCCTTGAAGGTGAACTGGGCCGAGTCGTGGCCGATGCCGCTGCGCGCACGGATCCAGCCTTTTTCCGAAATGATGACGGTGACCGGTTCGTCCACTACCTTCTGTTCTACTACGGCTTTCTGGGCTTCTTCGATCAGGGTACGGCGCGCATCGCCATACTGCTTGGTGTCCGTTTCGATTTCCTTGATGATGGCGCGCTTCATCGAGTTCGGGTTGTCCAGCAGGTCCTGCAGGATGCCTTTCTCTTTGCGCAGTTCGGCCAGTTCCTGCTGAATCTTGATGGCTTCCAGACGGGCCAGCTGGCGCAGGCGGATTTCCAGAATATCTTCAGCCTGAATTTCCGACAGGCGGAAGCGTTCCATCAGCGCCGCTTTCGGCTCGTCCGAATTACGGATGATGTGGATCACTTCATCGATATTCAGCAAGATGGTCTCGCGGCCTTCCAGAATATGGATGCGCGCATCGACCTTGCCCAGCTTGTACTGGCTGCGGCGGGTCACGGTGGCGAAGCGGAAGGTGATCCATTCCTGCAGAATTTCGGACAGACCTTTCTGGCGCGGGCGGCCATCGCCGCCTATCATCACCAGATTGATGGAGGCCGACGATTCCAGCGAGGTATGCGCCAGCAACAGCAGCATGAATTCGGTCTGGTCCTGATTCTTCGACTTCGGCTCGAATACCAGACGCACGGGTGCAGCGCGGCCCGATTCGTCGCGGATGGTGTCGAGCGAATTGAGGATCAGTGACTTCAGCGCCAGCTGTTCCGGCGACAGGGTTTTCTTGCCCAGCTTGATTTTCGGATTGGTCAGCTCTTCGATTTCTTCCAGCACCTTCTGGGCCGAAGTACCGGGTGGCAGTTCCGTTACCACTGCCTGCCATTGGCCGCGTGCCAGTTCTTCGATCTTCCAGCGCGCCCGCACCTTCATGCTGCCACGGCCGGTGGCGTACATATCGCTGATCTGCGAGGCAGGAGTGATGATCTGGCCGCCGCCGGGGAAGTCCGGGCCGGGGATCAGTTCCATCAGTTCGCTGTGGCTGATCTTCGGGTTCTTGATCATGGCCACTGTGGCCTGTGCCACTTCGGTCAGATTGTGCGACGGGATTTCCGTCGCCAGACCGACCGCAATACCGGAAGCGCCGTTCAGCAGCACCATCGGCAGGCGGGCAGGCAGCAGCGATGGTTCTTCCGTCGAACCGTCGTAGTTGGCCTGGAATTCCACCGTGCCCAGATTGATTTCGTCCAGCAGCACTTTGGCGATCGGGGTCAAACGGGCTTCCGTGTATCGCATCGCTGCGGCGCCGTCGCCGTCGCGCGAACCGAAGTTACCCTGACCGTCGATCAGCGGGTAGCGCAGCGAGAAGTCCTGCGCCATACGCACCATGGCGTCGTACACCGACTGGTCGCCGTGCGGGTGCAGCTTACCGAGCACGTCACCCACCACGGTGGCCGATTTACGCGGCTTGGCGGTGGAGTTCAGACCCATTTCGTTCATCGCGTACAGAATGCGGCGCTGTACGGGTTTCTGGCCATCGCACACGTCGGGCAGGGCGCGGCCCTTGACCACCGAGATGGCGTAATCCAGATAGGCCCGTTCTGCGAAGGTGGACAGGGTCAGCGAGTCGCCGCCATCGCCACCGTCGCCGTTGCCGAATACGCCGTTGTCCTCGCCGCCATTGCCACCGTTACCGTCGCCGCCGCCATTATCGCTGCCGTCACCGCCGTCACCATTACCGCTGCCGTCGTCGCCATTGCCGTTATCACCGCCGTCGCTGCTCTGGCCATCGCCGCTATTGCTGGCGTCGGTCATGCTGTTTTCCAGTGCGGTGTCATTGCTGTTGTCATCGGCCAGCGCTACGTCGTCGCCGGATTCGAACAGATCGCCTTCTACGGCGGCAGGGCTTGCCGCGGCTTGGTGGGCAGGTGCACCGGCTTTGCTGGCCGACGCGTTGCTGTTTGCGGCCGGCTCGCCGGCCGGTTCGTCAAAGAGATTTGCTTGAGTCATGATCAGTAATAGTTAGATATCAGCGTCGGCTTCGTTACCGTGTTCTTCGATCCATGCGCGACGGGCGGCGGCTTCGCCTTTACCCATCAGCATATTGAAGCGCGACGAAGCTTCCGTCAGGCCGAAGCCACCCAGCGCAACCGGCAGCAGACGGCGCGTATCAGGATTCATGGTGGTTTCCCACAGCTGTTCGGCGTTCATTTCACCCAGACCTTTGAAGCGCGAGATCGACCATGCGCCTTCTTTCAGGCCATCCTTACGCAGCTTGTCTTCGATGGCCGTCAGTTCGCCGTCGTCCAGCGCATACAGCTTCTGGATAGGCTTCTTGCCGCGTGCCGGTGCATCCACACGGTACAGTGGTGGGCGGGCGATGCAGATATTGCCGTTGGCGATAAGCGCCGGGAAGTGACGGAAGAACAGCGTCAGCAGCAGCACCTGAATGTGCGAGCCGTCCACGTCCGCATCGGAGAGGATGCAGATTTTGCCGTAGCGCAGACCGCTCAGATCAGGTGTGCTGGTGGCCGTGTGCGGATCAACCCCGATGGCCACGGCAATGTCGTGGATTTCGTTGTTGGCGAACAGCCGGTCCTTATCGGTTTCCCACGAATTCAGCACCTTGCCGCGCAGCGGCAGAATGGCCTGAAACTCCTTGTCGCGGCCCATCTTGGCCGAGCCGCCGGCCGAATCACCCTCGACGAGGAACAGTTCGGTGCGGGTTACATCGGACGATTCGCAATCGGTCAGCTTGCCCGGCAAAACGGCTACGCCCGAGGATTTTTTCTTCTCGACTTTCTGCAGCGAGCGCAGACGCGATTGCGCCTGTTTGATGACCAGTTCGGCCAGCTTCTTGCCGTGGTCAACGTGCTGGTTGAGCCACAGTTCCAGCGCTGGCTTGGAGAAGGTCGAGACCAGACGCACGGCATCGCGCGAGTTCAGACGTTCTTTGGTCTGGCCCTGGAATTGCGGGTCCAGCACTTTGGCCGACAGCACGAAGGAGACGCGCGCAAACACGTCTTCCGGCAGCAGCTTGACGCCTTTCGGCAGCAGCGAGTGCAGTTCGACGAAGCTCTTCACGGCGCCATACAGACCGTCGCGCAGGCCCGATTCGTGGGTGCCGCCGCTGACGGTCGGGATCAGGTTGACATAGGACTCGCGCACGATAGCGCCTTCTTCCGTCCATGCCACCACCCATGCCGCGCCTTCGCCTTCGGCAAAGCCTTCCGCATCGGGGCCGGCAAACTGGGCGCCTTCGAACAGCGGAATCAGGGTTTCGCCATTGCCCGTCTGGGCCAGCGTTTCGGTCAGATAGCCGCGCAGACCATCGTCGTATTTCCACGTTTGCGATTCGCCTGTCTTGCCGTTATTGAGCGTAACGGAAACGCCGGGCAGCAGCACGGCCTTGGAGCGCAGCAGGCGTTGCAGCTCGACTTGCGAGATATTCGGCGAATCGAAGTATTTACCGTCCGGCCATGCGGTGACGCGGGTACCGGATTTCTTGCCGTCGCGCGGCGCCACCACGGAAGCCAGCGGCTCCACCACGTCGCCATGTTCGAAGGCCAGCTTGTGCAGGCCGGTGCCGTCCGGCTCCTTGCGCCACACCGTGATCTCGAGGCGCTTGGACAGCGCATTGGTGACCGACACGCCGACTCCGTGCAGACCGCCCGAGAAGGCATAGGCACCGCCCGAACCTTTATCGAACTTGCCGCCTGCGTGCAGGCGGGTGAAGACGATTTCCACCGTCGGCACGCCTTCGTCGGGGTGCAGGCCGACGGGAATACCACGGCCATCATCCTCGACGGTGATGCTGCCGTCGGCATTCTGCGTCACGATAATATTCTTGCAATGGCCACCGAGCGCTTCGTCGGAGGCATTGTCGATCACTTCCTGGATGATGTGCAGCGGGTTCTCGGTGCGGGTGTACATGCCCGGACGTTGCTTGACTGGTTCCAGTCCCTTGAGGACGCGGATGGATGATTCGCTATAGTCGGAAACGGGTTTTTTAGTGGCCATACGTGATCAAGCTGATAATTAAATTACTGTGTTTATGTACAGTTTTATGCGAACGTTTGCGTATTCTATCCTCAACTGGCGGCAACCGCGGCAAAAAATCGACGCGCGCCTGCTGATTGGCGTTGTTTTACAGGGAGGCAGTGACATTCTGCCCGTTTCTGCGGCTGCGCTTGCATAGCCGGAAACGGGGTGGGGCAGCGTTGCTTGATATATCAGCGGATGAAGGGATGCCTGGACGGGAGGGTGTCAGGCCGGACGGCGCAGGAGTTCGTAGCCTTTGTCGGACTGCGCCAGATGCAGAAAACCGCGCTTCTGCAGCATGTGGCGCATGGCGGAGCCGGGCTGGCAGGCCGCGATCAGCGTCCGCTGCTTGTAGTGGGTGCAGAAGAAATCGACCATCAGGTTGCCCAGTCCCTGGCCCCGATAGCGCGGATCGACCACCATGGCATGCAGTTCACGGGGCAGAATCTGCTTTTGGTCTACGCCCAGTATCATCATGTAGCTGCGCACTTCACCCTTGACATCGGCGACCCAGAATTCGATAGGAACTGTGCTTTGCCCGCCCGTCCATAAGTCCCGCAACGCGGTACCATTCAGGATGCCGGCCTGGAAGGTGGCTCCCAGTGCCGCCTGATGTACGCTATCTGTCACTATTTTGTCGAAGCTGCCGACTTCGCCGGCCGCACTGGTGAGCTTGATGATGGCGGGGACATCGGTCGGTACGGCACGCCGAATGGCCGAATCCAGCCAGCGCCGGTGGCGTTCCTGACGGGCAGTGGCGTGGATCTGGCGGGCGTGATGGAGTAAATGGTCGCGCTGACGGCGCAGTGCCAGGACCAGTAGCGCTACACAGCCGTAGAAGGCGGCACTTTGCAGCAGATCATATAGCAGCATCAGGGTGGAGCCGTGCGGTGGCCGCATGGCATTGAAGTCGGTGACTCTGGCGATACTGGAAAGCAGCACGAACAACAGGGCTGGCCAGCGGCCCAGCCACCATGCGGCCAATGCGGTCGGTACACTGAGAAACGGTGCGTAAGAAATGGTGGCGCCGGTATCTATATCCAGCAGGAATATAAAGCTCTCAAGAAGCAACAGTGCGGCCAAGGTCTCGCGACGGTTCAAATGAAGCAGGCGCTGGCGAATTGTTCTTGGACGTAGCATGATCGCAGATCCGGATTGGGCAAGGGGCCTACAGGCTATACGGTGACCGGTGCGAGAACAAGTTGATGGTTGTTAGTAATTGTATCGGCGTGCAGGGATACACGCCACACTCTTGCAAGTTAAGTGTGGCGTGGCTGCCTACAGAATCTGCTGCTATTTGCTGAGTGTACGCATGGCCCGTTCCAGCCCGTCCATGGTGAGCGGGAACATGCGGCGGTTCATCAGCTGGTCGATGATGGAGATGGACTGGCGGTATTGCCAGATGCCGGCCGGTTCGGGATTGAGCCAGACGAATTTGGGGAAGGTTGCGGTAAAGCGCTGCAGCCAGACCGCCCCCGCTTCCGGATTGTTGTACTCCACCGAACCGCCCGGTTGCAGGATTTCATAGGGACTCATGGTGGCGTCGCCGACAAAAATCAGCTTGGTATCGGGCGGATATTTGCGCAGGATGTCCCAGGCAGGGAAGCGTTCGGCATGACGGCGGCGGTTGTTCTTCCACAGGTAGTCGTACACGCAGTTGTGGAAGTAGAAGAACTCCATGTTCTTGAATTCGCTGCGGGCCGCCGAGAACAGTTCTTCCGTGCGCTCGATGTGGTCGTCCATGGTGCCGCCCACGTCGAACAGCATCAGCACCTTGATGTTGTTCTTGCGTTCCGGCTGCATCTTGATGTCGAGGTAGCCCGCGTTGCTGGCGGTGGCGCGGATGGTGGCGTCCAGCGCTAGCTCTTCGGCCGCGCCGAGGCGGGCAAATTTGCGCAGGCGGCGCAGCGCGACCTTGATGTTGCGCGTACCGATTTCCCGTTCGCCGTCGTAGTCCTTGTAGTTACGCGCTTCCCACACTTTGACGGCGCTGCGGTTTCCGCCTTTGCCGCCGATGCGTATGCCTTCCGGATTGGTGCCGCCGTGGCCGAACGGCGAAGTGCCGCCCGTACCTATCCACTTGTTGCCGCCTTCGTGGCGTTCCTTCTGTTCTTTCAGCAGTTCCTGCAGGCGGTCCATCAGCTTGTCGTAGCCGTATTTCTCCAGCGCGGCACGCTGTTCTTCGCTCAGTTCGCGTTTCATGCGCTGCACCAGCCAGTCCAGCGGTATCGTGCCGTTCTGCTCGAAGGCCGCCTGTATCCCTTTGAAATACAGGCCGAAGGCGCGGTCGAATTTATCGAAATGTGCTTCGTCCTTGACCAGTGTGATGCGGGCCAGATAGTAAAAATCATCGAAGGAGGTGTCGATCACCTGCTTCTGCAAAGCCTCCAGCAAGGTGAGGAATTCCTTGATGGTGACGGGGATCTTGGCGTCCCTCAGCGTGTAGAAAAAATCGATCAGCATGTCAGACGGTTCCGTGTTGCGCCAGCTTGTAGCGCAGGTGCGCTTTGATTTCCGGCCATTCGCCCGCCGTGATGCTGTACATGACGGTGTCGCGCACGGTGCCATCGCGACGCAGTGCATGGTGGCGCAGCACGCCGTCCTTTTTAGCGCCCAGTCGTTCGATGGCGGCCTGCGAAGCGTGGTTGAAATTATCCGTGCGCAGGCCGACCAGTGCCGCGCCTAGCGTTTCGAAGGCGTGCGTCATCAGCATCAGCTTGCAGGTGGTGTTGACGTGGCTGCGCTGGGCGCTGCGCGCATACCAGGTGTAGCCGATTTCGAGCCGGGCGATGGCCGGCACGATGTCGTGGTAGCTGGTGGTGCCCAGCACCGTGCCGCTGGCCGCATCGAGCACGGCAAACGCCAGCCGTTCGGGGCGCTGGCCCAATGCTTTGGTAATGTAGGCGTCGACCTGATCGGGCTCCGGCACGGAGGTAATGCGCAGCTTCCACAGTTCGCCGTCGCTGGCGGCGGCGCGCAAGCCGTCCGCATGCTGCGGGCCTAGTGGTTCGAGGCGCACGCCATGCAGTTCCAGCGTGACAGGCGCGATGGGGGCGGCAGGGTGGGCGAGGGTATGCATCAGCGATTATTCCGCGACATGTAGACCAGACGTTCGAACAGGTGCACATCCTGTTCGTTTTTCAGCAGCGCGCCGTGCAGCGGCGGCACGATAGCTTTGGCATCGTCGCTGCGCAGCGCATCGGGCGGAATGTCTTCGGCCATCAGCAGTTTCAGCCAGTCGAGGAATTCCGAGGTGGACGGTTTCTTCTTTAGGCCCTGTACGTTGCGCAGGTCGTAGAAGGTTTGCAGTGCCTGTGCCAGCAGTTCTTTCTTCAGGTGCGGGTAGTGCACCTGCACGATCTGCTCCATGGTATCGCGGTCAGGGAACTGGATGTAGTGGAAGAAGCAGCGGCGCAGGAAGGCGTCCGGTAGTTCCTTCTCGTTGTTGGACGTGATGATCACCAGCGGGCGGTGTTTGGCGCGCACCATTTCGCGGGTTTCATAGACATAGAATTCCATGCGGTCCAGTTCGCGCAGCAAATCGTTGGGGAATTCGATGTCGGCCTTGTCGATTTCGTCGATCAGCAGCACTACCGGCTGATCTGTTGTAAAGGCTTGCCACAGCACGCCTTTGACGATGTAGTTATTGATCTCGCGCACGCGTTCGTCGCCCAGTTGGGAATCACGCAGACGCGATACGGCATCGTATTCGTACAGACCCTGCTGGGCTTTGGTGGTGGATTTGACATGCCATTGCAGCAGCGGCATGCCCAGCGCGGCGGCCACTTCTTCCGCCAGCATGGTCTTGCCGGTGCCCGGCTCGCCTTTGATCAGGAGCGGACGTTGCAGCGTCAAAGCCGCATTCACGGCCAGTTTCAGGTCATTGGTGGCGACGTATTGGTCGGAGCCTTCGAAGCGCGGGGTAGCGGACATGGTGCTTGAATTTCTACGGTAAACAAGGGAATCGTCAGTATAGGGGAGAACGCTAGAGGCGGGGCTCGGATGCGGGGCGCAACAGCGTGGTGCGTAGTGTGTTGTAACGGCAATGAATTGCGTAGCCGTGCAATATTTCTTGAGTTAGAATCGCAAGCTACATGCAAATGTCAAGTTTTTGCATCCGCGGTAGTATCCGATTACTTACCTTGCACACACTATGAAAAAAATCTCCGCACTCCTCGTGCTCGCTGGTTGCGCTAGTCTGGCTTCAGCAGCTGACCTCGTGGGCAACGCCCAGAATGCCAAAGCAAAGATTGAAATGTGTATCGGTTGTCACGGGATTCCCGGCTACAAAGCCAGCTTCCCCGAGTCGTTCCAAGTGCCGATGATCGGTGGCCAGTCGGCCAAGTTCATCGAAGGCGCGCTGAAGGCCTACCAGAAAGGCGAGCGCAAACACCCGAGCATGAAGGGTATTGCGGCCAGCCTGTCGGATCAGGATATCGCGGATATTGCAGCCTATTATTCGCAGCAAACGGCTAGCGCAAAATAAGGAGGGGACATGAAAAAACTGTTAATCGCACTGGCATGCGCCACCGTGTCCTACTCCGCTGTTGCGGGTGGCAATATCGATGCAGGCAAAGCCCTGACGGAAAAATATAGCTGCTTTGCCTGCCACGGCAAAGACTTCAACAGCCCGATCGACCCGACCTATCCGAAGCTGGCTGGCCAGCACAAGGATTACCTCGAGCACGCACTGACCGCCTACAAGCGCGGCGATGCAGCCAACGGCCGTAACAACGCCATCATGGGTGGTCAGGTCAAAGCCCTGAGCGATCAGGATATCCGCGACATCGCGGCCTACCTGCATAGCCTGCCGGGCAATCTGGTGTCGCGCCGCTAATCAACTAGCAACTAGGGGTCAGGTCGGGCAAAGTGCAGGTGTCAGGTCGGGCAAAGTGCAGGTGTCAGGTCGGGCAACTGGGCAACGGCTGAAGCTGCACAAATGCCCGACCTGACCCCGACACTTTGCCCGACCTGACCCCTTTTTATTTTTAGAGCAGGCGGCGTACGGCTTCTATATAGGCGACGCCATCGGGCGGGGTGCCGTTGCGCTGGGCGTTCCAGATCATTTCACCGAGGCACTCCATGATGGCGTGCTGGGCGGCGTGGGCGTCGTCCAGTTTCAGCGTCAGGGCCGTGGCGGCAGCACGGATGCCGGGCGGCTGGTCGATCGAGATCTGTTCGTCGATCGACAGGTGCATGGATAGATGCAGGAAGGGATTGGTGACGTTGCCGCCCGAGTAGTCGCGCGTCAGCGCGTGTTCTACGTCAGCCAGCACATCATGGTATTCTGGGTGGTGACGGATCCAGTCGCTGGCCATGGCTTCAAGCGGGGTCAGCAGTTCGTTGGCGCGCTGCTTGCGGAAAGTCTCGCAGAAGAAGCGGCGCACGTCGTCGGAAGATGGATTAAACATGGCGGTATTGTACCTGCTACGCTGCCAGAGGGTAGGTGCGGGGCGGATATGACAACGGGACAGCTAGCTGTCCCGTTGGTGTTTGTTGCGCTGCAAATCGAGGTGTGATCAGCTGCTCTTGCTGGCTGCATCGTCGCTACTGGCCATTGCTGGCAGTATTTCTGCTGCGCTGCCGCATGGTGCGGCCGGCGCAGTGCTTGCCGTATTCGCGGCACTGCTGTTCTGCACGGCAGCCGGCGCGTTGTTGCGCGGCTGGCGCAGATAGCGCGCGCCGTGGCGCCGCTCCTGCCCGTTGGCTGGCCAGGTCAGAAAACGCGATAACTCCTGCAAGGCGCGCTGGTACACATCGCGCTTGAATTCAATCACCACATCCAGCGGCACCCAGTAGTCATGCCAGCGCCAGGCGTCGAACTCGGGGTGGTCGGTCAGGCGCAGATTCACGTCATTGTCGCGTGCGCACATGCGTAACAGGAACCAGATCTGCTTCTGGCCACGGTAATGGCCGCGGATTTCCCGCTTGATAAAGTGATCCGGTACCTCGTAACGCAGCCAGTCACGCGTGCGACCGACGATTTTTACATGTTCTGCCCTTAATCCGATTTCCTCTTCCAGCTCCCGGTACATCGCCTGTTCCGGCGTTTCTCCATATTTAATGCCGCCCTGCGGAAATTGCCAAGAGTGCTCGCGCACCCGTTTACCCCACCACACCTCGTTCTGGGCGTTTAGCAGGATAATGCCGACGTTGGGCCGAAACCCTTCACGATCGAGCATATTGCACCTCAATACTTTCTGCGACCGAGCTCCCTGCTTATATTTTTGCCCACAAAACCGCACGCCGGCACGTCTTTCGGGGTACGAAAGCGGCCGGACAGGCATCAATTGAACGCATTTGTATAAAGTATGGACGCATCAGCCAGCTAATCCTTTAAAATTAGGTTGATTATAACCCTCTCTTTTTAAAAAGAATTCACCGTATGCGCGCCTCACGATTTTTTATTTCCACGCTTAAAGAAGCTCCTTCCGACGCCGAGATCGTCAGCCACCAGCTGATGATGCGCGCCGGCATGATCAAACGCCTTGGTTCCGGTATCTATACCTATATGCCCATGGGCCTGCGCATCATCCGTAAAGTCGAAGCCATCATTCGTGAAGAGATGAATAAAGCCGGCGCTATCGAGCTGCTGATGCCGCTGGTACAGCCTGCCGAACTGTGGCAAGAGACTGGCCGCTGGGACAAAATGGGTCCGGAACTGCTGCGCGTCAAAGACCGCCACGGCCGTGATTTCGCCATCCAGCCCACTTCGGAAGAAGTGATTACCGATGTTGTACGTACGGAAATCAAATCCTATCGTCAGCTACCGTTGAATTTTTACCACATCCAGACCAAGTTCCGCGACGAGCGCCGTCCACGCTTCGGCCTGATGCGCGGCCGCGAGTTCACCATGAAGGATGCCTATTCCTTCGACCGTGATCAGGCTGGCATGCAGCAGTCCTACCAGCGTATGTTCGACGCCTATGTGTCCATCTTCAACCGCTTCGGCCTGAAATTCCGCGCCGTGGCGGCCGATAACGGCGCCATCGGCGGTACCGGTTCGCACGAATTCCACGTCATCGCCAGCACCGGCGAAGACGCGCTGGTGTACTGCGCCGATTCCGACTACGCCGCCAATATGGAAGCGGCCGAAGCGCTGCCGCTGGCCGCCAGCCGTCCAGCCGCTGGCGAAGCGCTGACCAAGGTCGCGACGCCGAACGCCACCAAGTGCGAGACCGTGGCCGAACAGCTCAAACTGGATCTGAGCCGCACCGTGAAGACCATCGCCCTGACGGTGGAAACGGAAACCGACGGCAAACTGACTAAACAGTATTTCATGTTGCTGTTGCGTGGCGACCACGAACTGAACGAAGTCAAGGTCAACAAAGTGGCCGGTCTGGCTGCCTATCGCTTCTCGACCGAAGCAGAGATTCAGGAAGTGTACGGCTGCGTACCGGGCTATCTGGGCCCGATCGGCACCAAGGCACCTGTCACCGTAGTGGCTGACCGCACCGTGGCCAACATGGCCGACTTCGTGTGCGGCGCCAACGATGCCGGTTTCCACTACACGGGCGCCAACTGGGGCCGTGATACGGCCGAACCAGCCATCGTGGCCGACCTGCGCAACGTGGTTGCCGGTGACGCATCGCCAGACGGCAAAGGTGTGCTGGCGATCGAGCGCGGCATCGAAGTGGGTCACGTATTCCAGCTGGGTACGGCCTATTCGGAATCCATGAAAGCCACCTTCCTCGACGAAAACGGCAAGCCTGCACCGCTGCAGATGGGCTGCTACGGTATCGGCGTAACCCGTATTCTGGGTGCCGCCATCGAGCAGAACTTCGATGACAAGGGCATTATCTGGCCAGCCGCGCTGGCACCGTTCGAGCTGGTACTGTGCCCGATGGGGATGGACCGCAGCGAGGCTGTCAAGGAAACCACCGAGCGTCTGTACGCGGAAGCGGTGGCAGCAGGCATCGACGTGATTCTGGATGACCGTGGCCTGCGTCCGGGCGGCATGTTTGCCGACTGGGAGCTGATCGGCGTACCGCACCGTGTGGTGATTGGCGACCGTGGTCTGAAAGAAGGCAATCTGGAATATCAGGGCCGTCGCGATACGGAAGCGACTGCCGTGCCGGTGGCCGACGTGATCAGCTTCGTCAAAGGCAAGATCGCAGCGTGAAGCGGCATTGCAGGCTAGTGCGATGGATTGGCGCGGCAGTGTTACTGGCTGCCACGCTGCCTGCGCTGGCCGGCAACCAGAAAGAAGAAGCGCTGGCCGACTCGGTGCGGCTGGCGCTGGCGAACGCGATCCGTGATGCGGCGCCCCCCCAGCCCAGCTTCCGCACGGAGGCTGAGCGTCAGCGCTACCAGCACTGGCTGGAGCAGATGTCGGCGCGCCTGCAGCGGCGCTTGCCCGACCAGCAGACCCGTAGCGAATTCCTCGCCACCGTGTGGTATGAAGCCCGTCGTGCCGGCCTCGATCCGGCCATGGTGCTGGGCTTGATACAGGTGGAATCGGCCTACCGTAAATACGCCGTGTCGATGGTGGGTGCGCGGGGCTATATGCAGGTGATGCCGTTCTGGACCAGCGTGATCGGCGACCACAACCGCAGTGCGCTCTTCAATATGCAGACCAATCTGCGCTATGGCTGCGCCATCCTGCGTATGTATCTGGACATGGAAGCAGGCAATCTGTTTCTGGCGCTGGGCCGCTACAACGGTAGCCGCGGCAAGCCCGATTATCCGAATGCCGTACTGGCAGCATGGAACCACTGGAAACTGCCCGCCGAGATCGGCAACTCTATTACACCACGCATGTCAACGGGCGGCGCTCGCTAGTCAGCTTGCCGTTTAGTGTCTGCTGGCTGCATCAGGTGCAACAATATTCACCACCTGAACTAGCGTCTGGGTGCGTAGTTCATACGGTATCCTAACTCTGCGTCCTTTAAAGTCCTTCCTGTTGGGGATTTCGTCTAGTGTGGCACCGGCATACACTTCCATCCACGTAATAGAACTGATCGCTGGATCGTTCCAGTAGGCTAGCTTAATTAGCGCCTGCTCCTAGCCTTTAAGTGCGTCGATCAGAATGTTGCTGTCGAAGAGAACTAGCGCCATTCAGCCCTCAGCGCGCGCTGATAGTCCATTCCATCGGCAGGAATGTCATCCCGCTCTGCCCATATGCCGGCGATCTTCCTTAGCGCAGCCATGCGGCGGGCACGAGATTGCTCTATGGTTTCTTCTGGGGCGATCGGATTCTCGCAGCGGGCCTTTGCTGGTGTTTCGTCAGGACGGTTTAGCCCAGCCATGGCGACCTCGCACTAATTTGGACGATTTATCCAGTCTAGCCGAATTGCCGTAGTCCGGCACCGTTGCCACTTAATGTGGAGTTGGAAATACTGGGTAGTATTTGATGGCGCTCAAACAACGGAGTGTTGTCGGCAGATGGTTGCGCGGAATGGATGGGAACGCGAGAAGGGGAATTCTGTAACCCTTTGATGTAAAGGGTTACAGCGCAGTGCTGCGATTACTTCAGGTGGTCGGAAATGAGCTTGGTCATTTCGAACATGGACACCTGAGCTTTGCCGCCGAATACAGCTTTCAGCTTGTCGTCGGCATTGATCATGCGGCGGTTGGCCGGATCTTGCAGGTCGAGCTTCTTGATGTAATCCCAGACTTTTTTGGTGACTTCCGTACGTGGCAGCGGTGCTGCGCCGACGACGGCGGCCAGTGCGGCCGATGGGGTCATGGCCTTCATGAAGGCGGCGTTCGGTTTGCGCGGTGCGGCCGGCGCTTTTTTCACTGCGGCAGGCTTGGCTGCTGCTTTGGCTGGTGCGGCTTTTTTCGCGGCTGCCGGTTTAGCGGCCGCAGCTTTCTTAGCGGGTGCTGCTGGGGTTTTTTTGGCTGTTGCCATATTCGAGCCTCCTTAACGAACACATGGAAAAATTGCGCAATTGATCGCACCGGTTAATATTGGTGGTGATTTGCGGTATGTGCAAGTGTTTTTCGCGTTTTTTCCCGGAAACACCACGTAAACACAGGGTTTCCCGAGGGAGGCACAACGTTGCGGGGCATTTTGCCCCGCAATTTCCTACTTCTCGCTAGGCCTAGCGCATGCCTGGCATCATGCCCTTCATCGAGCGCATCATCTTCATCATGCCGCCGCCCGAGAGCTTTTTCATCATGGTCTGCATCTGCTCGAACTGGGTCAGCATGCGGTTGACTTCCTGCACCTGCACGCCAGCACCGGCCGCGATACGGCGCTTGCGGGTGGCTTTGATCAGTTCCGGTTTGGCGCGTTCCTGCGGCGTCATGGAGTCGATAATGCCCACCATGCGGCGCACCTGCTTGTCGGCCTGATCCATGTTGGCGCCGTTGGCAGCCTGCTGGAACTGGGCTGGCAGCTTGTCCATCAGATTGGCCATGCCGCCCATTTTCTTCATCTGGCCCAGTTGCGCCTTGAAGTCGTTCATGTCGAACTTGCCGCCTACCTTGATCTTGTTGGCCAGATCGGCAGCGGCCTTGCTGTCCACGCCTTTGCGGGCTTCTTCCACCAGCGCCAGAATGTCGCCCATGCCCAGCACGCGGTTGGCCATACGGGTCGGATCGAACGCTTCCAGACCGTCCAGCTTCTCCGACACACCGGCAAACTTGATCGGCTTGCCCGTGATGTGGCGTACCGACAGTGCGGCACCACCGCGCGAATCACCATCGAGCTTGGTCAGCACGATACCCGTCAGCGGCAGCGCATCGTTGAAGGCCTTGGCCGTGTTGATGGCATCCTGACCCAGCATGGCGTCGACCACGAACAGGGTTTCGATCGGCTTCACGGCGCTGTGCACGGCGGCGATTTCACGCATCATTTCTTCATCGATACCGAGACGACCGGCGGTGTCGATGATCAGGACATCGTGGTAGTGCTTCTTGGCCCAGTCCAGTGCGGCCAGCGCGATATCGACTGGTTTGTCCTGTGCAGTGGAAGGGAAGAAGTCGGCGCCGACCTGCCCCGTCACGGATTGCAGCTGGGCGATCGCGGCGGGACGATACACGTCGGCCGAGACGGTCAGGACTTTTTTCTTCTTCTCTTCTTTCAGGTATTTGGCCAGCTTACCGACCGTGGTGGTTTTACCCACACCCTGCAGACCTGCCATCAGGATGATGGCCGGCGGCTGCTGGGCGAAGCTGAGCTGGGTGGCTTCCGCGCCCAGATCGGCGCCCATCAGGGCCGCCAGTTCGCGCTGCACCACACCCACCAGCGCCTGACCCGGCGACAGCGAGGCGATGACCTCTTCGCCCATGGCTTTTTCTTTGACGCGGGCGATAAATTCCCGCACGGCTGGCAGGGCCACGTCGGCTTCGAGCAGCGCCATGCGCACTTCGCGCAGCATTTCGGCGGTGTTGGCTTCCGTCAGGCGGGCCTCGCCGCGCATGGTTTTAACGACCTTGGCAAGGCGTTGGGTAAGATTGTCTAGCATGTTAAACCCGGATGAAAACAGTGGCCGCCATTTTACCCCATCCACTGCCGCTAGTCGCCGTCACGCCGGCCGGGATGGTTTATATTCTTGTGTGGAAACAGACAGCACAGGGCGAGCTATTGGTATGATGCAATGATCACAAGAGTCCGAAGGATGAACCTGATGAAACGTACGATCTGGTGGAAGACGGTGGCCGAGAATATCGCTTTCGGCTTGCAGATTAAAGGTCTGGCCAAGCCCGAAATCAATGTCCTCAAGCGCGAACAGGGGCGGCTGATGATGGAAGAACAGCAGCGCCACCATAACGATGAACTGCGCATGGCTGCCGTCAACTGAGCGATAGTGTAAACTGGGGCTTATGCAGAATTTCCTACTTATCGCAGCCATCGTGCTGTATCTCGTGTGTGCAGCGCTGCCTTCGCGCCGCTCCGGTCTGATTTCCGCCATGACGGCACTGGCATGGCTGCTGCACGGCGCCGGCCTGTGGTTCGATCTGGCCAGCGTCGGCACTATCCGGCTCGGTTTTGCCGCCATGCTGTCGTCGGCGCTGTGGGTGTCGGTGGCGGCCTACTGGGTGGAAAACCGTAACTTCAGTCTGGACAGCATGCGCCATCTGGTGATGCCGAATGCCGCGCTGGTGGTGGCGCTGCAGGTGGGCTTCCCCGGTAGCGTGATCGCGCTGGAAGACAAGTCGCCCCTGTTCGGCTGGCATATCGCGATTGCCACCATGGCCTACAGCACGCTGACGGTAGCGGCCTTCCATGCCGTGCTGATGGCACTGCAGGAGCGTCACCTGCATGCGGCCACCCAGCGCAAGACTTTCCTGAGCAATGCGCTGGATCAGTTGCCGGCCCTGCTGACTATGGAAAAGCTGTTGTTCCGCATGATCAGTTTCGGCTTTGCCCTGCTCAGCCTCACCGTGTTTTCCGGCATCGTATTCTCGGAACAGGTGTTCGGTCAGGCGCTCAAGTGGGACCATAAATCCGTCTTCACCCTGCTGTCATGGCTGCTGTTTGCTGCCCTGCTGGCTGGCCGCCGCTTCCGTGGCTGGCGTGGCCGCACGGCGCTCAGTTTCACGCTGGCCGGTTTTGCTACCCTGCTGCTGGCTTATGTGGGTAGCCGCTTCGTGCTGGAAGTACTGCTGCACAAGGGGGGGCTATGAGCCGTCTGCTGTTCTGGCTGGCGCTGATCTGCCTGGTCGGCTTTGCCATCCGTAGCAAAATCCGCGAGGCGCAGAAGCGTCAGCAACAATACCATCAGCCGCCGCAGGGCACTGCCGGTGGCGCTAGCCCAGCCGCCGGTGCAGCGCGCCAGCAGGCCACGGCCGAAGCGGAAACCATGCTGCAATGCGCCCATTGCGGCGTGTTCTATCCTGCTTCCGAAACGGTGCAGGCGCGCGGGCGCGACTACTGCAGCGCGGCCCACGCGGCCATGCCCTCTGCCTGAGGCAGCGTGGAATCCGGCCACTCCGCCGTTCCGGCCGAATCGCGCGCTTCGTTCTGGCGTTCGCTGCAGACGCTGAGCATTTCGCGCGTGGTGATCGCGCTGGTGCTGCTGGTTTATCTGAGTTTCGACCGTAACGGCCTGCGTGCCGATAGCTCCTACCTGAATCTGCAGATCTGCGTCGTCTATTTAGTGGTGGCGCTAGGCTATGCGCTGCTGGCGGTGTACTGGCAGCAGCGCTTCCGCTGGCAGTTGCTGTCGCAGATCGCGGCCGATCTGGCCATCATTTCCCTGTTATTCATTGTCGGTGGCGGCTTGCGTAGCGGGCTGGCCATCCTGTACTTGTTCCCGCTGGCGGGGGCGGCCATCCTTGCACCGCTGCTGCTGTCGCTGTTCTGCACGGCGCTGGTGGCGCTATTCATGCTGGGCGAAAGCATCTGGCGTGTACTGATGATGGAGAGCGAGCGGCCATTCCTGCAGGCCGGCCTGTACGGCGCCGCCTTCTTTGCCGCCGTGCTGGTGGTGAACCGGCTGGCAGCGCGCCTGATCGGGCAGGAAGAACTGGCCATGCAGCGCGGCGTGGAAGTCAATGTGCAGCAGGCCGTCAACCAGCTGGTGATGGCCAATGTGGGCGACGGCATTCTGGTGGCGGACGGTGCTGGCCATATCTACGCCAGCAATCCGGCGGCCCAGCAGATGCTGGGCATGCTGGGGGGGCAGTCCGATTTCCGGCTGGCCGATGCGGGCGCGCTGGCGCCATTGGCCGAAGCCTATGCGGCCTGGTCCACGGAGCGCAGCCGCAGCACGGCCTATATCACCATCAAACCGTACGCGGACGACTCGCTGCAGCAGGTTACGGCCGCATGGAGCGTGCGGCGCGACTTGTCGGCCCATCTGAAAGTGCGCTTTGCAGCAGTCGACACGGCCGGTCTGGGTACGGAGCGCAGCGTGATCTTCCTGCAGGACGTGACGGGGATCGAAAATCAGGCGCAGCAGCTCAAGCTGGCCTCGATGGGGCGTCTGACGGCCAGCATTGCCCACGAAGTGCGCAATCCTTTATCGGCCATCGGCCACGCCACCGCCCTGCTAGGGGAGGACATGACGGACGGGGTGCAGACCCGTCTGCTGAAAATCATCGGCGATAACGTCAGCCGGGTGAATCGCATGGTGGAGGATATTCTCCAGCTGTCGCGCAAGGTCCAGCCCCATAACGAGCCGCTGGCGCTGGAAGGCTTCCTCACCGAGCTGGTACAGGAGTTCACCGAGACCCACGGCCTGCCGGCCGACATGCTGGGGCTGACGCTGGTGCCGGCGGGGCCGGTGCGCTTCGATGCCCTGCATCTGCGCGAGGTGCTGCTTAATCTGCTGAACAATGCGGTGCGCTATGCCAGCGGCGGCCCCCGTTCGATCCGGCTCGATCTGCGTAGCGTGCCGTCGCGCCCACTGGAACTGCATGTGCAGGATGACGGCCCCGGCATCGAACCGGAAGTGCGGGCCCACCTGTTCGAGCCGTTCTACACCACTTCCAGCAAGGGCACGGGGCTGGGACTATATCTGGCACGGGAATTATGTTTGAATAATGAAGCGCGGCTCGACTACGAATACCGCTTCGACGGCCAGCAGGATGGCGCTGGCAAGCCCCGTTCCAGCGGGCGTTTCGTGATTACTTTCGCCCATCCGGCGCAGAAGTAGAGAGGAAGTTTGATGACTGTTCGTTTTCCTCGCGTGCTGGTGGTGGATGATGAAGCCGACCTGCGCGAGCTGCTGGAACTGACGCTGCTGAAAATGGGGCTGGAAGTCGATTGCGCTGCCACGCTGGGCGAGGCGCGCGCACTGCTGGCGCAGTCTGGCGTGGAATACCAGCTGGTGCTGACCGATATGCGCCTGCCGGACGGGCTGGGGCTGGAACTGGTACGCGAAGTCAGCGCCGCTCACCGCAACACCCCGATCGCCGTAGTGACGGCGTTCGGCAGCGCGGAAAATGCCGTGGTGGCGCTGAAAGCGGGTGCGTTCGACTATATTTCCAAGCCGGTGGCGCTGGACCAGCTAAGGGTGATGGTACGTTCCGCGCTGCGCCTGAGTGGCGGCGTGCCGGAAGGGGAGGCGCCACCTGTCAAGCCGGCACCTAGCCGCCTGCGCGGCAGTTCGGCCGTGATCGAAGCGCTGCGCGCGCAGATTGCACGGCTGGCCCGTTCGATGGCGCCGATCGCCATCAACGGTGAATCGGGAAGCGGCAAGGAGCTGGCGGCGCGGGAAATTCATGCCCAGAGTTCGCGTGCGGCCAAGCCTTTCATCGCGGTCAACTGCGGTGCGATACCGGAAGCGCTGATGGAGGCCGAGTTCTTCGGCTACCGCAAGGGGGCGTTCACGGGTGCGGCCGACGAGCGCGACGGCTTCTTTCAGGCGGCGAATGGCGGCACCCTGATGCTCGATGAGGTGGCCGACCTGCCGCTGGCCATGCAGGTCAAGCTGCTGCGCGCCATACAGGAACGGCGCGTGCGCAAGATCGGCGCTACTGCCGAGGAGCCGGTGGATGTGCGCATCATCAGCGCCACGCACAAGAATCTGGTGCAGTGCGTGGAGCAGGGCAGCTTCCGTCAGGACCTTTACTATCGCCTCAATGTGATCGAACTGAGTCTGCCGCCGCTGCGCGAACGGCTCGATGACTTGCCCGTGCTGACGGACGGCATACTGGAGCGGCTGGGGACTTTTGAAACTCAGGTCAGGCTGGGCGACGGTGTGCTGGACGCTCTGCGCAGCTATTCCTTCCCCGGCAATGTGCGCGAACTGGAAAACATACTGGAGCGGGCGCTGGCGTTTGCCAATGATGGCGTGATACAGGTGGCCGATCTGGCGCTCAAGGGGGCCCGGATGGTAGAAGCCACCGTGCCGTTGCCGACGCCGACCACGCCGGCACCGTATCTGGCCGCCAGCGAAGCGGCAGCCATGCGTCTGCCGCTAGACGATAGTGCGGCGGCTGCCGCGGCGACGCATCTGGCACCTATGGCGGTGCTGTCCGCTGCTGCCACCGCGGTCCCGTTACCGCCAGCCGCACTGGATGGCGCGCAGCTGGCGGCTGACTGGCCGCCACTGCCCCAGATCGATGTGCTGCCGCCGAATCTGCCGGAATTCCTCAACCGGATCGAGCGCGAGCTCATATTAAGAGCGCTGGCGCAGACCCAGTTCAACCGCACCCAGGCCGCCCAGCTACTGGGCATCAGCTTCCGCCAGTTGCGCTACCAGATGCAGAAGCTCGATATTCAGGAGCCGGAAGCGTGAGCCAGCCTGCGGCTACGGCGGCGCAGGTCAGCGCTCAGGTGGACGCCGACGGCTGGTGGCCGCTGGCGCAGCGCTACGACAGCCCGCACTGCGACCAGCGCCCTGATCCTGCCGATATCACGCTGCTGGTGATCCACAATATCTCGCTGCCGGCTGGCCAGTTCGGCGGCCCGCACGTATCTGACCTGTTTACGGGCCGGCTCGATTATAATGCTGACCCCTCGTTTGCCGACCTGCGCGGATTGAGAGTGTCCAGCCACTTTTTTATCCGCCGTGATGGCCGCGTGATGCAGTATGTTTCTGCTAACGCGCGTGCATGGCATGCGGGGCGTTCGGAATTCTGCGGACGGGAAAAATGTAATGACTTCTCGATCGGCATCGAGCTGGAAGGCACTGATCACACCCCGTTCGAAGCGCACCAGTATGAGGCGCTGGTGACGCTGACGCTGGCTTTGCAGCAGTGTTACCCATTAGCCGATGTGCTAGGTCATGAACACATTGCGCCGGGACGGAAAACCGATCCCGGAGTGTTGTTTGATTGGTCACTTTATCAGCAAATCTGGCGCAAAAAGCGGGAACTGGCAACCTTGCAAACAGGCACGTTAGTGAGTGCTCTCGGCGAACTGCGCTTTGTAAAAGGGCTCCCGCAAAGTCAATAGAAAAATTGCCGTTTATAGCAAAATTTCCACTTGTCTTAGCCCACTCCGATCACTACAATCAGTGTATCGATTCACGTCTATCACTAGATATAGTAGTTCCCAAGACACCGGTTCTTAAACTATCTGCAATTGCTTAAGACCGGTCGATGATCCTTTTTAGTGCAAAAAACTGTCAGCCAGCAGCCAGGGCTGAACGCAGTATTTCGGCCTTTTTTATACAACATTACGTCGCGCAGCACTGACTGCACGCTGTTTTCGGGGAGCTTAAATGCAATCTACTCAAGACATCACCATCAATCCGGCACTGGTACCTGCAGTGGCCGCGAGCAACGCCAGCAGCCCTGTGACGGCCGCCAGCGACCTCGGTGACTACCGCATCATCCGCCGTAACGGCGCGGTCGTCGCGTTTGAACCGTCGAAGATCGCCGTAGCGATGACCAAAGCCTTCCTCGCCGTGAACGGCGGTCAGGGCGCGGCTTCGGCCCGCATCCGCGAACTGGTAGAACAGCTGACCGCCAGCGTGGTGGCCGCACTGGTGCGCCGCCAGCCTTCCGGTGGCACTTTCCACATCGAAGACGTGCAGGATCAGGTAGAACTGGCGCTGATGCGTTCGGGCGAACATGACGTGGCCCGTGCCTACGTGCTGTACCGCGCCAAGCAGATGGAAGAGCGCCGCGCCGCCAAGGAAGCCGCTGGCGCCACCGCCATCAACGCACCGCAGATCCACGTGATCGAAAACGGCGAGCGCAAGCTGCTGGAACTGGACCGTGTGTCGAACCTGATCAATGCCGCCTGCGCCGGTCTGGAAAAGCACGTCGATGCCGACGCGATTCTGGCCGAGACCATGAAAAACCTGTACGACGGCGTGCCAGTAGAAGAACTGCACAAGTCGGCCATTCTGGCGGCGCGCGCGCTGATGGAAAAGGATCCGGCCTACTCGCAAGTGACGGCCCGCATCCTGCTGCACACCATTCGTAAGGAAGTATTCGGCAAGGAAGTGGCACAGGCTGCCGCAGCCGCCGAGTACGTGAGCTACTTCCCGCAATACATCGCCAAAGGTATCGCTGCCGACCTGCTGGATACCAAACTGGCCGAATTCGATCTGGCCCGTCTGGCCAAGGCACTGGTGGCGGACCGCGATCTGCAGTTCGGCTACATCGGTCTGCAGACCCTGTACGACCGCTACTTCCTGCACGTACGCGACATCCGTATCGAAATGCCGCAGGCTTTCTACATGCGCGTCGCCATGGGTCTGGCGCTGAACGAAACCGACCGCGAAGCGCGCGCCATCGAGTTCTACAACCTGCTGTCGACCTTCGACTTCATGTCGTCGACCCCGACTCTGTTCAACTCGGGCACCCAGCGTTCGCAGCTGTCGTCGTGCTACCTGACCACCGTTTCCGACGATCTGGAAGGCATCTACGACGCCATCAAGGAAAACGCGCTGCTGGCCAAGTTTGCCGGCGGTCTGGGCAACGACTGGACGCCAGTACGTGCACTGGGCGCCCACATCAAGGGCACCAACGGCAAATCGCAGGGCGTGGTACCGTTCCTGAAAGTGGTCAACGATACCGCCGTGGCAGTGAATCAGGGCGGCAAGCGTAAGGGCGCCGTCTGCGCCTACCTGGAAACCTGGCACATGGACATCGAGGAATTCCTCGACCTGCGCAAGAACACGGGCGACGACCGCCGCCGTACCCACGACATGAACACGGCTAACTGGATTCCCGACCTGTTCATGAAGCGCGTGATGGAAAAAGGCGAATGGACCCTGTTCTCGCCTTCGGACACCCCTGACCTGCACGATCTGGTCGGCAAAGCCTTCGAAAAAGCCTATCTGGCCTATGAAGCCAAGGCCGCTGCTGGCGAAATCCGCGTATCGAAGAAAGTGGCTGCGCTGGACCTGTGGCGCAAGATGCTGTCCATGCTGTTCGAAACCGGCCACCCATGGATCACCTTCAAAGACCCATGCAACATCCGTTCGCCACAGCAGCACGTGGGCATGGTCCACAGCTCCAATCTGTGCACCGAGATCACCCTGAACACCAACGCCGACGAAATCGCCGTCTGCAATCTGGGTTCGGTCAACATGCCTGCCCACATGAAAGAGGGCAAGCTCGATCACGTCAAGCTGAAGAAAACCATCCGCACCGCCATGCGCATGCTGGATAACGTGATCGACATCAATTACTACGCCGTCGACAAAGCCCGTAATGCGAATATGCGTCACCGTCCGGTCGGTCTGGGCGTGATGGGCTTCCAGGACTGTCTGCACATGATGCGCATTCCTTACTCGTCCAACGAAGCCGTGGCCTTTGCCGATACCTCGATGGAAGCAGTGTGCTACTACGCCTATCTGGCATCGACCGAGCTGGCCGAAGAACGTGGCCAGTACCAGTCGTACAAAGGCTCGCTGTGGGACCGCGGCATCCTGCCACAGGATTCCGTCAAGCTGCTGGCCGAAGAGCGCGGCGGCTATCTGGAGCAGGATCTGTCGTCCAGCATGGACTGGACCCCGGTACGCGAACGCATCCAGAAGTTCGGTATGCGTAACTCGAACTGCGTAGCGATCGCTCCGACCGCCACCATTTCGAATATTATCGGTGTGTCGGCCTGTATCGAGCCGACCTTCCAGAATCTGTACGTGAAGTCCAACCTGTCGGGCGAGTTCACCGAGATCAACGCCTATCTGGTACGTGACCTGAAAGCACGCGACCTGTGGGATGAAGTGATGATCGCCGACCTGAAGTACTTCGACGGCTCGCTGGCCAAGATCGACCGCATCCCGCAAGATCTGCGTGACATTTATGCAACCGCCTTCGAAGTCTCGCCGACCTGGCTGGTAGAAGCGGCTTCGCGTCGTCAGAAATGGATCGATCAGGCGCAATCGCTGAACATCTACATGGCAGGCGCGTCCGGTAAGAAGCTCGATGAGACCTACAAGCTGGCATGGCTGCGTGGCCTGAAAACCACCTACTACCTGCGTACCATTGCAGCGACCCACCTGGAGAAATCCACCACCCGTACCGGCGCGCTGAACGCCGTGGCGGTCGATGGCGGTGTTTCGGCCAGCGCGGCTGCAGCAGCGCCGGCAGCACCGGCACCGGTAGTGGCCGAAGGTGCGGCCTGCTACCTGCGTCCGGGTGACGACGGTTTCGAGGAATGCGAAGCCTGCCAGTAAAAACTCTGCGTGCCGGTGCATCGGGTGATGGGCCGGCCGCTCCGATTTAATTAGAAACTTAATTGATCTAACCGAATTCTGAAGGAAAACACTATGTCGCTGTCCTGGGACGATGAGGCCACCACGGCCACCCCTCAAGCTGTCAATCAAGCTGCACTGGAGTCGGGCGAAGCCAGCGCCGAGCAGGTCGCCCTGCGCGTGAATGCCGACGACAAGCGCATCATCAACGGTAAAACCGACGTCAACCAGCTGGTACCGTTCAAATACAAATGGGCCTGGGATAAATACCTGGCCGGCTGCGCCAACCACTGGATGCCGCAGGAAGTGAATATGCAGCGCGATATCGAGCTGTGGAAGAACCCGAACGGTCTGACCGAAGACGAGCGCCGTCTGGTAAAACGCAATCTGGGCTTCTTCGTGACGGCTGACTCGCTGGCCGCCAACAACATCGTGCTGGGCACCTACCGCCACATCACGGCGCCGGAATGCCGCCAGTACCTGCTGCGTCAGGCCTTCGAAGAGGCGATCCACACCCACGCCTACCAGTACATCGTCGAGTCGCTGGGTCTGGACGAGGGCGAGATCTTCAACGCCTACAACGAGATCAAGTCGATCCGTGACAAGGACGAGTTCCTGATCCCGTTCATCAACACCCTGACCGATCCTAAGTTCACCACCGGCACGGTGGAAAGCGACCAGACCCTGCTCAAGTCGCTGATCGTGTTCGCCTGCCTGATGGAAGGTCTGTTCTTCTATGTGGGCTTCACCCAGATTCTGGCGCTGGGCCGTCAGAACAAGATGATGGGCGCGGCCGAACAGTATCAGTACATCCTGCGTGACGAATCGATGCATTGCAACTTCGGCATCGACCTGATTAACACCATCAAGATGGAAAACCCGCTGCTGTGGACTCCTGCCTTCAAGGAAGAAATCAAGCAGCTGTTCCTGCGCGCCGTGGATCTGGAATACGCCTACGCCGAAGACACCATGCCACGTGGCGTGCTGGGTTTGAACGCCACCATGTTCAAAGGCTACCTGCGCTTCATCGCCAACCGCCGTGCTACCCAGATCGGTCTGGAGACGCTGTTCGATCAGGAAGACAATCCGTTCCCATGGATGAGCGAGATGATCGACCTGAAAAAAGAGCGTAACTTCTTCGAGACCCGCGTTACCGAATACCAGACCGGTGGTGCGCTGAACTGGGACTAATTAACTAGTCTCGTGGTCATACAAAAAAACGGATCCTGCGGGATCCGTTTTTTTTTGCGCGCGCTGCACGCTTGCGGTGCTTGCCATTCGCTGCGCTCTGTCTCATAATCGCGACGAATTTGAAAACAGTGTATCGTGCTCGCGTGATGACAATGCGGCGACGCTCGCGGAATCGCAACCGGCAGCGCACCAAATCGATCCGGAACTGTAACGGTTTAAAGAAACCCTGCTGGAATAAGGCGCGCTTTGAAGTGCGAAAAAATCGCCGGAGTTCAGTCGGCGCGCTCTGCAACACGATAGTGCTGGCGTAGCGGCGATTAGCTGACGATATGAAGTAGTCGATTGTGTGCTGTAAGGTGAGCCTATGCGCACCGCACAGAAAAAAATGCGCGAGATTCCGTATCGTGCTGGTTGCGCACCGACAAGGTTTTCGTGTACTTTACGAAATTGAAAAAGCGTGTTTGCAAATCGGCGGATTTCTTGATACGCGCGAGCTGCAAAACAGGACGCTAAACAGGATACAGAATCACAACCATATGCTGACACCACACTGTTTTTGATCGACCGTCTTGCCTGAACCGGTTCAGGCCGGGCGGTTTTTTTGTTTGAGAGTGAGACAGTAGTGGTCTGCGACGTAGGTCCCTGGAGCTGAGTACACGCCCGACCACCCGCAAAACGTCGCGACAAGATTTGTAATCTGTACGCTGCGCCGGCCACGGACTGCGAACAGATCGATGGCTGAAGTGCTGCACTCGTGAGGAGGGGCAGCAGTTCAGCTAGTGCCGAATTCATTAGCGCAAACGGCTTTCGTTTGTGCCGATGAATAATTCGCCTAGCCTAATCCCGGGCTGGACGGGTTTAAATCTTGTAATGAATTTTCCCATCCCCGATGAAGGAGAACTAAAAATGGCAACCGCCGCAAAGAAACCAGCTGCCAAGAAGCCGGCAGCGAAAGCTGAAGCTCCAGCAAAAAAAGTAGCCGCCGCTAAACCGGCCGCTAAAGCCGCCGCCAAACCAGCAGCCAAAGCTGCTGCTAAACCAGCCGTGAAAAAAGCTGCTGCTAAGCCAGCCGCTAAGCCAGCAGCAAAAGCTGCAGCGAAACCAGCTGCTAAACCAGCCGTGAAAAAAGCCGCTGCTAAACCAGCTGCCAAACCAGCTGTGAAAAAAGCCGCCGCTAAGCCAGCCGCTAAAGCAGCTGCCAAGCCAGCAGCTAAAGCAGCCGCTAAGCCAGCAGTGAAAAAAGCTGCAGCTAAACCAGCAGCTAAGCCAGCAGCCAAGGCAGCCGCTAAGCCAGCAGCTAAAGCAGCAGCTAAACCAGCAGTGAAAAAAGCTGCTGCCAAGCCAGCCGCTAAAAAAGCTGCAGCTAAACCAGCCGCCAAGAAAACCGTTGCTAAAGCCGCTGCCAAGCCAGCTGCTAAAAAAGCCGCTGCTAAGCCAGCCGCTAAAGTAGCCGCTAAGCCAGCAGCTAAAAAAGCTGCCGCCAAACCAGCTGCTAAACCAGCAGCCAAGAAAGCCGCTGCCAAGCCAGCTGCTAAAGCCGCCGCCAAACCAGCTGCCAAAGCCGCAGCCAAGCCAGCCGCCAAAAAAGCAGCTGCCAAAAAACCAGCGGTAAAAGCAGCAGCCAAACCGGCTGCAAAGGTGGCAGCTAAGCCTGCAGCAAAAAAGCCAGTTAAGGCTGCGGCTACCAAGCCAGCAGCCAAAGCAGCGGCCAAGCCAGCTGCTAAACCAGCCGCCAAGCCAGCCGCAAAAGCTGCAGCTAAGCCAGCCGCTAAGCCAGCCGCGAAAAAGCCAGCTGCCAAGAAAGCTGCTGCGCCAGCCGCTGCCCCGGTAGCTGCTGCGCCAGCCGCCGCACCAGCTGCTGCTGCCAAGCCAGCCGCTAAGCCAGCTGCTAAAAAAGCTGCGCCGAAAAAAGCTGCTGCTAAACCAGCTGCCAAGCCAGCCGCTGCACCAGCCGCTGCTGCTGCGCCAGCCGCTGCCGCTCCAGCACCAGCTCCTGCAGCTGCTGCTCCGGCACCAGCTCCAGCCGCCGCTGCCGCTCCGGCCCCTGCACCAGCTGCTGCGCCAGCAAAGACCGTGGTAGCTCCAGCAGCTGCCTGGCCTTTCCCGACCAGCACCCGTCCATCCTAAGCTTGATAAAAAGCTAGGTGGCCTGCTGAGGCAACCAGCCGCTGTGTGAGACAATCACACAGCGGTTTTTTTTTGGAGGAGTTCCGTGCTGAGTATCGTCATGTTGATCGTCGACGCCATCGCCACCCTGCTGGGCGGTGCGCTGCTGTTGCGCTTCTGGATGCAGGCTATCCGCGTGCGGCCACCGTCTTCGGTGGCACAATTTACGTTCCAGTTATCGGACTGGCTGGTGCGCCCGCTGCGCCGCATCGTACCGGGCGTGGGTGGTTATGACTGGGCCAGCCTGATCGGCGCCTTCCTGATCGTGCTGCTGGCCACTTCCGTGCTGCTGCTGGCAGGACTCTCGCCGCAGATGGTGGCGCTGGCCGCCCTGCAGCGCTTCCTGAGCTGGATACTGTACGGCTTTATGGCGCTGCTGATCGTCGAAGCCATCTTCAGCTGGGTCAATCCCCATGCGCCGCTGGCACCCTTTGTGCGCGCGCTGAACGAGCCGCTGCTGCGGCCTATCCGCCGCACCGTGCCGCTGGTGGGGAATCTGGATCTGTCCTTGCTGGTGGCCGTGATTCTGCTGCAGATCGCCCAGATTCTGCTGGGGATGCTGTTTAGCGGTCACTTCTAGGAGGGGAAAGCGGCTCCGGACGTATGCCGGAGCCGGGTGGGGTATTACTTAGTAGCGATAGCCGAAAGCCGCTTCGAAGCGGTCGGCGATTTCGGCCGGCGTGAACTTGTGGTTCTGCGCACCCTTGTGGGCGATCTTGATAGCGCCAAGCAGGCTGGCCAGACGGCCTGTGGTTTCCCATTTCCAGCCTTGGGTGATGCCGTACAGCAGACCAGCGCGATAGGCATCGCCGCAACCGGTAGGATCGAGCACCTGCTCCGCCTGCACGGCCGGAATCACGATGCGCTCACCCTTGGTATAGATCTCGGAACCCTGTTCGCCACGGGTCACGATCAGCGCTTCCAGACGGGAGGCGATGTCCGGTATGGTCAGGCCGGTGCGCGACATCAGCAGTTCGATTTCGTAATCGTTGGCGGTGACGTAGGTGGCTTGGTTGATGAAGTCGATCAGTTCATCGGCATTGAACATCGGCAGTTGCTGGCCCGGATCGAAAATAAATGGAATCTCCAGCTTGACCAGATCGGCGGCGTGCTTTTGCATGCCCAGATGGCCGTCCGGCGAGATGATGGCGATGCGTGCCGGACCCGCTTTGGCGATATCGTTCTCGTGCGCGTAGGACATGGCGCCCGGGTGGAAGGCGTTGATCTGGTTATTGTCTTCGTCCGCCGTGACGAAGCACTGGGCATTGTAGGCTTCCTGCTTGATCAGGATGTTGTCGGTCGACAGACCCAGCTTGCGCAGGCGCTCGGTGTAGGCGCCATGATCCTGACCCATCACGCCGACGATGCGCGGGTCGCCGCCCACCATCATCAGGTTATAGGCGATATTACCGGCGCAGCCACCGAATTCGGTGCGCATGGTCGGGGCGAGGAAGGACACATTCACCTTGTGCAGCTGGTCGGCCAGCAGCAGGCTGTCGAAACGGCCGGGGAATTGCAGAATGGTGTCGATAGCGATCGAGCCGCAGATCAGGGAAGTCTGGTTCATGGTGTACTTTATGGGTAGAAGACGGCGATATGGTAGCCGGAGGCTTTCAGCTGGTTCAGTTCGAAGAACAGTTTGACAGCTTGTTCGGTGTGCGGAGCGAAGCCCTTATCGAGCGGCACGTCGGGGCCGAGGTAGTCACGCGGGGTGAATACGCGGCGCAGCACGGCCTTGTCGCTGGCATCGTCCAGCACCAGTTCGATGTGCGGCCAGCTTTGCGCGGTGGCGCTCTGGTTACGCAGCAGGGTGTTGAACGAGAAGGTGGTGTCGCTCAGGGTTTGCAGTTCGCCCTGTTCGATGTTCAGATCGTCGATCTGGGCTGGCAGTTCGATCTTGCAGCCCAGTGCATTGCAGGCTGCCGTCAGCGCCGGTTTCAGCGGCGGCATGGCGGCTGCCAGCTGGTTGCGGAAGGTGGTCACGCCCTGCACGCCCAGCGCGCCGACTAGCGCAACGCTGCCCAGCGCCATGGCGACGCTGATGGCTTTGCCGTATTTCTGGCGGCGCCGGTCGCGCTTGAGGAAGCCCGGTTCTTCGCCGGCCGCGTCGTCGGCAATGGCGCTGGCGGCGGCTTCGGTGGTGCGGGCCGGTTGCAGCAGCAGGTCGGCTTCGGCGCCGGCCTGCGCAAGTGCGGTCTGGCCGGCGGCCTGTTTGCTGGCCGAGGAAAGCTCTACCAGCGTATCGTCATCGTCGTCCAGCGCATGCAGATCGCCCGCAGCCGCCGTGGGTGCGCCGAAAGATGGCTCCTGAAGCAGCGGCGCATCGAAGCTGGGTTCGATGCGTTCGCTGGTGTTGCTAGCCTTGTGTGCGTCGCCAGAGGCCTCCGCCGGGGCGCCTATGCTGCGCTCCATCACGGCCAGTTCGGCCGCCAATGCCGCTTCCAGCTCCGCATCGGACATGGTTTCGATGGCCAGTTGGTCGTCCAGCGCCGGACTGGCCGGCTCGATGACGGCTTCTGGCTGCGCTTCAGGCTCTGGCTCAGGCTCCGGATCGAGGTACGGTTCAGGCTCGGGCTCAGGTTCCAGATCCAGCATCAGTTCAGGCTCAACCGGCGCTTGCTCGGCGGGTGGCATGGGCGTGGCTGGAGCGACATCGGATTCGATGTCCAGATCGAGTTCTAGCGGCAGGTCACTGGTGGCGGGCAGGTTGGCTGGTGCTGGCGGTAATTCCAGCGGATCGGCGATAACATCGGCCGCAGCAGCGTGCAGTTCCGGCGTGGCTAGCGTAGCGCCGTTATCGAGGTCGACGGCGGTATCCAGCTCCAGCGGCGTTTCGGTGTCGGCGGGTTCGTCTTGCAGCACTTCCGCAGCGCGCGTGTCGAGCGCCTCCATCTTGGCGTCGAACGGCGACAGTTGCGGCAAGGGTGCAGGCGTAGGTTCAGGCGCTGGCTTAGGCTCAGGCTCAGGCTCAGGCTCAGGCTCAGGCGCGAGTGGCACGGGTTCCGGCTCTGGTTCGAACGCCGCTTCATGGTCGTCATCGACCGGTAGTACAGGTAAATCGGCAAGCGGGCTGGCCGCTACGTCCGCATCCGCGCTGTGCTCTGGTGCTACGGGCGCTGGATTTGCTAACGGTGCGGGAGTTGCGACAGGAGGTGTAACAGACGCTGCTGCAGGCGCAGCAGGCAGGGGCGCGGCAGCGGGCGGCGCCAGTAGCGCCGCATTGCCGTCAAAGACTTCGTTACAGGAGCCGCAGCGTACTATGCCCCCACGTAATTTCAACTGGTCGTGAGCGACCCGAAATACCGTGTTGCAGTGGGGGCATTTAGTGGCGAGCGCCATTGCTGTGGTTAGCGTGCCGCTGGAACCACGTCACTGCCGAGGCGGCCATGCAGCGCCACCCAGCCATCCTGTTCTGCCCACACGCCCAGCTTGATGAACGGGGCGTAGGCAGCCGCCACTTCTTCCGCCTGACGTGCCAGCACGCCGGACAGGATCAGCGAACCACCTTCGGCCACGCGGCCCGACAGCATCGGTGCCATCAGTTTCAGCGGGCTGGACAGAATGTTCGCCACCACGATATCGAAACGCTGCGTCGCATATTGCGAGGTAGCGAAGCTATCGGGCAGGAAGTAGTCGATCTCGCACTGGTTGCGCAGCGCGTTATCCTTGGCCGATTCGATCGCCTGCGGATCGATATCCACACCAGCCACCGTGCCGGCGCCGATCTTCTTGGCCACCATGGCCAGAATGCCGGAACCGCAACCGTAGTCGAGCACAGTCTTGCCCGGTGCCGGATGGGCTTCCAGCCATTCCATGCACAGGCGGGTGGTCGGGTGGCTGCCCGTACCGAAAGCCAGACCGGGGTCCAGCTCCAGTATCAGGGCGTCCGGGTCCGGTGCTTCGTGCCAGCTCGGCACTACCCAGATGTTCTTACCGATGTGTATAGGCGCAAACTGCGACTGGGTCAGGCGCACCCAGTCCTGCTCCTCCACCTTGCGGGTGGTGAAGCGGGGCAGGGTCTGCAGGCCGATCTGGGCGGCAGCTGCGCCCACGATCAGCGCATGATCATCGTCCTCGTTGGTCAGGGCGACCACGCGGCTGTGATCCCAGGCCGCTTCGGTCGGTTCCATGCCCGGCTCGCCGAACAGCGGTTTTTCCGCGTCGGTGCCTTCGTCTGCATCCTCGACGGAAACCGACAGGGCGCCGACATCCATCAGCGCTTCCGACAGGGTTTCCGCGTGGTCGCGGGCGATTTCGATGACGATTTCAGTCCAGCTCATTTTTATGCTTGTGCCTTGTTACTCAAACTCAGTTTGTGCAGATCCGGCATATCGGCCAGTTTCTGCTCCAGATAATGGATGTTCGTACCACCTTCGATGAAACGGGCATCAATCATCAGTTCGCGGTGCAGCGGGATGTTGGTCTGGATACCTTCGACCACCATTTCCGACAGCGCGATCTGCATGCGACGGATAGCCTGTTCACGGGTTGCGCCGTAGGCAATCACTTTGCCGATCATCGAATCGTAGTGCGGTGGTACATAATAACCTGCATACGAGTGCGAGTCGACGCGTACGCCCGGACCGCCCGGTACGTGCCATGCCGTGATACGGCCCGGCGACGGGGTGAACTTGAATGGATCTTCCGCGTTGATACGGCATTCTACCGCGTGACCGGACAGCATCACGTCGCGCTGACGGAAGCGCAGCTTCTCGCCGGCGGCGATGCGGATCTGTTCCTGCACGATGTCGATGCCGGTAATCATTTCCGTTACAGGGTGTTCCACCTGCACACGGGTATTCATTTCGATGAAGTAGAACTCGCCGTTTTCGTACAGGAACTCGAAAGTACCTGCGCCACGGTAGCCGATCTTGCGGCAGGCTTCAGCGCAACGATCGCCGATTTTCTCGATCAGTTTGCGTGGAATGCCCGGTGCCGGTGCTTCTTCGATAACCTTCTGGTGGCGGCGCTGCATCGAGCAGTCACGTTCGCCCAGCCAGACGGCGTTCTTGTGTTCGTCGGCCAGAATCTGGATTTCCACGTGACGCGGGTTTTCCAGATACTTCTCCATGTAGACTTCCGGATTGCCGAAGGCTGCACCGGCTTCCGATTTGGTCATGGCGACGGCATTGATCAGGGCAGCTTCCGTATGCACTACGCGCATACCACGGCCACCGCCGCCGCCAGCGGCCTTGATAATCACAGGGTAGCCTACTTTGCGGGCAATTTGCACGATTGCCTTAGGATCGTCTGGCAACGCGCCATCCGAACCTGGCACGCACGGTACCCCGGCGCGGATCATGGCCTGCTTGGCCGAGACCTTGTCGCCCATCATGCGGATCGAATCCGAACGGGGGCCGATGAAGACGAAGCCGGATTTCTCCACGCGCTCGGCGAAGTCGGCGTTCTCCGACAGGAAGCCGTAGCCCGGGTGGATGGCTTCCGCATCCGTGACTTCAGCGGCGCTGATAATCGCCGGCATGTTGAGGTAGCTCAGAGTCGATGGCGCAGGACCGATACATACCGATTCGTCGGCCAACTTCACGTATTTGGCGTCTTTGTCAGCTTCCGAGTGCACTACAACGGTTTTGATGCCCAGTTCGCGGCAAGCGCGCTGAATCCGGAGGGCGATTTCGCCACGATTGGCGATGAGGATTTTTTCAAACATGATAGGTTCGCTAGGTCTGTGAGTACCGGTCGCGCCGGTGACGTCAGGTGAGGAGGGAAGGCGGACCAAGCCGGTCAGCCCGCCACCAGCAGGGGCGGGCAGGAACCGGTCTTAGCCTATCACAAACAGCGGTTGGCCGAATTCGACCGGTTGGCCGTTTTCGACCAGAATCTGGGTAATGGTGCCGGCTTTGTCGGCATCGATTTCGTTCAGCAGCTTCATCGCTTCGATGATGCACAGGGTGTCGCCTTCTTTCACGGTGGCGCCCACTTCAACGAAAGCTGGCGAGCCCGGAGCGGACGAACGGTAGAAGGTGCCGACCATAGGCGACTTGACCACGTGGCCAGTCGGTTCGGCAGCCACAGCGGCAACCGGTGCGGCAGCAGCAGCGGCCACAGGGGCGGCAGCGGCAGGGGCAGCGTGGTATTGAGGCATGCTTTGCGGCTGCATCATGACCATCTGATTTTGTGGCATGGCGGACGACTTGACGATGCGAACTTTGCTTTCGCCTTCGGTCACTTCGAGTTCGGCGATGTCCGATTCTGCGACCAAATCAATCAAGGTCTTCAGCTTGCGTAGATCCATGTAACCCCCAGGAATGTCTTTGATTAGTGTAATGAGCGATCCGGCCTCTTGAGCTAAATCGCAGCGGTTGCGCGCAGATTGCGTAGGTTATCGCTTTTTAAGAACGAAGTCGATGGCAAACCGATATCCTTCGATACCCAGTCCGCAGATCGTACCTAGTGCGATCGCGCTAAGAAAAGAGTGATGGCGGAACGATTCCCGTTGGTAAATATTCGAGATATGTACCTCGACAAACGGTATCGCCACGCCCGCCAGAGCGTCGCGTAACGCCACGCTGGTGTGTGTCAGTCCTCCCGGATTGATAACGATGGCATCCACTCCCTCGGTACGGGCTGCGTGGATGCGGTCGATCAATGCGCCTTCGTGGTTGCTCTGAAAACAAGACAGGCTGGCACCGGCCGCTGCTGCCTGTGCTTCGGCAGCGCGTTCGATGTCGGCCAGCGTCTGCACGCCGTACACCTCAGGCTCGCGTGTGCCTAACAAATTCAGGTTAGGACCGTTGAGCAGTAACAGCTTTGTTGCCATGGTTTCAGGACCGTTTTCCGCGAAAGTTCCGCATTTTGCCGCCAACCGCCGGCAATGGCAAGAAAAAAAAACTCATGAAACTAGTTAAAGACTTGCTAAATCCTTGCGCAACTCGTCGAATTTGAGGCGGCCCAGATAGGTCTTCTTGACCTGACCATCGGCCCCGATCAGCACCGTGTAGGGCAGGCCACCGGCACCGTTGCCGAACTGGCGCGACAGCTCGGTGCCGGCCATGCCGGCCACGAAGACCGGATAGCTGATTTTGAACTTGTTGCTAAAATCGGCGATATTTGTTGCCGAATCGATACCGATTCCGATAACTTGCAGCTTCTTGCCCTCATCTCCGGCAGCTAGCGCCGACAGTTCCGGCATCTCCTGCACGCACGGGCCGCACCACGGTGCCCAGAAATTCACCAGCATGGCCTTGCCCTGATACTGGGCCAGCGCATGGGTTTTACCGGCCGCATCGGGCAGGCTCTGTTTATAGAGTTCCGCTACAGGACCCGTCACGCCGGCCGGCATGGTGGTGGTCAGGGGCGGGGCTGGTTCTTTCTTATTCATGCCGACATAGGCGCCGGAAGCACCAAATAACAAAGCGACAACAGCGTAAGCAGCGATATGTTTTTGATTCATGATAAGTTTTATTCGTTCGTTGTTTGATCGGTACTAATAGTATCGTGGGTAGTATTAATTAGTAGGGCACGCACGCTATCGAGGTCGGCTCGCAGAATTTTGCCATCGGCGCGGCTTTTCACGGCACCGCGCAAATCATCCAATTCATACAATTCTGCATGCACGCCTTCCTTGTGCCACATAAAACTGACAGTTTCCACCATGCCGAAGCGGGGCCCTTTGAAGTGGGGCGTTTCGGAGATATCAATTTGCAAATTTTTGTTGAGCAGGAAGATTTCCACTTCCTTGGCGCTATCGGCAAATAACTGCAGGTGGATATCGTCGTGCGGGCCGGCCGTGCCATTTAATACCGAGCCCGTCAGATGCGGCTGGTAGGCCGACAGCTTTTCCATGATTTCCACCGCCAGCGTGCGCAGCCGGAATAGCCGCGCAGGCTGCGTGTTGCTATGGAATAAAGAATGGTACAGCCGGACTTCCGCTTCGATCTGCGCGTGATCAGGTAATAGATTAGGCGGCGGCTGGGTATCGCCCAGAATCTGGCGCGCCGCCTTGCGTTTGGCGCTGTTGTAATCAGCGCCGTCCTGTGCGATCAGCCGCGCCGCTGCCGCAGCAATCTCGGCACGCAAAAGCAGGACTTCGGGAATTCCATGTGCAGTCATGAACGTGATCATACTCTGAACCGGGAAAAGGGCGGCAGGTCGGGTAAAATCTCATCTTCTGTTGGCCTTCATATTAATTACTTTAGTTCTGGTTCTGGCTTTATGCACATTCACATACTTGGTATCTGCGGCACTTTCATGGGTGGTCTTGCTGTTCTGGCAAAAGAAGCGGGGCACCGCGTGACGGGTTGTGATGCCAATGTCTACCCGCCTATGAGCACGCAATTGCAGGCGCAGGGCATAGAACTGATACAGGGCTTCGGGCCGGAACAGGTGGAACTCAAGCCTGATCTATATGTGATCGGTAACGTGGTGTCGCGCGGTAATCCGCTGATCGAGGAGATCATGAACCGTGGCCTGCCTTTCGTTTCGGGCCCGCAGTGGATAGGCGAACATATATTAAAGGATCGCTGGGTGCTGGCCGTGGCCGGTACGCACGGTAAAACCACCACCTCGTCCATGCTGACGTGGATACTGGAAGATGCCGGTTACGCACCGGGCTTCCTGATCGGCGGCGTGCCGATGAACTTCGGCGTGTCGGCGCGTATGCAGGGCGACAAGGATTCCATCTTTTTCGTGATCGAAGCGGACGAATACGATACGGCCTTCTTCGACAAGCGCAGCAAGTTCGTGCACTACCGCGCCAAGACCGCGATTCTGAATAATCTGGAATACGATCACGCCGACATCTTCCCTGATCTGGGTGCCATCGAAACCCAGTTCCACCATCTGGTGCGCACCGTGCCCGGCATCGGCCGCGTGATCGTGAATGCCGATCAGGAGTCGCTGCAGCGCGTGATCAAGCGTGGTTGCTGGAGCGAGCGCGAAGGTTTCGGTGCTAGCGAGACGGCGGACTGGCGCATGAAGGAATATGACGACGGCAGTTTCGATGTGATCTTCCAGGGCGAAGTGGCAGGCCACGTGCAGTGGCAACTGACGGGGCAGCACAACCGTAACAACGCGCTGGCTGCCATCGCCGCAGCGCGCCATGTCGGCGTGCCGGTGGCGCAGGCAGCGGCCTCGCTGGCGCGCTTCGAAAACGTCAAGCGCCGTATGGAAGTGCGTGGCGTGGTGAATGGCGTGACGGTCTACGACGACTTTGCCCATCATCCGACGGCGATCGAAACCACGGTGGGCGGCCTGCGCCAGAAGGTGGGCGCGGCTACCCGCATCCTCGCCGTGCTGGAACCACGTTCGAACACCATGAAACTGGGCGCCATGAAAGACGCACTGCCGGGTAGCCTGCATGCGGCCGATCTAGTATTCGGTTACGGCAGCGAAGCAGCGCTGGGCTGGAGTCTGGGCGACACGCTGGCGCCGCTGGGCGACAAAGCCAGTGCCTATGATGATATCGATACGCTGGTAGCGGCCATCGTCAAGGCAGCTCGCCCCGGTGACCAGATACTGGTCATGAGTAACGGTGGCTTCGGCGGCATCCACGGCAAAATTCTCGCGGCGCTGCCTCAATGATTCTCTATCTGCACGGATTCCGTTCCTCGCCGCGCTCCATGAAAGCGCGCCTGATGGCCGAGCGCATGGTGGCGCTGGGTCTCGAACAGCAATGGCTATGCCCGCAGCTGCCTGCTTCGCCCAAGCTGGCGATGGAACAGGTGTTGGCACTGATCGAAGGCGTTCCGGCCAGCGAACTGCGCATCGTCGGTTCTTCGCTGGGCGGTTATTACGCCACATGGCTGGCCGAACGTCTGGGCTGTCCGGCCGTGCTGCTCAATCCTGCGGTGGTGCCGCTCAAGGATCTGGACAAGCACGTGGGCGTGACCACCGCCTACCACTCGGACGAGCCGTTCGAATTCAAGCGCGAATATATCGAGGAATTGCGCGCGCTGGCGGTGGCTAAAATCACTGAGCCACAGCGCTATTTGCTGCTGGCGGCGACGGGCGATGAAGTGCTCGACTATCGCGATATGGTGACTCATTACGCGGGCGCGCAGCAGCACATCATCGAAGGCAGCGACCATAGTATTAGCGAATTTGCCGACTATCTGGATGAAGTGCTGGCCTTCTGCGGCATCGGAGCGCAGTCTTGAAGCATACCTTGACGCCTGCACGGAGCGCTTCGCTGCGCCAGACCCGCTGGCAGCCGCACGTGCTGGCGCTGAATGCACCGGCCGCGCTGCGTCCGTGGCTGACGGAAGACGGTTCGCTCACGGCACGCCTGAAAGCCCACAGCAGCAGCTTCCGTGTGCAGTGTCTGCACCAGCAGACGGCTTTGTGCCTGAACGACGAAGCGGCCAGCATCGGCATGCATAGAGCGGGGCGAGTGTGGGAGCGCGAGGTGCTGCTACGCTGCGATAATACGCCTGTGGTGTTTGCCCATACCGTGGTGCCGATGTCGGCCACTGCTACAGACTGGCCTTTATTCAGTGCGCTGGGCGAGCGCTCGCTGGGCACCACGCTGTTCGGCGATCCGCAGGTGCGGCGCGGTGAACTGGAATTTGCCCGTTTGCGTGCGGGCCACCCGCTGGCGCAGCGGGCGCGCAAAGCGCTGGGGCTGGACGGCTCCGACGCTGCTGGCGCAGATGAACTGATACTGTATGCACGGCGCTGCCTGTACCGGCGGCGGCAGGGCAGTCTGCTGGTAACGGAAGTGTTCCTGCCCTCCGTGCTGACGCTGCTGCCGCGGCAGACAAGTAAATAAATAAGCAATAACGATAGCAACAACGAATCAACCCTACAGAAAAACAGCAATGAATTTATTCTTCGAAGAATCCGGCGATTTCAAGGTCGGCACCATGATGACGCAGGCTGGCGAGGCCTATCAGGTTGAAATGGCCAGCGGTAAGCGTAACAAGGTCAAGGCCAAGGACGTGCTGCTGCAGTTCGAAAAGCCGTCGCCGGCCGAACTGATGGAGCAGGCCAAAACCATCGCCGCCGAGATCGACCTCGATTTTCTGTGGGAAGTGGCCGGTGAAGAGGAATTCGGCTTCGCCGAACTGGGCGCCGAGTACTTCGGCCATGCGCCGCTGCCAGCCGAAGCGGCAGGCCTGATCCTGTGCCTGCATTCTTCGCCTATCTATTTCTACAAAAAAGGCCGTGGCCGTTACAAGGCGGCGCCTGAACAGTCGCTGCGCGCTGCGCTGGCCGGTATCGAGAAGAAGAAACAGCAGGCACTGATACAGGCTGGCTATGTCGATCAGCTGAAAGCCCAGCAACTGCCGGAAGCCATGCAGAGCATGGTGCTGCAACTGCTGTTCAAACCGGACAAGAACACCATCGAATTCAAGGCACTGGAAGCGGCCGCCAATGAGCTGCACACCACGCCGCAGCGTCTGATGCTGGCGGTGGGTGGCGTGGCATCGCCTAAAGCGCTGCACATGGCGCGCTTCCTGTTCGAAAATTTCCCTCGTGGTGCCGGTTTCCCCGAAGTGCCTGTACCGCAGGCGCCTAGCGGCCTGCCGGTGGCCGATGTACAGGCTTTCTCGATCGATGACGTGACCACCACCGAAATCGACGATGCCTTCTCCGTCACCATGCTGGACGCAGGCAAGGTCAAGATCGGTATCCACATTGCCGCGCCGGGTCTGGGTATCAAGCCGGACGACGCCGTGGACAAGCTGGCGCGTGCGCGCATGTCCACCGTGTATATGCCCGGCGATAAGATCACCATGCTGCCGGACGCCGTAGTAGAAGCGTTCACGCTGGCCGAAGGCAAAACCTGTCCGGCGCTGTCGCTGTACGCTACGCTGGATATGGCCGACTGGTCGGTGCTGTCCACTGAAACCCGCGCCGAGCTGGTGCCGATTGCGAACAACCTGCGCCACAACGATCTCGATGATCTGGTCAATGAAGAAACGCTGGCCAGTGGCGCAGGCGAATACCCGCACAAAGAATCGCTGCGCCTGATCTGGCAATGGGCACAGGTGCTGGAAGCGGCTCGTATGGTCAAGCGCGAAGCGTGGGGCCTGAAGCCGGAACAGAACAACCGTGTCGATTTCAACTTCTATGTGGAAGACGATGTGGTGACGGTGAGCCGCCGCAAGCGTGGCGCGCCGCTGGACAAGATCGTGGCCGAGCTGATGATCTTCGCCAATAGCACGTGGGGTAAGCTGATGCACGACCATGGCGTGCCCGGCATCTACCGCAGTCAGGGGCAGGGCGTGGGCGGCTGGGCTGCCAAGATGCAGGTGCGTATGCTGACGCACGCGGCACCCCATCAGGGGCTGGGCGTGGACCAGTATGCGTGGAGCACTTCGCCGCTGCGTCGCTACACCGACCTGGTCAACCAGTGGCAGATTCTGGCCTGCGCCGAGCATGGCGTGACGGCGCCACTGGTGGCCAACTTCAAGCACAAGGATGCCAATCTGTTTGCCATCGTGTCGCAGTTCGATGCGGCGTATGCAGCTTACAACGATCACCAGTCCACCATGGAACGCTACTGGTGTCTGCGCTGGCTGGGTCAGGAAAATGCCCGTCAGGTCGACGCCGTGGTGCTTAAGGACGAGGTGCTGCGTCTGGTCGATATTCCGCTCATCATCCGTCTGCCGGGCATGCCGCAGGTGGCGCGTGGCCTGCAGGTCAAGCTCGATATTCTGCGCTGGGACGAAGTGGATCTGAGCATCGAAGCCCGTATTCTGGAAATTCCGTCCGCCGATGCGGCACCGGCCGATGCCGATCTGGACTTCGAAGATGACGAAGCGCCGGAAGAAGCGGTGGATGCGCCGGAACTGGCAGTGGAAGCGCAGGCCGAAGCCGGTGCCGAAACGCCGGCCGAAGGCGAAGCCGCAGCCGCCGATGGTGGCGGTGACGGTGACGGCGAGAGCGCGGCGCCAGCGGCCTAAAAAGCCGTTGCCGCGCGTCTGCTTTCACGTAAAATCAGTCCCATCAGCTCCAACCTTAGCTACTGGCCCTGTGTGAAGTCCTTCCGAGAAAATCGTCTCCTGTATCTGGCCTGCGGCATTTCGCTGCTGGCCCACGGCGCATTGCTGGCCGTGCGGCTGGTGGCGCCCGTGGCGGCGCCGGTCAAGCCGACCGATCCCGGACTGGAAGTAATCCTCGTGAACGCCAAGCATAGCAAGGCGCCGCTCAAGGCCGACGCGCTGGCGCAGGCTAATCTGGATGGCGGTGGCACGGTCGATCAGGGCCGCTCCAAGTCGCCCATGCCGGACCTGCGCAAGATGGAAACGGGCGACAGCATCAAGGCGGCCAAGCGCCGTATCGCCCAGCTGGAAGAACTGCAGCAGAAACTGCTGACGCAGGCCAAGGTGGACACCCCGTTCGTGGCGCCGCCCGTAACGGAAAAGAGCAAGCCTGATCCGACTCCGACTGGTGCCGATCTGCTCGACGCCAGCAAGGCGATTGCGCGCCGCGCCGCAGAAATCAGCGAAAGCATCGAAGACCAGAACAAGCGCCCCAAGAAAACCTTTATTACGCCCAGCACGCGCGGGGTGGGCTACGCCATGTATTACAAGGCGATCCAGAAGCGCATCGAGGATATCGGTACGCTGAATTTTCCGCAGGCACGCGGGCGCAAGCTGTATGGCCAACTGGTGCTGTCGATTCCGGTTTTTCAGGATGGCACCATCTACATGGCCGATGGCGGCATCAAGGTAGACCGCAGTTCCGGCAACCCTGAACTGGATGCCGCAGCCGTGAACATCGTGCGGCGCGCTGCGCCGTTCGGAAAATTCCCGCCGAATATGCTGTCGAACGAGAAGGACGATCTGTGGGTGATCGTCACCACCTTCAAATTTACCCGCGAAGACAAACTACAAGCCGATTTGAGCGGCGGAGGACACTGATGGATCGCTACTGCGTTTTTGGCAACCCTATCGCCCATAGCAAATCGCCCGATATTCACGCGGCGTTTGCAGCCCAGACGGGGCAGCAACTGAGCTACGAGCGCCGGCTGGCGCCACTCGATGGCTTTGCCGCCGCAGTGCAGGACTTCATCGCCGAAGGCGGCAAGGGCGCCAATGTCACCGTGCCGTTCAAGCTGGAAGCTGTCAAAGTGGCGCAGGCGCTGACCATCCGTGCCCGTGCTGCCGGTGCCGTCAATACCTTGCACTTTACTGACGAAGGCATCATCGGCGATAACACCGATGGCGTCGGGCTGGTGGCCGATATCGTGCGCAATGCCGGTGTGCCGATTACGGGCAAACGGGTGCTGCTGCTGGGCGCCGGTGGCGCTGCGCGCGGCGTGGTGCTGCCGATACTGGAATACCGTCCGGCCCAGCTGGTGATTGCCAACCGCACGGTGGCGACGGCCGAAGCGCTGGTCGAGCAGTTTGCTGCGCTGGGCGGCGAGGGCGTGGTATCGGCCTGCGGCTATGCCGAGATTCAGGGCGCCTACGACATCATCATCAACGCCACTTCGGCCAGCCTGAGTGCCGAACTGCCGCCTGTGCCGGCTAGCGTGTTCGCACCGGAAGCGCTGGCGCTGGACATGATGTACGGCGCCCAGCCTACTGTGTTCCTGCAGTTCGCCGCCCAGCATGGCGCGCGTCTGCGCGACGGGCTGGGCATGCTGGTCGAGCAGGCAGCCGAAGCCTTCAGCCTGTGGCGCGGCGTGCAGCCGGAAACGGCGGCCGTGCTGAAGGCTTTGCGGGAGCAGTTGTGAGCACGGCTAAGCGCGGCAGCGGGCGTTGGACGAAGTGGTTGAAGTGGCTAATATTAGCGCCGCTGCTGTTGTTCACGCTGGTGCAGCTGTATTTCTTCGTGCAGATCTGCTGGTGGATAGACCATAACCCCACCAGCACCAGTTTCATGCGCGCCCAGCAGGCCGCGCTGCGTGAAAAGAACCCCAAGGCGAATATCCAGCAGCTGTGGGTGCCGTATGCGCGCATCTCGAATAACCTCAAGCGTGCCATCATCGCTTCGGAAGATGCCAATTTCTCCGACCATGACGGGGTGGACTGGGAGGCGCTGCAGAAGGCCTATGACAAGAACGCCAAGAAGCACAAGGTCGTGTCGGGCGGTTCTACCATCACCCAGCAACTGGCCAAGAATCTGTTTCTGTCCGGTTCGCGCAGCTATCTGCGCAAGGGGCAGGAATTGATCATCACCTTTATGCTGGAAACCGTGATGGAGAAGGAGCGTATCTTCGAAATCTACCTGAACGTGGTGGAATTCGGCACGGGCACCTTCGGCGCCGAGGCGGCAGCGCGCCATTACTATGGCGTGAGCGCGGCCAATCTGGGGGCGGCGCAGGCGGCCAAGCTGGCCGTGATGCTGCCGAATCCGCGCTTTTTCGACAAGCACCGCGACTCCAACTATCTGGCCAAGCGCACGGAAGTGATCCTGCGCCGCATGAATTCGGCCGAATTGCCCTAGACGGGCAGAAAAAAGCACGGTAGGTGCGGAAATTCGCCTATACAGGCTGGCTTAGGCAGGGCCTTTGCGGGTACACTTGCGCTGTTTCCAGAAGGCTCGCGCACCCATGATTAATGTTTTCGTACTCCAGAATGGCCGGCTCAACCAGGTACCTATCGACACGCGCGCCGATCTGGAGCAGGTCGAACCGGTCTGGGTGGACCTGACCGACCCGACGGATGACGAACGGGCATGGGTCAAGACCATCTATGGCGTGACACTGCCGGGCGAAGACGAAGTCAAGGACATCGAAGCGTCGGCCCGTTACTATGAAGCGGAAAACGGCGATCTGCACCTGCGTACCGACTTCCTGCTGGAAGAAGAGGATGGCCCGTCGCGCATCGTGACGGTGGCCTTCATCCTCGCGCGCAAAATGCTGTTCTCCGTGCATACCGACGATCTGCCCGTGTTCCGGCTGGTGCGTATGCGCGCCCGCTCGCGCCCCGGCTCGATTGCCGACTACATGGACGTGCTGCTCGATCTGTACGCGACCGACGCCGAATATTCGGCCGATGCACTGGAAGGCATCTACCAGAATCTGGAAGAGGTCAGTGGCCGCGTGCTGCAGGAAGAATTCACCGACCAGGACGCAGCCGCTGCCCTGAATGCCATCGCCCACGAGGAAGACTTGAATGGCCGTATCCGCCGCAACATGATGGATACCCGCCGCGCCGTCAGCTTCCTGATGCGTGGCCGCTTGCTCAACTCCGAGCAGTTCGAGGAAGCGCGCCAGATTCTGCGCGATATCGAATCGCTGGACGGACACACCTCTTTCCTGTTCGATAAGATTAACTTCCTGATGGATGCCACCGTCGGCTTCATCAACATTAACCAGAACAAGATCATCAAGATCTTCTCGGTGGCCAGCGTGGCCTTCCTGCCGCCTACCCTGATCGCTTCCATCTATGGCATGAACTTCAAGTGGCTGCCGGAACTGGAATGGTCGCTCGGCTATCCGTTTGCGCTGGCCCTGATGGTGACCAGTGCGATTGCCCCGTTCTGGTACTTCCGCCGGCGCGGCTGGCTGAAATAAGCGTTCTGTTCGAACTTTCAGTACTGTAATAAAGTTGGCCGGTTTTATCGCTTAAAATCGCGCCAGTGTCACTTTCCGGTCAAACGCATCGGGTATGCTGGCCAACGAAAGTGCGAACATGAACAAGAAACGGCAATTTTTCCCCCGTCAGGTGGTGGAAGCCGGCGGTAACCGCTGGGACTGGGCTCTGCTACCCATCGTATTGGCAGTCTTTGTGCTGATGGCTTACGGTAGCCAGCAGATGGCGCGGCCCTATGAGCTGGGGCAGGCGCTGCCGCTGTCGCTCGATCCTGTCAACCTACCTTACTATCTGCTGCGTACCACGCTGCGGATGTTTATCGCGCTGGGCGCATCGATGGTGTTCAGCTGCGTGTTCGCGGCCCTGACCACCAAATACCGGCTGGCGGAAAAAGTGCTGGTGCCGCTGCTCGATATTTTGCAGTCGATCCCGATTCTGGGCTTTTTATCGATTACCGTGACGGCCTTCATCGCCCTGTTCCCCGGTAATCTGCTGGGCGTGGAGTGCGCCGCCATCTTCGCCATCTTCACCTCGCAGGCGTGGAATATGGCCTTCTCGGCCTATCAGGGCTTCCGCAACGTGCCGGCCGAACTGTCGGAAGCGGCGCAGGTGTATCAGCTCTCGGGCTGGCAGCGCTTCTGGCGGCTGGAGCTACCGTTCGCCATGCCCGGCCTGCTGTGGAATATGATGATGTCGATGTCCGGCGGCTGGTTCTTCGTGGTGGCTTCGGAAGCGATTTCGGTGTCGGGGCAGGATATCAAGCTGCCCGGCATCGGCTCCTATATCGCACTGGCGATTGCACAGAGCGATATGCACGCTATCGGCTGGGCGATTGGCGCCATGTTCGTGGCTGTGCTGATGTACGATCAACTGTTCTTCCGCCCGCTGCTGGCATGGGCCGACCGTTTCCGTTTCGAGGAGACGGGGAGCGACACGGCGCAGCAATCGTGGCTGCTGACGTGGCTGCGCCGTACCGAGCGTACGCAGGCCATGGTGGCATGGTTCGGCGATCTGCTGGGGCGCTCGATTGCACTGTTCCGACTCAGTCATGACGGCACCTCGATCCGTGCGCGGCGCGATCAGCCTTCGCTGGTGCCGCAGCGTGTATGGGATGCGGTGATTGCTGCCGTGGTGTTCTACGCCTTGTGGAGTCTGGGTCACTTCATCCGCACGGAAGTGGGCTGGAGCGAAGTGGGGCACGTGTTCGTACTGGGGCTGTACACGCTGGTGCGGGTGATCCTGCTGCTGGCGCTGGCCGCGCTGGTGTGGGTGCCGGTCGGTGTGTGGATAGGCATGAACCCGCGCTGGGCTTCACGCACGCAGGCAGTGGCGCAGTTCCTTGCGGCTTTCCCCACCAATCTGGTGTTTCCGGTGGCAGTGGTGGCGATTGTGCGCTTCCATCTGAATCCGGATATCTGGCTGTCGCCGCTGATGATCCTCGGCACCCAGTGGTATCTGCTGTTTAACGTGATTGCCGGTGCATCCACTATTCCGACCGAGTTGCGCCACGCGGCGCAGAACTTCGGCCTGACAGGCTGGCTCAAATGGCGCCGCTATCTGCTGCCGGCCATCTTCCCCAGTTTTGTCACGGGGGCGATTACGGCGACAGGCGGTTCGTGGAATGCCAGTATTGTGGCTGAATATGTGAGCTGGGGGCCGACCACGCTGAAAGCGCACGGCATTGGCAGCTATATTCAGGAGATGACGACGGCGGGCGACTTCCCCCGCATTGCGCTGGGCATAGGCGTGATGTGCATCTTCGTCATGGGCTTCAACCATTTTGTCTGGCGCCGTCTGTACACGCTGGCAGAGAACCGCCTGCACTTCTAGTGCGCTAACAGTAACGGAATCAGTAACGGAATCGAAACATGAGCACTCCTATCGTCGAATTGAAAGCCGTCGGCAAGCACTTCCGTGGCGCCGATGGTTCCGCCCGCGCCGTGCTGCAGGGCGTGGACTTCACCCTGCATGAAGGCGAAATTGTCGCGCTGCTGGGCCAGTCCGGCTCCGGCAAATCCACCATGTTGCGCATCATGGCGGGGCTGATCCAGGCCGACGCGGGGCAGGTGCTGTATCGCGGCATGCCGCTGTATGGCACGGCGCGCGGTATCCGCATGGTGTTCCAGTCGTTTGCGCTGTTCCCGTGGCTGACGGTGCAGAAGAATGTGGAACTGGGGCTGGAAGCGCAGGGCATGCCGGCCGAGGAGCGGGCGCGCCGTGCCGAAAAGGTGATCGATCTGATCGGCCTGTCTGGCTTCGAAGGCGCGTTGCCGCGCGAACTGTCGGGCGGTATGCGCCAGCGGGTCGGCATCGCCCGGGCGCTGGTGATGGAACCGGAAGTTCTGCTGATGGATGAAGCGTTTTCCGCACTCGACGTGCTGACGGGCGAACGCCTGCGCGAAGAAATCCTCGAACTGTGGCAGTCGGGCCAGATTCCCACCAAGGCCATACTGGTGGTATCGCACAACATCGAAGAAGCCGTGATGATGGCCGACCGCGTGCTGGTTTTCGCCAGCGATCCGGGTCGGGTGCGCGCCGAGTTGCCGATTTCGCTGCCGCAGCCGCGCAAGGCGGAGAGCAATGAAGTGCGCCAGCTGATCGACAAAGTGTATGAGCTGATGACGGCCGGTGCTGGCCGCCGTGGGCTGATCAGCGAAAAGGAAGTCAAGCTGCAACTGGGCGACCGTCTGCCGCAAGCCGGCATCGCCCACATGGAAGGGATACTGGAACTGCTGGCCGAAGAACCCTTCATGGGCCGTGCCGACCTGCCGCAACTGGCCGAAGAGACGGAACTGACCGACGCGGAACTGCTGGAAGTGCTGAACGGGCTGATTCTGCTGGGCTTTGCCTATCTGACCAATGGCGACATTCTGCTGACGGAATTAGGCAGTAAATACGCCGCAGCCAGCAATACCGAGCGGCAGGAGCTGTTCGGCCACCAGTTGCTTGAACATGTGCCGCTGATCGCCTACATCTGTCACGGCCTGGAACAGGATAAATCAGGTGACTTGCCGGAGGATCTGTTCCTCAAGCTGCTGCGGTTCACGCTGAGTGCGGAAGAAGCGGAGAAGGCCCTGCGGGTGGCGATCGAATGGGGCCGTTACGGCGACCTGTTCGAATACAACTTCAACACCGGCGTGATCCAGATGGCCAAGGAAGACGAAGAAGACGAAATCTAACTTCGCAATTTCTAACTTCGGGGTCAGGTCGGGCAAAGTGTCGGTGACAGGTCGGGCAATGGGGCAACGGCCGAGGCTGCACCAACGCCCGACCTGACACCTGCACTTTGCCCGACCTGACCCCAGGCTTTTACAGCTTTTTGAAGACGCGCGCGGCGGCGGCGATGGTTTCGTCGATCACGGCATCGGTGTGCTGGGCCGAGACGAAGCCTGCTTCGAAGGCGGCTGGTGCGAAGTACACGCCTTCGTCCAGCATGGCGTGGAAGAAGGCGTTGAAGCGTTCGCGGTTACCGGCCATCATTTCGGCGTAGTTGTTCGGTGGCGTGGCGCTGAAGTACAGGCCAAACATGCCGCCGATGGCATCGGCGCAGAATTCGATGCCGGCCGCGCGTGCAGCCTCTGTCAGGCCGGCCGCCAGACGGGTGGCGCTGGCGCTCAGGCGATCGTAGAAGCCGTCTTCCTGTATCAGGCGCAGGGTGGTCATGCCGGCGGCTACCGCCACTGGATTGCCGGACAGCGTGCCGGCCTGATACACGGCGCCCAGCGGCGCCATTTTGCTCATCAAAGCAGCACTGCCACCGAAGGCTGCCACCGGCAGGCCGCCGCCGATCACTTTACCCAGCGCCGTCAGGTCAGGCTTGATGCCGTACAGCTGCTGGGCGCCGCCCAGTGCCACGCGGAAGCCGCACATCACTTCGTCGAAGATCAGAATCGCGCCGTGCTTGGTGCACAGATTGCGCAGCGCCTGCAGGAACTCTGGCGTGGCTTTGATCAGGTTCATATTGCCAGCCACTGGCTCGACGATTACGCAGGCGATTTCGTCGCCGTAGGAGGCGAAGGCGTCTTCGATCTGCTGCACGTTGTTGTAGTCGAGCACCAGCGTGTGCTTGACGAAGTCTTCCGGCACGCCGGCCGAAGTCGGGTTGCCGAAGGTGAGCAGGCCGCTACCCGCTTTCACCAGCAGGGCGTCGGCGTGGCCGTGGTAGCAGCCTTCGAATTTGATGATCTTGTCACGCCCCGTGGCACCACGGGCCAGACGCAGCGCGCTCATGGTGGCTTCCGTGCCGGACGATACCAGTCGCACCTGTTCGATCGATGGCACCAGACGGCAGATTTCTTCTGCCATCAGGATTTCGCCTTCGGTCGGCGCGCCGAACGACAGGCCACGTGTGGCTGCTTCCTGCACGGCTTTGATCACGGTAGGGTGAGCGTGGCCGACGATGGCCGGACCCCACGAGCCGATGTAGTCGATGTAGCGCTTGTCGTCGGCATCCCAGAAGTACGGGCCTTCGGCACGGGTGATGAAGCGCGGCGTGCCGCCCACCGAGCGGAAGGCGCGCACCGGCGAATTGACACCGCCGGGCGTGGTTTTCTGGGCGCGTTCGAACAGCTGATCGTTCTTGGAAGTGGTAGTCATGATGGCGTCGTCGAGTTCAAATAGGTAAAGCTTGCTGGAGATGGAAAAAACGGTTGGGCACCAGTTTGCCCATCCCGTAGCGCTGCGCATGGGCCAGCGCGCCGACAGTATATTCCTGCGCCGTGGCCACGGCGTCAACCGCGTCGGCGCCGCGCGCCATGAAGGCGGCGATGGCAGCCGACAGTGTACCGCCGGCGCCGATGAAGGGGCCAGCCATGTGCTGCCAGGCGTCGTGGCTGATCAGCCCGTCGGCGCCATACAGGGTGTTGGCCAGGGTATTCGGTGCCGTGCTTTCGCCTGGCGCTGCGGCGGCGCTGGTGCCGGTCACCAGTACAAATTCGCAGCCCAGTGCCAGCAGGTGCTCGATGTCCGATTCCATGCTGTCTTCGGCATTTTCGCGCCAGGTTTCGGCCAGCCGGCCCAGTTCTACCTGCGACAGCATCAGCAGGGTGGCCTGCGGCACCAGTAACTGGCGCACGGCGGTCATGACTTCTTCGGCATCATCGTCGGACAGGGCTGGCAGGCGCGAGCTGAAGGGATCGAGGATCAGCGGTGCATCGGGATAGTCGGACAGGATTTCCGCAATCGCCGCCACCTGCTCCACATTGGTCAGCGCACCCACCTTGAAGGCGGCCACGGTCATGTCTTCCAGCAGCACGCGGGCCTGATCGGACACCCAGTCCGGATCGACTTCCTGCACGTCTTCAATGCGGGCACTGTCGCCGATCAGCAACGCAGTGGTGGTACTCAGGCCGGTGCAGGCCAGCGCGGAAAAAACCGCCAGATCGGCCTGCACGCCGGTGGCGCCAGCCGGATCGGCGGCGCCAAAGCTTAATATCAAGGGAGAAGTTTGGATTTGCACGGCGGGTAGATTAAGATACCTGATTCAGCATTTTACTAGATTGAAGGGTAGGCTAACGTGAGTAGCAATGAAACAACGCAGCCATTCAAGACGTGGATGTGCCTGATCTGCGGCTGGATCTACGACGAGCAGGCCGGTCTGCCGGACGAGGGCATCGCCCCCGGCACGCGCTGGGCCGATGTACCGATGAACTGGAGCTGCCCCGAGTGCGGCGCGCGCAAGGACGATTTCGAGATGGTTGCCATCTGATGGCGATGGCGATGGCGTGCAGCGCGCAGTCGCGCGATTTACGCCCATGGCGCTCTGCCTATGCTATGGTATGGCTATCCGTCCAGCGTCTAGCGTGTAGCGTATGACTGACTCTCCCACTGCGCAAAATCTGACCATCATGGTGATCGACGATAGCAATACCATCCGTCGGTCGGCCGAGATGTTTCTGACGCAGGCAGGCTATCAGGTCGTGCTGGCCGAAGACGGCTTCGATGCGCTCGCCAAAATCGCTGACTATCAGCCGGCGCTGGTGTTCTGCGACATCCTGATGCCAAGGCTAGATGGCTACCAGACCTGTGCGCTGATTAAGAAAAGTGCAAAATTCCATGCCATGCCCGTGTTGCTGCTGTCTTCCAAGGATGGCCTGTTTGATCGCGCGCGCGGCAGCATGGTGGGCGCTGCTGCCTACCTGACCAAACCCTTCACCAAAGACAGCCTGCTGGCGGCAGTGCGCGAGCATACGGGCGCGGCGCCGGCCAGCGGCCAGACGGCCGGTTAAACCATCGGGAACCCAGCATGGCCATACACCACGTTCTGATCGTTGATGATTCCCCCACCGAACGCTACTACCTGAGCGATATCCTGATCCGTCAGGGCTATAGCGTGAGCACGGCCGAAACGGGCGAGGAAGCCATGCTGAAGATCCGCGCCAGCAAGCCGGATTTGATACTGATGGATGTGGTGATGCCCGGCGCGAACGGCTTTCAGGTCACCCGTTCCATCGCGCGTGATCCGGAGCTGAAAGATGTGCCGGTGATTATCTGCTCCAGCAAGAATCAGGAAACCGACAAGATCTGGGGCATGCGGCAGGGTGCCTGCGCCTATCTGGTGAAGCCGGTGGCCGCGGCAGAACTGCTGGCCCGCATCGCCGAACTGGGTTGAACATGGAAGCGAGCACGCCGGAACGCCGCAGCCGTCTGCGCCAGTATCAGGTGCAGCTGCTGGAGCGTATGCAGGCGGCGAAAACCGGGCCAGCCACTGGCGGGCGCGAACTGGGCGTGGTGATCGGCGGCCGTCACTGTCTGCTGGACTTGACACAGATCAGTGAAATTGTGCCGCTGCAGGCGCTCACGCCGGTGCCGCTGACGCAGTCGTGGTATCTGGGTCTGGCCAATATCCGTGGCCAGCTGACGGGCGTGGTCGCGCTGGACAGCTATCTGCAGGGCCAGCCAACCGCGCCGGTTTCGTCGGGCCAGCGCGATATTACGCTGGCACCGGTGCTGAAACTGCATTGCGCGCTGCGGGTGGAGGCGGTGCTAGGGCTGCGCTATCTGGCCGAGATGGTGGAGCAGGAAGCGCTCGCTGCTGCGCCGGCATGGTGTAGCCAGCAGTTTGACGATGCGGCAGGGCAGCGCTGGCACCGGCTTGATCTGGCGCGGCTGGTGCGCGAGCCCGGTTTTCTGCAAGTGGGTTTATAGAGTTTCGGGGATCACAGGCGCGGCAGCGCTGCCTGTGGTGGTGAATGCAAGGAAAGGCGACCAAGATGGGGATATTCTCGCGCGGCACCCGGCCAGCCCAGCCAGCGGCGGACGATGCTGGCGGCGATACGCTGATGATGGGGCAGCAGCAGGCGCAGGAGCAGACGCAGGAGCCGGCCGCCGCTAGTAGCGAGGGCGAGGTACCGCTGCGCCTGCGCGATGCGCTGGTGCTGCGCGCTCCGGCGACGGCTACGGCCGCGCCGCCGGATGCGGGGAGCAGCTTCCGGCTGCCGCTGATCGGCCATCTGCCGGCCCAGCGTCAGCTCAGCATCCTGTCGTCCACCCTGGCCGTGAGCCTGCTGCTCAGTGTGGGCGCGGTGGCCCTGAATACCATCCATAGCGCCCACCGTTCGAACCAGACGCAGGTGGCCAGCGATGCGCTGGTGCATTCGCAACGTATCGGTAAAGCGGCCTCGAATGCCGTGCAGGGCAGCGAAGAAGGCTTCCGCCAGCTGGCGCAGAGCCGTAAGGAACTCAATGATGCTTTTACCCTCATGCTGCGCGGTGGCAGTTATCAGGGGCGTGGGCTGGGCGAGCCTATCGCCGCGCTGGCACCTGAGGTGGCGGCGGCGCGCAAGCAGTGGCAGGCCTCCGATCTGGCTGCCGGTACCATTCTGCTGCTGAAAAAAGATCTGAGCGGGGTGGAGAAAACCCTCAAGGAACTGAATGCCATGTCGCCCGATCTGCTGCAGCGCACCGAGGAAGTGCTGGCGCTGAAGGTACAGCAGGGCGGCACGCCGCGCGAGATTGCGGCACTGGGCAAGCTGACCATGCTGACTCAGCGCATGAGCCGCAACGCCAGTGAATTTCTCACGCTGGGCGGGATCAGTTCGGACACCGCCTTCCAGCTGGGGCGCGATACCACGGTGTTCCGCAATACGCTCGATGGCTTCCTTAACGGTAGTGCGGCGCTGGGACTGGGCGCCGTGCGGGTACCGGAACTGCGTGAAAAAATCCTTGGGCTGAAGGCGGATTTCGAGGATTACCAGAAGCTGGTGACGGGCATACTGGACCGGCTGGATAAATTTAGTGCGGCGAAAAATGCCGAACAGCTGATCTTCAGTGACAACGAAGCGCTGCGCCAGCGTCTCGGCGCACTACAGCAAGCCTATCGCGCCGAGCAGGATGCACTGGGTCTGCCGTTCTGGCTGATGGTGAGCTGCGGTATGCTGACGCTGCTGCTGGCCGTCGCGATCGGGCGGGTATTGCTGCTCGATTCGCTGCTGCGTACGCGCGGTGCCGAGCGGCGCCGGCGTGAAGCGGAGGCCATGCGCCAGCATTCGCAGCAGCAGGAAGAAGCGGCCAGGGCCGCCAATGAGCAGAATCAGGCGGCGATTCTGCGCCTGATGAACGAACTGCAGGAAGTGGCCGACGGCGACCTGACGGTGCAGGCCACAGTGTCGGAAGATATCACCGGTGCCATCGCCGATTCGGTCAACTACACGGTGGAAGAATTGCGCGGGCTGGTGGGGCGGGTGACGGAAACCGCCGAGCAGGTTACCCAGGCATCCAGTCAGGCGCAGAAAATTTCCAGCGGTTTGCTGGCAGCTTCGCAGCAGCAGTCGCGCGAAATCATCGACGCTTCCGCCACCGTGGTGCAGTTGGCTGACCAGATCAACGATGTGTCGCGTTCGGCCAGTGTATCGGCCGAGGTGGCGCGCCAGTCGGTGGCGGCGGCCCAGCAGGGGGCCACCGCGGTGGCCAATGCCATCAAGGGCATGCACGAAATCCGCGAACATATCCAGGACACGTCCAAGCGCATCAAGCGACTGGGCGAATCGTCGCAGGAAATCGGCGAGATCACCGAGCTGATTTCCGATATCACCGAGCAGACCAATGTGCTGGCGCTGAACGCCGCGATACAGGCAGCATCGGCTGGCGAAGCCGGGCGCGGCTTCTCGGTGGTAGCCGAGGAAGTACAGCGGCTGGCGGAACGCTCGGCTGCAGCGGCCAAGCAGATCGGTGCACTGGTGCGCACCATCCAGACCGATACCCATGATACGGTGGCGGCGATGGAGCAGTCCACCCAGGGCGTGGTAGAAGGCGCGCGCCTGTCGGATGCTGCCGGTGCCGCGTTGAACGACATTTCGCAAGTATCCGATCGGCTGGCCGAACTGATTTCCGGCATCGCCCTAGCTACCAGCCAGCAGGCCACATCGGCCAGCGGCGTGGCGCAGAATATCCAGCATATCCTGATGGTGACCGAGCAGACGCAGGAAGGTACCCAGCAGACCACTTTATCCATTCACAAGCTCTCAGTGCTGGCGCAGGAATTGAAGAATTCCGTGGCGCGCTTCCGCATCGCGACCTGATGCGCCAGAACTGAAAGACCGAGGCAAGTATGACCACACCAGTTTTTCCACCTGTTCCGCAATTCGATACCGGCCCGCTGTCGTGGGTGATGGTGGAGATACGCGAAGCGCTGGCACGCTCGAAGACGGCATTGTTCGAGGCGGGCGGGCGCGCGGCAGAAGATCAGGCTACCCAGTTGCAGCATGCACGCTCGCATCTGCATCAGGCGCATGGCGCGCTACAGATGGTGGATCTGGACGGGCCTACCCAGCTGACCCGGCTGGCGGAAACGGCGCTGGACCGCTTCAAGGATGGCAGCCTGAAATGCAGTACCGACCATGCGCAGGTGGTGGCCGATGCCTATCAGGCGCTGGTGGAATATCTGCAGGAGTTGCTGGACGGTTCTCAGGTGCAGCCGCTACGGCTGTTCCCTTACTATCAGGCTTTGCAGCAGATGCTGGGGGCGGAGCGTATCCATCCGGCTGACCTGTTCTTCCCGCCTATGCAGGCCGCAGTGCCGGCGCAAGCACCATCTGCCAGCGGTGCTGTCGTGCCGCCGGTTGCCGCCAGCGAGTACGCCGCGCATCGCGCCAGCTTTGAAAAATCTCTGCTGCCTTATCTGCGCAGCACTGATCTGGAACAGCAGCAGGAACATGCCGAAGGCTTGCTGGCAGCCGTGCAGGCGATTGCCGCTTTGCAGACGGAAGCGCAGGCGCAGACCTTCTGGCGCACCATGCAGGCTTTCGCCGAACTGGTTGCAACGGGCAAGCTGGCCGGCAGCCTGTATGTGAAGCAGTTGTTTGGTCTGATTAATCTGCAGATCCGCCGCCTTGCACAGGGCAATCCATCCCAGCCGGAGGGTATGTTGCGCGATGCGCTGTTCTTCGTCGCGGCGGCCGATACCACGCTCGCTTCCGATACCGTGCAGCAGATCCGCAAAAGCTTCGCGCTGGATGGGCAGGTGCCGGCCAACTACGAGCAGAAGCGCTATGGCCGCATCGACAATGGCGCACTGGCGCACGCCCAGGCTGGAATGACTAAAGCCAAGGCGGCGTGGGACCGGCTGGCAGCGTCCGAACACGACCCGGCACTGGAAGCGGGCTTTAGCTCGGCGCTGGCCGACGTGGCGCGCGCTTCCGAACAACTGAACCTGCCCGCACTGGGGGCGCTGATGCGCGAGCTGTCCAGCGTGGCCGATCACACGGCGCACACGGGGCGTAGCGATGCGCTGGCGCTGGAAATCGCTTCAACTCTGTTATTTGCCGAACATGGGCTGGCGCAGATCCGCCATCTGCCCGGCGATTTCGCGGCCCACGCGGATACGCTAGGCGCACGCCTGCATGCGCTGGCCAGTGGCAGCACGCCGCCGCCAACCGGCCAGTGGCAGGATGGTATCGCCGAGCAGTTGCAGCAGGACGATACGGTGGTCGCACTGGCGCACGAATTGAAAAATAGTCTGCGGCAGGTCGAGAAGACGCTGGACGAGTTCTATGCCGACGCCAGCCTGCGAGCCAGTCTGCTGGAGCTGGATCCCGTGCTGCACCAGTTGCAGGGGGCGCTGGCAGTGCTGGATCAGGATGATGCTACCCGCGCCGCACAGCATGTGCAGGCCACGGTAGCCGCGCTGGCGCAAGGCGTGAGCGCAGGCAGCGACGCGGCCACGCTGGAAGAAGTGGCGCAGAATGTGGGCGCGCTGGGCTTCTTCCTCGATATGCTGGGACAGAATGCGGCAGCAGCGCGCCAGCGCTTTGCGTTCGATGCCACGCTGGGCCGGTTCCGCTCCGTGCCTTTCCGTAAGCTGGCGGCAGTGAGCAATGTGCCTGTGCTGGATGAACCCGTGACTGCGGCACCGGCGGCGCTGCAACTGGTGCCACCAGTGGCAACGAGTGCCACCCAGGAAGCAGCTACGCAGGCGGAGTTGCTTGAGATCTTTGTCACCGAAGCACAGGAAGTGCTGCAGACGATAGGTGCTGCACTGGCGCAGGCCGGGTCAGCGGCTGAGGCAAATGAGGCGGAGCTGGCGACCTTGCGGCGCTCTTTCCATACGCTTAAAGGCAGCGCGCGGATGGTGGCGCTGTTTCAGTTCGCCGATGCAGCCCATGCCGTGGAACGCGTACTGAATAACTGGCTGGCCGATGCCAAGCCAGCTACCCCTGCTTTGTTCGATCTGCTGGCAATGGCACAGCGCGAGATGACGGTGTGGGTGGCTGAGCTGCAGGCCAGCGACGCGTCCGCGCTGGATGGCACGGCCATTATTGCGGCCGCTGCCCGTTTGCAGCATGGCGTGCCGGAGGAGCAGCCCGTAGCCGCGCCGGAATTCCCAGATGGGGCAGTGGCTGCGGCCGATCCGGAAGTCTCTGAGGAGTCAGTGGTCGAGGTCAAGCCAGAAGTCCATGAGGAGGCTGCGGCCGAACTGGCCGCCGTAGAGCATGGGACGACCGTGCCGGAAGCGGTTGCACCAGCCCGTCCGACACCTGTGGTCAATGGCAATGTGATCGAATTCCCCACCATCGCAGCCGCCGCTGCGCGCGACGATAACGTGAAGCAGGTGGGCGAGCTGGAAATCCCGCTGCCGCTGTATAACATCTATCTGCATGAGACGGACGAGCTGGTGCGCTTGCTGGCGCAGGATTTCGGCGAGTGGCGCCACGAGCCACGTCGCCCGGTCAATCCGGCCGCTCTGCAGGCCGCGCATACGCTGGCTGGCACTTCCGGCACGGTAGGCTTCAAGGCTTTGCGCGAATTGGCGCTGGCACTGGAAGCGACGCTGGAGGCACTGCTGCCACCAGCGCCGCATCTGGATCAGGTACAGCATGATCTGCTGGACTTCACCATCGCCCGCATCCGCCAGATGCTGCAGAGTTTCGCTGCGGCGGAAATGCCCGCAGCGCAGCCGGAACTGATTACCGCCCTACAGGAACTGGCAAGCCAGCTGGCAGCCACGCTGCCGGCAGCAAGTCCCGATATCGAAGCGCGGCTCGACGATCTGGTGGCCGACACGATGGACAGCCTGAACGCGCAGAAGCCAATGGATACGGCGCTGGATCAGCTGTTCCGGGACACCTTTGCCGAAATCAGCGCCAGTGCCAAAGATAGTGCAGATAGTGCAGATAGTGTTGCTACGGCGGCACCGGAGATGGTGAAAGCGCGTGGCGAGGACAGTATCGACGATCTGTTCAATGCAGCGTTTGATGACACTTTTGCGGAGCCGCCGCTGCGCATGGCCGAGCCGCTTGCACTGGCGCCCGAACTGGCGCCGATTCCGCAGGCAGAGCCAGAGGCTATCGCTGCGCAGCCAGCCGAAGTGGCGCTTGAAGCCACGCTAGAGCAGGAGGTGCAGCCGCTGGCCGAAGCGGAAGCCGAGCCCGTGCCAGAAGCTGAATCAGCGCCGGAACCTGAGTCGGCGCCAGAGCCAGAATCTGCGCCAGAGCCAGAGCCAGAGCCAGAGCCAGAGCCTGTGCTGGAAGCCGTCCCTGCGCCGATGTCCATGCAGGTGGTGCCTGCTGCAACGACGGAGCCTGCGCCAGCGGCCACTTATACGGATGAACTGGATGCCGATCTGCTGCCAGTATTCCTAGAGGAGGGCGCTGATCTGCTGCCGCAAATTGGCGCTGCGCTGCGCGCATGGCAGCATGAGCCGGAAGATAAGGAGCCGGCGCAGGCGCTGGTGCGTCTGCTGCATACGCTCAAGGGAAGCGCCCGCATGGCCGGAGCGATGCGCCTAGGCCAGCATGTGCACGAAATGGAAACCCATATCGAGAACATGCTGCAGGCCGGTGCCGCCACGCCGCACGCCTTCGAGGAACTGCTGACCCAGTACGACTATGCGTTGCTGCTGCTGGAGCAACTGCACCAGCCGCCAGCGCTGGAAGCGCCACAGCAGGCAGGCACGGAAGCGCCTGCCGACGAGGATCATCAGGCGCCCGGCAAAGCACCGGTGGTGCGGGTGCGGGCCGATATACTCGACCGGCTGGTGAATCAGGCGGGTGAAGTATCGATCGCCCGTTCGCGGCTGGAAAATGAAGTAGTCACCCTGCGCACTGCGCTGGGCGACTTCTCGGAAAATTTACAGCGCTTGCAGCGCCAGTTGCGCGAAGTGGAAATGCAGGCCGAATCGCAGATCGCATCGCGCATGTCGATCTCGGGCGAACGCGAATTCGATCCGCTGGAGTTCGATCGCTTTACCCGTCTGCATGAACTGACCCGCATGATGGCGGAAAGTGTCAATGACGTGGCAGCCTTCCACGAAGGACTGGAGCGCAGTGTGGAAAACGCTGCGGATGATCTGCTGCAGCAGGCGCGCCTGACCCGGGAACTGCAACATGATCTGATGCGGGTACGCATGGTGCCGTTCTCCAGCATCGCCGAACGCCTGTTCCGTGTGGCCCGCCAGAGCGCCAAGGAAGTCGATAAGCGGGTAAATCTGGATATCCGTGGTGGTGAAGTTGAAATCGACCGCAGCGTGCTGGAACGTATGGCGGCACCGTTCGAACATCTGGTGCGCAATGCGATTGCGCACGGAGTGGAGAGCCGCACTGCCCGTAGCGCCGCCGGCAAGGCGGAAGTGGGAGAGCTGCTGGTGCAGGTGAGCCAGCAGGGTAATGAAGTCGTGCTGGAATTTAGCGATGACGGTGGCGGTCTCGATCTGGCCCGTATCCGTGCTAAAGGTATAGAGAATGGTTTGCTGGCAGCCGATGCCACACCTAGCGATGCCCAGATAGCCCAGCTGATTTTCACCACCGGCTTCTCTACTGCCAGCGAACTGACGGAATTGTCGGGTCGCGGCGTGGGTATGGATGTGGTGCAGTCGGAAGCCCAGTCGCTAGGTGGCCGCGTGGAACTGGCGACCGAAGCTGGCAAGGGCGCGCGCTTCACCGTGCATCTGCCGATCACGCTGGCGGTATCGCAAGTGGTGCTGGTGCGTGCCGGTGACAAATCGTATGCCATACCTGCCGTGATGGTGGAGCAGGTAGCGCAGCTGAAGGAAGCCCTGCTGGCAGAAGGCCAGAGCCATGGCAGCATCAGCCTGCAGGGGCAGCAGATGGCCTTCGACTATCTGCCCGCTTTGCTAGGTCATGCCGGCCCTTCTGCTGCGCTGCGTGCGGCGCCTGTACTGATGCTGCGTCACGGTGCGGAAAGGCTGGCGCTGGTGGTGGATGAAGTGCAGGGCAACCGCGAGGTGGTGATCAAGAATCTGGGCCCGCAGCTGGCGCGCATGGTGGGCATTTCCGGTGCCACGGTACTGGGCTCCGGTGAAATCGTGCTGATTCTGAATCCGCTGGCGCTGGTGCAGCATCTGGCCCAGCATCCGGAATTGCGCGAACGCTATGCACAGGCCACGCAGGAGAAGGCGCTGCCGCAAGTGGCGGCGCGCAGCATCATGGTGGTGGATGATTCAATTACCGTGCGTCGCGTAACCCAGCGCTTGCTGGAGCGCGAGGGTTATCACGTCATACTGGCCAAGGACGGGGTGGATGCGCTCGAGCAGGTGCAGACCAGCGTGCCGGACCTGATGCTGGTGGATATCGAGATGCCGCGCATGGACGGCTTCGATCTGACCCGCAATGTGCGTGGCGACGAACGTAGCCGCCACGTCCCCATCATCATGATTACTTCGCGCAGCGCGGACAAGCACCGCAATCTGGCGCTGGAACTGGGCGTGAATGCCTACTTCGGCAAGCCGTATCAGGAGGAGGTGCTGTTGCAGGCGATAGCAGGCTTGCTGGAGCAGGGCGAGAAATAAGCCCTAGTCGGGCTTTTTCACGACAGCGTAGCGCTCCAGCGTGCGCTTGCGTGCTTCGTCGTGCATCACGATCGGTTCCGGATAATCGGGCCGCAGCATGCGTGGCACCAGCCATGGCGCATGGATTTCCTTGTCGCTCAGGCTTTTCAGCTGCGGCAGATAGCGGCGGATGAATTTGCCGCTGGCGTCGAACTTCTCCGATTGCGTGATCGGGTTGAAGATGCGGAAGTAGGGCTGGGCATCGCAGCCCGACGAGGACGCCCACTGCCAGCCGCCGTTGTTGGAGGCTAGATCGAAGTCGTTCAGATGCAGGGCGAAATAGGCTTCGCCACGGCGCCAGTCGATGCCCAGATCCTTGATCAGGAAGCAGGCCGTGACCATGCGCAGACGGTTGTGCATATAGCCGGTCTGGTTCAGTTGCGCCATGGCGGCATCCACCAGCGGGTAGCCGGTACGGCCTTCGCACCATGCGGCAAACAGCTCATCGGCATGCGGCCCCTGTTCCCATTCGATCGCATCGTAGGCCGGTTTGAACGAGCCACCCACCACGTAAGGATGGTGATACAGGATCATGGCGTAGAACTCGCGCCAGATCAGTTCTGCCAGCCATGTGGCAGCGCCTTCGCCACCGGCGCCCCGTTCCATCAGATCGACCACGGTACGCACCAGATGACGCACCGACAGCGTACCGAAACGGAAATGCAGCGACAGATAGGACGGGCCTTTTACGGCCGGGAAGTCGCGCGCATCCTTGTACTGGGCGATACGGGGCAGGAACTGTTCGAACAGGCTGGCCGCGCCCGACATGCCGGTAGGGATCTGCAGGCTGGCCAGATTGCTAGGCTCGAAACCCAGTTCGGTCAACGTCGGCAGCGGCATGGTGCTGGCTGGCGGCGGCGCCAGCCGCGCCGCATACGGTTCGATATGGTAGGGCGCCAGCACGCTGGGATCGGCCGCCAGTTTTTTCAGCCACGCGTTCTTGTAGGGCGTGAAGACGGAGAACACGCCACCCGTCTGCGACAGCACTTCGCTTTTCTCGAAGATCACCTGATCCTTGTAGCTGAAGAACTGGCGGCCGGCGGCCTGCAGGGCCTGCTGCACGGCTTCGTCGCGGGCGATGGCCTGTGGTTCGTAATCGTGGTTGCAGAACACGGCATCGACACCCAGTTCGGCCGCCAGTTGCGGAATGGCCTGCACGGGATCGGCATGGCGGGTGATCAGATAGCCGCCCAGCTGGCGCAATTCGGCATCGACTTCGGCGATGCTGGCGTGGATGAAATCAACCCGGCGGTCGACCCGCGGCAGCACGGACAGGATGGTACTGTCATAGATAAAAATACAATAAACGCGTTCACTGCTCTGCAAAGCCTGATGCAGAGCCACATGGTCGAAGGCGCGCAGGTCGCGGCGCAGCCAGACCAGCGAAGATTTCAGTTTCATTCTGTCTGTCTCAAAGAGTTCGGGAGTGGTCAAACATGGTTGTTGGCGCAATTCAGTGTAAACTATCGCTGTAAACCTAGCTGTACACGTACGAGTTGCTTGCCGGCAGCAATCAGCCGGCATACTACAGGAATTGTTGGCAGCTCAGAAAGATCTCGATTATGACCAAAAGCAAACTCGGCACCCCCATGTCAGCACCCGGCCCGTTGCCAGAGGCCGCTGATCCGCTGGCCGCCGTCGCTCAGGGCGCGCCTGCCGCGCTGAATCTGGCGGATAATTTCCTTATTGCAATGCCGTCCATGCAGGATCCTGTGTTCGGCGGCACGGTGGTCTACGTTTGCGAGCACAATGAAAACGGTGTGCTGGGCGTGGTGATCAACAAACCCACCGATATGACGATGGAAACCCTGTTCGAGCGCATCGACCTGAAACCGGTCGACAGCGTGGACATCGATGAACCCATCATGTTCGGCGGCCCCGTGCAGGATGACCGCGGCTTTGTGCTGCACACCCCCGGCAAGCGTTATTCCTCCTCGCTGACAGTGACCAAGGATGTGGCCTTTACCACTTCGATCGATGTACTGGAGGCGGTAGCTGCAGGCGAAGGCCCGCGCCGCATGCTGGTGTCGATCGGCTATGCGGGCTGGAGCCCCGGCCAGCTGGAAGGGGAAATCAGCCGCAATGGCTGGCTGACCGTCAGCGCCGACCCTGAAATTCTGTTCAATCTGCCCATCGAGCAGCGCTACACGGCAGCCATGCGCCTGCTCGGTATCGACCCGCTGATGCTCACCTCCGAGGCCGGCCATGCATAAGGATGCCCTGCCACTGTGAGCGCTGAAACCATCTTCGCCTTCGATTTCGGCGTCAAACGCATCGGCATCGCCATGGGCAATACCCTGATCCGTCAGGCCCAGCCCGTTAAAGTCATCAGCGCGGTCGACAATGCCACCCGCTTTGCCGCCATAGCCGCGCTGCTGGAAGAATGGCAGCCCGGATTGCTGGTGGTCGGTCTGCCGCTGCATCCCGATGGCGCCGAACACGAAATGACGGCGCGCTGCCGCAAGTTTGCCAACCAGTTGCATGGCCGCTTCAACCTGCCGGTGCAACTGGTCGATGAACGTTATTCTTCCGCCGTGATCGGCGGCCAGCGCGGCGAAGTGATCGACGACCGCGCCGCCGCCATCATTCTGCAGCAGTATTTTGATACCCACTGATTTCTAAAACGAGAACGCGCCCTAAGCAGGTGCTAGCCACCCCATGACCTTACTCAACCCTCAACAACTCGACGCCGAAGCGCTGTACGCCACGCTGCTGGCCGACGTGCGCGCCGGTCTGGCCGGCGTGGCCGATGTGGCCATCGTCGGCATCCACTCGGGCGGCGCATGGCTGGCCGAACGTCTGGCCGCCGATCTGGGCCTGACCGAACGCTGCGGCGTACTCGATGTGTCGTTCTACCGTGACGACTACGCCAAGAAAGGCTTGCCGGCCGACGTCAAACCGACCCGCATCAATTTCGATGTCAACGCCGCCACCATTCTGCTGGTGGACGACGTGCTGTACACGGGCCGTACTACCCGCGCTGCGCTCAACGAACTGTTCGACTACGGCCGTCCGGCCCGCATCATGCTGGCTGCGCTGGTGGACCGCGGCGAGCGCCAGTTGCCCGTTGCCGCCGATTTCGTCGCTGCCCACGTCAAGGTGGAAGCGGGCAAGGCGCTGGTGCTGCAGCAGTCCGACGATGGCAAATTCACGCTAACCATAGACCAGGCTTAATTCATCATGCTCAATCCGCAACTCAATAAACACGGCGAACTACAGCACCTGCTGTCGATCGAAGGGCTGCCCAAGTCTATCCTCAACCACATACTCGACACGGCTTCTTCCTTCGTCGGCATTTCCGACCGCGACGTGAAGAAGGTGCCGCTGATGCGCGGTAAATCGGTGTTCAATCTGTTCTTCGAGAACTCGACCCGTACCCGTACCACGTTCGAAATCGCTGCCAAGCGCCTGTCGGCCGACGTGATCAACCTGAATATTCAGGCTTCCTCGGCCAGCAAGGGCGAATCGCTGCTGGACACCATCGACAATCTGTCGGCCATGCACGCCGATATGTTCGTGGTGCGCCACGCGCAATCGGGTGCGCCTTACCTGATCGCCAAGCACCTGCAGGATAGCGGCCAGTCGCACGTGCACGTGGTGAATGCCGGTGACGGCCGCCACGCTCACCCGACTCAGGGTCTGCTGGATATGTACACCATCCGCCACTATAAGAAGGACTTCACCAATCTGACGGTGGCCATCGTGGGCGATATTCTGCATAGCCGCGTAGCCCGTTCCGATATTCATGCGCTGACCACGCTGGGCGTGCCGGAAGTGCGCGCCATCGGCCCGCACACGCTGCTGCCCGGTGGTCTGGAGCAGATGGGTGTGCGCACCTTCACCAATATGGATGAAGGCCTGAAAGGCGTGGACGTGATCATCATGCTGCGTCTGCAGAACGAGCGCATGAGCGGCGCGCTGCTGCCATCGGCACAGGAATACTTCAAGAGCTACGGTCTGACGCCGGAACGTCTGGCGCTAGCCAAGCCGGATGCCATCGTGATGCACCCGGGCCCGATGAACCGCGGGGTGGAAATCGATTCGGCCGTGGCCGACGGCCCGCAGGCCGTGATACTCCCGCAGGTCACTTTCGGTATCGCAGTACGGATGGCAGTAATGAGCATAGTCGCAGGGACGCAAGCATGAAACTACACATTAAAAACGGCCATCTGATCGATCCGGCCAATGGTATCGACGCCCAGCAGGATCTGTTTATCGACGCCGGCAAGGTGGTTGCCGTGGGCGCCGCGCCAGCCGGCTTCGTCGCCGAGCAGACTATCGACGCCAGCGGTCTGGTAGTAGCACCGGGGCTGGTGGATCTGTCGGTACGCCTGCGCGAACCGGGCTACGAATACAAAGCCACGCTGGAATCGGAACTGCAGGCGGCTATGCAGGGCGGTGTGACCAGTCTGGTGTGCCCGCCGGATACCGATCCTGTACTCGATGAATCGGGTCTGGTAGAGATGCTCAAGTACCGCGCCAAGACGCGCAATCAGGCCAATGTGCACCCGCTGGGCGCACTGACGGTCGGCCTGAAAGGCGAGGCGCTGACGGAGATGGCAGAACTGACGGAAGCGGGTTGCATCGGCTTCTCGCAGGCGGAAGAACCGATCGAAGACACCACCGTGCTGCTGCGCGCACTGCAGTATGCCAAGACTTTTGATTACACCGTGTGGTTGCGTCCGCAGGATGCCCACATTGGCCGTGGCGGTATCGCGGCGAGCGGTGCAATCGCTTCGCGTCTGGGTCTGTCCGGCGTGCCTGTAATGGCCGAGACCATTGCGCTGCACACCATCTTCGAACTGATGCGCGCTACCGGCGCCCGCGTCCACCTGTGCCGTCTGTCGTCGGCGGCCGGCATCGAACTGGTACGTCAGGCCAAGCGCGAAGGTCTGCCGGTCAGCTGCGACGTTGGTGCCCATCACGTGCACCTGACCGATGCCGACATCGGTTTCTTCGATTCGAATGCGCGCCTGACGCCGCCGCTGCGCAGCCAGCGTGACCGCGATGCGATCCGCCTTGGTCTGCTCGATGGCACGATCGATGCGCTGTGCTCGGACCATACCCCGGTGGATGATGATGAAAAACTGCTGCCGTTCGGCGAAGCGTCGGCCGGTGCCACAGGGCTGGAACTGCTGCTGTCGCTGACGCTGAAATGGGCCAACGACTACGCCGCCACGCAGGCTGCGGGCGGTGCCCGTCCGCTGGCGCGCGCGCTGGGTCTGATTACCTCGCAAGCGGCCAAGGTAGCTGGACTGTCGGCCGGTACGCTGTCGGTCGGTGCCAACGCCGATGTCTGCATCTTCGATCCGGAAGCGCATTGGACGGTGCAAGCGGGCGCGCTGGCTAGCCAGGGCAAGCATACGCCTTTCCTCGGCTATAACCTTGCAGCGCAGGTGCAGACCACCATCGTGGCAGGGCGCGTAGCCTTCCAGCGCAAGCCTGCCTGACCGTGTGGGTGGCATGAAACTGCTGACGATCTTCCGCATCGTGCGGGTGCTGCTGCATGTCCTCAAGGGGATGCTGGTGTGCGCTGTGGTGTTCCCCTGGCTGGATCATGCGGCGCGCAATGCGCATATCTGCCGCTGGTCCACCCGTGTGCTGGCGCTGTTCAATGTAACGGTGCGCCAGTCGGCGACCAGTGTACCGGTGCTGGAGACGGCAGTGGTGGTGGCCAATCACATATCGTGGCTGGACATCTTCGTGATTCTTAGCCTGCACCCTAGCCATTTTGTCGCCAAGGCCGAGATCCGTTCGTGGCCGCTGGCGGGCTGGCTGGCGCAGAAGGCCGGTACGGTGTTCATTTCGCGCGGTAGCCGGCGCGATCTGCGGCATATCTTCAAAGGGCTGGTGCACAGCCTGCAGAAGGGCGAGCGGGTGGCCTTTTTCCCCGAAGGGACGACGGCAGCGCAAGGCACGCTGCTGCCGTTTCACGCCAATCTGTTCGAAGCGGCGATCGATGCGCATGTGCCGGTGCAGCCGTTTGCGCTGTCCTATCAGGGCAGCGATGGTGGCCACCATCCGTCGGTGGACTTTATTGGCGAGATGACCTTTGCCGAGAGTATCGCGCTGATACTGAATGGCCCGCCCGTGCAGGCGACGCTGGATATTCTGGCGCCTATCAGCAGCGCGGGCGCGCACCGGCGCGAGCTGGCGCAAGCGGCCGAGCAGGCTGTGGCAACGGCACTGGGCGTGCCCGCGCCGAGCGTATCGGCCGCAACGCCCGCTACGACGGATTAGGCTTTCGCCAATATCTAGCCAGCGGCCTGCTTGCCGCTGTGCTGCTGGAATTCCGGACACTGGGCCTGCAGCAGGCTGCGATCCTGCAGGCAGACGGCGGACAGCTGACCGCCCCAGACGCAGCCGCTATCGAGGCCGATCACGTCCGGCCGCATGATCAGTCCCAGCGCTGACCAGTGGCCGAATACCACCGTCTGGCTAGCGCTACGCCGTGCCGGTACATCGAACCACGGCATCAGACCGGAATCCGGATCGGCCGTGCCGCTATCCTTGATCTTGAAGTCCATCACACCGTCGGCGCTGCAGAAGCGCAGGCGCGTCATGGCATTGATGATGCAGCGTAGCCGCTCGGCGCCCTGCAGACCGTCATGCCACTGGTCAGGCTGATTGCCATACATCTGGGCCAGAAACTCCGCCAGATCTTCGCTGCGCAGCATCTGTTCCACTTCGGCCGATAGGGCCAGTGCCTGCGCGCCATCCCATTGGGGCAACAGCCCCGCATGTACCAGCAAGTGGTCATCAGCCTCGAGTGCCAGCGGGCGCTGGCGCAGCCAGCCTATCAGGTCATCGCGGTCGGGTGCGGCCAGTATCTGGTCCAGCGTATCGGAAGCGTGGGCGGGACGGATGCCGTAGGCCACGGCCAGCAGATGCAGATCATGGTTGCCCAGCACGCTGTCGATGCGGCCGTGGCTGTCCAGCGCCAGTTGCCGCACATAGCGCAGGGTGGCGAGCGAATCGGGGCCACGGTTGATCAGGTCACCGGCGAACAGGATGCGCACATCGGGCGTACCGGCATGGGCCTGTATGCGCGCCACCATGTCGCGCGCCTGCTGGTGGCAGCCCTGTAAATCACCGATTACGTAGGTTTTCATGGGGGTAATCTCGGGTTCGTTGCGAGGCAAACTGGTTTACTCTGTTAATCGGGTGCAGAGTATCGATATTTGCCCGATATGGCGTAGCTTTCACATAAAATGATGCCTACTCCTCTTTTGACTCTTGCTGCGGGATACTAAATGATTTTTGTGACTGGTGGGGCGGGTTTCATAGGCTCGAACTTTGTGCTGGACTGGCTGGCCCAGTCGGACGAGCCGGTGATTAACTACGACAAGCTGACCTATGCCGGCAATCTGAATAATCTGGCGTCGCTCAAGAATGACAGTCGCCACATCTTCGTGCGCGGCGACATCTGCGATCAGGCGCAGGTGCTGGCGCTGTTCCGCCAGCATCAGCCGCGCGCCATCGTGCACTTTGCGGCCGAGAGCCATGTGGACCGTTCCATCCTCGGCCCCGGCGAGTTCATCCAGACCAACATCAACGGTACCTTCAGCTTGCTGGAAGCAGCGCGGGCCTACTGGTCGGAACTGCCGCAAGCCGAGAAGGCCGCGTTCCGTTTCCTGCACGTTTCCACTGACGAGGTGTACGGTACGCTGGGGCCGGACGATGAACCGTTCAGCGAAACCACGGCGTTTGCACCGAACAGCCCTTATTCGGCCTCGAAAGCAGCATCCGACCATCTGGTGCGTTCCTACCACCACACTTACGGCTTGCCGACGCTGACCACCAATTGCTCGAATAACTATGGTCCGTATCACTTCCCCGAGAAGCTGATTCCGCTGATCATTGCCAATGCGCAGGCGGGCAAGCCGCTGCCCATCTATGGCGATGGCCAGCAGATCCGCGACTGGCTGTACGTGAGCGACCACTGCGCTGCTATCCGCCGCGTGCTGGAAGCTGGCCGTCTGGGCGAAACCTATAACGTGGGTGGCTGGAACGAAATGGCCAACCTCGATGTAGTGCATACCTTGTGCGACATGCTGGATCAGCTCAAACCTAAGACCGATGGCAGCAGCTATCGGGCCCAGATCACCTACGTCAAGGACCGTCCCGGTCACGACCGCCGCTACGCCATCGATGCCCGCAAGCTGGAACGCGAGCTGGGCTGGAAACCGGCCGAAACCTTCCAGACCGGCATCGCCAAGACCGTGCAGTGGTATCTGACGCATCAGGACTGGGTAACGGATGTGCAGTCCGGCAGTTATGCCAAGTGGGTAGAAACCAATTACTTTAATCGCGAAGGCTAGCCATGAGTACGACCACTCCTCGCCGCAAAGGCATTATTCTCGCCGGTGGTTCGGGCACCCGTCTGTATCCGATTACCATGAGCGTGTCCAAGCAGTTGCTGCCGATTTACGACAAGCCCATGATCTACCACCCGCTGACGGTGCTGATGCTAGCTGGTATCACGGAAATTCTGCTGATTTCCACGCCGCAGGATACGCCCCGTTTCCGCGATCTGCTCGGTGATGGCAGTCAGTGGGGTCTGCAGCTGAGCTATGCGGTACAGCCTTCGCCCGATGGTCTGGCGCAGGCCTTCATCATCGGCCGCGAGTTCGTCGGCGATGCACCGTCGGCACTCATCCTTGGCGACAATATCTACTACGGTAACGACCTCGACGCACTGCTGCGCCATGCCACCGAGCAGACCGATGGCGCTACCGTGTTTGCCTATCACGTGCAGGACCCTGAACGTTATGGCGTGGTGGAGTTCGATGCCAGCCATCAGGCTGTGTCGATCGAGGAAAAACCGCTCAAACCGAAGTCGAATTATGCGGTGACGGGGCTGTATTTCTACGATAATCAGGTGTGCGACATCGCTGCCGGCATCAAGCCGTCGGCACGGGGCGAGCTGGAAATTACCGACGTCAATCGCGTCTATCTGGAAAAGCAGCAGCTCAATGTGGAAGTGATGGGGCGCGGTATGGCGTGGCTCGATACGGGTACCCATGAATCGCTGCTCGATGCTTCGCAGTTTATCGCCACCATCGAAAAACGCCAGGGCCTGAAAGTGGCTTGTCCGGAAGAGATCGCCTACCGCAAAGGCTATATCGATGCTGCCCAGCTGCGCAAACTGGCCGAACCGCTGAAGAAAAATAACTATGGTCAGTACCTGCTGCAGATTCTTGAAGATAAGGTTGTACCGCGATGAAAGTGATTCCTACGCCGCTGGAAGGCGTACTGCTGCTGGAGCCGAAAGTATTCGGCGACGAGCGCGGTTTTTTCTTCGAAAGCTATAACGGTCGCCGCTTTACCGAACTGACGGGCGTGGAAACGGCTTTCGTGCAAGATAACCATTCCCGTTCGCTCAAGGGCGTGCTGCGTGGTATGCACTACCAGATCCGGCAAGCGCAGGGCAAACTGGTGCGTGCCACGGCCGGCAGCGTGTTCGATGTGGTGGTTGATCTACGCAAGAGTTCGCCCACCTTCGGCCAGTGGTTCGGCGCAGAACTATCGGCCGAAAACAAGCTGCAGATGTGGATACCGCCGGGCTTTGCGCATGGCTTCATGGTCACCAGCGATGCCGCCGAGTTCCTCTATAAGACCACGGATTACTGGGCGCCCGAACACGAGCGTTCGATCCTGTGGAATGATCCGGCCATCGGCATACAGTGGCCGCAGCTGGGTATGCAGCCGCTGCTGTCCGGTAAGGATCAGGCAGCAGCCTTGCTGGCCGATGCCGAGGTGTTCGCATGAAAATCCTGCTGACGGGTAGCACAGGGCAGGTAGGCTATGAACTGGCGCGCAGCCTGCAGGGCGTGGGCGAAGTCGTGGCGGTCGACCGTCAGCAGATGGATCTGGCTGATCTGGATCAGGTGCGTAGTGTGATCCGTACCGTGCGGCCACAGATGATCGTCAATCCCGCCGCTTATACGGCGGTGGATAAAGCCGAGAGCGAGCCGGCGCAGGCGTTCCGCGTCAATGCCGAAGCACCGGCCCTGATGGCTGAAGAAGCCCGCACGCTGGGCGCCTCCATGGTGCATTACTCGACTGACTATGTGTTTGATGGCACGGTAGCGGCAGCACGGGCGGAAGATGATGCGACCGGTCCCCTGAATGTGTATGGCGCCAGCAAACTGGCCGGCGAGCAGGCCATTGCTGCGGCTGGCATTCCCCATCTGATCTTCCGTACCAGCTGGGTGTATGGCATGCGTGGCAAGAATTTTTTACTCACCATGCTGCGGCTGGCGCGCGAGCGCGACGAGCTACGCGTGGTGGCAGACCAGCATGGTGCGCCCACATGGAGCCGCACCATCGCCGACGTGACGGCACAAGTGCTGGCCCAGGCTCATGCGGGCGGGCGCGAGTGGTGGGTGCAGAACCGCGGAGTCTACCATCTGACGGCGCAAGGCCAGACCACCTGGTATGACTTCACCCGCGCGATTCTGGCCGAGGCGGGCATCGATTGCCGCGTGCTGCCGATTACCAGCGCCGAGTACCCCGTACCGGCACGCCGGCCCGAACATTCCGTACTGTCCAGCGAAAAGCTGATGACGCGTTTCTGTCATTTGCCTGATTGGCAACATGCGCTGCAGTTGTGCATGCGCTAGCCGCTTGCCTCCTTCCTTCCAGATGTATCCTTTGGTAAGCAAGCCCGCTCCGCAGGCGGCGGGCTGCTATCATGCCGCCGCCCGCGCGTTGCAAAACCGTGGCGAGCGGTAGCGATTCGTGCGCGCGGGATGGCTAAAAGCCGGTTTCTGCGGCTGAATCCGGTACAATCGCGTGTCAGTCTGGCGGCACAGAGCGCACGAGGCTCTGGCTGGCAGCCAGTCCATTTACTATAAAAATATGTTTTCCTTCCTCCTGAGCTTTGTTGCCTCTGCATTGCTAACCCTGCTGGTGATCAAAGAAGCGCGCTTGCACGGTCCGGCGCTGGACACCGATTTCATGGGTGTGCAAAAAGTTCACGCACACCATGTGGCGCGCATCGGAGGGTTGTCGATTTTTCTGGCGGTCGCACTGAGTTCCCTGATCTCGCTGTGGCGGGTGCCGGCCATGACTTACTGGCTGCTGGCGCTGCTGGGCTGTTCCTTCTTCGCCTTTGTGGGCGGCATTGTGGAAGACTATACGGGCAAGGTGAGTGCTGGCCGGCGGCTGGTGCTGACCATGATAGCGGCGGCCATGGGCTATTTTCTGCTCGATGCGCGGGTGGACAGGCTGGACTGGTTGTTTTCCTCGTGGATGTTGCCCTATATGTGGCTGACTCTGCCGCTGACCGTGCTGGCCGTGGCCGGCATCGCCAATGCCGTCAACATCATCGACGGCTTTAATGGCCTCGCCAGCGTGGTGGTGATCTGCATGCTGCTCTCGCTCGGTTACGTGGCGTTGCAAGTCAACGATATGTTTGTGCTGATTGCGGCCCTGATGGTGGCCGGTGCCACCGCCGGCTTCCTGATCTGGAACTATCCGGTGGGAATGATCTTCCTCGGCGATGGCGGTGCCTACTTCATCGGCTTCATGCTGGGCGAACTGGCGCTGCTGCTGGTGATGCGTAATCCGCAGGTGTCCACGTGGTACGCGGCACTGCTGCTGATCTACCCGACCTTTGAAACGTTGTTCTCGGTGTACCGGCGCATGTTCGTGCGGGGCAAATCGCCCGCCATGCCGGATGGTATCCACCTGCACAGCCTGATTTTCCGCCGCATCGTGCAGTGGGCCGTGGGGCGCAAGGAAGCCCGTGCGCTGATCCGGCGTAATTCCATGACCTCGCCTTACCTGTGGCTGTTCTCGCTGATGGCGGTGATACCGGCCACGGTGTTCTGGCGCCATACGTGGATACTGATACTTTCCTGTATACTATTTATTATCAGTTATATATGGATTTATCTGCGCATCGTGCGCTTCAAAGCGCCGCGCTGGATGATCCGGCATAAAAAATCCTGAGTGGCTGGCACGGTCCCTTCCAATCTTTTACTCTGATCGATACATCATGGTTCCAATCTCCTCGTCTATTTTCAAGGCTTACGACATACGCGGCATCATCGACAAAACGCTGGACGCCGGCGTGGCGCACAAGATCGGTCAGGCCTTCGGTCAGGCCGCGCTGGCCAAGGGCGAGCGCACGGTCGTGATAGGCCGTGATGGCCGCCTGTCCGGCCCATCGCTGGCCGCAGCGCTGGCACAGGGCCTGCAGGCCGCCGGTGTGAATGTGATCGATCTGGGTGTAGTGGCGACGCCTATGGTGTACTTCGGCACCAATGTGCTGGGCGCAGCGTCCGGCATCATGGTCACGGGCAGCCACAATCCGCCTGATTACAATGGCTTCAAGATGGTGCTGGCTGGTGAAGCTATCCACGGCACCGCCATTACTGCCCTGTACGACGCCATCGTGGCACATGACGGCAGCAGCGCCGCTACTCCGGGCAGCTACAGCACCTACGATATCCGCGCCCAGTACCTCGAGCGCATCATCGGCGACGTCAAACTGGCCCGTCCGATCAAGATCGCGGTCGATTGCGGCAACGGCGTGGCCGGTGCTTTTGCGCCGGACCTGTTCCGCGGCATGGGCTGCGAAGTGATTGAAATGTTCTGCGAAGTCGATGGCAACTTCCCTAATCACCACCCTGATCCGGCCCATCCGGAAAATCTGCAGGACCTGATCCGCATGCTGCAGGACACCGACGCCGAACTGGGTATCGCCTTCGATGGTGACGGCGACCGTCTGGGCGTGGTCACCAAAGATGGCCAGATCATCTACCCAGACCGCCAGATGATGCTGTTCGCGGCCGACGTGCTGACCCGTCATCCGGGCGAACAGATTCTGTACGATGTCAAATGCACGCGCCATCTGGCTCCGTGGATCAGCAAGCACGGCGGCGTACCGCTGATGTACAAGACCGGTCACTCGCTGGTGAAAGCCAAGCTGCGCGAAACAGGCGCCCCGCTGGGCGGCGAAATGAGCGGCCACATCTTCTTCAAGGATCGCTGGTACGGTTTTGACGATGGCCTGTATTCCGGTGCCCGTCTGCTGGAGATCCTGACCCGCGAAACCGATCCTTCGGCCCTGCTGAATTCTCTGCCGCAGTCGGACAGCACGCCGGAACTGCACCTGCACCTGAACGAAGGCGAAAACGTCAAGCTGATGGACCAGCTGCGCAGCAACGCCGAATTCCCCGGCAATCAGCAGATCATCACCATCGACGGCCTGCGCGTGGAATACGAAGACGGCTTCGGTCTGGCCCGTTCGTCCAACACCACGCCGGTGATCGTGATGCGCTTTGAAGCGGAAACGCCGGCTGCGCTGGCGCGCATTCAGGGCCAGTTCAAGAGCGTGATCCTGGCCGCTAAGCCGGACGCCCATCTGCCATTCTGACGCCATGACTGCAACCACCACCGGCAGCAAGCCGTTAAACATTCTGCTGGTGCGCGTCTCCTCGCTGGGTGACGTGCTGCATAACCTGCCGATGGTGGCCGACATCGCCCGCCACTACCCCGACGCGAATATCGACTGGGTGGTGGAAGAGGGCTATGTCAGTCTGGTGCGGCTCAATGCGCGGGTACGCAACATCATTCCGTTTGCGCTGCGGCGCTGGCGCAAGAGTCTGGGCAAGCCAGAAACCCGCGCCGAAATGAAAGCCTTCTGGCGCACCCTGCGCCAGCAGCAGTATGACTATGTATTCGATACGCAGGGTCTGCTCAAGACGGGCGTGATCATGGGCGCGGCGCGCATAGTGCCGGGTGGCCGCAAGGTCGGCCTTGCCAACGGCAGCGAAGGCTCGGGCTACGAAGGCATCTCGCGCATCTTCCATAACCTCAGTGTGCCGACTGACCCGCGTACCCATGCGGTGGCACGGGGCCGTATCGTGGCCGGTGCGGCGCTCGGTTATGCGGTCGATACGCCGGCCGATTTCGGCCTGCCTGAAGTGTCGCCCGAGGAGCCACGGCCCGACTGGATGCCGGCCGAACCGTATGCCGTGTACTTCCATGGCACGGCGCGCGACGCCAAAAAGTGGGCGCCGGAAAACTGGATCGCACTGGGGCGCGAACTGGCGCCTATGCCTATTCTGCTGCCATGGGGCTCGCCGAAAGAGCTGGCGGAAGCGCAAGCGCTGGCCGCTGGTCTGCCGAATGCCCGTGTGCTGCCCAAGCTGTCCATGGCCGACGCCATGCTGCTGGCCCGCCATGCGGGACTGGTAATCGGTGTCGATACAGGGCTGACCCATATTGCAGCGGCCTTTGTGCGCCCGACCGTGGAAATCTACGCCGATTCGCCGCGCTGGAAGACCGAAGGTAACTGGTCGCCGCGCATTCTCAATCTGGGCGATCAGGGCACGCCGCCTTCGGTTGCCGAGGTACTGGCTGCCGCCCGCACACTGCTGGCGCAAGGCTAGGAACTGCTGGCACGACTATGCGATTGATTTATTCCTTACTCTGGTGGCTGGCACTGCCACTGGTGCTGACCCGTCTGTGGCTGCGCGGCCGCAAAGAACCCGGCTACCGCCAGCACTGGGGCGAGCGACTGGGCTTCTACGGCACGCCCGATGCAGACGCAGGGCAGGTGCTTTGGGTGCATGCCGTATCGGTGGGTGAGACCCGTGCGGCTGAGCCGCTGGTGGATGCTTTGCTGGCGGCCTATCCCGCTAGCCGCATCATCCTCACCCACATGACGCCGACGGGCCGCGCGACTGGCAAAGCCCTGTTTGTCCGCCATGGCGCGCGTCTGCAGCAGGCCTATCTGCCGTATGACACGGCCACAATGGTAGGTCGCTTCATCCGTCATTTCCGTCCCGCTGTGTGCATCCTGATGGAGACGGAAGTCTGGCCGAATCTGATCGCCGTCTGCGGTGCGCGCAAGGTGCCGGTGGTGCTAGCCAATGCCCGCCTGTCCGAACGCTCGCTGCGCAAATCGCGCCGGCTAGGTTCGCTGCTGCTCGACGCAGCGCGCGGCATTACGCTGGTGGCAGCACAGACGCAGGCCGATGCCGAACGCGTGCGCTCGCTAGGTGTGGCGCGGGTTGAAGTCACGGGCAGTATCAAATTCGATGTGGTGGTCGCACCAGCCGCGCTGGAGATCGGCGCCCGTCTGCGTGCCGCGATTGGCCAGCGCCCTGTGCTGCTGTGCGCCAGCACGCGCGAAGGGGAAGAGGAGCTGATACTGGCTGCATTCATGCAGGCGCGAGCCAGTCTGCCAGCTGATGTGCTGCTGCTGATCGTGCCGCGCCATCCACAACGCTTCGCCGATGTAGAAGCACTGATCGCTGCTCGCGGCCTGAGCGTGCAGCGCCGTAGCGCACTGGCGCTGACGCCCGAATCCGCCGCGCCGCAAACCGTTGACGCTGCACGTACTGCCACAGTAAGTGCCGATACCGATGTGCTGCTAGGCGATTCGATGGGCGAAATGTTCGCTTATTACGCCGCCTGCGATTGTGCGTTCGTGGGCGGCAGCCTGTTGCCGCTGGGCGGGCAGAATCTGATCGAACCGGCTGCGCTGGGCAAGCCTGTGCTGATCGGTCCGCACACCTTCAACTTTGCACTGGTGACGGAAGATGCGCTGGCCGCCGGTGGCGCCGTGCGCATAGCCGACGCCGCCGAATTGATGCTGACTGCGGCGCGCCTGCTGAACGACGGCGCAGCCCGCGACAGCATGGGCCAGCAAGCGCTGGCCTTCGCCAACCAGCACCGCGGCGCCACCGCCCGCACGCTGGCCTTGCTGCCTGAACTGATCGCGCCACCGCAGCGCTAAATGCCGAAAATTTCCTCGCTTCGCTAGCGGTAGTCTGCGCTGGATTAAGGGCAGCCACTGTAATCGGCCTATAATTCCAAGATGACTAAGCCAACTATCCCCAGCAGCAGCTTGCCAGCTTCGATGCCGGAGCAAGGGGAGGCTGCTGTGCAAAATCACGCAGAGCAGCGTTTACAAGCTTTGATTCTGGATGGGATCGGAAGTGGGCCAGGGGTTGAGACCACTATTGCTGAACTTAGTGCGGAATTGCGCCAGCGTCTGAAGTCTAGGGCATAGTGCAGTGAAGTTCCGACTCACTCCACTCGCTCGAAGCGATGTTGTGGGCATCACGGAATTTTATGGCAACCTATCCACTATTCTGGGCGAGCACTTCATTAATGAGCTGGAAGGTGCTTTGCAGCTGCTTTGCCGTCAGCCGGAGCTAGGATCCCAGCGCTATGCCCACTTGCTGCCGGATCGCTCACTGCGCATGTGGCAACTCGACCACTTCCCTTTCTTGCTGTTCTATCGAATCGATGGCCAGATCGAGGTGCTGCGGGTGCTACACCGGCGGCGCGCGCTAACGCCTAAATTGATGCCTGATTGAGATCAGGGGAACAGCACCGGCAGTTCCTGGGCGCGCTTGCGCAGCAGGTTGCGGGCTTCTTCGTATTCGGGATAGATCAGGCCCACGTTGTGCCAGAAGCGGGCGCTGTGGTTCATTTCGAGGATGTGCGCCAGTTCGTGCGCAATCACGTAGTCGATCAGCGGTAGCGAGAAGTGGATCAGCTTCCAGTTCAGGCGGATCTTGCGTTCGGCCGTGCACGAGCCCCAGCGCGTGCCGGCGGAGGACAGACCGAAAGCGCTGTAGCGCACGCCGAGCCGCTCGGCATACAGGTCGAGCCGCTGCACGAATAGCTGCTTGGCCTCCTGCTGATACCATGCCTTGACGCGCTCCTTGAGCAGTTCTTCCGTCGCTCCCGGCACGAGGATCATGGTCAGGGTGCGCGTGCTTGCATCGTAGCTGGCGCGGTTACGGCCGCCCACCAGCAGGCGCAGGCTGATATCGCTGCCCAGATAGGGCAGCTTGGCACCATCTATCCATTCCACCGGCGGCTTCTCCAGCCGTGCGGCGCGGCGCTCGCGCCGCTCTTTCAGTTTGCTCAGTATCCAGTGCTGTTTGGTGTGGATGGCGTTGTCGATTTCGGCGATGCTGATGCGCTTGGGCGCGGTCACGCGCAAACCCTCATCGTCGATCATGAAGCCGATCGAACGACGAGTAGAACGGCGCAGCGAATATTCCAGCACGAAATCACCAACCAGTAGCTGGCGTTTGGGCGGTTGATCAGTTGCGGGAGGTGTAGCGGCACGCGGCTTGAGCGGAACCGCAGTCTGGGGCGGCGCAACGTAGGGAGAAACGGGTGGTGGCTGGCGCGGCGTGCCACCGGATGGGGTAGTCCATACCGGTTCGGTATAGACGGGCCGCGCAGTCGCTGCTTCGCGGCCGAACAGATCGAGCTGGCTGGTGTCCGGCTTGGCCGGCTGCACCAGCGTCGCCAGATCGTCTAGCCAGCGTTGTAGACGTGGGGCGAAATGACGCGCATTTCTGATTCTATCCAATTTTCCACCTGTTGCATCATCGCTTCCGGAGTCTGGCCTTCCGGTGAAATCGGTTTGCCTATCGATACTGTAACAAGACCGGGGCGCTTGATGAAAGAGTTTTTTGGCCAGCATTCGCCGGAATTATGCGCAATCGGTATGACCACGGCGCCCGTTTCGATGGCGAGGCGGGTGCCGCCGCTTTTATACTTGCCGGCCTGACCGACAGGGATGCGGGTACCTTCCGGGAACATGATGATCCACTGGCCGTCGGCAAGGCGGCGTTTGCCGTGACGGACCACGTGCTGGAACGCGTTCTTACCCTGCGAGCGGTCGATCGGAATCATGCGCAGCAGCGCCATGGCCCAGCCGAAGAAGGGAATGTAAAGGATCTCTTTTTTGAACACGAACACCAGCGGGCGTGGCAGGTTAGGCAGCAGGAAGATGGTTTCCCATGCCGACTGGTGCTTGGCCAGTACTACTGCCGGTGCGTCGGGGAAGTTTTCTGCACCTTTCACTTCGTAGCGGATGCCGCAGATGACTTTCAGGCACCAGATCATGAAGACGTTCCAGCGCGCCGTCACGTAGAAGCGCTGGTTGTACGGCAGCGGCGCGACGAGGAAGCACACGCAGGCCCAGACGATGGTGGAGATCACCATGATGATGGTGAAAATCAGGGAACGCAGAAACAGTACGGGATGACCCAATGCAGACTCCAAAAACAGTTTAGCTAGCCGAGGCCGAGGCAGCGGCTTCGTTACTCTTGAGCAGATGGTTGACCATGGCGGCGAGGTCGGGGAAGACCATGGTGCCGGGCGGCAGACCGCCGGTAGCCTGGGTCTTTTCGCCTTTGCCAGTCAATACCAGATAGGGGATGCAGCCGCTCACAAAGCCGGCCTGCAGATCGCGCAGCGAATCGCCCACAGTGGGCACGCCTTTCAGGCTGATCTTGTAGCGCTGCGAGATTTCCGTGAACATGCCCGGCTTCGGTTTGCGGCAATCGCAGTTGTCGGCACCGGCGTGCGGGCAGAAGAAGATGGCATCAATGCTGGCGCCTACCTGCTGGGCCAGATTGTGCAGCTTCTGGTGGATGGCGTTGAGGGTGGCCATGTCGAACAGTTCGCGCGCAATGCCGGACTGGTTGGAGGCCACCACCACCTTGTAGCCCGCCTGATTCAGACGGGCGATCGCTTCCAGCGATCCGGGTACAGGGATCCACTCGGCCGGCGATTTGATGAAGTCCGGCGAGTCGTGGTTGATTACGCCGTCGCGATCGAGAATGATCAGTTTCATGGACGGCGTTCCCATTTAGGCCGCCAGCTTGGAAATGTCGGCCACGCGGTTCAGCATGCCGTGCAACGACGACAGCAGCGCCAGACGGTTGTTACGCAGCGCCACATCTTCTGCCATCACCATCACGTCGTTGAAGAAGGCATCAACGTCGTCACGCAGCTGGGCCAGCGTTTTCAGCGTGCCCGTGAAGTCGCCTTGGGCGAAAGCCGCATCGACTTCCGGCAGCACGCGCACTACGGCCGCGTGCAGGTTCTTCTCGGCCACGTCCTGCAGCAGCGCGCTGTTCACACCGGCACCGCCGGTAGCAGCCAGCGCTTCTTCGTTCTTCTTCAGGATGTTGGTGATACGCTTGTTGGCAGCGGCCAGCGAGCTGGACTCCGGAAGCGCAGCGAAAGCCTGTACCGCTTCCAGACGCTGCACGATGTCGTCCAGACGGTCCGGATTCTGTGCCACCACGGCTTCGATCTCGTTCGGCGAGAAGCCCCGTTCGCGCAGGATGCCGCGCAGACGGTCGATCATGAACACGGTCACTTCGGCCGATGGGTCTTTGAAACCGGCCACATCGCCGAACAGGGCAGCGGCTTGCGCCAGCAGCGTGCTGATGGCCAGCGGCAGACGTTTTTCGATCAGCATGCGCAGCACGCCCAGTGCATGGCGGCGCAGTGCGAACGGATCTTTGTCGCCGGTCGGTGCCAGACCGATGGCCCAGATGCCGACCAGCGTTTCCAGCTTGTCGGCCAGTGCCACGGCGGTGCCGGTCACGGTCGAAGGCAGCGCGTCGCCAGCGAAGCGTGGCTGGTAGTGCTCGGAAGCGGCCAGTGCCACATCTTCGTGCTCGCCGTCGTTGCGGGCGTAGTAGGTGCCCATGATGCCTTGCAGCTCAGGGAATTCACCCACCATTTCCGTGACCAGATCGGCCTTGGACAGTTTGGCAGCGCGGGTCGCCAGTGCAGCGTCGCCGCCGATGGCACCAGCGATGAAGGCAGCCAGCTTGGCCACGCGCTCGCCACGGGCAGCCTGGGTACCCAGTTTGTTGTGGTAGACGATTTTTTCCAGCAGCGGCAGACGCGATTCCAGCGTCTTCTTGCGATCCTGCTCGAAGAAGAATTTGGCGTCGGACAGACGCGGACGCACCACGCGCTCGTTACCGTCGATGATGGCGGCCGGCGTATCGGTGGCGATGTTGGAAACGATCAGGAAGCGCGAGCGCAGCTTGCCGTTGCTGTCCGTCAGAGCGAAGTATTTCTGGTTGGTTTGCATGGTCAGGATCAGACATTCCTGCGGCACGGCCAGATATTCTTCCTCGAATTTGCATTCGTAGACCACTGGCCATTCAACCAGCGCGGCCACTTCGTCCAGCAGAGCTTCCGGCATCAGCACGGTATCGGCACCGGCTTTAGTCAGCAGTTCGGCGCGGATTTTTTCCTTGCGTTGTTCGACGCTGGCCAGCACTTTACCGGCGCTTTCCAGCGTGGCGGCGTAGCTGTCGGCATCGGCGATGGTGACCATGCGCTGACCCGGCGCGGTCAGGAAGCGGTGGCCTTCGCTGACGTTGGAGGCGGTCAGACCCAGCAGGGTGAGCGGAATCACGGTCGAACCGTGCAGCGCGATCAGGCTGTGTGCAGGACGCACGAACTGCACGGTGCTGCCGTCAGGACGCTGGTAGCTCATTACTTTCGGAATCGGCAGCTTGGCCACGGATTCTTCCAGCGCGGCCTGCAGGCCGCTTTGCAGCGCGCTACCGGCTGCCGTGTAGGTGTAGAAGAAGCTTTCGGCCTTGCCGTCTTGCGCGCGTTCCAGATCGGCCACTTGCAGGTCAGGGAAGCCCAGCGCGGCCAGTTTCTTGGCCAGCGGTGCGGTCGGGTTGCCACTGGCATCGAGTGCCACGGCGACCGGCAGCACTTTTTCGCGGATCGATTTATCGGGCGAGGTGGCGCGCACTTTGGTGATGGACACGGCCAGACGGCGTGGCGAGGCGAACGGGGTGGCAACGCTGTCGGCTTCGAGGAAGTCGCGCGATTTCAGGCCGTTGACGATGCCGGCGGCGAACGCTGCGCCCAGTTTGGCGAGCGCCTTCGGTGGCAGTTCTTCGGTCAGCAGTTCGATGAGCAGAGTTTGAGTCATAGGATATATACGGTTTATTCAGCGGCGGCAGCGCTAGCCTGGGCAGGCAGCATAGGGAAGCCCAGACGTTCGCGCGAATCGTAGTAAGCCTGTGCAACCAGACGCGACAGGGCGCGTACACGGCCGATGTAGGCCGCGCGTTCCGTCACGGAGATGGCGCCACGGGCGTCCAGCAAGTTGAAGCTGTGCGACGCTTTCATGATCTGCTCGTAGGCTGGCAGAGTCAGCTGGGCTTCGATCAGGCGCTTGGCTTCCGATTCGTGATTGTTGAACTGGGTGAACAGCAGCTCCGTGTTCGAGTGCTCGAAATTGTAGGCCGATTGTTCCACTTCGTTCTGGTGGAACACGTCGCCGTATTTGAGCACCTTGGTCTCGCCGTTTTCTTCCCAGGTGGTCCAGATCAGGTCGTACATATTTTCTACGCCCTGCAGATACATGGCCAGACGCTCGACACCGTAGGTGATTTCACCGAGTACGGGCTTGCAGTCCAGACCGCCCACTTGCTGGAAGTAGGTGAACTGGGTCACTTCCATGCCGTTCAGCCAGACTTCCCAGCCCAGACCCCAGGCGCCCAGCGTCGGCGATTCCCAGTCGTCTTCGACGAAACGCACGTCATTCTGTTTCAGATCCAGACCCAGCGCTTCCAGCGAACCCAGATACAGGTCGAGGATGTTTTCCGGTGCCGGCTTCATTACCACCTGATACTGGTAGTAGTGCTGGCCACGGTTAGGATTTTCGCCATAACGGCCATCTTTCGGACGGCGCGAAGGCTGCACATAGGCAGCGCGCCAAGGTTCCGGGCCGATCGCGCGCAGGAAGGTGCCGGTGTGGAAGGTACCCGCACCCACTTCCATATCGTAGGGCTGGAGCAGGGCGCAGCCTTGCTTGTCCCAGTAGGTTTGCAAGGTCAGGATAATTTGTTGAAATGTCAGCATCTTGTGTCGTCAGTGGCGCGGCCTGTGGGCGCGCAGTGTGAGGTTCGCTAAAAAAACAATTTTAGCGGGTTTTACTAGGAGCCTGTAGAGATTAAGCGGCTTTTGGCCCCTTTTTTGTGCGCTGCGACCAAAACCATGCCGCTCCCAGCGACATGGCGGTGAGCAGCAGCAACAGGCGGTTGCCCCAGAGAATGTAAGGGGTGTTGCCCTGCATACCTTGCACGCGGGCGGCTAGCGTGCCGGTCTGGTTGACCGGCAATTGATGCAATACCTGTCCACGGCCGTCAATCACCGCCGTGGCGCCCGTATTGGTGGCGCGCAGCATGGGACGGCCCGTTTCCAGCGTACGCATCTGCGAGATCTGCAAATGCTGGGGAATGGCGATGGTATCGCCAAACCATGCGAGATTGGAAACATTTAGCAAGATGGTAGCAGCTTGCTGGCCGGCGGCGGGCTGATGCAGTTGCGCGGCGATTTCTTCACCGAACAGGTCTTCGTAGCAGATATTCGGCAGCACGCGCTGGTCGCGCACGTTGAAAGCGGGCTGGATGGCTGCACCACTGGTCTGGTCACCGAGCGGAATGGCCATCAGATCGACGAACCAGCGGAAGCCCAGCGGGATGAATTCGCCAAATGGCACCAGATGGTGTTTGTCGTAACGGTAATAGGGCTGCTGGGGCTGGCCGGTGATGCCCAGCACGCTGTTGAAATAAGCGGTCTGGCTATCGGCCACGGGGATGCCGAGGATGAGCTGGCTGCCGGTGCTCTTGAGGAACTCCATCACCGTCGGCAGATAATCGGTCGGCAACTGCTGCGGCAGCATGACGATGGCCGTTTCCGGCGTAGCGATCAGGTCAGCCGGTGCCTCCATGATGGCGCGCTGGTACTGGGTGATGGCGGCGGCGACATGGGCGCCATTGAATTTTTCATCCTGCGGCACATTGCCTTGCAGCAGGCGTACGCTGATGGGCTGGCCTTGCGGCGTGGTCCATTGCACCAGTGTCAGGGCGGCGCCTCCGGCCAGCGCAGCGACGGCCGTGCCGGCAGCGATCCAGCGCGTGCGGTGGAAAGTCAGCAGCAGGGCACCAGCCAGCGTGGCGGCCAGCCAGCCCAGACCGTACATGCCGATCAGCGGGGCAAAGCCGGCCAGCGGGCTGTGGTTGTGGGCGTAACCGGCCGACAGCCACGGGAAGCCTGTGAATAGCCAGCCACGCAGCCATTCGGCCAGCGTCCAGCAGGCCGGCAGCACGAGCAGATTGGCGGCAGCCAGCGGCAGCGCCCAGCGCTGGCGCAACCATGCTGCCGCGCCCATGGCCAGCGCAACGTACAGACCCATGCCAGCGGCCAGCAGTAGCACGGCCAGTGCAGCCAGCGGTGCGGCCATGCCGCCATAGGTATGCAGGGAAACGTAGAGCCAGTGGGTGCCGGCAGCAGTCCAGCCGAGCCCGAAAGCCCAGCCGATCAGGGCAGCGCTTTTCACGCCGTCGCTGCGTAACACTTGATAGAACAGCGTGGCCAGGCCCATGATCTGCAACGGCCACCAGCCGAACGGGGCAAAGGCGAATACGCACAGGGCACCGGCGATGGCCGTGATGCTCATGCGGCCGCGGGTGGATCGTTGCGGCCGTGGCTGGTTCGGGTCGGTACGGCGAAAACGCATCAGGCGTCGTCGTCTGCCGCGCTGGCAGGCGGCAGTTTTTCTACCAGCAGCACGTGGATCTGGCGGGCATCAGCGCGCAACACTTCGAAACGCATGCCTTCATAGTCGAACACGTCGCCTTTGTGCGGCATACGGCCCAGATGATTGGCGACCAGGCCACCGATGGTATCGACGTCATCATCAGGCAGGGCGGTATCGAGCGCTTCGTTGAACTGGGTGATCTCGGTCAGCGCCTTGATGCGCCAGCGCGGGCCATGGGCGCCTTCCTTGATCGACAGGATGTTATCTTCTTCTTCGTCGAAATCGTATTCATCTTCGATGTCGCCGACGATCTGTTCCAGCACGTCTTCGATCGTGATCAGGCCGGCCACGCCGCTGTATTCATCGACCACGATGGCCATGTGGTTGTGGTTGGCGCGGAAATCGCGCAGCAGCACGTTCAGGCGCTTGGATTCGGGAATGAAGATGGCAGGGCGCAGCATGTCGCGCACGTCGAACGATTCTTCGGCGTAGTAGCGCAGCAGGTCTTTGGCCAGCAGGATGCCGATCACCTTGTCACGCTCGCCTTCAATCGCGGGGAAGCGCGAGTGGGCCGTCTGCAGCACGGTGGGCAGCCATTCTTCTATCGGTTTGGCGATATCGATCACGTCCATCTGGGAGCGGGGAATCATGATATCGCGGGCAGACAGATCGGAAACCTGGAACACGCCCTCGATCATCGACAGGGCGTCGGCATCGATCAGGTTGCGTTCGTGGGCGTCGTGCAGAACTTCCAGCAGTTCGGCGCGGTTCTCTGGTTCGGGGGAAATCAGTGCGGTCAGGCGTTCAAACAGTGACCGGTGGGGTTTAGCGTCAGTCTTGACGCTACTAGAGTGCTCTTGCATAGGAGGCGTGAGCCGTTGTTTCGATGGCCTATAGGATACACCAAATGGGAGTGGTCAGCCGATTTTGTCAGTTTGACCACTCCAATCGGGCGATCAGGCGTAGGGATCGGCGTAGCCGAGTGCGGCCAGCAGTTCGGTTTCTATGCCTTCCATTTCGGCCGCTTCCTCGTCTTCGAGGTGGTCATAGCCTTGCGCGTGCAGCACGCCGTGGATGATCAGGTGGGCCGCGTGTTCTTCCACGGTTTTTTTCTGCTCGGCCGCTTCTTTTTCCAGTACTTCGGTGCACAGGATGATGTCGGCGCGGGTCGGTTCGTCCTCGGCAAATTCTTCGCCTTCGTTGTAGGCAAAGGTCAGCACATTGGTGGCGTAGTCCTTGTCGCGGTACTCGCGGTTCAGGCTGCGGCCTTCTTCGGCATCGACGAAGCGGATAGTCAGTTCCGCTGGCGCGAACAGGGCGGCTTGCACCCAGCGGCGGATTTTCGGACGGGGCAGGGTGTCCTGCAAACGGGTGTCGGCGTACTGGACGGACAGGGAGAGTTTATTTTTTGCGGACATTTTTGATCGCAGTCGCTTTGATTAAGGGGGCGATTTCCGCCTCGTGGGTTTGCGCCGTTTCATAGGCGTCGACGATGCGTGCCACCAGCGGGTGACGCACCACATCTTCACTGCCGAAGTGGCTGAAGGCAATGCCGCGCACGTCCTTGAGCACCTGCATGGCATCGACCAGACCGCTCTTCTGGCTCTTGTGTAAGTCCACCTGTGTGACGTCGCCCGTGACCACGGCCTTGCTGCCGAAGCCGATACGGGTGAGGAACATCTTCATCTGCTCTACTGTGGTGTTCTGGGCTTCGTCGAGAATCACAAACGCATGGTTGAGCGTGCGTCCGCGCATATACGCCAGCGGAGCGATTTCGATCACTTGCTTCTCGAACATTTTCTGTGTGCGGTCAAAGCCCAGCAAGTCGTACAGTGCGTCGTACAGAGGCCGCAGATAGGGATCAACCTTCTGGCTCAGGTCGCCGGGAAGAAAACCCAGCCGTTCGCCTGCTTCCACTGCCGGGCGGGTCAGGATGATGCGTTTGATGGCATCGCGTTCGAGCGCGTCGACAGCGCAAGCCACGGCCAGATAAGTCTTGCCGGTACCGGCAGGGCCGACGCCGAAGCTGATGTCGTGTTCGAGGATGTTGCGCAGATAGCGGATCTGGTGCGGCGTGCGGCCGCGCAGATCGCTGCGGCGGGTCTTCAGGATAGGACTATCGATGCTCGGTTCTACGAACGGCGCCGCGACCACTTTGGCCACCGCTTCCGCATCGCCACTGCTGGCGGCTTCGGCATGCTGGTGGCTGCGCTGTTCCACCAGTGCCAGTTGGACTTCTTCGATAGGAATGACTTTTTGCGCCACGGCGTAGAACTGCTCGAGGATCTGTACCGCGCGTTCGGCATTGTGGCCACTGACGATGAATTTTTCGCCGCGGCGGAAGATGGTGACGTCCAGCGCGGCGGAAATCTGGCGCAGGTTTTCGTCGAGCGGGCCGCACAGGTGGGCCAGCCGCGTGTTGTCCATCGGCTCGGGCACAAAGTAGTGCGGTTGTACGGGTGTTTTGGTTTTCAAGATTGTGCTTCTCGGTTAGGCCGTGCAAGTTGGCGCAGCGCAGGCGCTAGTTTACCGTACTTTGCCGCGCCCTCGCCTATGTAAAGACAGCCATGCCTGATGTAACAGTTTCCTACAAGTTCTTGCGTGCGCCACCTCTCAGCCCCATGTGCTGAAATAACCATGTTGTCAGGCTATCTAGCGTGGGCTTGATCAGGCTTAAGTTTCGCTCAGTGGGCGAGGCTGCAATGCACGCTAATGCGCATAGAATTAAATTGCGCAAATGGCAACTTGGCGCGGTCGGACTAGTTACGAAAGGCAGCTCAGTTTATCTAAGTTGCACTTAAGTTCAGGCTTGCACACTTTATCCACCTAACCAATGAAGGAAACATCATGGCACATCATGCACTTGCTTCGCAGGAAAGCTATAACCCCAACCACTTGCTCGATATCTTGCTGGGCAAGATGCAACTGAAAAACGATGCGGCCCTGTCGCGTCTGCTGGAAGTGGCGCCGCCCGTGATCAGCAAGATCCGCCACCACCGTCTGCCCGTCGGTGCTTCGCTGCTGATCCGCATGCATGAAGTGACGGGCATGAGCATTCGCGATCTGCGCGATCTGATGGGCGATCGCCGCACCAAATACCGTCTATCCGATGCGCAGGGCCGGCCGAAACCGGAAGAGCGCCAAGGGCAGGCCGAGGCCGGAAATTATGCGCGCCACTGATGCGGGCGCGGCGCGTTGATGGTAGCTGCTGCGCCGGCCGGCTTGCCGGCTAGGCGCAACAGTCTGCCGTGACGGCCAGCTTTAGCTGAGCAGCACCATGGCAATTTCTTCGTAATGCAGTTCCGTTTCGCGGAACAGATGTAGATAGGCATCTTCGTTCAGCCCCAGCGCATTCCACGCCACGCTGGAAATTGGCGGCACCAGATCATCTTCGTCCTCGACCAGATCGAGCGCATGCACCACCGCATTGGCGATGTGGATGATGGCGGCGAGGAAGCCGGCGCCCGGGGTCTCCGGCTCATGGTGGCCAGCGATGGCCAGCCGCATGGTGTCGGAAAAATTCCAGTGTTCGGCCAGTGCCAGACCGGCGTCCACATGGTCCACGCCCAGCACGCTGCGCTCCGCTTCGATCAGATAGCAGTCGTGCGCTTTGCGGTAGGCCAGCGCCTGTCCGTACTGCTGGGGGAAACAGGAGGCCAGTACCAGCCGGCCGATGTCGTGCAGCAAGCCGGCCGTGAAGGCGTAATCCTGATTGAAACGCATCTGTCGTGCCAGCACTTTGGCGCAGGCGGCAGTGGCGATCGAATGGCGCCAGAAGGCCTGATGATGGAAGCCGGGGCAGTGGCCGTCGGCAAAACAGCCCGTCAGCGCGGCTGCCGTGATCAGATTGCGGGTGGTCTGGAAGCCGAGGAAGGTAATCGCTTGCTGGATGGTGGTGACCTTGACCTGCAGCCCGTACAGCGAGGAATTGGCCAGTCGCAGCGTTTTGGCCGTCAGCGCCTGATCATGCGAGACTTTCTTGGCCAGTACGGCAATATCCACATCTTCCTGATCTATGCTGTTAAGCAACTCCATCACGACCGCCGGCAGCGAGGGCAGGTCGTCCAGATTGCGCACTACTTCTTCGTAGCTGACGATGCTACTCGTGGTGTTACTCATGTTCGGGCGCCTCCTCTGCGCCATGCCGGTAGTCGCTGATAAACCGCCGTAACTGGGCGGTGGCCCAGTGGGCGTCGAGGTCGGCGTCGTTTTTGCGGAACAGCCGCGCCAGCCGGGCTTCATGATGGTGAACGGTAGCTTCGATGGCCTCGGGCGTATAGTCGGCCTGCTGGATGGGCAGCACGGTGATGCCGTGGCGCGGCATCAGGGCCAGCATGGCTTCGGTCAGCACCGTGCCTTGCGGTAGCAGAACCTGCCCCTGCATATCGAGTAATTCATCGGATAGAACCATGCCGGGCTGGACTTCCGCTAGCGCCATCTGGTGAAAATTTCCGCTCATGGGGTACTCCTTGATTGTGCTGCAAAATTGCCGTATTGCCACATTGCCTGATCTTGCGCCGGGGTGCAAGCAAAGTCTGCCAGAGAGCACACTGGCGCAGGTCGAACTTGCCAAGATGCATGTCATACCGTACATTGGGACGTAATTCCTACTTGTGTGCGAGGCTGGTCAATGTTTGGTATCCAAGGCCGTTTGACGCTGCTGTTCGTGGTCATCGTGACCCTGGTATTGGGCATTTCCGGTACTTATGCCCAGTATAGTCTGGGACATGAACTGGAAGTGGCCAATCAGCGCCTGCGCGAAGGGGTGCTGACGCGACTCCAGACCAGCTTGCCATCGGCGCTGTGGGATCTGGACAAGGCCAAAGTCGATAACATCGTGGCGGCGGAAATGCTGCCGCCGGAACTGGTGTCCATCCGCGTCTACGATACTTCGGTCGGATTGTTCTCCGGCAAGCTGCGGAATGACAACGGTTCGGTCAGCGCCATCGAAAATGATCTGAACGTGGCCGGCACGCCGGTGGTGGCCGATCTGGCCTACCGCGATTCCGGCGCCGCCGGCGCTTCCCTCAAACCCGTCATTGTTGGCCGCGTGGTGGTCAACTTCAGCCGCGCCCAGATCGATGCCACACTGGCGGCCGAAGTGCGGCGCAAGGTGACCGAGGTGCTGCTGCTGGACTTGATACTGGTGGCGGCGCTGGCGCTGTCACTGCGCATCGTGTTCGATCCCCTCAAGCGGCTGCGTGATGGTCTGTTCGATCTGGCCACGCGCGGTAGCGACGAAGTGGAAGAATTGCCGGAAAACCGCCAGGATGAACTGGGCGAAGTGATACGCGGCTTCAATGCCATCCAGCGCAAGATTAAATCGAATATCCAGCGCATCCGCGAAGCGGAAGACGAGGCGCGCAAATCCGCCCAGACCACGGCCAAGGCACTCGATGACCTGCGCCGCACGCAGGAATCGCTGCTGCAGGCGGAACGGCTGGCCTCGCTGGGCGGTCTGGTGGCCGGTGTCGCACATGAAATTAACACGCCGGTGGGGATCGCCCTGACCAGTGCTTCGGTATTGCTGGAAGCGACGGAAAAAGTCCATCAGGCGGTCGATGGCGGCAACGTCAAGAAGTCCGACATCATGCGCTATCTGGAAACGGCGTCGGAAAGCACGCGGCTGATCATGAATAATGCCTACCGCGCGGCGCATCTGATTCACAGCTTCAAGCAGATTGCCGTGGATCAGGTCAGCGAAGCGCGGCGCCGCTTCGAGTTGCGTGATTACATCAACGAAGTGGTATCCAGCCTGCAACCCAAGCTGAAGAAAACCCGCATTACTGTCAGCATCAGCTGTCCGGCCGATGTGATGCTCGATAGCTACCCCGGTGCGCTGGCGCAAGTCATCACCAACCTGACGCTGAACTGTGTGGAGCACGCTTTCAATCCTGATGATGCCGGCCAGATCCGCATCATGGTGGTGCAGCAGGCCGACTGGATAGAAATGCAGGTGGCCGATGACGGCAAGGGGATAGCGCCGGAAATGCTGGACAAGGTATTCGATCCTTTCGTCACCACGCGGCGCGGACAGGGCGGTACGGGGCTGGGCCTGAATATCGTCTTCAACCTGATCGTCAAGCAGTTCTGCGGCACTATTTCGGTGGCCAGCAAACTGGGCGAGGGGGCTTGCTTTACGCTGCGCATCCCCTGCATCACGCCGACGGAAGAACAGCATCATGCTTTGCCACCTGACCAACACCTGCACGACTAGAGTGAGCCATCATGCCTAAAGTAAGCGGAGAATTCAGCGTCCGGATTGCGCCGGAAAGCATGTCCAGTGTCGCCAACGAAAGCAGTATCAGCCGTATGTCGCTCGACAAGCAGTATTCTGGCCCGCTCACGGCCAGTGGTCGCGGCGAGATGCTGGCCTTTATGAATCGCGATATCGGTTCCGGCGCCTATGTGGCGATGGAACGGGTGCAGGGCACGCTGGACGGTCTGCATGGCAGTTTTCTGCTGCATCACTGCGGCACCATGCAGCGTGGCACGCCGGGGCTGACGGTGGCGGTAGTGCATGATTCGGGACTGGATGAACTGGTGGGCCTGAGCGGCACGCTGCAGATCCGCATCGAGGAGGGCAAGCACTACTACGATTTTGATTACACGCTGCAGACTGCGCCCTCTGCGTGAGGGGAGCAGGCATAAAAAATCCCGCAGCTCGGCGGGATTTTTTATGCAGGCGGGTGACGCACTAGTCGGTAAACTTCTCCGATGCGCTGCCACGGCGTGAAGCAAAGCCCAGAACGACCAGACCCAGCATCAGCATGATAAAGGTTTGCGGTTCGGGAATCTGGGCTACCGGTTCCACTTCCTGCGCCCGTTTCGGGTCATTCGCCGGCAGGGCTTCCGGATCGCTATTCTTGCTGGCACCTTCATTATCGAGACCGCACGGCTGAGCCGAATGCTGGTCACAATGAGCCAGAACAATTGTTGCGGGTGCAATATTGGCTTTTTCAGCCGGCGCCGCGTGCGCCTGTGCGCTACCGGCTAGGCCCAGCATCACCAGCGCGCAATTCATCAAAGTCAAAAATTTCACTGTGTTACTCCTGTAAGGCATACTGAACAAGGCGTTAAGACTGTCCTAAACTGATCTCGGTAAAGTTTCCGCTAGCGAAAAGGATCACCTTGTCCAATGGATGGTATTAAACCACATTACGTAACAAATTGCCATCTGTGTTTTATTTTATACAATCAATTAGTGCGCTGCAACACGAAATTTTCTAATCCATGCCAGTGGCGCATAGATACGCCAATTAGCAAGCAATAATTCAATTTGATCGGGGACAGCTTTAGATGATTTTTTCATTTGGCAGACAAGGGGGCTTGATTTTGCTCATGGCCGCGTTTTTCACTGGCTGTGCCAGCCGCAATCCGGCGCCAGCGCCCAGTGCAAGGCTAGATGTTGCACCAGCCCAAGTGTGGCTATTGGGCGAAGTACACGATAATCCGGCCGGCCACCGTCAGCGCGCGGCCCTGCTGCGCCAGCGGGTGGAAGCGGGCTGGCGGCCCGTACTGGTGCTGGAGCAGTTCGACCGCGAGAATCAGGATCTGCTGGACAAGGCGCAGAAATCCTGTCTCGACGCCCAGTGCCTGATCCGTGTGGCCGGGGGCGGGCGCTGGGACTGGCAGCAGTACTACCCGCTGCTGCAACTGGCGCTCGATTATCACTTGCCACTGGTGGCCGGCAATCTGTCGCGTGCCGATGCTTCGCGGGTGGTGCGCGATGGCATGCGTGCCGTGTTCGATGCCCGCAGCATGGCCGACTACCAGCTAGAGCAGGCCCTGCCGGCCCAGCTTAGGGCAACGCAGGCGGCCGAAATCGCCAGCAGCCATTGCAATATGGTGCCGGACATGATGGTCGACGGCATGGTCAATGCGCAGGTGGCGCGCGATATCTGGATGGCGCGCCTGATTCGCGAACAGCGTCCGCGCGACGTGGTGCTGATCGCCGGTAATGGCCACGTACGCAAGGATATCGGCGTGCCCTACTGGCTGGGGCGCGTGGAGCCGGCGCTCAGCCTGCACAGTGTGGGCTATGGGGAAGCAGCGGTGGCGTCAGGGCAGTATGATACGGTGGTGCAGGTGGCTGCACCCGTGCGGCCCGATCCCTGTGCCAGCCTGAAGCAGAGAGCACCATAAGTATGGAAACTGTGTACACCCCCGCTGCGCCCGAGCGCAGCAGTATCGAGGCGCTGAGCGGCGCTGTCGTGCTGGAATTCGGCACCAACTGGTGCGGCCACTGCCTGGCCACGCAGGCGCCGCTGGCGCAGGCCATGGTGGCCCAGCCGCAACTACGCCATTACAAGATCGAAGATGGCCCGGGCCGTGCGCTGGGCCGTTCCTACCGCGTCAAGCTGTGGCCGACGCTGATCTTCCTGCGTGACGGGGTGGAAGTGACGCGGCTGGTGCGACCTTTGCAGGCGGACGATATCGCTGTGGCTTTGGCGCAAATTGTTGACTAGCCGACAGCCTTAACTTCTTGGCAGCATCTGCCAGGCCTGTGTATGATCGTGGCCACTTTGCCTTTTGCAGGAGTTGCCCCGCATGTCACAGCCACACCCGAGCACAACCCCGCGTAACTCGCCAGCCACCGTGCTGTTTGCCAGCCTGATCGGCACCACCATCGAGTTCTTCGACTTCTACATCTACGCCACGGCGGCCGTGCTGGTGTTCCCCAAGCTGTTCTTCCCGGCCGGCGATGCAGCAGCGGCCATGCTGCAATCGCTGGCCACGTTTGCCATCGCTTTCTTTGCCCGTCCTGTGGGCTCGGCCCTGTTCGGCCACTTCGGCGACCGCATCGGCCGCAAAGCTACGCTGGTGGCAGCCCTGCTGACCATGGGCCTGTCCACCGTGCTGATCGGCGCTTTGCCTACCTATGCCAGCATCGGCACGTGGGCGCCGGCCTTGCTGGCGCTGTGCCGCTTCGGTCAGGGGCTGGGTCTGGGCGGCGAGTGGGGTGGGGCAGTGCTGCTGGCGACGGAAAATGCCCCGGCTGGCAAGCGCGCCTGGTATGGCATGTTCCCCCAGCTGGGCGCACCAATCGGCTTCTTCATGTCGGGCAGTATTTTCCTCGTGCTGAGCCAGACCCTCAGCGATGCCGATTTCTTCAGCTACGGCTGGCGTATTCCCTTCCTCGCCAGTTCGCTGCTGGTGGTGGTGGGGCTGTACATCCGCCTGAAAATCCATGAAACGCCGGACTTCCAGAAGGTGATCGAGCGTAACGAACGGGTGCAGGTGCCGGCGCTGACCGTATGGCGCGAGCACCGCCGCGTGCTGTTGCTGGGCACCCTGATCGCCATGGCCACCTTCGTGCTGTTCTATCTGATGACAGTGTTTGCGCTCAGCTGGGGCACGACGGCGCTGAAATTCAGCCGCAAGGACTTCCTGATCCAGCAACTGTTTGCCGTGCTGTTCTTCGGGCTCACTATTCCCGTGTCGGCCCTGTGGGCTGATCGCTATGGCCGCCGCAGCACGCTGATCGCCGTGTCGGCCGCCATCGCTGTATTTGGCCTGAGCATGGCGCCCCTGTTTGGTTCCGGCAACAGCCTGCTGGTGACGCTGTTCCTGTCGCTGGGGTTGGGGCTGATGGGTATGACTTATGGCCCGCTGGGCACTATTTTGTCGGAACTTTTCCCGCCCGCCGTGCGCTACACGGGAGCTTCGCTGACCTTCAATCTGGCCGGTATTCTGGGGGCATCGCTGGCACCGTATGCCGCCACGTGGCTGGCCAGCAACTACGGTCTGCAGTACGTGGGCTATTATCTGTCAGCCGCTGCGCTGATCAGTCTGGTCGCCTTGTTGCTAGTGAAGCGCGAGCCTATACACTAGGTTGTCGTATGACTGGGTAGCTTGCTCGTGATGGCAAGCTACTGATTTTTCAGGATAGATATAAAAATGACGGTTTTGCTTGCCTCGTTAGTTTTATAGTTGTACGATGACATACAACCTGTGATCTCGTGGAGACCGAGAGATCATCACCAGTACATCCGACCATAAGTGATGCCATGAAACTGAATGAGCCCGTCAACGTGGGCGCTGCCATCGGTAAGTACCGCTGGACTATTTGCGCCCTGCTGTTTTTTGCTACCACCATCAACTATCTGGACCGTCAGGTATTAAGTCTGCTGGCGCCCCAGTTGTCGCGTGAATTCGGCTGGAGTAATACCGATTACGCCAACATCACGGCAGCTTTCCAGTTCGTGTATGCACTGTCCATGCTGTTCGCCGGACGGGTGGTGGACCGTATCGGTACCCGCGCCGCCTATGTGGTGGCGATCTGCATCTGGTCGCTGGGTGCGCTCATGCATGCTTTCTCCGTGCCCATGGGCGAAGGCGTGGGCGTGTTGCTGGGTGCGGCTGGCATCGTGGTGGCGCCGTCCATCCTCGGCTTCATGCTGTCGCGGGCGGTATTGGCCATAGGCGAAGCGGGCAATTTCCCGGCCGCCATCAAGGCCACGGCGGAATATTTTCCCAAAAATGAACGATCGCTGGCCACCGGTATTTTCAATTCCGGCGCCAATGTGGGGGCCATCCTCGCACCCATCACGGTACCGCTGATTGCCAGCATCTGGGGCTGGCAGAGCGCCTTCATCATGATTGGTATGGTGGGCTTCATCTGGATGGCAGTCTGGCTCACGCTGTACGATACGCCAGAGCGCCAGCCGCGCCTGTCGGCACAGGAACTGGCTTACATCCGGCGCGACCAGACTTCCGCAGCGGCGCCAGCAACGAATGCGGCCACGCCAGCGGCCAAAGTCTCGTGGCTGCAGCTGCTCAAATATCGCCAGACCTGGGCCTTCGCTATCGGCAAATTCATGACGGATGGCGTGTGGTGGTTCTTCCTGTTCTGGCTGCCCACCTATCTGTCGGCCCAGTATGGCATGAAGGGCGATGCCATCGTGGTGCCGCTGGCCGTGCTGTACAGCATGACCATGATAGGCTCCATCGGCGGTGGCTGGTTCCCCAGCTATTTCATGGCGCGCGGCTATGCGCCGTATGACGGCCGCATGCGCGCCATGCTGATGATCGCCTTCTTCCCGCTGGTGGTGCTGCTGGCCCAGCCGCTGGGCAGCATTAGCTACTGGGTGCCGGTATTGCTGATCGGCGTGGGCGCGTCGGCCCATCAGGCATGGTCGGCGAATATCTTTACTACCGTGTCCGATATGTTCCCGCAGAAATCGGTGGCCTCCGTGATCGGCATCGGCGGCATGGCCGGCGGTATAGGCGGCGTGCTGCTGACCAAGCTGGGCGGCTGGGTGTTCGACCACTACAAGGCAAGCAACGATATCAGCACGGGCTATATGATCATGTTCACCATCTGCGCGCTGGCCTATCTGACGGCATGGTGCGTGATGAAGACGCTGGTGCCACGCCACAAGGAAATCACCGACCTGTAAGCGCCTCGCGCCCAATCGCGCAGGCAAAAAAAAACGCCAGACCACGCTAGGTCTGGCGTTTTGCTTTGTAGCACTTGCGCTTAGAAGAACTTGCTCACGTCGGGACGGCTGGCCAGTGCTTTTTCCACGATGGCGGTCACACGGGCACGGTCCGCACCTTGCAGCGGCTGGCGTGGACGGCGCACGTTTTCATTGCCCACACCTGCCAGCGTTTCGACCAGTTTCAGGTTCTGTACCAGCTTGGTGGAAACGTCGAGGTGCATCAGCGGCATGAACCACTGGTACAGCTTGAGCGCTTCGTCGAAACGCTTGGCTTTCATCAGTTTGTACAGGGCTACCGTCTCTTTCGGGAAGGCCACCACCAGACCGGCCAGCAGACCATCGGCGCCCACCGCCAGACCTTCGAAGGACAGATCGTCCACGCCCATGAACAGCTGGTAGCGCTCGCCCACAGCATTACGCAGATCGGTAATGCGGCGCACGTTGTCGGTCGATTCCTTGATCGCCACGATCCATTCGCAGTCGGCCAGTTCCTTGAAGTCTTCCGGCGTCAGATCGACTTTGTAGGACACGGGATTGTTGTACACCATGATAGGCAGCTGTGCTGCTTTGGCGATGGTGCGCAGGTTATCCATGGCTTCGCGCGAATCGGCGGCGTACAGCACGGAAGGCATGACCATCAGACCTTGCACGCCCAGATCGCGTGCCTGTTCGACGAAGCGGCAAGCGGTGGCGGTACGGGTTTCGCTGACGTTGACCAGCACCGGCACGCGGCCTGCAGCGACGTTGAGGGCGGTCTTGGTGACGGCCAGTTTTTCCTCGAACGACAGGGTGCTGGCTTCGCCCAGCGAGCCGCAGGTCAGCAGCGCGTCGACACCGCTATCGATCTGGAAAGCAAAGTGCTGTTCCATCGCGGCGTGGTCGAGATCTTCGTTCTCCTTGAATTTGGTGGTCACTGCAGGGAAGACCCCTTGCCATTTTGCTGCTGCCATAATGCTCTCCTTGTGATGATTCGGTTGGTTGTGCGGTTGGGTGTTCGGTACTCTATTACGCTTACTGGTCTGCCAGAGGTTCCGGCGCTGATTCAATCATGCTGGCCACGCGGGCCGGTACGATAGGGCTGCGTACGGCGGGCGGGCGCCAGCCATACAGCAATTCGGTAGCGCCGCCGCAGATGCGGCCCTGACAGGGGCCCATGCCGCAGCGCGTATGCAGCTTGGCACTGCGCCAGCTGCGATGGGTTTTCAGGTCGCCATGGCAGACATCTTCGCAACGGCAGACCATGGTGCTGTCCTCGGCCAGGGCCAGTACTTCGGGGCGCAAGGCAAATGTGTGTTCCAGCCGGCTGGCGAATTTGCGCCAGCGGGTGCGCTGGCGGAACAGCGCTTCGGTTTCTGCCACAGCGCCGCTGGCCGCCAGTCCGGCGATGCGGCCTTCTACCAGCGCCAGATCGACGCCGCCTATGCCGGTTCCTTCGCCTGCGCAGTAGATATCGCTGACGCAGGTCTGCTGCCAGCTATCGATGCTGACAGCAGTCTGGCCCTTGCGGCTATGAGTGGCGGCGCCTAGCGCCTGCGCCAGTTCCACGTTCGGTAGCAGGCCGTAGCCACAGGCGAGGTAGTCGCATTCGAGCGTCACTTCGGTGCTGCCGCGCTGAATGCGGACGGCGCGCAAGGCCGGCGTGTCAGTGGGCAGGCTACCGCTGCTGGCCGTATCGAGCGCCGCGCGCACATAGCTATCGGACCAATAGGGGATGCCGCGTAACTGGCCTGCCAGTTGCAGCGCCTGTGCTGCCTTGGAAGGCGTCGCCAGCAGGCCGGCAGCAAAGCGCGCCAGTGCCGCTAAGGGCGCCTGTTCGACGATGGCGACAATCTCGGCACCACGGCTGCGCAGGGTGGCCGCCACGGCCAGCAGCAGCGGTCCGGTTCCTGCCACGACTACGCGCTTGCCGCTGACGGGATAGCCGCCTTTGCTGAGCGCCTGCAGGCCGCCCGCGCCCGTCACGCCGGGCAGGGTCCAGCCGGGGAAGGGCAGTAGCCGTTCGCGTGCGCCGGTCGCCAGTATCAGGCGCTGATAGTGTAGCGTGGCGCTGCTAGTGGGCGATTGCACCTGTAGCTGCTGCGCCGCCGGTGCATACAGTACCCGCGTCTGGCTGAGGAATTCCACATTCGGCGCATCCTGCAAGGCTTGCCACAGGGCGCGCGCACGCCAGTCGCTCTGGCTGGCGGGGCCGCCACGCCAGATCTGGCCACCGGCCTGCGGATTGTCGTCGATGATGCCGACCTTGCGGCCGCTGGCTGCTGCTGCCTGCGCGGCGGCCAGCCCGGCCGGACCGGCACCCACCACCAGAATATCGTAATGCTTCATCGTGCTACCTCGCGGCTATCGCTGCGCTCAATGTGCAGGCCTTCCACGCAGGGCGTCTGGCAGGCTAGCTGGTGCGGCATGCCGTTGATGGTAGTGCGGCATTCCTGACACACGCCCATGCCGCACAAAGGCGCACGGGCGGTGCCGCTGACGGAATAGCGCGTAACCGCACTGCCATGCAGTGCCAGCGCCGCCGCCACGCTGATGCCGGCTTCTACCCGCACAGCTTGCTGGTTGATATAGATGGTGATGTCAGCCATGGAATCGTCCCGGCAAATAGGGGCTGCTAGCAATGGCGCTGCTGCCGCCGCACATCTGGCTGGCCAGTAGCTGGGCTGTTGCCAGCGAAGTGGTGATGCCCAGACCTTCATGGCCGGTGGCCAGCCACAGACCCTGGCGTGCAGGGTGGGCGCCGATCAGGGGCAGGCCGTCCGGCGTGGCGGCGCGCAGGCCGGTCCAGCAGCGCAGGATGTGGTGCTGTGCCAGTGCCGGAGTAAAGCTGACGGCATGGCGCAGCATGGCTTGTAGCATGGCGTTGTCCAGCGCCAGATCGGTGGTGCCGAACTGGCGCGACGAGCCGATCAGAATCTGGCCGGTGGGGCGCGGCTGCAGATTGAACGCCACCGAACTGCCGCTGGCGGCATGGGCGCTTTTGATGTAGCCCAGTTCCACCAGCTGGTGGCGGATAAAACCGGGATAGCGGTCGGTGATAGCAATATGGCCTTTTTTAGGTTGCAGCGGCAGTTCGGGCAGCAGCAGGCTGCAGCGCGAACCAGCTGCCAGTACGACGTGCTGGGCGGCCAGCGTGCGGCCATCGGCCAGCACCACGGCATGATCATGCAGCGCCGTGACGCTGCCAAATTCGAGCACGGTACCGCGTGCCTGTGCCTTGTCGAGCAGCAGGCGGGCGCTCTTGGGCGCATATACCAGCCCGTCGCCGCGCACCAGCAGGCCGCCGGCCAGACCGGCACGCAGTTGCGGTTCGGCCGCATATAGCTGGTTTGCATCGAGCATGTCGCAGGCAATGCCGTGCTTGCCCAGCACTTCGGCCTTGGCGCGTGCTGCCGCCATTTCCTCTTCGTCCGCGGCCACCCAGATGGTGCCGCACTGACTGTATTCGTGGCGTGGTGCCTGTTCCTGTCCCGCTGTCAGCTGGCGCCACAGCGTCAGCGAGTAGGACGACAGTGCCAGTTCGGCCGGATTATCATCCATCACTACCAGATGGCCCATGCCGGCCGCGGTGGCACCGCTGCCCGGCACATCCTGTTCGATCACCGTGACCTGCAGCCCGCGCTCGCTGAGCGCGTCGGCACAGGCGGCGCCGATGATGCCGGCGCCGACGATGATGACGTCGGCCTGTTTCACTGGATGCCCCAGCCGAAAGGATCGGTCGGATCGATCAGCAGACGGGCTTCCGCATTGACCCATGCACGGCCGCGGATGCTGGGGATCAGCTTGCCGTCGCGGTAGTGGTAGCGGCCTTCGAACACGCTGCCGATCACGCTTTCCTGCTTCCACAGCGCGCCTTCGGCCAGCTTGCCGTCGGCGGCCAGACAGGCCAGTTTGGCACTGGTGCCCGTGCCGCAAGGAGAGCGGTCGTAGGCTTTGCCGGGACACAGCACATAGCTCTGGCTATCGGCCCCCGTGCGCGATGGGGCGAACAGTTCGATATGATCGATCACGCCGCCGTTATCGCCACGGATGCCCGACTGTTCGAGCGCGGCGCTGATGGCGACCGAGAAGTCGGTCAGTGCGTCGATGTTGTGCAGGCTGATTTCCATGCCGTGGTCGGCAACGAGGAAGAACCAGTTGCCGCCCCACGCGATATCGCCCGTCACCGGGCCGTATTCGGGCACGTTGACGGTGACGTCCGCCTGACTGCGGTAGGCCGCCACGTTATCCAGCGTCACGCTGCCATCGGCATGCAGTTCCGCTTCCACTACGCCCACTGGCGTATCGATGCGGTGGCGGCCCACGCCGATGCGGCCCATGTGGGCCAGCGACGCGACCAGACCGATGGTGCCATGGCCGCACATGCCGAGGTAGCCCACGTTGTTGAAGAAAATGACGCCCGCAGCACAATCGGGGGCGTGCGGCTGGCATAGCAGGGCGCCTACCAGCACATCCGAGCCGCGTGGCTCGCACACCACGGCGGTGCGGAACGCATCGTGTTCCTGCTTGAATCGTGCAAGCCGCTCGCTGAGCGGGCCGCTGCCCAGTTCCGGGCCGCCATCCACCACCAGACGGGTAGGTTCGCCGCCGGTGTGGGAATCAATGATGTTGATGGTTTTCATACCGCCATGTTAGGCCTGAGCGCCCCCGCTGTCTTGCATGGTCTGCGCATGATGGGTGACGAAATCTGCACAATTGCGAAAAAGTCCGCGACACGCTGCCAGCGCGCTGGCAGAATCCTGAGTATGCAAAATCCCCCTCATGATGACGTGGCGCGGCGTGCTCTGGGCGCGGCCATCGCCGACCCTTTTTTCAGCGAAGCGCTGTTTGATGCGCTGCCCGACGTGGTGTTTTTCGTCAAGGATGAACAGTGCCGCTACGTGGTGGTCAACCAGACGCTGGCCCAGCGTTGCGGACAGAAGCACAAGGCCGCGCTGATCGGCCGCACCCCGGCCGAAGTCTTCGCCCATCCGTTCGGCCAGTCCTATCTGGCACAGGACATGGCGGTGCTGGCCGGTGGTGCCGAGCTGGACGAGCAGCTGGAACTGCACCTGTATCCCAACCGCGATCCCGGCTGGTGTTTGACGCGCAAGAAGGCCCTGCGCGATGGCCATGGCCGCATCGTCGGGCTGACGGGGGTGTCGCGCGATCTGGCCATGGCCGACAAGAAGAATCCGGCCTACCGCAAGGTGGCCGCTGCCGTCAGCCTGATTCACGAAGAATATGGCCGTGCGCTGACGCTGGCGGAACTGGCCGCCACGGCGTACATGTCAGTGGCACAGATCGAGCGCTATTTCCTGCGGATTTTCCACCTGACGCCGCGCCAGATGATCATCCAGACCCGGGTCGATGCCGCTTCGCGCCTGCTCAAGGGCGATACCAGTGTGGCCGATATCGCCCAGGCCTGCGGCTATGGCGACCATTCGGCTTTCACGCGCCAGTTCAAGGCCACCACGGGCGTCACGCCCAGCCAATACCGCCAGCTGGCCGGGGCGACTCAGCGCGCGCCGACTCAGCGGGTGCCGGCTTAGCGGGTGCCGACTCAGCGCGTGCCGGGTCTAGCGTTGGCCATGGCGACCTGATTGCTGGACGGGATATTCTGTTCTATCCACTTCAGCATATCCTGCCAGATGCGGCGCATTTCAGCCTGATCGGGCAGGCGGCCCGCGCTTGGTAGTTCGATGGTCAGCACTGGCACCTGACTACTGCTGTAGGCACCAAGCGAACCGGGATAGACGCCGATGGGCGCCAGCCGCAGTGCACCGAAGCGCACCGGCGGGTCGACCGGGCCATCGAAATCCAGTACGCCGAACGGCGCATGCACGGAGATGATCAGTTGCGGCTTGAAGCGTTTGATTTCCTCGCTGAGCCAGCGGCTTTCCGGTTCCGACAGGGGGCTGGAGCCGGGGAAGCGGCGCGGGTCGCGTCCCGTTTTGCTGACCCAGTAGCGCTGCGCTTCCACATTCCAGCGCGGGGTAGGGAAGTTGCGGTTCAGGTCCACCCCGTTGGCGTTGACGCGGCGCGGCTTGGGCGCCAGCATGCCGTCCGGATTCAGCACCGGTACGATATTCCAGTGCAGCGGGCTGCTGTCAGAGGGCGGCAGCCACTGCATCCACTGGAACACCGCCGATGAAGCGCTCAGTTCATCGCCATGGATGCCGCCGATCAGCAGCACGCGCACGGCATCCTTTTTGCTGGTGGAAGCCTGCTGGCGCGTCAGGATGGGGAAACCCTGACGCGAACGGGCACCCGACTGCACCAGCTGGCTGTTCTGGCACATGGCCGGCGTCACGCTTTGCAGGCGTGCCGTCAGGCGCGCGCAGGGCGTACGGGCACTGGCTGAATTGTTAGCGGCCGGGGCGTTGTTCTTGTGTGCGGGAGCGTGGCCATGTGCTGCAGCATGGGCCGGAGCCGCCAGCGCTGCGGCGCTGAAAACGGAGCTGGTGCACGTTATGGAAAACGTCAGTAAGGCGAGAAAATTGAGTGATCGCATCAGGTAGCTGGAGTGTGCCGGAGTAGTCCGCATCCGGCCCACATTATAGCTGAATTCCCTCGCCACTTACGCTGCCGGTGACTGGAACTTCTTGCGGTAGGAAGCCGGCTGCATGCCGACGCGCTGCTGGAACAGGCGGCGGAAGGAATTGCTGTCTGCATAGCCGACCTTGAAGGTAATGCTGTCCAGATTCATGCGGGTCGATTCCAGCAGGTGCTTGGCGCGTTCCAGGCGCAGCGTCTGCAGGTAGGCTAGCGGCGTGTACTGGGTGGCTTCCTTGAAGCGGCGCACGAAGTTGCGGGGGCTGAAGCCGAAGCGCTGGGCCAGCTGGTCGATCGCCTGCGGCTGGTCGAAATGCTGTTCCAGCCAGTTCTGCACGCGCAGGATGTCGCCATCGCCGTGGGCTTTGGGCATATTCCACATGACATACACAGATTGCTCGGTGGGGGCACTATCGATCAGCAGGTAGCGGCTGCATTTCTGCGCCAGTTCCAGCGAGCCGTAACGGCGGATCAGGTGCAGCAGCAAATGGGCCGAAGCACCGGCGCCACCACTGGTAATGACGCGGTTGTCTTCGCACAGTACGTCGCGTTCGGCCATGCAGATCTGCGGATAGCGGCGCCGGAACAGGTCGGCCAGCGCCCAGTGGGTGGTGGCACGGGCGCCGTCCAGCAAGCCCGTTTCGGCCAGCATGAAGGCGCCCGTGCATAGCGAAGCGAGTACGCTGCCCTTGCTGTGCTGCTGGCGCAGCCAGTCCGTATAGCGGCCAAAGCCGGGCAGGGCATCGCGCAGCGTGAACAGGAAACCCGGTACCAGCACCAGATCGGTATGGCGGATGGCGTCCAGCGCCAGATCGGCATGCAGGGTCTGGCCGCTCAGGGTGGCCACAGGGCCGCCATCGAGCGAGGCAGTCTGGATCTCGAAAATCGGCTGGCCGGCAAACAGATTGGCGGCCTTGAGCAGTTCCAGTGCCGTGGTGGCACTGGCAGCGGAACATTGTTCGGACAGCAGCAAGGTCAGGTGCATGGCGGATTTCGCATGAAATAAGTCATTTCTGCACCTACTCTAGCAGAATTGCCTGCCCTATAGTGATGGTCATCGTCTACTTTGCTCTAGTGCCCATGAATCTCTGGTTCCGTCTGCTCAACATGCTGCTGCGCCGCCCGTGGCGTCAGTCGGTCGATCCGTTTGCCACTACCGTGATGGCGATGCGGGTGTGGCCGCTTGATCTCGATCTGAATTTCCACGTTACCAACGGCCGCTATTTCACCATGGCCGATGTGGGCCGTATGGACTATGTGCTCAAGACGGGCGCCTATCGCACAGCACTGCGCCACAAGGCCGTGCCCATCGTCGGCGATGTGTGGGGCAAGTTCCGTCGCGAACTGCGTCTGTTCGAGCGTTTCGAAATCCATACCCGCATGCTGGGCTGGGACGAAAAATGGCTGTTCGTCGAACACCGCTTCATGAGCAAGGGGCGGGTAGTGGGCGTGGTGATCATGCGCGGCGTGTTCCGCGCTGGCCGCGGTCCGCTGCCACCGATCGAGATCGTGCGCGATCTGGGCGTGCCGGAACAGTCACCGGCCTTGCCGGAATGGCTGCAGCGCTGGTCCGATAGCTGCGATGGCCTGAGTGGCCAACTGCGCAGCGAAGAAGGGCGTGAATAGTCCGTCGCCTAGCTACGGGCGCCCAGCGCGGAGCAGTTCAGTTCGATGATGCCGCGCTGCAGAGCCAGCACGGCCGCATGGGTGCGGTCGTTGGCCGTGAGCTTGGTCAGGATGTTCTTCACGTGGGCTTTGACAGTGTCTTCGGAAATATCCAGATTGAGCGCGATGCGCTTGTTGGACTTGCCATCGGCCACCAGCTTGAGCACTTCCACTTCGCGCTTGCTGAGCGTATCGCCGCCGGCCGGCGCAATCATTTCCATGGCAATTTCAGGCGGGATGCAGCGCCGTCCGCCGTACACCTGCCGTACCGTATCGAGCATATCCTTGCGCAGCATGCTTTTCAGCAGATAGCCCGAGGCACCCGCCTTCACGGCGCGCAAAGCACGCACATCGCCCTCGTAGGTAGTGAGGATGATGATCTTGGCGTGCGGGAATTCCTTGCGGATAGCGATGGTGGCATCGATGCCGTTCAGATCCGGCATCTGGATGTCCATCAGCGTGATATCCGGTTGCAGGCGGCGGAACACTTCCAGCGCTTCGCTGCCGCTGGCAGCCGTGCCGACTAGTCGCATATCGCTCTGGCTTTCGATCACGCTGGCAATGCCCTGCCGCATCAGTGGATGGTCATCCACGGAGAGTATGTTGATCACTGCGGTCGATTCGCAAGTTTCCATGATTCCCGTTGCAAAAAAGACCTGGGTGGTAGTACGCCACACAGGCGTCACTAGCATCCACAGTATTGATATAAATCACAACTATAGCACCGATTTAACAAACCGGTAGTCACTCACAGGACTGCGCCGTGCCTTGCTATTGCAGTGCAGCCAGCGGCGCAAAGTCAATTACCCGAAAGAGTCATTGTGGCGCGGCGCCAGAGGGGCGACAGTGCATTTTTCTCGCCGGAGTCCGGTTGCCATGTGGTTCTCCCCCGACGTCGTTCTGGCCTTGCTGTATGCCACACAGGGGCAGGATCCGTGCGCATTGCTGCAGGTGCTGGCCAGCAGTGTGCTGGTGTATGCGTTGTGCAGCGTGGCAATGTGGCGCGCGCACCAGCAGGCGCGTCAGCACATTGCCCCGCTACCGCCCAACCGCGTCGCGCACGATGTGCTGATACAGGGCGGGCAGGGGCTGATGCTGAGTCTGTATGCCACGGCCTTACAGTTGCCGGCTGGTAGCCGCGGCCGGCGTGAACTGGAGCGCTTACTGGATGAGGGCGACCGCTGGCTCGCGCATAGCCGGCAGGTATTGCAGCGGCAGCAGCAGGGTGATGGCCGGCTGGAACAGCGTCTGCTGGAATTGCCCGAGCGTGCCGGCTGGCCAGCGCCGCTGGCTTACTGCGTCAGCGTGCTGGGCTGCACGCAGGCCTTGTCGCCCGACGTGCAGCAGGTCTGTCTGCAACTGGTGCAGGCCATGCTGGCCACCGCGCTGCCGGACGCCCACCGGCTCGAAGTAGAACTGTGTTTTGGCCGGGGTCAGCTGGGCTTGCGTGTGTGTCACGATGGCAGCGCGACTGGTGCCGCCATCGCCGCTCATGCACTGGACGTGGCGCAGCTGGCGGCATTGCTGCGGCCGGTTGAACCTGCCGCGCTGCAGCTGCAGCTGTGGCGTGGCGCACGTGCGGGAGTGGAACTATCGCTGCAGCTCAGCCTCCCCGGCCAGCCCGCGCTGGCGCCGGTCAGCACGGTGCGCCTGTGCTGGCAGCGACTCCGGCGTCAGCTATATCCGTTCTAGCACGTGGCCGGTGCGCCGCGTATTACCCGAAAGAGTAGGTCGCCACCCCCGCTTAATGGCGATGTGCAATGTTGCTCATTTTTCTAAACTGCTGATTCACGTGGTCCAGTCTGTTGTGGTCTGGCCGCGCGGCGCTCCGTGCAATGTCTGTGCGCAGCGTAACCGTCAACCAGATCCGATAGGAGCAATCATGGATAGCGAAGAGCAGGTCGACCACCAGCGCCGTACGGTCATGCTCGGCAGCGTGGCCGCCATCGGCGCGCTCAACTTCCCCTTCGTCGCAACGGCAGCAGCGGGCAATCAGGCACATCAATTTCACGGAGAGAAAAAAATGGCTTACTTCAAAACCAAAGACGGTACCGATATCTACTACAAGGACTGGGGCTCGGGTCAGCCTGTGGTGTTCTGCCACGGCTGGCCGCTGAACTCGGATAGCTGGGAATCGCAGATGATCTTCCTGGCGTCGCAAGGCTACCGCTGCATCGCTCACGACCGCCGCGGGCATGGCCGCTCCAGCCAGCCTTGGCAGGGTAACGACATGGATCACTACGCCGACGATCTGCATCAGCTGATCGAGCTGCTGGATCTGAAGAATGTGATCCTGTTCGGTTTTTCTACTGGCGGTGGTGAAGTGGCGCGCTACATCGGCCGCCATGGTACTAAGCGTCTGGCCAAGGCCGGACTGATTTCCGCCGTGCCGCCGCTGATGCTGAAAACCGACAGCAATCCGAATGGTCTGCCGATGGCGGTGTTCGATGGCATCCGTGCCGGTTCGCTGGCCAACCGCGCCCAGCTGTATCTGGATATCGCCGGTGGCCCGTTCTACGGCTTCAATCGCCCCGGTGCGAAAGTGTCGCAAGGTCTGATCTATTCGTGGTGGGCGCAGGGCATGCAGGCCGGCCACAAGAATACCTATGACTGCATCAAGGCGTTCTCGGAAACCGACTTCCGCGAAGACCTGAAGAAATTCAATATCCCGACGCTGATCGTGCATGGTGACGATGACCAGATCGTGCCGATCGAAGCCTCCGGCCGTGCCGCTGCCAAGCTGGTGAAGAACGCCAAGCTGATCGAATACGCCGGTGCGCCGCACGGTCTGACCGACACCCACAAGGAACAGTTCAACAAGGACATGCTGGCCTTCATCAAAGGATAAGCCGCCCATCCATGCAAAGACTGTATGCCATGTTTCCGGCAGGCAGAGCCGGCGCAGGCTTGCTGATTCTGCGTGTGGTTGTGGCTCTGCAGCTGCTGGCGGCGGGCGGAAGTTGCGTCCGTCCAGCCATGGGCAGCGTGCTGATCTGGCTGGGGCAGGCGATGGCTGTGCTGCTGTGTATCGGCATCGCTACGCCTGTGCTGGCACTGCTATATGCAGGCATGGCGCTGTACTGCCTGCTGCAGCACTGGTCAGCTGCGCCCATGCTGCTGGCGATGTACGGACTGATTATCGCCAACAGCGTGGCGCTGGCCTTGCTGGGGCCCGGTGCGTATTCACTCGATGCGCAACTGTTTGGCCGCCGCCTGATCGTCGTGCGTTCGGGCGCAGCGGCTGCCGACGACCAACCTTCTGATGATGACATCTGACTAGCGAGAATGACAATGACGAAACTGACCACGGCCGCCGGAGCACCAGTGGCCGATAACCAGAATACCCAGAGTGCCGGTGCGCGCGGCCCCTTGCTGCTGCAGGATGTATGGCATCTGGAGAAGATGGCGCACTTCAACCGTGAAGTGATTCCCGAGCGGCGCATGCATGCCAAGGGTTCCGGCGCCTTCGGAACCTTTACGGTGACGCACGATATCTCGGCCTACAGCAAAGCTGCCGTGTTTTCCGCCGTGGGCAAGCAGAGCGAGATCTTCATGCGCTTTTCCACCGTAGCTGGCGAACGCGGTGCGGCCGACGCCGAGCGCGATATTCGCGGCTTTGCTGTCAAGTTCTACACGGAGCAGGGCAACTGGGATGTGGTGGGCAATAACACCCCCGTGTTCTTCATGCGCGATCCGCTCAAGTTTCCGGACTTGAACCATGCGGTGAAACGCGATCCCCGTACTAATCTGCGCAGTGCCCATAACAACTGGGACTACTGGACGCTGATGCCGGAAGCGCTGCACCAGATCACCATCGTGATGAGCGAACGGGGCATCCCCGCCAGCTATCGCCACATGCACGGCTTTGGCAGCCACACGTACAGCATGCTCAATGCCAGCAACCAGCGCTTCTGGGTCAAGTTCCATTTCATCTGCCAGCAGGGCATCGTCAATCTGACCGATGCCGAAGCCCAGCAGCTGATCGGGCAGGACCGCGAAAGCGCCCAGCGTGATCTGTACCACAGCATCGAGCATGGCGATTTCCCCCGCTGGGTGCTGAAGATACAGGTGATGCCGGAACACGATGCGGCCAGCTACCACATCAATCCTTTCGATCTGAGCAAAGTCTGGCCGCATAAAGACTATCCGCTGATCGAAGTGGGTGTGCTGGAACTGAACCGCAATCCCGCTAACTATTTCGCCGATGTGGAGCAGTCCGCGTTCTCGCCCGCCAATGTGGTGCCCGGCATCGGCTTCTCGCCCGACCGCATGCTGCAATCGCGCCTGTTTGCCTACGGCGATGCGCAGCGCTACCGGCTCGGCGTGAACCACCATCAGATTCCCGTCAATGCGCCTAAATGCCCGTTCCACAGCTATCACCGCGATGGTGCTGGCCGGGTCGATGGCAACTACGGCAGCACGGTGGGTTATGAGCCCAATTCGCACGGCGCATGGCAGCAGCAGCCGGAGTTTATCGAACCGCTGCTGGCGCTGCAGGGCGCGGCCGGACACTGGGACCACCACGTCGACGAAGACTATTACAGCCAGCCCGGTGCGCTATTCCGTCTGTTTAATGGGGAGCAGCGTCAGGCCCTGTTCGACAACACGGCCCGTTCGCTACACGGCGTGGCCAGCGAAATCCAGCAACGCCATATCCGCCACTGTGCGCTGGCCGATCCGGCCTACGGTGCCGGTGTGGCGGCCGCGCTGGCAGCACTGGCGGGTTAGCCCCCGTCCGCACTCTCTGTCGTTTTGATCCATCGCTTCACCCAACCCAACCCAACCAAGGAAAACATCATGCCTATCGCAAAAGCCGAAGCCGGCAAAGCCCTGCTGAACCCGACCAACCACACCCTGATCATGATCGACCATCAGCCACAGATGGCCTTCGCTACCAAGTCCATCGATCCGGTCGCGCTGCGTAACAACGCCGCCATGGTGGCCAAGGCCGCCAAGGAATTCAAGGTGGCGACTATTCTGACGACGGTGGCAGAGAAATCCTTCTCCGGCCCCATCTTCGAAGAAATCAAGAGCGTGTTCCCCGACGAGCACATCATCGACCGTACCACCATGAATACATGGGAAGACAGCCGCATCGCCGAAGTGGTCAACGCCAAAGGCAAGGGCCGCATCGTACTGGCCGGTCTGTGGACGTCGGTGTGCATCGTCGGTCCGGCCATCTCGGCGCTGGAGCAGGGCTTCGAAGTGTATGTGATCGCCGATGCCTGCGGCGATGTATCGGACGAAGCCCACGAGCGCGCCATGGAGCGCATGATACAGATGGGCGCCCGTCCGATGACGTCGCTGCAGTATCTGCTGGAACTGCAGCGTGACTGGGCCCGTGGCGAGACCTATAACCAGACTGTGGCCACCGCTGTCACCCATGGCGGCGGCTATGGTCTGGGCCTGATCTATGCCAAGAGCATGTTCAACGCCAGCGAAGGCCATTAATCTGCGCTGCTAGTTTGTCAGCTTGTTAGTCAGGACGCGGCCAGCGTGCAGGCTGGCCGCGTTCCATCCCGAATTCCGGAAGGTTCCCATGTCCGCAGACCTGATACTCCATAACGGCCAGTTCCACACGGTGGACCGCAGCCAGCCACTGGCTACGGCCGTCGCCATCAAGGATGGCAAATTCCTCGCCGTCGGCGACGACGCCAGCGTGATGCGCTTGCTGACCGAGCAGACCCGCGTGATCGATCTGCAGAAACGCTGCGTGATCCCCGGCCTGAACGACTCGCACATCCACCTGATCCGCGGCGGGCTCAATTACAACCTCGAACTGCGCTGGGAAGGCGTGCCGTCGCTGGCCGATGCGCTGCGCATGCTCAAGCAGCAGGCCTTGCGCACGCCGTCGCCCCAGTGGGTGCGGGTGGTGGGCGGCTGGAGCGAATTCCAGTTTGCCGAACAGCGCATGCCCACGCTCGATGAAATCAATGCCGCGGCACCCGATACGCCGGTGTTCATCCTGCACCTGTATGACCGCGCGCTGCTCAACCGTGCTGCCTTGCGCGCAGTGGGCTACACTAGAGACACGCCGAATCCGCCCGGCGGCGAAATCCAGCGCGACGCTTCCGGCAACCCCACCGGCATGCTGATTGCGCGGCCGAATGCCATGATTCTGTATGCCACGCTGGCCAAAGGCCCCAAGCTGCCGCTGGAAATGCAGGTCAATTCCACCCGCCAGTTCATGCGCGAACTGAACCGGCTAGGTCTGACCAGCGCAATCGATGCGGGGGGCGGCTTCCAGAACTATCCGGAAGACTATGCCATCATCGACCAGCTGGCGCGCGAGCAGCAACTGACTGTGCGCATTGCCTACAATCTGTTCACCCAGAACAAGGGGCAGGAACTGCAGGACTTCCAGCGCTGGAGCGAGATGGTCAAGCCCGGCGATGGCAGCGATTTCTATCGCCATAACGGCGCCGGCGAAATGCTGGTGTTTTCTGCCGCCGACTTCGAAGACTTTCTTGAACCGCGCCCCGATCTGGCGGCCGGCATGGAGGACGAGCTGGAAAAAGTGGTGCGCCATCTGGTCAGCCAGCGCTGGCCGTTTCGCTTGCATGCCACCTACGACGAATCGATCAGCCGCATGCTGGACGTGTTCGAGAAGGTCAATCGCGAGATTCCGTTCGATGGTCTGCACTGGATGTTCGACCATGCCGAGACTATCTCCGAACGGAATATCGAACGGGTGCGCGAACTGGGCGGCGGCATCGCCATCCAGCACCGCATGGCGTTTCAGGGCGAGTATTTTGTCGAACGCTATGGCGCCGAGGCAGCCAGCGCCACGCCGCCCGTGGCCAAGATGCTGGAGCTGGGCGTACCGGTGGGCGCCGGTACCGATGCCACCCGTGTGGCCAGCTACAACCCGTGGACGGCGCTGTACTGGCTGGTGTCCGGCTGCACCGTGGGCGGCTTGCGCATTGCCGGTGTGAATGCGCGCCTGTCGCGCGATGCGGCGCTGGAATTGTGGACCCGTGGCAGTAGCTGGTTCTCCAACGAGCAGGGCAAGAAAGGGCAGATCAAAGCAGGCCAGCTGGCCGATCTGGCGGTGCTGTCGGCCGACTACTTCAGCGTGCCGGAAGGCTGCATCAAGGATATCGAATCGGTGCTGACCATGGTCGACGGCAAGATCGTGTATGGCGCGGCAGAATTCGGCCCGCTCGGACCACCGGCCCTGCCCGTGCTGCCCGAATGGTCGCCCGTGAGCAAAGTCAGCGGCCATTACCGCGCGGTGTATTCGTCCCAGCCTAAGCCAGCGCTGGCGCACCAGTGCCGTGGCGCCTGCGGCGTGCACGCGCACCAGCATGATGTAGCGCGCCGTTCCAGCGTACCGGTCTCCGACTACGCCGGTTTCTGGGGCGCGTTCGGCTGCAGCTGCTTTGCATTCTGAGGGAGCGATCTATGTCATACGCCAAAGTGTTACTGGGGCTGGTGATCTCCTTCATCACGGGCGCGGGTTGCCAGTTGCTGCGCATTCCCGTGCCATCGCCACCTGTGCTGAGCGGCGCGCTGCTGGTGTTCGCCATGAGCGTGGGCTACTGGCTGGTGGATCGCTCCATGCGCCATTGCGAAGCGCGCCATAAAAGCCTGTGCGGTGGCCATGCTATCAGCACGCGCAAGGAGGGCTGAGATGGGACTGCTGCTAGGGGTATTACTGGGACTGGCCATCGGTGGCCTGTGCCGCTGGCTGGATATTCCGTCACCGGCACCGCCCACACCGATAGGCGCTTTGCTGGTGGTGGCGATGACGGCCGGCTATCTGGCTGCCGCCCAGTTGATGTGAGGACGCCATGCTGAAACGCGCGACATGGCTGGCGCCGCAGCCAGATCTGGGCTTGCTGCTGTTGCGGCTGGGCGGTGCCTATCTGCTGATGATGGTGCATGGCCTGCCCAAGCTGCAGCACTACGCGGGCGAACTGGCGCAGATCGACGATCCGCTGCACCTGGGGCGCCAGTTGACGCTGTGGCTGGCCTTGCTGGCCGAGGTGCTGTGCCCGCTGGCGATTGCGGCCGGCCTGTACACGCGGCTGGCCTGTGTGCCAGTGCTGGTACTGCTGCTGGTGTCGCTGCTGGCAGTGCATCCGGACTGGAGTCTGGCCGAGGGACAGTTCGGCTGGCTGCTGCTGGTAATCTTTGCCAGCATCGGCGTGGCCGGTGGCGGCCGCTATGCGCTAGCGGGCCTGCTGGCGCGGCAGGCGACTATGCTGGCGTCCGTGCCGGAGGCGCCGACGCTAGCTGGCACCACCCGCCCGCAGGATGAAGGTTCTGGTGGACGGCATGGCTAACCGGCATGCGCTGGGCATAGCACTGGGCTACACGGCGGGCTATGTCGACACGGTGGGCTTTGTCGCACTATCCGGTCTGTTCACCGCCCATGTCACGGGCAACTTTGTGCTGATCGGTAGCGAACTGGCGCAGCCCGGCCATGGCGTGCTAATCAAGCTGCTGGCCTTTCCCGCCTTTATTCTGGGTGTGGTGGCCGCGCGCCTGCTGGCGCTAGCGCTGGAAGCGCGCCAGCGTCCGGCGGCACGCGCGCTGACGCTGCTGCAGTTGCTCTTGCTGCTGGCCTTCATGCTGCTGGGCCGGGCAGCGTGGCCCGTACAGCAGACCAATGCCTTGCTTCCTGTGCTGGCCGGTATGGCCGGTGCGGCCGCCATGGGCGTGCAGAATGCGGCTAGCCGGCTGGTCTGGAGCGAACTGGCACCGACCACCGTGATGACCGGCAATGTCACCCAGCTGGTGCTGGATCTGGTCGATCTGGCGCGCGGGAACGGCGCAGCGGACACGCTGTCGCGCTTATGGAAATTCCTCTGGCCCGTGCTGGCATTCGGTCTGGGCGCGCTGCATGGTGCACTGGCCTACCTGTATGGCGGCTTCTGGGCGCTGCTGCTGCCCATGGCCATGCTAGCGGGCGTGCTGCTGCAGGCAAATAACGGCCGATGATGTCCGGTGATAGATCGCGTGAAAAAAGTCATAGACGGCTACCCTGTACCAGCTTGTTTTTATGGTTACACTGTCATTTCTATAATGTCAGAGAGAATGTTTGTGTATTTTGCAAAAATGTGGGCGGCGCTGTCGCTGTTGCTGCTAGCGCTGTCTGCCGCAGCAACGCCCGCGCCGCCTAGCCCGCTGTTATCGGACTATACCCACACCGCATGGAATGGCCTGAACGGTGCGCCGGTCGACGTCCACAAGATCGCCCAGACTAGCGATGGCTGGCTGTGGGCGGCGACGCCGGCTGGGCTGTTCCGTTTTGATGGCGTACATTTCGAACGGATGGAGCAGATCCACGGGCAGGCGCTGCGCTCGAATAATGTGATGGGCCTGCTGGCACCGGCCGATGGCAGCCTGTGGGTGGGTTACCGGCTGGGTGGCGTCAGCATGTTCGGCCCGCAGGGCGTGCGCCATTTCGGGCCAGCGCAAGGCTTGCCGGATAGCGCCGTGTGGAGCCTCGCGCAGGGGCCGGATGGCAGCGTATGGGTGGCTACCAGCGCCAGTATGGCCAGTCTGGCGCCGGGTGCGCAACGCTTCACCACGCCCGATCCCGCTTCGGGGCTGGCCAATACGCTGGTGCGCCAGATCCTGTTCGATCGCGCGGGCGTGCAGTGGGTGTCGGCACAGGGCGGGGTGTATTTCCGCGCCCCCGGTGCCAGCCGCTATACGCAGGCCTGGCCACGGCTCGATCTGATGGCCATGGCGGAAGGGCCCGATGGCACCATGTGGGCTTGCGATGGCCTGAGCAAATGCTACCGCATGAGCATGACGGCACCCGCCGGCAATCTGCCAGCACAGGCGGAAGTGGAAGGCAACGGCATCCATTTCGACCGCGATGGCGGCATGTGGACTTTGCGCTTTCATGCGCTCAACCGTTACCTGCGCGGCAGTGGTGCAACGGTCAGTCCCGATCAGCAGCTGAACAAGGAAAATGGCCTGAGTGGTCCGCTGCCGCAGACTTTTTTTCAGGACCGCGAAGGCAGTATCTGGATCGGCACATCGAACGGCATTGACCGGCTGCGGCGTAACCGCCTGCAGGTGATGCCGGTGGCGGTGCCGTTCGATCAGCCCATGCTGGTCAGCGTAGGCAATGGTGAAGTGCTGATCTCCGATTCGGCCACGCCGCTGCGCCGTTACCGTCCCGATGGCGCGTCCGAATTCGAACATGCGGGTAATTTCGATGCCGCCTACCGTGATGGCGAGGGCGTGCTCTGGCTGGGCAACGGTGATGGCTTGTGGCGCCGTAACGGGCCGGCCCAGTACAGCCGCACCCCCATGCCCGCCGAACTGGCGAGTTTTCCCGTACAGGCGATGGTGCACGATGCTGACCGGCGGATGTGGGTGTCGGTGGGGCGCAAAGGGCTGTATCGCATCGAGCAAGGGCAGTGGCGCAAACATGGCGGTCTGGCCGGCCTGCCGGACGATATGGCCATGTGTCTGGCCAGAGACGGGGCAGGACGGGTCTGGGCCGGCTATCTGCGCAATCAGGTGGCGCTGATCGATGGCGGCACGGCGCAACTGTTCGGTCCTGTGCAGGGTCTGGCGCTGGGCAATGTGCTGGCGCTGCTGGTCGACGGCGATCACCTGTGGCTGGGTGGTGAAGGCGGGCTGGCGCTGCTCGACCTGAAGCGGCAGCCGCTGCGGTTCTTGCCGGTGCAGCTGGCGGCAACGCCTGCCGCCGGTAGTCTGCGTGGCATCTCCGGCATCGTCCGTACCGCAGACGGCGAGTTGTGGCTGCATGGTGCCAGCGGCATTACGCGGATTGCGGCGACGGAAGTGGCGCGCCTGCTGGCGCGGCCGGAGCAGCCCGTGCAGGCCGAAATTTTCAATGCGCTGGATGGTCTGCTGGGCTTGCCCGGGCAGTTCCGTCCCCTCAACAGCGTGCTGGCCGATAGCACGGGACGACTGTGGTTTTCGACGGCCAGCGAGGTGGCCACGCTGGACCCGCGCCGGATCGCCCGCAATCCGCAGGCACCTTCGGTGCAGATTACCGGGGTGCGCGCCGGTGCGGTCGATTATCCGTCCAGCATGACGGTGCAACTGCCGCAGGACCAGCGCGACGTGCGCTTCAGTTTTACGGCACTCAGTCTGGGCATGCCCGAGCGGGTGGCGTTCCGCTATCAGCTACAAGGGTATGACAAGGAGTGGCAGGACCCGCAGGGCCGGCGCGAAGCCTTCTATACCAACTTGCCGCCCGGCAGCTACCGCTTTGTCGTGCGCGCCGCCAATGAAGACGGCGTGTGGAATCAGCAGGGCGCCGCACTGTGGCTGAATATCGCGCCGGCCTTCACGGAGACGGCGCTGTTCTACCTGCTGCTAGTGCTGGCTGCGCTGGCGCTGCTGTACATTTTCTACCTGCTGCGGGTACGCTATCTGACGGCGCACATGCAGGACCTGATGCACGAACGGCTGGCGGAACGGGCGCGCATCGCCCGCGGCCTGCATGACACGCTGCTGCAGAGCGTACAGGGGCTGATCATGTACTTTGACAGTCAGGCGCGGCGCCTGCCCAGCGATTCGGAAGAGCGGGCCAAGCTGGAGCAGACGCTGGATCTGGCCGACCAGCTGATGGTGGAAGGGCGCGAGCACATCATGGATCTGCGCAGCGAAGCCATACCCGAGCAGCTGGAACAGGCGCTGCAGCAGTATGGCCGCGTGCTGCTGCACGAGCATTTCAGCATACGCGTACTGGGCAAGCCGCGCCTGCTGTGCGATGCCGTACGCAATGAAGTACACGCCATCGCCCGCGAAGCGCTGCTCAATGCCGCGCGCCATGCCAAGGCCAGCATGGTGCTGCTGGAGATCGATTACCAGCGCGACTATTTCATCGTGCGCGTCAGTGATAACGGTCAGGGTCTGCCCAGCCACATTGCTCAGGCTGGCCAGCGCGAAGGCCACTGGGGGCTGGTCGGCATGAAGGAAAGGGCCGAAGCAATGGGGGCGCAGTTCCGCCTCGATTCGGCAGCGGGACAGGGGACCCGTATCGAGCTCAGACTCAGTATGACTTTGGCCACAGCCCAGCCGGCACGGAGTAAATAAATACTTTCCGATCAGAGGACTCTGGCATATCATCGTGCAAGCAGCCGAGCGTATTGTCTTATTCCTTCAGTGTTCACATCGGGAGTATTTCATGCAAGAGCGTTATGATCCGTTGCAAGTCATTGCCGAGCAGGCCGACAAGATTATGCTGGGCGTGCTGGGCGCCTTACTGCTGTTTTCCTTTGCGCTGGCCGGCCTGAACCAGACCTGGGGCCTGGCCTTGCTGATCGGCGTGCCCAGCGCCGCCATCCCTGTCGTGCTGCACTTCAACGCCCCCGGCGCCTTGCAGACGCGCTGCGTGATTGCCGTGGCGCTGATGGTGTTTGCGGCGCTGAATATCCATCAGGGCGCCGGCCTGACCGAGCTGCATTTCGGTATCTTCGTCTATCTGGCGTTCTTGCTGGCTTACCGCGACTGGCGCCCCATCGTGGTAGCGGCGGCCGTGATCGCCGTCCACCATCTGAGCTTCCACTATCTGCAGGAGTGGGGTTATGGCGTGATGTGCTTTACCCGTCCCCAGCTTTCCACGGTGTTCATCCATGCGGCCTATGTGGTGGTGGAATCGGCGGTGCTGATCCATCTGGCGCTGATACTGCGCCGGGCTGCCTGTCAGGCGGCCGAGCTGGAAAGTATCGTTGCCGCGCTGGCCGCGATCGAAGGCCGGATTGACCTGTCGGCTGCGGAAGCCAGCCCGCGCAGCCGGCTGGCCAGCAAGCTGGTGGAAATGCTGAGCACCATGCGCGACACCATAGGCGGGGTGCGCGCGGGTGCCGATGCGATTGCCGCCGCCTCGGGCGAGATCGCGCAGGGCAATGCCGAGCTATCGCGCCGCACCGAGCGTCAGGCCGGCAGTGTGGAGCAGACCGCTACCTCGATGGCCAAGCTGGCGGCCATGGTGCGGCAGAATAACGAGAGCGCGCGGCAGGCCAATGAGCTGGCCCAGAGCGCTTCGCAGATCGCCGAGCGCGGCGGCGAGGCCGTGCGGCAGGTGGTCGATACCATGGGCGTGATCAATGCGTCGTCGCGCCAGATCGTCGACATCATCAGCGTCATCGACGGCATCGCTTTCCAGACCAATATACTGGCGCTGAATGCGGCGGTGGAAGCTGCCCGTGCCGGCGAGCAGGGCCGCGGCTTTGCCGTAGTGGCGACCGAGGTGCGCAATCTGGCACACCGCTCCGCGGCAGCGGCCAAGGAAATCAAGGAGCTGATCAACAACACCGTGCAGACGGTGGAAAGCGGCAGCCGGCTGGTCGATGGTGCCGGCAGCACCATGCTGGAAGTGGTCAGCAGCGTGCAGCGCGTGACGGCCATCATGGGCGAAATGAGTAGTGCCAATCAGGAGCAGAACGAAGGCATAGAACGGATCAACCATGCCATCGTCGAGTTTGATGAAACCACCCAGCAGAATGCCGCGCTAGTGCAGGAAGATGCGGCGGCCGCCGATGCACTGGCACAGGAAGCCCAGCATCTGGCGGCACTGGTGGCAGCCTTTAAACTGAGCGAGCGCCAAAGCGTGGCGCCAGCCAGCACGTCACGTCTGGCCCTCGCTGCCAGCTAGCTACAGGCGCGCCTAGAAGCTGTAGGTCAGCCCTGCATCGACCGAGCGCCCGGTGCCGGGCAAGGTGCGCAGGCTGCCACCGGCGGCACGCAGGCCGGACAGGTAGACCCCTGCCAGCGGATCGGCGTAGGCTTTATCCAGCAGGTTGCTGATGCCTGCACTGAGCTGCAGCTGCTTGCCCAGCTGGTAGCGGCTGTGTAGCGCGAGCAGACCATAGCCGGCCGTAACGGGCTCCAGACGGCGCAGGTCAGGCTGGGTCTTGTGGCGTACCAGTTTCAGTTCCAGCTGATTGCTCCATGCACCGTGACGCTGCTCCAGTGTCAGTACGCTGTTGAGTGGCATCATGTGATACAGCGCGCCTCCGTCCGCGCGCTGGCCACGCGTATAGGCGGCCGTGCCGTTCAGGCTGACCGTACCCAGCGCAGCACTCTGCGCCAGCGGCAGCTGCCAGCTCAGATTGGCGCCGTACAGGCGGGCGTTGTGGTTGGCAAACTGCAGCAAGGCACCTTTGGCTGCCGGCTGGCTATACGGATTGAACTGGCCCAGCACGTCGACGTCGATATAGTCCTGCACGCGGTTGTAATACGGGTTGAACTTGACGAACCAGCTGCTGCTACCGCTGCCGCCATGCCAGTGCGCGGTGGCGCCCAGCGTGTAGGCGACTTCGGGACGCAGGGCCAGATTGCCCACATAACCGTTACCATCGCCGAACCAGTTGGTCATGGTCATGGCCATGCGGCCACGGCCCCACGAATAGCGTTCGTACAGATTGGGCGAGCGGGTCTTGCGCGCGGCGGCGAGTTCGAAACTGCTGGCGGCATCGGCTTCATAGCGTGACAGGGCCGTGAGGTCGTAGTTATTGTCGCGCTGGCGGTGCTCGCTCGCATTGAAAATTTGCGCCGCCGCTGCATCGGCGGCATTCATCATATTGCTGGCGTAAGGCTGCACCGCTCCCGTATTCATGCGCACGGATTCCCAGCGTGCCCCCAGCAGGCTGGTCCACTGGGAGTCGTGGCGGGTTTCCGCTTCGCCGAACAGGGCCAGCCGGTCGCGCTGGCCGTGGTTGATGTTCAGGTAGGTCTGCGGACCCATCATCATCGAGCCCGCTACGGCCGGCCAGTAATCGTTGAGGCGGAACACGTGGTATTCCTGTCCCAGCCGCAGCACTGCGGCATCGCCTTGCGGCAGGCTGGCTTTCAGGCTGTAGCCGGTATTCCGGCCCTGCGTCACCATCGGCATCATGCCATTGCGTTCCGGCGTGAAGAAGCCCATGTCGTGGCTGGTGCGTTCCCAGTAGCCGCTGGCATCGAGCTCGCCCCAGCCGAAGCGGGCGTGGTAGTTGACGTTGCCGAAGCGTGCAGTGTTATCCGTCATATCCATATACTGGTTGGGGAAGCCCTGATACGGAATATGCTGGGTGCCGAGTCGTACGCTGAGCTGCTGGCCATTGCCGCGCCAGCCCAGCAGCACGGCTTGATTGATGCTCTCGTACAGGCTGGCTAGCACGCGCTGGCCATTGCCGTCGGTATAACTGTGACTGCGCGCGTAGGCCGCGGTATAGCCGAGGCTGACGGTGTCGCTGGCGATGCCGGCGCTGATTCCGCTGCTCAGACCATTGCCATTGCTGCGCCCAGTGAAGCTGAGCTTGCCGCTGCTGCGCAAGCTGCCGGCCGCTTCGGCATACACGGGGGCAGCAGAGCGCACGGTGATGCTGCCGCCTATGCTGTCGCCACCCGCGCTGACGGGTGTCACACCGGCCAGTACATCGATGTGGCTGACCTGAAGCGGATCGATGTAGGACAGTGGTGCGTTCATGTGGTTGGCGCAGGCTGCGCTGAGCTCCATGCCGTCGATGCGGATTTTCAGACGGTCGTCACCCAGACCATTGACCATGGGCAGGCCGGACACGCCGCCGCCTTGCGCCACGCTGTAGCCGGCTACGCCGTTCAACAACTGACTGGTATCGCCGATGCCGGACTGATTAACCAGCGGGCGCTCGGCCATGGCGCTGACCAGTACCTTCAGGCGCGGTTCCTGATGTAGATCATTTTCATTCTGGGCCCGTGCACTGTTGGTGAAGCTGAGACCGGCGGCAGCGAGCAGATAAAACGGGTAGGCAGAGAACTTCATAACTTTCCTTGAAACGAATACGATGGCGCTACGCGCACGCAGCGAGGGCGTGCGCAGGCAGGCAGCGGCCTAGCCGGTGCGCTGCAGCGATAAACAGAGTGGCGAGGACGTTAACTCAGGCGCCTGCGGGCGGCGCACGGGGATAGGCGGCAGACCACGCATGGGGCGTGACGGCTGCCGAGTAGTAGCGGGGTGGATATGGCGCACGTCCGGCCGTGCTTGCCAGTAGCAGTTTGCCGCTGGCAGGCAGGGCGTACAGGGGGCTGTGGGTGGCGCAGTACAGGCAGTGTTCGATGCCTGCCTTGGCTGGCGTGGACAGGGGCTTGCCCTGACTATCGAGCTTGATCAGCTTGCTGCCACTGGTGCTACAGATTTCGATGGTGCTAGTGGTGCCCTGACGATATTCGAGCGCGCGCGTGAGCGTAGGGGCGAGTACGCCGAACAGGAAAGTCAGCATGACTATCCAGATCTGCAGGAATCGGCGTGGCGCATGAAAATTCATGCATGAATTATAGCGTCAGCTCGCTGCAACGCCTAAGCGGAACGCTATGTTTGCTCGCTTGCGGTCTAGCCCAGCAGTGCCTCGGCGTCCTCGGCGCTCATCGGTTTGCCAAAGCAATAGCCCTGCAGTTCGTCGCAGCCGGCCAGCCGCGCTGCTTCGGCCTGCTCCTGACTTTCGACCCCTTCTGCTACCACGGCCAGTCCCAGTACCGTGGCCAGTTTGCAGATGGCTTCGACGACGGCCGTCCCTGCGCGTCCCGGCAGGGGATCGATCAGTGCCTTGTCGATCTTGACGGTATCGAGTGGCAGGTCGCGCAGCATGCTGAGCGAGGAGAAGCCGGTGCCGAAGTCGTCGATGGCGATGTGGATGCCGCCGCTGCGCAGTTCGCGCAACTGGGTGCAGGTATGCGCCAGATTTTCCACTGCCGCACTCTCGGTAATCTCCAGCGTCAGCAGGCGGGCGGGCAACTGGTATTCCTGCAGGATGCTCAGCACTAACTGAGGGAAGTGCGGGTTGAGTAACTGCAGCGGCGAGACATTCACGGCAATCGGCACACAGGCTTTGCCGGCGCTCAGCCAGGTGGCCTGCTGCTGGCAGGCGCTGCGCAGCAGCAGCGTACCCAGTTCGACGATCAGGCCGGTGGTTTCGGCGGCGGCTATGAACACCTGCGGATTGACCATGCCGATGCCGGGCCGGTGCCAGCGCGCTAGCGCTTCGAAGCCGATAACCTGCTGGCTGGCCGCATCGACTTTGGGCTGGTAGCACAGGTAGACATGGCGTTCGCGGATGCCGGCGCGCAGCGCCTGCTCGAGCGTCAGCATGTCGCTGCTGCCCTGCTGGAAGCTGGCCTGCGCCCGCACGATATTGCTGCCCGGATGGCGCTTGGCCACATGCATGGCCGCGTTGCTGGCGCGTAGCAGCGACTCGTCCAGTGGCCCGTCGGCCGGATAGCTGGCCTGACCGATCGACGTGTCGACATAGAATTCGCCCAGCGGGGTCTGCAGCGGCGCCTGCAGGCGTGTTAGCAGCGCCTGTTCCAGTTGCTGCAGCGCTGGCGCGTCAGCCGGCAGGGGACTGGCGAGGATGAATTCGTCGATGCCGATACGGTAAAGCTGGCCAAGGCCTTCGCTGAGTGCGGCAATCGCTTGCGCATAGGCTTTGAGGATGGCATCGCCGCTGCTGTAGCCGTGCGCCGTGTTGAACAGTTTGAAGCGGTCGATATTCAGCAGATACAGTGTCACATGGGGATGGGCGGCGCTATCCTGCCGGTATTCATGCAGACGCTGCATCAGCGCGCCGCGGTTAGGCAGACCGGTCAGCTCGTCATGGGTGGCACGGTGCAGCAGGGCGCGGTTGTGCTCCATGCGCTCGGTCTCGTCGGTAATCATCAGACAGACGGCAAACTGCTGATCCCAGCGCACGCGGTAGGCGAAGAAATGCAGATAGCACTGGCTGCCATCGATGCGCAGGCGCTGGCCCTCCCAGCTCGCCCGTTCGAGGCTGCCGTCCAGCAGTTGCTGGAACAGGGCGATGACTTTGCGGCGATCTTCGGCGGGCGTGCTCTCTTCCAGAAAGGCGGGCGTGAGGCGCGCGGCATGCTCGGCGCCATAGATGCGCAGCGTGGCCGGATTGGCATACAGCAGGTCGCTGGTAGTCATGATGGCTACGCCTTGCAGCGAATATTCGGTCAGGCGCGCAAAGCGTTCGCTGGCATGCAGCGATTCCGTTGCGGACAGGTCGAGCGAGACGTACAGTACCGCAAAGCCCAGCGCCGTGCGCAGCACCGCGCCAGTGGCAAACTGCAGCATGATGGTGTGTGCTTCGCCACTGATGGAAATTAGGGGATGAGCCGCCAGTAGCAATAGCAAGGGCCCGATCAGCCGGTGCGGGCGCGAGCGATGGCGCAACACGCGGGTGGCTAGCAGGCCGACGCACAGATAGATCAGCGCTACGGCCGTCTGCGAGCCCAGCGCCTCCGGCTGCATGGCCACGGACACCATCAGGCTGAATAGTGAAATTGCCAGCACGCGGGCACGCCAGCCGCGCAGTGCGGCGCCCATCAGGTCGAACACACCGGCAGTGAGGAAGTACAGGCTGCAACTGGCCAGTGCAGGTATCACTAGCAGATTGACGGGGCTGCGGTCGTCGGCATCCTGAAACAGCGCAAAGGTGATGACGGAGCCAGCGACGCCGAAGAAGGATAGGCCTAGCTTGCGCGCAAAGCCCTGGGCACGGTTACGGCGCCATGCAAACAGCAGGCTGATGCCGACCACCAACTCTACCGCCGCAGCGAAATAAAAGAGTGCCGTCATACCTTCCCCGAGGAAATTGTTGCTTTGATTATAGTTCGGAGCGGGGCCACTGATGCAGATGCTGATGCGGCTTTGTGGCAGAAATGCAGAAGGGGCGGCCAGAGCCGCCCCTTTGCTGCGATGCGGTACGGTCAGCGTGCGCCGGCGGCGAACTCGCGCCGTGGCAGACGCAGCTTGATGCTGGTCACGGGCGCATCGGCAGCAGTGGCTAGCGTGATCTGGTACTCGCCAGCGGCGATCAGCCATTTGCCACGGCGGCTGTCGTACACAGCCAGCGTGCGCGGGTCGAGCTGTAGCGTGCTGCTGGCGCTAGCACCGGCGGCCAGACTCAGCTTGTCCCAGCCAGCGAGGCGTTTCGGTGCTTCCCAGCCGCCGCCCACCTTGCTGACATAGATCTGCGGCACGGCCTTGCCAGCACGCGCGCCAGTATTGCTGACCTTGAAGCTGACGCCGATGCTGCCCTGCTGCGCGTGTGCCTGCAGGCCTTCATAGCGGAAGCTGGTGTAGGACAGGCCATGGCCGAAAGCGAACAGTGGCTTCAGTTGCTGCTTGTCGAACCATTTATAGCCCACCGCGGCGCCTTCGATGTTGTAGTCGGTATCGAAGCGCACGTCTTCGGCCAGACCACGGCCATCGAGCACGGGACGGGGCAACTGGGCGGTGCTGGCAGGGAAGGTGGCCGGCAGACGGCCGGAGGCATCGACTTCCCCCGTCAGCACGCGGGCGATGGCGGCGCCACCGGCACTGCCCGGATACCATGCTTGCAGTACGGCGCCGACCTGATCCAGCCACGGCATGGTGACCGGCGAGCCCGTTTCCAGCACTACCACCGTGCGCGGATTGGCCGCGGCCACGGCGCTGATGGTGGCGTCCTGCTGCTGTGGCAATTGCAGGTCAGGCTGGTCGAGCGATTCGGCCGTCCACTGGGTGGCGAAGACGACGGCCAGATCGCTGCTGGCGGCCAGACGGGCGGCCGCAGCGGCATCTTTGCCATCGTGGTACACCAGCTGGGCGTTCAGGCGTTTGGCCAGTTCCTGCATGGGCGAGGAAGGCAGATAGGTGATCGGGCCGGGGAAGCCTTCTGGTCCTTCATTGGGCACCACCGGTGCACCGGCCGGATACACTTGCGACGAACCGCCACCCGATAGCACACCCACATCGGCATGGCCGCCGATGATGGCGATGCTGCGATACTGCTGGCCCAGCGGCAGCAGCTGCTGGCTGTTCTTCAGCAGCACCATGCCTTCTTCCGCACCGGCCTGCGCGATGGCGGCACTGGCCTTGTAGTCGATCTGGTTCTCGGCGACCTGCACCGGATGTTCGAGCAGACCGTTGACCACCATGGCGCGCACGATGCGCAGCGCCATATCGTCGAGCCGCTGGAGCGGCACGTGGCCGTTCTCTACCGCTTCCTTGAGCGGCTCCTTGAAATACGGCGACAGGTCGAACGGCCAGCCCGATTGCTGATCGAGGCCGTTCACTGCCGCCGCTACGGTGGAGTGGGTGGCGCCCCAGTCCGACATTACATAGCCGCTATAGCCCCAGTCGCGTTTGAGTACCTGATTGAGCAGATAGTCGTTCTCGCAGGCGTAGGCGCCGTTGACGCGGTTGTAACCGCACATCACCGAACCGGGATTGCCCCGTTCGATGGCGATCTGGAAGGCCAGCAGATCGGACATGCGGGCCGCCGCATCATCGAGTTTGGCATTGACCTTCATGCGTCCCGTTTCCTGATTGTTCAAAGCGTAGTGCTTGACGGTCGCGATCACATGGTTGGACTGGATGCCGCGGATCTGTTCGCCTGCCATGATGCCGGCCAGCAGCGGATCTTCGCCGCCATATTCGAAGTTGCGGCCATTGCGCGGTTCCCGCTGCAGATTGACGCCGCCAGCCAGCATCACGTTATGGCCGGACAGTCGGGCTTCGCGGCCTATCATGGCGCCGCCCGCATAGGCCACGGCAGGATTCCAGCTGGCGGCAGTCGAAATGCCTGCCGGTAGCGCCGTGCGGGCACGCGGGGCGGGGCCGGGCTGGGTCGCTACGCCCATGCCCGCATCGGTCAGTTGCTGATGGGGGATGCCCAGCCGGGCTATGCCGTAGACAAAACCGGCCGAGTAGGGCACCCCTTCGGGCGGCTTGGCCACGCCCTTGAAATCGGTGGAGAAATAGCCGAATACCAGCTTCAGTTTTTCGTCCAGCGTCATCTGGCCGACCAGCTGGCGTGCGCGCTGTTCGTGCAATTCGGTGTTCCGCGCGTCCAGTGCGCTAGCCGGACCGACCGCGCACAGCAGCGCCACGGCAGCCGGGATACAGAGTTTGACAACGTTTTCAGAAAGGCGCGTGGAAAAACGCTTGCGCGGTTTGGCAGGGAAACCCGAAGGGGAGGATTTTTTCATGGTTGTCTCGTCAGCTTGCGGGGCAAGCAATATCGTTATGGGAAGACTGCAGCGGGAAATACTAACACGATTATTACAAAACGTTAATAATTATCGGGTACTGTGGCATACGCTGGCTTGATGCGCCACATCAGGGCTGGCGCGCGACGGCGGCCAGTCTGGCGGCCGCATCGTCCGCGCTCATGCGCTCGTTGCTCCAGAACTGGTTAATCACGTCCCACATGCGTGCCACCGTGTGGGCTGGCTGGGCCATGCCATGTGCCAGACTAGGCAGCAGGGTGCCGCGTTTGGCGCTGGCTTTGAAATCGGCACTGGCACGCCGTGCACAATCGTCGAAACGCTCCAGACTCACATCCTGCCGCACGGGAATCGAACCCTTGGCCAGATTGAAGGCTAGCTGGAAATCCTTGTCCATCACGGCATGGGCCAGATCGCGCTGGGCCTGTTTGTTCTTATCGTTCACCTGAAACATGGCCAGCGCGTCGATGTCAAACACAAAGGTCTGGGCTGTACCCGGCATGGCCACGCACAGAATATCACTGCCAGGCCGTTTGCCGGCCGCCTGCATCTCCGCTTTGGCCCAGTCGCCCATCAGCAGCATGCCGGCTTTGCCGTGGGTGAGCATGGCGGTCGAGGCGACCCAGTCCTGCCCGCTGGACTGGCTGCCGCTGTACTGCTTGAGGCGGCGGTAGGTGTTGAGAGTTTTAACCATCTGCGGACCGGCCAGTGCGCCAGCATCGAGCTGCACAAAGGCGCGCTGGTAGAACTCGGCGCCGCCCACACCGATCGCCACGCTCTCGAAGGTGCCCATATCCAGCCACGACTGGCTGCTGTGGGCCACGGGAATGATGCCAGCTTTTTTCATGGCCTCGGCCACGGCGAAAAATTCATCCCAGCTAGTGGGCGGGCGGGCATTGACCTTCTTCAGTGCAGCGGCATCGATCCACAGCCAGTTGACGCGGTGTACGTTAAGCGGCGCGGCCACGTAGCGGCCGTTGTGCTGCATGGTCTCGCTGACGCTATGCGGCAGCAGGGCATTCCAGTGGTCGGCGCGGGCCACATCGTCGATGCTGGACAGGCCGCCACGATGCGCCCACTCCTGTATCGCCGCGCCCTTGATCTGGGCAGCGGTAGGCGGGTTGCCGGAATTGACGCGCGATGCCAGCATCACCATGGCCAGTCCGCCGCCGCCGTTGGCCACTGTGAAATTCTTCCACACGTGGCCTTTGCGGTGCAGACTGGATTTGAGTTCGGCCACGGCGCCTGCTTCGCTGCCGCTGGTCCAGAAATGCAGCACCTCCACTTCGCCACCGCTGGCCGCGCCCATGCTGCTGGCTGCCGGCAGCAATGCCGCCAGCAGCGCCGACAGCAGCAGTGCGCTACGCCATGCGGGCCGGCGCGTCATGCTTCGCTGCCCTGTGCCACGGCGGCGCTGACGGGCAGGCGCAGCGTAATGATCAGGCCATGCGGCTGGTTATCCGACAGCAGGACGCGGCCATGATGGCTTTCGACGATTTCCTTGACGATGGCCAGACCCAGACCGCAGCCATCGCCCTGACTGGTGGCGCGCACGAAGCGCTCGAATACGCGGGCGCGGTCGGCGGCGGCGATGCCGGGGCCATTGTCGATGACTTTCAACAGCGCGTAGCGGCCATCGGCTTCCGTCTCGGCGCTAACCGTGATTTCTGCCTGCTCGCCTGCATAGTGCAGTGCATTGTCGATCAGATTGCTCAGCGCTTCGCGCAGCAGCGGCGCATTGGCATACACCAGTACGGGTGCGGTGGTGGTGGCTTCGGCCACGCCCAGATCGGCGCCGCTGCGCAAGGCGCGCGGCACCATCTGCGCCACCAGTTCCTGCACCAGCCGGGTCAGATCGACTTCGCTGCGTTGCAGGGTAGGGCCGGCGCCCGGTTCGGCACGGGCCAGCAGGAGTAGTTGCGAGACCAGATGGGCACTGCGCACGGCGCTCTGGTGGACCAGTGTGAGGCGCTTGCGCTGGGCTTCGTCGCTGGCCGCTTCCAGTGCCAGCTTGGTCTGGCCTTTCAGACCGGCCAGCGGCGTGCGCAACTGGTGCGCAGCGTCGCCGATGAAGCGCTGCTGCGCACCCACCTGACTGCGTACCGATTCCAGTAGCTGGTTCAGTGCATTCGCCAGCGAATGCAGTTCCACCGGCGCCAGATCGAGCTTGAGCGGGGTCAGATCGTTCGGCGCACGTTGCTCGACTTCGCGCCGCAGCCGGGCCAGCGGCGCCAGCCCCGCTTTCACGCCAGCCCAGACGATCAGGCTCATGGCCATCACCAGTAACGATAGTGGCAGCAGGGTATCGGCCAGTATCGCGCGCGCCAGTTCCTGCTGGTTGGCGCTGCTGCGTGCCACCTGCACCAGCATGGTCTGATCCGGCTCGGCCACGCCGCCATACGCTACATACAGCGCGGCGATGCGCATGGCTTTGCGCTTGCCGTCATCACCGGCTACTTCGCCGTCGTAGAAATAGGGCGTGTCGAGTTTATGGCTGGCCGCACCGGGCGGTGCGGGCAACTGGTTATTGCCGAGGATGAAGCGGCCGGGTGGCGTGCTGACGGTGTACATCACGCGGTCTTGCGGATCGGCTTCGAGGATTTCCTGTGCGGCGCGGGGGAAGTCGATCAGCAGGCCCTGTTCGATCGGCTTGACTTGCCGTAGCAGCGCACGCGAGCTTTGTACCAGACTGGCGTCGATGGCGCGGTTGGCATAACCGGCAGCCAGCCGGTAGGTCACCATGCCGCCGGCCAGCCACAGTATCAGCTGCGGTAACAACAGCCAGAGCAGGAGCTTGCGCTGCAGGGAGACCATGACGGCGCCGGCGTAGTGGCTCAGGAGGCGCTGCGCATGGCAGCGCTTTTGCTATCGGCTTTGAGCAGATAGCCCAGTCCGCGCACAGTGCGGATGTCGAGATCCGAGCCTTCCAGCCGGCGCCGCAGGCGGTGGATGTACACCTCGATGGCGTTGCCGCCGCTGTTGCCGGCCACATCGCCGGACCAGCTCTGGGTGATCTGCTCCTTGGTGACGACGTTGTCGCGATTCACCAGCAGCAGTTCCAGCAGCGTCCATTCACGGGGGCTCAGATCGATGGGAGCACCGTCGATGTGGGCGCGGCGCAACAGCGGGTTGAAGCTCAGTTTGCCGAAACCCAGTTCCATATTGGCTGGCGAGGCCGATTGCACGCTGGCGCGGCGCAGCATGGCGCGCACGCGGGCATCGAGTTCGGGGAAGTCGAACGGTTTGGTCAGATAGTCGTCGGCACCCGCATCGAGGCCGGCCACGCGGCTATCGAGCGTGTCCTGCGCCGTCAGAATAATCACGGGCATCTGGCGGTTGCTGGTGCGCATATTCCGCAACACGTCGAGTCCGCTGATCATGGGCAGACCCAGATCGAGGATGCTCAGGTCGAAGTGTTGTTTTTGCAGCAGAAATTCTGCGACCGGACCATTCGGTGCGTGCTCCACCGTATAGCCTGCGCCGCGCAGGTGGGCGATCAGTGCATCAGCAAGGATGGCGTCGTCTTCGGCAAGAAGTATATGCATGGCGGCAGTGTAAACATGTCTGAAAGCTTAGACCAGAAAATTTTTTCAGTCGCATCAGAATTGTTTACTCGATTTTAATTAACTGCTAGACTTTATTAACGATCTTTAATGATTGATGAACGGAGACGCACTGCAGGCCTCTCGGCCGCCGTGCTCCATAACAAGACCTACAGAGGAATAACGTGGCCAATTTTTCGCCCGCGCTGGACGCCAGCGCGCTGCCCGAGGCAGCACAACCGCAACGCAGCGCACTGGTGATCGTCACCTTGCTGTTTTTCATGTGGGGGCTGCTGACTTCACTCAATGACGTACTGATTCCGCACCTGAAAGCCGTCTACACCCTCAGCTATGTGCAGGCCATGCTGGTGCAGTTCTGCTTCTTTGGCGCCTACTTCCTCGTCTCCGTGCCAGCCGGAATGCTGATCCGTCGCATCGGTTATCAGCGTGGTGTGGTGAGTGGTCTGGTGCTTGCTGCGGCTGGTTGCGCGCTGTTCTATCCGGCTTCGCTGGGTGGTTACGGCCTGTTCCTGACAGCCTTCTTCGTGCTGGCGAGCGGCATCACCATCTTGCAGGTGGCGGCCAATCCGTATGTCACGATTCTCGGACCGGCCGCTACGGCTTCGAGCCGCCTGACGTTGACGCAGGCTTTCAATGCACTGGGCACCACGGTGGCACCGGCGCTGGGCGGCTTGCTGATCTTGTCCGGCGTGACGCTGTCGGCGCAGGAATTTGCACAGCTGCCCGTAGCGCAGCAACTGGCGCACAAGGCGCAGGAAGCAGCCGCCGTGCAGGGCCCGTATCTGGTGCTGGCAGGCTTGCTGCTACTGGGCGCGCTGGTGTTTGCACTGGTGCGACTGCCCCGTATCGAACAGGAGGCGACGCATCAGGGCAGCGCATTGGCGCTGTTGAAGCAGCCCCGTCTGATGCTCGGTGTGCTGGCGATTTTCCTGTATGTGGGTGGTGAAGTCAGCATCGGCAGTCTGCTGATCAATTTCATCGGCGAGCCTAGCGTGGCCGGCCTCAGTGCGGCCGCCGCCGCGCCGCTGGTCAGCTACTACTGGGGCGGTGCCATGGTGGGCCGTTTCGTCGGTTTCGCCGTGATGCGCAAAGTCAGCCCCGGCAAGGCGCTGGCGGTCAATGCGGCCTGCTCGGTGCTGCTGATTCTGTGCGCCGTGTTCTCCGGCGGCGCGCTGGCCATGTGGTCGATACTGGCTGTGGGGCTGTGCAACTCGATCATGTTCCCCACCATCTTCAGCATGGCGCTGCACCGTCTGGGACCTGCCACGGGGCAGGGCTCGGGTCTGCTGTGCATGGCCATTGTGGGCGGCGCCATCGTGCCGTTTGCGCAGGGCTGGCTGGCCGATCTGTTCGGCGTGCAACTGTCCTTCCTGCTGCCTGTGCTGTGCTATCTGTACGTGCTGTTCTTCGGTATCAAGTACGCCAGTCTGTACACCGACTCTCACAAGGCAGTCTGATACTGCCAGTCGTTTAAGTACCAAAAACCAACAGAAAAACAGAGGGATTCCTCAGGTATCCCTCATTTCGGGCCGCGTCCGTTGACATAAAAGATTAACGGCGTGTAATTTGCTTAAAAAATGAAAACGGTTTCATAAAAACTTGGTAAATCAGCGAGGCCGATGGCCTGCAGACGGTGGTGGTCACCAACCGCCGTCCGGAAGGCAGCCAGAAAGTCGCCGGCGTGGTGCAGTCCATCACGGCCGAACAGTTGCGCAAGGACGGCATCTCCGATCTGCGCCAGCTGCAACTGGCGGTGCCCGGTCTGAGCATGGCCAATCAGGAAGGCAATCTGGAAATCTTCATCCGCGGTGTGGGTTCCAGCAACAATACCGAACTCGGTGATCCGGGCGCGGCACCGCACCTGAACGGCACCTATATTCCCCGTCCGCGCGGACTGGGCGTGATGTTCTACGACCTCGAGCGCGTCGAAGTGAACAAGGGCCCGCAAGGTACGCTGTATGGCCGTAACGCCATGGCCGGTACCCTCAACATCATCACTCAGAAACCTGTGATCGGCGAAACGGGCGGCTATCTGCAAGGTGAACTGAGCAACCGACACGGCCACGGCATGGAAGGTGCGTTCAGCATTCCTATCTCGTCCACCGTGGCGATGCGGGTGGCCGGCTACGAAGCCAAGAAGGATGCCGGCTTCAAAAACATGTCGACCGATGCGCAAGCCAGCAAGCTGCCCGCTGCCGGCTCCGAGAACAACCATGCGGCGCGTATCTCGCTGCTGGTCAAGCCTAGCAATGCCTTAAATTTTTCCCTGATCGGCGATACCGGCAAGGAAGGCGGCACCGGCTATCCGGGCGCGAACATCTATGGTGCCGTGGTCAGCACGGGCCTGCGTCCAGAAAACCTCGCGCTGCGCAATTTGGTGTACCGTGGTGAGGCTGGCGAACTCAGTAACAAGCTCAATGGTCTGCAGGCCAAGCTCAATTACGACTTCGGTCCCGTCAATCTGGAACTGAGTGCCAGCCAGCGCAAGGTCGACTTCCTGCAGCGTAATGCCGCCTCGGAAGGTCTGGCCTATCCGGGGCTGGATCTGTCCAAGATCACCTACGATAACTACTCGACGGTGTACTGGCAGACCAAGTCCAAGAGCAAGATCTATGAAGCGCGTCTGTCCTCGAATGACAAGGCTGCCTTCAAATGGAGTACAGGTGCCTTCCACTTCACGGAAGACCAGTCGGTCGGCTATCTGTCCACGTCGGACCGCGGCTACTGCTGCTTCTCCGGCACGGAATTCACCATGCCTATCGTGCAGGGTTCGTCCAGCGCCGTGTATGGTGATGCTTCCTACGACGTCAATGAACAGTTGCGCGTATTCGGTGGCGCACGCTACTCGGAAGAGAAGAAATATCGCTGGGGTATAGGCGGTAACTGGGCACTGACGCTGGGCGGCGAAGACTATGGCTGCTGTATCGCTACCCGTCTGGGCACACCGGGCTATGTGCCAGCGCTGCTGAGCCGTCCTAACTTCAACCTGAGCGAAGTGACCACGCAGGCCCAGATCGCCCAGTTCCTGATCGAAGGCACCAAGACGCCGGGTGAACGCGACACGCTGGTGGCGCAGATTCAGGCCATCGCCAATGGCAGCAATCCGAAAGGCACTTGCTTTACCCGTCCGGACATCAACAACGGTAGCCAGACCTGCCCGAAAAATAATCCTAGCGATACCAAGGGCGGCTTCAGCTATGCCAACCTGACCATCCCGACCCAGCAGGTGGGTAGCAGCAAGGCATCCTTCCCTGACATGCGTCTGGGTACCGAGTTCAGCATCGACCGCGACCATCTGGTGTACGGCAAGATCGCTACCGGCCACAAGTCGGGCGGCTTCAACGACAGCTTCAACGGCAGCACGATTCCTGAAACCTACAGCCCTGAAAAGCTGATCAGCTATGAGATCGGTAGCCGTAATGCCTTCAAGCTGTTTGGCCGTCATGCGATTATCAACACCACCGCGTTCCACTACGGCTACGACAATCAGGTGTTCCAGGATCTGACCTGCATTAACATGGACACCACCCAGACCCCGGCAACCTGCAAAGGCTATTCGCTGGCCAATCGTAACATCGGTACGTCCAAGATCGACGGTCTGGAAACGGAAGCCAAATTCGTACTGCCAGCGCGCTTCCGTCTGGACATGAACCTGACCCTGCTGAAGACCAAAATCTCGTCAGGCGTAGTGGCTGATGCCCGTGCAGTGGATTACGGTGATGGCGGCAAAGCACCGCTGATCAATCTGGCTGGCAACCGCCTGCCGATGGCCTCGAACGTCAATCTGGCGGCACGTCTGACCCAGTCGCTCGATGTAGGCCCGGGTACGCTGGACTGGCAGGCACTGGTGGCCTACCGTTCCTCGTTCTACCTGACCCAGTTCAACGAACAGGACATCGTGTTCAACAACGGCAAACGCCAGACCGCGCTGCAGGCCGGTTTCCCGGACAAGCAGAAGGGCTTTGCCACCGTCAATCTGGGACTGGGCTACACGCTGGATCGCTACCGCTTCGAGCTGTGGGCAGCGAACGTGGGCAATGTGGAAGCGTCGCAGAAAGCACTGGTCGGCCCTGCGCTGAACATCCGCTTCCTCAACGACGCGCGCTCCTACGGCATGCGCCTGCGCTACAACTTCGATTAAGCTGCAGCGCTCAGCACGGCCGCGTCTCTGACTGCGCGGCCGTATCGGCAGGCCAGTCCGGTAACATGCGGATCTGGCCTGTTTTTTTGCCCGTACAGGGCAGTATTCCGGAGACTAGTGTGAAGATTTCCCCCTTACTGATGGCGCTGATGCTGGGCAGCGCAGGCGCCTGCGCGCAGACGCCCGCCGCGCCTGTTGTGGCCGCGCCCGTAGCCGGCCCCGCCGCGGCTGCCGCCACGACCGCATTCCCCGGCCTGTATGCCGATCCCCACACCAGCGCGGCCGAATGGGTGCGCAGCCATGCCAGCGATCCCCGTGCCGCCGAGATCGACGCCGCCATCGCGCGCCAGCCGGTTGCGCGCTGGTTCGGCGGCTGGAGCGGTGATATCGCCGCCGCCGTGGGCGGCTACATGGCGCGGGCAGCCGAAGCGCGGCGCACGCCGGTGCTGGTGGCCTATAACATTCCCCAGCGTGACTGCGGCCAGCACAGTGCCGGCGGCGAACGTTCGGCGCAAGCCTATCAGCAGTGGATACGCGGGTTCGCGCAGGCGGTGGGCGAACAGCCCGCCATCGTGATACTGGAGCCCGATGCACTGCCGCAGATGGATTGTCTGGATGCCGCCGGTAAAGCCGAACGCATGCAGCTGTTCCAGTATGCCGTGCAGCAGTTCTATGATCTGGCGCCGCGTGCGCTGCTCTACATCGATATTGGCAATAGCGACTGGCTCAAGCCGGACGAAGCGGCCAAGCGCCTGCTGCTGGCCGGCGTGGCCAGCGCGCAGGGGTTTGCGCTGAATGTCTCCAACTACCGCAGCGATAGCGAGAGCAAGACTTACGGCATCGCCGTGGGCGAGGCGTTGCGTGGGCTGGTGGGCTGGAATAAACCGTTCGTCATCGATACCAGCCGCAATGGCGCTGGTCCCGCTGGCCGCCAGTGGTGCGATGCGGCGGGCCGCAAACTAGGCCAGCCGCCGCGCGTGTTCGGTGGTGCCGGCCAGCCGGAAATGGCGCTATGGATCAAGGCGCCCGGTGAAGCGGATGGCTGCGCCGGTCCGGCCGGCAGCTTCATGCCGGAACTGGCGCTGGGCTTAATTCGCGGCCAGTAATCCGGCGCGGCGCTGGGGCGTGGCAGGCGGGCGGCGCTGCACGGCAGGTGCCGTAGCGCCCGCACCCAGTTTGAATACATCAACCACGTCCACCAGCCGGTGCGACTGCTCCTGCAGGGCGCTGGCTGCGGAAGCTGCTTCTTCCACCAGTGCGGCATTCTGCTGGGTGGCATGGTCCATCTCGACGATAGCCTGATTGATCTGCTCTATGCCTTGCGTCTGTTCGGCGCTGGCGGCAGTGATTTCACCCATGATGTCGGCCACGCTGCGGATGCTGTCGACGATGATGTTCATGGTGTCGCCTGCTTCGTTGACGAGGCGCGAACCGCTTTCCACCCGGCTCACCGAATCATCGATCAGTTGTTTGATCTCCTTGGCGGCTGCGGCCGAACGTTGCGCCAGATTGCGTACTTCCGTCGCCACCACGGCAAAGCCGCGTCCCTGTTCACCGGCGCGTGCTGCTTCTACCGCCGCATTCAGCGCCAGAATATTGGTCTGGAAGGCGATGCTGTCGATCACGTTGATGATGTCGACGATGCGGTGCGACGAGCTATTGATTTCGCCCATGGTCTGCACTACCTGCGCTACCACCGAGCCGCCTTTGACGGCGATGTCCGAGGCCGAAACGGCCAGCTGATTGGCCTGACGGGCGTTATCGGCATTGTGCTTGACGGTGGCGGTCAGTTCTTCCATGGCGGAGGCGGTTTCTTCCAGCGAGCCGGCCTGCTGTTCGGTACGTGACGCCAGATCGAGGTTGCCGCTGGCGATCTGTCCGGAAGCGGTGGCGATGTTGTCGGCGCCAGTACGCACTTCATCGACGATACGGGTCAGGGCCGAGTTCATATCGCGCAGCGCGCCCAGCATCTGCCCCGTTTCTTCCTGCGTATCGACACGGATCTGCATGGTCAGATCGCCATCGGCCACGCGCCTTGCCACATCGACCGCCTGATGCAGCGGCGTGGTGATGGTGCGGGTGGTCAGCAACGCCAGCGTGACGGCGATCAGTGCGGCTGCCAGTGCAATCACGGCGATCAGCACGATAGTTTGCTGCGCCTGTGCCAGCGACTGCTGGCCGGAAGCCGTCATCAGCTCTTCCTGATAGGCGATCAGGCCATCGAGCTGGGTGGTGTAGACCTGCAGGATAGGACGGATTTCGTCGAGCAGGTCATGCACGGCGGCGTCGCGCTGGCCGGAACGGGTGTGGTCGAGGAAGGTGGTGCGGGCAGCCAGATACTTGCGGCGCGATTCTTCCAGTGCGTGTAGCTGGGCCAGTCCTTTTTCGCTGGTCAGCACCTTGTCCAGCTTACTCAGGGTTTCGGTGATCACGCGGGTGTTCTTGGCGATGCTGGCATATTCTTTTTCCAGCTCATCGGGCTTGTCCATCAGCAGCAGGTTGCGCATGTTGAGCGCCTGCTCATTCAGTTCGTCTTTGACGGTATGCACCATCACAGTTTTCGGATAGCGGTCTTCATTGATCAGACGGAGGTCGTCGCTCAGGCCGCTGACGCGCAGATAGGCGAGGGCGGCGACGATGATCAGCATGGCGATCACGATAGCGAAGCTAAGGCCGAGTTTCTTGCCGATGGCTAAATTTCGGAAGTTCATAGAGGCTTTCACGGTAGAGAATACTTCGAGTACCAGCCGGCTTCCGGCTGAGCGCATCTTGCGCGTTCTCAAATAGTCTTGTGGTCAATAGGAGAAACCGCACGATAAATTTGCCGTGTGATAGTTGGTATGATCTGAATCAAAATTTCAGGAAGAAATTGCAGACTTGCGTGTTACTACGCAGAGCGGAAGGAGGACCTGGCGGGGTGTTGCGTGCCGCTGGCAGCCCGTCTGCGAGCGGCCGGCGGCGCGTGCTACTGGCAAGCTAATTGCAGTACATTTTCTGCACGGGACTGGTCGTTGTGCCGCTCTTATCGCTGCCGGTGTCGGTCGCAGTGCTTGTCGACTTTTCCTTGGAGTCATCCTTGGGCTTGGTGTCTGAAGTGCTGGTCTGCGTGCTGCCGCTGTCATTCGGGCTGGTGACGGATGGAACCACTGCTGCCAGCGTTTTAATGACCTCATTGCTAGCTTGCTGCACCGGCTTCACAGGTTCCGTAGCAGTCGGTGGTGACAGCACCTGACACAACGCTGAATTCGGCGCAATGGTGCAGATGTCTGCGGATGGCGTCGGCAAGGTCGTGGGTGTAGGTGTAGGGATAGGTGTATAGGGAGGGCTGGGCGTCGGTGTTGGCGTCGGCAACGGCGCCGGAGTTGGCGTCGGCGTTGGCGTCGGCACTGGCGTCGGCGCCGGTTCTGGCGTTGGAACCGGTACAGGAACCGGAGTCGGCACAGGCTCGGGCACAGGAACCGGTGTCGGTACTGGCACAGGTGTCGGTACAGGTGTTGGTACAGGCGTCGGTACAGGCGTCGGTACAGGCGTCGGTACAGGTGTCGGTGCCGGAGCCGGTTCCGGTGTCGGGACAGGCACCGGTGCAGGATCGGGCGTTGGTGTCGGCACAGGCGCTGGCACGGGTACAGGTGCTGGTGCGGGCGGCGACTGATATTGCGGCTGCACAGCGCCATTGGCATCCTGTACGCTGAGCGGATTGGTGTTGTACGTCAGGTACTGGGCGGCTGTAATCGATACGGCGCCGCTGGTTGTCGTAACGGTGCCATTGCTGCCGATGGTAATCGTATTGCTGGGGTCATATTGCGTGCCGGCCGCCAGCGTAATGTTGCCGGAATCCGAGGAAACGGAACCATCGATGACCATCGGGCTGTGCGTCTGCAGCGTGATAGCGCCACTGCTGGTATGCACGCCATTGGGGGCCAGATCGGCAATCGTCATACCGCCGTGATTGTCGATGCTGATGGCACCGCCATTGCCACCACCGGCATCGACCTGCTGCACCTTGTGCACGGTCAGCACGGAACTGTAAGCGGCGTTGTTGGTGTTGGCGATCTGGATGGCCGCCGTGCTGCCGCCGCCTGCCGTATTCACTGCGTTCAGCGAAGCTACACGGGTGAGCAGGGGGCTATCGTTGCCGATACCACCACTGGCCGTCATGGATAGCGCGTTGGCGCGCAGGGTGCCACCGGTGGCGCTGGCACTGCCTGTTTCTATTCCGCCGCTTAGCACACTGAGGGTTGCATTGCCTGCCGTGGTGACGCCGTTGATGTCATACGGACGCAGCGTGCCGCCGCCGTTCAGGCGGGCAATCGCCAGCCTGCCCGTATTGGCCAATTCCAGATTGCCCGTTCCGCTCTGCGCCACTGCCAGATTGGTGATGGTATTGGCGCTATTGTTCAGCGTGATGCTGCCCGTACCGCCAGTCTGCACCGCCAGATCGCGCACATTGATGACTCCGCTCTGACTGATATTGCCGCTATAGCTGAGCAGGCCGATCTGGGTCGTGGCCGCGTTGTAGTTAGCTGGTGCCAGACTGGCGACTACCAGATCGCCCACGTTGACGGTACTGGTGCTGGCGCCCAGCGCCAGTACGGGCGTGACCAGATGGGTGAAGTCATTGATCGCGACGCAATTGCTGATGCCGCAACTGGCTGCTCCCAGTTTCATGCTGTAGCCGCTACTGTACGGCCTTACACTGGCGACGCCTGCCGTCAGGTCGGCGCTCATGGTCAGGGCATCGCTGGCAAGGTCGAAGCGGCCAGCGCTGCCGGCCGTGTTGACGGTGACACTGGCGCCTGCCAGCGTCACCTGCCGGGTCTTGCCATCGATGGCGCCTGCCACGGTCAGTGCCGGTGCATCGAAGGCCAGTACGCCGTCCGACACGGCGCCCGTCAGCGTGATGCTGTTCAGTGTCAGCGCATTCTTGCCCTTGAAGTTGAGCGAACCCACGCTGCTGGCACTGAGGGCATCAAGTTGGTTGTCAGTGCCGTTGAGGTTAACGCGGCCCGGAGTGGTAATGCTCAGTGCCGGTGCCAGCAGGGTACTGGCAGCACTCTGGTTGATATTGCCGGTGCTGCTAAGCCCGATGGTGGTGGCAGCCGTGATGCTGTCCAGACTGATGCTGCTAGCGGCAGCGTTGTAGCTGAAGCTGCCCGCGCTGGCACTGCCTCCGACATAGCTGGCAAGATTGGCACCGCTCAGTGTTACGCCATTGCTACCGTTGACGCTCAGGCTATGCGCGCTGATGGCGCCACTGCCGCTGATGCTGCTGCCTTGCAGTGTGACATTGCCGCTACCGGCATTCAGGTCGCCAGCAACGCTGAGGCTGCCAGTGGTGGTGGCGCTGATGGCGCCATCGGCCAGATTGCCGTTGAGGCTAACCCCATCGAGTGTCAGCGCAACGTTGTTGACCACGTTCAGCGAGCCGATGCTGCTGGCGTTAAGTGCGCTGATCTGGTTGGAACTGCCCGTCAGTTGGGCGCTCTGCGGCGTGCTCGCGGTCAGTACGGGGGTGGACAGAATGGCATAGGCGTCCTGCGTGATGTCGCCGCTGGACGACAGGGTGATGCCGGTAGCGCCGCTGATATTGCCGCTCACGTTGAAACTACTGGCCGCGTTGAACACGAAGCTGCCATCGCTGGCACTGCCGCTGACACCGGAGACCTGATTGCTGCCGCCGAGTGCCACGGAAATACCGTAGGCGGTCAGCTGGCTGGCCGTGAGCGCGCCGGTGCCGCTCACCACGCCGCTACCGGCATCGAGCACCAGCTGGTTGCTGACGGTCAGTGCAGCATTGGCAGTAATGGTGCTGCCTTTCAGATAGAGCTGGGACGTGGCCGCGCTGCTGCTGCCCAGATCGATGCCATCATTGATGGTGATGGTGCCAGTGTAGCTTGCCGCCTTGCCGATCTCCAGCGTGCTGCCATGCAGCGCCCGCAGTTCTGTTTCGGACAGGCTCAGCGTGCTGGCAGTTTCGCTGCCGAGACTGATGTGGCGTGCGCTGTCATAGGTATCGACCGAGATGGTAGGGGCGCTGATGCTGCCCGCCAGCGCCATCTTGTTGCCCACCAGTGCCACGGCCATGCTGCCTGCCACACTGGCGCCGCTGGTGGTGCTCAGCGTGCCCGTGCCATCCGTGCTGAGGCGGACCGTGCGGGCACCGCCCAGCTGGTGGCCCAGCGTGATATCGGCACCGCTTTCCAGCGTCAGAGTACCCACCCCGCTCAGCGTGACATTGTCGCCGCTGCTGATGGTGCCTGCCGTGCTGTGGCCGATCTGCAGGCTGCCGCTCGAAACAGAGCCCAGTCCCGTAGCGTCGAGTACCAGTTTGCCGCTGGCGCTACCGCCCAGCTGGATGGCGCGGTTACTGCTGTAGGTGGTAAACGATACCGTGTCGTAACCGTCGCTGGCACCGCTACCGAGTGTGCCGGCCGCACCGTTCAGGTTGATATTGTCGGCCATGAACGCCAGCACGGAGGAGGCACCGCCGCTGGTAGTGACGACGCTATTGCTGCCCAGCGTAATGCTGCCGCCATTGCTGGCTGCGCGCGCATCGAGATTGCCGCCGCTGAGCGACAGGCTGCCATTGATGTTGAGGTCATGGCCGCGCAGGCTAAGGTTGGCACCATTGGTACGCAGCATGTCGCCATTGGCGTTGTACGCTACGGTTACGGTGCCGGTACCGGAGGCACTCGCGCTGGCACTATCATTGGCAATCAGCGAAATGTTGCCAGACATGTAGATCGGCGCATTGACGGTAATGTCATTGCCGGCCTGTGCGGTCAGCGAGACATTGGCGTCATTGAAGATGCTACTGTTGAAGCTGATGTTGTGTCTGGCTTGCAGCACCACGTTGCTGGAGGCTTCGGAAATCAGGTCAGCCCCGACTGTTGTAACGCCGCTGGCTGCGCCGCCACCAAACGGCGCCCCATCGGACAGATTGCCGCCACGCCCGGCGACAATGTCAATGTCGTCGGGATCGAGCAGCCAGCTACCGGTGGCACCATGGCTGGCGCTGGTAGTGACCCGTGCACCGGCGATATCCAGATAGCCGCCCGAGGTTTCTACCTGCCCGCCATTGCCGCCCGTGCTGCCACCGCGTGCCGACAGCGTGCCATGCATGCGGCTGGTCGTGTTACCCCATACCACGATGGTGCCGCCATTCCCGCTGTCGCCGGCATCGGCGCGCAGCACGGCATCTTGGCCCACATAGCTGGCATCGGCATTGCTGATAGCGGGATTGCGGCCCTGATAGTCGCCGCCCACCAGTATTTTGCCGCCACCGCTGGCCCCGCTGGCATCCACTAGCGCGTCGCCGGTCATGCCGACCTGTTTGCCAAGCAACATGATGTTGCCGCCGAGGTTGTGATTGCTACCCGTGGCGGAGGTGCGGCTGCCCGCTTCCAGCAGCGTGGTGCCACTGGCTTTGAGCAGGATCTGGCCCTGTGCGCCGCGCACGGCGCTATCGGCATTGATCACGCCACGCTGGTTGACCAGCGCACCGAACAGGCCGACGCGTCCGCTCTGTGCCACGATGCTGCCCAGATTGAGCGCCTGATCGGCCGGGGCAGATAGCACTACCTGCAGGTTGGGATCACGGACGTCCGATAGTTGTACGCTCTGGCCGGCAGCCAGCATGATGGTGCCGGCGTCGGCCGAAAGTGCCCCCGCATTCTCGACCGTAGGTGCTATCAGGAAGATCTGTCCGCCGCTGGCGGCCGTGATACTGCCCTGATTGCTGACCTTGCCGGCGGTGGCGTCGCCGCTGAAGCTGTTTTTACCGGCAATAAAATCGGCATTCGAAATGGTCAGACTGGAAGCGACCAGTCCGCCCACATCGACGCGTGCACCGGCGCCGAAGACCACGCCATTGGGATTGATCAGGAAAACTTTACCGTTGGACTGCAGCGCGCCCAGTATCTGGCTGGGGTCCTGTCCGCTGATGCGGTTGAGTACGCGGCTATCGCTGCTCTGCTGGATGAAGCGGGTGATTTCTCCCGGAGCAATTGAGAAACTGCGCCAGTCGATGATGGTGTTGGGGGTGTTGGTAATCGAATACAGATTGCCCAGCCGGTTGAAGCTAGCCAGACCATGCACCACGGTAGGCGCTTCAGGATTGGCCTGCGCGCTGCTGAAGGCGGCAGCAACGACGACTGCCAGCAATTTGCGCCGTAATCGGTAAGGCGTTTGCGCTTTCATCGTGTGGATTCCTGTATTGATCGGCCCGTTGAAAAAATGTTTTTTTTGCATTTTACATTAACAATCTTTCTGCGTTGTCAGGCCGAGCACCTTTATTCATACCGATTGTCAGTTAGGCATCATGTATCATGTCCGGGAGGCAGGCTGGCCTGTGGCCCTGCTGCGTGACTGACTGGAGTAAGCATGCGTTCTATCCCTTACATGTTCCTGCTGAGCATCCTGCTGTTTTCTAGTGCGCTGAGTGCGAAAGAACTACGTCTGCTCACCACCGAGTACCCGCCGTTCTCCATCGCCGGCAAGTCCGGTGGCGGACTGTTTGCCGAACTGATTACGGAAGCGCTGGGGCGCAAGGGCTGGACTGTCCGAGTGCGTAGCGTGCCGTGGGTGCGGGTGCCGCTGGAAGTCACATCGGGTCGTGCCGATGGGGCGCTGATCTGCTGGCCCGAGGAAATCAAGAAATTCGATCTGCTGCCCTCGCGCGCCGCATTCACCAGTGAACTGGGTTTCTTTGTGCGCAAGGCCGATGCCGACAAAATCAATGTCACGCTGGCGGGCGTGCGCGGCCAGAAAGTGGGCGCCGTGCGTGGCTATGGTTATCCCCCCACGCTGGAAGCTTCGGGTGCGCATCTCGATTATGTGCACGACGATCAGACCAATCTGCGCAAGCTGCTAGCGCACCGAATAGATTATGTGGCGCTGGAAAAAGTCGTAGGCGAGTATCTGCTGCAGCAGCCGGAGCTGGCCGAAGTGCGCGACAAGGTGGTGTGGAAGGCGCCGCCCTTCGCCCGCCTGCCGCTGTTTGTCGGCATTGCCCGACAGTTGCCGAATGCCGCCAGCATCCTCGCCGACTTGAATGACGGACTGGCAGCGATGGCGAAAGATGGCAGCTATCAGGCGCTGGCACAACGCTATCAGCTGAGCGTCACAGGGCTGCCCAGCCCCTGAAGCGCCGCGCATGCAGACATGCGCTGGTGCCGGCCCTGATCTCGGCTACAATCGCGCACTGGAAAACCAGTACGCGGGACGACATGGAAGCGATGGATGTTAGCTATGGCTCGGATACGGCGGGTCTGGTATGGGGCTATGTACTGGGTGCCGAACAGGGTACGGTGCGGGCGCTGAATTCGGCTCAGGCGCAGGCATGGCTCAGTGGTGCAGGGCGCCAGCCCGGTGAATTTATCTGGCTGCATTTCAATCTGTCCCATGCGGCCTGCGAGAAGTGGCTGCGGGCGTATGGCGGCCTGTCCGACGAGTTCTTCGAAACTCTGCATCAGGGTTCGCGCTCGACCCGCATCGAGCTGGCCGACAACGCCCTGATTGCCGTGGTCAACGACGTGCTGCACGACTTTACTTTCGACGCGTCGGATATTTCCACCCTGTGGGTGGGGGTGGCACCGCATCTGGTGATCAGTGCGCGCCGCACACCGCTGCAATCTATCGAACGGCTGCATCAGGCAGTACGGCGCGGCGAGCCTTTACGCTCGTCGGTGGAGCTGCTGGTGCACCTGCTGCGCGATCAGGCCGATGTGCTGGTGAGTATCGTGCGCACAGCGGTCGAGCGCGTCGATACGATCGAAGATTCGCTACTGGCAGGGCGGGTGCGTGCCAAGCGGGCCGACCTAGGTAATATGCGCCGTGTGCTGGTGCGCTTGCAGCGCCTGCTGGCACCGGAGCCGGCCGCGCTGCTGCGTCTGCTGCAGCGGCCGCCCGTGTGGATGTCCGAACTCGATACCCAGGAATTGCGTCAGTCGAGCGAGGAGTTTGCCGTGGTGCTCAGCGATATGTCCTCGCTGCAGGAACGCATCAAGCTGCTGCAGGAAGAAATCGCTGCGCAAGTCAATGAGTCGACGGGGCGCAGTCTGTTCGTGCTGACCATCGTCACCGTGCTGGCGCTGCCAATCAACATCATTGCCGGTCTGCTGGGCATGAATGTGGGCGGGATTCCGCTGGCCCAGCATCCGCACGGCTTCTGGATTATTGCGGCCGTGGTGATTGCATTTACCGTCGTGGCGGGTGCGCTGGTGGTGCGGATGCAGAACAAGGACTAGCGCGCAGTCTGCCGCGCCAGTAAAAAAGCCTCCCGGCAGCACAGTGCGGGGAGGCTTTCAGTATTGGTGGTGATAGATGGACTTGAACCATCGACCCCAGCATTATGAATGCTGTGCTCTAACCAACTGAGCTATATCACCGGTACAGACCGGATTAAAAAAGCCTCTATGCAGTTCTGCTTAGAGGCCTTTTAGAATTCTTGGTGGTGATAGATGGACTTGAACCATCGACCCCAGCATTATGAATGCTGTGCTCTAACCAACTGAGCTATATCACCTGCAACGCCCGATATTATCAGGGTAAGGCGCTAGGCTGTCAAGGATGGCGCCCGTTTTTTCCCCATATTCTGTTTATTTTGTTTTTCCCTGAGCGTTTTTCAACGTAAAGCGTGTCAGTTTTTTAACGCGCGCAGGTGCTTTTAGCCCAGATGCTGGCCGATCTGCGCCAGCAGTTCGTCCGTGGGATTGGCGCCCAGACAGTCGATCACGCGGCGTTGCGGCATCGAGCGCAGCCAGGTCAGCTGGCGCTTGGCCAGCTGGCGGGTGGCGATGATGCCCGTTTCGCGCATGGTGGCGTAGTCGATGTTGCCATCGAGGTAATCCCAGGCCTGGCGGTAGCCCACGCAGCGGATCGATGGCAGGCCCGGATGCAGGTCGCCGCGGCGGCGTAACTGTTCCACTTCCGTCAGCAGGTTGCCGTCCGGACTATCGGCCAGCATCAGGTCGAAGCGGCGGGCGATGCGCTCGTGCAGCACGGCGCGGTCGGAAGGCTCCAGTGCGAACGACAGCAGTTCGAATGGCAGCTCGGTCTTTTCACGTAGCGCCAGCAGGGCCGACATGGGCTTGCCGCTGAGCGTACAGATTTCCAGCGCGCGCTGGATGCGCTGGGCATCGGCCGGTGCCAGCCGTGCTGCCGTTTCCGGATCGAGCAGGGCCAGACGGGCATGCATGGCCGGCCAGCCCACTTGCGCGGCTTCGTCTTCGATCTGCGCGCGCAGCGCCGGATCGGCGCCGGGCAGATCATCGAGGCCGTCGGCCAGCCCTTTGAAATACAGCATGGTGCCGCCCACCAGCAGCGGCAGTTTGCCGCGTGCCACGATCTCATCGACCAGACGCAGCGTGTCGTTGCGGAACTGGGCGACCGAATATGCGTCCAGCGGGTCGATGATGTCGATCAGGTGGTGTGGCGCGGCGGCCAGTTCGGCGCGGCTAGGCTTGGCCGTGCCGATATCCATGCCGCGAAACACCAGCGCGGAATCGACCGAGATGATCTCCGACGGGATGCGTTCGGCAATCGCCAGCGCGGCGGCCGTCTTGCCGGAGGCGGTAGGGCCCATGATGGCCACGGCCAGTGGCCGTGTTGCAGGCTGCACCAAGTTATTGCTCATGTTACTGCCCACGCAGGAAGAGTTTATCGAGCGCGCCGATTTCCACCTGCACCCAGGTCGGGCGGCCGTGGTTGCACTGGTCGGCCCGTTCGGTGCTTTCCATCTGGCGCAGCAGGGCATTCATTTCCTGCACCGACAAGATGCGGTTGGCGCGCACGGCCGTATGGCAGGCCAGTGTGCCCAGCAGTTCGTTCTGGCGTTCGATCAGCAGGCGCGAACCGCCGAATTCGCGCACATCGCGCAGCACGTCGCGTGCCAGTGTCTGGGCATCGGCATTTTTCAGCAGCACGGGCACGGAGCGCACGGCCAGCGTGGTGGGCGACAGGGCGGCGATGTCGAAGCCCAGTGCCTGCAGGGTTTCCTGCTGTTCGTGCACGGTGGCCACTTCGATCGCATCGGCGTAGAAGGTGACGGGAATAAGCAGCGGCTGCACTTGCATGGCTTCACCGGCCACATGGCTTTGCAGTGCCTGTTTCAGCTGTTCGTACAGGATGCGTTCATGCGCCGCATGCATATCCACCAGCACCAGCCCTTTGGCGTTCTGGGCGAGGATGTAGATGCCGTGCAGTTGGGCCAGCGCAAAGCCGAGCGGGAATTCTTCCTGCGCCATGGCGGCTGGCGAAACGGTGAACGGACTGGCCTGCGGCAGTGCGCGGTCGCTATCGCTGCTCAGGTTATCGCTGCGACTGTAGTCGCCGGCTGGCGAGTAGCTGCGCGTGGCATCGCTGCTGTCGCTGCCACCACTGAACAGCGCACCATAGCGCGCTGTGCTTTGTGCCACGCCACCCGTGCGGGCGTCGAAACGGGGCGCACTGTGCGGCGAGTAGGCCGCGCCACCTGCATTATTGGCAGCAGCACCGTTGCCATCGCCCGGTTTGGCAAATGGCGAGGGCGAGAAGGTCGGGGTGTAATCAGGCTTGAGCAGAGCGCCGAAGCTGGTCTGCTCGCCGCGCCATGGCGTGGTTTCCAGACTGTCGGCCGCCGGCAGGGGCGACGGTGCGCTGCCGTGGGCGGTGGCGGAAGTCTGGGCCAGCGCGCGCTGCACGGCGTGGAATACGAACTGGTGCACGGCACGGCTATCGCGGAAACGTACTTCGATTTTGGACGGGTGCACGTTGACGTCTACCAGTGCCGGATCGAGATCGAGCGACAGCACATAGGACGGGAAACGGTCGCCATGCAGCACATCCTGATAGGCTGCCTTGACGGCGTGTACCAGTACCTTGTCGCGCACGAAGCGGCCATTCACGTAGAAGAACTGGCCGTCGGCACGGGCTTTGGAGGCAGTGGGCAGACCCGTGTAGCCGTGCAGACGCAGCGGACCGGCGCTTTCATCGATGGGCAGGCGCGCTTCGGCAAAGCTGTCGCCCAGTATGTGGGCGCTGCGCTTGGCCATTTCCGTCACGTTCCAGTGGTCGATGGTGCGGCCATTGTGGCTCAGCGTGAAGGCCACGTCGGGACGGGCCAGCGCAATCCGCCGTACCACTTCGGCGCAGTGGCCGAATTCGGTCTGTTCCGACTTGAGGAATTTGCGCCGTGCCGGCGTGTTGAAATACAGATCCTGCACATCGACGGTAGTGCCGTACGCGCCCGAGGACGGTGCCACCGTACCCTGATGCGAGCCGACGATTTCCCACGCATGGGCAGCATCGGCCGTGCGCGACGTCAGCGTGACGGAAGCGACCGAAGCGATCGAGGCCAGCGCTTCGCCACGAAAGCCCAGCGTGCCGACATTTTCCAGATCGTCGAGCGAGGCGATTTTGGAGGTGGCATGGCGCGCCAGAGCCAGCGGCATCTGCTCGGGCGGGATACCGCGGCCATTGTCGGTAATGGCGATGCGTTTTACCCCGCCTTCTTCGAGCCGCACATTGATCTGGGTGGCCCCCGCATCGAGTGCGTTTTCCAGCAATTCCTTGACCACGGCCGAAGGGCGTTCCACCACCTCGCCGGCGGCTATCTGGGAAATCAGCTGATCGGGCAGGGCGCGGATAGGGCGCGGGCTGCTGCTAGGGGAAAGTTCGGGCGCATTCATCCCGCGATTATAACTGCTTGCAGCGCCCCGTTTGCGGGGCGCTGGCAGTCGGACTTAAGGACGTACCCGCACCGGGATCGGCGCGTTGCACAGTTCTACATAGCCGGGCGAGAACTTGTTCCAGGGGCCGCCGCGGTTGCGCTGGGCGTCGATTACCTGCTGGTAGATGGGCGCTTCGCTGCGCATCACTTCCAGATGGCTGCGTTCGGCCTCGGGCACATCGGCTTCCAGTCGTATGGATTTGATGCCCATGCGGGTTTCCTTGGTGCCGTAGAAGCCCATGGCTTCGCCACCGCGCGGCAGCGAGGAGAGCAGCGGCATGCCGGACAATACGCGCCCCACCAGCGTGATGTTGCGGTCCAGATGGCGCGGTGCGTGGCCCGTCACGGCATACAGTTCCGCGCCATTGCCGCTATCGGTGCCGTTATCGCGGCCTACGCCCACCATGCCGTAGCAGTGCGCCAGCCAGGTGGTGCCCGCTTTCGGGTCGCGCCCCACAGGGAAACCGTTGGAATGGCCGATCTGCGGGGCATAGCCGTCGCGGTCCAGCTGACGGACGAAATGTTTGTCATTCTTGAGGGGCACGCTGAATTCGCCTGCCACCTTGGTCTTGGCGCTGCCCAGCGGGCGCGGGGTAGCCGATTCGGCCTGCGGGTCGCCCCACTGCGCTACATAATTGTCCTGCGAGCGCAGGATGGCCAGTCCGTCGAAATACTTTTCCTTCACCAGCGTTTCGATGTTGGCGATGTTCTGTGGAGCAAAATCGGGCGCCAGTTCGATCACCACGCGGCCGCTTTCGAGCTCCATATACAGCGTGTGCTGCGGGTCGGTCGGGCGCCAGTCGGACGCCTGCGATTGCTTGACGAGGTCGCCGACGCTGGGTTTGATGGGCAGATCGGCAGCGCTGGCGAGGCTGCCGGTAAGCAGCGCTAGAGCGGACAAGGACGGTAACAGCATGGTTCGGTACATCCGGTATCTCCCTGGGTAGTGGGCTAATGAGGGGGCGCACGGTTTGTGCGCCCGTGAAAGATTTTAATCTGCTTAAGAGCGCATGGGAAACTGCTCACCTAAGCGCCATCGTGGTGTATGATTCCGGCGCTGACTTTATGGGAAGAATATGGATTTTATGCAATTCTTCGGCATGATCCTTCATGTCGACAAAACGCTCGAAGTGCTGATACAGCAATACGGTACCCTGATCTACGTGGTGCTGTTTGCCATCATTTTCTGTGAAACAGGGCTGGTGGTGCTGTTCTTCTTCCCCGGCGATACCTTGCTGTTCATCGCCGGCGCTCTGTGTGCGCTGGGTGAAATGAATCTATTCCTGCTCAACGGGTTGCTGATTACGGCGGCTGTGCTGGGCAATACCACCAATTACTGGATAGGCGAGGCCATAGGTCAGCGGGTATTTACCCATGATTACCGCTGGCTGAACAAGGACGCGCTGCGCCGTACCCATGAGTTCTTCGAGAAGCACGGCGGCAAGACCATCGTGCTGGCCCGTTTTGTGCCGGTGGTGCGTACCTTCGCACCGTTCGTGGCCGGTGTGTCGGACATGACCCATGGCCGCTTCCAGCTCTACAACATCACCGGTGCCGTGCTGTGGGTAGTGCTGCTGACGACGGCAGGCTATTTCTTCGGCAATATCGCCATCGTGCGCGAACACCTGACGGAAATCGTGCTGGTGGGCGTGGGTGTGGCCGTGGTGCCGATGGCGCTGGGCGGCGTCTACAAGCTGGGCCGCCGCATGCTGGGCCGCTAACTGGCTGCACTGGAATACGCGGGAGTGCGGCGCCAGCCGCACCATGGCACGGCCCAGGCGCCGTGCCGATTCCGGCATATTTCATAAATAAATATCTTTCTTGTCCTAGCCTTCGCTCAAGTTTTTCCCAATTGCATCCGTATACCAGTGTGTAATTCTTATACTTCTGGACTGCGATGCGTACTTTACTCACCCTGATCGCCTGCTGCTGCGCGTTTGCCACCGCTGCCAGCGCCAATGAGGCGCGTGAACCGGCGTCGGCCAAAGCAGCAGCTTCCACGGTTAAAACCAAGGGCACGCCCGCAGCGGGTGCCAAGTCGGAACACGGCGTGAGCGTGGGCGGCGTGCCGCTTAAACAGATCGCTGCCGCGGCGGCAGAAAAAGCCGATAGCGAGCCGGCCGCACTGGGCCGTAAAGCATCCGCGCCGGCGCCAAGTGCGCGCGAGCGCGAAGCCGAAGCGGAAGCCGACCTGTCGGCCAAGATTGCTGCCCGTCTGGCGCTGATGCGCGCCAATCAGCAGGCTCGCGTAGCTGCGGCCGCCAAAGCCAAGAAAGCGGCTGCCGTGGTGGAAGCGGCACCGAAAGTGTATAGCCATCACTGGTCTTACGAGGGCGAGAATGGCCCGGCCAACTGGGGCAAGATCAATCCGGAGTGGGCCAAGTGCAGCACCGGCAATCGTCAGTCGCCGATCGATATCCGCGATGGCATGAAAGTCGAGCTGGAGCAGATTACCTTTGACTACCATCCCTCGTCCTTCAATGTGACGGATAACGGTCATACCGTGCAGGTGATGGTGGGTGGCGGTAATTTCATCACGGTGCAGAACCGGATGTACGAGCTGATCCAGTTCCACTTCCATCGTCCTTCGGAAGAACGCGTGAATGGCAAGGGCTATGAAATGGTCATGCACCTGGTGCACAAGGACGGCGAGGGCAAGCTGGCTGTGATTGCGCTGCTGATGGAGCGGGGGCGTCCACAGCCGGTGATCCAGACCGTATGGAATAACCTGCCGCTGGAAAAACTCGATACCATGGCACCGTCGTCGGTGATCGATCCGATCGATCTGATACCGGCACGGCGCGACTACTTCACCTTTATGGGTTCGCTGACCACGCCACCGTGCAGCGAAGGCGTGCTGTGGCTGGTGATGAAAGAGCCGGTGCAGGCTTCGCCCGCCCAGATGGCGCTGTTCGCCCGTCTGTATCCGATGAATGCGCGGCCTATCCAGCCCGGTTCCGGCCGCATCATCAAGGAATCGAATTAAGCCCTAGCTGGGCCGCTAGCCTAAGCGCTAGCTGGCGCAGCTGATCCGGTGCGTGCCGGTCCAGCTGCTGCCGGCGGCCAGTAGCTGCTGATCGATGCGGGCCGGTTCGATACAGATAAAGCGCAGATATTCTTCGTCGGCCAGATCGGTCAGCGCCGCCGCATCGGCCTGACCGGGATTCCACACTACCCAGTTATCAAAACCCTGCTGCTCCAGATGCAGCGTGCGGCTGGCCGTATTCAGCGTCAGCGCAGGCGTGGACTGATACAGCCGGTCATGCTTCTGGTCGAAGTGCAGGGCAGGGGTATCCTGCGTGCTGGTTTGCAGATGGTGGTCGGTATAACTCTGGCCCTGCAGGCCGCTGATGCTGGTGGCCGCAAGCTGGCCCACGTCGTAATAGGTGTGCAGCGCCACGCCGAACGGGAATTCGGCCGTGCCGCTGTTATGCACCGTAAAGCGCGCATCGAGCGCATCGCCCTGCAGCGTGTAGCGCAGCGTGAGTTCGAAAGCATGGGGCCATGCGGCCGCATGTTCTGCCGCCAGATCCTGCTGGTTCAGTTGCAATTCGACGTAGGCATGGCCGCCATCGCCGCCACTATCGCTCACGCGCCACTGGCTGACACGGGCGAAGCCGTGGCGCAGGCCGGGGCCACGCACATTAAACTGGGGGAAGATCACGGGTACGCCGCCGCGGATAGCCTTGCTGCCATCGAGTGGCGTCTGGCTGCTGACGAACAGGCGCTCAGTGCCATCGGCAGTTTTCCATGACAGCAGGTGGGCGCCGAACAGCGATACCGTGATGTTGGCGCCATCAGCCGCCGTGATCTGCACTGCGGGCAGTGCGCCATATTCTGTCATCGTTACTACAGCCATGTGGATTCCGTAAAAGTGGTTGGATAGAGACGCGGCGCAGTTCCAGACTCAGGTGAGGCGGTTCTTGGCCAGCGGCGGGTTCTTGGCGAAATAGCGCCGTATGCCTTTGACGATGGCTTCAGCCAGCTGGTTCTGGTAGCCCTCGTCGAGCAGTTTGGCTTCTTCTTCCGGATTGGAGATGAAGGCCGTTTCGATCAGGATGGAAGGAATATCCGGCGCCTTCAGCACGGCAAAGCCGGCCTGCTCCACCGAGCCTTTGTGCAGGCGGTTGATGCCGCCGATTTCGCCCAGCACGGATTTGCCCAGCTTGAGCGAGTCGTTGATCTGCGCCGTGGTGGATAGATCGATCAGCACACTGGCTAGCTGGCGGTCGTGGCTGCGCACATTCACGCCGCCGATGGTGTCGGCCAGATTTTCCTTATCGGCCAGCCAGCGCGCCGCTGTCGAGCTGGCGCCTTTTTCGGACAGGACGAATACCGAGGAACCCCTTGCGGTGGGCTGCACGAAGGCGTCGGCGTGGATGGAGACGAACAGGTCGGCCTGCACCTTGCGGGCTTTTTCCACCCGTGTGCCGAGCGGGACGAAGTAATCGCCGTCGCGCGTCAGCATCACCCGCATATTCGGAATTTCTTCGATACGGGTCTTGAGGCGCTTGGCAATCGCCAGCACGATATCTTTTTCGCGGCTGCCATTCCGGCCCGAAGCACCGGGGTCTTCGCCGCCGTGGCCGGGGTCGAGTACCACTGTCAGCATGCGTACCAGCTTGCCGTTACGGTCGTATTTTTCCGCCGGTTTGGATAGGGCTTCGGCCGCCTTGCCGTCATGTTCGGCATGCATAGTGTCGGCTGGTGCCGCCGGTGTGGCCGGGGTTTCCACGGCCGCCACGCGGTTGCCGCTGCCCGCCGTGCTATCTATCTTGCTGTCGTTCTTGCTATCGGTCTTGCCGCCTTTGCCATCGCCCGACCAGTCGCCTTTTTCTATCATGGCAGCGATAGGGTCGGCTTCCTTGACGGGATACAGGTCGAAAATCAGGCGATGCTTGTAATTGCCGGCCGGTGCCAGCGTGAACACCTGCGGCCTCACTTCCTCTTTCAGATCGAACACCAGCCGCACCACGTTAGGCCGGTTCTGGCCCACCCGCACCTGCTTGATATACGGATCGTTGGACTGGATTTTGGCCACCAGACTTTTCAGGGTGGGATTCAGTTCCAGCCCCTCGATATCCACCACCAGCCGCTCCGGATCTTTTACGGTGAAGTGGGTGGCTTTGAGTACGGCATCGTTTTCCAGCGTGACGCGGGTGTAGTCTTCGGCCGGCCAGACGCGCACGGCGAGGATCTGCGCGGCCATGGCGCGGGTTGGCGCCAGTACCGACAGCAGCAGGGCGCCACCAGCTTTGAGTACGGTGCGGCGCGTGCGCGCGTCCGCCGGGGTAGAGCTAGCGTCGCTCACAGATTGGGGGCGAATTTCAGGCGTTGCAGACATGAGTGACCGGCAGGGGTGGATGCCCGCAATTCTACCTCACGGCCGACGCCCGCCACGCTCAGATTGACATCCAGATCGGCCGGCGGCAGCACGCCATCGGCTTTTTCCGGCCATTCGACGATGCAGATATTGCTGCCGTTGAAATCCTCGCGGAAGCCCGCATCGAGGAACTCTTCCGGACTGCCCATGCGGTACAGATCGTAATGGATCACGCTGACGGACTGGCCGCCCAGCGTAATCGCGTACGGCTCGGACAGGGTGTAGGTGGGGCTTTTCACGGTGCCCACATGGCCGGCCGCGTGCAGCAGGGCGCGCGTGAGCGCGGTTTTGCCAGCGCCCAGATCACCGTGCAGATAGATGACCAGACCGGGCGCCATAGCGTGCGCCAGCGCTGCACCGAGGGCGGCAGTGGCGGCTTCGTCGTGGAGATGGGCTTGAAAGTGCGGCATCAATTAAAATGTGAGATTGGTTGGGACACCAGCCATTGTAACCGCCTGCGACCATTCTTACACCGTTACCCAGCCCATGCCCCATTCCCTGTCCGAAACCGAGTTAGCCGAACTGGCCGCCAGCATCAAGCTGTGGGGCAGGGAACTGGGTTTTGCCGAAGTCCGCATTACCGATATCGACCTCAGCCATGCGGAAGCGGGCCTGCAGGCGTGGCTGGATGCGGGCTTTCATGGCGAAATGGACTACATGGCGGCGCATGGCATGAAGCGCGCCCGTCCGGCCGAACTGGTGCCCGGCACGGTGCGCGTGATCAGTGCACGCATGGATTATCTGCCCACCGATACGCCAGCCGACTGGCGCGAACGGGAAGCGCAGCGGCTGGCCGATCCGCAGGCCGCCGTGATCTCGGTGTATGCGCGCGGACGCGATTACCACAAGGTGCTGCGCGCCCGTTTGCAGCAACTGGCCGATAAGGTGAAAGCGCAGATCGGCGAATTTGGCTACCGCGTGTTCACCGATTCGGCGCCCGTGATGGAGCTGCCGCTGGCCGAAAAAGCAGGGCTGGGCTGGCGCGGCAAGCATACGCTGCTGCTTTCGCGCACTGCCGGTTCCACCTTCTTCATGGGCGAGTTTCTGGTCGATCTGGCGCTGCCGGTGGATGCGCCCACGGGTGCCCACTGCGGCCAGTGCAAGGCCTGTATCGATGTCTGTCCCACCGGCGCGATTCTGGCACCGGGCAAACTCGATGCGCGGCGCTGCATTTCCTACCTGACCATCGAACTGAAAAGCGCCATACCGGCCGAACTGCGTCCTTTGATCGGCAACCATATCTATGGCTGCGACGATTGCCAGACGGCCTGCCCGTGGAACAAGTTCGCGCAGAAAGCCGTGCTGCCTGATTTCGACGAGCGCCATGGTCTGGGCAGCGCCAGTCTGCTGGAACTGTTAGCGTGGACGGAAGAAGAATTCAACCGCAAGATGGAAGGCAGCCCGATACGCCGCATCGGCCATGAGCGCTGGCTGCGCAATATCGCCGTCGCGCTGGGTAATGCTGCCAGTAGCGGCGCCAAGGGCGATACTGCCATCGTCGCTGCGCTGACGGCGCGCTGCGAGGGCGCCACCCCGCTGCTGCGCGAGCATCTGGAGTGGGCGCTGGCCTGCCACCGCTGAACTGCGCTACACTGGTGTGATCACTTTCTAAAGGATGATCATGCACAGTCCCCGCCACACCATCGTGATGCTTGCCACGGCCGCTGCCGCCACGGTTTTCAGCCCTGCCTTCAGTCTGGCGGCGCAGAAAGTCAGCTTTGACCAGTGGGCGGAAAATCTGGCCAATACCAAGGTGCGTAACGATCCCGAACAGGCCACTGCCAAGCAGTATTTCAGCGGCAAGGAGCAGGATGGTCTGGACCGCAAGCTGACGCCGAATTCCATCGTGCAGCGCGCACGCGATGTGGCGGCTGCCAAGAAGGCGCTGGCGCAACTGGACAAGATGAATTTGCAAAGCCTGAGCGTGCAGCAGCGCGCCAGTGCTGCCACCATACGCTGGAATCTGCAGAACCAGATCGATAGCTATCCCTACGCCGACTATAACTTCGTGTTCAACCAGTTCGGCGGCCTGCATGTGCAGCTGGTGAACTTCCTCAGCCAGACCCACCCGATCCGCAACCAGCGCGATGTGGAGAACTATCTGGCACGGCTGCAGGCCGTGGCGGGCAAGATCGATACGGGCATCCTGCAGGCGCGCGGGCTCGGTGCGCGCGGCATTCTGATGCCCACCTTCCTGACCCAGTCTGCCATCGGCCAGCTCGATCGCTTCCTTGACGGTGGTGCCGAGGCCAATGTGCTGGTGGTGTCGCTCAAGCAGCGCATGGCAAATGTGAAGGAGCTGACGCCGGAAGCGCAGCAGCAGTTTGCCGCTAGCGCGGAAAGCATCGTGCGCCAGTCCGTCATGCCATCCTACCAGCGCGTGCGTACGCTGCTGCAGGAGCAGCTGCCGCAGACGAATAACGATGCAGGGCTGTGGCGTTTGCCAAATGGCGACAAGGCCTATGCCCTGCTGCTCAAGCAGATGACCTCGACCAATTACACGCCGGAACAGGTGCACCAGATCGGCCTGCGCGAAGTGGCGCGCATCGAAAAAGAGATGGATGGCCTGCTGCTCACTCTGGGTTACACGGAAGGTAGTATCAAGGAGCGCATGGCCAAGCTGGAGAAGGACGTGCAACCCAAGGAGGCCGATCCCCGTCCGGCCATACTGGCACGCTACGAGGAAGTGTTGCGCGATGCCGAGCAGCGTTCGCGCGATCTGTTCGACATCACGCCGAAAGCGCCGGTGGTGGTGAAACGCGAACCGCCATTTACGGAAAAGACGGCCGCGGCGCACTACACAGGGCCAGCCAATGATGGTACGCGCCCCGGCATCTTCTGGGCACCTATGCCCGGCCCCATATTCCGCATCGTTGGCCTGCGTACCCTGACTTACCACGAGGGTGTGCCGGGCCACCACTTCCAGATCGCGCTACAGCAGGAAAATAGCCAGCAGCCGCGCTACCGGCGCGACCGCGTGTTCCCTGTGGGTTCGGCTTATGGCGAAGGCTGGGCACTGTATGCGGAACAGCTAGCGGTAGAAAATCACTGGTATGACGGCGATGTGGTGGGCCACTTAGGCCAGCTCGATGCAGAGCTGTTCCGTGCCCGCCGCCTCGTGGTGGATACGGGGCTGCATGCGATGAAATGGACCCGCCAGCAAGGTATCGATTACGGCATACCGGCAGTGGAAGTGGAGCGCTACGTGGCCATGCCGGGGCAGGCCTGTGCCTACAAGATCGGTATGTTACGCATACTGGAGCTGCGCGCCCGCGCCCAGCAGGCGCTGGGCGAACGCTTCTCCCTGAAAGCCTTCCACAACACCGTACTGGAAACAGGCAATGTGCCGCTGGCCGTGCTCGAACAGGTCGTGGACGAGTGGATCGCGGCGCAGAAGAAGAGCTAGCGCTATTTCAGCAGGCCGGCCAGTTCGACCGCTGTTTTCACCTGCATCTTGTCGAAGATATGCGCGCGGTGCACTTCCACCGTGCGCATACTGATACCCAGTTCATCGGCCACCACCTTGTTCATTTTCCCGGCCAGTATCAGATCCAGCACTTCCCGTTCGCGCGCCGACAGGGTGGCGAGGCGGGCGTGTACCTGCGCCATTTCGCCGGCCTTGCGCGAACCGGCCAGACCTTCCTGCACGCGGTCCATCAGCTGGTTGTCGTTGAACGGTTTTTCGAAGAAATCGAAGGCGCCCCTTTTCAGCGCATCGACCGCCATGGGCACATCGCCGTGGCCGGTGAGGAAAATCACCGGCATGCGCTGGGTCAGCCCGCGCGTGGATAGCTGGTCGAACGCGGCGATGCCGTTCATGTCGGGCATACGCACATCGAGTAGCACGCAATCGCCTTCCGGATCGAACTGGCCGCTATCGGCATGGCGCAGCAGCTGCAGTGCCGAAGCATAGCTGCGCGCACTGATGCCGCGCGAGGTGGCCAGCCAGGTCAGTGCATCACGCACCACTTCTTCATCATCAACGATATGCAGCATGCTTTAAGTCTCCGTTTTCGTACTGTCCGTGTAGGCTGGCAGCACGAAGGTAAATATGGTGCCACCCTGCGGGTTGGCGCTATGTGTCAGTGTGCCGCCATGGAATTCTATCGCGGTTCGGCAGATGTTGAGTCCCATGCCCATGCCTTCGGCCTTGGTCGAGAAGAACGGCGAGAACAGGCGCTGTGCCACGTCTTCCGGTATGCCGTGGCCCTGATCGATCACGTCCACACTGACCTGCGCCGTTTCGGGTAGGTAGCTGGCCTGTACTTTCAGCAGACGGCGCTGGGGCGGGATGTGCTGCATGGCTTCGATGCCGTTGCGGGTCAGATTCAGCAGCACCTGTTCTATCATCACGCGGTCGGCCAGAACAGGCGGCAGGTCGGCGGGGATGCTGGTCTTGAACGACACGAAGGCCTGACGCGCCTGTAGCTCGATCAGTGTGCGTATGCCTTCCAGTAGCGGCGCAATGGCAACCTGCTGGCGCTGCGGCTCGCTCTTTTTAACGAATTCATGCACGCTGCGAATGATCTGGCCGGCCCGCTGTGCCTGCGTGCTGGCCTGCTCCAGTGCAGGAATCAGCGCACTGGCTGCCACCGTGGTCTGCTCGCTGTCGGCACGCCGTAGCATATTCAGTGCACCCGTGGTGTAGCTGGAAATGGCTGCCAGCGGCTGGTTCAGTTCATGCGCCAGCATGGAGGCCATTTCACCCATGGTGGCGAGGCGGGCGCTGGCCTGCAGCTTTTCCTGCTGCTGGCGATTCAGGTCTTCCACCCGCTTGAGGTCGGAGATGTCGAGGATGGAGCCCATCCATCCGGTCTGTTTGCCGTTGTTATCGACCAGTGGCGCTTCGAAAATCAGCACGGGTACGCGTTCACCATCGGGGCGCTGGAAATAGGTTTCGAACTGGGGCGTGACTTTACCGGCCAGCACCGAGGCAAAGCGGGTCTGGTATTCGGTCATGGCTTCCGGCGCCCAGTAAGGCATAGGGGGTAGCTTACCGATGATGTCTTCGGCCGGATAGCCGACGATCTGGCAGAAGGCCGGATTGACGTAGGTGATGCGGCCTTCCAGATCGCGCGCACGCAAGCCCGTCACCAGCGAGTTTTCCATCGCCGTGCGGAACGACATCTGCTGGCGCAGCGCGCCTTCTGCGGCCAGCCGGCGCGAGATGTGGCCCCACAGTGCCAGCAAGCTCCATAGCAGCCCCAGTGACAGCACGATGACGGAACCGACCAGCAGGTTCGGTAGTAGCTTGGGTTCGCTCTTGACGCTGTCTGTCACCAGCGTGATGTTGGCACCGGGCAGATCGAGCGCGCGCTTATGGGTATAGACGCCGTGGCCGGGGCCTGCGGCGGCGCGGCGCGCCAGCACGCGGTCGTCGCGGTCGATCAGCGATACCTGATTGTCCTGCGCGAACCACCACGGCACCATTTCTTCCAGCAGCACGCTGGTCTGGTAGGTGGCTACCAGATCGCCCAGATATTCGTCGCCGCGGAACAGTGGAACGTGATAGTCCATCAGCACGGCGGACGGTGCCGCATTCGGATTGCCGCTCTGGATTTCGGGCTGGGTGTACATCGGCTTGCGCGTCTTGCGCACCAGTTCCATGGTGGCTTCGGACGCTTGCGTGAGCCGCACCGGCAGGGGGATGGCGTCGCTACTGGCGTGCAGGCTGCCATCGGGGCGTAGCCATACCACGCGGAGGAATTCGTGGCCGTTTTTCAGCAAGCGGGTCAGACGTGCTTTGAGCTGATCTTCGTTCAGATGCACCGCGCTGATTTCGTTGGCCAGTGCGCGCAGCGATTCTTCATCGCGCCCCAGCTGGAAACGTATGGTCTGTTCCACCCACAGGGTATCGGCGATCAGCTGTTCCTGCCGTTCCGTGCTTTCCATCTGGCGCGCCTGCCATGGCAACCAGATTAATATTGCCAGAAAAAACAGTACCAGCACGATGGGCAGCAGCCAGCGCAGCGCACTGCTGGACAGGGCGCGCCGCAGGCCGCGCCGCTGCGCGCTGGAGGAACTGGAGGTATCGGTCATGGGCGTTCAGGGTATCGCCTTGCACGCTGCTCGCCATTGTGGTTTTCCACAGTTGCAGGGCTTGTCATGGTTGGTGAGAATCGATCACACTACAACAATACCGTATTTTCCTTCCTTCTGGAGACTCCATGAAACTCAACGCCATGCTTCTGGCTCTGGGCGCCGCCCTGAGCATCAACGCCTACGCGCAAGCGCCTATCGTGATCAAGTTCAGCCACGTGGTGGCGACTGATACGCCGAAAGGCCAGGCTGCAGAACGCTTCAAGCAACTGGCCGAAAAAGCCACCAATGGCCGCGTCAAGGTCGAGGTGTATCCGAATAGCCAGCTGTATAAAGACAAGGAAGAACTGGAAGCGCTGCAACTGGGCGCGGTGCAGATGCTGGCACCGTCGCTGGCTAAATTCGGCCCGCTGGGCGTGAAGGAATTCGAAGCGTTCGATCTGCCGTATATCTTCCCGTCGAAGACGGCGCTGTATAACGTGACGGAAGGCGAAATCGGTAAAGGCCTGCTGAAGAAACTCGAACCTAAGGGGATTACCGGTCTGGCGTTCTGGGATAACGGCTTCAAGGTGATGTCGGCGAATAAGCCGCTGCATTCGGTGGCCGATTTCAAGGGGCAGAAGATGCGTATCCAGTCGTCCAAAGTGCTGGACGCGCAGATGCGTGCACTGGGCGCCAATCCGCAGGTGCTGGCTTTCTCCGAAGTCTATCAGGCGCTGCAGACGGGCGTGGTGGACGGTACCGAGAACCCGCCATCGAATATGTACACCCAGAAGATGCATGAAGTGCAGAAGCACGTCACCGTGTCCAATCACGGCTATCTGGGCTATGCCGTAATCGTCAACAAGAAGTTCTGGGATGGTCTGCCAGCCGATATCCGCGCCGCACTGGATAAGGCCATGAAGGATGCCACCACCTTCGAGAAAGCCATCGCCCAGCGTGACAACGATATGGCACTGGACGCCATCAAGAAAGCCGGCAAGACCGAAGTCTATACGCCTAGCGTGAAAGAACAGGCTGAATGGCGTAAGGCGCTGCTGCCGGTGCAGAAGGACATGGAAGGCCGTATCGGTAAAGACCTGATTTCGGCAATTAACAAGGAAGCTGCCAAGTAAGTTGGCAAGTAATTTGGCAAGTAAGTTGGCAAGTAAGTTGGCAAATAAGCTGGCATAGCATCTTGCGGGGCTGAGCAGTTTAGTCAGCCCAATAAAAAACCCCGTGTGGCCTGACAGCCACACGGGGTTTTGTTTTAGGCGGTCCTGCTTACATCAGGCCCATGGCTTTCGGCAGCCATAGCGACAGTCCCGGCCAGTAGGTCACGATGACGAGGAACACCAGCATGGTGAGCAGCCACGGCATCACTGCCACGGTCAGCTCCGAGATGCTCATCTTGGAAATGCCGCTGGCCACGTACAGGTTCAGACCGACGGGGGGGTGGCACAGGCCGACTTCCATATTGGCGTCGATCATGATGCCGAAGTGCACAGCGTCGATGCCCAGACGGATCGCAGCAGGGTGCAGGATCGGTGCCATCACCAGAATGATGGACGACGGTTCCATCACGTTACCGGCCAGCAGCAGCAGGATGTTGGTGAAGAACAGGAAGCCGGCCTGACCCAGATCCTTGGCCAGAATCCAGTCTGCCATCGCCTGTGGAATATTCTCGTGTGCCATCAGGAACGAGAACAGCACGGCGTTGGTGATGATGTACAGTAGCATGGCGCTCAGGCTGGCCGATTTCTTCAGCACTTCCGGCGTCTTCTTCAGCGGCATGTCCTTGTAGACAAACACGGAAATGATGAAGGCATACACGGCGCTCATGGCGGCCGCTTCGGTCGGAGTGAAAATGCCTTTGGTGATACCGCCGATGATGATTACCACCAGCATCAGGCCCCACACGCTTTCCTTGAAGGCTTTCAGACGGTCGCCCCAGCTGGCTTTGCGCATGCGCGGATAGCCGTTTTTCTTGGCCAGTACCCAGGTGGTGGTGCACAGCATTACCGTCAGCAGGATGCCGGGGAACAAGCCGGCCAGGAACAGCGCGCCGATCGAGGTGTTGGTGGAAATCGCGTAGATCACTTTCGGGATCGACGGCAGCATCAGTATCCCCAGCGAACCGGCGGTGATGATGACGCCCGCGCCAAAGCGTTTCGGATAGCCCTGTTTCACCATGGCCGGCAGGATGATGGAGCCGATCGCCACCACGGTGGCGACGGAAGAGCCGCACACCAGCGCAAACATGGCGCAGGCAATAATCCCGGCCAGCGCCAGACCGCCGTGCCAGTGGCCGATCAGACTGGTGGCAAACTTGATCATGCGTTTGGCCACGCCGCCGTGGGTGAGGAAGTTACCGGCCAGAATAAACAGCGGGATGGCCATGATTTCGAACTTCTCGATGCCGCTGAACAGTTTCAGCGCGACGGCTTCCACCGGCACGTGGGTCAGCAGATACATAAACATCAGCACCGTGAGGCCGAGTGCGATCGAGACAGGAATGCCGGTCAGCATCAGCGCCAGCAGCAGTGCAAACACGATACCGACCTTGCCGCCGATGAAGCACAGGGCCAGCAGAATGGCGCCTATGCCCAGCAGCCATGCGCCAGCGCGCTGTTTGCTCATCTGGGCGACCGCGGTGAGTGCGTTAGCGTGGCTCATTGGGCACCTCCTTGGGCGGGTTTGGCAACGGCGAACATATCATCGTCTTCCTCGTCATCCAGGCCATCGACTTGCGATTCGTCCTGATGCGGCATTTCACCCGTGCGCCAGAAGGCGATGGTGACCTGGATGAAGCGCAGACACATCAGATAGGAGCCCATCGGCACCACCGAGTACACAAACCACGTCGGCCACTCCAGATCGGGCGTGGTGGGGCCTTCCGTAAGTGCACTGACATCAAGACCGAGCTTGTTGTAGAGGGCGTAGTGCATGCCGTTTTCCCACACAAAGGTCAGGCCCAGCGTGCCGATAATGCCGGTGAACAGCATGCCGCAGGCCAAGGCTATATAGGTGGCGCGGTTGCGCCATTCCGACGGCAGGCGGCTGACCAGTACGTCGACGCCCACGTGGACACCCATCCGTACCCCATAAGCGGCACCGAATTTGGCCATCCACACGAACATGATGATGGCCAGTTCCTGCGCCCATTCGAAGTGCAGGCTTAACAGGTAGTCCTGTACGCCCGGTATCGCCAGGCCGGTGCCATAGCGGTGTGCAACGGAAAGGAAAATAATGAGGGTAGCCCCACCCATGAGGAAGGTGATCATCCACTCCTCGAGGTGATCGAGTAGTTTGTTTAGCATGATATGTCTCGACTTTTATATTGATACCGGGAAATCCGGCGCTCTTGTAGGCTAAAAATATAAGGATGCGGGCACACAGGCAATGAGGGGAATTACTAGGTCGGCAGAGTAAAAATCTGCTTACCACAACTTTTACGATTTGCGTAAAAATTGGTTCAGATTTGAAATAACCCCGTTCTCGCGCCCAGAAAATAGTTGGTCAAAAACGAAAGCGGTAAGTTATGATGGCGTCGCTCTCAGGGAATAACGCATAAACATATTTGTCCCTGTAGCAAGAGCCCAGAATTGTAGGTGGGGAGTGTGTAGAGAAACGGCAATCAATGCCGGCGATTGAAACGAGGAGACACACGTTTTACAGAATGTCGTTGTGATAGACGCTGCAGGCCGCCATAAGCGCGCTACGGCATCACGCAAACGACCGGGAACGTGAAGCAGTATTTGAAAACGCACCTGAGGGTGCGTTTTTTTTTGCGCCGTGGCTGGGCGCTGGCGCTTAAAATGCTGTCAGCAAAGCACCCATGCGATTATTTCAATGTGATGAAATCGCAACAAGTTGGTGCATTTTTACAACGTTGCACATCCTTTTTTGGTGCATTTGGTGTGATGAAAATACAACAGGAAGTCAGTTTGTTTCAGGCCATAGTGGACTTGCCACTAGGGAAAGTCGGCGTGCGCACGGAGGCTGGACAGATTGCCGAGCTGTGCTACCTGCCGCCCCATTTTGATGCAAAAGCGCCACAGGACGCCGTGGCGGAAATTGCGGCACATCAATTGCAGCGTTACTGCGAAAATCCCGACTATGTGTTCGACCTGCCGTTGCGCACGGTGGGCACGCCGTTCCAGCAGCGCGTCTGGGCCGCCATCGCGTCGATTCCGCGTGGCAGCATGCGCACTTACGGCGAACTGGCCAGCCATCTGGGTTCCGTCCCCCGCGCCGTAGGGCAGGCCTGCGGCGCCAACTGGTTCCCCGTGGTGATACCGTGCCACCGCGTGACGGCGGCGACGGGGCTGGGCGGGTTTTCCCGCAGCGACGATCCGAACGGCTATCTGCTGGGGATCAAGCGCTGGCTGCTAGCCCATGAAGGATCGAGCGAATACGCATGGCAACAGACCACACTGCTCTGATCGACGAGTTCTGCGACAGCCTGTGGCTGGAGGACGGGCTGTCGAAAAATACGCTGGAAGCTTACCGGCGTGACTTGCGCCTGTTCGCCCACTGGCTTGCCAGCCAGCGCCCGCAGGTGGCCGGACTGGCCGGCGTGGCTAGCCATGATCTGCAGGCGTATATCGCGGCGCGCCATCAGGATAGCGGCAAGGCCACCTCGTCCAACCGCCGCCTGTCGGTGCTGCGTCGCTTCTACCAGTGGCTGCTGCGCCAGCATCGCATCAGCGCCGATCCCACACTGAAACTGGTCTCTGCCAAACAGCCCCAGCGTTTCGTGCATACGCTGAGCGAAGCCCATGTGGAAGCCTTGCTGGCCGCGCCAGATGTGGCCACGCCGCTAGGCTTGCGCGAACGCACCATGCTGGAATTGATGTACGCCTCCGGCTTGCGCGTGTCGGAACTGGTCAGCCTGAAGTTGCTGGATCTGAGCCTGAACGATGGCGTGCTGCGCATCACCGGCAAGGGCGCCAAGACGCGGCTGGTGCCGTTCGGCGCGCAGGCGCGCCTGTGGCTGGAGCGCTATCTGCATGAAGCGCGCGGCCAGATCCTCAACGGCCAGCAGGACGATGCCCTATTCGTCACGGGGCGGGGCGGCGCCATGACGCGCCAGATGTTCTGGATACTGATCAAGAAGCATGCGTTAAAGGCGGGCATTACCGTGCCGCTATCGCCGCACACGTTGCGCCATGCGTTTGCCACCCACCTGCTCAACTATGGCGCCGACTTGCGCGTGGTGCAGTTGCTGCTCGGGCATGCCGACATTTCCACCACCCAGATCTACACCCACGTGGCGCGTGAACGCCTCAAACAATTGCACTCGAAGCACCATCCACGTGGATGAATCAGGTGCTGCGGCACTATCTGGTTCATAATGGGTGACAAACCCACCGGATAGAGAGAGGCTGCCCATGGCAAAAACCAACTTCGCGTACGAAAAGCGCCAGCGTGAGCTGGAGAAAAAGAAAAAGGCGGAGGAAAAAGCCCGGCGCAAAGCCGAGGCCAAGGCCAATCCGGGGCTGGCGGAGCAGGATCAGGACGACAGTGAGGATGGTGATGCTGGGGCGGATGACGCCACCGTCACGGGGGATTAAAAAAGCAAAACCGGGTCTGGCCCGGTTTTGCTTTTCTGATGCGGTCGAGTAGGGATTAGGCGACTTCGGCGATATCGGCCGGTTTGACGGGATGCAGGTGTTCTTCTTCCTCGTCGTGGGCGCGGCCGCGGAAGTAGCGCGCGCAGCGTTTGCCCAGCGTATCGAGGTAGGTGTAGGCCACCGGCACCACCACCAGCGTCAGCAGGGTGGAGGTGATCACCCCGCCGATCACGGCGCGGCCCATCGGCGCCTGGGTTTCACCGCCATCGCCCATGCCGATCGCCATCGGCAGCATGCCGAAGATCATGGCCAGCGTGGTCATCAGGATAGGGCGTAGCCGCACCTGACCAGCGCTCATCAGCGCTTCGATCTGGCCCATGCCTTCGCGCTGGGCGTGGTTGCTGAAGTCCACCAGCAGAATCGCGTTCTTGGTCACCAGACCCATCAGCATGATGAAGCCGATCACCGAGAAGATATTCAGCGTGCTGCCCGTCACCAGCAGCGCCACCAGTACGCCGATCAGCGACAGCGGTAGCGACATCATGATGGCAATCGGCTGCAGGAAGCTGCCGAACTGGGAAGCCAGCACCAGATAGATGAAGATCACGGCGATGCTCAGCGCGATCATGGCCGAAGACATGCTCTCTGCCATATCCTGCGCATTGCCGCCCACGTCGAAACGCACGCCGGCCGGCAGCTCGATTTCCTTCATGGCCTTGCGCACATCGCTATCCACGTCACCAGCCGGACGGCCTTCGACCGAGGCATACACGGCCACCCGACGCTGCAGCGCCTGCCGCTTGAGCACCTGCGGGCTAAACGAGGGTACGAATTCCACCACCTGACGCAGCGGCACCATCAGCGGACGGCCATCCGGCCCCAGCTTGGAGGAGGCCAGCGACAGGTCGGCCAGATCGGCAATCTTCTGCCGGCCTGATTTAGGCAGTTGCACATTGACGTCATAGTTCTGGCCATCGTCGGCCAGGAAGTGGCTGGTGGTATCGCCGGCCACGAATGGCCGCAGCGCCGTGCCGATCTGCTGCACGGTCAGGCCCAGATCGCTGGCCAGTTCGTTGTTGATGCGCACCGTGGTGGACGGATTGGCGCCTTCCTGACTGTATTCGAGGTCGGCCACGCCTTTAATCTTGCGCATTTTGTTCATCAGATTGTGGGCCACCGCATCGAGCTTGCCTTCATCGGTGCCCAGAATGGCGATGAAGATAGGCTTCCAGCCCACCGACATGGTGATGCCGGCAATGCGGTTCAGACGCGCCCGTACCACGCCTTCCAGTTCTTTCTGGCTGCGCCGCTTGAAAGTCTTGCGATCCTGCAGCTTGACGTCCACCTGGGCCGTATTGCGGCCTTCCTGCGTGCCGACCACGGCGATGACCTTGGCCACTTCAGGGAATTCCTTGAGCGCCTGTTCCACCTGCTTGACCTTGCTATCGGTGTATTCGATGCTGGAGCCGACCGGGGTTTTCAGGCGCAGATTGATCCAGCCATTGTCCTGCTCGGGGAACATTTCGCCGCCTATCATAGGCACCAGCATCAGGCTGCCCGCGAACAGGGCGAAGGCGATGGCCAGCGTCAGCTTGCGCCAGCGCAGCGCCAGTGCCAGCACCTTGCCGTACCAGACGTGCAGATGTTCGATCACATGCTCGATGCGGTGCATCAGGTGGCCCAGCCACGGCACATAGCGGAAGCGGTTCTTGACAGGGTCGGGCCAGACCGAGGACAGCATGGGGTCCAGCGTGAAGCTGACGAACAGCGAGACCAGCACGGCCACGGCCACGGTGATGCCGAACTGCAGGAAGAAGCGGCCGATGATGCCCTGCATGAAAGCCACGGGGATGAACACGGCCACAATCGCGAAGGTGGTGGCCATCACGGCCAGCCCGATTTCATTGGTGCCGTCTTCGGCTGCCTTGCGGTGGTTCTTGCCCATGCCGAGATGGCGCACGATGTTTTCGCGCACCACGATGGCATCGTCGATCAGCAGGCCGATGCACAGCGATAGCGCCATTAGCGTGAGGAAGTTGAGCGTAAAGCCGAAGAACTTCATGGCGATGAAACTGGCCATGACGGAAATCGGCAGCGTCAGCCCCGTGATGATGGTGGAGCGCCACGAGTGCAGGAAGAAGAACACGATCACCATGGTCAGCACCGCACCTTCGATGATGGTTTCCTTGACGTTGTCGAGCTGGCTCTGGACTTTCAGCGATTCGTCGTTGAGCACGGTGAGGGTGATGTCGGCGGGCAGGGTCTCCTTGAGTTCTTCCGCGACCTTCTGGATGCGCCGGCCCACTTCCACCACATTGGCGTCCTGCACCTTGGTGATATCGATGGTGACGGCGCGCTGGCCGTTCAGGCGCGAGATCGACAGTTCTTCCTGCGCACCATCCACCACAGTAGCCACCTGATCGAGATAGACGGGGCCATTGGCGCGGCGCGCCACGATGATGCGGTTGAAGTCGCGCGCATCTTTCATCTTGCCTTCGATACGCACCAGCTGTTCGTTGCCGGCAAAGCTGATCGAGCCGGCCGGCAGGTTGGTGTTGGTGGCCTGAATTGCGTTGATCACTTCATCCACACCGATCGCTTGCGCGGTCAGATCCTGCGGCCGCAGACTGATCAGAATTTCCCGTGCCGACATGCCGTTCAGGCGCACCTGACCGGCCCCGGCCACGCCCTGAAAGCGCTTGCCGATCAGCTGGTCGGCCATGGTGGAGAGTTCGCGCAGCGTATGCTTGGTGGCGGTCAGGCCGATCTGGGCGATAGGGCGGCTGTTCTCGCCTTCGAAGCGCACGATGAACGGGTCTTTGGCTTCGCGCGGGAAGCGCGGCCGTACTTGCGCCACCTTGTCGCGCAAGTCCTGCATGGCCTTGTCCATATTGGTGGACAGTTCGAAATCGACGTAGACGCCGGAACGGCCTTCCCATGAGTTGGCACGCAGCGTCTTGATGCCGCTGACGGTGTTGACCACGTTCTCGATCGGGCGGGTAATGTCGTTCTCCACCGCTTCCGGCGAGGCACCCGGATACTTCACTTCGATCATCGCACCCGGTATGTCCACATTCGGCATGGCTTCCAGTCCCAGGCCGCGGTACGAGAACAGGCCCAGCACCATCAGCGCCACCATCACCATGGTGGCGAACACGGGGTTCTGGATACTGGTTTTAGTAATCCACATGATCAGCCTTTCTTGCCGGCTTCGGCGCTAGCCTGACGGCTGCTGCTATCCTGCGCGGCGGCCGGTAGTTTCACCAGTGCGCCCGGCTTCACGGCATCCAGCTTGGCCACGATCACGCTGGCACCAGCTTGCAGGCCGTCGCGCACTTCTACCAGTCCTTCGTCGTCGTTGCGCAGCCCCAGTTTGACGGGCTGGGCGACCACTTTGCCGGCCACGATCTGGTACACCACGGGCTCGTTCTGGTTGCCGCGCAGTGCCGTCAGCGGAATGATGGGCGCTACGGCGGAGCGATCGGTGACGATGCTGCCTTTGGCGAACATGCCGGCGCGCAGTGCGCTATCTTCGTTACGCACGGCGATGTAGACCAGCATGGCGCGCGAACCGGCTTCCGTGGCCGGATTGATGCGCGCCACTTTGCCGCTGAAGTCGCGGCCCTGAAAACCATCGACCTTGAACTTCACTTCCTGACCGATTTTCACGCGGGGAATTTCGGCGGCTGGCACTTGGGCTTCCAGCGTCAGTTCGGACAGGTTGACGATGCTGAACACGGGCATATCGGGTGCCAGCTTTTCGCCGGCCTGCACATGGCGTTTGCTGACTACGCCACTGATGGGCGCACGGATTACCCCATCGTTGAGGGCGATGCGGGCAATCTCGACCAGCGCGGCGGCCGATTTGACGTTGGCACGGGCCAGATCGACGCTGTTCTGGGTGGCGTCATAAGCGGTCTGGGAAATGAATTTCTGTTTGAGCAGGGCCTGACTATTGTTTTCGTTCTTGCTGGCCAGCGACAGACGGGCTTGCGCTTCGTCCAGCGCGGCCTGCTGCTGTTGCAGGCGGGCGCGCAGATCGGCCTGATCGATGCGCGCCAGTACCTGACCGGCGCTGACGGCCATGCCTTCCTGCACGGTGGTGGCTTCCACCACACCGGATACCTTGGATTTGATGGTGGCCGAACTGAGCGGCGCCAGCGAACCGGACAGCGGCAGTTTGACGTCGAGCGCGCGCGCATCGACGGCTGTTACATCGGTGCCGGCCAGTTCTAGTACTTCGGCCGCCTTGTCCTTGGCAGCGACGGGCGCTGCCGGTGCGGCCGGTTTATTCTGCAGTACGGTCCAGCCTCCGCCTGCGGCAGCCAGCACGACGAGAATGGCCACCGGCTTGCGCCAGCGCGGGCGCGCAGGACGATGGGTAGGGTGCTGGGTGGGGGGCAGAGTCTCGAGTTTCATTGGTGGTTATCCTTGATAGGCCGCAGCGCAGGCGGCATGGCGCATGTTGCCACTGTATGAAATTACAAGGCCGGTTACCAGTTCCGTGCGACAGGCGGTACGAATTTCGCGCTGAACTGCTAAATAGGAGGGACGAAAGCGAGCTTGTGGCGGTGTGAACGGCGCAGCGCGCTAGCCGAGTTGTAGTTGTACCAACACCTGTCCGTGGTCCGACGCGGCCGGACTTGCATCCGGCAAGTGTTCGCTGAAATAGCGTACCGACAGCACCCGCCCCAGCGCTTGCGGCGCGGCGGGATGGAAGTGCTCGGACACCAGCACGTGGTCGATGGTCATGCGGCGTTCTTCGTGCAGGATGGTGTAGCCGTGCGCCGAACTGGCCGGATCGAGCTGGATGCGGCGGCTATCGTAAAATCGGCCGGCCGTTTCGCTGCCGCCTTCGCCCATGATGATGGAGGTGGTGACGGCATCGACCGTGTCGTTGAAGTCGCCCAGCACGATGCGGGGACGGGGCGCATCGCGGTGTAGCTGACACAGCAGTGAACGTAGCGCCACCGCTTCCGTGCCGCGCCGGATCAGCGAGCGCAACTGGGCCTGCGCATGGCACATGGGGTTGTCGTGTGCTTCTTCGCCATCGTAGTCGGGACGCTTGGATTTCAGGTGCAGCACGATGACATCAAGCTGGCGCTGCTGATCCAGTTGCAGGGTCACGCGCAGCAGGGCGCGCGCATAGCGCAGGGCATCGCGACTGCCCGCCGGCAGCGTGACGCCGGCAGGGAAATCCGTATGGATAGCGGCTTCGGCCGCCAGCGGCAGGCGCGAGATCAGTGCCACTTGCGGCATCTGGCGTGGCTGGCCCGTGACGGGATCGGGCGCCGTGCTGACCCCGCACAGGGCGGCGTCGCGGTATTTTTCGCTGTGCGCCAGTACGTCGCGTAGCGCCTCCAGGCAGAACACTTCCTGCAGGCCGATCACATCGGCATCAAGCCGGTCTAGCTGGCGCGCCGTCCAATCGACTTTGGCGGCATAGGCTTCTGGGGTGAGGGGAGCCAGATTGTCGTACAGCAGGGCGCCGGGCTGGGAAAGGTTGCATACATTGAAAGTGGCAAAACGGATTTCCTGCGGCATAATGACAGCCTCCCTTGCTGACTTTAACCCGATAGATTGGCAGCGTATCACGCATGGCAAAAAAAGAGCATATCTCCGAGACGCCCGCTACGCAGTTTTTGCGTAAGCATGGCGTTTCCTTTACCGAACACCCGTACGACTACGAAGAACATGGCGGTACCAGCGTGTCGGCACGCGAACTGGGCGTGGATGAACATGCGGTGGTGAAAACCCTGATCATGGAAGATGAGGCCGCTAAGCCGCTGGTGGTGCTGATGCATGGCGATTGCAAAGTCTCGACCAAAAATCTGGCGCGCCAGATTGGTTGCAAGAAGGTCGAACCATGCAAGCCGGAAGTGGCTAATCGCCATACGGGCTTTCTGGTGGGGGGCACCAGCCCGTTCGGCACGCGCAAGCAGATGCCCATCTATGTCGAGCAGACCATTCTCGATCTGCCGCAGATCTATATCAATGGCGGCCGGCGCGGCTTCCTCGTCAGCATCGCCCCGCAGGAACTGCTGCGCGTGCTGAATGCCCGTCCGGTGGACGTGGCGCTGCAAGACTGAGCCGCCCAGCCGTAGCGTAGGCGGCCCGGTGCTCAGGCCGTCAGGCGGCGCGGTTCGGCCGCTGGACGCTGGCGGCTGCCTGTGCGTGCGCTGGCGCCCCCGTGCTGCAGGTTGAACACGCTGACCACTTTCACCAGATTCTGCGCCTGCTGGCTCATGCTGGCGGCCGCTGCTGCCGCCTGTTCCACCAGTGCGGCATTCTGCTGGGTGCTGCTATCGACGCTGGTGAGGTTTTCACTCACATGCTCGATGCCGGCACGCTGGGTGTGGCTGGCGGCCGTGATGCGATCCATGATGGCGGCCAGTTCATCGATGTTACTGAGAATGTCGCGCATATGGCTGCCGGCATGACCCACCAGTTCGTTGCCGCTGTTGACCTTGTCCACCGAATCATTGATCAGGTCCTTGATCTCTTTGGCTGCGGTAGCACTGCGCTGGGCCAGATTGCGCACCTCGGTGGCCACTACGGCAAAGCCGCGGCCCTGTTCGCCGGCGCGGGCGGCTTCCACGGCAGCGTTGAGCGCCAGAATATTGGTCTGGAAGGCGATGCCGTCGATCACGCCTATGATGTCGACAATTTTCTTCGACGAGGTGGCAATCGCACCCATGGTGTCCACCACCTGCTCGACGATGCTGCCGCCTTCGGCCGCCACGCGCGACGCGGCCTGTGCCAACTGGTTGGCATTCACGGCATCGTCTACGTTCTGCGCCACGGTGGTGGTCAGATTGCCCATCGAACTGGCGGTCTGCACCAGCGCATGGGCCTGATGCTCGGTGCGGACCGACAGATCCTGATTACCGCTGGCGATTTCGGCGGATGCTAAGGCTATGGTATCGGCACCTTCGCGTACGCGGGTCACCACGGCGATCAGGGCATCGTTCATTTCCACCAGCGCCTGCTGCAGTTCGCCGATCTCGTCCTGCCGCATGGTGATGCTGCCGGCACCGGACAGATCGCCTGCTGCCACGCGTTTAGCGGCCTGCACGGCCCACAGCACGGGTGCGAGGATGCCGTGGATCAGGTTGCGGATCATATAAGCCAGCAGGGCGATGGTGGCCACGGCAGCGATGCCGATGATGCGGTTCTTGGCTTTGGCATGGCTGGCATCCTGCTCCACTATCTCTTCCAGTGCATGCTCGGTATCGGCATTCTGCTGTTCCAGCCCTTTTTTGATGCTGTTCAGGTCCTCGCGCAGCGGCATCACCGCGCCTATGCTGGCATCGCGCGCGAGGCTTTGCGATACGCGGCCCAGCGTGGTGGCGAGTGCTTCCAGCGTGGGCGTGGAAGCGGCGCTACGCAGTTGTTCGACATCCTTGCGGGTGCTGGCCAGCAGCGTCAGAGTCTTTTCGCTGAGCTTGCCGGTGTCCACTGCGTCGGTCACGCCGTTGAGGAAATCCTTGTAGTCGGAAGTGGCTTGCAGGCTGGTATGGTAAGTCTGCAGTGCGCCTTTGACGCGCTGCGGCAGGTCGCTCACGGCGGTGACCAGATACAGCAGCAGAGCGGCCAGGGGAATCACGGCGAGGCCGAATTCCAGATACATTTTCTGTTTGAGTTTCAGACGGGCGAACATGCTTACTCCGGAGTGTTGGGGGCGGGCGGCGCCAGTACGCCCTGCAGAAACGCGGGAATGCTGTCGTCGTAGTGGCGCATGGTGCGCACGATGTTGCCGTTGGCATCGAGCAGAACGATGCCGAAGTCATGTAGCACATGGTCGTGATAGCGCCACACGGTAATGCCTAGTGCCGCGGCCAGCGCACGGGTGTCGGCTACCGAACCGGACAGCACGCTCCAGTTGGGGCGTTGCAGTTTGCGGGTCTTGCGTAATTCGCGCCAGTCGGCCGGCGTATCCTGCTCCGGATCGAGGCTGACGATGACGAATTGCAGCTCGGTCTTGCGGCGGTCCGCCAGCGCCTGCATCTGTTCCATCGCGAACACGCTGCTGGAACAGATTTTCTTGCAGGCGCCGTAGGCCAGCGTCAGTACCACGGGTTTGCCCTGATACTGGTTCAGCTTCAGGCTCTGGCCGTCCGTATTGACCCAGCGGTAAGGCATCTGGTAGAGCAGGCCGGCGCCATGGGCCGCGAGGGCACAGGCGCCCAGTACGGCACCCGCCAGCCAGTGGCGCCAGGGGCGGGGCAGTACTGGCATGGCTTAGAACTTCTTGACGACTTTGACGTCGGCCGGCGCCTTGCTGACGTAGCCGACCGCGCCGGGCGTGCTTTTCACGGCGGCGATGACTTCAGCGTCGGTGGCTTTGACGGCCGGCGGATTCAGACCTTCGCGGAAGCCTTTCTTGGTCCAGATCGAGGAGTACTTGGCTGCATCGACCTGTACCACCTTGTCGAGGAAGTCCTTTTGCACGGCAGCATTATCGAAGATCACCAGTTTGGTGCCGCCTTCAATTTGCTTTTCACCGATATAGGCGTCGCGGACATCGCCGGCCGGCATGTTCAGGCTGCCGTGGCTGATGACGATTACATCACCGGCCATGGCCAGCGCCGGCACGCTCAGGGCGAGCGCCAGCAGGGTGCGGGACAGTTGGGAAATCACGGTCATGGCGGGCTCCTTAGAAACGAATCGCGACTTGAGCACGCGCTTCGTGGTACTGGAATTCGCCAGCTGGCTGAAGTTCCTTGGTACGGTTCATCTCGAATTTGAGGGCGGTGGTATTGGTCAGGTTGTATTTGGCACCGAGCACCTGACGCTGATAGGAACGACCGTTGACGTTGTTCAGGAAATAGTTGTCCGCTTGATCTAGAACAGCTTTTTCGAGGCGTACGAACGGGGTCCAGACGGGATTGATGGCGTAGCCGAGGTGAGCGTAGCCAGCCCAGCTGCTATGTTTGCCCGTGTTGCCGGACAGATCCTGATTGCGGAACTTGTAGTATTCGCTGATGATTTCCCAGTTGTCGCGGTCGACAGCGGCAAACACGCCCGTCATGTTCAGGCGGGTCTGGTTAGGCGTGCCTTCCTCATCGACCTGCTGGCGCATGGCGTTCAGGCCCAGCGTGACGCCTTCGAGCGCGCCGCCAAAGGTATAGCGTACGTTGGCGCCCACGGCCTTGTTATTGTTGTCATCCTTGCCAGCGTTGTAGTCGAGCGACTTGTCGCCCACTTCGCCCGACAGGCGGCTGCCGTTGCCGATAAACGCTTCATAGTTCAGACGGCCGCCTTCGATACGGGTGGTGCCGGTGGCCATGGCGCCCACCGTGTGCGATGGCAGAATGCCGCCCTGATCTTCAAATGCGATCAGGCGCGGACGCGAAATCGACGGGGTAATCTGGGCGCCGTGGTGGAACGCGGTATTCCAGTAGCCATACGGGGTGTGGAAGCGGCCGGCCCACAGGGTCAGCTCATCGCTGAAGGTGTAGCCCATCTGCAGACGTTCCACGTCGGTGCCGACGGAATTGCCTTTTTCATCGTATTCGAAGGCCAGTTCGATGATGGTCTTGACGCGATCGCCCAGATCCGGCGTCAGGTACAGATCGAAGTTACCCAGCACGAAGCCGGATTTGCGGTTGTCCAGCGGCTTGCTGCTGTAGGCGTAGCCCACGTCGGCAAAGCCGTGTACGGGCAGGCCCATTTCGCGTCGCTTGGCCGAAGTGTCGGCCACCTGCACCAGATTGCTTTCTACCTGCTCGAGGCGGGCTTGCTGGGCCACCAGTGCTTCGCTGGTAGCGCGTACGCTGGCGGTGGCTTCAGCCGCTGCTGCCTGCGCTTTACCGGCGCTGGCCGTGGCCGGCGCGGCACTGGCTTCCACCTGCTGCAGGCGGTTGCTCAGTTGCTCGATCAGAGCCATGCTTTTTTCCAGTTTCTTTTCCAGTTCGGCGATACGCGCCTGTTCGCTAGGGCCGGCCAGTGCGGCGCTGGAAAAGCACAGGCTTACAGCCAGTGCCAGCAGGCGTGGCGCGCAGTGGCGCGCGGTGATAGCAATCGATTGCATCTTATTCTCTCTTATATGGGGGATGGGACTATTCAACGACCGTAGGGAGACCCGTGCCACGCTAGGGCAGGGCGAAATACGTTGCCGCGGTGCTTAGGCGGCGTTGAAACAGCTGGGCTGTGCTTGCTGGGCGCGAGGACAAATGGGCGCCGCTGAGTGATGCACTGTAGCAAGTAACTATAGTGCGTGCAAGTAATTAGAGGGGCTGGTCTCTGGTCGGCACAGGGCGGACAGTGTATATTTTGACGTTTTGGGCAAGGTTGCAGCCCCCGCGGATTTAATTTGAGGAAACAATGAATACAGTTTGGATGACCGTAGCCGCCTATCTGATCGGCTCGATCTCGTTTGCAGTGGTAATGAGTAAAGTGTTCCGTCTGGCCGATCCGCGCACTTACGGTTCGAAAAATCCCGGCGCCACCAATGTGTTGCGAAGTGGCAACAAGGCAGCCGCCATCGCCACCCTGATCGGCGACGGTGCCAAAGGCTGGCTGGCCGTGTGGCTGGCGATCCGTTACCAGAACCAGTTGCAGATCGGCGACATGACCATAGCGCTGGTTGCCATCGCAGTCTTCCTCGGCCACCTGTGGCCCGTATTCTTCCGCTTTGTCGGCGGCAAAGGCGTGGCGACGGCACTGGGTGTGCTGCTGGGCCTGAACCCATGGCTGGGTCTGGCAACGCTGGTGACCTGGCTGGCCGTGGCATTTGCTTTCCGTTACTCCTCGCTAGCGGCACTGGTGGCGGCCTTGTTCGCACCGTTCTACTACGGCTTGCTGTTCGGCGCTGACGCCGAGCTGGTGGCGGTATTCGTCATGAGCGCGCTGCTGGCCTTCCGCCATAGCAAGAACATCTCGAATCTGCTGGCAGGCAAGGAAAGCCGTATCGGCAGCAAGAGTGCCGACGCCAAGAAAAAATAAACTGCGATAAACTACGGGGTCAGGTCGGGCATTGGTGCAGAGTTCGCTATAAAACTTAGCGAGCTCTGCACCAATGCCCGACCTGACCCCTTTTTTTATCTGTTTAGCAAAGGCCGTTATGAGCAAGTCCCTTACGATCGATTTCGTTTCCGATGTTTCCTGTCCGTGGTGTGCGATCGGGCTGAAGTCGCTGGAACAGGCGTTGCAGAATATCGGTGACGAGGCCGAGGTAGCGCTGCATATCCAGCCGTTCGAGCTGAATCCACAGATGGGCCCCGAAGGCCAGAATATCGATGAGCACCTGAGCGAGAAATATGGCTCGACGCCGCAGCAGCAGGAGCAGGCGCGCGCCATGATACGGGCGCGTGGCGCCGAAGTGGGTTTCGACTTCGCCATGGGCAAGCGCGACCGTATCTACAACACCTTCGATGCCCACCGTCTGCTGCACTGGGCGGAAGGCGAGGGTAAGCAGGTGGCGCTCAAGGGCGAGCTGTTCGCCGCCTATTTCAGCCGTGGCGAAGACCCCAGCTCGCATGAGGTGCTGCTGAACGCAGCTGAGGCGGTCGGTCTGGATCGCGCAGCGGCAGCAGCGGTGCTGTCGTCGCAGCAGTTTGCCGACGAAGTGCGCACGGCCGAGCAGTTCTTCCAGCGCCATGGCATTAATTCCGTACCGGCGGTGATCATCAACCAGCGGCATCTGATCGCGGGTGGTCAGCCGGCTGCCGTGTTCGAGAAAGCCTTGCGCGAAATCATGGCACAAAGCTAAGCCTGTTTCGGCTAAACTGTCTGAATTGCATCTTTGGTGGACGTTATGCAATAACGTCCAGTGCTCATTCATCGCAGTTCGTAGCCGTACAGGAAGCCCATGCAGGTCGCTGAAAACGTTACGTCTCTTCCTCTTGCCCGTCCCCAGACGGAGCAGTTCCGTCTGGCTGCCCTGCAGCGCTACCAGATTCTGGATACCGGCCCCGACGCCGAGATCGATTTTCTCACCAGTCTTGCGGCCCGGCTGTGCGGCATGCCGCTGGCCTGTGTGGCGCTGGTCGATAGCGAGCGGGTCTGGTTCAAGTCCGGCCATGGCGTGCCTACCCACGCGCTGGAGCGCAACGATAGCTATTGTGCGCTGGCCGTGCTGGGCGAGGCGATTACCGAATTTAGCGATGTGCAGCAGGATTACCGCACGGCCGGCATGAGCTGGAGCGTGCAGACACCCCAGGTGCGCCACTACTGTGCCGCCGCCCTGTGTAGTCCGGACGGTTATCCGCTCGGGACGCTGGCGGTAATGAGCGACCAGCCCGGCCAGCTCAGCGAGGAACAACGTAGCACGCTGCAGCAGCTGGCACGGCAGGTGATGGCCATTTTCGACCGCAATGTCGCCCAGAGTGCGCTGGCACGGGTGCTGCAGGAGCGCGAACTGCTGGCCACCACGGACGAGCTGACGGGCCTGCATAACCGTCGTTCGCTGCAGCAGAAACTCACTTTTGAAGTGGCACGGGCACGCCGCTTCCGTTCCCACCTGTCCACCCTGATGATAGAGCTGGACCAGCTGGCCGCGTTGCGCGCCGATTTTGGTCCCGCCGCAGCGGAACAGCTGCTGGCCAGCGTAGGCCGCTTGCTGCGCGAGAGCGTGCGCGTGATCGACGTGCCGAGCCGCTACAACGAGAGCCAGTTCTGCATCCTGCTGCCGAATACGCCGCCGGATGGTGCGCAGATACTGGCCCATAATCTGCGCCGCAAAATCGCTGCACAAGTGCATACGCTGGCGCAGCGCGAGCTGCTACTGAGCGCCAGCGTGGGCGTGGCCGCGCTGGACTTCATGGATGTCAACGATGGCGATGCGCTGCTACAACAGGCCGAACGCGCACTGACGCAGGCGCGCACTGAGCACGCGGGCCACCTGCCCCTGCATGGATAATCTGACCCACAGCATCATCGGCGCCGCAGTTGGTGCCGTGGTGCAGCGTAGTCTGGCGCCGGAAGCGGACACGGCATCCCAGCGCCTGCGCCACCGTTTGCTGCTGCTGGCCTGTGCGCTGGCCAGCAATTTTCCCGATCTGGATCTGATTCTCTCGCCCCTGCTGCAGCAACCCCTGGGCTATCTGCTGCACCACCGCGGCTTTACCCATACGGTGTTACTGGCGATACCGCAGGGACTGCTGCTGGCCGGCCTGCTGTGGCTGCTATGGCCGGCTGCGCGCCAGCTTCTGCGTACCAGCCGTACGGCCCGTAGCGGGCTGGGACTGGCAATAGGCGCCGGACTGGCATTGCATCTGCTGATGGATTACACCAATTCCTATGGCCTGCACCCATGGTATCCGTTCGATGCGCGCTGGTTCTATGGCGATATGGTGTTCATCATCGAACCGCTGTTCTGGGTGGTGCTCGGTGTGCCGCTGGCGCTGCTGGTGCGGCGGCCGTGGCTACGCTACGGCTGGCTGATGCTGCTGGGTGTGGTGCTGCTGGCGCTGGCTACCATGAACTACCTGCTGTGGCCGGCTGCGCTGCTGCTGGGTGCACTCGGCCTTGCGGGCGCGCTGGTGCAGCGCCGTGCGGGCGAGCAGGGCCGGGCGGGACTGTTACTGGGGCTGGGCTTGAGCCTGGTTTTCCTGTGCCTGCAGGCGGGCACTTCCTATCTAGGCCGGCAGGCCGTGACGGCCGCCTTGCAGCAGCATGACAGCAAGGCGCAGGTACTCGATGTGGCCATGACAGCCTTTCCCAGCATGCCGCTCTGCTGGGCCTATGCCAGTGTGGAGAGCAATCCCAAGCACGGCTATTACCGGCTGCGGCGCGGCGTACTGAGCCTGATACCGGCACTGGATTGTCCGGCTGCGCTGGTGGGACAGGAAGCCAGTCAGCCGCTCTCGCCGCAGGTAGGGGAATTTGCCCATGTGATGGCGCCGCTAGCCGCGCTGCAGGAACTGCAGCAGAAAAATTGCGTGGCGGACGCATGGTTGCGCTTCGCCCGTTTGCCGGCACTGACGCTGGCCACGGGCACGCTGGGCGATTACCGCTTTGCCGCTACCCCCAAGGGTAATTTCACCACGCTGGAAACGGCTGCTCAGCCTGCTTCTGCCTGTCCCAGCGGTGTGCCGCAGTGGGATTATCCGCGCAAGGATATGCTGGCCGCGCCCGCCACCGGGATATTTTAGATTTGAACTTGATTAGCGGAAACCCGCATGGCAGGCCGCTTGCACGACTTTGGTGCTGGTGCAGTGCAATATGTGTGGCATGTTCACCACAAAAGTGCTAGAAATTGCTGATTTGGAGCAATTTCGGGCAATGTTGTATGGCACGACAATTGCAATGCCTTCTGGAAAGTAAGATGATCTTTCCATATGGAGGCAGTTATGAATAAGACAATCGAACAACAAAACACCACGATGACCCATGAATCTTCGGCCGATGAGCACCGTTCGCGCAGCGAGCGTATTGCTGCTCAGGGCGTGCGTCTGGGCAAAGCCAACTACCTGATTCCACTGGTGGGACTGGCCGTGCTGGCCGGCATGGCGTTCGCGCAGGCCTGAGGTGTCAGGCCTGTGGTAGCGGGCCGGCGCTCTGCATCGCGGCGGCGCGTCTAGATGACGCGCAATTCTTCCAGCGGCCAGCGGGGCCGCACGTTGAAACTGTAGTCCTTCTTGGCAGCGTCAGGATTGATTTTCAGGCGCATGGCGCCGGCAAACGCGATCATCGCACCGTTATCGGTGCAGAATTCCAGTTCGGGGTAGTAGACCTTGAACTTCTTCTTGGCGGCCGCCGCATTGAGCGAGGCACGCAGTTGCGCGTTCGCGCCTACGCCACCGGCAATCACCAGCCGCTTCAGCCCCGTGTGGCGCAGGGCGGAAACGCACTTGGCCGTCAGTACATCGACGATGGCATCGACGAAACCACGGGCGATGTTGGCTTTGTCCTGTTCGCAGATATTCGCGATGACTTTTTCTTCGTGGTTTTTCACCACCGTCAGCACGGCCGTTTTCAGGCCGGAGAAGCTGAAGTTGAAGTCCTTGGTGTGCAGCATGGGGCGCGGCAGCTTGTAGGCGGCCGGATCGCCGAATTCGGCCAGGCGGGAAATGGCCGGTCCACCGGGATAACCGAGGCCCAGCAGCTTGGCCGATTTGTCGAAGGCTTCGCCGGCGGCATCGTCCAGCGTTTCACCCAGCAGGGTGTACTGGCCCACGCCATCGACGCGCATCAGCTGGGTGTGGCCACCCGATACCAGCAGGGCGATAAACGGGAATTCCGGCGGCTGCGAGGCCAGCAGCGGCGACAGCAGATGGCCTTCCAGATGGTGTACGCCTAACACGGGTCTATCTAGCGCCAGTCCCAGACTGCAGGCCACGGAAGATCCCACCAGCAGGGCACCGGCCAGACCGGGGCCTTGGGTGTAGGCGATGGCATCCACATCGGCCAGCTGTTTGCCGGCCTGATCGAGCGCCTGCGTCAGCAGCGGCAGGGCGCGGCGGATGTGGTCGCGCGACGCCAGTTCCGGCACTACGCCACCATATTCTTCATGCATGGCCACTTGCGAATACAGGGCATGCGACAGCAGGCCGCGCTCTGTGTCATACAGTGCGAGGCCGGTTTCGTCACAGGAAGATTCAACGCCGAGAACGATCATAAGATGCAGTAGTGCTAGAGAACAATCCGCCATTGTAATGGAAAGCCGTGCCGGCCACTGACTCCGGCCTTTGTCACAGGGGCAATAAAAAGGCACGCGGCCCTTGCGGAGCGCGTGCCTGTCATGCGGGATGGCCCGCTTACGGGCGGTTTTTCAGCTGCTGATGGGCATCGCGCAGCATTTTTTCCGTGGTGTCCCAGTCGATGCAGCCATCCGTTACGGAGCAGCCGTATTTCAGTTCGCTCAGGTTGGCTGGAATCTTCTGGTTGCCGCCGACGATGTTCGATTCGATCATCACGCCCACCAGCGACTGGTTGCCCTGCATGATCTGGTGCACGACATCGGCCATGACGAGCGGTTGCAGTTCCGGTTTTTTGTAGCTGTTGGCGTGCGAGCAGTCGACCACCAGATTGGCCGGCAGCTTGGCCTTGTGCAGGGCCTGCTCGGCAATCGCGATGGAGACGGAATCGTAGTTGGGACGGCCGTCGCCGCCACGCAGCACCACGTGGCCGTAGGCATTGCCGCGCGTGCGCACGATGGCCACATTGCCTTGCGCATTGATTCCCAGGAAGGAATGCGGGTGGGCCGAGGACAGAATGGCGTTGATGGCGATGCCGATGTCGCCGTCGGTACCGTTCTTGAAGCCGACGGGCGTAGACAGGCCGGACGACATTTCGCGGTGGGTCTGCGATTCGGTGGTGCGCGCGCCGATGGCGGTCCACGCGATCAGGTCGCCCAGATACTGGGGCGAGATCGGGTCCAGCGCTTCGGTGGCGGTGGGCAGGCCCAGTTCGCACACGTCGAGCAGGAACTGGCGGGCTTTTTCCATGCCCACGTCGACGCGGAAGGAATCATCCATGTCGGGATCATTGATATAACCCTTCCAGCCGGTGGTGGTGCGCGGCTTTTCGAAATACACGCGCATCACCAGCAGCATGGTGTCGGCCACTTCTGCCTGCAGCGCCTTCAGGCGGCGCGCATAGTCCAGACCGGCAACGGGGTCGTGGATGGAGCAGGGGCCCACCACGACAAACAGGCGTTTGTCTTTGCGGTCGATAATATTGCGCAAGGCCTCACGGCCCTTCATCACGGTGTCCGAGGCCGCATCCGACAGCGGCAGCTTGCTATGCAGCGCTTCCGGCGTGGGCATGGGCGCGAACGAGGTGACGTTGATGTTTTCGATATCAGGGGAGATCATGATTCTCTAGCTCGTTTCATTGCGGGGGAGGGATAGTGTAGCCGAAATGGGCCGGACTGGTTTAAGCTGCGCCTATGACGACCGCTAATCTCACCCCCACCTCCGCCGATACGCCATTCCCGACCGCCCATCTGATCAAGGAGATCGGACGGGGCAAGAACGGTGCCCGCAGCATGAACCGCGACGATGCCCGCGAACTCTACCGCGCCATGCTCGATGGCCGGGTGGGCGAACTGGAACTGGGCGGCATCCTGCTGGCGCTGCGTATCAAGGGCGAATCCATAGACGAGCTGGCCGGCTTCCTCGATGCGGCCGAAGCGTCGTTCGCACCGCTGCAGGCGCCGAATGGCCAGTATGCCCCGATCTGCATCCCCAGTTACAACGGTGCACGCAAGATGGCCAATCTGACCCCGCTGCTGGCGCTGCTGCTGGCGCGCGAAGGGGTGCCCGTGCTCGTGCATGGCGTGCTGCGCGATGCGGGACGGGTCAGCACGGCGGAAGTGTTCGAGGCACTCGGCGTGTTGCCTGCTGCCGACAGTGGCGAGGCGGAGCAGGCGCTGGCGCAGGGCAAGGTGGCACTGATCACTATCGACACGCTGGCGCCCAAGCTGGCCTATCTGCTGTCACTGCGCCGCCGTCTGGGCGTGCGTAACTCTACTCACACACTCGTAAAGATCATGCAGCCGTTTGCCGGACCGGCGCTGCGGCTGGTGTCCTATACCCATCCCGAATATCTGGAACTGCTGGGCGAATATTTCACGGGCTCGGCCTTGCCCGAGCGCGGCGATGCTTTCCTGATGCGCGGTACGGAAGGCGAAACTGTGGCCAATGCCAACAAGGCCCAGCAGATCGACTGGTTCCACGGCGGTCTGCGTAGTACGCTGGTGCCCAAGCAGACGCTGGTGGGCGAACTGCCCGTGCTGCCGGCCGAGCGTGATGCCGCGACCACGGCAGCGTGGATCAAGGCCGTGCTGGCGGGCGAAATTCCCGTGCCCCCATCGATCGCCGAGCAGGTGGCGCAATGCCTGCTGGTCTCGCGTACGCTGCATTCGCGCCAGCGCATACAGGAGCCTATCGTCTGACGCTGCATCAGCCCGCTTCTGCCGGCCAACGGTGTGTCTCAAGTACAATACGCCTTTGGACGATAGGATAATTATGGCTAAGTTTGACGTGGTGGTAATCGGCGCAGGTGCTGCCGGCATGATGTGTGCAGCGACGGCGGCCCAGCGCGGGCGGCGTGTGGTGCTGATCGACCATGCCAGCAAGCTGGCCGAGAAAATCCGCATCTCGGGCGGCGGGCGCTGCAACTTCACCAATATCAACGCTGGTCCGGCCAACTATCTGTCGGAAAACCCCCATTTCTGCAAAAGTGCGCTGTCGCGCTACACGGCGGCAGACTTTATCGCGCTGGTAAAGAAGCACCGCATCGGGTACCACGAGAAGCACCGTGGCCAGCTGTTCTGCGATGACTCGGCCGAGCAGATTATCGACATGCTCAAGGATGAGTGCAGCCGTGGCGATGTGCACTGGCGCATGCCGTGTTCGGTAACAGCGCTGGAGCAGGCAGCCGAAGGCGGCTTTGTGCTGCAGACCGATCAGGGCGTGATCGAAGCGGAAAGCGTCGTCATTGCCACGGGCGGCCTGTCGATTCCGAAAATCGGCGCAACCGACTTCGGCTACCGCATCGCCGAGCAGTTCGGCCTGCGCATGGTGGCACCCCGTCCGGCGCTGGTGCCGCTGACCTTTGATGCGCAAAGCTGGGCGCCATTCGTGGAAATGGCCGGTATTGCGCTCGAAGTGGATGTGGCAACGGGTTCGCTGAAAGGCCGCAACCCCACCGGTGCACGGTTCCGCGAAGATCTGCTGTTCACTCACCGCGGTCTGTCCGGTCCGGCCATTCTGCAGATTTCGTCCTACTGGACGCCCGGTACGCCCATCACCATCAACCTGCTGCCGGAACTCGATCTGGCTGCCATGCTGATTGAAGGCAAGGGCACGATCAAGAAGCAACTCGGCAATGTGCTGGCGCAATGGCTGCCTGCCCGTCTGGCCGAAGGCTTGCTGCACGCCCACGGTTTTGCTGCCGATGCCCGTCTGGCCGATATGCCCGATGCCCAGCTGCGCAAACTGGGCGCCGCTATTAACCAGTGGACGCTGACCCCTAGCGGCTCGGAAGGCTACAAAAAAGCCGAAGTCACGCGCGGCGGCATCGATACGCGCGAACTGTCGCAGCAGAGCATGATGGCGAGCAAGGTGCCCGGCCTGTACTTCATAGGGGAAACCGTGGATGTGACAGGCTGGCTGGGTGGCTATAACTTCCAGTGGGCGTGGGCTTCGGGAGTAGCCGCAGGGCAATCCGTCTGATATACTGCGCGCCCGAATTGCGACAGGTGGCTTCCATTTTCCGGAAAAAGCTGCTATAGTCTCATTCTTCCTATAACCTCTAACGGTTTGAATTTTTACATGACCACTATTCGCCTTAAAGAAAACGAGCCGTTCGAAGTCGCCATGCGTCGCTTCAAACGCACCATCGAAAAAACCGGTCTGCTGACCGAACTGCGTGCACGCGAGTTCTACGAAAAGCCAACGGCTGAGCGTAAGCGCAAGCTGGCAGCTGCTGTTAAGCGTCACTACAAACGCATCCGCAGCCAACAGCTGCCGAAAAAACTCTTCTAAGACTGCTCCACGGAGTCAACCCGGTAGTATGGCGCTTACGCCTCGGGTTGTCTCTTGCGGCATCGAGAGATACCCGCCCCGGTTCGCCGCGGCGGGTTTTCGCATTTTTACTACCTTCTGAAAGATCGCCATGGGCCTGAGAGAACAAATTACCGAAGATATGAAAACCGCGATGCGCGCGAAAGACGCTGGCCGTCTGGCCACCGTGCGTCTGATTCTGGCGGAAATCAAGCGCAAGGAAGTGGATGAGCGCATCGAAGTCAACGATGAGCAGACCGTTGCTATCGTGGAAAAAATGATCAAGCAGCGCAAGGATTCCATTACCCAGTTCGAAGCCGGTGGCCGTGCCGATCTGGCCGACATCGAAAAGGCCGAACTGGCCGTGCTGGTCAACTACATGCCAGCGGGTCTGTCGGATGAAGAAGTGGCGGCCGAAGTGGCAGCTGCCGTAGCCGCCTCGGGCGCTGCCGGTCCGCAGGACATGGGCAAGGTGATGGCCATCGTTAAACCTAAGCTGGCTGGCCGTGCCGACATGACCGTGGTGTCGGCACTGGTGAAAAAGGCACTGGCTCCGGCATAATTGCTGCCAGTATGAGACTGGGCTGGCTTAGGCTGCCCAGCAGTCGCATCTGATCCGGCGCAATACCGGATCGTTGCGACGGTATAGCCTGATTCACAACAAGACTGCGTAGCCCTGTGATCCCACAATCATTTATTGCCGATTTGCTCAACCGGGTCGATATCGTCGACGTGGTGGGCCGTTATGTGCAGCTGAAAAAAGGCGGCGCTAACTACATGGGCCTGTGCCCCTTCCACAGCGAAAAATCCCCCAGTTTTACCGTCAGCCCCACCAAGCAGTTCTATCACTGCTTCGGGTGCGGCGCCCATGGCACCTCGATCGGTTTCATGATCGAGTATTCGGGCATGGGCTTTGTCGATGCCGTGAAAGAACTGGCACAGAATGTGGGCATGGTGGTGCCTGAGCAGGATGACAAGATTCCGCCGGCCCAGCGTGCCCAGATGGCGGCACACAGCATGGCGCTGACGGAAGCCATGACCAAGGCCTGCGATTTCTACCGCGCCCAGTTGCGTGGTGCGACCAATGCGATTACCTATCTGAAAGGGCGTGGTCTGACGGGTGAAATTGCCGCCCGTTTTGGGCTCGGCTATGCGCCGCCCGGCTGGGACAATCTGCGCAGCATCTTCCCTGATTACGAAGCCGTGGTGCTGGCCGAGGCAGGGCTGGTGATCGACCGGGTGGATGAGGATGGCGGCAACCGCAAGCGCTATGACCGCTTCCGCGAACGGGTGATGTTCCCGATTAAAAATACCAAGGGGCAGGTGATCGCTTTCGGCGGGCGCGTGCTCGATCAGGGCGAGCCCAAATACTTGAATTCGCCCGAAACGCCATTATTTTCCAAGGGTCACGAGCTGTATGGCCTGTTCGAAGCCCGTCAGGCCATCCGCGATGCCGGTTATGTGCTGGTGACGGAAGGGTATATGGACGTAGTAGCGCTGGCGCAGATGGGTTTTCCGCAGGCAGTGGCGACGCTGGGTACGGCCTGTACCCCGTTCCACGTGCAGAAGCTGTTGCGCCAAACCGACAATGTGATCTTCAGCTTCGACGGCGACAAGGCGGGGCGGCGCGCTGCGCGGCGGGCGCTGGAAGCTTGTCTGCCCCATGTGACGGATAACAAGACGATACGCTTCCTGTTCCTGCCCACCGAGCATGATCCGGACAGCTATGTGCGTACTTACGGCAGAGAAGCGTTTGAGCAGGAAATCCATGAAGCCATGCCGCTGTCCCAGTTCCTGATCAAGGAAGCCGTGGGCGAGCATGATCTGCAGAGTCCGGAAGGGCGCGCGCGCGTGCAGTTCGACGCCAAGCCCATGCTGCAGGCCATGACGCCGACCGCGCTGCGGCTGCAGATTGTGCGGGGACTGGCGCAGCTGACCCAGACCACGCCATCCGAGATCGAGGTGCTGTACGAGCTGGCCAAGCCGGTGGCTGTGGCGCGGCAGGCGCCGGCGCGTACTGGGCGGCCCGTGCCGGTGGGGCTGGAGTTGCAGATCGTACGCATCCTGATCGCCCACCCGCCGCTGGCGCAGGAAGTCGATGCGAGCGCGCTGGCAGCTTTCCAGTATTTCGGCGCGGAACCGGCAGAACGTCTGGCGCAGCTCGTGGTACAGGCACAGGCACTGGGCCCGCAGGGCAGTTTTGCAGCATTTGCGCAACATCTGAAAGCGCAAGGTGACGAGTACGACAGCATCATTGCTGAAATCGTGCAGGAGCCGGAATCGGAGTTTGACGCGGTGCGGCTATTCCTGCGCGGGGCCATCCGGCAGGTGAAGAATGATGCTTTGAAGCAAGAGTTGAGCCAGTTGTTCGCGGCTGGGCTGTCGTCCGAGCAGATCGGCGTGCGCTATCGCGAAATTACTGCGCAGCAGGATCAATTGTTACGCGAAGCGCAGGCGGAAACGGCGCACCGTTGATCGGGCGCATACTCTGTACAGACTGGCTGTAAGGGGCACGGCCGCCCTCTGGAAATTGAAAAGTGGCGTGCTATAATAAAACGCTAAGTGTTGTATTTTTTGGCATCGTTTTTCAGCTCAGAGTGTGTTTGTTTTCAGTAAGTTAGGCTCTTGATCGACATGGAAGAACGGCTGTCTGCGGCTCGGGCCAGCTTGGGTGGTAGCAGCGGAGAAGACTCCCGCTACATGGAACGCAACAATGCGTTACCAACCCGGTCATGGTTTCTTGTCCCCACGCACGTGTCCTATGCAGTAGAATTTCTGCCAAGAGTGGCGGAGTTCTAACGCGGTAGATCGTCCTGACTGGATGTAAGTAAGTCGTAGTGTTGTCGGACTTGGGTAGTCGGCAAGTTCGAAGACGTAGGTTCGATAGGGCCGTAAGAAACTTTATCCTAAATAAGCAAGTCGTTGTGTAATCGAAAGCGCCTGTGCCAACCAAGAAACCTGAATCCAAAGCGGCTGCAAAGCCGAGCAAAGTGACCGCAAAATCCGCTAAGACGGCGGACAAGTCGGAAACGCGTGTTGCCAGCAAAGTGCCGGCCGTGAGCCAGACCACCGATGCCGCCGCATTGGCAGCCATCGATACTTCGGGCTACGTGCTGCCGACGGTGAAAGTACCGGGGCGGCGCGGTCGCAAGCCGAAAGAATTCCAGCCTGAAAACGACGAAGTGGCCGCACTCAATGCGGTCGAGCGCGCTGAACTGAAAGCGGTCGACAAGGCCAAGGCCAAGGACCGCAAGGCCAAGGAAAAAGCACTGCTGAAGGATGCATTCTCGTCGGACACGGAAGCTTCGGAAGAAGAACTCGAGCGCCGTCGCCAGAAACTCAAGACGCTGATCAAGTTTGGTAAGGAACGGGGTTTCCTCACCTACGCCGAGATCAACGACCACCTGCCCGACAATATCGTCGATCCGGAAGCGATCGAAGGCATTATCGGCACCTTTAACGACATGGGCATTGCCGTCTACGAGCATGCGCCCGATGCCGAGACCCTGCTGCTGTCCGACAACGTTGCTACCGTCACCAGTGACGATGAAGCCGAAGCGGCGGCCGAAGCGGCCCTGTCCACCGTCGATTCCGATTTCGGCCGTACCACCGACCCCGTGCGTATGTATATGCGCGAAATGGGCTCGGTCGAGCTGCTGACCCGTGAAGGCGAGATCGAAATCGCCAAGCGTATCGAAGACGGGCTGAAAGACATGATCCAGGCGATTTCTGCCTGCCCCGTGACGATCGCTGAAATTATCGCCGCTTCCGACCGTATCCGCGCCGAAGAGATCAAGATCGACGAAATCGTCGATGGTCTGGTAGACGAGAGCGAAGAAGAAGCCGCTGCCCCCGCTGCCGCAGCCCCGTCCGACGATGAAGAAGACGACGAGGACGAGGAAGAAGAGGAAGAAGAGGAAGAAGAAGAGTCCGGTGGTTCTGCCGCCGGTGCGGCCGGTTACTCGGCCGAACAGCTGGAAGCCCTGAAAGCGGCTGCGCTGGAAAAATTCGACGTGATCTCCTTGCAGTTTGACAAGATGCGCCGCGCCTTCGAGAAGGAAGGCTATAACTCGAAAGCCTACGTCAAGGCGCAGGAAGCGATTTCCTTCGAGCTGCTGGGCATCCGTTTCACCGCCAAAGTGGTGGAGAAGCTGTGCGACACCCTGCGCGGTCAGGTCGATGAAGTGCGCCATATCGAGAAGCAGATTCTGGACGTGGCCGTGAACAAGTGCGGCATGCCGCGTGCCCACTTCATTAAAGTCTTCCCCGGCAATGAAACCAATCTGGACTGGGTGGATGGCGAAGTGGCGGCCGGTCACGCGTATAGCGCGATTCTGGGCCGTAACATTCCGACCATTAAGGAACTGCAGCAGCGCCTGATCGACTTGCAAGCCCGCGTGGTGCTGCCGTTGCCGGATCTGCGCAACATCAACCGCCAGATGGCGGCCGGTGAAATGAAGGCGCGCAAAGCCAAGCGCGAGATGACAGAAGCTAACTTGCGTCTGGTAATCTCGATTGCCAAGAAATATACCAACCGTGGTCTGCAGTTCCTTGATCTGATTCAGGAAGGCAACATCGGTCTGATGAAGGCGGTGGACAAGTTCGAATACCGCCGCGGCTATAAATTCTCCACCTATGCAACGTGGTGGATCCGTCAGGCGATTACCCGTTCCATCGCCGATCAGGCGCGCACCATCCGGATTCCCGTGCACATGATCGAAACCATCAACAAGATGAACCGGATTTCGCGTCAGATTCTGCAGGAAACGGGGGCTGAGCCCGATCCCGCCACGCTGGCCATCAAGATGGAGATGCCGGAAGACAAGATCCGCAAGATCATGAAGATCGCCAAAGAGCCGATTTCCATGGAAACGCCGATCGGGGACGACGACGATTCCCATCTGGGCGACTTCATCGAGGACAACAACACGCTGGCGCCGTCCGATGCGGCGCTGCATGCCTCGATGCGTGGGGTGGTCAAGGATGTGCTGGATTCGCTCACGCCGCGCGAAGCCAAGGTGCTGCGCATGCGTTTCGGTATCGAAATGTCGACCGACCATACGCTGGAAGAAGTGGGCAAACAGTTTGACGTGACGCGCGAGCGCATCCGTCAGATCGAAGCCAAGGCCTTGCGTAAATTGCGCCATCCTAGCCGCTCCGACAAGCTGAAAAGCTTCCTGGAAGGTAACTAAGACTTGACGGTGGGCCTTGCTAGCCCTTATCCTCGCGCATTCGCTTTCAAGTAGGGGCCGTTAGCTCAGTTGGTTAGAGCAGAGGACTCATAAACCTTGTGTATCAAAAAGGTGCATAAAGCGAAGTTGTTTAGATTCAAAGGTTTACGACTGGTTTCTTGTTAGTTTTGAAGGTGGTAAAATGTGGTCTGGTCCATTTCTGGTCCAGTCAGTACAGGGCAGCAGGATTCCAGAACCTCGACTTTTCGGTAAGGTGGTAGAAGTAGTACAGATTTCGGGCCTCTAGCTCATGCTTGGTTAGAGCAGCGGACTCATATGTAAATGTGCCTTGCGATGGGAAACCGCGTAAGGGATGGTGTCAAATTCGGTGAAACCTAAGCGTAGCAATGCGTAAGGCAATGCCGAGCCAAGCTTCAGTGCGAGAGTGCTGTTGAAGGTGTAGAGACTAGACGGCACCCACCTACGGCGTAAGCTATGGTGAAGGCATAGTCCAGGGAGTGGCGAAAGTCACACAAACCAGAATCCGTTGGTGCCGTGTTCGACTCACGGGAGGCCCACCAAACAATGAAAAGCCAACCCCGTGGGGTTGGCTTTTTTTAGTTCCGCCCAACATCTTGAATTGAAAACTGCCGTAGTTTGAAAATTTAACGAGTTGCGGAACGTCGTTCCGCAACTCTGCTATTTCGCAGGCTTTACCAACTCGCCAGTTGGACAGTAAACGCGCTTCGTACTTGCCTTGTTTGTATGCCCCCAAAGCTACTTGTATCGTCCAGGCTGACGATTTCACTTGCTGTGTTCGGGCAGATATCGCGAAACTGGAATGTCTTAATCTTGCGGGCTAAGTTTGACAAACTTTTCTTTGTGGCCGGGTTTGCCTCATCCTCTCGCGCATACTCAAACCTGTCGCGCAGCATCTTAGGCGTTCAGGCAACGCCGGAGGGAGTGTATAGAAGGTATAGGCCGCGCCTTGATCTCGTCAACCAGCTTACCTAGTCCAGTAGGCGCGCTGATCTTCAGTTGAATGTGTAGCTTTTTCTTACGCTTGTTCTGCTTGACTACCAACTCATCCCCGCGCATATGCTCCTTGCGCACCTTCAAAACGTCGGCTGGCCGACTGCGCCTCGAGGCCGCCTGCGATGGTCGAGGTTTAGGTGTGAGTGACTGTGTTCTGCGTCTACAAGGCACCGGGTCGCCCTCAGTTCGAGTTTGATCAGCTTGGGGCTTAAGTACCCGTGATGGCCTTCTTCTACCTACACTTTGGGATGCTCGATATATTACTTGGCGTAGCGGCAGAATGATCTGGCACGGATTTCAGCACTCATTGATGACTAGTTCGCCTGAGGAGGCGGAGGCTTATTTCAGGAGTGGCGAATTGAATTGCTAGAGGAATACCCCGAAAAATTTGATTGATAGGAAAATCTACTGTATTTATCCACAGCAAAAACAGCTCCTAACAAGAAAATTCTGAGACATCCTCATCGATTCCATATTGAAATTTTGATGATGATTTTTTTGACATGGGAATTCTCTCAAGAATCCATGCTTTTTCTAGTGCGGCCTTGAAATATATCTCGTTTTGTGGCTGATAATTCCTTTCTTTTCTGTTTATCAAATGGCATAATCTGTCGCGTGCAGTAGATGTTTTGAATTGTCAAGCCCGAAGGCATGTAGAAATTACATGTTGCGGGCTTGAGTGCATTCAGGCGTGCGCTTGACAAGAAAATAAAAAAATACAATGACTACAAACGTTTTCGATGTAACTACTGGGCAATTGACAAGTGATGGTCGCTGGTCAATTGAGAAGATGGACTGGCTTGTGTTCGTTGATGACACTGGCTATGACAAGATTATTTTCGATGATGATCTTGCGTTTGCATTTGCCGGTAATGTTACCAAGATTAATTTTTGGAAAGAATGGGTAGCTGGTGGTCGCGTTGACCCTGTCCCGATGGATAAGCTGGACCAGATGCAGTTGATCATCGTGAATATGGTTACGGGTGCACTGGAATTTGCTTCTGACTACATTCTTTTCTCACATGCAGGTAACGCCTTAGAGGCTTTGTATGGTGGTAGTGGTGGGCCGTCTGCAAAAGACTGTTGGAATTCTAATCGCTGCGCTATAACTGCCATTGAAAGCGCTAAGTCTAAGGATGTGTTTAGCGGCGGGCAGACGAAATTTTTGCTTAGTAAAACCAAGCAAAATAATTTGTCGAACAACGTCGGCGTTACTGAGATTAATGAACAGTGCAAGCAAAGGGGTCTTATGATGAACTTGAAGAATCCATTAAATACAGTTCTCGTGAAGGAAGCTGCGAACGATGGTTCAAACCCAATAGTCCAGTCGATCGCAAACGATGTAATGCAGGGTAAGGCTGAAATGAGTGCACCGTTCCCAGGTATGCACCTGCCTTGGACTCAAGAAAAGAAGTCTGAGCTTTCCAGCGTACTCGCACGCTTCGCTCGCAAGCAATAGACATGTTTCTATATATGGGAAAAGCCCGCATTTGCGGGCTTTTTTTTGTTAGTTGGCGTCGCGATTGCTCGAAGCGCCAGAACTGGCGGATGCATTCCTGCAGTCCTTAGTTTGGGTTGCTCGGTGAATTTGGAGTGTTTTTTTTCATCAGCAAATGTTGAGATTTGCGCTACCCTTCCCATCTGCAAATGCTTATGAGTCAACACGCTGGACCCCAGTGTGCTTCGTCAAATAACCAGAGTGTTTCATGAATGCAGTAGAGATCGAATCAGCAATTTCAGACTTGGCGCTGCTGCCGTTTGACCCGATAGAGTTCCCGTACTTGTTTCTACAAGCGTTTGGGAATAAGGACACAACCCTCAAGCGCCTGCGTACTGGCAACAATAACGCCTCAGACGTAGTTGGCGGTGTACTCCAGCGCAATAACATTCACGTTGCAGTATGTGAAGTCGGCGCCGTAAGCGCGACCCTCAATGTATTGCGCGCGAGCCCTGCCACCACGAAGGCTAAGGCAAAGTTCATTTTGGCCACTGATGGTCAAACCCTTGAAGCCGAAGAGCTGACTAGCGGCGAAACGATTGCCTGCGCATATGCAGACTTTCCCAACCATTTCGGTTTTTTCCTGCCGTTAGCCGGTATCTCCACTATCAAGGAGATCAGGGAAAATCCGATCGATGTGCGGGCTACGAGTCGGCTGAATAAGTTGTACGTCGAACTGCTGAGCAATAACCCTGAATGGGCTAAGGAAGAGCGCCGCGCCGACATGAATCATTTTATGGCCCGGCTGGTGTTCTGCTTCTTTGCTGAGGACACGGATATCTTTGATGGGGAAGGGGTGTTCACCAAGACCGTTGAACTGGTGAGTGACAGGGACGGAGCAAACACTCATGAGGTGCTTGAAGCTGTCTTCCGCGCCATGAACGTCAAATATGATGAACGCGACGACGTTCAACCTCGTTTGCCTAGTTGGGCTAGCAGATTCCCTTATGTGAATGGTGGTCTGTTTTCCGGCAGTACCGAAGTGCCGCACTTTACCCGTATGGCCCGAACTTACTTGGTGCATGCGGGCAATCTGAATTGGAAACAAATCAACCCTGACATTTTCGGCAGTATGATTCAAGCCGTGGCGGATGATGATGAGCGTGGCGCACTGGGCATGCATTACACGAGCGTGCCCAACATTCTGAAGGTATTAAACCCCTTGTTCTTGGATGAACTGCGCGCGCAGTTGGCCGATGCGGGGGATAACAAAATCAAGTTGTTGAACCTACGCAAGCGCATGGCGCGTATTCGCGTGTTCGATCCCGCTTGCGGCTCCGGCAATTTCTTGGTCATCGCTTACAAGCAGATGCGCGAGATCGAGGCAGAAATCAATCGGCGCCGGGGCGAGGTGCATCTGGGTAGCGAAATCCCCCTTACTAATTTTCGCGGTATCGAGTTGCGTGACTTTCCAGCTGAAATCGCACGACTGGCGCTTATCATTGCCGAGTTTCAGTGCGACGTTTTGTATCGCGGTCAGAAGGATGCGTTGGCTGAATTTTTACCGTTGGATGCCCAAAACTGGATCATATGCGGCAACGCGTTGCGGCTAGATTGGTTAAGTATATTTCCTACTAGCGGAACGGGTGTCAAGTTGGTGGCGGATGACTTGTTGGGTACGCCTCTGAATCAAACTGAAATTGGTTTCGAGAATGAAGGCGGTGAGACTTATATCTGTGGCAATCCCCCTTACTTAGGCTCTACTTGGCAGACAGAGGAGCAAAAGGCGGATTTACAAGCTATCTTTGCAAACCGCACCAAAAGCTGGAAATCGTTGGATTATGTGGCGGGCTGGTTTATGAAGGCCGCCGATTATGGCACCCGGACACAATCCGCTTCTGCTTTTGTGTCCACTAACTCTATATGCCAAGGACAGCAGGTGCCAATACTTTGGCCACTAATTTTCAACACTGGTAACAAAGTCGTGTTTGCCCATACTTCGTTCAAATGGGCCAATTTAGCCAGCCATAACGCAGGTGTTACGGTGGTGATCGTGGGACTGTCTTCACAAGCCAAGGCATTACGTCGGTTGTATTCCATCGCCGGTAGCAGTAAGGGTGACACAGTCGATGTAAAGGATGTGGAGAACATCAACGCGTACTTAGTGCCGGCGGCCAACGTGATGGTGGAAAAGGCTTCACGTCCTTTGAGTGGGCAGGCCGAAATGAGCTTTGGAAACAAGGCGGTTGATGGCGGGCATCTGTTGTTATCCAAAGATGAAGTCGATGAACTTGGCCTGACGGCTGCGCAACATAGTCGTTTTATTCGTCGCATTTATGGATCGGCAGAGTTTATTCGAGGGCTTGCGCGGTATTGCCTCTGGATTGAAGATAGGGATCTAGATGATGCAATGAGCATAGAGGGTGTTAGACAGCGTGTTGAAGGTGTGCGAGCGATGCGTCTAGCAAGCCGTGATAGTGGTGCAAATGAAATGGCAGCACGCGCACACCAAATGCGGGAAATGAACATCGCTCAAAGGTGGACAATTACAGTACCAAGAACCTCATCTGAAAACCGCCCTTTTTTGCCAACCGGCTTAATTGATTCGCGAAGTACCGTGACGAGTGAAGCTTTCGCGCTCTACGATGTAGCTTTGTGGAACATGGCACTACTCGCGTCTCGTCTGCATTTGGTTTGGATCGGGACGGTCTGCGGTAAGTTAAAAACCGATTTTCGTTATTCCAACACTATCGGTTGGAATACCTTTCCGGTGCCGTTGCTGACCGAGCAGAATAAGGTAGATTTGACTGCATGCGCCGAAAATATCTTGCTGGCACGCGAAGCACATTTCCCCGCTACCATCGCCGACTTGTATGACCCAGACAACATGCCGGAAAATCTCCGTCATGCTCACGAGCGTAATGACGAAGTGCTGGAGCGCATTTACATTGGACGTCGTTTTAAAAACGATACGGAGCGGTTAGAAAAACTGTTTGAACTTTATACGAAGATGGTCACGGTAAAGCCTGCCACAAGAACGACTCGGGGGAAGAAAACAGCATGAGCGAGAATATTAACAATCCCACCAACACCTACACTGTACCGTCCGTCTCCATCACGACGGCTCGAACAGGTGCTTCCAGCAAAGCCAATGAGATGGGGATGCGCGCCATGCAGGAGCGCGCCTATGCGAAGCGCGGTGAGCAGTATCTGTTGATTAAATCTCCGCCGGCATCAGGTAAGTCCCGCGCATTGATGTTTATCGCACTGGACAAAATCAATAATCAAGGCCTGCGACAGGCCATCATTGTGGTGCCGGAGCGTTCCATCGGAGGCAGTTTTGCTGATGAGCCTCTAAGTAAGTATGGTTTCTATTGGGATTGGCAAGTAGCTCCCCAATGGAACCTGTGCAATGCACCCGGCGTGGATGAGCCACGTGTGGCGAAGTCCAAGGTTGATGCAGTGCGTAAGTTCCTTGAGAGCCCTGACAAGGTAATGGTCTGCACCCATGCCACGTTTCGCTTCGCAGTCGAGGAGTTGGGCATAGACGCGTTTGATAATCGCTTAATCGCAATCGATGAATTTCACCATGTCTCCAGCAATCCCGATAATAAGTTGGGCAGCCAGTTGGGTGCGTTCATCGCCCGCGACAAGGTGCATGTCGTTGCTATGACCGGCTCTTATTTTCGGGGCGATAGTGAGGCCGTGCTGGGGGCTGCGGACGAGGCAAAATTCGAGACCGTAACGTACACTTACTATGAGCAGCTCAACGGCTACCGATGGCTTAAATCACTGGACATCGGTTACTTTTTCTATACGGGTCCTTATGTTGATGCTCTCACCAAGGTGTTGGACCCGGCGCTAAAGACAATTATCCACATTCCTAATGTGAATGCGCGTGAAAGCCTCAAAGACAAGCAGCGCGAGGTTGATGAAATTATGCACGGGTTGGGGGAATGGAAAGGTGTTGATCTCGCTACCGGTTTCCACATCGTGAAGGTGGCTGATGGCCGTACTCTGAAAGTCGCCGATCTGGTGGATGACAGTGATCCAGCCAAGCGCTCCAAGGTGCTTAGCGCCTTAAAAGATCCTGCGCAAAAAGATAATCGCGATAACGTGGATGTCATTATTGCGCTTGGGATGGCGAAGGAAGGATTTGATTGGATTTGGTGTGAGCATGCACTGACCATTGGCTACCGTAGTAGTCTGACCGAGATCGTGCAGATCATCGGCCGTGCCACCCGTGATGCCGAAGGGAAGGAACGATCACGTTTCACCAATTTGATAGCAGAGCCTGCGGCCGACCAATCCACCGTGACTGAAGCAGTGAATGACATGCTGAAAGCTATTTCTGCTAGCTTGTTGATGGAGCAGGTATTGGCGCCTCGCTATGAGTTCACGCCAAAAAACGCTGGACCGAAAGATGGATTCAACTACGGTGAAGCTGGTTACAAGGAGGGTGGGTACAATGTCGGCGTCAATCAGGTAACCGGTCAGTATCATGTCGAGATCAATGGGCTGGTAACGCCGCAAAGTTTGGAAGCAACGCGCATCTGCAAGGAAGACCTGAACGAAGTGGTCACCAATTTCTTGCAAGATAAGACGGTCCTGGAGCGAGGTTTGTTTGACAAGGAAAATACGTTGCCGGAAGAGCTTACGCAGCTACGCATGGGGAAGATAGTGCGGGAGCGTTACCCGGATCTAAGCGACACAGACCAAGAAGCCATCCGGCAACACGCCATTGCCGCCATGAACATCACGCAGCAGGCCAAGTTAGCATTAGCGCAGGCAGATGCCGACAGTGGTGCCGTGCAAGGTAGTACAGCTTTGCTGGATGGCGTGCGCAAATTCGTCAACGTGCGCGACCTGGACATTGACTTGATAGACCGCATTAATCCTTTTGATGCCGCCTACGCTGTGTTGGCGAAAGCGATGGATGAAAAATCACTGCGCCAGGTGCAGGCCAGTATCGCCGCTAAGAAGCTGAGCATTCCTGAAGAGGAGGCTCGCGAACTTGCGAAGCGTGCTTTGCAGTTCAAGATGGAACGTGGGCGTCTACCAGACCTCAATTCCACTGACGCGTGGGAAAAACGCTTGGCTGAAGGCATCGCCGCGCTAACTCGCTACCGTGCACAGGCCAAAGCCAAAGCGGCGCAGAAGCAGGGAGAGTCGGAGAATGGCTGAGATGAACGATGACGATTTACTGGACGCGTTGGGCGTAGAAGTCACGCCCCTCAAAACCTCCAGTCGTACACCTCGCGAAGAACGCATAGTCGCCGGCTTTGAGGACATTCTGCGGTTCCAACAATTGCATGGTCGCGTTCCACAACACGGCGAAGATCGTGATATTTTCGAGCGCCTTTATGCGGTGCGTTTGGATCAACTTCGTAAGTTACCGGAATCCCAGGCACTGCTTTCTGAATTGGATGGGGCAGGGCTGTTGTCCGGGGCCGGGGTCCAGTTCGATGTGGATGCTATGGACGAGGACGCTTTGCTGGCCGAGTTAGGGGTTGATATGGACCCGACAGATCAGCGCGATATAACGGTTTTGCGACATGTGCGTTCATACGGGGAGATCAAGGCGGCAGAGGCAGTCGCTGATCGTACGCCTTGCAAGGATTTCGATCACTTCCAGTATTTGTTTGAGGTCGCTCATAAGGGGCTCAAAGCCGGTACTTGGATGACCAAGCCCTTTGTGAAAAACGCGAGTATTGAATTGGGAGATTTCTTTATTGTCGGCGGCCAGACAGCTTACGTAGCCGATATGTACGAAGGCACAAAGACCAAGGATGGCCGTGATAATCCGCGACTGCGTGTTATCTATGATAACCGCACCGAGAGCAATCTGTTACTGCGATCTCTTTCACGTTCGCTTTATCCAGATGGAGATGCGCCTGTCGGTCGGCGCCTGGTCATTAAAGATGATGGTCCATTGTTTGGCAGTGGGGCAGAGCCTGATGATATTGAAACCGGAACCATATATGTATTGCGCAGTCAATCTAGTCATCCATTTGTTGCCGAGCATCGCGAACTAATCCATAAGATAGGCGTGACCGGTGGCAAGGTGGAGAACCGTATTTCAGGTGCTGAAAAGGACGCTACGTACTTGCTGGCTGCCGTGGATGTTGTCGCAACCTATAAGCTGCACAATCTCAGCCGAGTAAAGCTAGAAAATATCTTTCACCGCTTGTTCGGAATGGCTCAACTTGACTTGACGATCGATGACCGTTTCGGAAATCCGGTTAAGCCTAAGGAGTGGTTCTTGGTTCCGCTGCATGTAATTGATGACGCTGTTCAGCGTATTCGAGATGGTTCGATTACGAGCTTTATGTATGATCCTGCGACGGCCCGCTTGGTCGATCAAGGGAAATAGTGCCATTAACGGAGCTGAGCAGCTGGGTGCTGCTTTGTCCGTTAGATTTTCTAGTTCTTCAGATTCGGTTCCCGCGCATAGCGCAGCCTGATTTTTTCATACTAATATCATCCCCCTGAGCCCAGCCGTTTGACGACCAGAATATTGTGCGGTCGTTGCTCCGTATTTCCGTTGCTGTTGATGGCGGTTTTTTCTACTCCTCGTGGTGAGGGGTTTGGCCGGGGATGGCGCCGAGTTTGGTCGCCGAGAAATCCGGAAATGGACCGGACTGCGTCCGCACAGGAGCTTGCAGCGGTTGCACACCATGCATCTTTCCTTGATTTTTAAAAGTTTTTGAGTTGCCTGCGACGATCAGTGTCGCGATGCTCAAGGACTCTGAAAACGCACTACCCACAACCTAACCTATCAATTTCTGGCCCCATTCGGTTCGACCGAATGGGGCCTTTCTTTTTCCATCAATGAGGAGGCCTACAATGGTTACACTTGCACGAAAATTTCGTTTCACCCAGCGCGACCTGGATCGGTTGCCGCCTTGCCCCGCTGAGTCGGCGTCGAAAGCCTATGAGGTGAGCGACACTGACGTGACCGGGTTGCGTTTATCCGTCACCAAGGGCGGCAGGAAATTCTGGTTCTGGCGCTACACATTCGATGGGCGTAAGCGCGCTGCCAAAATTGGTGAGTATCCAGCTACGGACCTCGCTGCCGCCCGTAAGCGCGCCAGCGAGATGCGCTCCATGCTCGACCAAGGCAAGGATGCTCAGGCATCCAGGGATGAGCTAAAAGCTATGCCGAGCTTTACAGAGTTCACGGAAAGGGAGTACATGCCTATGGCACGGCAGACCAAGCGGTCGCACAAGGACGATGCCCATCGTTTGAAAAACCACTTGCTCCCGCGCTTTGGTCACAAGAAGCTATCGGAAATTACAACACGCGAAATTCAGGCCTTTATCGGCGAGGTTGCAAAGTCACGTTCGCCGGCCACTGCTAATCGTATTCTGTCGCTCCTCGCACGTATGCTCAAGCTTGCCACCATTTGGGGCATCATTGAAAAGAATCCATGTTATGGCATCGCTAAGTTTCGAGAGCAGCGCACGCGTGAACGATTCCTCACCCGTGACGAAATAGCGAGGCTGTTTCAGGCTATGGAGGGTGACAGGCATAGCTATGGCGTTGCCGGAATCAAGTTTTTGCTGCTGACCGGGCTGCGGCGTAACGAGGCTTTACGTGCGAAATGGGAGCAGGTTGATCTTGGGCGCGGCCTGATGCATTTGCCTCAAACTAAGTCCGGCAAATCCCGTCATATTGTGCTAAGTGCTCATGCTCGGATGCTTTTGGAAGAGCTACCGAGTCGCGGGCATAGTCAGTGGATTTTTCCAGGGAAGAACCTTGCTGATGACCTCCCCGTTTATAACATCGACAAGTGCTTGCAGCGATTGCTTGAGAAGGCAGGCATTGAACGTATGCGCGTGCACGACCTGCGTCATACCTACGCATCCGTCATGGCGCAGAATGGCGTGTCGCTGTTCGTGATTCAGTCGGCGCTGGGACATAGCTCGCCGATGATGACCATGCGCTACGCCCACCTTTGCGATACCGCGCTCAGGGACGCGACCAACGTCGTTGGAAATGTTGTTAGCGCGGCGCTTAGCGGTGATGCCGGTGGTTTGCTGATGGACGAAGCTGAAGGGGGAATGAGTCTGGCGCCAGGTGTTGCCGGCAGTGCTGAAATATGTAGGTAGGTAAGTAGATGCGAGACATAGTGTGCCAACGGCCTCGGCCGTTGGTACTTTTCTACCATTTTTTTGTGGTTGATCTCTTACCTACCTTTCCCATGTGGTTTCATTTCTTGTACGGGGGATATATAGCTACAGATTTGAAACCACCCACGATGCAGACGATGAGCGTATTGGCCTCGGCGCTGCCGTCCCATGTAGACTTGTAGCTTTCCGGCTTCGGTATACCTTAAGCTGGCTATCGGACTACAACGAACTCGGGAGAGGTAGAAATTGATGATGGATCGCAGGAGAATAGAGTACAAGCAGTTTAAGGATGTCTTTGCGGACGGCTGTGAGAAAATCGCGATGGTGAAAGCGCGCGAAGCGCAGTTCGACGACACAGTTGATCAGATCAATGCTGCTTGCGAGGATTATCTCGAACGCTTGAGGCTGACCGACTACGGCCGGGTTCTGAGCGCCGATCCTGAACTGGAAAAGGTCTATATGGATCTCGACTGCGGCCTTCAGAAGATGCTTGAAAAGATGCGCAGCAGTCCGAATTTTAGTCCTGACCACCCTGCCATAGCGTGGATTGAAGAAAGCGAGCTCGAACGACATTTCATGTTTCTCGGCCGAATCGCTGGTGTCTTTCATACATTCCGCGATAAACCTAGAATTTTCGACACGGAGAGTGAGCGTGAAGAACGCGAGGCTTTTTGCCTCGCCGCTACCGAGTTTATTGAACGCGCCCGTTCGTTGCTCGATCACGCTACTGTCGGACTTGTGTACCCTAAACAAGTCACAGGAGGGATACTACGAGCATCGCAGTCACTGGAGGATTTGTTGCCAAAATTAATTCGGCAGTCGAAGTCAGACGGTTTTGGGGCGAATCCTTTCCAAGGTGGATCGACCAACATTGTGCGACAGTTTTCGCTGGCGGTATGTTTGCTCGCGTTCGAGATATTCGGTTGGATCACGCCTCGGGTTCTCGACTTGTTGCTAGAAATGAAGTCCACGACGGCAGATGAGTTTGGCCTGACGCGTTGGATACGTACCCAAGGAAAGTCGGGCGCCACTCGGAAGCGCGACCTGCGACGCTACGTGGAGAAGTCGCTAGACGTTGCGCTTATTGCCTCTGAGAGAGAGAAATGGGCTACTCAGGATTTCATTAAGTTTTTCAATGCAAACCGCGAAATGCTCATCTATGAAGACGACAGCCCCAATCGTGTTTTTCTTGGCTGAATGTTGACCATCAAAAATCTGTCCGCCCTGTTGGTTACGTTTTCGCTCCGGGGCAGCGCCTTTCAACGTCTGCATGTGTTGCGAGGGGGAGGAAACCTGTCCGGGGGGTAAAAACATAGGCCCAAAATCGGTTCTGTTATCAAACAACAGAGCCGAAAAATGTCACACATCGACGTCCCCAAAGCTGTCCAGACCCTGCCCGGCGAAGGCGCCAGCCGTCGCCAAATCGAGCGCGCCGTACCGGGCGTTCCTGGCCTGCGCCTGGCGATCTACCCATCCGGTCGCCGCACCTACATCTATCGCTTCCGCGATCCCATCTCGGGCCGCAAGACTTGCCACACCCTCGGTACGGCGGACTAATCGTGAAGCTGACCGAGGCCATCAACAAAGTCTACCAGTGCGAAAAGCGACTGGCAAAAGGCTTGCGCGTGGAGTGTCTGACCCTGACATTAGGACACGCCTTCGACACGATTTATCTGCCCTCCATCCATCGTGAAGGTAGCCGCAAGACGCATCTGAGCCGCTTCAACGCCCACATCCGTGTCGTTCTGGGTGACCGCCCGCTGGACAAAATAACGTTCGCTGAGCTGGTCGATTTGGTTGACCACGTACGTCCATCGCAAAAGTGCCGCCGAGCTATTGGCAAGTTGAAGGCGAGCACTCGCAATCGCATTGTCGATGAACTGAAGGCCATCTTCAGTAAGTTCACTCAACTCGAACTTATCGAAGCCAATATCGCTAAGGGCTTGCAAAAAATCCCAGAGCGTAATCAGCGTACCCGCATTCTGCGTGCTGACGAACACGCTCGCTTCTTCGCGGCATTGGGTGACGCGCCGCTCAAAACCCGACTCTTGGTGACATTACTGGTTCTGACCGGTATGCGTCTGGGTGAGGCGCTCTCGGCACGCTGGGATTTTGTTGATATGGACAATCGCATCATCCGTCTGCCAGATACAAAAGGTGGCCGCCCACGTGTGATTCCGTTATCGGTGGAAGCCTGCTCTGTCTGTCAGCAATTGCAGGGTATGCGTCGCAACGCGTATTTGTTCCCAGGTCGCGATGCTGGCCCCATGTCACGTCCCGGTCGTCAATTCAAGGCGCTGTTTTCTGCTGCTGGCGTCGAAGGTCTATGGATTCACGATCTGCGACGCAGCTTCGCCACTCGTATCGCTGAAGTTCTGCCGACGCATGCTGTAAGCGCGATCCTCGGCCATTCGAGTACTGCAGTCACCGAACGCTACTTAGTGGCTTCGGACCTGCGTTTGCATGATGCAGCAGACCGTATTGGCCAGCAACTCGCCCCCATGATTTCTGGTTCGCCGAGATCTGACCCAACATCGTGAAGGCTGAAGCTTATGAATTTAGCCAGAGCTCCACCGCGTTTTTAACGTGGCATTAACCGAGTTGCTGGTAAGGCATTGATCCTTGCCAGTGGTAATCACCAGTTTTTTTATATGAAAGTTCACTATGGCTACTAAAAGCATTCGCGCAGTAAGACTCCCAAGCGGCGGTTCGCTCCTCATCACATTAATTGCCCAGGCTGTTCCCCTTGCGGAGGGCGTTGGCATCATGAATGATCGCGGCCGTATGATCGGTTGGATTGCAATTCCTGGACCTCATGATGAGAACCGTGGCGCCAAGTTCGAGATGGTGTTGGATATTTTTAATGAACTGATTAATGCGCCGCGCAACGCTACCCAGCCCAACTGGGATTTCCTAGGAACCGAGGCACCATAGGTGCCTCTCCAATGATCGGCAGCATGCTTTTACAGCTTGGATGGTAAAGCATGCTGCCGACATTCATGGGCCTTCTTGCCCACCTTTCCCAGTTTCACAAAGCCGCCGAGTGGCGGCTTTTTTTTCGGTGGTACTGGTTTCAATTTCTACATGGGGGATATATAGCATGAAAAATGAAACCGCCGCGCCGTTGTGCGGCTTGGCTGCTTCACCGCCACAAGTTGGCCCTATCGATGACACGCAGCGAGATGCCGAGTTGATGTCATTCTGCGATGCGAATTTTTCTGACATGATGCATCATTCGTTGGAACACCCACCGGCTCACGAAGCACACAAGCCCAACGAGGCCATAAAAGATTATGAACGTGAACGTTTCTCTATGGCGCTGCGTGTCGGTAATACATTGCGGCCCCAAGTTGCCACGATTAATGTCAAGAAGAGTTCACGTCCAACGCTGGGCTTAGGGCCACGCGTATTCGTTGGTTTCGATGCCGAGTGGCAGTTTTCTCGGAAAGGGCGGAACCGCATTCTGAGCGTTCAGTTTTGCCTTTTCAGCCCTACAGGTGAGAAACTGGGCAAGGTTATTCATCGCGAGGGCAATGATGCTGAGACAGAGCGGCCGAGCCTCTCGCAAGCAATCAACGACCTGCTTGAAGAAGCCACGGACGATGGAATTATCTACGACTGGCCTATAGAAGTTGTACTGTGTGGTTTCTTCACTCGTGCCGACATCACTGTCTTCTCCGACTTCAAAAAAATTCGGCATGAGCTCAGTGGCGTCGGTGGCACCCTCGTTACTGTAGGCGAAGCCGTTAAAATTGAATTACCTATGACTGAGAAGCGGCAGCAACAACTCAAAAGCCGTTACCAGTATGTGGTCGATTCGCATTTCGAGCCTAAACTGCTGAAAGTCCGCCTGGTCGATGCCAGCCGCTTGGCGCCACCTGGTAAGTCACTTGCCTATCTTGGTCAGGTGCTCGACCTGCCGAAGATAGACTTGCCGGCACGGTTCGACAAGAGCGATATGGCAGCTTTCCAGCGCAAGGAAAAAAAGAAGTTTGAGGCCTATGGCCTGCGCGATGCAGAGATCGCCGTAACCTACGTGCTCTGGGTGGTGTGGTTCTCAACGCGCCATCTCGGCCTGGACATGGGCAAGTTTTCGGCCACCGCCAGCGGCTTGGCGGTTCGGGTTGCTGAAGCGTGTATCCGTAGCGACGATGTGGCGCTCAATGTGGCTTTGAATTACGAAGAGAAGCAGGTCACCCGCTGGGACAATAATAGCAACAGGGCGCGCGTACATAAAAAACGCGTGCCCAAAAGTGTCCGCGCATGGCTAGAGCCCTTCTTGGCCGACGTCTATGTCGGTGGACGAAATGAATGCTATGTGTTTGGCCCGACGGACATCAAGCGCTTCTTTGATCCCGATTTGGCTGGCGCATACCTGACAGCGTTGGCGTATCTCTTTGTACTGGATTACGATAAAGCCTTCATGACGAACGACGTCGACAAATTCACCGGCCACGTCGCTGGGTTTGCGTCGGTTTCTTTCAAGTTTCCGAGCGGCACGCGCTTTCCATGCCTTCCGGTGTCAAGCGAAGAACGTGGCCTGTTGTTTCCATTGAGTGGTGAATCGCGGTGTACGGCACCAGAAATCGAACTAGCGCGCAACATGGGTGCTGAGATCAAAATTAACTTCGGAATAGTCATCCCCTGGATGGCGCGTGAAGAGGTGTTTTCTCGCAGTGCTAAGGCCGCTACAAGACGTACCAAGAAAAAAAATAGAGTTAGTGTCGTCATGGATCAGTCGCCAGGCGACGATGCCGGTGAGTGTGACGATCCTTTATTTAAGAGTTGCAGCAATGCATCCTCAAGTAAAAATGAGGATGAGGGCTACCGTCTGTTCGAAAGCTTTGCAGCCTTCATCCGCGAGCAGCGTCGGCCGTACAAGCGGAAGACGCTGCCTTTCGAATTCGTCAAGTTGCTCGGCAACAGTCTGTACGGGAAGACCGGTCAAGGATTCAAGCAGAAGCGCACATTTGGACCTAAAGAAATGGACAGCGTCGTAGTCGGTCCATCCCGTGTATCTGAGGCCGCTGTGGCTGGTCTGGTGTGTGGTTTGATCCGTGCCGTAATCGGCGAAATCCTGTGGAAGCTGCCAAATGATGTTACTGCCGTCTCAGCTACTACTGACGGCTTCTTGGTCGATTGTCCCATCGACCAGTTGGACCTAAGTGGAACGATGTGCCAGCGCTTCCAGGGACTGGTCGATCTCGTTTCTCCCGGTTCTCATATGCTAGAAAACAAGCACCAGGTGATGCAATTGTTTGCCGGCCGGACGCGCTTGCAGTTCACGACCATGGTCGATGGTGAACACCCGACAGTGACCGCAAAGGGTGGCGTTAAGCCTGGCCCCGACGTTAAAGATGAAAATGCGTACATGCTGGACCTGACACTCAATCGTGTTCCGGGCCAGAAGCAATCGTATGAGTCTTTTATTTCGATGCGCGATCAGCTCACGCTCGGTTATGACCTTCAAATGGAGCGTCGAGAAACGACATTGAACCTGGAGTACGATTTCAAACGTCGGCCCATTTCTGATAGTGCACGCATGGTCGAGATCGCCGGTGCTGGTGTAAGCCACCTGGCGTTCGACACAGAACCCTATCCAGTTGCTCAAGATGCGGTGCTCGATCGTTTGATATTCGATAACTGGCGTAAGACAAATTGCCTCAGGACGGTCGAGGATTTTCGGAGCTGGGAAGCATTCCGCGCTTTCAATGTGGCAGGGCGGAAGCGCAGGCCTGCTGACGATGCTGGCGAAAGTGGAGCGTCTTCTGGTACACGCAATGCGACCGGTCGCAAGAACCTGACTAAGGACGGTTATGTCGGAGTGGCTAAGCGCGTGTTTCTTGCTGCGTATCAGAAGCGCATGTGGGGCCTGAAAGGTGCTGACATGAGCCAGCGCGCGCTGTCTGATTGGCTTACCGAGCTCGGTTACAAAACCTCCTTGTCGGCCGTCAAGAATGGTACAGGTGAGCAGCCGGACGAGCATGTCGTACCGGCTGTACCTGAAGTGATGGCGTTCCTGAATGTTCTGAAGGAGCGCTTCGCAGGACTCGAAATCGAGCGCTTCCTGATCGCTGATGAGTAACTTCTACCCTGTAAAATCAGTATTCTTCGGGCAGCAGTAATGTCGTTGACGAGCGGTCGGCTTCGGTTATTATCCACAGCCGCTTGTCGCCGACGGCATAGGACGACAGCACGCGCGCACCGACGGTCAACGCATAATCGTTGGCGCGTGCGTCCTCTGGCGGAACATCGCCCCAATGACCGCTTTGGTGCAAAGCCAATAGCGCAAAGGCGGAAGTCTCGTGCGTCGCCAAGAGATTTAGCGCCCCGGGTGTGGACACGACGCTGCCCAATGGGAAGCGGCGCACTGATGTTGAATTATTCATAGTAGGGTCCCTAGAAAAAAGAAGCGACGCCGTTGGCTTTTAAACCAAGGGCGTCGCGGGTTGAATGTGAAAATGAGCGCGGTCGTCAACGACCGCGCGGATCGGGCTTACTATCGAAATGAGAAGCTCAGATCGACATCGAACTTCCTGCACGCGACGACATACAGCACTGTCGGCAGGATAATGGCGACTGGTCCGGCGGCAGGTAGAGCGAATTTGGCGGCGTTGAGCAGAGCGGAAAGCATTTATGACCTTTCGTTAATAGTTGTGCAGGGCTCATCAGGCTCGGAAGCCCGACTTGCATCGCATTGGTCGGCGACCAAAATGATGATATTGGAGTGATCGCAATGATTGGCGCGTGGACCGGCGCCATAGTTCATCGACAGACCGGCTCTGGTGGGTTACGGGTTTCTGTCGTAAGTAGTTGCGGGGGTTTCCCGCAACTGCGAAACAGGTCGATGTCACCCTACTGGAGATGTCCATGTCCAAATCTACGAACCTAAATAGCAACCTCGGTCGTCAAGCGCGCTTGCGGCTTTCGCCTTACCAGGTGGTGCGTACCGACTGGCTCGCAAAGGCAGCAGTGTTGCCTGGTCGCACGCTGCACTACGCAATGGCTGTATTTATGTTGGCAACCATTGCAAACTCTTCGACGGTCTCGCCAGGGCCGAAGACGCTGGAGAAGTACGGTGTATCGACCGATTCGTCGAGTGATGCGCTAGCAAGGCTGATTGCTGCTGGCTTGGTAAGAGCTGATCGTAAGCGGGGGCGGGCGCCGCGCATTACGCTGCTGGAAGGGCCTGATAAGTTACTGGCGTTGAGGAAGGAAATTGCGGGGGTGTCGTGAGTTGGTCCGCAATGGTCGTCGCTAGTCAGTACCAGTATCCATAGTCCAACAGTTCGTGTCTAATGGCGTCGATTAGGATGTGATTTGGATTGGGCGAGCGCTGGATGTCGGCCACGCTGACGAAGATCCGCTCGACGTGCTCGTCATTCAGCCTGTAGGCTTTAGCCGAATGGAAGTCGTCCGGCTCGATGCCGACGATGGATGAATCGACCGGTATGACGATCTCGACGAAGTCGTCCACAAGCAGACCGTCAATTAATGCCGCGATACCTGTTACGCTGACGACTACACCCTCTGAAATCAATCTGTCGACAGCCACGAATTCCCCGGCGTCGTCCGCGTCGCACGGTGCAGGGCGCAATTCGACAAGATACTCGTTCAATGGGGATTGGAAATGTACGGCGCGGCTGTCGCTGAGGTTGATTGGCTCGCCTGACCAGTAGGCCACGATGTCAGCGTATTGAGGCGGCAGATCGGGTGCATTCTCGAAAATGCAGCCGCGCAGATTGGACGGCATACTCACCGCTCGCGCGCACGGCAACTCTGATGTTGGGCTAAGTGTGATCGCCACGTGGGCGTTAGCCGGCAGGATCGCCAACTTGAGTTTGTTGGCATTCTTAAGATAATAGCCGGGCGAATGGAGTAGGTCGGCTTCGTCGTCGGACATCGACATGCGCGTGTAGTAATCGATGTCTTTGATGGCGACGGCCGTCGCCATCGCCTCGGGTGTGACGTAGATGGTCGCTTGTGCTTGCATTGTTTTCTCCTTATTTCTTGGTGTGAGGCACGCTAGTCGGCTATGGCGAAGCCCTTGCGTACGAGTTTGAGTTTGTGGCGCTGTTCGATCATGGGACGGTTGGCGTGGAAGAGGTCAGTGCTTCTTGCCCCTTGCACCGTATGCACCTGCTTTGTTTCGATCGCTCGCCTGATGACGGCCTCGCCGGCATCGGGATCGAAACAGAACTGGTGGTTGCTGTAACCAACGCGGTCCACGTCATACTGGCCGCTGAAAATGAATCGGCGCGCGTCCGCCATCGAGTGCATCAAGATGACCTGGAGGGGTTTTCCGGCGCGCGGTGACTTACCGATGAAGTAGCGTGGGTAAGTGTCGGAGCTTGATACCGCTTTGAACTCATAGGCAAACTTCGCTGCAAGCACCTCGATCACATCGAACGACAACGCGATCACGTCGATGTCGTCATACTCGATGTGTACGCGAGGGTTCAGCAGATGTTTGACCATGCCGCCGAACAGCATGACGTCGGGCTGGGACATCAGGTATGCGGCCAGCCCTTCGTTGTCCTGCACAATTTCGTGGCCCGTGCTGTCGATAGTCGAGAGATAGCGGCCACTCAGGCAGAGCGACTTGGGAACGAACACGATGCCTGAGTGTCCGAACGACAGCCGCGCCATATCGAGCGGGAAAATCGAGTTCAGGTTTTCGCGCAAGACCAAGCGCTTGCCAAGTTTTCTGCGCAGGACGGCGTACTGGCCCTTGAGGGTGATGATGTCGTCGGTCGGCAGGGCGGGCAACACCAGTGAATACTCGATGTCCATGTCGTCCCATTCGTGCCGGTGGTGCTCGATTTCGTCCAGGACACCTGCGTCGAGTGAGATGGATACGTAATCGACGATGCCCTTGAGCTTTGCGACGTGCTTGACCTCACGTGTGATGATCCGAACCTTGAACCCGTTCGTTTGGATGACGCGGATCATGGCCAGCAGTTGATCCGCGTATTCCTCAAATCTGTACAGTGGATCGGCGCCGCCACTAATCGTGATAAACGATTTAGTACATTTCTTGATAAACGTCGAAATGGCTTCTGCACTTTGTCCACCATGTGGCAACAGCAACGAGTCACGCCAATTGCAGTAGCCGCAGGCCTTGATGCAGCCAAACCCCTTTGATTTCCAGTTCACGATGATCGTGAAGTTCTCTTGATAGGATTTCATTGATCGTCTTCCTTGTGGCGCTTATGAATGGTTGTCAGGTCTTTTTCTTGCCGGGGGGCTTCTGGGTTGTCTTGTGCTCCGATTCCACAGCAACGGTATCGACGGGCGTCGCGCCGGCTTCGCGGGCATCGATCTGTATTAGCGTGCCGGGTTCGGCGAGCGCTGATTTTTTCCACGCGGTCCAGTCGCTGGTAACGGCGTGCTGTGTTTCACGGCCAGGTGCTGGGCATAGCAAGTCTTCTGCTCGCAGTACCGCCACCATGAAGCCGGCATTGTTGGCGCTGCGCCCGACGAAAGCGGACTGGAGCGTCTTCGACGGAAATGGTCTTTCTGGCTCGCACTTCTTTACACAGGCTTCGATCGCGTCGAATGGCACGCGCTCGCGGCTGAAGTAGCCGCCGCCGTTGTTGCCGGTGATGGTGATGTAGATGGTGGTGCGATCGGCGTCGGCGAGCACCTGATAGGAGATGCTGCCGTCGCCATACTTGCTGACCTTCTTCGCGGTACCGCTTCTGAGAAGCCAGAGGGTTAGGGGCTCAGGGGCGGGCGTGTGGTCGCCTTGCTCGACGGGCGCGGTAGTAGTTGTGACGATATCGGTCGTGACTGGGATGGATTTATTTGATTGGGACATGCTGATCCTCGCTCATAGGTAGGTGTAAATGAAAAGCCCCCGCTGACATCGCTGTCAGCGGGGGCCTTGTCGGTCTTGATTTGCTGGGTCCAACACCTTTATTGGCGTTGGACTTATTGCTCTAGCTTGTGAATGATATGTGTACGAGTACTGGATCAGTTACCGAGCGGTCTAAACTGGCGTTGCGGACTATTTTTGTTATGCCGCTTTTACCAAGAAGGCCGCTGTTCGGATTCAGAGGAATGATATGGCTCTGAACTTGAGTGTAGTTCGTGTTATCGGTGTAATTTTGGGCATTTGATCGCCACCGGTGAAAGCGATTGGTGTGACAATGTGAGAGATTTTATTTCGTCCCGGCGGGTGAGTTGAGGCATTTTGCATGCCAAGTGCCCGTTATTTGCTAAAAAGTCAACAAATACAGATACTTCCCTTACCACAGACCCGTACCGGTTGACCTAAACTTAATTTTGATCCACTGTTATTTGATTGGGATTGTCGTTTAGCAAATAGTCGGCTATCTTATGGCCTAACCCCCTTGCTCCTCCCTCAGCAAATACAAAATGTGACATAAGTTCTGTCGTATCTTCACCAACAAATACCCCGTTTAGCTTAACGCGCACGACCCCGATAAAGCCAGTATTCGGCGGAAGAACAGGGTTAACAGCGGTAAAAATCTCGAACCCTCGATAGTAGCTTGTATTGAATTGACCCATTCTTTTCTCCAATCAATCCAATCCTAACATGGAGAGAATGAAAGCTTGCATTTTCATCATCGCATTAGTGTGCATTCTCTGAATTGGGTGGCAAACTTCCCCTGACTATGGGGTGATAGACAATAACTGTGCAACACGCTCGGAGAGGTACTGGCATAATATAACCACAATATTTTCTGGTCTACGCAGTGCTATGAAATTCGGAGTCATCATGATAGCTCTGGGCATTACCTGTCCTTGGAGTCTGACTGCTTCAGCATGTGAGCCAATACGCATTGGCTACCTCGATAAGGAAAGGCCGCCCTACTGGCTAGGAACTGGACAAGAAATTCCGGTCAAACCCGGCGCGTCAGTTGAACTTGTTAAACGCTTCGCAGCTAGTGCTGGATGCGACACCAATCTAGTTCGCCTCCCAGTCATGCGGATAAAGCAAGCGCTTGCGTCCGGCGAACTGGATTTTGCCCCGATGGATTCTAGCGCGAAGGATACGGTTGGCATTGTGTTCCCGCGAGACAAAGGTCAGCAGTTGGACATTGCGCGAGCGCTTCCTTTGAACATTGTGGTATTCGTTCGAAGTACCGATCAAATACCGCAGACTACTGATCCAACCGATTACTTCCAAAATAGGTCGCTTGGCATCACATTAGGCTCAAGCTACAAACTTCGCTTACAGTCTCTGGGCCTAAAGGTTGACAGCGGCGCTGTAGATATTGCTCGCAACCTTGAAAAACTAAGATTAAAAAGAATTGATGGATTTGCAGTTTCAGTAACATCACCAAACGACATGGATTCATATATAGCTCAAAAGTACAAGGGAGCAATCGTTAGACTAGTTCAACCCATTCTAACTGACCATATTTGGCTCGCTGCAAGCGAGAGCTACTATCTGATGCATAAAAGTCAAGTTGAAAAAATGTGGTCTTGGCTTGGTTCATCTGGCACCAAAGAATTCAGCGCTTTACTGAAGGAATACTCCGACCCCCAGCTGAAAATCCCACATGACAGGTAGCGGCTGTTAGTTTGCATTTGATTCTGACCCGTAATTTGCACCGAATTCTGACCCGCTCTTCGGATGATTTCTTCGGATTTATTGGGGTACTAAATTGTGCTT